>JAKFEE010000033.1:0-151674 GCA_036675815.1 Rhodospirillaceae bacterium
GCGATGAGGGCGGCGACGGCGGCGGCGAGGGCGATGGTCTTCATGATGGTGTCTCCTGCGTCTCTGGTTGCGGCTATCCGGTAATTCGGTACCGCTTTGCTGAATTGAAGATGCTATAGCCGACGCGGCTAATCAACCATTATCTTCATGTGGCTATCGCGATGCTGCCCGAGGCGGCGGGCGCCCGATCGGGGTCCGATGGAAGTGGAACGCAGCCGGGCGCGTCGCTCGGCGCGATCGAGCGGCTTTCCTGTGCGGAGCTGCTATTCGGCGGCCTGCAGCGATCCGGCGGCCGGATCGATGATGGTCTTGCGCAAAATGTGGTTTGCCGTGCCCAGTTCGCTGACCTCGACGATCACCGGGCACTGTCGGCCAACGCAGGCGGCCAGATGATTGGCGGCGGCCACGGCGTGTTCTTCATCGCACAGATGTCCGATGGCGAAAATCTTGCCGGGAAGGCTGCAATCGAGGACCAGACCCTGGCAGCCTCGCGCCGACAGGCACGCCTGAAGGCGCCCATCGAGACCGGCCAACGTGGCCGAGTGCCCCTCCAGGTCAATGATGGTGAAGCAGATCTCGTACATCGGATTTAAGTAGCGCGATACGCCTTTCCCGGTCAGGTGCTTTTTGGCGTTATTACCAAAGCCATAGCCGCGAGGCGCCGCCGGATCGGTGCCATGACTGGGTGGCGCGAAAGGAGTCCGCAACATCTTGCGGGTAGGCTGATGCCATGAGACCCGCGCTCGGCTACCTCACCATCTCTCGTCAACCACCACGCCGCCGCAAGCAAGGCACTTCCCTCTGGCCGTGGCTGCTGCTGGTCACCACCGCCGCCGCACTGGGCTTGGCTGCGGTGTTGCCCGAGGTCGGCGGGCCGTAGGGGCGGGCCTCGACGGGCCTCCATTCCAGCGACTCGACTCCCAGCGAGGATAACGGCCATCATCACCGTCAGGAACGGGAGACCGTCCGCTGACGGATGGCCTTTTGCGTACATGCTGCGGAGTCGACCCATGCTGGATCTTGTTCTGGCTTCGGCGCACCATCTCGCGGCCTTCGCCCTGTTCGGCATCCTGATGGCGCAAGCGAGCGCCATTCGGCCGGATTTGGACACCGTCGCCATTCGGCGCCTCATGCGGCTCGACATGGCCTATGGCCTTACCGCGGCATTGCTCCTGATCGTCGGGTTCGCCCGCGCATCGCTGGCGGCAAAGGGGTGGGATTATTACGCCGCGAACCTCGCCTTCTGGGCAAAAATCGGCGTCTTCGCAGGGATCGGGCTGCTCTCGGTCCGACCCAGCGTCGCCTTCCGCCGCTGGCGATCCCCGGCAGGCGCCGGCGCGACCGAACTGGTCACGGTACGCCGCTGCATCCAAACCGAGATTGCCCTGTTCACCCTGCTGCCGATTCTCGCCGCGGCAATGGCGCGTGGCTTCGGCACCTTGTGACCCGATTTCCAGCATTGTCGCTGCGGGTTGCATCGGCAGCGTTGAGCGAGGAGTGGAGTTCTGATCTTCCGGTCCTGCACGTCCTCGACCCTTCCGGTGAGGCCGGACAGGCGGAGACGACGGGGCTGCTTGATTACCGTGAAGGCGGGGTTAGAGTGGAGGGGTCGAAAAACAGCCGCTTTGGAGGCGGGAGCTTGGGATTTTTGGACCTTCTTTCGGCGGCGGACGTCATCCTCGACGTTGCTCCCGGCAACAAGGCCGCCTTGCTGGAGCTGCTTGCGGCGGAAGGTACGCGGCGCGTCGGGCGCTCTGCGGAGGATCTTCTGGAGGCGCTGAATGCGCGCGAGCGTTTGGGCTCGACCGCTCTCGGCAAGGGTGTGGCGCTTCCCCATGCGGAGATCCGCGACGGCAGCGCGCCGGCCATCCTGTTCGTGCGCCTGAGCCGCCCGATCGGGTTCGACGCAGGGGACGACCAGCCGGTCGACCTGGTCTTCGCGGTGCTGTGGCCTGTGGCGCAACGCAAGGGCCTGATGAACGCGGTGGCGGACATCTGCCGGGCCTTGCGCGACCCTCAGGTGCTGCGGCTGCTGCGCCGCGCGCCGACGCCGCAAGAGGTGATCCAGATCCTGCGCAACGCCGCCGACGCCGCGGAGAGGGACGAAGGCTCGGAGGAATGAGGATCGTACCGCGTCGCTCCGTTCGGCATGGAGGCTGACACCGGACAATGCCTCAGGATCTCCTGCTCCTGACCGTCATAGGCCTCCCCTATCTGGGAGCGGTGATCGCGGGGCTTCTGCCTTTGCGTGCACGGAACGCGGCGGCCTGGCTGGCTGGTGCGGTCGCGCTCGTCGACCTGGCCGCGATGGGGGGCATGTATGCGCCGGTCAGTGCCGGAGGGGTGGTCATCCGGGCATTCGAGTGGATGCCGAGCGTCGGGCTGACCTTCGTCCTGAGGGTGGACGGTTTCGCCTGGGTGTTCGCCGGGCTGGTTTTCGGCGTCGGCGCTTTGGTTATCCTCTACGCGCGATACTACATGTCGGCCGAGGATCCGGTCCCGCGCTTCTTCGCGTTCCTCCTTGCCTTCATGGGCTCCATGGTCGGGGTCTTCATCTCCGGAAACCTCGTCCAACTCGCTTTCTTCTGGGAACTGACCAGCCTGTTCTCGTTCCTGCTGATCGGGTACTGGCATCACACGGCGGCCGCTCGGGACGGTGCGCGCATCGCGCTGACCGTCACCGCCGCCGGTGGGCTGTGTCTGTTCGCGGGCGTGCTGGTGCTGGGCCAGATCGTCGGCAGCTACGACCTTGACGCGGTATTGGCCGCCGGCGACCTCATCCGAACGCACGAGCTGTACCCGCTGACGCTCATGCTCATCCTGCTGGGGGCGTTGACCAAGAGCGCGCAGTTTCCTTTCCATTTTTGGCTCCCCCACGCGATGGCCGCGCCGACGCCGGTCTCGGCTTACCTGCATTCGGCAACTCTGGTGAAGGGCGGCGTCTTCCTGATCGCGCGCCTCTGGCCGGTCATGGCAGGGACCGAGGCGTGGTTCTGGATGGTCGGGTCGGCTGGCATGGTCACGCTGCTGCTGGGCGCCTATGCCGCGATTTTCCAGACCGATCTCAAGGGGCTGCTGGCATATTCGACCATCAGCCATCTCGGCCTGATCACCCTGCTGCTGGGACTGAACAGCGAGCTCGCCATGGTGGCGGCGATCTTCCACATCATGAACCATGCCACCTTCAAGGCGTCGCTGTTCATGGCCGCGGGGATCATCGATCACGAGACCGGGACACGCGACCTTCGGCGTCTGTCCGGGCTGAACCGCTTCATGCCGTTCACCGCCCGCTTGGCCCTGGTCGCCGCCGCCGCCATGGCCGGCGTGCCGCTGCTCAATGGCTTCCTCTCCAAGGAGATGTTCTTCGCCGAGGCGCTGTCGGCCCAGGGCGAGATGTCGTTCTTGTTCGAGGCGCTGCCCATTGCCGCCATCGTGGCGAGCGCCTTCAGCGTGGCCTATTCGCTGCGGTTCATCCACGGCATCTTCTTCGGCCCGGACCCGGTGGGGCTGCCCCGCACGCCCCATGAGCCGCCGGCCTGGATGCGGTTTCCGGTGGAGGTCCTGGTTCTGACCTGCATCATCGTCGGGCTCCTTCCCGCCGCGACCATCGGCCCGTTCCTGGACATGGCCGCCTATGCGACGCTGGGCGCGGCCACACCCGAATACAGTCTGGCGGTCTGGCACGGCCTCAGCCTTCCCCTGCTGATGAGCGCGATCGCACTCTGCGCCGGCGTGCTGCTCTACTTCCTGCTGCAGCGCAACGTCCTGCAGAATTCGGACGGCCCGCCGGTGATCCGCCGCTTCGAGGGACGGCGGATTTTCGAGCTGGCGATGGTATTTGTGTCCTGGCGCTTTGCGCGCTTCCTCGAGGCTCGGCTGGGAAGCCGCAGGCTGCAATCGCAATTGCGCCTCGTCGTCAGCGTTGCGATTCTGGCCGCCGGCTGGACCCTCTATCAGCGGGGCTTGGGGCCGGGCAACCTGCTGCCGGCCCCCGTCGATCCGGTACTGGCGCTGATTTGGGCGATTGGCGCTGGCTGCGCGTTCGGCGCGGCAGCGCAGGCCAAGTATCATCGCCTTGCCGCCCTGATCCTGCTCGGCGGCGCTGGGCTGGTGACCTCCGTGACCTTCGTATGGTTCTCCGCGCCCGACTTGGCCTTGACCCAACTGCTGGTCGAGGTGGTCACCACGATCTTGATTCTGCTAGGGCTCCGCTGGCTGCCCAAGCGCCTGGAGATTCCCGGACGCGACCCCGAAATGGTCACGGCATCCCGCCGCCTGCGCGATCTTACCATCGCGATCACGGCCGGGTTCGGCATGGCGATGCTCGCTTTCGGCGTGATGACGCGGTCCCCCCCCGAACTCCTTGCCGAGCACTTCCTGCGGCACGCCTACACCGCGGGCGGCGGCACCAATGTGGTGAACGTGATCCTGGTGGACTTCCGCGGCTTCGATACGCTCGGCGAAATCACCGTGCTGTGCGTCGTGGCGCTCACCAGCTTCGCCCTGCTGCGTCGATTCCGCCCGGCCGCCGACAGCGTCGAAATCCCCGAGCAGCAGCGCGAACAGGCGGCTTTCGAAACCAGCGGGCTGGCGGACTGGTTGATCGTGCCGCTGCTGTTGTCGAAGCTGGTGTTCCCGGCGATTTGCCTGGTCGCCCTGTTCCTGTTGCAGCGGGGGCACGACCTTCCGGGCGGCGGGTTCACCGCGGGCCTGACGGCCTCCATCGCGATGATCCTGCAGTACATGCTGGGCGGGACGCAGTGGATCGAGGCACGGCTGCGTATCCTGCCGCTGCGCTGGATGACTGCCGGTCTGTTGCTGGCGGCGGGGACCGGAATGGCCGCATGGCTGTTCGGGCAACCCTTCCTGACCTCCTACTTCTCCTATGCCGAGTTGCCGGTCATCGGCACGGTCCCGATGGCGAGCGCCGTTCTGTTCGATGTCGGCGTGTTCGCTCTGGTCGTCGGCGCCACGGTGCTGATGCTTGTCGCTCTCGCCCGCCAGTCCGTCCGTGGGCAGCGCTCCGTTCCTCCCCGCCCCGTTCAGGCGCCGTTGCCTGAGCCTTCCGACGCTGGCGGAGGGCGCTGATGGAACTGATCCTGTCGCTGGGCATCGGAGCGCTGACCGGGGCGGGGGTTTGGCTGCTGCTACGGCCGAGAACCTTCCAGGTCATCATCGGCCTGTCGCTGGTGTCCTATGCCGTCAACCTGTTCATCTTCTCGACTGGCGGCCTACGGACCGGGGCAGCTCCCATACTCGCCCCAGGCACGTCGGGCAGCCTGGATTTGTACGCAGATCCGGTGCCGCAGGCGCTGGTGCTCACAGCCATCGTCATCAGCTTCGCCACGACGGCGCTGTTCCTGGTGGTCCTTCTCGCCGCGCGCGGCTTGACCGGCACGGACCACGTGGACGGGCGGGAGAACGAGCGGTGAGCGGCTGGGCGGAACATCTTCTGATAGCGCCGATCGTACTGCCGTTGGTGGTCGGCGCCGCGATGATGCGGATCGACGACCGCCAGCATACGATCAAGGCCGCCCTCGGCATCGCCTCGGCGACGACTCTGGTCCTGCTGTCGTTCGTTTTGTTGTATGTGGCGGATTCCGGCGTGACGGGTGTCTACCAGCTCGGCAACTGGCCGCCGGCGATCGGCATCGTCCTGGTGCTGGATCGTCTTTCCGCCCTCATGGCGGCGCTCGCCAGTACCCTCGGGCTGGCCGCGCTGGTGTTCGCGATCGCCCGGTGGCACCGCGTCGGAGCCCATTTCCACTCGCTGTTCCAGTTCCAGCTCATGGGCCTCAACGGGGCGTTCCTCACCGGCGATCTCTTCAACCTGTTCGTATTCTTCGAGATCATGCTGGCCGCCTCCTACGGCATGGTCTTGCATGGCTCGGGCGCGGCGCGGGTCAAGGCCGGGCTGCACTACCTCGCCATCAATCTCGCGGCCTCGCTGCTCTTCTTGATCGGCGTGAGCATGATCTACGGCATCACGGGCAGTCTCAACATGGCGGAGCTGGCCGGGCGGGTGGCCGCCGTGGCCGACGCGGACCGGGTGCTGCTGGAGGCGGGGGCAGCGATCCTGGGCGTCGCCTTCCTGATCAAGGCGGGCATGTGGCCCCTCGGCTTCTGGTTGCCGAATACCTATGCGACCGTCGGCGCCGCCCCCGCCGCCATCGTGTCGATCCTCAGCAAAGTCGGTATTTATGCCGTACTGCGGCTGTGGCTCCTGATCTTTGGGGATGCAGCCGGACCATCGGCTGGCTTCGGCGGCGCCTGGTTGCTGGTCGGCGGGCTCCTGACCATCGCCTTCGGCACGATCGCCGTCCTGGCGACGCAGCACCTTACGCGGCTCGCCGGGGCGAGTGTGTTGGTGTCCTCGGGGACGCTGCTGGCGACGATCGGGGCTGGGCAGGCTGCCGCCACGGGCGGCGCGCTGTTCTATCTGACCAGTTCGGTGCTGGCCATCGCCGGGTTCTTTCTGCTGATCGAACTGGTCGAGCGCGGCCGCGGCGTCGGCGCCGACGTGCTCGCCGTGAGCCGCGAGGCATTCGGCGAGGACGAAGAGGAGGAGGTGGTGGCGGCGGTCGGCGTCCCCATTCCGGCGACCATGGCGATCCTCGGCATGGGCTTCATGGCTTGCGGCCTCGTCCTGGCGGGGCTGCCGCCGCTTTCGGGCTTTCTGGCCAAGTTCGCCATCTTGGCGCCGCTCCTGCGCGATACGGGCAGCGTGGCGGGGACCACCTGGGCCCTGTTGATCGCGCTGATCCTGTCCGGCCTCGCGACGATCATTGCTGTGACCCGCGCCGGCATCGACGTCTTCTGGGTGTCGCCGGCCGGCAAGGTGCCGCGCATCCGCATCGTCGAAATCGCGCCGGTGCTGTCGCTCCTCGTCCTGTGCGTCATCATGACCGTTCAAGCCGGACCGGTGATGCGGTACATGGAGGCGACCGCCAAAGCGCTGCATTCTCCAAAGGGCTACATCGCCGATGTGCTGCCGCCGTCCGCAGCGGGGCACGTCAAGGGCGGCGGCCGATGAGCCGGCGCTCGAAACTTGCGGCAGTCACGGCCGCCCTCACGGGCGTATGGCTGCTGTTGCACGGGAGCATGGGCCTCGGCGCCGTGGTGCTCGGGGCGTCGCTTTCCTTGATCGCGGCTCTGATCACGCGGCGGCTCAATCTGCCCCAGGGAAGGTTGAGGCGCCCCCTCGTGGCCGTCGAGCTTGCGTTCGTGGTGCTTAGCGACATCGTCCGCTCCAACCTCGCGGTTGCCAGCATCATTTTGGGCATAAGGTCTAAGGAGCGCACGTCCCGTTTCTTACGCATCCCTCTCGACATGCAGGCTCCATACGGGTTGGCCGCGCTGGCGTGCATCATAACGGCGACGCCCGGAACGATCTGGGTTGCGTATGACTCCGTCCGAAACAGCGTGCTGCTCCACATCCTCGACCTTGTCGACGAACAGGTGTGGCTCGATACCATCAAAGGGCGCTACGAGCGTAGGTTGAGGGAGATTTTCGAATGACCGCCCTGACGCTGCTGACCGAAGCCCTTTTCCTTGCCCAAATCCTGCTGGCGGCGGGGATGGTCTGCGCCCTCTGGCGTATGCTGCGGGGGCCGCGCGCCCAGGACCGTGTGCTCGGGCTCGACACCCTGTACGTCAACGCCGCCATCCTGCTTCTGGTGTTCGGCATCCGCACCGGCAGTACGCTGTATTTCGAAGCGGCACTGATCATCGCACTGCTCGGTTTCGTCACCACCGCGGCATTGGCCAAGTTCCTGATGCGTGGGGAAGTGATCGAATGACGCACTTGGCTCAGTTGCCCGCCTGGGCCGCGGTTCTCACGGCGCTGCTGGTCGTGCTTGGGGCCGGCCTGGCCGCAATAGGTTCGCTCGGGCTGCTACGGCTCGGCAGCTTCTACGAGCGGATCCACGCCCCCACCCTCGGTGCGACCCTGGGAATCGGCCTGGTGCTGATCGCCTCGATGCTATGCTTCTCGGTCCTGGAGCGGCGGCTGGTCGTTCATGAGCTGCTGATCGCCTCCCTCATGTTCGTCACCACGCCGATCGCCTTCATATTGCTCGCGCGCGCCGCGCTGTACCGCGATCGCTCGGAGGGTTGCGGCGATGTCCCGCCGCGGATGACCTCACCCGAGCGGAACGGGGGCGCGGAATCGTATCAGGAGCCCTAAGAAGGGCTTTGGGTGCTGGTCAGCGGCAAAATGCCAAAGGTGTCTCCAGCGGTGGCGGCCATTGCAAGCCATCAAGGTAAATTGATGTATGGCGTGCGCCAATATATCGGGGCCACACCAGAACAATGCTTGACCAACAGCGAATTTTTTGGGAAGACGCGCTCGCACATAGAGGGGTGCAATCACGACAGGGCGGCGGAAGAGTCGTCGACACTACGGCGGGGGCGACCGTGATCATTGACGGAGCAGCCACGCGGTCTTGTGATCGGGTGAGGCCGCCGGCATTTGAGCGCGTCAGCAGGATTTTCGGCGGCTGGGAACGCGCTGGCCGTCTGCGTCGGCTGTTATGTGCTCTGGGGTTCGTGGCCATCGTGGCGCCATGGTGGCGCACGGTGGCGGCGGCGGAGATTTCCATAGCCTGTGGCGCTCTCGGCGTCGAACTCCAGCTTTGCACCGACGCGGTGGCCGAATGGGAGCGGCAGACCGACAACCGGGTGAACATCGTCACCACCCCCAACTCCTCGACCGACCGGCTGGCGCTTTACCTGCAGATGCTCGCCTCGCACACCGACGATATCGATGTCCTGCAGATCGACGTGGTGTGGTCGGGCATGCTGGCCACGCATCTCATCGACCTGCACCCCCAGGTGGGCGATGCGCCCAAGGCTCATTTCCCATCGCTGATCGCCAACGATACCGTGGACGGGCGGCTCGTCGCCATGCCGTGGTGGGCCGATGTGGGCGTGCTCTACTATCGCAAGGATCTGCTCGAGCGTTACGGGCATGCGCCGCCCACCACGTGGCGGGAGATGACCGAAACCGCCCGCGCCATCCAGGAGGCCGAGCGGGCGCGGGGCAATCCGCGCATGTGGGGTTTTGTCTTCCAGGGGCGGGCCTATGAGGGCCTGACCTGCAACGTGCTGGAGTGGATCGATTCTTTCGGCGGCGGCACCATCGTCGACGCGGGCGGCGCGATCACCATCAACAATCCCCGCGCCATCGAGGCGCTGACCCTGGCGGCGAGCTGGGTCGGCGACATCGCCCCGCGTGGCGTGCTGAACTATGATGAGGAGGCGGCCCGCGGCGTATTCCAAACCGGCAACGCCGTCTTCATGCGCAACTGGCCTTATGCCTGGGCGTTGGCGCAGGGCGAGGGGAGCCCGGTGCGCGGGAAGGTCGGCGTCATACCGCTGCCACGCGGCGGCCCCGGTGGCAAGACCTCGGGCACCCTCGGCGGCTGGCATCTGGCGGTATCGCGCTATTCCAAGCACCCCGAGGCGGCGGCCGACTTGGTGGCCTTCCTGACCAGCCGCGAGCAGCAGAAGAAGCGGGCCATCGCCGCCGCCTATAACCCGACCATCCCGTCCCTTTATGACGATGCCGAGGTGCTGGCCGCCAATCCGTTCTTCGGCGCTCTCCGCGAACCGCTGCGCAATGCCGCGGCGCGGCCGTCGCGCGTGGCCGGCGCCCACTACAACCGCCTGTCCAGCGATGTCTGGCGCGCCACTCACGACGTTCTATCGGGCGCGCCGGTGGCACCGCGGCTGGCGCAGCTGGAGGCGGAACTCGACCGGCTGAAATACAGGGCGCGCTGGTGATGGCCGACGGACGCGGCAGCGCGATGTCGCGCGAGCGCGTCCGGTCGGCGTGGCTGTTCCTGGCGCCCATGTTGCTCGTATTGGCCGTGGTCGCCCTGTGGCCGCTGGCCCGCACCGCCTATTTCAGCCTGACCAACGCCACGCTGGTCGACATGGCCAACTACGAGTTCGTCGGCCTGGGCAACTACCTCGCCTATGACCGCGGGCGCTGGTACGGCGTGCTCAGCGACCCGCAATGGCTGGCCGCCCTGCACAACACCTTGGTCTTCGCCGTGATCTCGGTGACGCTGGAGACGGTGTTGGGGGTGCTGTTCGCGGTGCTGCTCAACATCGATTTTCGCGGGCGGGGGCTGATGCGGGCGGCGCTCCTCATCCCCTGGGCGATCCCGACGGTGGTTTCGGCCAAGATGTGGGGGTGGATGCTGAACGACCAGTTCGGGGTGGTGAACGACGCCCTGATACGGCTCGGCCTGATCGCCGCGCCAGTAGCCTGGCTGGCCGAACCGCACCTGGTGATGACGTCGGTGATCATTGCCGACGTGTGGAAGACCACGCCCTTCGTCGCCCTGCTGGTACTGGCGGGCCTGCAGATGGTACCGAAGGACTGCTACGAGGCGGCCCGCGTCGATGGCATTCATCCGGTGCGGGTGTTCGTCCAGGTCACGCTGCCGCTCATTCGGCCAGCCCTGGCGGTGGCGGTGATCTTCCGCCTGCTCGACGCCATGCGCATGTTCGATCTCGTCTACGTCATGACCGGCACCACCGACGCCACGATGACGCTGTCGGTGTTCGCGCGCCGCGAGTTGGTCGATTTCCAGGACGTCGGCTACGGCTCGGCGGCCTCGACCTTGGTATTCTTCGTCATCGCCCTGATGACCGCCCTTTACCTGATGGCCATGCGCCTCGATCTCGACGGGAGGCGGCGATGAGACCGGTGCTGATCCGCGTCGGGCTGCTGCTGGCATGCACCATGCTGCTGGTGTTCCTGCTGTTCCCCTTCTACTACGCGGTGGTGACCTCGCTGAAGACGGACACCGCCATCTTCCGCGTCAGCTATTGGCCGGCGGAATTCGATTTCTCGAACTATGCGCGCATCTGGCTTGAGCAGCCCTTCGCCCGCAACATCCTCAATTCGGTGGCGGTGTCCATCGGCGTCGTGGCGATCTCGCTGGCGCTGGGGGTGAGCGCCGCCTTCGCCCTCGGGCGCGTGCGCTTCGCCGGGCGGCGCACGCTGCTCTACGTGATCCTGGGCGTGTCGATGTTCCCGCAAGTGGCGGTGCTGTCGGGACTGTTCGAGGTCATCCGCCTGCTGGGCCTTTACAACAACCTGCTGGGACTGGTCCTGTCCTACATGATCTTTACCCTGCCCTTCACCGTGTGGGTGCTGACCGCCTTCATGCGCGACCTGCCGGTCGAGATCGAGGAGGCGGCGATCATGGACGGTGCCACGCCCTTCGTGCTGGTTACCCGCATCCTGCTGCCGCTGCTGATGCCGGCCATGGCGGCAACGACGCTGCTGGCCTTCATCGCCGCGTGGAACGAGTTCCTGTTCGCCCTGACCTTCACCCTGTCCAACGACCAGCGCACCGTGCCGGTGGCCATCGCGCTGATCACCGGTGGCAGTGAGCATGAACTGCCGTGGGGTAACGTCATGGCGGCATCGGTGATCGTCACCGTGCCGCTGATCTTCCTGGTGCTGGTCTTCCAGCGCCGCCTGGTCGCGGGGCTGACGGCCGGGGCTGTGAAAGGGTAGGGACATGGCCCGGGTGAAACTGCAAAATCTCGGCAAGCGCTTCGGGGATGTCGCGGTGATCCGCGACATCGACCTGGAGATCGGCGACGGTGAGTTCGTCGTCTTCGTCGGCCCGTCGGGTTGCGGCAAGTCAACGCTGTTGCGCCTGATCGCCGGCCTTGAGGAGGTTTCCGCCGGCTCGATCGACATCGGCGGGCGCGACGTCACCCATCTGACGCCGGCCAAGCGCGGCGTCGCCATGGTGTTTCAGTCCTACGCCCTCTATCCGCACATGGACGTCTATCGCAACATCGCCTTCGGCCTCACCTTGGCGAAGGTGGCCAAGGAGACGGTGGCGGCGCGGGTGCGCCGGGTTGCCGAGATGCTGCAGATCGACGGCCTGCTGCACCGGCGGCCGCGCGAGCTGTCGGGCGGCCAGCGCCAGCGGGTGGCCATTGCCCGCGCCATCGTGCGCGAACCGGCGGTGTTCCTGTTCGACGAGCCCCTGTCCAATCTCGACGCCGCGCTGCGGGCGCGCACTCGTGTGGAAATCGCCCGCCTGCACGAGGCGCTGGCGGCGACCATGGTCTACGTCACCCACGACCAGCTCGAGGCCATGACCCTGGCCGATCGCATCGTGCTGCTCAATGCCGGCCGTATCGAACAGGCCGGCACGCCCGCCGAGCTCTACCACCGGCCCGCCACCCGCTTTGCCGCCGAGTTCATGGGCTCACCGACGATGAACCTGCTGCCGGTGGAAGTTCGTGCCGGCGAGATCGTGCTGACCACCGGCGAGCGGCTGAGCGCCCCCGGTTACGCCGATGTCGGCCGCGCCGATCTCGGGCTGCGCCCCGAGAATCTCGCCGTGGCGGCGACGGCCGAGGCCGACGTGTTGGCGGCGCATGTGGTCATGGTCGAGGAGTTGGGCGAGGCCCGCATCGTCCATGCGGCCCTGGCCGACGGCACCACGCTGGCGGCGCGGCTCGGCGCCAGCGCCCTGCGCCCCCGCAAAGGCGACAGCCTGCACCTGCGCCCCGACCTGCGCCGCCTGCACCTGTTCGACCCCGTCGGGCGGCGAATCGAGGGGGTGGCGGTGGATGCTGACCCTGCGGCCGGCCCGCCTCTGACGGGACCGCGCGGATAGCGGCCCGTTTCGAATGGATGCACGAACTGATGACCTGCATAGCTCGGTCTGCCCACGCCAGCGGACAGCAGCGGTCTGACGTGGTGCGCCGCCCGATTTGACTGTCGGGTGATTGCGAGGCGTCGGGTTCGGGCGGCGCCGACGCGGGCGCGGAACAGGATGCTGCGCGTCATGTTTACCTCTCAAGTAAACTCGCCGAGACCCTCCGTGACGTGGCCGTCGGGGTATCCATGGTGAACCACATGCCGGTGTTGTTTGTCGGGCATGGCAGCCCGATGAACACCCTGGAAGCGAACCGCTTTACCCATGCATGGAGAAGGTTGGGGGCCGCCGTGCCGCGTCCGCGCGCCCTCCTTGTTGTTTCGGCGCACTGGTATATCGGCGCCACCGCGGTCACCGCCATGGCGCGGCCTCGGACAATCCATGATTTCTACGGCTTCCCGCCCGCCTTGTTCGCCTTCGACTATCCGGCGCCGGGCGCGCCCGAGATTGCGGCGGAGATCGTCGAAACCGTCAAACCGTCATGGGTCGGCCTTGACTTGGAATGGGGCCTGGACCACGGCACATGGAGCATCCTGGCCCATATGTATCCTTCGGCGGATGTTCCCGTCGTGCAGCTCTCGATCAATGCGCTCAAGCCGCTCGATTACCATCTGGAGCTAGCGGCGCGCTTGGCGCCGCTGAGGGAAAAGGGCGTCCTTGTCATTGCCAGCGGCAACATCGTTCATAATCTTCGCGTGATCGATTGGAACCATCCTGACGCCGCCTTCGCGTGGGCCGAGCGCTTCGACGAGGCGGTGCACCACCGGCTGGCCAGCGATCCCGGCGGTATTCTGTCTGTGACCGAACACCCCGACTACCGGCTGGCGGTTCCTACTCCGGAGCATTTCGTCCCACTGCTCTACGTCGCCGGCCTGTCAAGCAAGGAAGAACCTCCCCTGCCGGTGATCCGTGGCTATGCGATGGGGTCCCTGTCGATGACGTGCTACGCGGTGGGCGGCGAAGTCGCCCCGGTCGACGCGGGAACCGCCGCCGCCTCTCTGCCCCCCGGCATACCGCCCGACGAGACGAACACCTGACGGGACCCGACGCGACGGGTCCCTACACGTCGAGATTGGCCACCTTGAGCGCATTGGTCTGGATGAACTCGCGGCGCGGCTCGACGACGTCGCCCATCAGCGTCGAGAACACCTCCTCGGCGGCGTCGGCATGGGTGATCTTGACCTGCAGCAGCGAGCGGGCGTTGGGGTCGAGCGTGGTCTCCCACAGCTGGCCGGGGTTCATCTCGCCCAGCCCCTTGTAGCGCTGGATGGCGATGCCCTTCTTGCCGGCCTCGGTGATGGCATCGACCAGCGCCACCGGCCCGGTGATGGCCAGCGTGCGCTCCTTGGCCGCCAGGCGACCGTGGTGGCCATAGATGTCCCCCAGCCGCGGCGCCAGCTCGTCGAGCCGGCGCGCCTCGGCGCTGCGCACCAGGGCGCCGTCGATGACGTGGGTCTCGGTGACGCCGCGCAGGGTGCGGGTGAACACCAGCCCGCCTTCGTCGGTCGCTTGGCCATGCCAGCCACGCGCCAGCTCGGCTTCGAGCTGGTCGAGGCGCCGGGCGACGTCCGCGGCCGCCGCCGCCGCCCGTTCCGGCGCGCCCAGCACGGCGGTCGACAGCGCCCCGGCGATGGCCACCTGCTCGATCACCCGCATCGGCACCCGCCGCGACAGTGGCTTTAGCAGATGCTTGACCGTGCGCGCCTGCTCGGCCAGGTCGCGCAGGTCCTTGCCGCCGACTTGCACGCCGTCGTGAAGGGTCAGCACGGTGTCGGTCAGGCCGGCGTCGATCAGGTAATTCTCCAGCGCCCGGTCGTCCTTGAGATAGACCTCGGACGAGCCGCGCTTGGCCCGGTACAGCGGCGGCTGCGCGATGTAGAGATAGCCCTTCTCGATCAGCTCGGGCATCTGGCGGTAGAAGAACGTCAGTAAAAGCGTACGGATGTGGCTGCCGTCGACGTCGGCGTCGGTCATGATGATGATCTTGTGATAGCGCGCCTTGTCGACCTTGAAGTCCTCGCGGCCGATGCCGGTGCCGAGCGCCGCGATCAGCGTGCCGATTTCCGCCGAGGACAGCATCTTGTCGAAGCGCGCGCGCTCGACGTTGAGAATCTTGCCGCGCAGCGGCAGGATGGCCTGGAAGGCGCGGTTGCGCCCCTGCTTGGCCGAGCCGCCGGCCGAATCGCCCTCAACCAGGAACAGTTCCGATCCCGCCGGGTCGCGTTCCTGGCAGTCGGCCAGCTTGCCGGGCAGGGTGGCGATGTCGAGCGCCCCTTTGCGTCGGGTCAGCTCGCGCGCCTTGCGCGCCGCCTCGCGCGCCGCCGCCGCCTCGACGATCTTGGCCACCACCTTGCGGCCCTCGCTCGGGTGTTCCTCGAACCACTGCGCCAGCTTGTCGCCGACCACCGATTCCACCACCGGCCGCACCTCGGACGACACCAGCTTGTCCTTGGTCTGCGACGAGAATTTGGGGTCGGGCACCTTGACCGACAGCACACAGGTCAGCCCCTCGCGCATGTCGTCGCCGGTGAGCGCCACCTTCTCCTTCTTGGCGATGCCGGATTCGACGGCATAGCTGTTGAGGGTGCGGGTCAGCGCGGCGCGAAAGCCGGCGAGGTGGGTACCGCCGTCACGCTGCGGGATGTTGTTGGTGAAGCACAGCGTCGTCTCATGATAGCTGTCGTTCCACTCCATCGCCACTTCGACGATGATGCCGTCGCGCTCGCCGCTCACCGAAATCGGCGGGCTGTGCAACACGCTCTTGGCGCGGTCGAGATAGCGCACGAAGGCCTCGATGCCGCCCTCGTAGTGCAGCTCCACCGTCTGCGTCTCGCCGTGGCGGGCGTCGGTCAGGCGGATCAGCACGCCCGAGTTCAGGAAGGCGAGCTCGCGCAGGCGATGCTCCAGCGTGGCGAAGTCGAACTCGACCTGGGTGAAGATCAATGTCGAGGGCAGGAAGGTCACCTCTGTGCCGGTGCGGTCGCCGGCCTCGCCGACCACGGCCAGCGGCTGCTCCGGCTCACCCATGCGGAAGCGCATGTAGTGTTCCTGGCCGTGACGCCAGATGCGCAGGTCCAGCCATTCCGACAGGGCGTTGACCACCGAGACGCCGACGCCGTGCAGGCCGCCCGACACCTTGTACGAGTTCTGGTCGAACTTTCCGCCGGCATGCAGCTGGGTCATGATCACCTGCGCCGCCGACACCCCTTCCTCGCTGTGGATGCCGACGGGAATGCCGCGGCCGTTGTCGCGCACGGTGCAACTGCCGTCGCCGTTCAGCATCACCTCGACCAGATCGGCGTGGCCGGCCAGTGCCTCGTCGATGGCGTTGTCGACCACCTCATAGACCATGTGGTGCAGACCCGAGCCGTCGTCGGTGTCGCCGATATACATGCCGGGGCGCTTGCGCACGGCATCGAGCCCGCGCAGCACCTTGATCGATTCGGCGCCGTACTCCTCGGCGGCGGTGGCGGCATGGGTGGGGTTCTGCTGCGACATGTCGATCCTTACCTTGCGTTCCTAGGCCACGGCGCCGTCGACGACGTGGACGTACTGGGCTCGCGCGCCGAGGCCGGCGAAGTGGGCGGCATCGGTGCCGGTGAGCCAGCTTTGCGCCGCCATCGCGGCAATCTCGTCGAACAGCGCCGCGCGGCGGGCGCCATCCAGATGGGCCGCCACCTCGTCGAGCAGCAGCACCGGGGCGGTCCCCCGTGCCGCCGCCTGGGCGCGCGCCTGCGCCAGCACGATCGACACCAGCAGCGCCTTCTGCTCACCGGTCGAGCACGTCTCGGCCGGCATGTCCTTGGCGACGTGCCGCACCCGCAGGTCGCTGCGGTGCGGGCCCTCGCCGGCGCCGCCGCTTTCGGCATCGCGGCCGCGGCCCGCCGCCAACCGCTGACGCAGGCGTTCCTCGGCCTCCTCGGGCGTCATGTCGTCCAGCCACGTCTCGACCCCGGCGACGCCCAGGGCCGCGGCCGGAAAAGGCCCGCCGTCGGTCATCGTCGCCTGCAGCCGCGCCACCGTCGCCCGGCGCGCCGCCGCCATCGCCACGCCGCGGGCGGCCATGTCGGCCTCGAGCCGCGCCAGCCAAGTCGGCTCGGCGCGGCCCAGGCGCAGCAGGCGCGCGCGCTCGCGCAAGGCGTGCTCATAGCCGCTGGCGCGTCCGGCATGCGCCGGATCGAAGCCCAGCACCAGGCGGTCGAGGAAACGCCGGCGCCCCGCCGCGCCCTCCTGGAACAGCCGGTCCATCGCCGGCGTCAGCCAGATGGCGCTGAACGCCTCGGCCAGGGCCGCCTGACTCTTTGCCGTTCGCCCGTCCAGCCGCACGATACGCCGCTCGGTGCCGGGTTCGGTGCCGGTGCCGATGGTCACCGCGCCTTCGGGCCGGGCCACCGTTGCCGCCACCCCCCAGCTCGCGTCCGGCTCGGCGCCGTGGCGCGTCACCTCCGACAGCCGCGCCCGGCGCAAGCCGCGCCCGGGGGTCAGAAAGGACAGGGCTTCGAGCACGTTGGTCTTGCCGGCACCGTTCTCCCCCCACAGCACGACCGGGCGGGGGTCCGTGTCGAGGCGCAGGAAGCGATAGTTGCGGAAATCGGTCAGTGTCAGGCGCATGACCGCCACGGCCGACCGGTCATCAATGGCGCCGGGTCGCGTGTCGCTCACACCCGCATCGGCATCAGCACGTAGACGGCACTGGCGTCGGCGACGTCGCGCACCACGGTCGGCGAGGCGGCGTCGGCCATGGCGAAACGCGCGGCATCCCCCTCGATCTGCGACAGGATGTCGAGTAGATAGCGCGAGTTGAAGCCGATTTCGATGGCCGGCGCCTGATACGAGGCCTCGAGCTCCTCGGTCGCGCTGCCGTTCTCCGGGCTCGAGGCGGAGAGCACGAGCTGGCCCTTGTCGGCCGCCAGCTTGATCGCCCGCGACTTCTCGGTGGAGATGGCGGCGACGCGGTCGACCGCCTGGGCCAGGGTCTTGCAGTCGACCTCGAGCACCTTGTCGTTGTCGACCGGGATCACCCGCTCGTAGTCGGGGAAGGTCCCGTCGATCAGCTTCGAGGTCAGCGCGGCATTGTCGAAAGCGAAATGGATCTTGGTCTCGGACAGCGACACCGTGACCTCCACCGCGGTTTCCTCGATCAGCTTGCGCAACTCGGCGACCGTCTTGCGCGGCACGATGATGCCCGGCATGCCGTAGGCGCCCTCGGGCAACGGCACCTCGACCCGCGCCAGCCGATGACCGTCGGTCGCCACCGCCCGCAGCACGCGCAGCCCCTCGCTTTCGGTGGCATGCAGGTAGATGCCGTTCAGGTAGTAACGGGTCTCCTCGGTCGAGATGGCGAAGCGCGTCCGATCGATCAGGCCCTTCAGTTCCTCGGCCGCCAGGGTGAAGACATAGGGCAACTCGCCGCCCGACATTACCGGGAAGTCCTCGACCGGCAGGCAGGCCAGCGAGAACTTCGAGCGGCCCGAGCGCAGCGTCAGCTGGCCGCTGTCGCTGGAGTGATCGAGCTCCACCTGCGAGCCCTCGGGCAGCTTGCGCACGATCTCGTACAACGTGTGCGCCGGGGCGGTGGTGGCGCCGGTGCGCACCACGTCGGCCGCGACGGTCTCGACAATGTCGAGGTCCATGTCGGTGGCATTGAGCCCCAAAGTGCCGGTGCGGCCTTCCAGGCGGACGTTGGACAGGATCGGAATGGTGTTGCGCCGTTCCACCACGCTCTGCACGTGGGCGAGGGACTTCAACAGCGCGGCACGTTCGATGGTAAGCTTCATGTCCGAAGGCTGCCTTTGCGGGTACGTTCCGACCCCTGGTCGGGGGCGGCACAGTATAGCAGAAGCCCTTGAGAATCGAAGCGGAATCGGCGCGGCGAAGGTCGCCTGGCGGTTGATGGCGCGCGGCCAAAAATGGCGGCGGCCGCGCCGCTCGCAGGTTCGTGCCGCCGGCGGCCCGCCTCAGCTTTCCAGCATGCGGCGCAACAGCTCGACGTCCTCGGCGAAGGAGCTGTCGGCTTCGCGCAGTTCCTCGACCTTCTTCACCGCATGCATGACGGTGGTGTGGTCGCGGCCGCCGAATTTGCGGCCGATTTCGGGCAGCGAACGGGCGGTGAGCTGTTTGGCGAGATACATGGCCACCTGCCGCGGCCGCGCCACCTGGCGGGCGCGCCGCGCCGAGTGCATGTCGGCGACGCGAATGTTGAAGTGCTCGGCGACCTTCTTCTGGATTTCCTCGATGGTGATGCGACGGTCGTTGGCACGCAACAGGTCGTGCAGCACCTCTTGCGTGCTCTCCAGGGTCACCGGCCGGCCCACCAGTTGGGCGTGGGCGACGACCCGGTTCAGCGCGCCTTCCAGCTCGCGCACGTTCGAGGCGATCTTGTGTGCCAGGAACTCCTTGACCTTTGGCGGCACGTCGAAGCCCAGCATGTCGGCCTTGGCGTCGAGAATCCCTAAGCGCAGCTCGTAGGTCGTGGCATGGATGTCGGCGACCAGGCCGCAACCCAGCCGCGACTTCAGGCGATCCTCCATGCCGGCGAGGTCCGACGGCGACTTGTCGGCGGAAATGACGATCTGCCGCCCCTGGTCGACCAACGAGTTGAAGGTGTGGAAGAACTCTTCCTGGGTCGAATCCTTGCCGCCGATGAACTGTACGTCGTCGACCATCAGCACGTCGACCGAGCGGAACTGCTCCTTGAACGACATCGTGTCCTGATAGCGCAGGGCCCGAATGAAGCGGTACATGAACTTCTCGGCCGACAGATACAGCACCGTGCGGTGCGGCGCCCGTTCGCGAATATGCCAAGCGATGGCGTGCATCAGGTGCGTCTTGCCGAGGCCGACACCGCCATAGAGGAACAACGGATTGAACGACACCTGGTCCGATTCGGCAATGCGCCGCGCCGCCGCGTAGGCAAACTCGTTGGGCTTGCCGGTGACGAAATTCTTGAAGGTGTAGCGGGGATCGAGCGGCGCGCCGATGTCGTCGGCGGCTCCCGCCGCCTCGGCCGCCGCCATCGGCGCCGGGGCGGGGGGCACAGGCGTGGCGGCTGGTGCCGCCGGCTTGGCCGCCGCGGTTTCGACGAACACCTCGACCGACCGCACGCTCGGGTCCTCGCCGATCCACAGGCTGCGCAGGCGGTCGCCATAATGGGTGACAACCCAGTCGCGCAGGAATCGCGTGGGTGCCGCCAGACGCACCGCGCCCTCGCGCACGTCGCCGAGGCTAAGGGGTTTCAGCCAGCTCTTGAACGCGGTCTCGCCATACTCCTCGCGTAGCCGCGCCTGAATCCGCTGCCACCGCGCTTCGAGCACCTCGTCCATGCCGACCGCCAAAGCCATGTTCCGGACCCCCGGCACGCCCCATCCCATTGCTGAAAACAGCCAGAATTCGCGGCTGCGTCCAAATCGGGCAAGACAACCCGACCAATGACGCACCTGCGGACTGGCCCCGCTGAACTACGCTTACGACCCCCTGGCCACCCATGCATTCCCTAATCAGCTTTTTTCAGGCGGATTTCTTGTTCTGTTGTTCCGCCCGACTGTAGGGATAATCCATGCGGTGGGGTCATGAATGTACCCGGCCGCGGCTTCGAAGGCAACGTGACCGAAAAGGGAACGCGCGAAAATTGATGATGAAAGATCTACCGCAACGCGATAAGGCCGTGCCCTTGCGGGCACAGCCTCGCCGCAACACGTCAGATTGTGAAGCTTAGGCCTGCAGAGCCTTGAGCCGCGCAGCCAGGCGCGAGACCTTGCGCGAGGCGGTGTTCTTGTGCAGCACGCCAGCCTGGGCGCCGCGCATCAGCTCCGGCTCGGCCGCCGCCAGCGCCACCCGGGCGCCATCCTGATCGCCGGCGGCGAGCGCCAGTTCGACCTTCTTGACGAAGGTGCGGATGCGGCTGGTGCGGGAACGGTTCACGGCGGTGCGCTTGACCGTCTGGCGGATGCGCTTCTTAGCCGACTTGTGATGGGCCATGTGACAACCTTGCTGCGACGCTGAAATCGGAAGGCGCGGTTATATGGCGGCAACGCCCTGCCGTCAAGCCGTGAATCGGCCGCCGCCCGGCGCCGCGATGCGCCGGCGGCCCGGAATCGTCAGCGCCCCTTGAAATTGGGCTGGCGCTTCTCGGCGAAGGCGGCCATGCCTTCCTTCTGGTCCTCGGTGGAAAAGGTCGAGTGGAACAGGCGCCGCTCGAAGCGGACGCCCTCGGCCAGCGTGGTCTCATAGGCGCGGTTGACCGATTCCTTGGCCAGCATGACCATGGGGCGCGACATGGAGGCGATGCGCTCGGCCACCTTCAGCGCTTCCTCGATCAGGTCGGATGCCGGCACCACGCGGGTGACCAAGCCCGAACGCTCGGCTTCGGCGGCATCCATCATGCGCCCGGTCAACACCATTTCCATCGCCTTCGCCTTGCCGACGACGCGGGTCAGCCGCTGGGTGCCACCGGCGCCGGGGATGGTGCCGATGGTGATTTCGGGCTGGCCGAACTTGGCGGTGTCGGCGGCGATGATGAAGTCGCACATCATCGCCATCTCGCAGCCGCCGCCCAGGGCATAGCCGGCGACCGCGGCGATCACCGGCTTGCGGCAGGTGGTGATGCGCTCCCACGAGTCGGTGATGAAGTTCGCCTTGTAGACGTCCATGTACGTCTTGGCGGCCATCTCCTTGATGTCGGCGCCGGCGGCGAAGGCCTTCTCGCTTCCGGTGATGACGATGGCCCCGATGTCGTCATCGGCCTCGAAGGTGTCGAGCGCCCGGTGCAGTTCCTGCATCAGTTGCGCCGACAGCGCGTTCATCGCCTTGGGCCGGTTGAGGGTGATGAGGCCGACATGCCCCTTGCTTTCGACGATGATGGTTTCATACGGCATGGCTAGCTGCTCCGGTCGACCGTCATGAAAATGGGGTTCACTGCTCGGGCTGAAGCATGAAGCGGACCACCAGCCCGCGGCCGCCCGGCTGCATGTCGAGGCGCAGCAGTTCGTCCTCGCGGGCGAATGCCGACGCCGTGCGCTGCGTCCAGCCCAGTTCGGGCAAGGTCTCGATGTAGAAGGCGCTCACCGCCTCGGCCGTGGTCGCACCGTCGGCGATCGCCTCGACGATGCGCCCCTGGGGCGTATCGAACATGACGCCCGCCGACGGGTTCTCGATCAATCCCGGTGCAAGCGGCAGGTCGTCGATGGCCGTGAGGAAGGCCCGATCAGCCGCGGCGGCAAGCGGCGCGGCGAGAGCGACCAAGAGGCCGATCATGACTCCAGGGCGAACAGCCATGCGGGAACGCTATACCATCAGCGCTGCCGTTGGGAACAATAGAAAGTGGAGCGCCCCGACTGGACGATGCGGCGGATGCCGCCGGTGGCGCCGGCATCGCAGGTGCAGCCGGGGCAGGCCTGTCCCTCGCGGGCATAGACGGCGAAACGATGCTGGAAATAGCCCAGTTCCCCCGAGGGCTGGACATGGTCGCGCAGCGACGAACCGCCGGCCGCGATGGCGTCGTGGAGAACGGCCTTGATCGCCGGCACCAGCCGTCCGACCTCGGCGGCGGTCAGGCTGCACGCCGGGCGCAGGGGCGAAATGCCGGCGCGGAACAATGCTTCGGAAACATAGATGTTACCCAGGCCGGCCACCACGCGCTGATCGAGCAGGGTAGTTTTGATGGGCGCTGCGCGGCTGGCCAACGTGGCCCCCAGAACCTCCGGCGTGAACGCCGCGTCTAGGGGCTCCGGCCCGAGCGCCGCCAGCAGCGGATGGACCTCGAGATTGTCGTGCTCGGCAAAGGTGAACAGGCCGAAACGACGCGGGTCGCAAAAGCTGACCACGGCGCCGTCCTCGGTGACGAATCGCAGATGATCGTGCTTGCCGGGCGCAACGTCCGCCTCGGCGGTGATCACCATGCGGCCCGACATGCCGAGATGGCCGATGACGACGGGACCATCGGCGACATCGATCAGCAAATATTTGGCCCGGCGCGACACTCGTGCGATTCGTCTGCCGGTCAGCGCCTGGGCGAAGTCGACGGGCAGGGGGATGCGCAGATCGGGGCGAAACGCCTGCACCCGCATCAGGCGCCGCCCTTCGAGCACCGCGGCCAGCCCGCGCCTGACGGTCTCGACTTCAGGAAGCTCGGGCATCGGTCGGTCGCCGAAATACGATGAACGCGGCGGCCAGCCTCACCCGAGCCCCAGCACGTCCCGCATGCTGTAAAGGCCGGGCGGCCGGCCATGTCCCCAGCGCGCCGCGCGCACGGCGCCCTTGGCGAACACCTGTCGCGACGATGCCTTGTGGCCCAGGATCAGGCGCTCGCCTTCGGCGGCGAACATCACGTCATGGTCGCCAACGACGTCGCCGCCCCGCAAGGTGGCGAAGCCGATCTCGCCGGCACGGCGCGGGCCGGTATGGCCATCGCGCACGGCTTGCTTCACGTCCGCCAGCCTGACTCCGCGGCCGGCGGCGGCGGCACGGCCCAGCGCCAGGGCGGTGCCCGATGGCGCGTCGACCTTGTGGCGGTGGTGCATTTCCACGATTTCGATGTCGTAGTCGTCGGCCAGGGTCTTGGCCACCTGCTCGACCAGCGCCATCAACACGTTGACGCCGACGCTCATATTGGCCGACCACACGATCGACGTGCGCGTCGCCGCCTGGCGCAGCACCTGTTCCTGCTCGACGGCGAGACCGGTCGTGCCGGCGACGAGGACGCAACGGTGCTCGGCGGCCAGTTCGGCGTGCAAGGTTGTCGCGGCGGGTGTGGTGAAATCGATCACGGCGTCGGCGGTGGCGAACAGGTCGGAGGCGTCGCAGCCGACCACCAGGCCGAGATTGCCGCGGCCCACCATTTCGCCGAGGTCGCGGCCGACCCCGTCCGCGCCGGGTTGCTCGGTCCCCCCGGCCAGCGCCATGCCCTCGGTGTCCAGCACTTCGCGCACCAGCATCTGGCCCATGCGGCCGCCGCAGCCGACGATTCCAATCTTCATCACAACCTCCCGCAACCTGTGTCCGCTATAAACCACGAAGTCCCCCGCGGTGTCGACGATCACAGCGGGCGGTCCGCGTTGCGTGTACTGCCGTGGGACGGCTTTAGCGAAGGGAGAAGGGGCATGTTGCGAATGGGGTGGGCGATGGCGGCGGCCTTGGCGTTGGCCGGCTGCGGTTATGCCGAGACGGATCGTGCGATAAGCGGTGGCGGCATCGGCGCCGGGACCGGCGTGGTCTTCGGTCCGGTCGGGGTGGTTACCGGTGCCGCGGTGGGTGCGGCCACGGGCGCGCTCACCGACCACTCCGACTTCGACTTCGGCCGCCCCCTCTGGCGGCGCTGACGCAAAGGGCAGCGCCGCGGCCGTCCGGGCGCGGCGCTCTCAACCGGTCAGTCGGTCAGATCGTCCCACAGTTCCTTGACCTTGGCGAAGAAGCCGTGTGATTCCGGGCTGGTGACCTTGCCGCCATCGGCGTTCTCGAACTCGCGCAGCAATTCTTCCTGACGCTTGCTCAGGTTGACCGGGGTTTCCACCACCGCCTGAACGAACATGTCGCCCCGCGCCGGCGAGCGCAGCACGCTCATGCCCTTGCCCTTCAAGCGAAACTGATGCCCGCTCTGCGCACCCGGCGGGATGGTGATCTTGGCGCGGGTGCCTTCGATCGTCGGCACCTCGATGCTGCCGCCCAGTGCCGCCGTTACCATGGGAATCGGTACGCGGCAATGTACGTTGGCGCCGTCGCGCTGGAAGATGCGGTGCGGCCTGATGGTCAGGAAGATGTAGAGGTCGCCGGGCGGCCCGCCGCGCACCCCGGCCTCGCCCTCGTTGGCCAGTCGGATGCGGGTGCCATCCTCGACGCCCGCGGGGATGCTGACCGACAAGGTCTTTTCCTTACGGGTGCGGCCGGTGCCGCCGCACGTGCGGCACGGATCCTTGATCACCCGCCCCAGGCCGTGACAGGCCGGGCACGCCCGCTCGACGGTGAAGAAGCCCTGCTGGGCCCGAACCTTGCCGGCGCCATGGCATTGCGGGCAGGCGACCGGCTGGGCGCCGCCGGCGCCGCCGGTGCCGCTGCAGTCCTCACAACTGACCGACGCGGGGACGCGGATGCTGGTCTGCTTTCCGGCGAAGCTCTCCTCGAGGGTGATTTCCATGTTGTAGCGCAGGTCGGCGCCACGGCCGACGGCGCCGCCCGAGCGGCGCCCGCCCATGAATTCGCCGAACATCTCGTCGAAGATGTCGGCAAAACCGGAAGCGAAATGAAAATCGAAGCCACCACCGGCACGGCCGCCGCCGCCCTGCTCGAACGCGGCATGCCCGAACCGATCATAGGCGGCACGCTTCTGCTCATCCTTGAGGACGTCATACGCCTCGCTGATTTGCTTGAAGGTCGCCTCGGCTTCCTTGTCACCCGGATTTCGGTCCGGGTGATATTGCATCGCAAGCTTGCGGTAGGCCTTCTTGATTTCTTCCGCGCTGGCCCCGCGGGCGACGCCAAGAAGTTCGTAATAATCCTGCTTTGCCATCGTCACGTCCGGAACAACCCATCGGCCCCAGGATGTCCGCTCCCGGGGCCGATTCCTCTTCTAGCAGAAAATTGGACCTACTTGTTCTTCTTGTCGCCGTCGACCTCTTCGAAATCGGCGTCGACGACCGTGCTGTCCGACTCGGCGCTGGATTGCCCGGTTTCCGCCGCCGGACCCTGGGCCGCGCCCTCCTGTTGCGCCTTGTACATCGCCTCGCCGAGCTTCATCGACGACTGCATCAGCGCATCGGTCTTGGCCTTGATGTCGGCGGCGTCCTCACCGCCCAAGGCATCCTTGAGCGCCTGCATGTCGCGCTCGATCTCGGCCTTGACGTCGGCCCCGACCTTGTCGCCGAACTCCTTGAGGCTCTTTTCGGTGGAGTGCACCAGGGCGTCGGCGTGGTTGCGGGCTTCGACAACCTCTTTGCGCTTCTTGTCGTCGGCGGCGTGCTCCTCGGCCTCGTGCACCATGCGCTGGATGTCACCCTCGCCCAGGCCGCCCGAGGCCTGGATGCGGATCGCCTGCTCCTTGCCGGTGGCCTTGTCCTTGGCCTGGACGTTGACGATGCCGTTGGCATCGATGTCGAAGGTGACCTCGATCTGCGGCACGCCGCGCGGCGCCGAGGGGATGCCGACCAGATCGAACTGGCCGAGCAGCTTGTTGTCGGCGGCCATCTCGCGCTCGCCCTGGAACACGCGGATGGTCACCGCGGTTTGGTTGTCCTCGGCGGTCGAGAACACTTGGCCCTTGCGCGTCGGGATCGTGGTGTTGCGGTCGATCAAGCGGGTGAACACGCCACCCAGCGTCTCGATGCCGAGCGACAGCGGGGTGACGTCGAGCAGCAGGACGTCCTTGACTTCGCCCTTGAGCACGCCGCCCTGGATGGCGGCGCCGATGGCGACGACCTCGTCGGGGTTGACGCCCTTGTGCGGCTCGCGGCCGAAGAACTGCTTCACCACCTCCTGGATCTTGGGCATGCGGGTCATGCCGCCGACCAGGATGACCTCGTCGATCTCGCTGGCCTTGAGCCCGGCGTCGCGCAGCGCCGCCTTGCACGGCTCGACGGTGCGCTGCACCAGATCGTCGACCAGGGCCTCGAGCTTGGCGCGGGTCAGCTTGATGTTGAGGTGCTTGGGACCGGTCTGGTCGGCGGTGATGAACGGCAGGTTGACCTCGGTCTGCATCGCGCTCGACAGCTCGATCTTGGCCTTCTCCGCCGCCTCTTTCAGACGCTGCAGGGCCAAGCGGTCCTTGCGCAGGTCGATGCCCTGCTCCTTTTTGAACTCGTCGGCGAGGTAGTCCATGATGCGGGCGTCGAAATCCTCGCCGCCGAGGAAGGTGTCGCCGTTGGTCGACTTCACCTCGAACACGCCCTCGCCGATCTCCAGGATCGACACGTCGAAGGTGCCGCCGCCAAGGTCATAGACGGCGATGACGCCTGTTCCCTTCTTTTCCAGTCCGTATGCCAACGCCGCCGCGGTCGGCTCGTTGATGATGCGCAGCACCTCGAGCCCGGCGATGCGGCCGGCGTCCTTGGTCGCCTGGCGCTGCGAGTCGTTGAAATAGGCGGGGACGGTGATGACCGCCTGGGTCACCTTCTCGCCGAGATAGCTCTCGGCGGTCTCCTTCATCTTCTGCAGGATGAAGGCGGAAATCTGGCTGGGGCTGTACTTCTTGCCTTCGGCCTCGACCCAGGCGTCGCCGTTGTCACCATCGACGATGTGATAGGGCACCAGGCCCATGTCCTTCTTGGTGATGGGGTCGTTGAAGCGACGGCCGATCAGGCGCTTGATGGCGAAGAACGTGTCGGTCGGGTTGGTCACCGCCTGCCGCTTCGCCGGCTGGCCGACCAGGCGCTCGCCGGAATCGGTGAAGGCCACCATCGACGGTGTCGTGCGCATGCCCTCGGCGTTCTCGATCACCTTGGCATTCTTGCCTTCCATGATGGCGACGCACGAGTTCGTGGTGCCCAGGTCGATACCAATGACTTTGCTCATGTCAGCCCTCTCGAAATGCGGCGGATCTCCCGCGGCCCGTCGCGCGCAGCCGCAGAACCCCCAATGGTTGACGCGATCGCCACCCCCTCACGAATTCGGGGGTTATCCTCACATGGCCGCTTATATAAGGCTGGCCGTCGGGGGCCGCAACGGCGGCGGCGGCGGATGTTAGCAGTCGCGACGCGAGAGTGCCAGAAGGCTTCGATGATCATTTCCGCCAGTTACCGAACCGACATTCCCGCCTTCTACGCCGATTGGTTCGTCAACCGCTTCCGCGCCGGCCATGCCCGGGTCGCCAATCCTTATGGCGGCCGCCCCTACGCGGTGCCGCTCCGGCAAGGTGTCGACGGCTATGTGTTCTGGACGCGTAACGCCCAGCCGTTCCGCGACGCCCTGCGCATGGTCCGTGACGCTAGCTTCCCGTTCGTCGTCCAGTACACGATCACCGGCTATCCGCGCGAGCTCGAGGCGTCGGTGGTGGCGACGGACAAGGCGGTGGCCGCCATCCGGGCGCTGGCGGCGGAATTCGGGCCGAAGGCGGTGGTGTGGCGATACGATCCCATCGTCGCCACCAGCCTGACGCCCGGCGACTGGCACGTCGACAACGTCGCCCGCCTGGCCGACGCGCTGGCGGGGGCGGTGGACGAGTGCTGCACCTCGTTCGCCACCATCTACCGCAAGACGACGCGCAACATGGACGCCGCCGCCCGCGCCCATCGCTTCGCCTGGAAAGACCCTGAAGCGGAACGCAAGCGGCTGCTGCTGTCGCGGCTCAGCGACGTGGCGGCGGCGCGGGGGATGGCGCTGACCCTGTGCTCGCAGACGGATCTTCTGGTCGAGGGTGCGGCGGCGGCGAAATGCATCGATGCCGAGCGGCTGATGGCGATCGGCGGCCGGCCCTTCGCCTTCAAGACCAAGGGCAATCGACCGGGCTGCTTCTGCGCCGAGAGCCGCGACATCGGCGACTACGACACCTGCCCCCACGGCTGCGTCTACTGCTACGCCGTCGGCAGCCGCGACTTGGCCAAGCGGCGGCAACAGGCGCACGACCCGCAAGGGGAATTCCTGTTTCCGCCTGCGAGCGAAAGCTAACCACAGAGGCACAGAGCCACGGAGAGGGCACCGAGGCATGAGGGGTGTTCGCGCGAGCGCATAGCATTCCCTCTCTGTGTCTCTGTGTCTCTGTGGCTCTGTGGCTCTGTGGTTAATCTAAAATCCCCCCTCCCGCTCCGCCGCCAGTATCGCCTGCAGACCGGCTCGATAATCGGGATATTTCAGCGTCATGGCCAGGTCGCCTTTGATCTTGTCGTTGCGAACCTTCTTGGAGTCGGCCCAGAAGGTTCGCTGCATCGGCGACATCGCCGCCTGCGCGTCCTCGAACCGTACGGGCGGGGGCGGTTCGACGCCCATCAGCTCGCAGGCGTAGGCGGCAACCTCCTCGGGCGGCGCCGGCAGGTCGTCGGCGAGGTTGTAGATCGCACCCGGATCGGGCTTGGCCATCGAGGCCGCCAGCACCGTGGCGATGTCCTCGACGTGGATTCGGCCGAAAAACTGCCGTTCCTTCACGATTCGCCGCACGGTGCCCGCCCGCACGTCGTCCAGCGCGTTGCGTCCCGGCCCGTAGATGCCGGCCAGGCGGAAGACATGCACCGGCAGCCCGTGGATGCGGCGCAGGTCGAACCAGTGCTGCTCGGCATAAACACGGCGCCAGGCGCGTTCGTGGCTGGGCCGCAACGGCGCCGATTCGTCGACCCAGGCGCCGCGGTAGTCGCCATAGACGGTGGTGGTCGACAAATAGCCGATCCAGGTCAATTCGGTGCGGCGGGCGATGTCGGCGAAATGCTCGGCCAGCACCGGGTCGCCTTCGGCATCCGGCGGAACCGACGACAGCAGGTGTGTCACGCCATCCAGCATCCGGCGGTCGACTGGGCGGCCGCGCTCGAACGGCACGGCGTCGATTCCTTCGGCGCGCAGCGCCTGGCAATGGGCCTCGCTGCGGCTAGTGCCGGCAACGCGCCAGCCAGCGGCCATCAGCCTGCGTGCCAGTACGCTCGCCGAATAGCCGAGACCGAAACAAAAGAAGCTTCCGCCCATGCCCGTCCTTGCGCTAAGCATCGATCCGCCGGAACTGTAGCGCCGCCACATCCCCGGGCAAAGCCATGAACCGTTTCGCCGTCGCCGTCCTTCTTCTCGCGCAGGCCGCCCCGATGGCGTCCGCGGCCGAGCCGTCGTCCGAGGCACGACGCTACGCCGAATGCATGGACCTGACCCGGCGCAACCCCGAGCAGGGATGGGAATCCGCCCTCGCCTGGGGCAGCCTCGGGGGTGGCGAGGCGGCAGGGCATTGCGGCGCCGTCGCGTTGATTGGCCTCGGCCATTACGAGGAGGCGGCGACGCGCCTCGAGCGCCTGGCCAAGGACAGCCATCGCGAGCCGGCTTTGCGCGCGGCCATGCTCGGTCACGCGGCGCGGGCGTGGGTGGGGGCAAAGCAGACGGAACGGGCGCAAGGCACGCTCGACAGCGCGTTGACCCTGGCGCCCGACAGTCCCGAGCTGCGCGTCGATCGGGCCATGCTCCGCGCCGAACGCCAGGATTTCGCCGGCGCGGTGGCCGATCTCGATCACGTGCTGCAGAGGACGCCGCGCCGTCTCGATGCGTTGGTGCTGCGGGCGGCAGCCAAGCGCAACGGCAACGACGCGCAAGGGGCACGGGGCGACGTCATGGCCGCCCTCGAGATCGACCCGGACAATCTCGACGCCCTGCTGGAAAGCGGCATCCTGCATGCGCAGCGCGGCAACCGCGACCAGGCGCGCCGGGACTGGCGGCGCATCCTGCAAATGGCCCCGGACTCCGCCGCGGCCGAAAGTGCCCGTGGTCATATCGAGAAGATGGAGATCGGGGGTGCCGATTAACCCATCAAGTATGTGTGGATAAGGTCGTCACTCGTCGCTCGGCAATCTGTTGGGTCGAATAGGAAATAGATTCTACACAGGCATTACGCCGTTGACCGGCGGAACCGGGATTCGGTATCTACAGGGCGTGGTGATTTGGGCGACCAGCTTGCGGCCACGTAAAAGAAGCAGCTAAAAGGTCAAGGCGCACGAAAGCCTCGACCGGTGGTCGAGGCTTTATTTGTGCGTGGAGGCAGCATGAGCAGGAAATCAGATTGGCGCCCGCAGACCCGGCTGGTCCGCGGCGGTTTGGCACGCAGCGGTTTCAACGAGACCAGCGAGGCGCTGTTCCTCACCGCCGGCTACGTCTACGGCTCGGCGGAGGAGGCGCAGGAGAGCTTCGACGGCACGCGTGACCGCTTCGTCTATTCGCGCTTTCGCAATCCGACGGTCAGCATGTTCGAGGAGCGTCTGGCCCTGATCGAGGGCGCCGAGTTGTGCCGGGCGACCGCCAGCGGCATGGCGGCGGTGCATGCCGCCCTGGTCGCGCAGGTCAAGGCCGGCGACCATGTCGTCGCCTCGAAGGCATTGTTCGGCTCGTGCTACTGGATCATCGCCGACCTGCTGCCGCGTTTCGGCGTCGAAACGACGCTCGTCGACGGCACCGACCTCGACGCCTGGAAGGTGGCGCTATCGCGCCCGACGGCCTGCGTGTTCCTGGAAACGCCATCCAATCCGACGCTCGAGATCGTCGACATCGCCGCCGTCGCCGAATTGGCACACGCGGCCGGGGCGCGGCTGGTGGTCGACAACGTGTTCGCCACGCCGTTGCTGCAAAGCCCGCTGGCCCTCGGTGCCGACGTCGTCGTCTATTCGACCACCAAGCACATCGACGGGCAGGGGCGCTGCCTGGGTGGCGCCGTGCTGGGCGACGCCACCTTCATCAATGACGTCCTGGGACCCTATCTGCGCCACACCGGCCCGTGCCTCAGCCCGTTCAACGCCTGGCTGCTGGTCAAGGGGCTGGAGACGCTGGCGCTGCGCATGGACCGCCACAACGCCAACGCTGTGGCCGTGGCCGAGGCGCTGTCGGCGCTGCCGGGGGTCAGCCGTGTGCTTTACCCGACGCTTCCCAGCCATCCGCAGTACGCGCTGGCCAAGCGCCAGATGAGCGGCGGCGGCGGCGTCATCACCTTCGAACTGGCGGGCGGCCGGGCCGAGGCCTATCGCTTGCTCAATGGCCTGCGCCTGATCGACATCTCGAACAATCTGGGCGACACCAAGAGCCTGATCTGCCATCCGTGGACGACGACCCATCAGCGCCTGACGACCGAGGAGAAGCTGGGCCAGGGCATCAGCGAAGGCATGCTGCGCCTGTCGGTCGGCCTAGAGGATGTTGCCGACATCATCGACGACTTGGGCGCCGCCCTTTCCAGTCACTGAAAGGTCACGGGGAGGCCGCTGGACAAACCTCCCCTGAGACCGTCCTTGTTAAACCAACTTTTGGTGAACAGGGGCCATACAATGAGACTATCCAGAATCGTGCTCGGTGGCATCGCACTGTCGGCGCTGGTGGGGTGCACCGGGCCGCTGGAGACGCTACGTCAGACGCGCCCCGGCGCGGGTGACGGCTTCTCCCAGGCCTTGGCCGACGGCTACTTCGCCTTCGCCGATTCCGAGGCCCAACAATACGACTGGATCGATTCCCGCCACTTCGCTCAGAAGGGGCTTGCCGCCTCCAAGGGTGAGGCGGTTGTGCCCGAGGAACCGCAAGAGTGGGACGCCGATGCGATTCCCAGCCAGGATCCGGCTGCGGCACGGGCGCGCCTGATGGCGGCGCTGGACGCCGGCGGCCGCACCCGTAATCCGAACACGGCTGCTCGGGCCCAAGTCAATTACGACTGCTGGTTGGAGCAGCTTGAAGAGGGCTGGCAGACCGATCACATCGCCGCCTGCCACGACCGTTTCGAGAAGGCCTTGGCCGCACTGGAGGGAGGCAGGCCAGCCGCGATGCCGGTTGCCGCCCCCGCGCCCGCGGCCAACACCGATCGCTATCAGGTCTATTTCGATTTCGCCTCGGCCGAACTGACGCCAGTGGCTCTGGACATCGTCGAAGAGGTGGCCAATGCCGCCGTTACGGCAAAGGCGACCAAGGTGGTCATCCTGGGCCATGCCGACCGTTCGGGCAGCGCCGAGACCAATCTGGCCCTGTCGGCGAAGCGGGCCGGCGCGGTAAAGCGGGCGCTGGTGCGCTTCGGCCTTGGCGCCGAGCGCGTCGACACCCTGGGGCTGGGTGAGGCCGAGCCGCTGGTAGCGACGCCGGACGGGGCACGCGAGCCGCAGAACCGTCGGGCCGTGATCCGCTTCGAATAGGCGCCACCTTGTTGCCGCAATGGCATCACCGCCGGGCCACAGTCCGGGGCTAATGTCCTCTCCACGGCCGAGGGTCGGCCGTGGAGACGGACCATGAAGCATGTTCTTGCGGCCTTGATTGTGTTGGCAGGCGGCGCGACCGCCCAGGCCACCGAGCCACTGCCCAGCGAAGATTTGGGTGAGATGGCGGCCGGCCGGCTGCGCCTGGAAAGTCTGCTCAGCGAAGGAGCGCGCCAGGCCGCGCCGGCCGCCATGGCGCGTGCCGAGGACAGCTTCGCCTGCTGGATCACCGGCCCCGAGTACGATGATTCCGGCTCGATGCGCTGCCACGACGAATTCCTTGCCGCGATCGGCCGGGTGGAGCAGTCGCTGGCCATGCCACGACGATCGCTGGTCGCGGCGCACTGAGTGCCGGGCTGGGCTGCGCGATCCTAGACAAACGGCCGCGCCGGATTAATATGTCCTTCACCCCACATCACGTACGGAACCGGGTTGGCCAAACTCGCAGGATCCGCCATGTATACGCGAACCACCCATGATATCACCGTCACGGTGAACCCAGTCTACCTCGACGACCAGTCCTCCCCCGGTGACCACCACTTCGTCTGGGCCTATCGGGTGCGCATCGAGAATCATGGCGGCCGTGCCGTGCAACTGCTGCGGCGCCACTGGAAGATCACCGATGCCATGGGCCGCATGCAGGAGGTGCAGGGCTCGGGCGTGGTCGGCGAGCAGCCGGTGCTGCAGCCGGGCGATTCCTACGAATATACCAGCGGCACGCCTTTGCCGACGCCTTCGGGAATCATGGTCGGGCGCTATCAGATGGAAACCGAAGGGGGCGACAAGTTCGACGTCGACATCCCGGCATTCTCCCTCGACAGCCCGCACGAGACCATTCGCTACAACTGAGTATGTTCGCCGCCCCTTGTGGCGAGGGCTGGCATAGCCAACATGTCGGGCCGAGCGCCCAATGGTTGCTCGACACAGCCCATTCGCGAGAGGAGAGGTTGGTGACCGTACAGCCCAAGACCCCCTTGGCCCAGGCCAGACCCAGCCGAGAGGAGGCCGAGGAGGCGATTCGCACGCTGATCCGCTGGGCCGGCGATGATCCGACGCGCGAAGGCCTGGTCGATACGCCAACCCGCGTCGTCCGCGCCTACGATGAATTCTTCCAGGGCTACGGCCAGGATCCCGAGGAGTTGCTGCGGCGCACCTTCGAGCAGGTCGATGGCTATGACGAGATGGTGGTGCTGCGCGACATCCGCTTCGAGTCGCATTGCGAGCATCACATGGTGCCGATCATCGGCAAGGCGCATGTCGGCTATCTGCCGGCACATCGTGTCGTCGGCATCAGCAAGCTTGCGCGCATCGTCGAACTCTACGCCAAGCGCCTGCAGATCCAGGAGAAGATGACGGCGCAGATCGCCAACGCCATCAACGACGTTCTCCAGCCGAAGGGTGTGGCCGTGGTGATCGAGGCGGCGCATCAATGCATGACGACGCGCGGCGTCCATAAGCCGGGCGTCAGCATGATCACCAGCCGCATGCTCGGGGCATTCCGCGACGAGGACAAGACACGGCGCGAATTCATGGCCCTGATCAGCAGCCCGCCCAGCGGTCTCACCAACGTCTGAGGCGTTCGCGCGCGACCCTTATCCAAAGGAACTGGACAGCCGCGGCAACCTCGCCAATAGTCGCCCCGACTTGGGGGAGTTGCGGGCTTGGTGGACATTCGGCCGGTCCTGTACGTCAACGGCTTGCTGCTACTCGCACTGGCGGTGGCAATGCTGTTTCCGGCCGCCTTGGAATACGCTGGCGGCCATGCCGATGCCGCCACCTTTGTCGCCTCGGCCCTGGTCAGCGGCTTTGGCGGGCTGATCCTGGCCTTTGGCAACCGTCCCAGTGCGCGGCTGGTGCTCACCACCCGTCAGGCATTCCTGATCACCACCTCGGCCTGGGTCGTCGCCGCCGCCTCGGCCGCGCTGCCCTTTGCCTTTTCCTCGCTCGACCTCACTTACACCGACAGCTATTTCGAGGCGATGTCGGGGCTGACCACCACGGGCGCCACCGTGATCGTCGGCCTCGATACGGTCGGACCCGGGATCTTGTTGTGGCGCGCCCTGCTGCACTGGCTGGGCGGCATCGGCATCATCGTCGTGGCGGTGGCGGTGCTGCCGATCCTGCGCATCGGCGGCATGCAACTGTTCCGCATGGAGTCCTCGGAAAAATCCGAGAAGGTGCGCCCACGGGTGTCGCAGATCGCCGCCGGCATCGGCACGGCCTACGTCGTGCTCACCGTCGTCTGTGCCTTGGCCCTGTGGGCGGCGGGCATGACGTGGTTCGAGGCCATCTGTCACGCCTTGTCGACGCTATCGACCGGCGGTTTCTCCACCTCCGACGCCTCGATCGGCCACTTCGGCAGCCCGCTCATCGAATGGATCATCACGTTTTTCATGATGGTGGGCGGGGGTACCTTCGTCCTCTACATCACGCCCTGGCGCTACCGCCGTTGGGCCCTCCTGCACGACAGCCAGATCCGCTGGTTTGTGGCCTTTCTGGCCTTCTTTTCGTTGTGGCTGGCGTTCTGGCAATGGGCGGTCAACGACGCCACGCCGCATGATGCCTTGCGTCAAGCGACGTTCAGCGTCGTCTCGGTCGTGACCACCACCGGTTTCGCCACGACCGACTACTCGGCCTGGGGCGGCTTCGCCCAGACCGTATTCTTCGTGCTCACCTTCATCGGCGGCTGCACAGGCTCGACGTCGGGCGGAATCAAGATCTTCCGCTGGGAGGTGCTGTTCCAGATAGCGCGGACACACGTGAAGCGTCTGCTGCATCCCCACGGCATCTTCGTCATCGACTTCAACCGGCAGCGCGTCTCCGATGCGGTCGTGCGCTCGGTGTTGGGGTTCATGGTGCTCTATTTCTTCGCCTTCGCCCTGCTGTCGATCGCCCTGACCGCGCTCGGTCTCGACGCGGTGACCAGCATCACCGGCGCCGCCACCGCACTGAGCAACGTCGGCCCCGGCCTTGGCGACCTCATCGGGCCGGCGGGCAATTTCAAGGCACTGCCCGACTCCGCCAAATGGCTGCTGTCCTTCGGCATGCTGCTGGGCCGCCTGGAGATCTTCACGGTGCTCGTCCTGTTCATGCCGGTCTTCTGGAGGCCGTAAATGCGCGAGCCTACCCTGGACCTCCGCCCGATCTTTCTCGTCATCGGCCTGCTGTTGTCGACGCTGGCCTTGGCGATGCTGTTGCCGGCGATGGTGGATCTCACCGCGCGCAACCCCGATTGGCAGGTGTTCGCCGCTGCCGCCGCGGTCAGCCTGTTCGTCGGGCTTGCCACCCTCCTTGCCAGTCGCACCGGGCCAATGCGGCTCTCGCTGCGGCAGTCGTTTCTGCTGACGGCGCTGGCATGGGTGGGCGCCGCGGCGGTGGGCAGCCTGCCCTTCGCCTTCTCTACCCTCGACCTCAGCGCCACCGACGCGTTTTTCGAGGCGATGTCGGGCATCACCACCACCGGCGCGACCATTATCGCCGATCTCGAAACGGCGCCGCCCGGCATCCTGCTGTGGCGGGCCATCCTGCAATGGCTCGGCGGCATCGGGGCGATCGCCATGGCGGTCGCCGTATTACCCGCCCTCAAGATCGGCGGCATGGAGATGTTTCGGCTCGAGGGGCCGGAAACCGCGGAACGCGTGATGCCGCGCGCGGCCGGCGTCGTCAGTGCCATCATCTTCGTCTATCTTGGGGTCACGGTCGCGCTGGCTCTGTTGCTGCGGCTACAGGGCATGACCTTCATCGAGGCCGTGGTCCATGCCATGAGCACGATCTCGACGGGCGGCTACTCGACCACCAATGCCTCCCTGGCCGCCTTCGACAGCGTCACCATTCAGCTGACGGTGCTGGTTGGCATGGTGGTAGGCGGCATGCCGTTCGTGCTGCTGCTGGCCTTGTTCAGGGGCGGTTTCCAAACCGTGCGTCGTGATGCGCAGCTGCGATGGTATCTGGGATTCATCGTGGCGTCGGGGGCCGCCATCTCCGCGTGGCTGTGGCTGTCGCGCGGGCTGGGTGCGCCGGCGGCCCTGCATCACGGCTTCTTTACCGCGGCCTCGGTGATGACCGGGACGGGCTTTCACACCGTCGATTACGGCAATTGGTCCGGGCTGCCGATGGCCATCCTGTTCTTCTTGATGTTCGTCGGCGGTTGTGCCGGATCGACCTCGGCCGGGATCAAGGTGTTCCGCCTGCAGGTGCTGTTGGCCAACGCCCGGGTTCAGGCGGTGCGCCTGCTTTCACCCAACACCGTGGCCATTCCCTACTACAACCGTCGCCCCGTCCCCGAGGCGGTGGCCGATTCGGTGATGGGATTCCTGTTCGTCTATGCGCTGGCTTTTGCCGTGCTCGCCATGCTGCTCGGCTTGCTCGGCCTGGATTTCGTGACGGCGCTGTCCAGCGCCGCCGCGGCGCTGGGCAACGTCGGCCCCGGCTTCGGCGATATCGTCGGACCCGGCAACGCCTACGCGGAGCTGCCGGATTTGGCGAAGTGGCTATTGGCCGCCGGCATGCTGCTCGGCCGCCTCGAGATGTTTATCGTGCTGGTGCTGTTTGCCCCGACCTTCTGGCGGTCGTGACGTTCAGCGCACGATATACTCGTTGAAGTACTGCGGGATCAGCGAATCCAGCTGTGCGCTCAGATCCTTCATCATGTCGTCGACCAAGTCGAACCAGATGCGGTCCCGCTGATTGAGGGTGATGCCTTCGGTGACCGTGCGCGAACGCTGCGTGCGTGCCACGATCTCGTTCTTCGGCATGTTGCGCTCGTCCAGGGCCTGGAGCACCAGTTCGACGTTGGCATCGTAGCGCTGCGCCTGTTCCGACTTGAACAGGCCGCCGATGCCGCGGTCGACCTGCAGCGGCACTTCGACCACACGGGCATCACGGATGACCACGCGCACGGCACCGGTGGTGCCCACCGGCCGCAGCCGGTCCTGCGCCCACCGCTTGATCGCCGCCTCGGGTGAGACCGGCATGACATGCTCGACGTGGGGATCCCGCATCGGCGACTGATATTCGCTGGCGATTTCGACGCGGCCGACGTTGAGCCGGTAGGGCGCGAGATGGCTGTAGCTCAACTGCGGCAGCTTTTGTTCCGGCGACGGCACTTCGCAGCCGGCAAGCGCCAACGCCAGAAGCGCCGCGAGGGTGGCACCAAGTTTGCGGCTCGTCATGATGAGGCGTTCCGTCGGTTGTTGCGAGGCGGCTGCATTATCGCCCGCCCCGACAACCCGTCAAGACGCGTAGAGCCGATCGAGATCCGCCTCGTCGAAGCCGTAGGAGGCGTGGCAGAATTCGCAGCTCACCACGACGCGCCCGTGCTCGTCGCGCAGATCTTCGATTTCGGCACGCGGGAACGAGCGCAAGGTCGTCTCGACGCGCTCCTGCGAGCAGCGGCACCGCGCGTTCAGCGCCTTGGCATCGAGCAGCTTCAGTTGGTCGTCGTGATAGAGCCGGAACAGCAGCCGCTCGGGAGCGAGGCCCGTGTCCAGCAATTCATCGGCGCGGGTGCTGGCCAGCAGGATCACCGCGCGCCGCCACGCCTCGTCGGCCTCGTCGTTGTCGCGCACCGGCGCGCCGGTGCCCAGCGGCATACGCTGCAGAATCAGGCAGCCGGCCCGCCAGCCATGCCCGTCCCGCGGCTCCTGCGCCGCCAGCATGATGGCGCTGGCAATCTGCTCGGAATGGCGGAAGTAGTTCTGCGCGCATTCGCCCAGGGTCGCGCCATCGAGCTCGACGATGCCCTGGTAGCGATCGGTATCCGGCCCCTGGTCGACGGTGAAGGCGAGATGGCCTTGCCCGAGGAGGTGCGGCACCGTCGGATCGGCCTCGGCCTCGGCCAGGCGCGGCTCGTCGTAGCGGGCATAGCCGCGGATGTTGCCCTCCGACGTCACGTCCGCCACGACCAGCGACACCGGGCCGTCGCCTTGCACCTGCAGCGTGAACACCCCGGTGTATTTGAGGCCGCCGGCCAGGCCGGCCGCCAGCGCCATCGTCTCGCCGAGCAGCTGGGCCACCAGCGGCGGGTAATGGCCGAGGATGTGCGCGAATCCCGGTCCAAGCCGGGTCAGCCGGCCACGGGCCGCGCCCGAATCGATCAGGAACGATAGCTGGATGTCTTGGGAGGTCACTTGGCGGGCGGTACGGGAAAAATCACAACAGGCACCAAGTAAGGATGCCCTTCTGGGCATGCAAGCGATTTTCCGCTTCGTCCCACACCGCCGAGGCCGCGCCGTCCATGACGGCGTCGGTGACCTCTTCGCCGCGGTGCGCCGGTAGGCAGTGCATGAACACGGCATCGGGCCGGGCCCGCGCCATCAGCGCTTCGTTGACCTGGTACGGCTGCAGAAGGGCGTGGCGATTGGCCATGCTGTCGCCCATCGACACCCAGGTGTCGGTGATGACGCAGTGGGCGCCGGCGACGGCCGCGGCAGGATCCGTGGTCAGTACGACCTTGGCATTGCGGTCGCGTGCCCAGGCGACCACCTGCGGCGAGGGCATCAACGGCTCGGGGCAGGCCAGCCTCATTTCGAATCCGAAATGGGCGGCGGCCTGGATCCAACTGGCGGCGACGTTGTTGCCGTCGCCGGTCCAGGCGGCGACCTTGCCCGCCAGGCTGCCGTGCCGTTCCTCGAAAGTCATCAGGTCGGCCATGATTTGGCATGGATGCGAGGCATCGGTGAGGCCGTTGATCACTGGAACGCTGGCGTGTGCCGCCAGTTCAGCCAGCTTGGCCGGCTGGTCGGTGCGGATCATCACCGCGTCGACGTAGCGTGACAGCACTCGTGCCGTATCGGCGATGGTCTCGCCGCGACCAAGCTGCGAACCCTGGCTCGACAACACCACCGAGTGGCCGCCGAGCTGGCTCATCGCCACCTCGAACGACACACGGGTCCGGGTCGATGGTTTCTCGAAAATCATGGCCAGGGTGCGGCCGGCCAGCGGACTGGCGCCGTGCGGCAGCTCGCCGCGTTTGTAGGCCTTGCCCAGGTCGAGGACGGTGCGCAGCGTGGCGGCGTCGAACTGGTCGAGATCGAGGAAATGCCTGGGCGCTGTCTTGGTGAGAGTCGATGCGGGCTGCTGCACGGTCACGAGTGTCTCATGTCTCGGCAGCAGCGCTCGAGAATGTCCATGGCAAGCTCTACGTGTTCGGGCGTGATGATCAGTGGTGGCAACAGGCGGACGACGTTGTCGCCGGCCAACACGGTCAGCAATCCGTTTTCCATCAACTTGGCCGCCAACTCGGCATTGGGGGCGACGCAGCGCAGCCCCAACATCAGGCCGACGCCGCGGCATTCCGCCAGTACCTGGGGATGGTCGGCCACCAGCCGGTCAAGCCGCTCGCGCAGTTGCCGCGCGACGGCCTGAACCCCGTCGAGGAAGCCCGGGGCCAGGATGATGTCGAGCACCGCGTTGGCCGCCGCCATGGCCAGCGGGTTGCCGCCGAAGGTGCTGCCATGCGTGCCCGGCGTGATGCCGACGGCCGCACGCTCGGTGGCCAGGCAGGCGCCGATGGGGAAGCCGCCGCCGAGGCCCTTGGCCACCGCCATGATGTCGGGGGTGACGCCCGACCATTCGTGGGCGAACAACTTGCCGGTGCGGCCGATCCCGGTTTGCACCTCGTCGAAGATCAGCAGCAGCCCGAACTCGTCCGCCACCTCGCGCAGCCCGCGCAGGTAGTCCACCGGCGCCGGGCGGATGCCGCCTTCGCCCTGGACGGGCTCGATGAGGATGGCGCCGGATTGCGGGCCGATGGCGGCGCGCAATTCGTTGAGGTTGCCGTAGGCGACGCGGTCGAAGCCCTCGACGACCGGCGCAAAGCCCTTGAGATGTTTTTCCTGGCCGCCGGCGGCGATGGTCGCCAGGGTCCGCCCATGGAAGGCATTGCCGGCGACGATCACCCGCCAGCGATCGGGGTTGCCGGTGTCGTCATGGTACTTGCGCGCCATTTTCAGGCTCGCTTCGATGGCCTCGGCACCGGAGTTGCAGAAGAACACCGTGTCGGCAAAGCTGGTCTCGACCAGCCGACGGGCCAGGCGCTCCTGCTCGGGGATGCGATACAAATTGGAGCAATGCCACAGCTTCTCGACCTGCCGCTTCAGCGCCTCGACCAGATGCGGGTGGGCATGACCAAGGGCGGTCACCGCCACGCCGGAACCGAAATCGAGGAATCGTCGGCCGTCGCTCGCGTACAGCCAGGGACCTTCGCCTCTTTCGAAGGCGATGTCGGCGCGTGCATAGGTCGGCATGACGGCAGGAATCACGGCACTCTCCCGAACGCATTTGCTGGCGACTAACTCCGCCGCGCTCACGGAAAGCGGCAGACTATGCGAGCGGCGCTGTGGAATGTCAAGCCGATCACGCGCGCAGCTTGTAGCCCGTTCGGAACATCCAGTACGTGCAGGCGAGCAGGGCGACGTCGACCGCCATCACCACCGCCGCGCCCACCAGCACCGACCCATCGGCATGGCCGATGAAGCCGAAGCGGAAGCCGTCGATCATGTAGAAGAACGGATTGAACAGGGCGAACAGGTGAAACGGCTCGGGCAGGCGCTCGATGGAATAGAAGGTGCCGGACAGGAACGACAGCGGCGTGATCACAAAGTTTGTGATCGCCGCCATGTGGTCGAACTTGTCGGCCCAGATGCCGCCCATCATCCCTAGTAGCGACAGCATCAGGGATGCCATCACCGCGTGATAGAGGATGAACGCCAGGGAATGGACATAAATGGAGACGACAGTCGTCATCACCGTGCCGACCACGGCGCCGACCACGAGGCCGCGGGTGACGCCGCCCAGGGCGATGGCCAGCGTCTGTTCCATCGCGCTCAGCGGCGGCATCAACAGGTCGACGATGTTGCCCTGAACCTTGGCGATGATCAGCGACGACGAGGTGTTGGCGAAGGCGTTTTGCACCATCGCCATCATGATCAGCCCCGGCGCCAGGAATTCCATGAAGCCGACGCCGCCGATGCGGTCGACCGCCCGCCCCAGGGCCAGGGCGAAAATGGCCAGGAACAGCAGGGTAGTGACCACCGGCGCCCAGATCGTCTGGAAGTGCACCTTGAGGAAACGCCGCACTTCCTTGGCATAGAGGGTCCAGAAGCCCAGCCAGTTGATGCGGCCGAGGCGTCGCGGCGCCGGTATGGTACGATTGGTCATCGACATTCCCGTCAGGTCCCGATGAAGCGCCGAATCACCGCGCAATATCTCGACAACGTCGCCCTCCATTACCTGCAGCGCTTCGCCAGTTCCAGCGCGAATCTGCGACAGGTGCTGCTGCGCCGGGTGGAACGGGCGGCGCAAGCAGCCGAGGCGGATGCCGGCGATGCGCTGCGCGAGACGGGCGCGCGCCTCGTCGATGAACTGGTGGCGCGCTACCTGCGCAGCGGCTTGCTCGATGATCGCGTCTATGCCGCGGCCAAGGCCCAGAGCCTTCACCGCCGCGGTGCGTCGCTGCGGGCGATTCGCCAGGCCCTGGCGTCGCGCGGCGTCGATGCCGACACGGTGGGCTCGGCGATGGCCGCATTGACCGAGGCGACAGGGGATGCCGACCTCGCCGCGGCCGTGGCATTGGCAAGGCGCCGGCGGTTGGGGCCCTTCCGGCTCGGCGAGCGCGGCGGCTATCGCGACAAGGACCTGGCCTCGCTCGGCCGCGCCGGGTTCAGCTATGACATCGCCCGCCGCGTCGTCGATGCCGAGAGCCGCGAAGCGGCGGAAGACCTGGTCTCGCGCTAGCGGTCGGCCATCTCCTCCTCTTCCTCGTCCCGCCGCCGTTCCGAGACCGGCAGGTTGACGTCGGCGCCATGCTGGGCCGGCACGGCTTCGCCCAGCGGTCGCCGGCCGGGGCCCTTGCGATCGAGTGCCATGTGCAACGGCGGTGCCCTGCCGTCGCGATCCTGGCCGAAATAGATGGTCTGGTGCGGGTAGGGGATCTCGATGCCCAGCAGGTCGAACTTCTTTTTCATGCACCGATTGAACTCGCGCATGACCATCCATTGCTTGCTGGGCTGTGTCTTCAGGCGTGTGCGGATGACGACCGACGACGGGGCGAAGCGGTCGACGCCCAGGATTTCCAGCGGTTCGAGGATGATCCTTGCGTATTCGGGATCGGCTTGCATCTCGGCACCGATCGTCTTCAGCACCTCGGTCACTTCGTCAGTGTCCTCGCGGCGGGCCACTTCCACGTCCATGACGGCGAAGGAGAAGTCCTTGGTCATGTTGATGATGGTGCTGACGGCGCTGAACGGGATGGTGTGCACATTACCGTTCAGGTCGCGCAGGCGAAGGGTGCGGATGTTCATCGCCTCGACCATGCCGGCATGCTCGCCCAGCCTGACCACGTCCCCGACCGAGATGGTGTCCTCGAACAGGATGAAGACACCGGTGATCAGGTCCTGCACCAGCTTCTGCGAGCCGAAGCCGATGGCCAGGCCGACGACACCGGCACCTGCCAGCAGCGGCGCGATGCTGACGCCGAATTCCGACAGGATCACCAGGGTCACGATGATGACCAACAGCACCATCAGTGCGTTGCGCAACAGCGGCAGCAGTGTTCTGGCGCGGGCGCTGCGTTCGATCAGGATGCCGTTGCGGTCGGTCTGCGTCAGGTAGCGTTCGATCGCCGAGTTCACGCTCTCCCACAGGATCAGGGCGATCACCGTTACGATGGCGATGGTGATGGCGGCGGAAACGAACCGCTTGCCCAGCCCAGACCCCAGCCATTCGAAGGCTTCGACACCCCAGGTCTGGAGCAGCGCCAAAGTGGTCACCGTGCCGATGAGCAGCCGTAGGACATGATGCAGGACCGGCAGATAGCGGTTGGCGCGACGCTCCAACTGCGGGAACTGCCGCCGGAGATCCTGGCCGATGGTGAAGCCGCGCCGGAGGGCGCGGCGGACCAGGCTGGACGCCGTGGTGGCGGTCAGCACGATGGCCACGGTCAACGCCGAGGCGCGGAGGATGAACTCGAAGTCGTCGGCGATGCGCAACGCCCAGATGGTGTAGATCATCACCACGTACAGGCTGGCCAGGATGTGCCAGACATCGGCGAGTCGGCCGCGCAGGCGTGACAGACGCGCGCCCAGCCGGCCGCCGCGTCCGCGGATCCAGCCGCCCACCGGCGCCCGGTTCTGCAGGATCAGGACGACCAGCATGGCGGTGACCAGCAGGCCCAGCATCTTCAGCAGAAATGCGGAACCAGCTTTGGGCAGGCCGAGCAGGCTCGCGGCGGTAATGATGACGTAGCCGTAGATGGACACCCCGGTCAGGCGGCGGGTCCAGATGTAGAGGTAGTGGGCCGTTTCGTCGCCAATCGGCAGCAGGCGTTGCGCGCGATGCCGCGGCAAGAAAGCGATATAGGCGCTGGCCATCGCCAGCCTTGCGGTGAGATAGGCGCTGACCAACAATTCCGCCGCCTTGTGCGGGTCGGGTGTCATGTGCAGAACCGAAATGGTGCCGTAGGCAGTCGCGGCGAAGGCGCCGATCGGCAGCAGTTCCAGGATGGCGTGGGTGAGCACGACGCGCGGGCGGGCCAGTGGCGTCGCCGGCTTCTCGACGTCGATGGCGGCGAGGGGCCGTCGCAGCAACACTGCCGCCGTCTTTTCCACCACGAGGCCCGCCGCCAAGATGCCCAACAGCTTGGCGATGACCTCGAGCCAACGCATGCGGGCCGTTTCGTTGGTGGCCTGCGCCTCCACCCAGCTCACCAGACGCGGGATGTCCGACAAGGCATTGGTGGCGTCGAGAAACTGCTCGCCGAACGCCTCGACACGTTTGCTCAGGACGGTGAGCATGGCACTGGTCGGGCCGGTTTCCTGGATTTCCTGTTTCTTCTGGGCGGCGCTCAACGTCTGCAGTTGCCGCACCAGCTTGTCGCGCGCTTCCGGGTTCTCCAGCGTCTGCACCAGACGCTCGATCTCCTTGGCACTGACTGCGTCGGCCGGCGCCTTTTCCTGGGCATGCGCCACAGCCGGCAACAGCGCCACGAAACAAGCAAGGACGAGGGCCAAGCGGGCGAGCTTGCTGTATACTGTGGCTGTTCGCGGCAGGCGCAGGCAGAAGGAAAAGCGCGTCATGAACGTAACCATCTATCACAACCCTCGGTGCAGCAAGTCTCGCCAAGCCCTGCAGCTGTTGGAGGCGCGTGGCGTGCGGCCGACGATCGTCGAATACCTCAAGGAGCCGCCTTCCGCCCTGGAACTCAAACAGATTCTGGGAAAGCTGAATCTGACGGCGCGCGACATCCTGCGGACGAAGGAGGCGAAGGAGCTCGGGATCGAACCCGAGGTGGCGGAGGATAAGCTTATCGCGGCAATGGTTAACAACCCGCTAGTCATCGAACGGCCGATCGTCGTCGCCGGCGATAAAGCCGCCGTTGGCCGGCCTCCCGAAAAGATCCTGGACATTCTGCCGGGCGCGTGAGTGCCGGCTATGCCGATAGCGCCACGTCGGCGGGTCCGGCAGGGAAGCGGCAGGTGACGGTGGTGCCTTCCATCGGCACGGAAACGATGTCTATCGTGCCGCCATGCAGCTCGACGAAGCTCTTGACCAGCGAGAGCCCCAATCCGGCTCCCGATTGCCGGGCTTCGCTGCTGTTGCCGCGGGAGAAACTCTGGAAAACCGTCGACAGCTCGGCCGGTGGAATGCCAATTCCGGTGTCGGCGACGGTGAACACGATGGCGTCGCCGTCCCGCTGCGCCGCCAGGGTGATCTGCCCGAAGGGCGGCGTGAACTTCATGGCGTTGGCGAGAAGATTGAACAGCGCCTGCTTGATGCGTCGCTCATCGGCTACCATCCAGCCGGTGTCGAGGGGGCAGTCGAAATGCAGCTTCACTTGCTTGGCACGCACTCCCTCGCGCACCAGCGCCAGCACGTTCGCCAGCATGGTGTGGATATCGAAGGCATTGAGCTGCAGCGTCATCTGCCCCGCCTCGATGGTGGCGAGATCGAGAATGTCGGCAAACAACGCCTGCAGCCCGCGCGCGGCATCGAGGATGTGGCGCGCATAATCGGACTGGCGGGAGTTCAGCGTCCCGTAATAGCCGTTCACCAGGATCTCGGCGAAGCCGGCGACGGCATTGAGCGGCTGGCGAACCTCGCACGAGACGTTGGCGACGAATTCCGAGCGCAGCCTATCGGCGGCGCGCAGGGCATCGTTACGATCGCGCAACGCCTTCTCGACGCGCGCCGAGTCGCTGACGTCCAGCCAGGTCTTCAGCACGCCGCCGTCGGGCAGGGGAACCGAGGCATAGTCGAGGATGGCGCCGTCGGCCCGCTCGACGCGGCCATGGTGCGGGATCCGATCGCTGAACAGGCCCAGGATCGTGTCTCGCACCCGGTCCCACTCGCTGGCGTCGAAGAACGCGCGGTGCTGCTCGACCAATTCCCCCACGTGGGGCTCGGACTGCAACTCGGCGGAGCTCAGGTTCCACAGACGCGTATAGGGCGGGTTGAACAGCCGCAATCGACCATCGGGGCCGAACACCGCGACCGCTTCGTGAAGGTTGTCCAGGGTCTCGCGGTGCACCGCCAATGTCGTGTTGTACGAGCGCTCCAGCGCCAGCCTGTCGGTCACGTCTTCATAGGTGAACAGCAACCCGCCGAACGGATGTGGCGAGATCACTCGGCGGAGCGTCGTTTCGTCGGGAAGGTGAAGCAGATCCTCGACGGGGGCGATGAGCGACGTGAAGCGCCGCAATTCCTCTTCGCGAAAGGCGCGGTAATCGGCGGCTTCGGGCAGGTGCCGGCGGTCGCGCAACGTGTCGAGCACGGTGCCGTAGCCGGGTTGATCGGCCAGCCACTCCTGCTCCAGACCCCACAGGCGGCAAAAAGCGGCGTTGTGAAAAATGAGGCGTGTGTCGCTCGAGAAAATGGCGATGGCCGTCCCCAAATTCTCGAGGACCTCGGCATGGGCCGCGATGTGCCGCGACAATTCGGCCTGCGCCTCCTCGACAGGTGTCCGGTCCGTGGCGAAACCGGCGGTGACCATGCCTCCGCCATTGTCCTTCACCAGCGGCACTTCGCTGATCTCGACCAGGCACCGTTCGCCGTCGACCACCACGTGAAAGGTATCGCTGCGTATTTCACCGGCCGCGCGGGCTCGCGCCGCTACCGCCCGGGCTTCGCGCACCGCGGGGCCGGGCACGAGTTCCGCGCCCGTATCGACGGCCAATTTGGGCGAGGCGGCTCCCACGGCCGCGGCGTAGGCGCGGTTGCACTGACGCAGCGCCAGATCGTCATCGCGCAGCCACACCGGCGTCGGCAGAGCGTCGAGCAAGGATTGCAGGCGATGGCGCTCGGCGATCAACTCGGTCGCCTGATGCGACAGCCGATCGACGTCCTGGCTGGCGTCGGTGACGTCACGCATCCACAGCACGTCGGCCAGCCATCGCCCGTCGGCGGCGGCAGTGGCGCGGATGCCACTGATTTGGATGCGTCGCCCGTCGCGTGCCGGCAACTCCATTTCGAAGCCTAGGCCGTTTTCCCGCAGCCCGGCAACCGCTGCCGCGAGCACCGCCGCCTCGCCATCGGCAAAGGCACCAGCCACATCCGCATAGCGGGATTCGGCACCGCGCGGCAGGCAGAGCAGCACGGCCAATCGGCGGGAGCAGTACTCGCTGCCGTCACTGTCCCAGCGGAAGAACCCGTCGGGCGCCGCTGCCAGAACCTCTTCGGTCCGCTCGAGCGCCGCCTCGCATTGCGCCTGCTCCAGCGAAGCGGCGCGGGCCTGGCGCCGCTTCGCCAGGATCAATGGGATCGTGGCGACGCCGGCCACCATCGCCCCGGCAACGGCGGCCAGCAGTTGCGGCTCGGCCGGCAGGATGCCAAAGGGCTCCTGCAACTGTTGCGCGAGAGCTTCGGATGGCCCCAGCGCCATCCAACTGAAAAATGCCTGTAACCCGCGCGTCATCCCCGCTTCCGGCTGATTTGCCGGTGTCACAGTGGCCCGTTGGGACCGCAATGACAAGTGCCCCGCTCACACGAAGCGGGGCACGCACCGTATCGGTGGATCAGTAGCGATAAGTGTCGGGCTTGAACGGACCCTCGGCGGCAACACCGATGTACTGCGCCTGCGCCGCGCTCAGGCGGGTCAGCTTGGCGCCAACCTTGGCCAGGTGCAGTCTGGCCACCTTCTCGTCTAGGTGCTTGGGCAGGACGTAGACCTGGCGCTCATAGCTGTCGGCGTGCTGCCACAGCTCGATCTGCGCCAGCACCTGATTGGTGAAGCTGGCCGACATGACGAAGCTGGGGTGGCCGGTGGCGCAGCCCAGATTGACCAGCCGTCCTTCGGCCAGGACGATGATGCGCTTACCGTCGGAGAATTCGACCTCGTCGACCTGTGGCTTGACGTTGTGCCACTTGAAATTGCGCAAGGACGCGATCTGGATCTCGCTGTCGAAGTGGCCGATGTTGCAGACGATCGCCCGGTCCTTCATCGCCCGCATGTGGTCAAGGGTGATGACGTCGACGTTGCCGGTGCAGGTGACGAAGATGTCGGCCCGCGGCGCCGCCTCTTCCATGGTGGTAACCTCATAGCCCTCCATCGCCGCCTGCAGGGCGCAGATGGGGTCGACTTCGGTGACGATGACGCGGCAGCCGGCGTGGCGCAGCGACTCGGCCGAGCCCTTGCCGACGTCGCCGAAACCGCAGACCACGGCGACCTTGCCCGCCATCATCACGTCGGTGGCGCGGCGGATGCCGTCGACCAGACTCTCGCGGCAGCCATACTTGTTGTCGAACTTCGACTTGGTCACCGAGTCGTTGACGTTGATTGCGGGGACGAGCAGGCGGCCGTCGCGCGCCATCTCGATCAGGCGGTGCACGCCGGTGGTGGTCTCTTCGGAAATGCCGCGGACGTCCTTCAGCATCTGCGGGTACTTCTCATGCATGATCTGGGTGAGGTCGCCGCCGTCGTCCAGGATCATGTTGGGCGTCCAGCCGCCCGGGCCCTTTATGGTCTCTTCGATGCACCACCAGAACTCCTCCTCGGTCTCGCCCTTCCAGGCAAAGACCGGGATGCCTGCGGCGGCGACGGCGGCGGCGGCGTGATCCTGGGTCGAGAAGATGTTGCATGAGCTCCAACGCACCTCGGCGCCGAGGGCGGTGAGGGTCTCGATCAGCACCGCCGTCTGGATGGTCATGTGCAGGCAGCCGGCGATGCGGGCGCCCTTCAGCGGCTTGGTGTTGCCGTATTCCTCGCGCAGGGCCATCAGGCCCGGCATCTCGGTCTCGGCGATGGCGATCTCCTTGCGGCCCCAATCGGCCAGCGAGATGTCGGCTACCTTGTAGTCGGTGAAGGTCATGACGGCTCACATAGCGATATAAAGATGCCTTTATATATCCGCGTCGCCGGGCGGCGGCAAGCGCGCGGATGCGCCGCCGCCGCGCCCCCCTCAGAACTTGCGCGAGATCGCCACGACGCCGCGCGCGCCGCACCAATCCAACCCGCCGAAGCAGTCGTCGTCGTCGAGGTCGGTGTCGACATAGGTCGCGGACACGGCGAAGCCTTCGATCTCGGCAGTGACGCCGATGCTCCAGTCCGTGTAGTCGGGGGCGCCGAACACCGTGTTGTCCTCGATCCACTGGTGGCCGAGGGCGCCCGAGAAGGTGACGTTCAGTGGCAGGTCGGGGGCGATCGATACGGTGCCAATGAGATAGTGGCCGTCGCCGGACTCGGCGAAGAAATCGGGCGAGTAATGATATCGCGCCCCCAGCTTGACGATCTCATACGGCGCATAGCCCAGGGCGACCTTGCCCTCGATGTAATCGTAATCTGGCCCGGCACCGGGATAGGCGTAGTAGATGGCGCCAAGGTCCCAGTCCAGTGGCCCCAGCTTGCCGGTGACGCCGCCATAGCCGTCCAGTTCCAGCGTCTCGTCGACGTCGAAATCGACGTTCGATGCCCAGGTGCCCAGATAGAGCGACACCGGCCCGGCAGGCATCGACCAGTCGATGCCGCCCTGGATCGCCGGCGCCTCGTCGGTCTGCGAGATGCCGCGGAAAATGTATTCCGAGGCCAGCGCGACGCTGGCCGTGAACTCGCCGGGGACCAGGTCCGGCGCCTCCTCGGCGACGGCGGTGGCACTGGCGGCGGCGGCGACAGCGGCGACAAGCAGCGTCTTCATCATGATGATGTATATCCCCCATCAAGATAGCGGGCCCCGAGCGGGCATCCATGGCGGGATGCGCAAGTCTCATGCCAGGGGAAGGGCCATGCCTATGTCCCGGGCGCCGAAGACCCGTGGGGGCCGTCGCTGCCTATTTTGACGCCGCTGCCTCCTCTGTTGCGCGCGATTTGGGCATGGGGCGTTATGGCTCTTCGCCGCTGTTGAAGCCATCCAGCAGTTGGGCGATGCGGGCGGAATCCGAGTTGTCCATGATCACCCGCGCGCGGCGGGTAGCGGCGACGAGATCGAGATGGCGGATGCGCTGTTTGACCTTGGCGATATTGGTGGTCGACATCGACAGGTCGCGGATGCCGAGGCCGAGCAACAGCGCGGTGAAGCGCGGATCGCCGGCCATCTCGCCGCACAGCGATACCGGGATGCGGGCGCGCAATGCCGCCTCGGTGGCGAACTGGATCAGCCGCAGCACGGCGGGATGGAGCGGGTTGTAGAGGTGGGCCACCGCCTCGTCGGCGCGGTCGATGGCCAGCGTGTACTGGGTGAGGTCGTTGGTGCCGATCGAGAAGAAATCGGCGTGCCAGGCCAAGGAATCGGCGGCCAAGGCGGCCCCCGGGGTTTCGATCATGACGCCGAGGTGCGGCAGCGGGTCGGGCGGCGGCTGACCGCGGCGTTTCAGCCGCTTCACCACCCGATCCAGGGTCTCGCGAACGTCGCGGACCTCCTCGACGGTACTGACCATGGGCAACAGGAGGCGCACCGGCCCGTGTGCCGCGGCGCGCAGGATGGCCGCCAGCTGCGTCTCGAACAGATCGGGCCGCGACAGCGACAGCCGGATGGCGCGCAGGCCCAAGGCCGGATTGGCCGAGGGTCCTATGCCGAGCGCCGGGGCCAGCTTGTCGGCGCCGACGTCGAGGGTGCGGATCGTCACCGGCTGGCCTTGCATCCGGTCGATCAGATCGCGCAACACCCCGTATTGCTCGTCCTCGCCCGGCAGATCGCTGCGGTTCATGAACAGGAACTCGCTGCGCAGCAGCCCGATGCCCTGCGCGCCGGCGGCAAGAGCCGCGTCAATCTCGGACGGCAGTTCGATATTGGCCTGCAGCGTCACCACGGCGCCGTCGCGGGTGACTGCCGGCAGTTTGCGCAGCCGTGACAAGGCGCGGCGCTGACGCAGGAACCCGGCCCGCCGCTGGCGATACAGGGCGGCCGTATCGGGCGAGGGATTGAGGACGATGCGCCCGCGCAGGCCATCGACGATGACCGGTTGACCGCTGCGCACCCCGGTCAGCAGGCCGCCGACGCCGATCACCGCCGGCAGTCCCAGCGAGCGGGCCATGATGGCGGTGTGGCTTTCGGCGCCGCCCAGCACGGTGGCGAAACCGGCGACGGCCTTTGGGTCGAGCAATGCGGTGTCCGCCGGGGTCAATTCCTCGGCCAGGATCACCGCGTGCTTGGGCAGCATCGAGAACGGCTTGTAGGGAGCCTTGGCGAGGGCGCGCACCAGCCGGTTGCCTACCTCGCGGATATCCTCGGTCCGCGCGGCCAGGTAGGCGTCGTCCATGGCTTGGAAGCTCTCGACGATGTCGCTGATCTCCTGCTGCACCGCCGCCTCGGCGTTGATGCGGGAGTCCGCTATGCGGCGATCGACTCCGCGCACCAGGCGCGAGCCCTTGAGCATCTGCAGATAGGCATCCAGCAGATAGCCGATCTCCTCGGCGGCGGAGCCGGGCAGCCGTCGCGCCTTCGCCTGCAGCTTGGCCACCTGGCGGCTGGCCTGGGTGACGGCATCGGCGAAGCGGCGGCGTTCGGAATCGATCTGTGTCAGCGGGATGCGGTACTCGGGCGAACTCACCGTGCCGGCATCATGGAGGTGGGCTACCCCCAGCGCGATGCCTGGGCCCACCGCCAGGCCCTCGAATATTTTCTCTCCGGCGATGGCCGCCGAGCCGGGAGGCTCGTTGGCTGGATTTGGTTCAGTCTTCATCGAACTTGGAATCGACCAGGGCGACGAGTGCGGCCAGGGCCTGTTCGGCCTCCTGTCCGGTCGCCCGCATCTGGATGGTGCAGCCGGGGCCTGCCGCCAGCATCATCAGTCCCATGATCGACAGGCCCGAGACCTCCATCCCCTTCTTGGTCACGATCACCTGCGCGTTGAACTGACCGGCCAGCTTCACGAACTTGGCGGCGGCGCGGGCGTGCAGGCCGCGGCGGTTGGCGATGGTGGCCGAGCGGCTGGGCGTTGCGGCTTCGCTCACTGGTTGTCCTGGGTCAGCAGCCGCGAGGCGACGTTGATGTATTTGCGCCCGGCCTCCTGGGCGCTGGCCACGGCATCGGCCAGGGCCTCGTGAGTGCGCACGCTGGCCAGCTTGATCAGCATCGGCAGGTTGACCCCGGCGATGACCTCGACCGTGGCCTTGTCCATGATCGAGATGGCCAGGTTGGACGGCGTGCCGCCGAACATGTCGGTCAGCACGACGACGCCATGGCCGTCGTCGACCCGGCCGACGCTTTCCAGGATGTCGCGGCGCCGCTGTTCCATGTCGTCGTCGGGGCCGATGCAAACGGTCCCGACATTGGGCTGCGGCCCCACCACGTGCTCCAGCGCCGCTACGAGTTCATCGGCCAAGCGCCCATGCGTGACCAAGACCATTCCTATCATTGCAAAACCTTCATGTTCAGACGCCCCCCTCCTCGAGTTCGCGGTGGCGCAAGTCCACCCGCTGACCGCGTTGGCGCAGCCATTCTGCCAGATATTCGGCAATCACGACCGAGCGGTGACGCCCCCCGGTGCAGCCTACGGCAATGGTCAGGTAGCTCTTACCCTCGGCCGCGAAGCGCGGCACCAGCGGTTCCACGAGGCCTGTCAGGTTTCGGAAGAAGTTGGTGAAATCGGGATCGGCGGCGACATACTCGGCCACCGCGGCGTCGCGCCCGGTCATGGGCCTTAGCCCCGGGTCATAGTGCGGGTTGCGCAGGAACCGCACGTCGAACACCAAATCGGCCTCGCGCGGCAAGCCCCGCCGGTAGGAGAAGGAGGTCACGAACACGACCAGCCCGCCCTCGCGTTGGGGTCCGAACTGCCCTTCGATCAGGTGCTTCAGCCGCCCGGGCGGCAAGGTCGAGGTATCGATGACCACGTCGGCGCGTGCCCGCAACGGCGAGATCAGCCGGCGCTCATGCTCGATGCCGTCGATCAGCGGCCGATCCGCGGCCAAGGGATGGCGATGGCGTGTTTCGGTGTAGCGGCGGCGGAGCACTTCGTCATCGCAATCGACGAACAGCAGGCTGACGCGCCGGTCACCCGTTGCCAGCAGCTTGTCGATCTCCTGCAGCACCGGTTCGACGCCGAAGTCGCGCGTCCGGATGTCGATGCCGATGGCCAGGGGACGGCCGGCGGACTCGCCGCGCACCAAGTTCACGAGCAGCGACAGCGGCAGATTGTCCACCGCCTCGTAACCGAGGTCTTCCAACGCCTTCAAACTGTGGGTGCGGCCCGCGCCGGACATGCCGGTGACAATGACGACGGGACCCCGCACCGCGCCAACCATCGACGAGGCGTCAAACGGCACCCCCGCTGCGGGGGGCGCATCGGGCGAAGCACGATCATCCATTAGCCGTGATTATATCGCCCGTCACGCAACGGACCGCAAGGCGAACCTTGGTCGCGGCCGAGGCCTCGAATGGCGCCAGCGCAAAACAAGGCAGCGCCACGCCCAGAAAGCTGCGATGCTGACCTTTGGGCATCCTCTCCGGCGGTGCCGAAAGGTCGACGACCAGGCGTAGCTGCGTCGATTGGCGGAAGGGGAACTGCAGAATGCCCAGGCCACGCACCTCCATCAGCCCCGCCAGAATGTCCGGCGGCGAGGCGTATAAATCGCCGGCCCGGCACACGATCTGCGTCTGGTCATCGGCGACCAGGACGGCATCGTCTTCGACCAGGCGCAAGGCGAGGTCCGATTTGCCGCTGCCCGGCGGGCCGACGAACAGCACGCCATGGCCGTCCACCTCGATACAGGTGCCGTGAACGCAAACGCTCATGTCGAGAAGGTGCGGGCGAACGGCCGCGGAGTCAACGCGCTGCCGGCCTTGCCGACGCCACCGGTCATGGCCATCATCCCAGGCGCACGGCAAAGGAGACGCGCATGGTGAGCCTTTCGTCGCTCGACTTCGGCGCCGGTCGGCCGGTGGTGATCCTCCACGGCCTGTTCGGTTCTGCGCGCAACTGGAGCACCGTGGCGCGCAGCCTCGGGCGAACCCGGCACGCCATTGCCCTCGATTTGCGCAACCATGGCGAATCGCCCTGGGCCGCAGACATGAGCTACCGGGCGATGGCGGCGGACGTGCGCGACGTCATCGCCCCCCTCGGGCGCTGCGCCGTCATCGGCCACAGCATGGGCGGCAAGGTAGCCATGGCCCTGGCGCTGCTTTACCCGGGGTTGGTCGAGCGCCTGGTAGTCGTCGATATTGCCCCGGTGGCCTACGGCCCGCGCCGGCATGCCGACTACATCGAGGCCATGCGCGCTGCCGACCTCGGCGTGGTGCGCCGGGCGCAGGTCGGTGCGCAGCTACGCGACGGCATTCCCGACGACGATTTGCGCGCCTTCCTGCTGCAGAATTTGGTGCGCGACACCCAGGGCGGCATGCGCTGGCGGCTGAACCTCGATGTGCTCGCCGAGCATATGGGTGAGATCATGGGCTGGCCGGCGGAACTGGCGGAGGCCCGCTATGACGGACCGACCTTGTTCGTCACCGGCGCCGAGTCCGATTACGTGCGCCCCGAGCACCACGCCGCCATTCGTACGCTGTTTCCGCGGGTGCGCATCGTCGCCATCGCCGAAGCCGGCCATTGGCTGCATGCCCAACAGTCCCAGCGTTTTGTCGCCGAGGTCGAGGCATTCCTAAATTCCTGACGCCTGCCGATAGAGCGCTTCGGTGCCGGCGTCGAAACAGCAGAAGGTGATGGCGCGCCAGCCGGTGTCGTCGGCAAGAATCGCCTTGACCACGGCCACCGCCAGCCTGGCCGCCCGCTCCGGCGGATAGCCGTAGGCACCGGTGGAGATGGCGGGAAAGGCGATGGTGGTCAGGCCATGCCTCCGGCCGAGGGCAAGGCTGTTGGCATAGCATGCCGCCAGCAGTGCCGGCTCGCCGTGACCGCCGCCATGCCACACCGGCCCGACCGTGTGGATGACATGTCGGGCCGGCAGCCGGTAGCCGCGGGTGATGCGGACCTCGCCGGTGGGGCAGCCGCCAATGACGCGGCATTCGTCCAGAAGCTCGGGCCCGGCGGCACGGAGGATGGCGCCATCGACGCCGCCGCCCCCCAGAAGGCTCTCGTTGGCGGCATTGACGATGGCATCCACCGCCAAGGTGGTGATGTCGCCGCGCCAGATCTCGACTGTGCTCATGACCGCCTCCTTAGCGCGTGACAACCGTCGTAACGCGCCATCTCAGCGTCAGCGGCGCTCTTGAAAGAACTGCCGCAGCATCTCGGCTGCCTCCCGTTCGCCGATCCCGCCGTAGACCTCGGGATGGTGATGGCAGGTGGGCTGGGCGAAGATGCGCGGGCCGTGCTCGACGCCGCCGCCCTTGGGATCGTAGGCGGCAAAGTACAACCGGCGCAGCCGGGCGAAGGAGATGGCGGCGGCGCACATGGGACAGGGCTCGAGCGAAACGTAGAGATCGCAGTCGACGAGGCGGGGTTCGCCGCGCCGCGCCGCCGCCTCGCGTATGGCCAACAGCTCGGCGTGCGCCGTTGGGTCGGCGAGTTCTTCGACGCGGTTTCCGGCGCGGGCCAGCACGACCCCATCGCGCACGATGACGGCACCGATCGGAACCTCGCGGCGTATGGCCGCCGCGCGGGCTTCGGCCAAGGCCAGTTGCATGAATTCGTTCATGCCGGACCCCTTCACCGGTCGCCACACCTGCTAGAGGGCTTCGGCGATGGCCTCGCCGAGTCGGCGCGTGCTGGCCCTGCCGCCCATATCCGGTGTCAGCAGGTCCGGCTGCAACAGCACCTTGGAGATCGCCGCCTCGATCGCGCGGGCCGCTTCATGCTCGCCGAGATGGTCGAGCATCATGGCCCCGGACCAGATCTGGCCGATCGGATTGGCGATGCCACGACCGGCAATGTCGGGAGCCGAGCCGTGCACCGGCTCGAACATCGACGGATGGTCGCGCTCGGGATTGATGTTGGCCGAAGGCGCGATGCCGATGGTGCCGGCCACCGCGGCGCCGAGATCCGACAGGATGTCGCCCAGCAGATTGGAGCCGACCACCACGTCGAACCAGTGCGGGTTGCGCACGAAGTGCGCGGCGAGGATGTCGATGTGGAACGAATCCGTGCGCACGTCGGGATAGCCAGTCGCCGCCGCCCGGACGCGCTCGTCCCAAAACGGCATGGTGTGGATGATGCCGTTGGACTTGGTGGCCGAGGTCAGATGCTTGCGCGGCCGCGAGCGCGCCAGTTCGAAGGCGTAATGGAGCACGCGGTCGACGCCGCGGCGCGTGAACACCGTTTCCTGGATCGCCATCTCGAATTCCGTACCGCTATGCAGGCGGCCGCCGATCTCGGAATATTCGCCCTCGTTGTTCTCGCGCACGATGTAGAAATCGATGTCACCCGGCTGGCGGCCGGCGAGCGGCGACGGCACGCCGGCGAGCAAGCGCACCGGGCGCAGGTTGACGTACTGCTGAAACGCGCGCCGGATCGGGATCAACAGACCCCACAACGACACGTGGTCCGGCACCGTCGGCCATCCGACCGCACCGAGGAAGATGGCATCGTCGTGGGCTATGCGATCGAGGCCATCCTCGGGCATCATGCGCCCGGTCTGGGCATAGCGATCGCAGCTCCAATCGAATTCGCGCCAGTGGAAGCTGATGTCGAATTTGCGTCCGGCCGCCTCGAGCACGCGCATGCCCTCGGGCACGACCTCGCGGCCGATGCCATCACCGGGAATCACCGCGATCTTGTAGCGTGACATGACTGCTCCTTCCGCGTCGCCGAGCCCCGGCAGGCTCGCTCAGTGGGGGCGCCCGCGCAACAAGGATTTGTGCCACCATTCGCTCGTCCGCGCCCCAATTCCTGGCGACGGGCTTGGAAATGGCGGCGAAGGCGGGTATGTCATGGGCGGCCCCGCATGGAGACCTGGTGATGTTGGACAACCAAGCCCTGACCTTTGGCGACCTCTCGGTGACGGTGGTGGTCAGCCCGGCACCATGGCATGAGAACTGCTACATCGTGCGTCACCGTCCCAGCAACACGCAGCTGATCGTCGATCCCGGCGGCACGGTCGAGACCATCCTGGCCGAGGTGGAGGCGGGTGGCTCCGCCGCCGCGGCCATGCTGCTGACCCATGGGCATTTCGACCATCTGGGGGCGGCCAAGCCGGTCCAATCGGCATTGGATCTGATCTGCCATGCCCATGCCGACGAGGAACCCATCATCTCCGGCGCATCGCGGCTGGCCGCGGCCTGGGGCAGGGAGCAGATCGACAATCCCGAGCCGGTCGAGTACTTCCAAGGCGAGCCGACGTTGCGCTTCGGCGAGATCACCCTGCGCGTGGTCCACACCCCCGGCCATACGCCGGGCGGCGTCTGCTACGTGTTCGACGGGTTCGCCCTGACCGGCGATACCCTGTTCAACCAAGGCATCGGCCGTACCGATCTGGCCGGCGGCAATGGCCCCAAGCTGATGTCATCGATCACGCGCTTCCTTGGCGGCGTTTCCGACGACACGGTCCTGTTCGCCGGGCATGGGCCGGAATGGACGGCGGGCGAAGCCAAGCGCTGGTGGCAGTGGATGGCCGCCCAGGGCTAGGTCCGGCCGCGGCGCACCAGCTGGGGCAGGTGGCCGAATTCGGCCGCCACCGCCTGGTAAACGGCGCGCTTGAACGGCACGATCAGGCGCGGCAGCGAATCCAAGGGCATCCAGCGCCACTCGCTGAATTCCGGGTGCGCGGTCACGATGTCGATGTCGGAGTCGCTGCCGGTGAAGCGTAAGGCGAACCATTTCTGCCGCTGGCCGCGATAGCGGCCCTGCCAAACCTTGCCGCACAACTCGGGCGGCAGGTCGTAGCATAGCCAGTCGGCGCTCTCGCCGATGAACTCGGCATCGGCGGTGCCGATCTCCTCCTTCATCTCGCGCAAGGCTGCCGCGCGCGGTGCCTCGCCCTCATCGACGCCACCTTGCGGCATCTGCCAGGCATCCTGCGGCGTGTCGATGCGCCGCGCGGCGAAGACCAGCCCTTGGGGATTGAACAGGGCGATGCCGACGCACGGGCGATAGGGCAGGTTCCGTTCGTCAGTCATGAGTTGGTTCCCGACGGCGGCCCGGCCACGGCTGATACCGGGGCCAGCACGAGGCCGCCCTGCGACAGCGCCTCCAGCCAGTGCACCAGCCGCTCGATCGCCACCGGCAGCGGGTCCGTGACCGCCAAGGCGGTGCCGTTTCGGTGCGCCGTGGCGGCGACTTGGTTCAGGCGGGCATCGATGGCGTCGCGAAATGGTTGCGCATCGATGATTTCTGTCATGGGCGCGAAGGCAGGCAGGGTATCGGCGTGGGCGGTCTTGATGGCTGGATCGCCGGCGTAGAGCACACCCCGCTGTTTCATCGCCGCCAGAGCCGCCGCCATATTGGGACTGGTGGCGAATGGCGAGCCGCGCATGCCGACCAGGCCGACATAGCCCACGGCGCGGCCCATCACCTTCTTCAGGCGCGACGATGCGTGCTGGGGAGACAGCGCCGACAGCAGCCCCAGCGGCCCGGGGTCGCGCGCCGGGAATTGCGGCGGCTCGAGCGGCAGTTCGAGCAGCACTTCGTGCCCGGCCTGGCGCGCTTGCTCGACCCAGTGCTGCAGGTCGGGGGCGTAGGGGCTGAAGGCCAGGGACACCGCGGCCGGCAACTTGGCGATGGCCAGTTCGGTGCGATCCTTGCTCAAGCCGAGGCCGGTGACCAGCACGGCGACGCGTGGGCGTCCCGTGTCGTCCGTAAACGGATGGGCATAGGCTTGCCACGATTGGCGGTTGCCCGGGCCGATGGCCGGCAAAGGGCCATTCGGCGACCGTTCGACCAACTCCGGCAGCGGCACTGGGGCGAGCGGCGACGCCGGCGGCGGTGCCGGCAGGTCCGCCAGGGACGGCGCCGCGCCGCCGCCGCTCGGGGATCGGGGGATCACCGGGGCAACGGGGGCGGTCGCCGGCGCCTCGGCCGCGTCATGCAGCGCTGGCGCAGTGGGGCCCACAGGGCGTGCCGGCGGCCGGAGAAGTGCCGACTGCCTCGGTTCCGGCCCGCTGCGCGCTGGCATCGCGGCGCTCAGCCGGTCGCCCACAGGCAGGCTTGGCATGTCGCCGGCATTTAGCCAGTAGACGCCGAAGGCGGCATAAGACAGGAGGATGACCGTTAGGACGAGACGTGGCGCTAGAGCCGCCGAAAGGCCGCCCGCGGCAAACGGGCGGCCTTTGGTGACGTCACGGTCGTCGCGGTGCAGACGCATCGATCTGGCCGGCCTGGCGGATCAATTCGCCATTTGGCCCTTGTAGAGCGAGAGGCCGCGCAAGAGGTCGAGGGCCCGCGCCATCTGGTAATCGCTGCTCGGATCGCCAATGGTGATCTGAACCGCCGGCGCCTTGTCGCCGGGCTCGCTCGCCGGCGTGGTCGACGGGGCCTGGGCGCCCGGGCCGGGGATCGGTTTGGGTCCATTGTTCGGCGCCGGGGCGTTCTTGTCTTCGGCCGGCTCCTCAGTGGGTGTCGCCTTCTCGGGCGGGGCGTTCTCGTTGCCCAGCGCGTTGCGGAGCGACGATTCCGAGCGCCGCTCGCCGTTACGCGCGACGGTTTCGATCTTCGCCGGCTGCACCTTGATGTCCGGCTCGATGCCGACCGCCTGGATCGAGCGGCCCGAGGGCGTGTAGTAGCGGGCGGTGGTCAGGCGCATGGCGCCGTGACCGGGCAGCGGGATGACGGTCTGCACCGAGCCCTTGCCAAATGATTTCGTGCCCAGAACGATGGCCCGACGGTGGTCCTGCAGGGCGCCGGCCACGATTTCCGAGGCGGAAGCCGATCCGTCGTTGATCAGTACGACGATCGGCAATCCCTTGGCCAGATCGCCGTTATGGGCGTTGAATCGCTGGGTCTCTTCGGGGTCGCGCGAGCGGGTCGAGACGATCTCGCCGCGGTCGAGGAACGCATCCGACACCGCCACCGCCTGGTCGAGCAAGCCGCCCGGGTTGTTGCGCAGGTCGATGACGTAGCCCTCGATCTTCTTGCCGGCGGCCGCGGCCTGACGATCGAGCTCGTCCATGCCGTTCTTCAGGCCGCTGTCGGTGCGCTCGTTGAACGCGGTGACGCGGACATAGCCGATCGTGTCCTCGAGTTTGGCCTTGACCGCCTGGATACGAATGGTGTCGCGGGTGACACGGACGTCGAAGGGTTCGACATCGGTGCGGCGTATGGTCAGACGGATGTCGGTGTTCACCGGGCCACGCATGCGATCGACGGCCTCGCTCAGACTGAGGCCGGTGACCGGCTCGCCATCGAGATGCGTGACGAAGTCGCCCGGCTGCAGCCCGGCGCGGAACGCCGGCGTGTCGTCGATCGGCGACACCACCTTCACCCAACCGTTTTCCATGGTCACCTCGATGCCGAGGCCGCCGAATTCGCCCTTGGTCTGTACCTGCATGTCGCGGAAATTCTTCGCGGTCAGGTAGCTCGAATGCGGATCCAACGAGGTCAACATGCCGTTGAGGGCGGCCTCGATCAGTTCCTCGTCACTGACGTCCTCGACGTACTCGGCGCGCACCCGCTCGAAGACGTCGCCGAACAGGTTGAGCAGCCTATAAGTCTCGGCCGTATTCTTCTCAGCGGCGGCCACCGGCGCCGACGTGACCGTAAGCGACAACAGGGCGCAGGCGCTTGCCGTGATCCAGAATCTGCGGTTCATCCACTAACCTTATCTTTGCGAGCCGCTAGCCAGGGCAACGGATTGACGGGCTGGCCGTTACGGCGGAGCTCGAAATACAACGAGGGTTTGTCGTCGTCGGAACCTCCCATCACCCCGACGGGTTCTCCGCCCAGCAGGTGTTGGCCGACCTTGCAGTCGATGCGGGTCATGCCCGCAAGCAGGGTATGATATCCTTCGCCGTGTTCGATGATCAAGAGCTGGCCGTAGCCGCGAAAGGTCCCGGCAAACACCACATGGCCATCGGCAGGGGCAATGATCTGCCCACCCTGGCGGGTCTCGATGGTCATGCCCTTGTGACTGCTGCCGACGGCGTTGGCTTGGCCGAATTGCGCGACGACGCGCCCTCGGGCCGGCAGCGGCAGACCCCCTTGGCGATGATCGAAGGGCTGCACCGCCAGGGCGGCCTGTTGCTGCTGCTGTTGTTTTTTCTGTTGTAGCGCTGCGTTAGCCGCCGCCGCGATGGCGCGCCGGCGCTCGTCCTCCTCGCGCTGCTTGCGCTCGGCCTCCAGCCGCGCCATCAGCTCGCGCAAGTCCTTGGCTTCCGCCGCCATGGTCGCCAGCCGCCGCTCGGCGGTCTGGTTTTTCTCCTCGGTGCTCTGTTGCAGCAGCCGCTTGCGCTTGAGTAGCGCCGTCAGTCGCTTTTGTTCCTGGTCGATTTTCGCCTGGGTGTGGGCCGCCTGCTGCCGCTTGCGGGCAATGTCGCCGCGCAGGGCTGCCAAGTCGTCGAGCTCCTGGCGCAAAGCTGCCGCTGATTCCTCGATGCGTGGCAGCACCGCGCGCAGCAGGATGGCGCTGCGCACCGTCTCCGCCGGCGACGTCGGCTGGGCGATCAACGCCTCGGTCGGGCGCCACGCCAGTCGCTCGATGGCGGTGAGCACGCCCACCATCTGGCGCTGGCGGCGGTCGAGGGCTGCGGCGCGCTCGGTCTCCGCAGTGCGCAGCTCGCCCAGCCGCACTTCCAGCTCCGAAAGCGTCTCCTCGTGCTCCTGAGCCAGCCGGGCGGCTGCCACCAATTCCTTGTCGAGGTCGGCCAACTCGGTGGCCAGCGCCCGCGCCTTCTGGCGCAGCTCCTCTTGCTCTTCGCGCCCCCTTTCAAGCGCGCCCTCCAACTGTTTCAGGCGATGGTCGGGGGGCGGGTCGGCGGCATGGCCGTGCGCCGCCAGAACGGTGGCGGCCACCAAGACGGCGAATGTGGCGGTTCTACGCCGTGACACGACGTGGCATGGCTGCGGTGTTGCGCCCAGACACCAGGGAATGGCCGGTCATCTCCGCCGGCTGCGGCAGCCCGAGCAAGGCGAGCAGGGTCGGTGACACGTCAGCCAGTCGGCCGTCGTGCAGCGCCGTGATACCCGCCGGTGGGTTGACCAGCACCACCGGCACCCGGCCCACCGTATGGGCGGTGTGCGGCTGCCCGGTCTCGTGATCCCGCATGCACTCGGCGTTGCCGTGGTCGGCGGTGATCAGCATGCTGCCGCCGCTGGCCAGCACCGCCGACTCCAGACGTTGCAGACAGCGGTCGACGGTCTCGATCGCCTTGATCGCCGATTCGAGGATTCCGGTGTGCCCGACCATGTCACCGTTGGCATAGTTTACGATGATCACATCGTACTTGCGGGCGATGATTGCTTCCACCAGCTTGTCGGTGACCTCGGGCGCCGACATTTCCGGCTTCAGGTCGTAGGTGGCCACCTTGGGGCTGGGCACCAGGATGCGATCCTCGCCCGGAAATACCTTCTCCTCGCCGCCGTTGAAGAAGAAGGTGACGTGGGCGTATTTCTCGGTTTCGGCGATGCGCAGCTGGGTCATGCCGGCGGCGCTGACCACCTCGCCGAAAATGTGCGTGAGCTGCTCGGCCGGAAACAGCGCATCGAGGAAACGGTTGAGGTCGGTCGAGTATTCGGTCATGCCGACGCGGCAGGCCAGGGCCGGCACCTCGCCGCGGGCAAAGCCGGTGAAGTTGGGATCGACCAGGGCCGCCAGGATCTCGCGGGCGCGATCGGCGCGGAAGTTGCCCATCATGATGCCGTCGCCATCCTGCATCCCGGCATAGCCGGCGACCACCGACGGCAACACGAACTCGTCGTTCTTGCCGGCCTCGTACGACTGGTTGACCGCGGCAACGGCGTCGGGCGCCGGCACGCCGTCGCCCAGGACCATGGCGTCATAGGCCTTCTGCACGCGGTCCCAGCGGTGGTCGCGGTCCATGGCGTAATAGCGCCCGCTCACCGTGCCGATGGTGGCGGCACCGGCCACGTCGCTCTGGAACTTCTCGAGGAAGCCGATGGCGCTTTGCGGCGGCGTATCGCGGCCGTCGAGGAAGGCGTGGACCACCACCGTCACCCCGGCCTGGGCGACCGTGCGGGCGACGGCGGCCATGTGGTCCTGGTGCGAATGCACGCCACCCGGCGACATCAGCCCCATCAGGTGCAGCGTGCCGCCCGAGGCCTTCAGGCAGGCGATGGCCTTCTGCAGAACCGGGTTGCCGGCGATCGAGCCGTCGGCGACGGCGGCATCGATGCGCGGCAGGTCCTGCATGACGATGCGGCCTCCGCCGAGGTTCATGTGGCCGACTTCGGAATTGCCCATCTGCCCCTCTGGCAGCCCCACCGACAATCCCGACGTCTCTACCAGGGCGTGCGGGTACTGCTGCATCATGCGGTCCCAGGTGGGGGTACCCGCCAGCGCGATGGCATTGCTGTCCCGCTCCTCACGGTGTCCCCAGCCGTCGAGGATGCACAGCACGACCGGGCGCGGACGATTGGATGTGGTGGTTTCGCTCATGTCGCAGCAGCCTGTTGTGGTGAGATGGTGCGGCCCCGAGAGGCTTCCTTCCTCCTCCGGGGCAGGGCTTGTCAAGGGCAGATGCCGCCTTTGGCCAGCGGCACCGCTTGCGCGCGGGCGCCGATGATCGCCGCCCGTCTCCTGATATAGGTGCTGGGGCGTGCCGCCGAGTAGAGGCGGGGATTTGGCAGAACCGCCGCCAGAAGGGCCGCCTGGCGAGACGTCAACTGAGCCGCCGACCGGCCGAAATGCGCCTGCGCCGCCGCCTCGGCGCCATAGATGCCTGGTCCGAACTCGACGACGTTCAGATAGGCCTCCATGATGCGGCGTTTGCTCCATGTGGCCTCCACCAGCAGCGTCAACCATGCCTCCAGCCCCTTGCGCAGGAACGAGCGGCCCGGCCACAGGAACAGGTTCTTGGCCGTCTGCATCGAAATGGTGCTGGCGCCGCGCAGGCGGCCGCCCTCGGCATAGTCGGCGACGGCCGCCTCGATCTGGTTCAGGTCGAAGCCGCCATGCTGGCAGAACCGGGCATCCTCGGATGCAATCACCGCCCGCAGCAGATGCGGGGACATGGTGTCGATGCTGCGCCATTCCCGGCGCCAATCCTCGCCGTCGATGGCGCGCAGCACCATCAGCGGCGTTCCCGGTATCGGCACGAAACGGAAGACCGCCAGATAGGCAAGGGGCAAGGCGACCACCACGATCAGCAGCCACAGGATCAGCCGCCGCAGGAATCGCCGCATCAGTCGTGCACCTGCAACAAGACGAATCGCGCCGCGCCATAGGCCCGTTCCTCGGCCATGACGAAACCGGCCGGAGGCGCGAAGGCCTCGGCGGCGGCGACCTCGACGACGCAATAGGCGTCGGGCGTCAGCCAGTCCTGCGCCTTCAACGCGGCCAGCGCCGGCGCGGCCAGATCGCTGCCATAGGGCGGATCGAGGAAAGCCAGGCCGCAGGCCTCTTCGGCGCGTGGTGGGTTTGTGGCGTCGACCTGCAGCACCCGCGACGTGGTTTCGTCGAACGAACGGAGATTGGCGCGGATGATCTCGGCGGCGCCGCGGTGCTGCTCGATGAACCAGGCCCGCTCGGCGCCGCGCGACAGCGCCTCCAGGCCCAAGGCTCCCGATCCGGCGAAGGCATCAACGACGACGAGGTCGGCGAAATCGATGCCGTGGCCGTGGATCAACACGTTGAACAGGGATTCCCGCGCCCGGTCCGCCGTCGGTCGGGTGTCGCGCCCCTGTGGGGCGGCCAAGGCGCGGCCCTTATGTCGCCCGGCGACGATGCGCACGCGGCGCCGTCCCCTCTTTGCGCTCCGCCTGCCCCAATTGTTCGCGCAGCACCTTGCCGGTCACTTCCTCGATGGCCCCCGCCGGCAGCTGACCCAGCTGGAACGGCCCATAGGCGATGCGGATCAGCCGGGTCACCGGCCAGCCCAGATGCTCCATGACCCGGCGCACCTCGCGGTTCTTGCCTTCGCGCAGGCTGACGCTCAGCCAGGCGTTGGAGCCTTTCTGGCGCTCGAGCGCCGCCTTGATCGGGCCGTAGGCGACGCCGTCGATGGTGATGCCCCGCTCCAGCGGCACCAGGCGCTCGGGATCGACCTCCCCGTGCACCCGGACCCGATAGCGCCGTGCCCAGCCGGTGGCCGGCAGCTCCAGGCGGCGCGCCAGCGCTCCGTCGTTGGTGAGCAGCAGCAGGCCTTCGGAATTCAGGTCGAGTCGGCCGATCGAGATGACGCGGGGCATCTCGGGCGGCATGCGCTCGAACACGGTCGGCCGGCCCTGCGGGTCGCGGTGGGTGGTCACCAGGCCGGCCGGCTTGTGATAGCGGAACAGGCGCGTCCGTTCCGGTTCGGCAATGGGTTTGCCGTCGACGCTGACGATGTCCCTGTCGGTCACCGTCACCGCCGGCGAGTCGAGGGTCCTGCCGTTGACCGCGATGCGCCCGTCGGCGATCCAGCGCTCGGCCTCGCGCCGTGAACACAGGCCGGCGCGGGCGAGGCGCTTGGCGATGCGTTCGCCCTTTTCCGCCGTCTCGCTCATGCCCGGCACGCCTTGACGAAGGCGGCCATCAAGGCGCCGTCGGCCGGGCTGATGTCGTATTCCGGATGCCACTGCACGCCGATGCAGAAGCGTCGCCCGGGCACCTCGATGCCTTCGATGACGCCATCGGGGGCCACCGCGTCGACCACGGCGCCGGGAGCCACGTCCTTGACCGCCTGGTGATGGGCGGAATTGACCGGGACGCGTGCGGTTCCGGCGATGCGGCGCAGCAGGCTGCCTTCGGCCAGCAGCACGTCGTGCCCCGGTTCGGTGCGCGGATTGGGCTGCTCGTGCGCCAGGCAGTCGCCGACCTCGTCGGGAATGTGCTGGACCAGCGTTCCGCCCAAGGCGACGTTCAGCAACTGCTGGCCGCCACAGATGCCGAGGATGGGCATGTCGCGCTCGAGCGCACCGCGGACGATGGCCAGTTCGAAGGTGGTGCGCCGGGTCTTGAGCTTCACCGTGTCATGGCGCGTGGCGGCGCCGAACAGGGCGGGATCGACGTCGAAGGCGCCGCCGGTGACCAGCAGTCCGTCGATCGTGTCGAGATAGGCCGCCGCCAGTTCCGGCTCGTGCGGCAGCATCACCGGCAGGCCGCCAGCGCGCGTCACCGCTTCGCTGTAGTTCTTGCGCAGGGCATACCACGGCAGCTTCGAATAGCTGCCGGGTTCCTCACTGTCGAGCGTGATGCCGATGACGGGGGTTTTCATGGCGGCGGACGATAGTGTGCCCTGACCCGGTTCGCAATCGATTCAAGCGGTCTTCACTTGCGGGCGGCCGAACAGCGCGTCGCAGACGTAGATCAGCAACCCGCCCCAGATGCAGGCGAAGGTGATGAGGTGGGCCGAGGTCAACGGCTCGCCATACAGGCTCACCGCCAGGATGAAGTGCATGGTCGGCGCAATGTACTGCAGCAGGCCGACCGTGACATAGCGCAGCCGCCGTGCCGCGCCGGCGAACAGCAGCAGCGGCACCGCCGTCACCGCCCCGCCCACGACCAGCAGCAGGTCGGTGCCGTGGTCGGCCCCGAACATGCCTCGCCCCACCACGGCAAGATAGACGAGGTACAGCGCCGCGACCGGCGTCAGGATGGCGGTCTCCACCGTCAGGCCGACGATGGCATCCACCGAGCAGCGTTTGCGTAGCAAGCCGTAGAAGCCGAAGGTGAAGGCCAGGACCAGCGACACCCACGGCGGCTGGCCCTGCGCGACGGTCAGCACGACGACGCCGGCCGTGGCCAGTCCCACCGCCACCGCCTGCCAGCGGTTGAGGCGCTCGTTCAGGAAAACCATGCCCAGCAGCACGTTCACCAGCGGATTGATGAAATAGCCCAGGCTGCTTTCGAGCACGCGCCCGGAATTGACCGCCCAGATGAACACCAGCCAATTGACGGCGATGAGCAGCGTCGTCAGCGACAGCACACCGAGCACGCGTCGCGACGTGACGGCCGCCACCAGATAGCGCCAGCGGCCGATCAGGGCCGCCGCAATTAGCAGTAGGACGAAGGACCACACCACCCGGTGGAACAGCACTTCCAGCGCCGGAACATGGCCCAGCGCCTTCCAGAACACCGGAAAGAAGCCCCAGATGCCATAGGCGCCCAAGCCTTGCAGGACGCCCGCCCTTTGTTCCCGCCGCGCCCGTTGCTCGTCCACAGTGCACCTTCAGTCATCAGGCTTCTCGATACGCCGTATCGCCGCCCCATTTGCACCCGTTGCCCCGCTCCTGTCCAGCGCACGGCGCGAATGGCAACCCTGCGTTCCGGGAAATCGGCGACGGAACCCGCATGCCCACGGATGTTCGACCAGGGGTGGAAGCCGTCTGGATATTTAGGGCGCCTCTAACTACTGTGAATGTGCGAACCGAGTGCTCGAGGTGCCATCATTCGCGCCCAGATCAAACGTTGGCTGAAGATTTCGTTCGGCATCGTCTTCATCGTCCTCGGCCTCGCCGGGCTGTTTCTGCCATTCCTCCAAGGCATCCTGTTCCTGGCCATCGGCATCAGCCTGCTGGCCAGCGAGATCTATTGGGTCCGCGTCAGGGTCGAGCGCGCCCGTGCTCGCCATCCCAAGGCGGCGCGGACGCTCGACCGGGCCGAGGCCTGGTTCCGCCAGCGCTGGCGGCGCGTCGTCGCCCTGGTCCGCCGCTGAAATGTGGCGCGTCGTCGTCGGGTTATGCACCGCCGAGGTGCTGACCATGATCGGCGTCTTCGCCTTCCCGGCGGTGTTGCCGACGCTGCTGCGGGAATGGGCGCTGACCAACACCCAGGCCGGCTGGATCGGCGGCGTCTATTTCGCCGGCTATGCGGCGGCGGTGCCGGTGCTGGTGGGACTGACCGACCGCTGCGACGCGCGCCGCATCTATGTCATCGGCGCCTCGGTCGCGGCGCTGTCGGCGGTCGGCTTCGCCATCGTCGCCGATGGCTTCTGGAGCGCACTCCTCTTTCGGGCGCTGGGCGGCATCGGGCTGGCCGGCACCTATATGCCGGGGCTGCGGGCGCTGGTCGATCGCATCCACGGGCCGCGGCAGCCACGGGCCATCGCCTTCTACACCGCCAGCTTCAGCCTGGGCACCGCCGCGTCGTTCCTGGTGGTGGGCGAACTGGCCGCGTCGTTCGGCTGGCGCTGGGCCTTCGTCGTGGCCGCCGCTGGGGCGCTCGGGTCGCTCGCCCTGGTGGCGACGCTGCCGCCGGTCGCGCCCAAGCCGCCAGCGGCGCCAAGCCATCTTCTCGACTTCCGCCCGGTCGTCGCCAACCGCGCCGCCCTCGGCTACATCCTCGGCTATGCCGTGCATTGCTGGGAGCTGTTCGGTGTGCGCTCATGGCAGGTGGCCTTCCTGACCTTTGCCGCGGCGGCTGGCGGTGGTGTCGCCGGGCTCAGCCCGACCGGCGTGGCGACGGCGGGGGCGCTGGTGGCCATGGCGTCGAGCATTGGTGGCGCCGATGTCGCCGCGCGCGTCGACCGCGCCAAATTCTGTGCCGGCGTGATGCTGCTGTCGGGGGCGGTGTCGCTGGGGGTCGGCTTCACTGCCGGGTTGCCTTATGCGCTGGTGGCGCTGGTCAGCCTGGTGCATGCCGCCACCATACAGCTCGATTCGGCCGCTCTGACCACCGGCGCCGTGCAGATGGCCGCCGAGGATCGCCGCGGCGCCACCATGGCGCTGCACTCGCTGCTCGGCTTCGTCGCCGGCTTCCTCGGCCCGCTCGCCGTCGGCGTGATTCTCGACACCCTGGGCGGTCACGAAGAGACCGCTGCCTGGGGCCTCGCCTTTGCCTCGCTCGGCCTGGTGTCGCTGCTGGGGCCGCTGGCGCTGCGCTTCAGCCGGCGTCGCTGACCCCCGCTTGGCCGAAGGTGGCCATGCCGGTGTGGCAGGCCACCGCCGCCCGCACCAGCCCCACCACCAGCGCCGCCCCCGAGGCCTCGCCCAGGCGCATGCCAAAATCCAGCAGCGGCCGCTTGCCGATCCTGTCGAGAAGCCTCTGGTGGCCTGGCTCGGCCGAGACATGGGCGACCAGGCAGTGATCGAGTGCCCCGGGCCGCAATGCCTCCAGAACCGCTGCCGATGCCGTACACACATAGCCGTCGAGCAGCACCGGCACGCGCCTCAGCCGCGCCGCGAAAATGGCGCCCGCCATGGCTGCCAACTCGCGCCCGCCCAGGCGGCGCAAAAGTTCGAGCGCGTCATGGCCGGCGTGCAGGCGCACTGCCTCATCGACGACCGCGATCTTTCGCGCCAGAGCTTCGTCCGCGACCCCGGTGCCGCGGCCCGTCCATACCGCGGCCTCGCCCCCGTACAGCGTACAAGCGATGGCGGCGGCCGGGGTGGTGTTGGCGATGCCCATCTCACCCAGGCATAGCAGGTCCATGTCGGCGTGCACCGCCGCCATGCCGGCGGCGAAGGCGGCAACGCATTCCTCCTCGGTCATGGCGGGTTGCCGGGTGAAATCGGCGGTGGGCCGGTTGAGGTCGAGCGCCACCACCGCCAACTCGGTGCCGAAGGCCTTGCACAGCTGGTTGATGGCGGCGCCGCCGCGCTGGAAGTTCGCCACCATCTGTGCGGTGACCTCGGCGGGGAAGGCGGAAACACCGCGTGCGGCGACGCCGTGGTTGCCGGCGAAGACGACGCAGGCCGGCCGCCCCAGTTGCGGCGGATGGCGGCCCTGCCAGGCGCACAGCCATTCGGTGATCTCCTCCAGCCGGCCCAGCGATCCCGCCGGTTTGGTCAACTGCGGCTCGCGCCCGCGGCACGCGGCCAGCGCCACACCGTCGGTTTCGGGAAGGTCGCCGGCCAGGTGGCGGATGTCGGCGAAACTGTGGACGGTTTGGGTCATTGGCTAGGCTCCGGAAATTTGCTTGGGCGCAAGCGGACGGCTGTCCTATAACCCAGGGGAATCGGGAAAGCATCTTGCAATGACCGCAATATCTTCCGCCGCTCACGGCTGGTTCGCCGACGTCCGCATCGCCCTCTCGTTCTTGACGCGACTGCCGGTAGCGCCAGTGATGCCCCTGCCGGCCAACGGCCTTGCCGACGCGATGCGGGCCTTCCCCGTGGCCGGAGCCGTGGTCGGGTTGATCGGCGGCTGCGTGTATTGGGCGTCGGCGCAGATCCTGACGCCGGCACTTGGTGGCCTGTTGGCGGTATTGGCGACGATGACGCTCACCGGCGGCCTGCATGAGGACGGCCTCGCCGACACCGCCGATGGTTTCGGTGGCCGCGACCGGGCGCATCGGCTCGACATCATGCGCGATTCGCGCGTCGGTACCTTCGGCGTGCTGGCGCTGGTGCTGTCGGTAGGGCTGCGCACGGCGGCTCTGGCCGGTTTGGCGGCGATGCCGGCCGTGGGCCTTGTGGCCATGATCGCGGCGGGGGCGCTGTCGCGGGCGGTGATGCCGCTGGCGATGCGGCTGGTGCCGCCGGCCCGGACCAACGGTCTCGGCCATGGCGCCGGCAAGCCGGTGCCGCGAACCGTGCTCCTCGCGTTGTCGGTGGCGACGGTGACGGCGCTCGTCTGCCTGCCGCCCGACACCGCGGCGCTGGCCGTCGTCGTGGCCATGGCCGTTGCCTTTGTCACCTGTGGCTTGGCCGAGCGCCGCATCGGCGGCTACACCGGCGACGTCCTCGGCGCGCTCCAGCAGGCGGTGGAGATCGCGGTGCTCCTCACCGTCGTGGCGTCGCTGTGACGGTGCGCTGGTGGTGGCTGCGGCACGCTCCGGTGGCCGGCACTGCCATCACCGGCCGCCTCGACGTCGCCTGCGATACCGGCGATGAAGCCGCGTTCGCGAGGCTGGCGGCGCTGCTGCCCCGCGAAGCCGTGCTGATCGAAAGCGGCTTGCGGCGCTGCCGCCAGACCGCCCAGGCGCTGCGCCATGCCGGCCTGCCGCTGCCGCCGCCCCTCGTCGAGCCCGATCTTGTCGAGCAGGATTTCGGCGCGTGGCAGGGGCGATCGTGGGGCGAGGTCGATGCCGCGGATTTCTGGCGGGCGCCGGCCACCGGGGTGCCGCCGGGCGGCGAGAGTTTCGCCCAGGTGGTGCCGCGCGTCGGCGCCGCCGTCCAGCGCCTCTCGGCGGCGCACGAGGGCCGCGACATCATCGCCGTCGCCCATGCCGGGTCGATCATGGCGGCGCTGGCCTTGGCGCTGGACGTGGCACCGGCGGTGGCCTTGCGCTTCGCCATCGCGCCGCTGTCGGTGACCTGCCTCGACCTCACCGGCGGCGGCTGGCGTGTCGGCTGGGTCAATCGCCTGGCGGAGGCGGGGCGATGACCGCGCTGCCGCGCCTGACGCTGGTCCTGGGCGGCGCCCGCTCGGGCAAGAGCTCCTATGCCGAACGCCTGATCGGCGGGCAGGAGGCCGTCTATATCGCCACCGCCCAGGCCCTGGATGCCGAGATGACCGAGCGCATCGCCCACCATCGCGCCGGCCGTGGCAAAGCGTGGACCACGGTCGAGGCGCCGCTCGAGCTTACCGATGCGTTGGCGGCCCACGCGATCGCCGGGCGGCCCATCCTCGTCGACTGCATGACGCTGTGGCTGTCGAATCTCATTCTGGCTGGGCGTGACGTGCCCGCCGCTTGCGCCGACCTGATAGAGGCGCTGCCGACGCTGCCGGGGCCGATTATATTGGTGTCGAACGAGGTCGGCTGGGGCATCGTGCCCGACAATGCCCTGGCCCGCGCCTTCCGCGACCATGCCGGGCGGCTGCACCAGGCCATCGCCACGATCGCTCAACGGGTCGTGCTCGTCGTCGCCGGGCTGCCGTTGGCCATGAAGGATCAGACATGACCGGGATTTCTGCCGACGGCGGCGCCCCTTATGTGGGCGTGCTCGATGCGGCGCTACGGCGCAAGCCGGTGGTTCAGCGGCGCATTGCTCTTATTCTGGCGGAGGAGTCAGGCGGCGGTCTTAGTCAGGATGCCGCCGCCAAGGCCATCACCGTGCTGAAGGCGCTGGCGGCGGCCGGCTATCGCGTCGATGACGTGCCGGCCGAGGGCGCAACGTTGCTGGCCGGGCTGCACAGCCATCAAGCGCGGGAAGCGTTGCTGCTGCCTGACTACTATGCCTGGTTCCACTCGCTGCCGCAGTCGCTGCGCGACAAGGTCGATGCGCGCTGGGGCGCGCCCGAGCGCGACCGGCGCTTTCACAAGGGCGAGCTGCATTGCGGCGAGTTTGCCGTCTCGGCCCTGCGCTTCGGCAACGTGAGCATCGGGATGCCTCCCGCGGCGGCCGGCGTCGCCGATGCTTCCGAGCAAGTGCCGCCGCATGGCCAGCTCGCCCTTTACGCTTGGCTGCAGGACGGCTTTCGTGCCGATGCGGTGATCCACATGGGCGCAACCAGCGGCCTAGGATGGTGCATCGAGCAGGCCCTGGGGCCGATGCCGCAGTTCCGCGCCTGATCCCGCGGTGATTTTGTCTGCTCCGTCGCGCTTGCCCTGTCGCCGCCGCTGAATCAAGATTGCCTCTTTTGGCTGGAGAGAGAGGCCATCGCCGCAAGCGGGAGGCGTAACGTCCGAATCTGCCCATGAAAGTGGGTGCCGGTAACCATGACAACGAACAACCGCGGCAAGACGATCGCGGGATGAGGTGAGGGGAGGCTCAGATGCCGCGATTTCATTTGCGGGTTGCTGCCGCCATTCTGTTGCTCGGCCTGGCCGCTCCTTCGGCGAAGGCTCAGGGCGAACAGGAAAAGCTGGTCAGCAACGCCGCGGCGACCGTCGAGCGCTTGCGCGGCGACGAGTCTTTTGCGCAGCTGGTACCGATGTTCGCCCGTGCCAAGGCGGTGCTGATCGTGCCGAGCCTGATCAAGGCCGGCTTCATTCTCGGCGGGGAATACGGCACCGGGGTGCTGCTGGCGCGGCGCGACGACGGCACCTGGAGCGACCCCGCCTTCTACACGCTGGGCGCCGGCAGCCTTGGCCTGCAGGCAGGAATTCAGGACTCGGAAGTCCTGTTCACCATCATGACCGACAAGGCGCTGGCGGCGCTCCTGGGCAGCGCGGTCAAGTTCGGTACCGATGTCGGTATCGCCTTCATCGCCATCGGCGGCGGCTGGGAGGCGTCGACCACCGCCAATCTCGGCGCGGACGTCTATGCGTTTTCGCATGCGGTGGGCCTGTTTGGCGGCGGCTCGCTCGAAGGCGCTGTGGTCAGGGCGCGGGCCACCTGGAATGCCGCCTACTACGGCAACGCCGCAAGCGCCGACGACATCCTGCTGCGCAAACCGGCCATTCACCCCCAGGCCGAGTCGTTGAGAGCCGCCCTTGGCCGCTAACGAAGCGCCGCTGCCACGCTCAGGCCGACGATGCCGCCGAAGTTGAGCAGGCACGCCACCGCATAGACCCACAGCGCATGGCGGAGGTCCTGGGCAGTGGCGCGGGCGCGCCCGTCCCCGATCCACTTCTCCTTCGCCACGTAACCAGGGTAGTGGCGCGGCCCGGCCAGGGACAGGTCGAGGGCCCCGGCCATCGCCGCCTCGGGCCAGCCGGAGTTCGGCGAACGATGGTTGCCGGCGTCACGCAGCATGATCCGCAGCGCCCGCCAGGGCCGGGCGCGCGGCACGAACATCGCGGCCAGGGCGATGATCACGCCCGACAACCGCGCCGGGATCAGGTTGAGTGCGTCATCCAGGCGAGCCGCCGCCCAACCGAAGGCGCGATAGCGCTCGCTGCGATGCCCGATCATGCTGTCCATGGTGTTGGTGGTCTTGTAGACCAGCAGCCCGGGGAAGCCGAACAGCACGTACCAGAACACCGGCGCCACCACCGCATCGGCGAAATTCTCGGCGCAGGATTCGATGGCGGCGCGGGCGACTCCATGCTCGTCGAGGCTGTGCGGATCGCGGCCGACGATGTGGGCCACGGCCTGTCGGCCGGCCGCCAGCCCGCCCTTGTTCAGCGCCGAAAGGACGGCGGTGACATGGTCGAACAACGAGCGCTGCGCCAGCAGGCTGGCGGTCAGAAACAGTTCCAGCAGCCAGCCGCGCGGGAAGGTTTGGCTGAACAGGGCAACGGCGGTGCCGGCGGCGGCGGCGGCCATGATCGCCGTTGCGGTGAACAACGCGCCGCGCACGGCGCGGTCGCGTTGGCTGCGCCACTCACGATTGAGCCGCGTCTCGCCCGCAGCCACCAGGCCGCCGATGACTCTGATAGGGTGGGGGACGACCCGGAACACCGGCCCCATCTCGCCCAACGACGCGTCGATGGCGAGGGCGAGTATCAGCAGGATCAGCGGGTCGACCAGGGCAGTCCCGCCCACATAGCCCAGTGGCAGCAGCATGGCGGCAGCATGTGGGCCGCCCTTCGTGTCGTCAACAGCGGAGCGCCGGATGCGCGATAGAAGCGATAGGACGAGCTAGCGGCGGCCGGTGACGACGGGAACGATGCCGTCGCGGCGCTGAGTGGTCGTGGCGGGACCCTGGGCGGCGTCGGCGAGGACCCGCAGATCCTCGGACGACATCTCACCCGTCATCGCATAGATGAAGGGGCCTTCCGCCCAGTAGACCAGGCCACGGCCATCGGTCCGCCGTGGTTGCGTCTGCGGTGCCACGTCGTCGCTGCGGGCTTGCTGGTACAGATAGATGCGGCCGCCGCGCGAGTCATCGTAGGTCAACTGGATGGCCGGATGCTCCTGAGTGCCGACCACGCTCTGCCCGACGAACGTGAGGCCGGCTGCCGTCAGGTCGGGGATGCGCAGGCCCCGGCGCAGGCTTTCGCCCAGGGCTTCGGCTGGACCATGGGCGCGCGGGGCGGAAGCCCGCACCATCGATTGATCGGGGGAATGGATGGCGCCAATCCCGGCGCCATCGCTGCCCTGCGCCGCCAGCCAGCCACCGGCGGCACCGGCCGCCGTCAGCGCCAGGGCGGCGGCGGCACGCGCCACGGTCCGCCATGCGACGAGGGGGCGCCGTCGTGTCAGGCAGGCCTGCAGGCTCGTCGGCACCGGCTCCTGGTAATAGCCGTCGAACAACGAGCGAATGCCGTCCATGATCGCCATGTCCTCGGCGACGCGGCGCGCCGCCTCGCTGTCCTGGGCCAGATGCTGCTCGACCAGCCGTCGGCGCGCCGGATCGAGGTGGCCGTCGACATAGGCCAGGAGGTCGGTTTCTCCGATAGGCTGGTCGGCGATGGTCATTTCACTCTCCTCAGCCGCGGCCGGCGTGGCCTCCCCGTCTGGTCGAGAGATGCGACGATCTCATGGCCGGCGAGCGCCTCGCGCAGGGCTGCCCGCCCGCGCGACAGGCGCGAGCGAACCGTACCCATGGCGATGCCGAGGATCTCGGCGGCCTCGTCGTAGCGCATGCCCTCCAGCGCCACCAGGGCAATGACTTCCTGTTGTTCAGCGGGCAGCTGGCGGAAAGCGTGGGCCATTTCCTTTAATTCCAGGCTGTCCATCTGGCTTCCCGCCTGCGACGCCGCCGCGCTGATGTCTTCGAGCGGAACCGTCTGCGGCGAGCGCCGATTGCTGCGCAGCGAGGTCAGATGCAGATTGTAAAGGATGCGGAACAACCAGGCGCGCATGTTGGTGCCGCGCTGCCAGAGGGCCCTCTTGCGCAGCGCCCGTTCGAGGCAGTCCTGGACCAGATCGTCGGCGCCTGCGTCGTTGCGCAAGACGCGGGCATAACGCCGAAGGCGCGGAATTTCACGAGCGATGAGCCAGCGCGTGTCGTCATCTGCGGCGCTTTCCTGGCGGAACTCCATCGGCGAACCCTTCACTGTCATGCCTGCGGCCCCGCCCGCGGGCGCCCGTCCGTTCGGCGACAAGCGTCGTCCCTTGCGCGGCGTTGCCGAGCATGGAATGCGCAAACCAGCGCCCTTGTTCCACCGGCCATCCAGCGGGGGTACCCGCAAAGAGGGGAGTTGCCTTGCCGGCCTGCCGCCACAGCGACGTTAAGTCGCACGGCAAGACATTGCGCGGCGCCGACGTGTCAGGACATAGTCCACACCATGAATCTGCCCTTTGCCTTGCCCGATTTCGCCCCGGGAAGCGTCTGGCTGGCGGGCGCGGGACCGGGTGATCCGGGCTTGCTCTCGTTGCTGGCCCTGCACGGGTTGGTACACGCCGACGTCGTCGTTCACGACGCCCTCGTCGACGCGCGGGTGCTGGACCTGGCGCGACCGGAAGCCGAACGCATCGGCGTCGGCAAACGCGGCGGCCAGCCGTCGCCCAAGCAGGGCGAGATCACCGCCCGACTGATCGCCCTGGCGCGATCGGGCCTTCGGGTGTTGCGCCTGAAGGGCGGGGACCCCTTCGTGTTCGGGCGCGGTGCCGAAGAGGCCATGGGCCTGGCCGATACCGGGGTGCCGTTTCGCGTGGTGCCGGGGGTATCGTCGGGGATCGGCGGCTTGGCCTATGCCGGTATTCCGGTGACCAGCCGCGGCACCAACAGCGCGGTCTGCCTGCTCACCGGGCATGATGCCGAGGGCAAGGCGCCGGCCCACGACTGGCAGGCCCTGGCCCGGATACCGGTCCTGGTCTTCTACATGGCCCTTCGCAACTTCGATGAGATCAGCGGTCGGCTGATCGCGGCCGGCCGCGATCCCGGCGAGCCGGCCGCGGCGGTCAGCCGCGCCACCACGGCGCAGCAAAAAGTGGCGCTGGGAACGCTGTCGGAAATCGCGGCGGCGGCGGCCGATGTGGAAGCGCCGGCGATTTTGGTGGTCGGCGAGGTGGCCCGCCTGCACCAGAGCCTGGACTGGTTTCTTTCCTAGCCGAAACGGCGAGCCAAGCCGCCGATGGCGTAAATGACGGCGATGCCGATGACCCACAGCACGGCCAACAGCACCAAGCCCGCGCCCTGCAGCACGTTGAGGACGTGGAAGGTCCACTCCACCCCTTCCGGGCTCAGCGGCAGGACGTCGGCATTGTTGATCAGCAGGTTGCCCCCATACTCGATGAGGGCGTAGACCAAGAGGCAGAGCCCGGTCCATAGGGCGATGCCCCAGGCGCGGAGGCGGCCGGCGGTGCGGGATTTGCCCGGGGCGTCATAGCTCATGGGAAGCAGATGGCGCGCGGGCGCCATGCTGCAACCCCGTTCGAAAGAGCGTCAGGCGGCGCTTACGGTCACCAGGCGTGGATCGTCGGCGTGGTCGACGAGGATGCGGCGCACGCGCTCCTGCCACAGCGTACCGAAGTCGGCTACCGCTTGCGGGTCGTCCTCGCCCATCATCACCGACTGCAGCAGAGTGCGCATGCGCGGCTCGGGCGGCACGATGCTGGAATCGAAACGAACGTTGATCCGGGCGCCGGTGTCGGTGCGCTCAAAGCCGAGGTCGCCGACGACCTCTTGATCATAGCGCAGCAGATTCTGCCGGGCGAAGCGGCCGCCGAGGCCCTTGAACCCGCCACGACCGGCGGCGCCCGTGAGGAAGCCGGCAACGGCGCCGGTGACGCCGGCCACGCCCTCGTCCTCGCCATCCGGCACCAGCACGCGCACGGCGCCGCGCTGCGGCATCGCATCGGGGAACAGCGCCTCGAGGGCGCGCACGGTCATCATGTAGGCGCCGGCCACCGTCGGGCAGGAATGGCCGGCGAGACGGACGGCGTCGGCATAGCCATATTCGATGATGCCGTCGCCGGCGCCAAGAAAGGCGGCCAGGGGGTCGAACAGCTTGATGCCGCGAACGTCGGCAAAGAATGCGGGAAAGGACATGGGGCACCTCCGCCATCAACAGTGGTCCGGGTGCCGGTCGGCGTCGTTGCGCGCGCGCAAGCTCGGCCCGTACGTCAGGCCGCCGCGGCCGCCTCGCGCGAGGCGGCCAGCATGCGCACCGTCTTTTGCAGCTTGTTGAAGGCGCGATCCTCGATCTGGCGCACGCGCTCGCGCGACACCGAATAGATCTTCGACAACTCCTCGAGCGTCGGCGGATCGTCCTTCAGCCGGCGCTCGCGGACGATGTGCCGCTCGCGCTCGTTGAGCTTCGACAGGCCTTCCTCGAGCAGCTCGTGATGCCAGGCGCTCTGCTGCGCATCGCCCAGGAGCACCTCCTGATTGGGACGCTGGTCGACGAGCAGGTCCTGCCACTCGATGCCGCCTTCCTCGCCGATGATGTTGTTGAGCGAACGGTCCCCGGAAAGACGGCGATTCATGTCGACCACCTCCTGCTCGCCGACCTGGAGCTCCTCGGCGATCGAGGCCACCGCCTCCGGCGACAGGTCGCCCTCCTCCAATTCGCGCATCCGGCCCTTCAGGCTGCGCAGGTTGAAGAACAGCTTCTTTTGTGCCGCGGTCGTGCCCATCTTCACCAGCGACCAATTGTGCAGGATGTATTCCTGGATGGTGGCCCGGATCCACCACAGCGCGTAGGTCGCCAGCCGAAAGCCGCGATCGGGATCGAATTTTTCCACGGCCTGCATGAGGCCGACATTGCCCTCGGCGATGAGGTCATCGAAGGGCAGGCCATAGCCGCGGAACCCGCGGGCGATCTTGATGACGTAGCGCAAATGGCTGCCCACTAGCATTCGGGCCGCTTCGGGATCGCGCTTGTCGCGCCAGCGCACGGCCAGCGCACGCTCCTCCTCGGCCGCCAGCATGGGGAAGCTGCGGGCGTCGGCGGCATAGCGCGCCAGATTGTCGGGGAGTACACTCGTCACGTTCATGCCTTCTGATCCTCCGTGACCTTCCACAAACGAAAGCCCCCCACCGGGACAATGTTCCCCGTCGGAAGAGCGGTTTTCTTGAATGGCTGGTGCGAAACGATAAATAGGAACGAACATGGAACATTCAAGGGCGCCCGACCGGCCCGTCGCCGAGCTTCCTCCGGCCCTCGCGTGCTTCGACGCGTTGCAGGCGCGCCTCGCCGGGCGGCGGCCCGCGATTTTCCTCGATTTTGACGGAACGTTGACGCCGATCGTCGCGCACCCTGATGCTGCGGTGCTGGCGCCATCGGCGCGCGCTGCAGTGGCCGCCTTGGCCACCGAGATCCCGGTGGCCATCATCTCGGGGCGCGATCGCCTCGACGTCGAAGCCCGCGTGGGCGTCGACGATCTGGCCTTCGCCGGCAGTCATGGCTTCGACATTCGCTTCGGCGAACGGACGGCGACGCCGGCCGGCGTCGGTTTCAGTGAGGCGCTGGATGTCGCCGAGGCACTGCTGCACGGCCGTTTGGACGGAGTTGCCGGCGCGCTGGTCGAGCGCAAGCGCTTCTCGATCGCCGCCCATTACCGCAACGTCGGCGCGCCGGAGGCGGCACGCGTTGCCGAGGCCGTGGCCGAGGCCGCGACCGTTGCCGGCCTACGGACCAAGACCGGCAAGAAGGTGTTTGAACTGCAGCCGGCCGTCGACTGGGACAAGGGGCGCGCCGTGCTGTGGCTGCTGCAGCAATTGCGGCTGGATCGGCCCGAGATCGTGCCGTTGTTCATCGGCGACGACGTCACCGACGAGGACGCTTTCCGCGCCCTCGCCGGTCGCGGCGTTGGCATCGTCGTCGCCCAATCCGGCGCCGTCGGGCGCCGGTCGTTCGCCGATTTTCGCTTGACCAACGTCGACGAGGTGATCGCCTTGCTGCACCGTCTGCGATCGCACGTCGGTGGCAGCGCTTTCGGCGCGGCGTGACGATCGTTCGGGCTTTCTGGCGACGAAGTGGGAGTGCCGACGTCACCGCGGGACCGATCTTCACCATACTAACGACAGGTGAGGTCGGATCATGCACTTCCGTCGAGTCGTGGCGCTGGTCGCCGCCTGCGGTCTGGCATCGGCTGCGCCCGTAGACGGCGCGGAAGAGGCCCAGGTCGAACGCTCTGCCATCGCCCCGGTTACCACCGGGCACATTCTGCCCCTGGCGGGGACGTCGGGGCTGTCGTATCAAGCCAAGGTGGAGACGGTGCCGGTGCGTTTGGCCGATGGCGGGGCAGAAGCCGACATCGCGATCATATCCTATCGGCGCCTGGGCCAACGAGATAGCTGGCCGGTCACCTTCGTCTTCAATGGTGGCCCCGGCGCCTCCTCGGCCTACCTGCATCTGGGCGCCATGGGGCCCAAAGTGGTGCGCATGGCCGCGACCGGTGGCGCGCCGGCCCCGCCCATCGTCCTCGATGACAATGCGGACAGCTGGCTTCGCTTCACCGATTTGGTTTTCGTCGATCCCGTAGGCACCGGATTCAGTCGCGCCGCCGGCGGGGCCGAAAAGGCGTTCTGGAGCATCAGCGCCGATATCGACAGTCTTGCCCAGGTGATCGCACACTGGCTTGGCCGCAACGGCCGCTGGCTGTCGCCGATCTACATCGCCGGTGAGAGCTATGGCGGGTTCCGCGCGGCGCAGTTGGCCCTGTCGCTGGCCCAGGCCCAAGGCGTGGCGCTCAGCGGGTTGGTGATGATTTCGCCCGCCCTCGATCTGTCGGTGATCCGCCCCGGCGCCCACGATGTGCTGCCATGGGCGCTGGCGCTGCCCTCCATGGTCGCCTCGGCACGAGCGCAAGGGCGGGGTGCGGCAGCCCCCCCGTTGCCGGCAATCGAGGATTTCGCCCTCGGCGAGTATCTGCAGGGTATCGCCGCCATTGCTCCCGACGGCCCCGACCCGGATCCCGCCCTGATCGATAAATTGGCGCAACTGCTCGGCCTTGAGGTCGAGTTGGTGCGCCGGTGGCATGCCCGGGTTCCGGTGTGGGTTTTCGCCGAGCAGGTGTTGCGGCGGCCGGGCTGGGCGCTCAGCGCCTATGACGGGAGCGTCTCCGGCCCCGATCCACGGCCGGGCCGCAGTGGTCCCGACCCCGTCCTCGAATCGACCAAGGCGACCCTGTCCAGCGCCTTCAATGCCTATGTCCGCGCCGACCTGGGGCTACGGATCGACCGCGAATTCCGCCTGCTCAGCCCGGAGCCGTCGCGGCATTGGGATTGGGAGGACGGGCGCGGCGGCCGCGATCGTTCTCGAGGAGCGGTCGACGAACTGGCCGAGGCGCTGGCGCTCACCCCTGGCCTGCGTTTGCTGGTGGTGCACGGCCGCACCGACATGGTGACGCCCTACCTGGCGACGCGCTGGCTGCTCGACCGCCTCGAACTGCCGCACGAGGTGCGGCGCCGTATCCGCCAGGAAGAGCTCGATGGCGGGCACATGATGTACTTTCACGCGCCCCAGCGGACGGAACTGGCGCGTCTGGCCGCCGATTTCTATGATGCCGGACCTCCCGAATCGTCCCGCTAGCATGTCCCATGATGAGGAGGGGTGTGTGCGAGCCGGCGCCTAGGACGTTCAGGCTGCCAATAAGTCATGCGAGATGATGGTCGTGCATGAAGAAGTGTCTGTCTGAAATATTTACATGTTGGGCCTGACCAACCGCGACAACCATGATAGTGCCTTGTTTTCACGTCTCATATGTATGTGGCATCGTTCTTGCCAGACTCCCTCGGCACGTTCTTGTGTCGCTTCACGAGGGAGAGACTTCATGAAAAGCGCTCTGAAGATGACCCTGGCCGGATCGGCGGCGTTGGGTCTCGCCATGGCCGCCGCGCCCGCCTTGGCGGGTGTCACCATCACCATCGGCGGGCTGGCTGCGCCCGGTGGCGGCCTGACCACGGCCGTTGCCGGCACGACCGTCATCGACTTCGAGGGCGCTGCTGGCCCCCTCGACCTGCCCTACATCGAGGACGCGGTCTTGTACAACAGTGCGGGTGGCGGTGGCGGCCGGATTACCTCGGGCAGCACCCCCAACCTGACGGCGGCGCCCTTCGGCGACACGACCCAGTATCTGGTGGTGCCCTCCGACGGCGGCGCGCTGTCGAACGGCTCGGTGCTGGCCATCGACTTCGCCGCCATCCCCGAGAACGACTATTTCGGCCTCTACTGGGGGTCGCTCGACACCTACAACACCATCAGCTTCGCGAGCACGCTCGGCGCCCCCGCCCACTCCTTCACCGGCAGCGACATCGCGGCCATCGCCGGGATTGCCGCCACCGGGGATACCGGGCCGGGGGGCTCCTTCTACGTCAACTTCTTCTTCACCGGAGGCGATTCCTACAACGCCGTGACGCTGAGCAGCTCCATTCGCGCCTTCGAGAGCGACAATCACGCCTTCGGCAAAATTCCGGAGCCGGCGAGCCTCGCCCTCCTCGGGTCCGCCCTGCTCGGCCTGGGCTTCCTGCGCCGCCGCAAGGACGCGTAAGCCGCTTGTGAAATCTCTGCGGCCTCCCTAAGCCGCCGCTGACTGCATCGGTCCGCCGCGTCCGCGGAGGGCAGCGGCAGCGGCAGCGGCTGGTCAATATCCAGTCGCAAAGCCAAAGGGTCCAGCGGCGGCGGCCGCTGGACCCTTTGAAAAACTGGTGCCGGCGAAGAGACTCGAACTCCCGACCCGCGCATTACGAATGCAGCCCCATACTCTTTTCGGGTATTTGCTCCAGTTTTCCTGAATTTGATTCTCTTTGCTACTTCAGTGGCTTATGGCTACCATGTGCTTTCGGGGTAACTCGGGAAAACCCCTGAATTTTCCCTCTGCTGCTTACATGGTGCTTACACGGGGCGGGAAGGGCCATCCATGGCGAAGCTGACGAAGACCGTTGTGGATGCCGCTTCGGCCGATCCGAACGGGGGGAGAATCTACCTTTGGGATAGCGAGATAAAGGGCTTCGGCCTGCAAATTCTCCCCAGCGGCGTGAAGAGCTACGTCCTTCAGTACCGCACGGCCGACAATCAGACTCGACGGATGACCATTGGTAAACACGGCTCCCCTTGGACGGTGGCGGATGCCCGCGCCAAAGCAGATGAGCTGCTGACGGCGTTGCGGAAGGAGGGGCTTGATCCGCTGAAGGCGAAGCAGGCGCGCAAAGAGGTGTTCACGGTCGCCGACCTGGCCGAAGCGTTCCTGATCGATGGCCGCGCCGACAAACCGAACAAGAAAGAGCGGAGCTGGAAAACCGACGAAGGCAATATCCGCTGTCACATCCTGCCGCTTCTCGGCAAGACTTCGCTGAAGGAACTGGATCGAGCCGACGTGGCGAAGTTCCAGCGAGACGTTGCCGCCGGCAAGACCTCCCGCGAGATGGTTGCCAGGGCGCGCGGCAAGTCGGTGGTGAAGGGCGGCAAGGGCATCGCGGCCCGATCCCTGGCCGTTCTGAATGCCATGCTCGAATGGGGCGTCGTTCGCGGGTATCTCCCGCTCAACCCCGCCAAGGGCGTGAAGAAGTACAAGCAACAGAAGATGGAGCGGTTCCTATCGGAACGCGACGTGGCGACGCTGGCCGAGGGCATGGCGATCCTGATCGACATTGCCATGCTCAGCGACACGGTGGCCGACGCGATCCGGCTGTGGCTACTGACAGGCTGCCGACGCGGCGAGATTACAGGCTGCCGACGCGGCGAGATTATCGACCTGAAATGGTCCTATGTGGATTTCGACCGTGGCTGCCTGCGGCTGCCGGACTCGAAGACCGGCGCCAAGGTGGTGCCGCTGTCGGCGCCGGCCCTGAAGCTGCTGGCCGAGCGAACGCGCAAGCCGGATTGCGAATGGGTGCTGCCCTCGAATCGCGGCGCCGGCCCGGTGGTAGGCGTCTGGAAGGGCTGGGACTTGCTCCGCGATTTCTGCGGCCTGGAGGATGTGCGCATCCACGATCTGCGGCATAGCTTCGCTAGCTTCGCCGCCGCCGATGGCGCCAGCCTGTTCCTGATCGGCAAGGTTCTCGGCCACACGCAGGCCAGCACCACCGAACGCTATGCCCATCTTAGCGACGACCCTATCAGGGCTGTGGCCGAGCGAGCTGCCGGGAAGGTTGCCAATGCCCTTGGGCTGGATCGGAACGAGAAGACGGCCGAGGTGGTGCCCCTCCCCACCGTGGGGAAGGGTGCGCGCTGAATTTGGCGCCCCTGCTAAAGTTGCTAAAGCTGCTAAAGTTCGCCCCTGCCTTTGACCGTGCAGCAGCGGGCGGAGCACATTGCCGAGTGGGTGCGGTTGGTGGAGCTTCGTCAATCGGTGCAACTTGCACCGATTGAAAGCAAGCGCGCTGACGGTCGAGGGCATCGGCATGAGGGCGGCATCAACGCGGCTTCCCGCGAACTCGGCATAGAGGCCACCGCCGTCAAGCGCGCCGTCAAGATCGCCGCCATCTCCGATGAGGCCAACGAGGGGCGGGGGCATCGGCGCACGCCTGTTCCGTGCCTCTCCCCCTGTGCCAATAGTGCCAATAGTGCCAATGGGGGTAGCGAGCTTGGCCCGAGATCGCCGCCGTTTATGACCCACCCCACCGTGGGGAGGGGGCGAAGGCCTCAAGGCTGGTGGTGGGCGGTGCCCGGTGCAATCAGCATCGGGCTGACCTCCTATCGGCGTGGAGATTTAGGCAGCTTTTTTGCTTCCTTCACTAACGCCGCGATGTGCTCATCTGCCTCCCGATGGCGTTCAAGCTTTCGCTGCTGATCGAACTTTTCATACTCCGCTTCAGCAATGCGCTTTGCGTCGGAGGCTTTTACGGAGCCGCCGGATTGCAAAACGGCTCGTCCGAGATGGCGCAATTGTTGATCCAGAAGAGTCTGTGCGTCCTGCATCACCATAAGCCTACCGATATCGAGTTGATCCTCGAATATATCGAGCAATATTGTAGTAAGACGGTTCAATTCCTTGATTTCAGCTTGGGCAAGATAATTCTTTGCAACGACAGCGTCAGTCTTCCTAATGTTCTCATTCTGCCAAGCCTCTAGACCCATATTCTTAGACTTGTGATTTGCCCGTGACGATGTAATCTCTGATGGCGTATGGGACGTGACCGCATAGACTAATTTGGCCTGCGTTCTCTGGTAAAACTCGCGCGCAGCTTTGGTCGAGCCGTCGTAGTCCTGACACATCGCACATATCTGGCGCAGTTCTCTGTAGACATTGGCTTCGTCTGCGCGGATGCCTCTGATGATCTCCCGCAGCTCGGCAACTCTGTCAGCGTTCTCGGGACGCTTCAGACGTTCCGAGTCCACGACAAAGCCCTTCGTAGCGAACTGGACCAGGATGCCGGTCGCCCACCGGCGAAACACAGTCGCCTGTGCAGAAGACACCCGGTATCCTACCGAGATCACTGCATCTAGGTTGTAATGCTCAAGCTGCCGCTCGACCCGGCGCGACCCCTCCTGTCGAACTTGTGCAATCTTTGCACTCGTTGCCTCGGCATCCAACTCACCCTCGGCATACACATTTGCGATGTGTTTGGTGATGACCGACCGATCCACACCAAAAAGCTGAGCGATCTGGGCTTGTGTCATCCAGAGGGTTTCACCCTCATAGCGGATATCAAGCCTCAATCCTTTGTCGGTTCCATAGACAAGAAACCGGTCACCGGTCTCTTCGTCCTCTACCAGATGCACCGGCTCATTTTTTCCGTCAGTCATGAGGCCGCCCGCCTTACTTGAGTGAGGATTTATCGCAATTTCTTCAGCCGGACACCCGGCCCGCCGCCATTCTCTTCGATGAACTCGACGCCGGCTGCCTCCAGGGCGGAAACCACGGCATCATAGGTCGCGTGTCGTGGCGTCGTTTGACCATTCTCTAGCCGGACCAGCGTCCGCAGCGGGACTCCCGAATGCTCGGATAGAGTTTCGCGCGTCCATTCGAGAAGCGCCCTGGCAGCTTTAAGCTGCGGGATTGTGATGGCACTTTTCACGCCACTTTCCTCTTGTAGTCGGCAAATGCTTTATGGCACTTTTCACGCCACACCTCAACCCGCATATCTAGGAGACGATGAATCATGGCTAAGCCAGATTGGGTTCGGGCCATCGAGGAATGGCGCCATTTCCGCAAGCTGCTGGCGAAGGAAGGCCGCCGCACCTACAAGGCCAAACTGTGGGTGAAGAAGTCCATCGCTGCCGGCCAAAATCCGATAGTCATGATTAGGCACGACGGGACCACCGGCCTGTACTGCGAGATGCCGCTGATCGATGAATGCGGCCCATACCTGACGCAGATGGTTAGCCGGGAGGCCGTCAAGAAAGAGCTGATCCGGTTAGGGCGATTCGAGCGGAGGACCTGACGATGAGTGGGATCCCGCCATCCTACGCGACATCGAGGAACCGCTGTTCCGCGCCAAGGGAGCTGCCGCAGCGCTGCACACGATGTCTCAAAGCGGTCAGTTCTCCGACTTGGAGCGCGCCAGCCTGTATTTCCTCGGCTCCACTCTCCTTGATGACCTAAGAGCCATCGAGGCCGCCTTTGATGCCGTCCTGGCGCAACACCAATCCGAGCGAAGCCCCACGACCTAACCGGCATCAGCCCCGCCCTCGGCAACGTCGGCGGGGCCTCGGCTACAACCGTGTTGTCTTGACACTGTTTTAAACACCGGATACTGTCACCGGTATGGCTGCATAGATCAACCAGCCCCGGAGACCACAATGAGCCAGACCATGAGCACCCTACTGACCGCAAGCTACACCACCCAGGACGCAGCGTTTGCCCTCCAGCACGGCAATTTCGCGGACTTTCGCCGAAATCTGATGAGAGGCGAGTTCCTGCTGTTGCCGCGCCACAGCATCCCCGGCCGCGCCGGGGGCGAGTATCGGTACGGCCATATCTTGGAGATGGCGTTGCAGATACACCTCGGCAGCACCTTCACCAAAGAAGTCGCGAAGACGATCATCTGGGGCATGCTCGACCGCCTGAAGTCGAATGACACCGGCCTACGCAAGTTCAATCTTCTGTCCCGGGAAGACAAAGAGGCTGTGATGCACGGCAGTGAGTTCAGCCGCGATGACGACAAGTTCAACCTGAGCTGGTTCGTCGAGTTCCCCATGCTGGTCCTGGGGCCGGACCTCGTGTCGCGCGACGCGGCCAAGCCGACGTTCTTCGCCTTCAGGCCCGGTCACACCCACCGAAAGACGCCGGTGCTCATGCTCGACGGCGAAGCGAATCTCCAGAAGGTGCACGCCGAACTCGTCGAGATGGAAACCCGTGGCGCCGCGGATGACTTCACCCGCCAGACGCTGGCGGACGCCTGCCATGTGCCTGGGCTGGTCAACCTGACCGCCATCATGCTCCGGCTGGAGTACCTGCTGTCGGTCAGGCTGCGCGCGGCCGGCCCCATCGGCTCGTAACAAACGAACCCGGGGCCGCATGCGGCCCCCTTACTTCCTGAGGTGAAAACATGACGGACCACATGACGCCCCGCGAGGGGCGGCCCCTAGAACTTTGCCTGCCGCCTGCGCTGCGCAAGCCCAACCTGCGCCGCTGGGAGGCGTCCGAATACCTAGAGATGGTGCACGGCTTGAAGGTCGCGCCCGCCACCCTCGCCAAGCTCGCCAGCGTCGGCGGCGGCCCGGCCTATTATCCAGCGAACCGGACTCCGATGTATCCGCGGGGCGAACTCGACCGCTGGGCCGAGCAGCGCCTCGGCAAGCTGGTGCGCAACACCAGTGAGGCCGACGCGAACGCGGAGGGCAAGTAGATGACGGCCCCCCGTAACTACGCCTGCCAGTCCGATCCGGCGCTGAACCCGCAGTTCCGCCGCGATTGGGGCGGCGGCATCAAGATTGACCCGCCCCGCCCGGCCACCACCCGCGCCACCACCGGCCTCAGCGTCGACGAACGCCTCGGCGTCGCCATCATGTTGGAATGGCGCCGACGCCACCCGGAGGCGAACTAATGACGGCTGGCGCCATCGCCAAGGCACTGAAGGGCCAGCGCACGCCTTCCGGCTGGCTGGTCTGCTGCCCCGCTCATAATGACCGCAACCCGTCGCTGCTGCTGGGCGACGGCGAAGACGGCAAGCTGCTGTGCCACTGCTATGCCGGCTGCGACGGCCGTGACGTGCTAGCCGCGATCCGCAGCATGGGACTGCTGGAGCATGCTGCCACCACCATGGTGCGGCAGGCGCCCCGCACCGACACCAACGACGAAGACCGTCAACGCCGTATCGAGTACGCCCGCAAGCTGTGGCGCGACACGCAGCCAGCCGAGGATTCGCCGGTTGCCAAGTACCTCGCCAACCGTGGCTATGCCGGGCCGATCCCGCCGACGCTGCGTTATCACCCGTCGCTCAAGCACAAGGCCACTGGCTTGACCCTGCCCGGCATGGTGGCTGCCGTCGCCATCGCGCCCGGTACTCAGGTTGTCGCCATCCATCGCACCTTCCTGACCTTCGACGGCAGGAAGGCGCCCGTCAGCAACGCCAAGGCGATGCTCGGACCCTGCGGCGGCGGTGCCGTCCGTCTCGCCGCAGCCGGGCCGGCGCTGGTCATTTCCGAGGGCATCGAAACCGGCCTGTCCGTCATGCTGGCAACGGGCCTTCCGACATGGGCGGCACTGTCAGCCGGCGGGATTGAGGGCCTGATCCTGCCGCCGCTGCCCTTGGCGGCCGAAGTCACCATTGCCGCCGACAACGATCCCAGCGGACGCGGCCAGGCCGCCGCCGACAAAGCCGCTGCCCGCTTCACTGCCGAGGGACGGCGCGTGCGCATCTGCATGCCGCCCACCGAGGGAACTGACTTCAACGACGTGCTGAGAAGGGAGTGCCATTAATGGCAGCCGAGGATATCAGGAAGGTGTTTGACGCTGCGGAGGCGTTCCAGGCGGAACCGCCACGCCCGCTGATGCGCGAACTGCCCGAAGGCGAACCCTTCCCCGTCGATGCGCTGGGCAGCATTCTCGGCGCCGCAGCGACCGGCATTCAGGAGAAGATTCAGGCGCCCGTTGCCATGTGCGGGCAATCCGTGCTTGCCGCCGCGACGCTGGCCGTACAGGCTCATGTTGATGTCGAACTGCCGACTGGGCACGCCAAGCCGGTGTCCGGCTTCTTCCTCAGCATCGCCGCGACAGGCGAGCGCAAGAGCGCGGTCGACACCGAAGCCTTGTGGCCGATCTGCCGCCGCGAACAGGTTTTGCGCGAGGGGTATGAGGCCGATCTGCCCGGCCACCTCAACGACAAGGCCGCGTGGGAGAAGGCGCGCGAAGAGGCGCTGAAGAAGGGCAAGGGCGACCGCGACGCGATCAAGCTGGCCCTCGACATCCTCGGCCCGGTGCCTTCCGCACCCCTCGATCCGATGTTGATAAGTACGGAGCCGACCTTCGAAGGACTGACCAAGTTCTATGCCGGCGGGGCACAGCCGAGCCTTGGCATCTTCTCGGCCGAGGGCGGGCAGTTCATCGGCGGGCACGGCATGAGCGATGACAACAAGCTGCGCACCGCGACCGGCCTCTCGGGGCTGTGGGATGGTACTCCGGTGCGCCGCACCCGAGCCATTGACGGCAATCTGTACCTGCCTGGCCGGCGCCTCGCCATGCATCTGATGGCGCAGCCTGACGTGGCTTCGGTGATGCTGGCCGATAGGGTTCTCGCGGATCAGGGGATGCTCTCGCGAATGCTGGTTACGGCGCCACCATCGCTCGCGGGTACCCGCATGTGGCGAGAGGTGAGTGCCGCCAGCGATGCGGCGATCAAGAAATACGGCGCCCGGCTGCTGACGATCCTCGAAGCGCCAATGCCGCTGGCTCTTGGCAAGACGTGCGAGCTGGAACCTCGGCGGCTGCCGCTATCGTCTGCCGCTCGGGTGCAATGGATTCGGTTTGCCGACAGCATCGAGGCCCAAATCGGGCCTGGTGGTTCGCTGGAGCGCATCAAGGGCTTGGCGAACAAGCTCCCCGAACATGCCGCTCGGCTTGCGGCTGTGCTTCAGATGGTGGATGACCTCGCGGCGCCGGAGGTCTCGGAAGAGAAGTTGGCGGCGGGCATCGCCCTGGCCGAACACTACCTGACCGAAGCCTTGCGCCTGTTCGATGCGAGCCGCGTCAGCGCCGATCTGCATTTGGCGCAACGCCTTCTGACCTGGCTCCAGACGAATTGGGCCGAGCCGCTGATTTCGCTGCCTGACATCTACCAGACCGGCCCCGGCGCGATCCGCGACAAGGCGACTGCCGCCAAGATGGTGGGGATTCTGGAAGACCACGGCTGGATGCTTCCCGTGACTGGCGGCGGAACTGTCAACGGCAAGCGGCGCCGCGAGGCTTGGCGCATCGTCATTGGAGGCTAAACCGATGGCTGGCTATCGCAAATTCCAGTTTCAGCCGGCGGCGGCGGAAGAACCGACCGAGAACATTAGCAGCTTTAGCAACTTTAGCAGGGGGGCTAATCCGGGTGAACAGGGCGAGAACGGCGCTTCTTTAGCAGCTTTAGCAACTTTAGCGGGGGGTGCGGTCTGTGAACCGCAAACCGATGCCGCCGCGGCCCCCTATGCCACCGCGCCCTATGACCTGGCTGAGCGTGTCGCCATTGTCGTGCACGATGCCGGCATACCCGAGGAATGGGCCGAAGGCTTTGCCAAGCTCGACGCGACCCGGCCGCCCTCGACCATCATGCCGCGCGATTGGCTGAATATGGTCAACGGCGCCGGCCAGATGCTCGACCGCTTCGGCGTCCAGTTGTCGGCGCTGGGCTGGTCCGTGGCCGACCTGTTCGGCGTCCATCCCGAGGCGCCCATGCAGCGCCACGACTGCGGCGGACTGGCCCGGTTCCTGGCCGATGGCTCCGAGGTGGTGGCCGTCACCGCCGACACGGCGATCCTGCGGAACAGGCGTGGCAACTGCCTCACCTACTACCGTCGCCCAGCGCCGACCGGGACGGCTTGCCTGTGGGAGCTTGCCCGATGACGCCGAAACTGAACCGCGACAAGCAGGGCAATTGAACGGGAGAGACAAGGCATTGCTTCGGCAACTCGCAAAAGGCCAACCCCTAAGCGGCGTCTCACTCCCTGCAATTCCAGCTATGTAATGAATATTACCGAAACTCTATTATAGTAAGCCGACCCGTACTTGTTTGACGCTTCGGGCTGTTTGCGTTTCGCTTGTCTTGCAATTGCAGGCAAGCATCAATGTTCAAACACATCGGACGACTTTTCGAGCGCAAGAGCGCGGTAGACATTACCGCCCTTCTCGCCGCTGGCACCTCGACGGCCAGCGGCATTGCTGTTTCTGCCGAGACGGCGTTGCGCTGCCCGGCCGTGTTCGGCGCCACCAAGGTTCTGGCCGAGACGGTGGGGCAACTGCCGCTGCACCTCTACCGCCGCCTGCCTGACGGTGGCCGCGAGCGCGCCGAGGATCATTCGCTCTGTGCCTTGCTGACGGACGCGCCGAACGCCTGGACCACGGCGAGCGAGTTCCGCATGAGCATGCAGGCCGCGCTTACCCTGCACGGCAATGCCTTTGCCTGGATCGGGCGCGACGGCCAGGGCCGCCCCGTCGAGATGATTCAGCTCGACAGCCGCAGTGTGAGCGTCGAGACGGACGCCGCGACGATGGAGCCGCGCTATGTCGTCACCGACGCCAACGGCACCCGCCGCGAGTACAGCCGCGCCGACGTGCTGCATCTGCGCACCTTCGGCGCCAAGCCCCATGTTGGCGACTCCCCGGTGATGCAGGGCCGCGAGGCCATCGGCCTGGCGCTGACGCTGGAGAAGCACGGCGCCGGCCTGTTCGGTCGCGGCGCCCGCCCGGCCGGCGTGCTGAAGTATCCGGGCAAGCTGACCGAAGACCTATTCGCCCGCCTGCGCCGCTCGTTCGAGAGCATGCACGGCGGCAGCGACAATGCCGGCCGCACGGCGATCCTCGAAGACGGCGTGACGTTCGAGCCGCTCCAGCTCTCCAGCGTGGATGCGCAGTTCCTCGAAATGCGCAAGTTCCAGCTTCAGGAAGTCGCCCGGCTGTTCCGTGTGCCCTTGCACATGCTGAACGATCTGGAGCGCGTGACGCACAGCAACGCCGAACAGATGGGGCAGCAGTTCTTGACCTACTGCCTGCTGCCGATACTGAAGCTCTGGCAGGACGCCATTCGCCTGACGCTGCTGGCGCCCGAAGAGCGCGGCCAACTCTATGCCGAGTTCCTGGTTGACGACCTTGCCCGCGCCGACCTGGCCGCGCGCTTCACCGCCTACAGCCAGGCCATCTCTGCCGGCGTGCTGAACCCCAACGAGGTTCGCGCGATGGAGAATCGCGGCCCGTACAGCGGCGGCGAAGTCTACATGCGCCCGGTCAACACCGCCCCGGCGCCGACCAACAGCAACGGGGGCACCGATGAAGACTAAGCGCCTCGACCTCGAAACCCGCTTCTCGACGGCCGAGGACGGCACGTTCGAGGGCTACGCCAGCGTGTGGGGCATCCGCGACAGCTACGGCGATGTGGTGAAGGCCGGCGCCTTCGCCGCGTCCTTAACCGGGCATAAGGCCGCCGGAACCAAGCCGCTCATGCTGTGGATGCACGATCCGTCCGAGCCTGTCGGCGTGTGGGAAGAGGTGGCCGAGGATGCCAAGGGCTTGCGCGTCAAGGGCCGCCTCGTTCTCGAAACCCGCCGCGGTGCCGAGGCGCATGCGTTGCTGAAGGCTGGCGCCCTCGACGGGCTCTCCATCGGCTTCCGCACCGTGAAGGCATCCACGCAGGCCGGCGGCGGCCGGCTGCTGGAGGCTGCGGACCTCATTGAGATTTCCCTGGTCACTCGCCCGGCCAACGGCGCCGCGCGCGTGACCGGCATCAAGTCGGCGGCCGATGCCGCCAACGTCGCGGCTGTAGCCGCATCCATCCGCCGCGCCGCGGCAACACTCGTGAGGTAATGACATGGGCATGATCCGTAAGCCGGGCTGGGAAATCCGCTCGGAAGATGACAGCGACAGCCAGGGCGGCGACGGCCTGGCTGAAATCCGTTCGGCTATCGACGGCTTCACCGCCAGCGCCGACCAGCGGCTTGGCGGCATCGAGGGCACGATAAATGAGCTGCGTTCGCGCCTCGATACCGTCGAGCGCGTGCAGCGTCGCCCCGGCTCGACCGAAACCCGCCAGCAGGGAAACGAGGTGGAGGCACGCGCCTTCGCCGGCTTCCTGCGCCGTGGTCGTGAGGCCCTGGCCGCCGACGAGGTGCGCAGCTTGCGCGTGTCCGACGACACGGCCGGCGGCTACCTCGCCCCGGATCAATTCGTGGCCGAGCTGCTGCGCAACGTGGTGCAATTCTCGCCCGTTCGCTCCGTCGCCCGCGTCGCCAACACCTCGGCCGGCGCCGTAATCCTGCCGAAGCGCACCGCCGGCCTAACCGCCGCGTGGGTGGGTGAGACGCAGGCCCGCCCCGAAACGACCGCCACCTTCGGCCAGCTCCGCTATGAGGTGCGCGAACTGGCGGCCTATGTGGACGTGAGCAGCGCCATGCTGGAAGACAGCGCCTTCGACGTGGCGAGCGTGCTGTCGCTCGAGTTCGCGGAAGAGTTCGGCAAGGCCGAGGCCACCGCCTTCGTCAATGGCGATGGCGTGCTGAAGCCGATGGGCTTCATGGCTGACGCGGGCCTGTCGAGCAGCAATAGCGGCGATGCCGCGAAGGTGACGGCCGATGGCCTGATCGGCATTTATCACGACCTCCCCGCCGCCTACCGCGCGAACGCCGTGTGGATGATGAACAGCGGCACCCTGGCCGCCGTCCGCAAGCTGAAGACGACCGGCGGCGACTACCTGCTGAGCATGACCGGCCTCAACGGTGCTCCGGCGACGACCCTGCTGGGCCGCCCGGTGATCGAGGCGCCGGACATGCCCGATGTTGCCGGCGACGCATTCCCCATCGCGTTCGGCGACTTCAGCCAGGGCTTCCGCATCTACGACCGCATCGCCCTGTCGGTGCTGCGTGATCCCTACAGCCAGGCCACCAACGGCATGACCCGCTTCCATGCTCGCCGCCGTGTTGCCGCTGGCGTCGCGAAGGCCGAGGCCATCCGCAAGCTCAAGATCGCGGCCTAAGGAGGGCCTGACCGATGCGTGACCTGAAGAGCAACCTCGACGTGGTGCAGTCGCTCGCCCCGGCTGCCCGCACCGCCGATGCCGATGGCACTGGCGCCGATCTGCTGGGCTACGGTTCCGCCGTGGCCGTGGTGGCGTTCGGCGCCTGGACCGATGGCACCCACACGCCCGCCCTGGAAGAGAGCGACGACAACAGCACCTTCACCGCTGTTGCCGCTGCCGACCTTCAGGGCAGCTTCACCGCCTGCGCCGACGCCGACACGGACAACACCGTGCAGCGTGTCGGCTATCTCGGCACCAAGCGATATGTCCGTGTCGCCCTCACCGTGACCGGCGCCACCACTGGCGCCCTGTCTGCGGCTGAGATCGTGCGCGGCCATCCCGCCTCGGCGCCGCTGGCGTAACGGAACGGAGGGAAGGCGTCATGCTGACCGTAACCAGCCCGGCCGCATCGTATGACCTCACCACCTTGGCTGCCGTCAAGACGGCCCTGGATGTGACAGGCAGCGATGATGACGCCTTCCTGTCCGACCTGATCGAGCGCGCCAGCGGCTTCATTGCGGCCTGGTGCAATCGCGTCTTCGCCCGCGAGATGGTGGAAGAGACGTTCCGCCTCTCCCGCCCCCCCTATGACGTCCAGCTCGCCCGCTGGCCGGTGGCTTCCGTCGTGAGCATCAGCGAGGCCGGCGCCGCCCTGACCTCGACGGAATGGGAGATGGACGCCAGCGCCGGCACCTTGTACCGCCTGGGCAGCAGCGACAATCGTTGCACCTTCCCTGCCGCCAAGATCGTGGTGGGCTATTCCGCCGGCTATCTGCTGCCCGGTGAGGAAGGCCGCACCCTGCCGGCCGAGGTGGAAGGCGCCTGCATCGCCCTCGTCAGCCTGACCTACCATCAGAAGGGCCGCGACCCGCTGGTGAAGTCCGTCACCTACAATGATTCGGCGGTGAGCTATTGGGCCGGTGGCAACGGTGAGGATGGCATGCCCGCTGACGTGGCGCCGATCCTGATGCGCTACCGTCAGATTGCGATGGGCTGAGCCATGCCCTATGCCGCCCCGAAGCACTGCCCCGCCGGCCACCCGCCCTTTACCGGGCGCCGCTGCCCCATGTGCGAGACGAAGAGGAAGAAGGCGCTCGACGCTGCCCGGCCCTCTGCCGCCGCGCGTGGCTATGACAAGGACTGGCGCCGCGTGCGGGGTGCCTTCCTCAAGGCCAATCCGAACTGTTGTGAATGTGGGCAGCCAGCCACCGACGCCGACCACGTTCACAGCGTCCGCGAACGACCGGACCTCCGCTTGGTGTGGTCCAACCTTCGCCCGTACTGCCATGCCCACCATTCGAGCCGCACCGCGAGGGACCAAGGCTTTGCCAGGAGAAGGGGATAGGGGGTGCGATTTCGAGGGCCATGGGGGTGTCACCGCGTGGGGGGTCTTGCGCGCACTCACAGGAAAATGGAGTTTTGCCCAATAATTGGGCAACAATGAAGGGATGATGCAATGAAGGGCAGAAAACCGAAGCTCAAGGTGATCGAGGGAGGCGCCGTTCCCGGCCGCTGCCCGGCGCCGCCGTCGTGGCTGTCCGAGGCCGCGAAGAAGGAGTGGAAGCGGGCCGCACCCGAGCTGCATGGCCGCAACCTGCTGGCGCCCGATACGCTGGCGACCCTGGAAAGCTACTGCGTCGCTGTCGGCGTGGTCCGCGAGTGCGAAGAGCGCATGTTGACCGATGGCCGGCTGATTGACGAGGGCGACGGGCTGAAGCCGCACCCCGCGTTCCGCATGCAGTCCGCAGCGATGCGAGAGGCGCGGTTGCTGGCGGCCGAGTTAGGCTTGACCCCGCATCGGCGTGGCGCTCATGGCGAACAGAAGGACAAGGGCGATGGCTGGGACTCCGACCTTCTCGCCTGATCCGGCGCTCTATCCCGATCCGACCGGCCGCGCCGACCGCATGTGTCGGTTCGTGCGGCGGCTGCGGCTGTGGGAGGGCAAGTTCGCCGGCCAGCCGTTCCACCTTCACCCGTTCCAAGAGGCGATGATCCGGCGCATCTACGGCCCGGCCACCGACGACGGCCGCCCGCTGGTGCGCATGGCCTGCATCTGGATTCCGCGCGGCAACGCCAAGACGACGCTGGCAAGCGCGCTGGCACTGGCGCACTTCCTCGGACCCGAGGCCGAGGCCGGCGGCCAGGTGATCCAGGCTGCCGCCGACCGCGAGAACGCCGGCATTGCCTTCAAGCATTCCTGGGAGATGTGCAAACAGGATGACGCCCTGTTGCGCCGCGTCTCGCCCATCGAAAGCCGCAAGGTGCTGAACCACGGCAAGACCAGTTCGACGCTCAAGGCCATCAGCAGCGAGGCGTATTCGAAGCACGGCATGAACGCCTCGTTCTTCCTGGCCGACGAAATCCATAGCTGGCACCCGGCCGAGGGCCGCAAGCTGTTCAAGGTGGTGACGGATTCGATGGTGAAGCGCGAACAGCCGCTCACCGTCATCATCTCGACGGCCGGCGAAGGCCAGGGCGGGCTTGCCTTCGACATGTGGCAGTACAGCCATGCCGTCGCGCGCGGCGAGATCGACGATCCGACCTTCGCGCCCATCATCTTCGCCGCCGATCCCGAGGCCGATTGGCGCGACGAAACGGCCTGGCAGACGGCTAATCCGGCCCTGGCCGCCGGCTTCTGCTCGCTGGAAGAGCTGCGCATCAAGGCGCGGAGGATCGAGCATTTCCCCGCCGAGGTGGCCGACTTCCGCCGGTTCCACCTGAACCAATGGCAGGAAGGTGCAGCCAATCCCTGGCTGGACCTCGGCACCTATGACGCGGCCGAGCCGATGGAGCCGGCCGAGAACCTGACCGGGCGGCCCTGCTATGTCGGCGTTGACCTGTCGAGCGTGGAAGACCTGACCGCCGTCGTGGCCGTGTTCCCCAGCGGCACCGACGACGACCGCAGCTATCACGTGCTGGCGACGTTCTTCCTGCCGGAAGCGGGCTTGGCGCGGAAGGCCGAGCGCGACCAGGCCGACTATCTGCGATACGAGCAACAGGGCGTCTTACGCCTCACCGACGGCAACGTCGTGGATCACGGCGCCGTCATCGCGCATGTCCTCGAATTGGCCGAGCGGTACGACGTGCGCGAGGTTGCAATTGACCGCTGGAACTCGACCGCCGTCACCACCGGATTGCAGGCCGAGGGCGTCACCGTGGCGCAGTTCGGCCAGGGCTTCGCCAGCATGGCCGCGCCGGTCAAGGAACTGAAGCGGGCGATCCTCAAAGGCCAGTTCCGCCACGGCGGCAATCCGCTGCTGCGCATGTGCTTCGGCAACGTGGTGGCCGAGAAGGACGCGGCCGAGAACGAGAAGTTCACCAAGGAGAAGGCGCGGGGCCGCATCGACGGCGCCGTGGCCGCCGCGATGGCCGTTGGCCGAGCGATTGCGAACGAATCAGGGCCGAACGTCTATGAGACGGCGCGGCCCGAAGGCTTCCTGTTCATCTGAATGCCCCCGGCCGGCGGGGCCAGGGCGCGCTTGCCCCTTCGCGTGCCTGGATAGCCGGATGCGGCGTTAGTCGGTGAGTGGCCGCAGTGGACAACCAACCCCGACAGCCGGCGGCCCGCACATCATCCTTTCTGCGGGCGCGGCCGGCATTTTCCATTCGAGAGACTGGCGGACATGACGAGCGAAACGACGACGGTAGGAATTGAAGTGTTGGCCGTGGAACCGGTGGCGGGCGCGGGCCGGCTGCTGGCGCTGGCCGTGGTCAATCTGGTTCTCGACGGCGTGGAGGTGACGCTACAGGGCGTCAACGTCATGCGCCAACCAGATGGGCAGTTGGCGTGCCAGGTGCCGCGCTGGCGGCACCCCAAAGGGAATTGGCTGCCGGCGGTGGTCCTGCCGCCCGAACTGACCAAGGCGATTGCCGATGCCGTGTTTGCGGAGTTGGGAGCAAGGGCGGCGGCTTAACGGCCCGGCTGCTTACATGGTGCTTACACGAAGCAACAAGGGCCTAGCCATCGCTGGCTAAGCCCTTGAGAAAACTGGTGCCGGCGAAGAGACTCGAACTCCCGACCCGCGCATTACGAATGCGCTGCTCTACCAACTGAGCTACGCCGGCCCGGCGCGATGCCTAGTCGAAGGCCGGGAGGATATAGCGCCTTTGCCGGCGGCGTGCAAGGCCTCGTCCATGGGGTGCTGGTGGCGTGCCCCTCCTTCGGTGGCGGCTCAGCCCGGCGACGGTGCGATTGCGGCCTCGTCGGGCGTCAGCGCCGGCAGTTGCGGTGCCGCCGGGGTCAGCGGATCGGACCATGCGATGGTATCGACGCCGTGGCACATGGGGCAGGCGGCCGACCACTGCGGCGCCGGGGTGGCGCAGGCCCGGCATAGCCAGACGCTGTCGGCCTTGGCCGAGGCGGCCTTGGCCAGCCACTCACGTACCGCCGCCTCGTTGCCGGTCTCCCGCTGCTCGACCTCGGCCAGCAGGCGATAGATGCGGGCGGCAGGATGCGTGTCGGCGGCGGCCGTGAGGTGGCTGCGTGCTTGTCCCCACAACGCGGCGGCCAGCGCCGCCTCGGCGACGACGACATGGCTTTCCGGATGGCGCGGATGAGCCGCCGCCAGGGCCTCGGCGCGGCGCAGGCGCTGCAGGGCATCCTCGTGCGCCCACAGCGCCATATAGGCCTTGGCCAGATCGGGATGCGGATTGAATCGCCACACGTCCTCCAGCAAGCCGGCGGCACGCCGGTGCTTGCCTTCCTGCGCCAGCAGGGCGGCGAGGCGGATGGCCGCCTCGGCAAACGCTGGATCGGCGTCGCGGGCCTGGCGCAACAGCTTGATCGCCGCTTTGCGGTCGCCGCCGTCCACGCTCTGGCGGGCGCGCTCGAACAGCACCACGGCCTTCTTGCGCCGCGCCTCGTCGCGGCCGAACACGCCGCGCCGCTCGGCCTGGGACAGGGTGTCCTCGGCTTCGCGCCACAACCCGGCGCGGGCCTGCAGGTCGAACAGCGTCGCCGTCAGCCAGGGGGCGTCGGGATTGATGGCGTGGGCGCGGCGGGCGTAGTCGAGCGCCGCCGCCTGGTCGCCGGCCTTGATCGCCTGGGTGAGCAGGCCGCGCAGGCCGAGGAAGGCGGTCTCGGGGCGGTCGAGCATAGTGGTGAAGTGCTGTTTCGCCGTCGCCGCATCGCCGGTCAGTTGCGCCGCCTGCGCCGACAGCAGCATGGTCAGCGGCGGGTCGCGCAGCAGGCTGTCGGCGGTTTTGGCCTTGCGCGCCGCCAAGGTGGAATCGCCGGCGGCGACCGCCGACAGGCCGTCCATCAAGGCCAGATAGCCTTTGCGCCGCCTTGATTCGCGCCGTGACCGGGCGAAGCGGCGCGGTGTCGCGAACACGAACACCAGCAGCCGGAACAGCAGGCTGAAGGCGAACAGTACCGCCGCCAGCGCCAGCAGCAGCACCGGGACGTTGGTGTCGACGCGCCAGCCCTGCCAGTGCACGGTCACCTCGCCGGGGCGCTGGGCGAACCACACCGCTGCCGTCACCAGCAGCGCCACCGTGATCAGGAACGAGAGAATGCGGAGCATGGCGTCACCCGTTGCTGGCCTGAGAGACGGCCACCGAATGCGCGGTCAGGTCCGACAGCGCCGCTTCCGCGGCAAGGCGCGCCTGGGCCTGCGCCAGCCACGGCGCCGCCGCCTCGGCCGCCGCACCCTGCAGGCCCGAAAGCTCGCGCACCGCACCGGCGAGGTCGCCCTTGTCGAGGTTGGCGTCGGTGCGGGCGACGACGGCGGCGGTGGAGTCGCCGGCCACGTCACCTTCGGTGCGGCGGATGGTGATGACCGAGGCCAGGCGCTGCACCGTCTGGCGCCACCAACCGTCCTCGTCGGGCCCCAATTCGGCGCGCACGATCGCGCCCGACAGTTGGTCGAAGGAATCGGCAAGGGCGACGCGGGTGGCGATCGGCTTGCCGCCCAGTGCGGCCAGCGCCTCCAGCGATGCGCTCGTCTCGGCGTCACCCTCGGCAATGGCACGGAGGGCCCGCAACTCGGCGTCGTAGGCATCGCCGCGGTTGATGGCCTCGCGCAGCTGGCCAACGGCCAGCAACAGCGACTGCGCCGTGTTGGCGCGCGATTGCGCCTGGCGCACGGCGGTTTCGGCCGCCTCGACGCGGTCGGTCAGGCGCAGCACGGTGGCGGCGTCGGCGCTGCCTTTCTGCAAGGCCGCCAGCGACTCGCGGGCTTGCGCCAGTTGCTGGCTCAGTTGCTCCTGTTCGCGCACCAGCCGTTCGATGCGTTCGGCGTCGGGGCGGCCGGCCGCCTCCAGGGCGGCGAGGCGCTGGCTGAGGGCGTCGCCATTGGGGGCGACCACCGTCGTCGGCCGCTGCGCCAGGTCCTGGCGCAAGCCGTCGACGGCGTTGTCGAGGCCGTCGATACGGCCGGACAGGGCATTGAGCTGCTCATCGAGGCGTGAAGCACGCGTCTCGACCGCCGCGAGTCGCCCGTCCTCGGCAGGCACCAAGGCGCCGGCCAATTGCGGGCGCCACGTCGGGAAGGTGAAGAACGCGGCAGCGGCGAGGACGACGAGAAGCAGCAGGGCTGCGATCAGGCCAAGGACGAAGGCGCCGCCGGCCGACACGCCGTGCCGCGCCGGGGCCGCACCGGCGGTTGCCGCCGGTTGCGCGGGCTTGCGCGCGGCCGTCTCTGATCCCGCCGTCTGTGGACGCGCCGTGTGGGCAGTCCCTTGCTCAGCCGACGGCTTTGGCTCGGACGTCGGTGCGGTGGGCTCGGCCGCCTGGGCAGGCGCCGAGGCGTCGCCGGCGGTTGTCGCCGGTTGCGCGGGCTTGCGCGCCGCCTTTGCCGATTCGGCCGTCCTGGCCGTCGACTGTTGCTCGGCCGACATCTGTGTTTCGGGCGTCGGCGCGACGGGTTCGGCCGAGCCGGCGGCCGGAGCTTCGGCGGCCGTGCTTTCGGCATCCTGATTGGTGGGCGTCGGTGCGACCGGCTCGCCGGCCTTGGCAGCCGCTTTCCTGGCGGCCTTCTTGTCGTCGCGCTCAGCGGTCATACCCTTGCCTCGCCTCCACTGCTCGTCCTCAAGTCGAAGTCCTCGTCGATCGCCGCCAGCAGCGCCGACTGGTGCGGATGCGCCGCGATGCGCAGGCGGCGCCACGGCAGTTCGCGCAGCCGGTGGGCCACGGCGCCGCTCAGGCAATAGGCCGCCGTACGGCCGCAGTCTCCCTCCACGCCGGCCAGCGGGGCCAAATGGGCGAAGGTGGCGGCGGTGCGCGGCGAAAAGAACAATGCCAGATCGATGGTGCCCTCGCGCAGCGCCGTGACCAGTGTAGTACTCAGGGACGCGGCTGTCTCCGCCCTGTAAAGCACGGTTCGGCGAACGTCATAGCCGGCGGCGGCGAGGGCGCCGCTGATATCGCCGGCTATCGCCGTGCCGGCGGCGTGGATCAGGGCTCCGGCCTCGGGCCTCAGCCGTGCCTTGACCAGCGCCACCAGGCCATCGGCATCGCCGCCGGCGCTGCTTACCGTCGAAAATCCCAGGTCACGGGCGCAGCGGGCGCTGGCGTCACCGACCGCCAGGACCGGCAGGCGGCGCTCGGCGGTCGCCGCCGCCAAGGCGCGCACGCCATTGGCGCTGGTCGCGAGAATCGCCTGGGCGCCGCAAAGGGGCACGGCGATGCCGGCCAGCGGCTCGATGCGCAACAGCGGCTCGGCCAATACCTCGAAGCCGCGGCGGGCGAGCTGCAGCGCGATGCCCTCGGCATCCTCCCGGGGTCGGGTGACGAGGGCGCGCATGCCTCACCTGGCCTTGAAATCGAAGAAACCGACGCCGGCGCGAGCCAGCAGCTCCTGACCGGCATCGCGGCCCAATTCGGCGGCATCGGCGGCCGTACCGGCGCGACTGGTCTTGAACACCTGACCGCCGTCGGGGCGGATGATCAGGCCGCGGAAGGCGAGCTTGTCGCCGTCGAGTTCGGCAAGGGCGGCGATCGGGGTGCGGCATGAGCCGTCGAGTACGGCGAGGAAAGCGCGTTCGGCGGTGACGCGCACATGCGACTCCGCGTGATCGAGCGGCACCAGCAGCCGATGTGCGCGCGCGTCGTCGGCGCGACAGGTGATGCCGATGGCACCCTGTGCCACCGCCGGCAGCATCTCGGACGGCTCGATGACGCCGGCGACCTTGTCGACCAGGCCGAGGCGGCGCAAGCCGGCCATGGCCAGGATGGTGGCGTCGACGACACCCTCGGACAGCCGGGTCATGCGCGTCTGGACGTTGCCGCGCAGCGGCACCACCTTGAGGTCGGGACGGCCGGACATGATCTGGGCGCCGCGCCGCAGCGATGCGGTGCCGATCACCGACCCCGCCGGCAATTCGGCCAGCGATCGCGCCTTGAGGCACATGAAGGCGTCGCGCGGGTCTTCGCGCGGCAGGATGCAGGGCAGCGCCAGACCGTCGGGCAGAACCGTCGGCACGTCCTTCATCGAGTGGACGGCGATGTCGACACGGCCGTCGAGCTGGGCGTCGTCGATCTCCTTGGTGAACAGCCCCTTGCCGCCGATTTCGGCCAAGGGGCGGTCGAGGATCATGTCGCCGGTCGTCTTGATGACCACGATCTCGATGGCGGTGGGCGCGGCCAGGTCGGGATGGGCGGCGATCAGGCGATCGCGCACCTCATGGGCCTGTGCCAACGCCAGCGGGCTGCCGCGCGTGCCGATGCGAAGGGGTGAGTCGCTCATGCGGCGAGTTTTAGTGGCTGGCAAGGAACAAGAAAAGGGGTTAATGCCTGCACGACGGCAACTTGACCGGAAGAGCAGGCCCGACGATCCATGCTGATCCTCGGCATCGAAACCAGTTGTGACGAAACCGCCGCCGCCGTCGTCCGCGACGACCGCATGGTGCTGGCCGACGTCGTGCTGTCGCAGCTCGAGGCGCACCGACCCTATGGCGGTGTCGTCCCCGAGGTGGCGGCGCGCGCCCACCTCGATCATATCGACCGGCTGATCGCCGAGGCGATGCGCGGGGCCGCCATCGGCTTTGCCGATCTCGATGCGGTGGCGGCGACCGGTGGCCCGGGGTTGATCGGCGGCGTGATGGTGGGGGTGATGACCGCCAAGGCCGTCGCCGCCGTGCATGCCAAGCCGTTCGTCGCCGTCAACCATCTCGAAGGTCACGCGTTGACGGCACGGCTGACCGACGGACTGGAATTCCCCTACCTGCTGCTGTTGGCGTCCGGCGGCCACTGCCAGCTTCTGGTGGTCGAAGGCGTGGGGCGCTACCGCCGCCTCGGCACCACCGTCGACGACGCCGCCGGCGAGGCCTTCGACAAGGTGGCGAAGATGCTGGGGCTCGGCTATCCCGGCGGCCCCGCCGTCGAACAGGCCGCCCGCGGCGGCGATGCCGCTCGCTTCGCCCTGCCGCGGCCGCTGAAGGGCCGCCCGGGCTGCGACTTCTCGTTTTCCGGGCTGAAGACGGCGGTGCGACTGGCGCTGGAGGGGCTTGGCCAGGTGCCGGGCCGGCAAGACATCGCCGACCTTGCCGCCTCGTTCCAGGAGGCCGTGGCCGATGCGGTGGCGGATCGTTGCCGTCGCGCCATCGCCGCCTTCCGCGAGACCCATCCGGCTGGCAACCGGCTGGTGGTGGCCGGCGGCGTCGCCGCCAACGCCGTCTTGCGGGCGCGGCTGGCGGCGCTGGCCGAATCGTGCGGGATGCAGCTGGTGGCGCCGCCACTGCGGCTGTGCACCGATAACGGCGCCATGATTGCCTGGGCCGGCCTCGAGCGTTTCCGCCTTGGCTTCTCCGATCCCCTCGACTTCGCGCCGCGGCCGCGCTGGCCGCTCGACCCGACGGCGAAGAAGGCGCGCGGCGCCGGAATCAAGGCATGATGGGAGAGGGGGCGATGGAGTGGTTGGCGTGAACGCGACACCGGTGGAACGCATGGTCGTCGTCGGCGGCGGCGCATGGGGGACGGCGCTGGCGGCGACGGCCGTGCGTGCCGGGCGCCGAGTGCGCCTGTGGGCGCGGCGGGCCAGCATCGCCGAGGCGGTGCAACGCGGGTGTAACGACGTCTATCTGCCGGGGGTGGCGTTGCCGGCCGGCCTCGGCGCCACCACCGACATTGCCGCCGTCGCCGAGGCCGAGGCGGTGCTGCTGGTGGCGCCTGCCCAATTCCTGCGTGGCGTCTGCCGAAGCGCGGCACCGCATTGGCCGGCGGGCGTGCCGGCGGTGATCTGCGCCAAGGGCGTCGAGACCGGTACCTTGGCCCTGATGACCGACGTCGTCGCCGAGGAACTGCCGATGGCGCCGCCGGCGGTGCTGTCGGGGCCGACCTTCGCCGTCGAGGTGGCGCGGGGGCTGCCAACGGCGGTGACGCTGGCCTGCGGCGATGCCGAACTGGGTGGGCGCCTGGTTGCCGCCATCGGCACCACCACCTTCCGGCCCTATCTGACCGACGATGTCGTCGGCGCCGAGGTGGGCGGCGCGGTAAAGAACGTGCTGGCCATCGCCTGCGGCGTCGTCGCCGGCCGCAGCCTTGGCGACAACGCCCGTGCCGCCCTGATCACCCGCGGGCTGGCCGAGATCATGCGCTTGGCCGTCGCCAAAGGGGGGCGGCGCGAAACGCTCATGGGCCTCTCGGGGCTGGGCGATCTCATCCTGACCGCCAACAGCCAGCAATCGCGCAACTATTCCTTGGGGGTGGCCCTGGGACAAGGCCGCGCGCTGGCGGACATCCTGGCGGGGCGCCAGGCGGTGACCGAGGGCGTCGCCTCGGCCGCCTCGGTGGTCGGCCTCGCCGAGCGGCTCGGCGTCGATATGCCGATCGCCGAGGCGGTCAATGCCATCCTCCACGCCGGCGCCGGCATCGACGACACCGTCGCGGGCCTGTTGGCAAGGCCGTTTCGCACGGAATGAGCGATGGGCCGGCGATCCACGCAAACGGTCCTATTTCCTCTGGTTTCTGGCCTTCACTTGCGCGGATGCCGAATCTGCAAGCGAGGCCGCGACTCTGCGCTTAGCAATACGGAGATCCGACATGCTGTTCTGCATCTACTGCCTCGACAAGCCGGGCCATGAGCATATTCGTGCGGCCACCCGCGCCGAGCATCTCGAGTATGTCGCCAAGCTGGACGGCATCATCGTCGGCGGTCCCCTGTTGTCCGACGACGGCGGCAGGATGATCGGCAGCATGCTGGTCGTCGACCTTCCCGACCGCGCCGCCGCCGAAGCTCTCGTTGCCGGCGATCCCTATACGGCAGCCGGCCTGTTCGAGAGCGTCATGATCCGCCCCTACAAAAAAGTCCTGCCGTGAACGCCATGGCGCACTGGTTGATGAAGTCCGAACCCTCGGCGTGGTCATGGGACGATCAGGTGCGCAAAGGCGTCGAGCCCTGGAACGGCGTGCGCAACTTCCAGGCGGCCGCACATATGAAGGCGATGCGCCTGGGCGACACCGCCTTCTTCTATCACTCGGTCGCGGAGAAACGAATCGTCGGCATCGTTGAGATCGTACGCACCTATTATCCCGATCCCACGGATGCCTCCGGCCGCTTCGGCATGGTCGACGTCAAGGCGGTGCGCCCGCTGCCACGGCCGGTAAGCCTGGCCGAGATCAAGGCCGAACCGCGCCTGCAGCACCTCGCCTTGGTCCGGCAGTCGCGGCTGTCGGTGCTGCCCATCGACGACCAAGCCTGGGACGTGCTGTGCCGGATGGGGGAGGTCGCCGCCTAGCGATCCGCCATCGGGTTAATACTTCTGGTGGAGGTGGTATTCGCTGATTTGCACCCTGTCGGCTTGTTCGGGCCGGGAAGTTTGGGGATAATCGTCCGCCGCTCGGGGGCACCCCAGGGGTGGAGCGGGCAATAAGGAAAGGGAGACACCTTTTATGTCCGAGACGCAGATCATTCCGGTGCCACCTGACTTCGCGAAGGCGGCCCTGGTCGACGAAGAAAAGTATTTCGAAATGTATGACCGTTCGGTCAAGGACCCGGATGGATTTTGGGCCGAGCACGGCAAGTGCATCGACTGGATCAAGCCCTTCACCAAGGTCAAGGACGTCTCTTACAGTGGCGACGTTCACATCCGCTGGTTCCATGACGGCACGCTGAACGTCGCCGCCAACTGCCTCGATCGCCATCTCGCCACGCGCGGTAGCCAGACGGCGATCATCTGGGAGGGCGACGATCCCGGCGAGAGCGCCCACATTACTTACGCCGACCTGCACGAGCGCGTGTGCCGCCTGGCCAACGCCATGACCGACCTCGGCGTCAAGAAGGGCGACCGGGTCACCATCTATCTGCCGATGATTCCGGAAGCCGCGGTGGCCATGCTGGCCTGCGCCCGCATCGGCGCCACTCATTCCGTGGTGTTCGGCGGGTTCTCGCCCGATTCGCTGGCCGGGCGCATCCAGGACTGCGATTCCAACCTGCTGATCACCGCCGACGAGGGCCTGCGCGGCGGCCGCAAGGTGCCGCTCAAGGCCAATGCCGACAAGGCGCTGGAGACCTCGTGGAGCGTCAAGAACGTCATCGTCGTCAAGCGCACCGGCGGCCCGATCCACATGGTGAGTGGCCGCGACGTCTGGTATCACGAGATCACCGCCAAGGCGTCGCCGCAGCACAAGGCGGTCGAGATGAACGCCGAGGACCCGTTGTTCATCCTCTACACCTCGGGGTCGACCGGCAAGCCCAAGGGCGTGATGCACACCTCGGGCGGCTATCTGGTGTTCGAGGCGATGACCCATCGTTACGTCTTCGACTACAAGGACGGCGACGTTTACTGGTGCACCGCCGACGTCGGCTGGGTCACCGGTCACAGCTACATCGTCTATGGACCCTTGGCCAACGGCGCCACCAGCCTGATGTTCGAAGGGGTGCCCAACTATCCCAGCCCGTCACGCTTCTGGGAAGTCATCGACAAGCACAAGGTCAACATCTTCTATACCGCGCCGACCGCCATTCGGGCGCTGATGCGCGAGGGCGAGACGCCGGTCAAGAAGACCAGTCGCCAAAGCCTGCGCCTGCTGGGCTCGGTCGGCGAGCCGATCAACCCCGAAGCTTGGCTGTGGTATTATAACGTCGTCGGCGAGCGCCGCTGTCCGATCGTCGACACGTGGTGGCAGACCGAAACCGGCGGCATCCTGATCACGCCGCTGCCGGGCGCGACCCCGCTGAAGCCCGGCTCGGCGACGCGACCGTTCTTCGGCGTCAAGCCGGCGGTAGTCGACGCCGAAGGCAAGGTCATCGATGGGCCGGCCGAAGGCAACCTATGCCTGCAGGAACCGGGCTGGCCCGGCCAGATGCGCACGGTCTACGGCGACCACGAACGCTTCGTGCAGACCTACTTCTCCGCCTATCCCGGTCTTTATTTCAGCGGCGACGGCTGCCGCCGCGACGACGACGGCTACTACTGGATCACCGGGCGCGTCGACGACGTCATCAACGTGTCCGGCCACCGCATGGGCACCGCCGAGGTGGAAAGCGCCCTGGTCGCCCATCCCAAGGTGGCGGAGGCGGCAGTGGTCGGCTATCCGCACGACCTCAAGGGCCAAGGGATCTATGCCTACGTCACCCTGGTGGCCGGCGAGCAACCGTCCGAGCAGTTGCGCAAGGAACTGGTGGGCTGGGTGCGAACCGAAATTGGCCCGATCGCCTCGCCCGACCTGATCCAGTGGGCGCCGAGCCTGCCGAAGACCCGCTCGGGCAAGATCATGCGCCGTATCCTGCGCAAGATTGCGGAAAACGAGTTCGGCAGCCTGGGCGACACCTCGACCCTCGCCGATCCCACGGTGGTCGAGGAACTGATCGAGAACCGGATGAACCGTCAGTAGTCATGCCATTGACGGGCAGCGGAGTTGGGCGGGGAATTCCCCGCCCTTTTCGTGTAATGCGCGTAGCCGTTGCGCCCCTTGCGGCCTACCGATAGAATCAGAAAAAATCGGAGGTCGGTGGCATTGGACGAAGGCGCAATCGCGTCGCTGATTACTGTCGACGACGATGGTCAGCGGCTCCTTGAGCTTGCCCCCGACGCCATCCTCGTCCTCGGCGAGAACGGCCTCATCACTTCGTTCAATCGGGCGGCCGAGCGCCTGTTCGGCTGGACGGCGGCGGAAATGCGTGGCCGGCCGATCGATGTCCTGCGTCCGCTCGGCTCTGCCGGCGGGGCCTTCGCGCCTGCCGTCGGGGGCGCACCTTGGGAGATGGCCTGCGTCACCAAGGCGGGCCGGCCCTTCCTGGCGGAGGTGAGGGCGGTGCCTTTGGGCGAGGCATCGGGCCCTACCATCATGTTTCGCGACCTCGACGCGCCCAGGAGGATCGTCGACGCCCTGATCAACGCCGAACAGCGCCTTGCCCGCGTTACCGTTAATTTGCCGGGGATCGTGTTTCAGCGTCTCCGGTGCGCCGACGGCAGCATCCACTATCCGTTCTTTACCGATGGCGTCCGCGACCTCCTGGGCTATGACCCGCAGGCTCTGCGCGTCAACGGCCAGGGTTGCCTCGACGTCGTCCACTGGGCGGACCGCGACAGGCACAAGGCGGCGATTGCGGCGTCGGCCTTGACCTTGCAGCCATGCATCGAGGAGTTCCGCGCCATCACCAGCGGCGACGAAGTGCGCTGGCTGTCGGGAACGTCGCGTCCGCGTGCCCTGCCCAGCGGCGACATCGTGTGGGATGGACTGCTGATCGATGTCACCGAACGAAGGCGGGCCGAACTGCGGCTGGAAATGATCATGGACCATGCCGCCGACAGCATCGTGACCACCGACACCTCGGGTTTCATCGAATCGGCCAATGCCGCGGCGGCCGACCTGTTCGGCTACCCCGCCGAGCATATGCTCGGCATGTCGTTCAAGACGCTGTTGCCGCGGTCGCATCGCCGCTCGTACGTACGGTCGATCGTCAAATATCTCGAGACCGGTGACGAACGGCTGATCGCCGGTGTCCGCGAACTGCTTGGCCTGCGCGCCGACGGCACGACGTTCGTCCTGGAGCTTGCCGCCAGCGACGTTCGGATGGAGGGGCGCCAGACCCTGGTCTTCATCGGCCGCGACATCACCGCGCGCAAGCGCACCGAGGAGCGGCTGCGCTACCTTGCCTATTACGATCCGGTGACCGGTATCGCCAACCGTAGTCTGTTCCTCGACCGTCTTGGCGATGCCTGGCGGCTGGCGCAGATGCACGGGCACCAGCTGGCCGTATTGTCCTTGGGCATCGACCGGTTCAGCATCGTCAATACCACGGGCGGGCATCTCGTCGGCGATCGCGTCCTGGCGGCGATGGCGCAGCGCCTGCAAACCGCCCTTGGGACGGCCGGCACCGTGGCTCGGGATGGTGGCGATCGTTTCCTGATCGTGATTCCGGCATTGAGGGGCGAGACCGAGTTGAACCGGCTGGTGGATGACATCGTCGGTTGTTGCCGAAGGCCGCTGCAGGTCGAGGGCGACGAGTTCGACCTCACCGCCTGTATCGGCATCAGCCTCTATCCACGCCATGGCGACGACCCCGAGACCATGGTCAAGCATGCCGATACCGCCCTCAGCCGCGCCAAGGAGCAGGGGCCGGGGAGCATTGAGCTGTTTTCCGAGCATATCAGAATCAGCGCGGTCAGGACGCTGTCGTTGCAGAGCCGCATTCGTCGTGCCCTCGACAACGGCGACTTCGTGCCGCATTTCCAGCCGCAGGTCGATCTGGTCACCGGCGACATCGTCGGCGCGGAGGCACTGGCGCGGTGGACGGGTCCCGAATATGGCATGACCCCGCCCGCCGAATTCGTTCTGGTGGCCGAAGAATGCGGCCTCATCGATGTCCTGTGCGAACAGATCCTGCGCATCGCCTGCCAGCAGGCCAAGGCATGGCAGGATGCCGGGCTTCCGGCGATTCCGGTGGCGGTCAACATCTCCGGCCGGCAATTCCGCAATTCGCGCCGGTTGATCCAGACGGTGGAATCGGTGCTGTCCGACACGGGGTTGGCACCGCGCTATCTCGAACTGGAGCTGACCGAAAGCTCGGCGATGCGCGACGCCGAAACGGCTATCGCCGTCGTGACCTCGCTGCGCCAACGCGGCATCGAATGCGCCATCGACGATTTCGGCACCGGCTATTCGTCCTTGGGCGTCCTGAAGCGCTTCCCCATCCACAAGCTGAAGATCGACCGCTCCTTCGTCAGCGACCTGTCGCTCGACGGCAACGACGCCGCCATCGTCAGCGCCATCATCGCCATGGCCCATGCCATGCGCCTGAAGGTCGTGGCCGAGGGCGTCGAGTTGCCCGAACACCTGGAGTTCCTGCGGCGGGCCGCGTGCGATCAGATTCAGGGCTATCTGTTCAGCGCGCCGGTCGCGGCCCATGCCTTGCAGGCGATGCTTGCCGCGGGTCACAAATTGACTGTCTAGCCGGCATGCTTGCGGTGCCGCCGAATGCCATTGTAGTTAAGCACTCCTTTACCCGATGCCGATTAACTGCGTACGTAGGCGCGCTTCGGCGCGGACGCTCCGCCATGCGTCGTCACGAGCCGCCAGGCGATAGGGTCGATATAAAACATGTCGTTGAATCAAGGTGTTGTCGTAATCTGTCGAGGGGCTGTTGCAGCGGCTTGCGTCAGTAGTTGTTCCCGCCTCGATCACGGAATTTCATTTCGTTCGCGGCGCCTTCTGATAGGCCGAGGGCCTATGCCCCGCCTATGACGACCGTCTTGAAGCACTCCTATACCATCCCTTGTTCCATCGCCTTCCGCGATGCGGTGGAAGCGTTGGCGGCGCGCCGCCAGGTCAATTCGGGTGATTTGGCGCGCTCGGTATTGCTGGTGGTCCCCGCCGCCGCGTTGGAGGCCTTCCCCGACCCTGGCGAGCCGCCGCCTGGCGAGCGCGAGGTGGTGATGCTGAAATCAGGCCCGGCGGCGGGGCGGCCGTGGCGGCGCAAGCCGCGGCTGCAGGTGCGGCTGCCCGCCGGTCACAGCGTCGGGGTCATCCGTCGCGCCCTGGCACTGGCCCTGGCGCTGGCCGCCGGTGAGATGACGATCAACCTAGACAGCCCACGCGCGGTTGCGGCCAACGGCGCGCGCCACGCCGATCTCGAGGAGGAACTGGAAAGGCTGCGCACCATCGTCAACGTGCTGGCCTTCGAGCCGCTGCCGGACGGTGTGCGCAGCCGCGACGAGGCGCTGCATGTGCTGGGGTTCGCCCCTGGTGTCCGCCCCGATGCCAGGATGATCCGTGCCAAGTTCCGCATGTTGGCCACCGTTCATCACCCCGACAGCCCGCACGGCAATCACGAGCGCATGGCGCAGATCAACGCCGCCATGGATTTCCTCAGGCGCTCGGGCTGACTTGCGGCGCATGTTGAACCCTCTCCTGCAAGCGGGAGAGGGGGGAGCAACGCGGCACGCTTCTGTAAAAAAAGGGAGCCGCGAGGCTCCCTTCGTCGTCGGCAATCCCGGTCGAGCCTATTCGCGGCGCTCGCCCAGGAACTGCAGCATGAACAGGAACAGGTTGATGAAGTCCAGGTACAGGGTCAGCGCGCCGAATACCGCCTTCTTGGTGGCCACCTCGCCCGCATCCGATTCCGAGTACGTCTCCTTGATGCGTTGCGTATCCCAGGCGGTCAGGCCGGTGAAGACCACCACGCCGATCGCCGAGATGACGAAATGCATCATCGAGCTCTGCAGGAAGATGTTGACGACGCTGGCGATGAGGATGCCGATCAGGCCCATGAACAGGAACGAGCCCATTCCCGACAGGTCCTTCTTCGTCGTGTAGCCCCACAGGCTCATGGCGGCGAAGGTGCCGGCGGTGATGAAGAACACCCGGGCGACACTGACGCCGGTGAACTGCAGGAAAATCGACGCCAGCGACAGGCCCATCAGCCCGGCATAAATCCAGAACACCGTCTGGGCGGTGCTGGCCTTCATGCTGTTGATCTTCATGCTGAGGAAGAACACCAGCGCGATCGGCGCCAGGGCGACGACCCAGAACAGGCCAGTGCCGAAGATGAGCTGAATCGCCGTCGGCGACGACACTACCAGCAGCGAGACGATGCCGGTCAGCGCCAGACCCGAGGCCATGTAGTTGTAGACGCGCAGCATGTACTGGCGAAGGCCGACGTCGATGCCGGCAGCTTCGACCGCGGCGCGGTTCATGTATCTCCTAGGGGATTCCAGCGGCATTGCGACCCTCGACAGAAAAGCGATTGCGTCGCCTAATATCGGCAACTCGTCGTGGGAATCAATAGGGAACGGGTCTACTCGTCGCGCAGATAGGGCGCCACCGCCGCCCCCAACACGCGCCAGGTGCCGACGTAACCCAAAACCAGCACCGCCAGAGCGCAGGCGGCGACCGTCGCGGCGGTGACGGCGGGGAGGGGCGTCCAGTCGGCGTGCATGACGAAGCGCAACACCGCCCAGGCGATCACGCTGCCCACGATGCCGGCCAGGGTCCCGGTGGCCACCCCCAGCAGGCCGTACTCGACCAGATAGGCCCGCACCAGGTCGCTCCGCGTGGCGCCGACAGCCTTGAGCACCACCGCCTCGTACAGCCGGTTGCGGCGGCCGGCGGCGATGGCGCCGGCCAGGACCAGCGCCCCCGCCATTACCGTTACGCTGCCGGCGAGGCGCACGGCGACGCCGACGGCCGTCAGCATGCCCTTGACCGAGTCCAATGCCTGGCGCACGCGGATCGACGACACGTTGGGCAAGGCGTCCGTCACCGCGCGCTCGACCGCATCCTCGGCGGCGGGGGCGGCGCGCACGGTGGCGATATAGGTGTGGGGGGCGCCGGCCAGTGCGCCGGGCGACAGCACGATGACGAAGTTCATGCTCATGGTCGACCAATCGATCTCGCGCAGGCTGGCGATGGTGGCGGTGATCTCCCGCCCCAGCACGTTCACCGACATCGTGTCGCCCAGTCCCAGGCCGAACCCGTGGGCGATGCCGGCGTCCAGCGACACCAGCGGCGGGCCGGAATGGTCGGCGGGCCACCAGCCTCCGGCGACGATGCGCGTGCCCTCGGGCGGCGATGCCGCCACCGTCAGGCCGCGGTCGCCACGCACCGCCCATTCCGCCTCCGGGGCGATCGTCGCCTGCTCCACCGGAACTCCGTTCAGCCGCGTGATGCGGCCGCGGATGGTGGCGGCGCGCTGCACGTCGCCCACCCCGGGAACGGCGGCGAGGGCGCGATCGAAGGCTTCGGCCTGATCGCGCTGGATGTCGATGAAGAAAAAAGCCGGCGCCTCCTCGGGCAGGCGCTCGGCCAGGTCCCGATGGAGATTGGCCTCGACCAATGCGATGGCCACCAGCACGGTCAGGCCAAGCCCCAGCGACAGGACGACGCTGCCGGTGGCCGCGCCGGGTCGGTGCAGGCGCGCCAGCCCCAGGCGCACACTCGCCGAGCTGCCATCGGGGCGGTGCCGTGACAGCCACTGCGCTCCTTGCGCCAGCAATCCGGCCATGCCGCGGAACAGCCCGAAGGCGACGACACTGCCGATGACGAAGGTCGCCGCGAGCAGGCGCTTGTCGGCGGTCGCCACGATCATGGCCGCCAATGCCAGTGCCGCCACCGCGGCAAGTGTTGCGGCAGTACGACGTGGGCCGCCGCCGGCGCGATATACCGCGTCGCGGAACAATGCCGCCGGCGGGATCGCCGCCGCCCGTGACAGCGGCCACAGCCCGAAGGCCAGGGCGACCAGCGCTCCGAACACTGCAGCCAGCGACAATGGCAGTGGATAGAATCCGACCCGCGGCCGGAACGGCAGCGAATCGCCCAGAACGGCCACCACCGCCGCCGGCAAGGCGGCGCCGAGCAGGACGCCGAGCAGGATGCCGAGTGCGGCGATCAGGCCGACCTGCAAGGCATAGACCGCAAGCACCAACCTGCTCGGCGCGCCCAGGCATTTCAGCATGGCGATGGTGGCGGTGCGCCCGTCGACGAACGCGCGCACGGCGTTGGCAACCCCGACGCCGCCGATGAGCAGGGCGGTCAGCCCGACCAGGGTGAGGAACAGATTCATGTTGTCGACGAAGCGCCGCACGCCCGGCGCGGCATCGTCGGGGAAGCGCAGCTGCCAACCCGCCTCCGGGAATCGTTGCGCCAGCGTCTGCTTGAACGCCTCGGGCTGCGTCCCCTCGTGCAGGTCGAGCAAATAGACATAGCGGATCAGGCTGCCGGGCTGGATCAGGCCGGTGGCCGGCAGCGCATCCCGATGCACCAGCAGGCGGGGTCCCAGCGAAAACAGTGATGCCGGGCGGTCCGGTTCGCGCACGATGGTCGCCCGTAGCTCGACCTGGAGATCGCCGACGCTGACACGCTGCCCCAGCTGCAGCCCCAGCCGCGTCAGCAGATTGGCGTCCGCCGCTGCGCCCCAGACGCCATCCTTCTGCTGGAGGGCGGCGGCCAACGGCATTTCCGGCCGCAACTCCACGCGCCCGGCCAGCGGATAGGTGGCGTCCACCCCCTTGAGTTCGACCAGGATCGGCCGGCTGTCGGCGGCGCGCGCCATGGCCCGCATCTCGACGGTCTCGGCGACAACGGCCTGCCGATGCAGGAAACCTCGTTCCCCCGGTGTGGCGGGGCGATGGGTGAGGCGCAGCGCCGCGTCACCGCCCAGCAGCGCCCGCGCCTCGGCTTGCAGGCCGGCGCGAACCGAGGCGTTGAGCGAACCCGCCGCGGCGATGGCTGCCACGCCCAGGGTGAGGCAGGCGATGAAGACGACGAAACCACGCAGACCACCACGCAGCTCGCGCCGCGCCAGCCGAAGCGCCAGGCGAAGGGTGCCGTTCACGAAGCGCCGAGCGGCACCTTGCTGCCGCCTTCGGCCGCGGCGGTGCCGACGACGCGGCCGTCTTCCAGCCGCACCGTCCGGTCGCATCGCGTCGCCAGCGACGGGTCATGGGTGATCAGCAGAAGGGTGGCGTCATGTGCGGCGCCCAGGGCGAAGATGAGGTCGATGATGGCGCGGCCGGTGGCGCCGTCGAGGTTGCCGGTCGGCTCGTCGGCCAGCAACAGCCGCGGGCGCGCGGCGAAAGCGCGCGCGATGGCGACGCGCTGCTGTTCGCCGCCGGAGAGCTGGCTGGGGTAGTGGTCGACGCGTCGGCCGAGACCTACCGAGCCCAGCAATTCGCGTGCCCGCGCAAAGGCGCCGGGTTGCCCGGCCAGTTCCATGGGCACGGCGACGTTCTCCAGCGCCGTCATCGTCGGCACCAGGTGAAAGGCCTGAAAGACGATGCCCACCGTATCGCGGCGAAACAGCGCCAGCCGGTCCTCGCTGAGGCTGGTGATATCCTGGCCGCCCACGCGGATCCGGCCCGAGGTCGGCCGCTCCAGTCCCGCCATCACCATCATCATCGTCGACTTCCCCGATCCCGACGGGCCGACGATTCCCACGCTCTCGCCGACGGCCACGGACAGGTCGACGCCGCGCAGGATGTTGACCTCGCCCGCCAAGCTCGCCAGCTTTAGGTGGACGTCTTCAAACAAGACCATGGGTTCCGGGGCAGGCGACTTGGACATGATCTTCACGACGGCTCGGATGGGGGGTGGGCGATGGCGGGACGGCTGCGGCGAATCCTTTCCCGATATGGTCTAATCGTTCTTCTTGTCAATGCGATCGCTCTCGCGCCGGCCATCGCGGCGCCGCTGCGCATTCTGGCCCTCGGCGACAGCCTGACCGCCGGGTACGGCCTGCCGGCCGAACAATCGTTTCCCAGTCAGCTCGAGCAGGCGCTGCGCGCCCGCGGGCACGATGTGCAGGTGATCAATGCCGGCGTCTCGGGCGATACCAGCGCCGGCGGGCTGGCACGCCTGGACTGGGTGATGGCCGAGCAGCCCCAGGCCGCCATCGTCGCCCTCGGGGCCAATGACGGCCTGCGCGGCCTCGACCCCGCGCAGACCCATGCCAATCTGGCGGCGATCGTGCGGCGGCTGCAGTCGGAGGGAGTGCGGATCCTGCTGGCTGGCATGAAGGCGCCGCCCAATCTCGGTCGCGAGTATCAACGGGCCTTCGCCGGCACATTCAGCCGTCTGGCCGCCGAGTACGATGTCGTGTTCTACCCGTTCCTGCTGGATGGCGTCGCTGCCGTACCGGACCTGAACCAAAACGACGGCATCCATCCCAACGCCAAGGGGGTCCACGCCATGGTCGAGGCCATCCTGCCCTATGTCGAACGGTTGCTCGGCCCGGTGGGCTGAGACCTGCCTGCGCACCTCTGCCGGGAGAGCCCGTCATGAATCGCCGCTTTCGGGCCAGCCTTTCCCAGGCCGAACATTGGGGCACGGCGATCAAGGCGTGCATCGATGGCGTTGGTGGCATCACCGTGCCCGACGACAATCTTGGCTTCCTCTACGTCGACCGCCGATTCGCCTTCGATCTGCCCAGCATCGTCACCTTCCTGCGTGAAACCACGGGGCTGCGGAATTGGATCGGCGCCGTCGGCTTCAGCGTCATGGGCGCGGGGATGGAATCCTCGGCAGAGGCTGGCGGTGCCGTGGCGTTGATGGTCGGCCATCTGCCGCCGGACGGTTTCCAGCTTTTCGAATACGACGGGATCGAGAGTTTCGTCGCCCGCCATGATGAGTGGCTCGGCAAGCATGCCCAAGTCACCGCCATCGTGCATGCCGACCCGCGGCTGCCTGTCCTGCCGGCCGCAATCGCCGACTTGGCCGGGCTCGCGCCCGTATTCCCGATCGGCGGTCTTTCCGTCGCCGGCGAGGGGCATGAGCGTGTGGCGGGGCGGGTTTCGCCGGCCATGCTCTCGGGGGTGGTGCTGGGTATGCCGGTGACGGTGGCGGTCGGGCTGACGCAGGGCTGCGTCCCCATCGGGCCGACCCACACGATCACCCAGGCGGCTGGCCAGGTGGTGATGGAGATCGATGGTCGCAGGGCTGTCGACGTGCTGCGGGGCGAGGCGGGGGAACTCATCGCCCGCGACCTGCAACGGGCCGCCGGCTACATCCATGTCGGGCTGCCCGTCGTCGGCTCCGACACCGGCGATTACCTGGTGCGCAGCCTGATCGGCGTCGATCCGCGTCACGGCTGGATTGCCGTCGACGCCGAACTGGCGGCGGGAGAGCGGCTGATGTTCGTGCGGCGCGATGCCAACGCCGCCCAGCGCGACATGCTGCGCATGCTCGACAGCTTGCGTCGGCGGGTGGCCCAGCAGCAAGGCCGATTGCTGGGCGGCATCTACGTCTCATGCGTGGCGCGTGGCGCCAACATGTTCGGCTCGGCCGGCCGCGAGGTGGCCCTGATCGAAACGGCATTTCCCAACCTGCCGCTGATCGGCTTCAGCGCGAATGGCGAAATCTGCGGTGGCCGCCTCTACACCTACACTGGCGTGTTGGCGCTCGTTATTGGAGGAGCGGAATGATCAGGCTGTTCGTCGGGCTTGCGTTGCCCGAGGCGGTGCGTACGCGCCTGGCCGGCATTTGCGCAGGGCTGCCCGGGGTCCGCTGGGTCGGTGCCGAGAATTTGCATGTGACCGTGCGCTTCATCGGCGATATCGACGAGGGGATCGCCGATGAGATCCACGATGCCCTGTCGCAGCTGCGCTCGCCCCGGTTCTGCCTCGAATTCTCCGGCGTCGGCACCTTTGGCGCCGGCCGGCGGCCGCACACGCTGTGGGCGGGCATCGTTCGGGAACCGGCATTGATGCACCTGCATGACAAGGTGGAGTCGGCCCTGGTGCGAACAGGGCTGCCGCCCGAGCCGCGCAAGTTCACGCCCCACGTCACTTTGGCCCGCCTCAGGGAGCCGCCGGGGCCGCGCCTGCCCGACTTCATGGCGCAAAATGGCGACCTGCGACTCGGCCCAGTGGCCTTCGATCGTTTCGTCCTGTTCTCCAGCCACCTGGGCCGCAACGGCCCTTCCTACACAGCCGAGGCCGCCTACGCTCTGGAATAGCTGGCTTGCGCAAGGGCGCCTCCCGCGTGTAATGGTCGCCCCCACATCAACGGCCAGGAGCGGGCACATCCGATGGGCAAGCCCCAACGCGTCGACGCCAGGGCAAGCGCCTCGGCGCTGCCCGCTACGGCCGATATTCGCCAACAGTTGCAGGGGCCGATCGCCCAGCGGCTCCAGCAGCTCATTCCGCAGCTCGCGGCCGTCGACGACGTCTACATGACGGTAATGGAGAGCCCCGAGCTGCTCCACGCCTGTCTGCAACTGTTTCGCAAGCAGCGCAGCCGTTTCGCCGACTTCCTGGTCGATGGCGATGGCCATGGCGTTGCGGCGGATGATCGGCCACTGCGCTGTGGGCGCAGCGTGGATGAGATCATCGGCATGATCGTCCGCTCGGGAGCGCGCGCCTATGCCCTCAAGCGGTTTGGTGAGCCCAAGCCGGACAAGGCGCATGTCGTTCACCCGCAAACCCAGGGCCTGCTGCGGAAGCTGACGGCATTGGTGATCGGTAAATGGGCAGGCGAGGCGCCGCCCCCGCCCGGCAACAAGGCGCCGCCCTCGCACGCCAAGGCCTTCTACGCGGCGATCAAGGAAAATCTTGATTACGATTGGCAGGTGCCGCTCATTCCGCACTACGCCGAACTGCCGGTGAAGCTGATCGGCGAATTGGGCAGGGGCCTGACCACCCTGCGCACGGCCGAAGGCATTGCCGCGCTGGCCAACATTGGTCGCCACAGCCTGGATCAGGCCAGGCGCATCCTGTCGGACGACATGATGCGCGAGATGCTGGACCACGAACCCCTGGCGGCCCAGGGCGTCGCGTTCCTGGGCAAGGCCAAGTACGACTTCCTGCACCAGGCCGTCTACGGCAGGATGGGCAAGAATTTTTGGCAGATGTGCCGCGACGTCGATCGGCTTGAGGCGATGGAGGACAAGAACGCCAAGGACCTCGAGCAGTTGGCGTCCCACCTGCATATTGTCGGCGGCCACACCATCAACGCCATGACCGACAAGCTGCAGGTCTATCAGCTGTCGGTCTTCCTTGATGTCGCACGTGACATTCTAGGCGCGGAACGCTTCGTCACGATCTTCGGTGCACCTGGCGACAAGGCGCTGATTCGCGTCTTCGTCGACAAGGCCGCGGCCTTTCGCCTCGACTCCGAAGACCCTGCCGCCGATTTCTCTGGGCGCTGCCCCGATATCTTCAACGCCTACCTGCTCAACCCCACGGGCTATGCCCGTCGCCTATAGAATCGGGGCCTAATCCGTCAGTGCCTTTGGCGCTTGCCCGCCCCGGCCTCATGTCCAGGGGATGGAGCCCGAGACCTTCTACATGGCCACGTGGTGGCTGGGCATGATGCTGGCCTGGCTGCTGGTGCTGGTGCCGCTGTGGATCATCCTCCGCCGCGCCGGATTTGCCGGCGCCTGGGCGCTTTTGGCGTTGCTGGGTCCGCCGGGGCTGCTGGCGGCGCTGGCGGTCCTCGCCTTTCGGCCCTGGCCGACGGCGCAGGGCGGGTGACAGCCATGATGCACGGCGGCTATGGCGGCGCCTATTGGACCGCGTGGTGGGACATGCCGTGGTGGTGGGGCGCCCTCAGCCTGCTGATCGTGGTCCTGGGGGTGTGGTTCAGCGGCCGGGTGCTGCAGAAGGCGGGGCACTCGCCGTGGTGGTCCCTGTTGTTCCTCGTGCCGATGCTCTACCTCATCGGCCTGTGGGTGTTCGCCTTGGTGCGCTGGCCGCGCATCGACGCCGTGCGGGTGACGCCGCCCAGCGACTACGAAGGCGGCTGGAACATCCCGCCGCGGCCGACCGGGCGCGATAATGAGCCGCCGCGGGGCACCGGCCGCGAATCCTGAAGCGGCCGCGGCCACGCTTGCTCCCGGCAGCGGAACTCCTATACTGCGCCCCCGGTTTTTCCCCGAACGAAGGGCGCGTTTGCCATGAGCGACGTCAAGAAGGTGGTGCTGGCCTATTCCGGCGGCCTCGATACCTCGATCATCCTGCGCTGGCTGCAGGACACCTATCGCTGCGAGGTGGTGACCTTCACCGCCGATCTCGGCCAGGGCGAGGAATTGGAGCCGGCGCGCAAGAAGGCCGAGCTGATGGGCATCAAGCCCGAGAACATCTTCATCGACGACCTGCGCGAGGAATTCGTCCGCGACTTCGTCTTCCCGATGTTCCGCGCCAATGCCCTGTACGAAGGGGTCTACCTGCTCGGCACCTCGATCGCGCGGCCTTTGATCGCCAAGCGCCAGATCGAGATCGTCAACCAGGTCGGCGCCGATACCGTCTGCCACGGCGCCACCGGCAAGGGCAACGACCAGGTGCGCTTTGAACTGGGCTACTACGCGCTCAAGCCCGACGTCAAGGTCATCGCCCCCTGGCGCATCTGGGACCTGACCAGCCGCACCAAGCTGCTGGAGTTCGCCGAGAAGCACCAGATTCCCATCGCCAAGGACAAGCGCGGCGAGGCGCCCTATTCGACCGACGCCAACCTGCTGCACATCTCCTACGAAGGTAAGGCGCTGGAAGACCCCTGGGTCGAGCCCGACGAGGACATGTTCACCCGCTCGGTCAGCCCGGAAAAGGCGCCGGACCAGCCGACCTATGTCGAGATCGAGTTCGAGAAGGGCGATGCCGTCGCCGTCGATGGCGTGCGCCTGTCGCCGGCCGCGCTGCTGACCAAGCTCAACGCGCTGGGCGGCGCCAACGGTATCGGCCGTCTCGATCTGGTGGAAAACCGTTTCGTCGGCATGAAGTCGCGCGGCGTCTACGAGACCCCCGGCGGCTCGATCCTGATCGTCGCCCACCGCGCCATCGAGAGCCTCACCCTCGACCGCGGCGCCGCGCATCTCAAGGACGAGCTGATGCCGCGCTATGCCGAGCTGATCTACAACGGCTTCTGGTGGTCGCCCGAGCGCCAGATGATCCAGACGATGATCGACCAGGCCAGCGCCCACGTCGCCGGCACGGTGCGCCTGAAGCTGTACAAGGGCAACGTCACCGTCGTCGGCCGCAAGTCGCCCAACTCGCTGTACCGCCTCGATTACGTGACCTTCGAGGAGGATTCGGTCTACAACCAGCGCGACGCCGAAGGCTTCATCAAGCTCAATGCCCTGCGTCTGCGCCTGGGGGCGATGGCCCGCAAGGGCTGAGTTTGGCGAGGGCGGCGGCGCATGCGGCCGCTCTCACCGCTCGCGGCCGCGGCGGTCGAACGGCTCGCCGCGTTCCTCGGTCTTGGCCCAGCAGCGCAGCCACTCGGCGACGCTCCATGCCTGGCTGATGCAGCCGCGCGGCTGAAAGGGCTCGGTGGCGTCGAAGATCTCGGCGATGGTGCCGATGCCGAACCGGTCGAGGTGCGGCAGGAAACCTTCCAGGAACTTTCGCGCGCCGGCGCGGTCATCCGGGTGCACATTCAGCCAGGCATCGACGAAGGGGCCGATGAGCCAGCCCCACACCGTACCCTGGTGATAGGCGGCGTCGCGGGCCCGGAGATCGCCGAAATACGCCGGCTTGTAGTCGGGATGGCCGGGCGCCAGCGAGCGCAGGCCGAGGGGTGTCAGCAACTGCGCCTGCACCGTCTCGACCACCGGGCGCCAGAATTTCTGGTCTAGTACTGGATTGGGCAGCGACACCGCCAGAATCTGGTTGGGCCGCAGGCTGAGGTCGTCGCCGAACTCGCCGTCGATGACGTCGTAAAGATGGCCGGCAGTTTCGCACCAGAAGCGCTGGTTGAAGGACGCGCGGCATTGCTCCGCGCATCGTTCGAGCTCCCCGGCCCGCTGCTCGTCGCCGGTGGCGCGCAGCCAGCGGCCCATGTGGCAGAGGGCATTGTACCACAGGGCGTTGATCTCCACCGCCTTGCCACGTCGCGGCGTCACCACCCATCCCTCGACCTTTGCGTCCATCCAGGTCAGCTGATAGTCCTCGGCGCCCTGGCGCAGCAGACCATCGGCGTGATCGAGCCCGATGCCGAACCGGGTGCCGGCGACATGGCGATCGACGATCTCGGTCAGCTTGGGCAGGAGCGCCCGCATGATCCGCGGGTTTCCGCCATGGGCGAGATAGCGGTCGACGGCATGAAAGAACCACAGCGAGGCATCGGCCGTGTGATAAAGGCCCTCGTCCTGGCCGTCGGGGAACATGTTGGGGATCAGCCCATTGCGCACGTAATGGGCGAAGGTGCGCAGGATCCAGCCGGTCTCGAGGATGCGGCCGCTGGTCATGGTCAGCCCCTCCAGGCTGATCATGGTGTCGCGGCCCCAGTCGGTGAACCAGTGATAGCCGGCGATGATGGTGCGGACGTCGTCGCCGCTGGACTGGGCGCGCGCCGCGTCGGCGATGCGGCCGGCCGGGCGGATGATGAACTGGTCGGCGGCCAGCACCAGCTCGGCGGCCGCACCCGTGCGCAGCGCCGGGTGGGCAATGCTGATCAGGCGGCGGCGGCGTTCCAGTTCGAATTCGCGCGCCTCGGCCGCCGTCATTGCCAGGCAGGTGTGCCAGCTCTCGGTCGAGGCGAGCAGAATCGCCTCGCCGCCTTCGCTGAGATCGGCGGCGAAGTCGCCCGGGCTCCATAGCGAGCCGCGCGATGCATAGCCGCGCTCGCCTTCGAGCGGATAGGTCGCGTCGCAACGGGAACCGCCGTCCAGGCGAAGCCGCGTGCGCTCGCCCCACAGGTGCAACCGGAGCGGCGTCATCTCTTCGTCGGCGCCGTGGATCTCGTAGCGGGCACCGTGCGCGGTGACCTTGTAGCTCGTGACCGCGGCGTCGACCGGGGCCTCGTAACCGCGGAAATGGACGTAGGGCCTCAGTCGCAAACGGCTTGTCCCGGGCCCGGAAACCAGCCGATAGCCGATCATGGTGGTGTTCTGCTGGTGAGGCATCACGATGCGCTTCTCCAGCACGGCGTCGCCGGCCCGGTAACGCCAGACGGGAAGGCCAAGCTCCTGGTGGAAGCCGTCCAACTGTTCGACGTCCGTGAGGTCGAACACCTGGCCGTCGGGCAACTCCAGCGACTGGGTGAGGCGATTGAGCATCACCACGCGGCCGTAGGGCGCCGGCAGTGCTGCGACCAACATCCCATGGTAGCGCCGCGTCAGGTCGCCGCTGACCGTGCCGGAGGCATAGCCGCCCAGGCCGTTGGTCACCAGCCACTCGCGCGTCAGAAGATCCTGTTTGTCATCCAGGGGCAGATTGCGGATCGGGTCCGTCACGGCTGAGCTATCTCCGGGGCCAGAACGATGGTGGCGTGGGCGGGCAGCGGCCACGGGCGGCCGGGCAAGGGCCGCGGCGTGCCGCCGCCGCCGTAGTCGGGGTGCTCGCTCGACCATAGCAAGCGCCATGCGCCCCCCTCGGGAGGAGCCAGCAGCGGTTCCGGCGCTGGCGTCAGCGGCAGGTCGCCCCCGAGATTGACCAGCAACAGGCGGTCGTCACCGTCGGCGCCGAAGAAGCGCAATACCAGCGCTTCGGGGGCAAGCACGGCGCCGTCCAAGGCATGGGGCGCCTGGGCGCTGAACACCTTGTCCTCACGGCGCAGCCGCAGCAGATCTCGGTGCAGCCGTACCGCCTCGACGTTTCGCCCTCGCTCGCCATGGTCAAGCTTGCAGGCGTCGAAGGCCCTGCGGTCGGCGGGATCGTGCAGGCAATGCCGCATCTCGGCGGTGGCGATGCGGGGAAACTGCCCCAGGAACTCCTGCCGGCCCGCCGCCACGGCCGATGCCAGGTGCGGCTTGTGATCGGCGAAATACAGGAACGGCGTCGACGCGGCGAACTCCTGGCCCTGGAACAGCATCGGCGTGGAGGGCATCAGCAGCATCAGCGCGGTCAGCGCGCGCAGCCGCCCGGGGGACGTGAGGCGCTGCAAGCGTTCGCCACGGCCGGAATTGGCGATCTGGTCGTGATTTTGGATGTAGGTTACGAAGCGCTCGGGTCCCAGCCCGAAGGTGGGCGTGCCGCGGGTCTTCCCCTGCCATCGGTACCATTGCCCTTGATACAGGTGGCCGTATTTTGCTGCCGAAACGAGCTCCTGAGGGCTGCCGGTATAGTCGGTGTAATAGGCTTCGGTGCGTCCGGTTGCCGCGACGCGGACGACGTGATGAAAGTCGTCATTCCACAAAGCGTCGTGGCCGAAACCACCTTCGGCCTCGTCACGCAGCAGGCGCACATGCTGCGGTTCATTTTCGCTGACGATGATGGTTTGGCGATGGCCGGCCGCCCTGCGCACCGTCTGCGCGACGTCGAGCAGGATGTGGCGCTCGGAGGCGTCGAACATCTGCTGGGTGGCGTCCAGACGCAGTCCGTCGACATGGAACTCGTCGATCCAATAGGCGGCATTGGTCACGAAGAACTCGCGCACGGCGCCGGCATCGTCGCCATCGAAATTGAACGGCTCGCCCCATTCGTTTTCGTAGCGATCGGTGAAATAGGCCGGCGCAAAGCACGTCAGGTAATTGCCGTCCGGCCCGAGGTGGTTGTAGACCACGTCCAATATCACCCCCAGCCCCAGGGCATGGGCGCGATCGACGAAATGGCGGACGTCGTCGGGGCTGCCGTAGAGGCGGGTCGGTGCGAACAAGTCGACGCCGTCATAGCCCCAGCCGAAGGTGCCGGGAAATTCCGCCACCGGCATCACCTCGATGACGGTAACGCCGATGTCGGCGAGCGCCGGCAGATGCATTTCGGCGGCGGCCCAGGTTCCCTCGGGGGTGAAGGTGCCGATGTGCATCTCGTAAATGACTTGGCCCTTGATCCGCACGCCGGGCCAGGCGCCGTCGCCCCAGGGGTAGGACCGCGGGTCGACGACCATCGATGGCCCGTGCACGCCCTCGGGCTGGAATCGCGATGCCGGGTCGGGGAAGGGGCCATCGCCATCGATGTGGAAACCATATGTGCTGCCGGCGCCGATGCCGGCGACCAGCCCCTCGAAATAGCCGCCCTCGCCGGGCGGCAGCGGCTGTTCGCCCGCGCCGCCCACGACCACGCTCAGCCGATTCCTGCCCGGCGCCCACACGCGAAAGCTGACGCCGCCGGCGACCAGCTCCGCCCCGATCGGGTACCGCCGCGTCGTTGTCTCCGTACCTTTGACGATCCTGCTTTCCGCCGTCGACACGTGCACCTCCGCACAGGCTTGAACGCGGCCCCCGCGGCAACGGTTCCCTGTCTCCCAGCCTTGACTCCACGGGCAGCATGGCGTAAGAACGCCGTCTCTCGGTTCGTCTGAGGACGTCCGCCTCTGAGGAGGCCCGCCGGTCCGCGAAGTGTTCGCGCACCGGCGTAAAGGTGCTTTGGCAAAAGGGTTCTGGTGTCGGCATGTTCGAGGGGTTGAGCGGCAAGCTCGGTGAGGTCTTCGACAGGCTCCGCAAGCGCGGGGCGTTGAGCGAGGACGACGTCGCCGAAGCCATGCGCGAGGTGCGCATCGCCTTGCTCGAGGCCGACGTCGCCCTGCCGGTGGTCAAGGACTTCGTTGCCAAGGTCAAGGAACGGGCCGTCGGCCAGGAGGTGGTCCGCTCGGTCAGCCCCGGCCAGATGGTGGTCAAGATCGTCCACGACACCCTGGTCGAGACCCTGGGGGCCGAGGGCGTCGAGCTGACCTACGGGCCGCCGCCGTCGGTGGTGCTGATGGTCGGCCTGCAGGGTTCGGGCAAGACCACGACCTCGGCCAAGATCGCGCTGCGCCTGAAGACGCGCGAACGCAAGAAGGTGCTGCTGGCCTCGCTCGACGTCTATCGCCCGGCCGCTCAGACGCAGTTGGCCATCCTTGGCGAGCAGGCGCAGGTGCCGACCCTGCCGATCGTGGCCGGCGAGATGCCGGTGGCCATCGCCCGCCGCGCCCTCGACACGGCGCGGCGCGAGGGCTTCGACGTCGTCATCCTCGACACCGCCGGCCGCCTGCACATCGACCAGGAGCTGATGGCCGAGGTGGCGCAGGTGCGCGACGTCGCCGAGCCGGCCGAGACCCTGCTGGTCGCCGACGCCATGACCGGCCAGGACGCCGTCACCTTGGCACGCGAGTTCAACGAGAAGGTCGGCGTCACCGGCATCGTGCTGACCCGCATCGATGGCGACGCCCGCGGTGGCGCCGCGCTGTCGATGCGTGCGGTCACCGGCCGGCCGATCAAGTTCCTGGGCACCGCCGAGAAGCTCGACGGGCTCGAGGTGTTCCACCCCGACCGCATTGCCGGCCGTATCCTCGGCATGGGCGACGTGGTCAGCCTGGTCGAGCGCGCCGCCGAGACGATCCAGCAGGAAGACGCCGAGAAGCTGGCGGCCAAGATGCAGAAGGGTCAGTTCGACCTGAACGATCTGCTGGGCCAGCTGCGCCAGATCAAGAAACTGGGCGACGTGAAGGGCCTGCTCGGCATGCTGCCCGGCATCGGCAAGATGAAGAAGCAGCTGGAGGGCGCCAATATCGACGACGGGATGCTGGCCCGCCAGGAGGCGATCATCCTGTCGATGACGCCGAAGGAGCGCAGGCATCCCGACGTCATCAAGGCCAGCCGCAAAAAGCGCATCGCCGCCGGCTCGGGGACCTCGGTGCAGGACGTGAACAAGCTGCTGAAGCAGCATCACATGATGGCCGACATGATGAAGAAGGTCGGCAAGATGGGGCAGAAGGGCATGCTGCGCGGCAGCTTGCCCGGCCTGGGCGGTGGCATGCCGAAGCTGCCGCCGGGCATGTTCCCACCCAAGGGGTTCAAGTGATGTGACACCGCCCCTACCTTCCGTCATCGCCGGGCTTGACCCGGCGATCCATGGATACCCGGGTCGCGCCCGGGCATGACGAAAAGGTGGGATGGTTTGGTTTGATGGGTTTCTACGAACGAGGACTGAGACGACATGGCACTGAAGATTCGCCTTGCCCGCCACGGCGCCAAGAAGCGCCCCTTCTACTGGATCGTGCTTGCCGATTCGCGCTCGCCGCGCGACGGCCGCTTCATCGAGAAACTGGGCACCTATAACCCGATGGTGCCGCACGAATCCGGCCAGCGCCTGATCGTCAAGGAAGAGCGGGTGAAGCATTGGCTGTCGGTGGGCGCGCAGCCGACCGACCGCATTGCCAAGTTCTTCTCGGACAGCGGTTACATGCCGGCGCGCCCGCGGGCCGAGCAGACCAAGAAGCCGCAGCCCAAGGCCAAGGCCCAGGAGCGCGCCAAGGAGCGTGCCGCCGCCGCCGCGGCTGCCCCCGAGGCCGGCGAGTAATCAGGCCTGAGGCATGTCCGAGCGCGTGTGCGTCGGCGTCATCGTGGGCGCGCACGGAGTGCGCGGCGCGGTCCGCATCAAGGCCTTCACCGAGGATCCGGCGGCGGTCGCCGCCTATGGCCCGGTGGAGGACGAGGAGGGCCGCCGCTTCCGGATCAAGGTCGTGGGTATCGCCAAGGGCGTGGTCACCGCCACGCTGGCCGGCGTCGACGATCGCAATGCTGCCGAGGCGCTGAAAGGCGCGCGGCTGTACGTGGCGCGCGCCGCCCTGCCCGCGGCCGAGGAGGACGAGTACTACCACTCGGACCTGATCGGTCTGCGGGCGGAATATGAGGACGGCAGCGTCTTCGGAACGGTGCGAGGGGTGTTCGATTTCGGCGCCGGTGACGTGCTGGAACTGGGTTTGCCGGACGGAAGGGTGGAGATGCTGCCCTTCACCCGGGTGGTGGTGCCGGTTGTCGACGTCAAGGCCGGGCGGCTGGTGGTGGTCCCGCCGGCTGTGGCCGACGCGCGGGAGGAGGGGCGTGATGTCTAGCCGGCCATGGTCGGCGACGATGCTGACCATCTTCCCCGAGATGTTCCCCGGGCCGTTGGGGCAATCCTTGGCCGGGCGGGCATTGCAGGACGGGGTGTGGTCGCTGGAAGCTGTGGACATTCGCGCCTTCGCGCGCGATAAACACCGCTCCGTCGACGATGCCCCCTTCGGCGGTGGCCCCGGCATGGTGATGCGACCCGACGTGGTGGATGCCGCGATCCGGGGCGCAGGCGGCGAGGGGCCGCTGGTGTACATGACGCCGCGCGGGCGCCTGTTCGATCAGGCCAAGGCGCGCGCCCTGGCCGAAGGGCCGGGAGTGCGCATCCTGTGCGGGCGCTTCGAGGGCGTCGACCAGCGCGTGCTGGAGGCGCACGGGGCCGAGGAGATCAGCATCGGCGACTTCGTCCTGTCGGGGGGCGAGCCGGCGGCGCTGATCGTTTTGGATGCGGTGGTGCGGCTGCTGCCGGGCGTGATCGGCCGGGAGGAGTCGCTGGTGGAAGAGAGTTTCGAGCGGGGGCTCCTCGAGTACCCGCATTATACCCGTCCCGCCGAGTGGCAGGGGCGGGCGGTGCCCGAGGTGCTTCTGTCCGGGCACCACGAGAAGATAGGGGCCTGGCGGCAAGCCCAGGCCGAGGACGTGACGCGGTTGCGACGGCCGGACCTGTGGGAACGCTGGCTGGCGGCCAAAGAGATGAAAAAGAAGGGTTGAGCCATGAACATCATTCAGCAGCTCGAGCAGGAGCAGATCAGCAACCTGACCGCCCAGCGCGGCGTGCCCGAGTTCCAGGCGGGCGACACCTTGAACGTCAAGGTCAAGGTGGTCGAAGGCAACCGCGAGCGCGTGCAGGCCTATGAAGGCGTGTGCATCGCCCGCAAGAACGACGGGCTGAACTCGTCCTTTACCGTACGCAAGATCAGCTACGGCGAGGGTGTCGAGCGCGTCTTCCCGCTGTACTCGCCCAACATCACCGCCATCGAGGTGGTGCGCCGCGGCGACGTGCGCCGGGCCAAGCTGTACTATCTGCGCGAGCGCCGCGGCAAGTCGGCTCGCATCGCCGAGCAGACCACCGGCTATGCCGCCAAGGTCGCCGCCGCCGAGAAGGCCGCCGCCGCCGCCGAAAAGAACAAGTAAGGCGAGCCTCGCCCGCCTGCCTTTTTCCGCGTCATTCCCGGGAAAGCGGGAATCCATTGACTCCGGCCCGCCCGCAATATCGTGGGCCTCTGGAAAATGGATGCCCGCGTTCGTGGGCATGACGAGTTTGGTTCGTTGTGGAGCGCGTAGCACATGGCCAAAGCCCGCACCCTGTTCGACAAGATCTGGGACGCCCACCTGGTCGACGTCCAGGACGATGGCACTTGCCTGATCTACATCGACCGCCACCTCGTCCATGAAGTCACCAGCCCGCAAGCCTTCGAGGGGCTGCGCATGGCCGGCCGCAAGATTCGCCATCCCGAGGCGACGCTGGCGGTGGCCGACCACAACGTGCCGACCACCGACCGGACCAAGGGCATCGAGAACATCGAAAGCCGGGTGCAAGTCGAGACGCTCGAGCAGAATGCCCGCGACTTCGGCGTCGAATACTACCGCATGGACGACATCCGCCAGGGCATCGTCCACATCGTCGGCCCTGAGCAGGGCTTCACCTTGCCCGGCACCACCATCGTCTGCGGCGATTCGCACACCTCGACGCATGGCGCCTTCGGCTCCCTGGCCTTCGGCATCGGCACCTCCGAGGTCGAGCACGTGCTCGCCACCCAGACCCTGGTGCAGAAGCCGGCCAAGAACATGCTGGTCAAGGTCGACGGCAAGCTGCCGGCCGGCTGCACCGCCAAGGACATCGTGCTGGCCATCATCGGCAAGATCGGCACCGCGGGCGGCACCGGCTACGTCATCGAATATGCCGGCGAGGCCATCCGCGAGCTGTCGATGGAAGGCCGCATGACGGTCTGCAACATGACCATCGAGGGCGGCGCCCGCGCCGGCCTGATCGCCCCCGACGAGAAGACCTTCGCCTATGTCCAGGGCCGCCCCAAGGCGCCGAAGGGCGCCGCCTGGGAAGCCGCCGTAAATTATTGGAAGACGCTGAAGACGGACGAGGGCGCCCATTTCGACGCCGTCGTCGAGATCGACGCCTCCAAGCTGGTGCCGATGGTCACCTGGGGCACCAGCCCCGAGGACGTGCTGCCGATCACCGCGACCGTGCCGAATCCGGCCGACATCGCCGACGAGGGCAAGCGCAAGGCGGTCGAGCGCTCGCTGGACTACATGGGCCTCGTCCCCGGCCAGCCGCTGACCGATGTCAAGGTCGACGTCGTCTTCATCGGTTCATGCACCAACGGCCGCATCGAGGACTTGCGCGCCGCCGCCGAGATACTGAAAGGTCGCAAGGTGGCCGCCAGCGTCCAGGCGCTGATCGTCCCCGGCTCGGGCCTGGTCAAGGAACAGGCCGAGGCCGAGGGCCTCGACAAGGTGTTCGTCGCGGCCGGCGCCGAGTGGCGCGAGCCCGGCTGCTCGATGTGCCTGGCGATGAACGCCGACCAGCTCAAGCCTGGCCAGCGCTCGGCCTCGACGTCGAACCGCAACTTCGAAGGCCGCCAGGGCCGCGGCGGCCGCACCCACCTGGTCAGCCCGCAGATGGCAGCGGCGGCGGCGATCACCGGCAAGCTGACCGACATCCGCACGCTGTAGAAGGGGGCGACCATGGAAAAGTTCACCACTCTCACCGGCATTGCCGCGCCCCTGCCGATGATCAACGTCGACACCGACATGATCATCCCCAAGCAGTTCCTGAAGACGATCAAGCGCTCGGGGTTGGGCAAGAACCTGTTCGACGAGATGCGCTACACCCAGGACGGCAAGGAAATCGCCGACTTCGTGCTGAACCGGCCGCAATACCGGAAGGCCCAGATCCTGGTCGCCGGGGCCAATTTCGGCTGTGGCTCGTCGCGCGAGCACGCGCCGTGGGCGATCGGCGACTTCGGCATCCGCTGCATCATCGCGCCCAGCTTCGCCGACATCTTCTTCAGCAACTGCTTCAAGAACGGCATCCTGCCGATCAAGCTGCCGCAGGAGCAGGTGGACCAGCTCATGTTGGACGCCCAGAACGGTGCGAATGCGCGTCTGAGCATCGATCTCGAGAACCAGGAGATCACCCGCCCCGACGGCGCGAAGATCACCTTCGAGGTGGATGCGTTCCGCAAGCACTGCCTGCTCAACGGCCTCGACGACATCGGCCTGACCCTGCAACGCGCGGCGAAGATCGATACCTTCGAAAGCAAGCGTCGGCAGTCGGAGCCGTGGCTGGCCGCCTGATCGGGGTTCATTCCGCTTTCGCCGGCTCCGCCAGGATCATCGTCCCCAGGCCGCTGCCGCCGTAAGCGAATTCCAGGGCCGGGTAGGAAATGACGGTGCTGTCGGGCAGCGCCGCCACCACCCGGTCATGAGCGAGCTCGTCGCGGCTGTCCTCAAAGGCCGGCATGATCACCACGTCGCCATCCATGAAGAAATCGGCGTAGCTCAGCGGCAGGGCTGCGCCGTTTTCGTGCCCGCGCCGTTTTGGCTGCGGCACCACTACCAGCTCCAGCGGGCGACTCCGGGCATCGTGCCAGCTGCGGAGGCGGCGCAGGTTTTCCGCTCCCGCCGCATCGGCGGCATCATCGGCCACCACCAGCACCAGCCCAGGCGCCAGGAACCGCGCATAATGGAACAAATCGCCGCCGCGCAGCGGATCGGCGCCCGGCGTGCGCAGCCACAGCACCTTCATCACCCCCAGCCACTCGCCGAGCAGCCGCTCCAGCATCTCACGATCGACGGTGGCGGTTTCGCGCAGGGTCTCGCTGGCCAGGCACGAACCCTCGCCGTCGACATCCACCATGATGCCGAGAAATGGCAGGTGGCCGTCAAATGCCGATAGTCCCAGATGCGCCAGCAGTTGTGGCGCCACCTGGGCATCGGCCTCGGGCACCGGCGAGATGATGCCGGCGACCCCTTCGCCGTCTCGGGCGATCAGGAAGGTCGGGCCGACGCCGTGCAGGCTGCAGGTGCGGTGGGGCACCACCATGGCGGCGACGCCCGGTCCGCATTTCAGCGAGATGTCGGCGATTTCCTCGGAATTGGCCAGGATGCTGGTAGGCCGCAGATCGGACAGCAGCCGCGCCAACTCGGTCATTTGATCGCGAGCCTCGTCGAGGCGCTCGTCCCAGCCTCCGTCGGCGCTGGGCCAGGCCAGCCAATAGCGCCCGCCGTGTCGCCACGCCGGCGGCATGACATAGCTCTGGTCGCGCAGCATCATGGCCAAGGGAATGTCTCCTCTCCCGATGGTTCAAAACGTGGGGGTGGCTGCCGTGGTGTCAACGTGGCGGGCGGCTGGCCGGGCGGAGGTCGTGCCTTCTCGTCATCGCGGTTGTGTTCGCCCGTCCCTTCGGCCTATGTCAGAACAGGCGTTGTTGGGAGAGTGATGCCATGCGGCGGCGGACGGCGGTCATTGCGGCGGTCATAGTGGTGGCGGCCCCGGTCTTGGGGCGGACGGCGATCGGTGAACCCCTCGACTTGCGCGATATGCTGCTAAGGCCGGCCTCGCCTTACTTGGCGCGAGCCGGGGGGGCGGGCTGGGACTTCGGCGGCCAGCCGATCCTCAGCGACAATGGCCACGGCTACACCATTACCGCGCCCGATCTCAGCTACCGCTACGGCGATACTGTCGCCCGTTTTGGATCGACGGCGGTTTCGCTGCAGCCGCAGGGTGACGCCTGGAAGGTGCGAGCCACCCCGTCGCGCATCGAGGTTCACGACGCTGCCGGTGTGGCGCTCGCGGCGACGGCGGCGAAGGCCGTCGTCGAGGGCTTGTGGCTGCCCGAGCGGCACAGCTTCGATGACCTCACCATCAACCTGCACCAAGTGGACGGGCATCTCCGCGGCGGTCATTCCGTGGCGCTGCAGCAGGTCGCCGGCCGCTTCAAGACCAAGCCGGCCGCAGTATCGGCCGAACGCACCGGCGCCTTCGGTGGCGACCTCTCGGTGAAGGGTATTCGCGGTGCTGCCGCCGACGGCTCGGTCACCCGCCTCGACCATGCGTCGCTGAGGCTCGACCTCACCAACATGCAGCAGTCGCCCTTGCTGAACCTGTCATACGGCCATGAGCGCCCTGCCGCCGCCGGTGGGCTGGCGCGTGAATTCGTCCCGACGCGGCTGACCTTCGACGGGCGTGTGGCGCCGTTTCCCTGGCGCGAGATGTTGCCGCGGCTGCCGGAGCTGCTTGGCCGAATGGCATTGACCGGCGGAAGCGGGGACGTCTCGGAGGCGCTGGCGCCGTTGGGTGATGTGCTCGGCCGCGCCGGCAGCAGGGCCGAAGTGACCCGCGCCGCCGCCGCTTCTCCATCGCTCACCGCCAACGGCTCGGGCGATGTCCGCTTCCGGCCCGACGGCCAGGGCGTCGGCGAATTGGTCGTGGAGGTCAAAGGTCTCGACGACCGCCTGAGGAGCCTCAGCCCCAGCGAGCAGAAGCGGAGCCCCGAGGTGCTTCCGGCGCTGACGCTGATGTCGATGCTGGGGCAGCCCGAGGGGCGGGGGGGCGATCGTGTTCAGCGCTACCATCTGGAACTGAAGCCCGACGGGGCGATCGCCCTCAACGGCCGCAATTCGGCGGCGCTCAACGTGCTCAGATAGGAAGGGGCGGGGCGGGCACGGCGGCCCGCCCCGCTCCTCCTCAGCCCTCTTTCTTCGGCTTGGGCAAGTCCAGCTTGAGGTGCAGTTCTTTGAGGCGCTCGGGTGCGACCTCGGCCGGCGCCTGCATCAACAGGTCCTGGGCCTGCTGATTCATCGGGAACAGGATGACCTCGCGGATATTGGGCTCGTCGGCCAACAGCATGACGATGCGGTCGATGCCCGGGGCCGAGCCGCCATGCGGCGGCGCGCCGTAGCGGAAGGCATTGAGCATGCCGCCGAAGCGGGCCTCGACTTCCTCGGGCGGATAGCCGGCGATGGCGAAAGCCTTGAGCATGATGTCGGGACGATGATTGCGGATGGCCCCCGACGACAGCTCGACGCCGTTGCAGACGATGTCGTACTGGAAGGCCTTGATTTCCAGCGGGTCCTTCTCGAGCAGCGCCTCCATGCCGCCCTGCGGCATCGAGAACGGGTTGTGCGAGAACTCGATCAACCCGGTGTCCTCGTTCAGCTCGTACATCGGGAAATCGACGGTCCAGCAGAACTTGAACACGTCCTTCTCCAGCAGGTCGAGTTCGTTGCACACCTTGGTGCGCACGCTGCCGGCGAACTTCTCGGCCGCACCCTTCTTGTCGCAGACGAAGAACACGGCGTCGCCGGCCTTGGCGCCGACAGCCGACCGGATGGCGTCGATGCGGCCCTCTTCCAGGTTCTTGGCGATCGGGCCCTTGGCGCCGTCGGCGGCGAACTGGATGTAGCCGAGGCCGCCGGCGCCCTGCTCGCGCGCCCAGTCGTTGAGCTTGTCGAAGAACGACCGCGGACGGTCGGCGGCGCCGGTGGCGGGGATGGCGCGGACGATGGCGCCCTTCTCGATGGCCTTGGCGAAGATGCCGAAGTTGGAGCCGCGGAAGGCCTCGGTGACGTCGGCGATGATCAGCGGATTGCGCAGATCGGGCTTATCGGTGCCGTATTTCAGCATCGAGTCGTCATAGGTAATGCGCGGGAACGGCGCCGAAGTCACCTTGCGGCCGCCGCCGAATTCCTCGAACACGCCCTGCAGCACCGGCTCGATGGCGGCGAAGACGTCGTCCTGGGTGACGTAGCTCATCTCGAAGTCGAGCTGATAGAACTCGCCAGGGCTACGGTCGGCGCGGCCGGCCTCGTCGCGGAAACACGGCGCCACCTGGAAATACTTGTCGAAGCCTGCGACCATCAGCAGCTGCTTGAACTGCTGCGGTGCCTGCGGCAGCGCGTAGAACTTGCCGGGGTGGAGGCGCGACGGCACCAGGTAGTCGCGCGCGCCTTCCGGGCTGGAGGCGGTGAGGATCGGCGTCTGGTACTCGACGAAGCCCTGGTCGATCATGCGCCGGCGCAACGAGGCGATGACCTGGCTGCGCAGCAGCATGTTGGCATGCACCTCTTCGCGGCGCAGGTCGAGGAAGCGGTAGCGCAGGCGCATGTCCTCGGGGTAATCGTGCTCGCCCGCCACCTGCATCGGCAGCACCTCGGCCACCGATTGCACGGTCACCGACATGACCTGCACCTCGATCTCGCCGGTCGGCAGCTTGGGATTGACCGTCTCGGGCGAACGCCGCACCACCTTGCCGCTGATGGTGATGACGCTTTCCGGCCGCACCCCTTCGAGCACCTTGAAGATCGGGCTGGAAACGTCGACCACCGCCTGGGTGAGGCCATAGTGATCGCGCAGATCGACGAACAACAGGTTGCCATGATCGCGCTTGCGGTGTACCCACCCCGACAGTCGCGCCGGCTGCCCGGCGTCCTCGATGCGCAAGTGGCCGCAGGTGTGGGTGCGATACGGGTGCATGGTATCCTTCCGTCAATCCGTCCGGGGAGCTTACGAAAGCCGGAAAGGACGCATGACCGCCGGGTGTTGTCAATACGTCAATCGAGGCGACGCGCTCCGATGAGCAACCGCCACGGGCCGCGACGCCTTGCGGCGACCGCCTCATTGCCCAGCTCTGCGGGCAAGGAGCGGACGCCGTGAGCATCTACCTGCCGATCGCCGGCCTGTCGGTCGATATCTTCATGCTGCTGGGGCTTGGCGGCGGCATCGGCTTCCTGTCGGGGCTGCTGGGCGTCGGCGGCGGGTTCCTGCTGACGCCGCTGCTGATCCTCTTGGGCATCCCCCCGGCGATCGCCGTGGGCACTGGCGCCAACCATCTGCTGGGGGCGTCGCTGTCGGGGCTCATGGCCCATTGGCGGCGGGGCAATGTCGACCTGCCGATGGGTATGGTATTGCTGGCAGGCGGCATGGTTGGATCGAGCGTCGGCGTCTGGCTGTTTCGCCAGCTGCAGTCCATCGGCCAGGTCGATCTTGCCATTTCGCTCATCTACGTCGTGGTGCTGGGCTCGATCGGCGGCTTCATGGCCCGCGACAGCATCTACACCCTGGCCCGGCGCCGCCTGGCGACGGGACGGCGCAAGCTGCACGTCCACACCTGGGCGCACGGCTTGCCGTTCAAGATGCGCTTCCGCCGCTCGAAGCTCTACATCAGCGCCTTGCTGCCGCTGGCCGTCGGATTCGTCGTCGGGCTGCTGACGTCGGTCATGGGCGTGGGTGGCGGGTTCGTCATGGTCCCGGCGATGATCTACCTGCTCGGCATGCCGACCTCGGTGGTGATCGGCACGTCCCTGTTCCAGGTGGTGTTCGTCGCCGCCAACACGACGATCCTGCAGGCCTGGGCCAACCATACGGTCGATGCCATGCTGGCGCTGGTCTTGCTGGTCGGCGGCGTCGTGGGTGCCCAGTTCGGGGCGCGCTGGAGCACCAAGGTGCCGGCCGATCTGTTGCGCGCCCTGCTGGCGCTGATCGTGCTGGCGGTGGCGGTCAAGATGGGCCTGGATCTGACGCTGACCCCCGAAGACCGTTATTCGCTGGAGGTCGTTGCCGAATAGGTATGTGTCCCAGAGCGGCGCTGCGTCTTGCGCCGCCTTCAACATTCCGTATATAGCAGACTTCCATGGAGCCTATAGCCGACACCCAGTCGCTGATCGCGTTCTGCGACCGTCTCAAACAGTCCGCCTTCGTCACCGTCGACACCGAATTCGTGCGTGAGAAGACGTACTATCCGCAACTGTGTCTGGTCCAGTTGGCGGGAGCCGATGAAGCCCGCGTCGTCGATGCGCTGGCGCCCGGCATCGATCTCGGGCCACTGTTCGACCTGATGACCCATCCCGGGGTGTTGAAGGTCTTTCACGCGGCGCGCCAGGATATCGAGATTTTCCTTCACCTGTCGGGCCAAATCCCGGCGCCGCTGTTCGACACCCAGATTGCCGCCATGGTCTGCGGCTTCGGCGATGCCGTTGGCTACGAAACCCTGGCGGCGCAGTTGGCGCGGGCCCGCATCGACAAGTCGATGCGCTTCACCGATTGGACGCAGCGACCGCTGATCGACCGCCAACTGCACTACGCCCTGGCCGATGTCACCCATCTGCGCGTCGCCTACGAGAAGCTGCGCCGAAAGCTCGACAAGAACGGGCGTCTGCATTGGCTCGAGGAAGAGATGGCGGAATTGACCAATCCCGCCACCTACCGCACTGCGCCCGAAGACGCGTGGCGGCGCCTGAAGCCGCGCTCGTCCAGCCCGCGCTTTCTCGCCATCCTGCGCGAGGTCGCGGCGTGGCGCGAGCGCGAGGCACGCGAGCGCGATCTGCCGCGTCAGCGCGTCGTGCGTGACGAGACCCTGACGGAGATCGCCGCGCATCATCCGACGACGGCGACCGACCTCGTTCGCGTGCGCGGTCTGGGCAAGGGACAGATCGAGGGCCGCGTCGGCGCCGCCGTCATCGAGGCCGTCGGCCGCGCCTTGGCCTTGCCGGAAGACATGTGCCCGAAACCGGCCGAGAAGGTCGATCTGCCCAAGGGCCTCGGCCCGGTGGTCGATCTCCTCAAGGTCCTGCTCAAGCTCAAATGTGACGAGCACGACGTCGCCCAGAAGCTGATCGCCAACACCTCGGATCTCGAGGCGATCGCCGCCGACGACCATGCCTCGGTGTCGGCGTTACATGGCTGGCGGCGCGAACTGTTCGGAGAGGATGCGCTGAAGCTGAAGCACGGCCGCATCGCCTTGGGCCTCGCCCCCAGCGGCCGCCGCCTGCGCATGCTCCCGGTCTCCGCCGACCTCCCCCCCATCGAAGAAGCCGAGATCAAGCCCGACGATTGATCGCGGCCTGTATCTGTTGCAACGAAGGTGGTAGGGGCACTCATCGGAAGAGGCAACCGACAACCCGGCTGAACCGATGGTCAAGCCGCCGGCGACGGCTATCTTCGGAACTCCAGCTGGAGGGCGCTCGTGTCGCAAGTCCGAAGCTCCGTCTTTTGGTGTGCGCTCGCCAGTTATTCGGCCTTTGCCCTCCAGTTCACGACGACCATCGTCCTGGCGCGACTGCTGACGCCTGAGGAAATCGGCATCTTTTCGGTCAGCATGGCCTTGACCACGATCGTTGCCTCCATCCGTGAGTTCGGCGTCGCCAATTACCTCATCCAGGCTCCCACCGTCGACAAGCAGACGCTGCGCCAGAGCCAAGCGGTCTGCTTCGCCATCGCCTGGCCCTTGGCCGCCCTGATCTATGGGGCGCGCGACGCCGTCGCCGCCTTTTACGGCGAGCCCGGCGTGGCGCGCGTCATGGCGGTCCTGGCCATCGTCTTCTTGTTGATGCCGATCGGCTTGGTCGCCAGGGCCATGATCACGCGCGAGCTGCAGTTCAAGACCCTGTTCGTGGTGCAGGTGTCGATGGTGGCGATGCAAGCCATCACCGCCATCCTCACCGCGCGGTACGGCGCCGGCTACATGAGCATGGCCTGGGGCCAGTTGGCGGCACAGCTGACCACCATCCTGGTGCTCGCCATCCTGCGCCCGCGCCACGTCTTCTTGCGGCCGAGCTTCCGCGGATGGCTGCCGGTGCTGACATTCGGTGCCTACAACAGCTCGACGAACTGCCTGATGCAGGCCGGCATCTATGTTCCCGACATGATTATCGGGCGCTTGTTGGGGTTCGGCGCCGTCGCGTACTATACCCGGGCGCTTGGATTGACCGGGCTCTACGAAATGGCCATCGCCGCGGTCGTGCTGCCCATCGCCTTCCCCGTCTTCGCCGCCGCCCGCCACCAGGGCCGCGACGTGACCGCTGGGTTCCTGCACGCACTGTCCTTGGTCACCGGCTTTGGGCTGCCGTTCTTCGCCTGCCTCGGGGTGCTGGCCGAGCCGATCGTCCTGCTGCTGTTTGGCGACCCCTGGCGACCCGCGGTGCCGGTCCTGCAGATCCTATGTGTCGCGTTTTCGCTGACCACCTTCACCGGTCTGGCGTCGCAGGCGATCATCGCCTTCGGTGCCGTGCGCGAGAATCTCATTCGCACGATCATCGTCCAGGGAACCAGCGTCACGTTGGTCGCCTTCGCCTCGTTGCACGGTATCGAGGCCGTCGCCGCAACCCAGATAGCCAGTACCGTGCTCGGCGCGGTGTTGAGTGCCCACTTGCTGCGGCAACTGTTCGGCCTGCGGGCAAGAGAGATCGTCGGCGCCAGCCTCGGCAGCTTAAAACTCGCCGGGGCTGCCGCGACCGGCGCCGCGACGCTGTCCTTCCTGGCGGCGGCGGATGCCGCACCGGTTCTGGCGCAGGCCCTGGCCGGGGGGGCCGGTGCCGCCGGCGGCTGGCTGGTTGCGCTGTTCGCCTTCGACCATCCGGCCAAGCGGGAAATCCAGCAGGTATTGCGGCGGCGCCTGCCCCGGCGTGCCGTCGGCTTGGCCGGCGAATAGCAGCTCCGCACGGGGATCGGTCCAGGGTTGTCGAGTGGTGCCGTGCATTTCCAGCCCATACCGCTTATGAGTGCAGGCGGCGTGGAGAACGGCGCCACGATCCTCGGGTTGACCCTATAAATCGGGAGGACCATGAAGAGCGGCGCCGCCCTTATTCTGTGCCCCTCGTGCGCGGGACTGACCGCGCAGACGGTGGCGATCATTGGCGAGGAAGGCTTCGTGTATTGCCACGTGTGCCACGCCATTCGCGTGGCCGAAGGCAGAGAGATCCCCGACGATTTCGACTGGTCGCCATCAGTGCCCCAGTCCTCCGGTTCCGGAGTCGCATCGGACCGGGATTAAATCGACGGCATTTCCGGGGCAGGCGAGGGGCAGTCGAACAGCCTCGGCGCGCCCTGGAAACAGGCCCGAAACAGGGTTGACAGACCCGGCGAAAGATCATTATTGGGCCTACCCCAACGAACCAAAGCACGGCGTCCAGGCACGGCAGAGGCGAGGCGGGTTACCCCATGCTGCATGAGGGCAACCATGACCAATCGTTTCCAGGACGCCGAGGCGGTCCTTGCCGCTCGCCGTCCCCGAGATCCCCTATTCCTCCTGAATCTCGATGCGGCCCATGTTGCGGCGCGTCGCGCCGTCGAGCTGTTTCCCGGCAACGTCGCGTATGCCGTCAAGGTGTGCGACGTTCCCCAGGTCCTGATGGCGATGCATCAGGCGGGGGTGTGTGATTGGGATGTGGCGTCGATCCATGAGGTGCGTGCCCTGCGCCAACTGCTGCCCCAGACGACCCTCCATTACATGAATCCGGTCAAATCGGCCGGCCACATCGCCGAAGCCTATGACCTGGGCGTGCGCAACTATGCCTTCGACTGCGAGCGTGAATTGCGCAAGATCGCCGAGGCGACGGGCGGCGACCGCAACGTCGTTCCCGTGCTGCGTCTTGCCGTGCCCAACGACAAGGCGATGTTCCCTCTCGATGGCAAATTCGGCTGCGACGAGGCCGAGGCCGTACGCTTGTTGGGCCTGGCGAAAACCCTCGGCTACCGAGTTGGCGTCACGTTCCACGTCGGCTCGCAATGCGAGAACGCCGAGGCGTACCGGGTGGCCACCGATATCGCCTGCCGCGCCGCCTTAGCCGCCGTCGTCGAGCCGCACGTCATCGATATCGGCGGCGGTTTTCCGGCCCCCTACAGCGGTCACGAACCCAGCTTCGCCGCGTGCATCGCCGCCGCCAAGGAGGTGCTGGATCGCTGGTTCCCTCACTACCGCGGCACGTTCCAGTGCGAACCGGGAAGGCTAGTGGCCGCCCCGGCCGCATCCGTCCTGGTGCGGGTCGAATTGCGCAAGGAGCAGGCCCTCTACCTCAACGACGGCTATTACGGGCTGTTGAGCGAGTTGAAGTGGATGCCGGGCATGCATCCGGTGCGCCTGGTGCGGCCCGGCGAGGCACCGCAGGCGCCATTGGCGTCATTCTCGTTCTTCGGCCCGACCTGCGACACCCACGATGCCATGGATGGGCCTTATCTGTTGCCCGACGACATCGCCGAGGGCGATTGGCTCGAGATCTCTCTGATGGGGGCCTATTCGGCCGTTCTCGCCAGCCAATTCAACGGCTTCCCTGCGGCCCAGGTGATCGAGATTACCGGCCCGCGGATGGCTGTGGCGGCATAAGCGCAGCCCGGCTCAGGTTGCGTTTCTTCACATCTTGACGGGGTCCGCGGCCTGCCGGTCTACTGCGGCGATGCCAGCAGTGCGGGTGCTGCGTGCTGTGGGCAATCGAGCGCCTCGGGCGGTAGTCGTCTAAATGCCGCCATCAACTCTGCGGAAGGTAAAGCGATGAGAGCGTACAACCAAAGGGCCACCGCCCTTGTCACCGGCGGCGCCGGTTTCCTCGGCTCTCATCTCTGCGAGCGGCTGCTGGCCGAAGGCCGGTCGGTGATCTGTGTCGACAACTTCTTCACCGGCACGCGCGATCATGTCGGCCATCTGCTGAACGATCCGCGCTTCGAGCTGATACGCCATGACGTGACGTTCCCGCTGTATGTCGAGGTGGACGAGATCTACAACCTCGCCTGCCCGGCCTCGCCAATTCATTACCAGCACGATCCCGTGCAGACGACCAAGACCAGCGTTCACGGCGCCATCAACGTGCTTGGCCTGGCGAAGCGTACCGGGGCCAGGATATTCCAGGCATCGACCAGCGAGGTCTATGGCGACCCTGCCATCCATCCCCAGCCTGAGGAGTACTGGGGAAACGTCAATCCCATCGGCACCCGCTCCTGTTATGACGAAGGCAAGCGCTGCGCCGAAACCCTGTTCTTCGATTACCATCGTCAGCATCGGCTGCGCATCAAGGTGGCGCGCATCTTCAACACTTACGGCCCGCGGATGCATCCCAATGACGGTCGCGTGGTGTCGAACTTCATCGTGCAGGCGCTGCGTGGCGACGACATCACCATCTATGGCGACGGCAGTCAGACCCGGTCCTTCTGCTATGTCGACGATCTCGTCGAGGGAATCTGGCGATTGATGAATACTGCCGACGACGTGGCCGGCCCCATCAACCTCGGTAATCCCGGGGAATTCAGCATCCTTGAATTGGCGGAAAAGGTGATCGCGCTGACCGGGGTGCGGTCGCGCATCGTGCATCACCCGCTACCTTCGGACGATCCCAAGCAGCGTCAGCCGGACATCACCAAGGCCAAGGCGCTCCTGGGTTGGCAGCCTCGAGTGCCGCTGGAAGACGGCTTGTCCTCCACCATCACCTATTTCCGCCGATTGCTCGGCCTGTAAGGTTGATGCCCGCCGACGGCGTAGGCTGTCGGTCCTGTGGCGGCGGTTTCTCGGTATCGAACAGGCTGATCTGCCAATCCATGGTCGTGACCGACAATGGGTAGTCACCATCCACGGTCGGGTTGAGGATGTCGACCTCGGGCAGACGGCCGAGCCGCCTTTGCAGTTCCACGGCGGTCGTCGGATGCAGGCCGGCTTTCCAGGCGAGGGCGCACAGCGTCTTGCCGCTCTGCGAGCTGGCGATGCCGAGAACGGTGGTCAGCGGCAACCCGGCAAGCAGGGATAAGGCGGCGACGACGAAATGGCGATCCTGCGACAGCAATGCCGCCAGGACGGCGGTGTCGTCCAGTTGTCCCGCATCACGCTGCTCGCGCAATTGCGTCTTGCGCATCTCGAGCAGACGCCGGTCATCGCCGCGATTGCCCGAGGGTCCCAGCATGAACTCCTGCAGGCGTTTGCCCAAGGCCGCCTGCAGGTCGGCGCTCATCCGCAGATCGTGTTCATGGCGCGCCACCAGACGGCTGAGCAGATGATCGGCGAGGACGGCAGCCAGCCTCAAGGTGGCGTCGTACGACAGGCCGTCGCGATTGACCAGCGCTTGCTGCCATGAGGGCACGGCGGCCGCGCCGTCGATCAGGCGGTCGATGGTGGCCTCGCGAATTTGTGCGCGGTTGTTGCTCAGCAAGTGGGTTATGGCCGCGACGCAGCCGCTTTCGACCAGGGCGTCCGACACGACGGTGCCGAGATCGCGCCGGCGGGCGATGGCCGAAAGATGGTCGTCCCCGGCGCCGGCGGCGATGAGCCCGACGAGATCCTGCTCGCTGAGCAGGGGCGAAAATTCAAGCACCGGCTGCGCCACCAAAGCGGCAGTGTCGCGCGCCAGATCGGCGATCAGTTCATACGGGGCTTCGTTGCTGTCCTTGAGGGCCTCGGCAATGGCATGGCGGACCCGCAGGACGTCATCGCGGCCCAACTGGATCAGGGTCCGGCGGTGCAGCGAGTTCGCCGTCGGCTGCCATCGCTGCGCCAGCTTGCTCGCTACGGCCCGGCGTACCTCGGGCTCCTCATCCTCGGCCAGCAATCGGCTCGCCTTATCGGGCAGGGTGGGGTTGGCCGCCGCGGCGCGGCGCACGGTCGTCGCACGATCCCGGGCGAGGAAATACAGCAGTTCCGGCGGCAGATCGGTGCGTGAGGCCAGGGTCGCGCGCGCATCGTCGTCGCCATGCTGCGCTTGGCGTTTGGCTTCGGCCAAATCGATCGAACTTGCCGTCATGGGCTTACCGCGATCGCAGGCTGCGCCACGGCAAAGCCGCTGCGCCCGCTGCGCTTCACCTCGTACATCACCCGGTCGGCGCGGGCCACCAGTTCCTCGAGGGTTTCCGGCTGAGTCGGCTCATGGAGAACGATGCCGATCGACAGGCCGAGCGGCTGCTGGGTGCTGCCCGAAAAGCGCCGCAAGGCGCGCGATCCCGCCACCAGCAACTGGGCGCGCTTTTCGGCGACGTCGCGCCCGGCCCCGTCCAGCCACAGCGCGAACTCGTCGCCGCCAAGGCGGCCGATCAGGTCGTTGGGCCGGATGTTGGTGCGCAACAGATCGCGCACGAAGAGCAGGGCCTCGTCGCCGGTGGTGTGGCCATGGCGGTCGTTGACCGCCTTGAAGTTGTCGAGATCGACGTACATCAACGCCGCCATTTCGCCCGTCCGTTGCGTCCGCAGCATGCGGCGGCGCACCTCTTCCTGGAATCCGCGGCGGTTGAGCACGCCGGTCAGCGGGTCCGTCTGCGCCACAGTGACCAGCCGGCGATGCTGCTGGACCTGCTCGATGGCAAAGCCGACATGGGTGGCGAACAGATTGGCAAGGCGGCGATCGTCCTCGTCCCACGGCGCTTCGTCGTCGAGGCGCCACAAGAGCAGCGCCCCGTTCGCGGCGTCGCGGAACCAGGCGGGGACGATCAGCACCAGCCAGTCACGCACGTCGGCGGTGACCACTTCGTCGGCCAGGATGCGATCGCAGGCCAACTGCATTTCGGCGCTGCCGCCGGTGTCTCCATGACGGGCCAAGATCTCGATCTTGGGCTCGGGGGCGGTGAGCGAGGGTGTCGCCGAAATGATCTGACAGCCGGTGGCGGCCATGCCGTGCCGCAGCGCCTCGGCGGCCAGGGCCAAAGCCTTGCTCGGGGCGACCTCGCTGCGGAAGCCCTCGAGGACGCGGGTCACCAGGCGTTCACGCTGCAGGGCGCGCGCCAGGGAACGCTCCTGTTCGCGCTCCATGGTGATGTCGCGGCAGATGCCGCGTGCACCGCTGCGTTGCCCGTTGCGATCGTACAGCGGGATGCTCGACACCAGATGAGGCGCTGTGCCGCCATCGGCGCGGCACAGCAAGACCTCGACATCTTCGACCGGCACTGGCGAGGTGAGGGGCAGTGTCGCCAGATCGTCGGCGCCGTCGGCGGTGTGCCGGGCGAAAGCCGCCCCCAGGAACCGTTCGGCGGGGTAGCCCAGGGCGCCTTTCTGCGAGACGAAGGTGCAGATGCCGTCGGCATCGATTTCCCAGCCGAAGGCACCCGACAGGTCGAGAAGGTCACGAAAGCGATGGCGCGATTCGATCAGCGCCTCGCGCAGATTGGTCTCGAGCGTGCGATCCTGGACGGTGACGACGACCATGCCGAGATCGGGGCGCGGCATGGCCAGCAGCTCCAGGTGCAGCAGCGCCTCATGGGCCGTCAGCTTCACGTTGGCGTGCTGAGGCGACTCGCCGGCGACGGTGGTTGCATCTGCGGCCGCGGCCGCCACGTCGGCACCGGCGCGCTGTAGCGATACGGCGGCGGAATTCATGGCCAACAGCGTCCCGTCCTGAGCGCACACGAGCGCCGGCATGGCGGCAAGGTCCCACCCCTCGCGCCGCAGCAGGTCACGCGCAATCTCGTCCAGCTTCGCCCCCATAACCATGGCGTTAGATTACACGCGTGGAACTATTGCGGCTAGGCGCCGTTATTTTTGACGCATGAAAAGCGGCAAGGGAGAAATTCGATGGACATGCGCGAGACCGTCCTGTCTTGGCTGCGCGACGCCCACGCCATGGAGGCGGCGGCGGTCGACAATCTCGAGCGCAACATCGACCGGTTCGAAGACTATCCGGCCGTTCAGGCCAAGTTCCGCGATGATTTGGCCCAATCGAAGCAGCATCTGCAGGAAATCGAGCAGTGCCTCGACCGCATGGGCGGTGACCGATCGATGCTCAAGGATATGGCGATGAAGTTTGCCGGCATGGTGCAGCCCTATGTCGGCGCCGTCAGCAATGACGAAGTGGTGAAGCACATGCTGGCGGCACATGCCTACGAAAATTTCGAACTGGCGTCCTATCGGTCGCTGGCGGCGGCGGCGGAAAGCATTGGCGACGCGCAAATCAAAGACATGTGCGAACGTTCGCTGCAGCATAAGCGGCAAATGGCCGAGTGGATCGACGAGCAGCTACCGATGGTGACGAAGGATTATCTGCGCCGCGTCCACTGACAGCGGAGCGGAAAGCCGGTGACAGCGGGGCGGAAACCGGCTTGCTCAGGCATCCGGTTTCCGCCCGGGCGCCCGTGCATCGCCGGGGACGTTGACGGGAAAATTCCTAGGGGGATCGGCGTGGCGCATCGCCTCGATGGCGGCTGCGACGCGCGCCGCCAGTTCGACGTTGCCCTCGCTTCGCAATTCCTCGGCGATCATTGACAACCGCGCGATGAGCTGCTGCATGCCGATCTCCATGCCTCTCTCCAGATCACATAAGGCGGCAGCGGCGCCGCGCGAGTGCTCTTTGGGTTGGTATCCTGCTCGAACGTAATAATAATTCGGCCGGGTAGCGTGGACGGGCGTCCTACACTCGTGTACGTAGTGTCTTTGGCGGGCGCGAAGGCTACATAGGTGCAGGCCGAGCCTTGCGGGAGGACGACGATGGCGTCGGAAACGAGTGAACGCGGCGGCCTGCGCGTCGCCCAGGAGTTGTGTCGGTTCATCGAGGACGAGGCGATCCCGGGGACGGGTGTCGCGGCCGAGCGGTTCTGGCAGGGATTGGCCGCTCTGCTGACAGACTTGTCACCGCGCAACCGCGCCTTGCTCACCCGGCGCGACGAGTTGCAGGCACAAATCGACGAATGGCACCGGACGCATCGGGGGCAACCGGCCGATCCCGCGGCGCAGAGGGCGTTTCTCCAGCGCATCGGCTACCTGGTGCCGGAAGGCCCGGATTTCGCCATCGACACCACGGGGGTCGACGACGAAATCAGCCTCATCGCCGGGCCACAGTTGGTGGTGCCGGTGATGAACGCGCGCTATGCCCTGAATGCCGCCAATGCCCGCTGGGGCAGCCTGTACGATGCCCTGTATGGCACCGATGCCATCCCCGAGGACGACGGCGCCGACCGCGCCGCCGCCTACAACCCCGTGCGTGGTGCCCGGGTCATCGCCTATGCCCGTGAGCTTCTGGACAAGCTGGTGCCGCTGGCCGGCGGCTCGCACGGCACGGCGCGGTCCTACCGTGTCGACGGCGGGCGGCTGATGGTCGACGGCGCCGGCCTCGATGATCCGCGCCAATTCGCCGGATATCGCGGCGATCCGGCGGCGCCGGTGGCGATATTGCTGGCCAATCATGGCCTGCACATCGAGATTCGCATCGATCGCGTCAGCCCCATTGGCCGCGAGGACAGGGCGGGCGTTGCCGATGTCGTGCTCGAATCGGCGATGACGACGATCGTGGACCTCGAGGACTCGATCGCCGCGGTCGACGCCGAAGACAAGGTTGCCGCGTATCGCAATTGGCTGGGGCTGATGAACGGCACCCTGACCGCCGCCTTTGACAAGGGCGACCGCGTCGTCGAGCGCAGCCTGGCCGGTGATCGCAGCTACACCAGCCCCGATGGCGGCGCGACCGTCACCCTGCCGGGCCGCAGCCTGATGCTGGTGCGCAACGTCGGTCACCTGATGACCACCGATGCCGTGTGCTTGGCGGACGGCTCGCCGGCCCCCGAGGGCATCATCGATGCGGTGGTGACGTCGCTGATCGCCATGCACGACCTCAAAGGCCTTGGTCAGTTCCGCAACAGCCGTGCCGGTTCGATCTACATCGTCAAGCCGAAGATGCACGGGCCCGAGGAAGTGGCCTTCGCCGACGAGTTGTTCGCGCGGGTCGAGGACCTGCTCGGCTTGCCGCGCAACACGGTCAAGATGGGCATCATGGACGAGGAGCGGCGCACCACGGTCAATCTCAAGGAATGCGTGCGCGCCGCCAAGGACCGTGTGGTGTTCATCAACACCGGCTTCCTCGACCGCACCGGCGACGAGATCCACACCGCCATGGAGGCGGGGCCGATGATCCGCAAGAACGACATGAAGACGGCGGCATGGATCAAGGCCTACGAGGACTGGAACGTCGACATCGGCCTCGGCTGCGGGCTCAAGGGCCGGGCCCAGATCGGCAAGGGCATGTGGGCGATGCCCGACCGCATGGCCGACATGCTTGCGGCCAAGATCGCCCATCCGCAGGCCGGCGCCAACACCGCCTGGGTACCGTCACCCACGGCGGCGACCCTGCACGCCCTGCATTATCACGAGGTCGACGTAGCGGCGCGGCAGGAGGAATTGCGCACGAGGCCGCGCGCCAGGCTCGACGACATCCTCGCCATCCCCGTGACCGAACGGCCGAACTGGCCGGCCGAGGAGATCCAGCAGGAACTCGACAACAACGCCCAGGGCATCCTCGGTTATGTCGTGCGCTGGATCGATCAGGGCGTCGGCTGTTCGAAGGTCCCCGACATCAACAACGTCGGGCTGATGGAGGACCGCGCCACCCTGCGCATCTCCAGCCAGCACATCGCCAACTGGCTGCGTCACGGCATCTGCACCGAGGCGCAGGTGATGGAGACGCTGAAGCGCATGGCGGCGGTGGTCGACCGCCAGAACGCCGGCGACCCGCTCTACCGGCCGATGGCGCCGGATTTCGACGACAGCATCGCCTTCCAGGCGGCCTGCGATCTGGTGTTCAAGGGGCGCAGCCAGCCCAACGGCTACACCGAGCCCGTCCTGCACGCCCGGCGTCAGGAGGCGAAGCGCCGCCGGCAGGGTGCCTGAGCCGCTACGATGCCGGCAGCTTCACCCTGACGGCCAAGCCGCCCAGGTCGGAGCGGCCGAAGGCGACGCTGCCGCCGTAGAGGGCGACGAGATCGGCGACGATGGCCAGTCCCAGGCCCCATCCCGGTGCCATTTCGTCGAGGCGTGCGCCGCGGCGCGACGCCTCTTCCGCCTCGGCCGACGTCATGCCGCTGCCGTCGTCCTCGACGGTCAGGGCGAGCCTGCCATCGGCCAGTTCGGCCCGCGCCCGCACGCGCGTCCGCGCCCACTTGCAGGCGTTGTCCATCAGATTGCCCAGGATCTCGTCGAGATCCTCGCGCTCGCCGCGGAAGGCGACGTCCTGGGCGGCAACCTCGATGGTCAGGTGCTTTTCCGCATGGATGCGGACCAGCGCCGCCCGCAATTCCTCGAGCGCCGGCCGCACCGCCACCACCGTGCCCAATGCCCGGCCGGAGCCGGCCACCGCCGTTGCCCGGGCGAGATGGTGCTCGATCAGGCGCTTCATCACCTGCGCCTGGGTGCGCACCGCTTTCGGATCGATCTCGCTCTGCAGCAGCGACAGCGGCGTCTTCAGGCCGTGCGCCAGATTGCCGACATGGGTGCGCGCTCGCTCGATCAGGTCGGCGTCATGGTCCAGGACGGCGTTCATGGTCTGCGCCAGCCCGGCGACCTCTTGCGGGTAATCGCCGTCCAGCCGGGCGGCGGTGCCGCCTTTGACCTGCTCGAGGTCGGCCCGCAGGCGCCGCAGCGGCGCCAAGCCGAAGCGCACTTGCAGCAGGATGGCGACGACCAGCCCCGCAGCGAGGAGGCCCATGGCGCCGAACAGCAGCAGGTTGAACTGGATCACCTCCTGCGCCACTTCGCGCAGGTCGCCGGCCACCAGCACATGCACCGGGCGGCCGGCCAGTTCGACGTCATATTCGACGACCAGAAGCGGCTCGCCCTGCGGCCCGCGATCGGTGCGCACCTGGCGGGTACCGGACTGGGTATGAGTGGCCAGTTTGGCGTCCCATAGCGAGCGTGAGCGTACGAGGCTGTCCGCTGTCGCGATCTGCCAATACCAGCCCGAATAGATCTGGTCGAATCGGGGCTCACCCAGGGAGCGCGACAGGGTAATCGACCCGTCCGGCGCAACTTCGGCAACGGCGATCAGGCCTCGCTGCAGGGCATCCAGACGGTGCTCGAACTCGCGTTCCACGGTGCTGCGGAAGGCCGAGGCCAGCACCCAGCCGCCGATGGCCAGCAACAGCGCCAACCAGACCAGCGCCGCCAGCACCAGCCGCGTGGTCAGCGACTTGCCGGCGCTCATGCCGTCGCGGATTCGGACAGGCGATAGCCTTGACCGCGAACGGTGTGGATCAGGTCCACGCCCAGTTTCTTGCGGATGCGGCCGATCAGCACGTCGATGACGTTGGAGTCGCTGTCGAAGTTGCGGTCGTAGACGTGTTCGGCCAATTCCGTGCGGCTGACCACCTTGTCCCGGTGGTGGGCGAGGTAGGAGAGGATGCGGAATTCCTGCGCGGTCAGCGCCACCGGCACGCCGTCGAGGCTGACCCGCGCCGCATGCGTGTCGAGGCGCAGTGGCCCGCAGGTGATCTCGGGCGTCGCATGGCCCGAGGCGCGGCGGATCAGCGCCTTCAGCCGCCACGCCACCTCTTCCATCTCGAACGGCTTGGTGACGTAGTCGTCGGCGCCGGCGTTGAAGCCAGACATCTTTTCCGACCAGCGGCCGCGAGCGGTCAGGATCAGCACCGGCATGAGGTGATCATCGGCGCGCCAGCGCTGCAGCACGGTGATGCCGTCCATCTTCGGCAGGCCAAGATCGAGGACCACGGCGTCATAGGGTTCGGTATCCCCCAGGTGCCAGCCTTCCTCGCCGTCGTAGGCGATATCGACGATGAACCCGGCACGCTCCAGCACGCGCTGAAGACGCAAAGCCAGGACCGGCTCGTCCTCGACCAGCAGCACCCTCATCGCCGTCGCTCCTTTTGCGCCAGCAGTTCGCCGTTGCGGGCGTCGTATTCCAGCTTGAGCAGGCGCCCATCGGGGGCCAGCAGCTTGATCTCATAGATCGCGCGACCCGCCTCGTACTCCAATTCGGCCTCGATGAACTGGCCCGGAAAAGCCGCCTCGGCACTGTCGAGGATGGTGCGCAAGGGCAGGATCTCGCCGGCTTCCACCGCCCGCCGCACGTGATCATGCTCCTCGTCCGCGAGGGCGGGCGAAACGGCGACGGTGATGAGCAGGGCGAGGAGTGCTTTGCGCATGGCGCCATCTTAGCGCCCCCGGCTAAACCGCGCATGAACCAATGCGTCACCAGGCGTTCAAGGCCCCGTTGCTATTCCTTTGGGCCAATGCAACGGGAGATCGCTGCCATGATTGCCAGGATGATCCTTCAGGGTTTGGCTGCCGCAGCGGCAATTGCCGCCAGCGCGGCGCTATATGCCGCCGCGGCCGAGGAGCGGCCGGAGATCGCGCCGCAGGTCGACCAGGGGCAGCGGGGCGAGTGGCGAGCGGCCGACCGCCAGCAAAGCGGGGCCAACGGCTACATCGTCCCGCCCACCGGGACATGGTCGGGCGACGACGATGAAAGCGACCATGAGCATCGCTTTGGCGAAAACCGGCGCGATGTCCACGGCGACCGCCATCGGTCGCGCGACCACGATGACGATTGAGAGGTTGGCGGTGAAAAAGCTGCAAGTCCCGCTGTTGCGCTGGTGGCATGCCTGGATTGCCGGCGGTTTCCTCGTTGCCTACCTCACCGCCGACGAGGACACCTATGCGATGCACCTGTTCGCCGGCTATGCCGTGCTGGTTGCGGTGGTCGTGCGCCTGGTGGTCGGCCTGACGGCGACACGGGCGCCGCTGCGGCTGGGGTGGCCGAGCGTCTCGGCCACCCGCGCGTGGCTGGCCGGTCAGGGCGGGCGCAATCCCCTGTACGCCTGGCTGGGGGTGGCCGTGTTGCTCGGTGTCGGCCTGTCCGCCGCCAGCGGCGCCCTCGCCGATCCGTGGCACAGCCTCGAGGACCTGCATGAGGCACTGTCCGAGGCGGCGCTGTGGCCGATCTTCGGCCATATCGCCTTCATCCTGTTCATTTACGGCGGTCGCCGCCTGTTCTCCCGCCATGTGAAGGACGCGACATGACATTGAGGCTCTCCGTGATGGCGGCGCTGCTGGGCTGCCTGGCGCTGCCCGCCGCCGCCGATCCGGCGCGAGAGGCGCTGCTGGCCGACTATGCCAAACAGGCGAAGGCCGCCGATCCCGGCTTTGCCGGCTTCTCGACCGAGCGCGGCGAAAAGCTGTTCCGCAGCCGCTGGGCCGGCGGGGACGAGCGCACGCCGGCCTGCACCTCATGCCACACCGACGACCCGCGTCGCCCCGGCCGCAACGCGAAGACCGGCCGCAGCATCGATCCCGTCGCCGTCTCGGTCGCCCCCGAGCGCTTCACCGACCGCGCCGAAGTCGAGAAACAATTCGAGCGTGACTGCAAGAGCGTGCTTGGGCGCGTGTGCACGGCCGCCGAAAAGGGCGACTACATCACATTCATGGCGAGGCAATGATCATGCGCAAGCTGCTCACTGTGCTGCCGCTGCTGCTGATGGGCGCAGTGCCGGCGCAAGCTGGTGACGACTGGGTGCCGCCGGTGGCCGAGCCCTTGACCAAGAAGGAATGCGGCTCGTGCCACATGGCGTTCCAGCCGCAGTTCCTACCGGCGCGGTCATGGGCGCGGATGATGGATGAGCTGTCCGATCACTTCGGCGAGGACGCGAGCCTTCCCGCCGAAACCGCCGCCACCATCCGCAGCTATCTGATGGCCAATGCCGGCGATTCGGCGCGCAATGATGTCGGGCGCAAATTCATGCGATGGGTCGCCAGGGACGGTACGCCGCAGAGGATCACCGAGAACCCGGCCTTCCTGCGCGAGCACCGGTTCCCCGAGGCGGTGTGGAAGCGCCCGGAGGTGGTGACCAAGAGCAATTGCCCGGCCTGCCACCTCGAAGCCGAACGAGGGCTGTACGACGACTAGATGTTTAGTCCCGGCATTTGATGGTGCATCCTATCCCAAAGATTGGAAGGAGGCACTGTGGGCCAGGTTCTTCACGGCAGCGCCACAACGACAGAGGCGGTCCGTCGAGCAATACAGGA
>JAKFEE010000029.1:0-2073 GCA_036675815.1 Rhodospirillaceae bacterium
GGAATCGGCCTGGCGCTGGTGAAAGACCTGGTGGCGCTGCACGGCGGCACGGTGGCGGTGCACAGCGCCGGCCTCGGACGGGGCAGCGAGTTCGAGGTGCGCCTGCCGATGGTGGACGGAGCGCCGGCCGCGACACCCGCCCCCGTTGCCGAGGCGAGCGCCGCGCAGTCGCTGCGCATCCTGGTGGTCGATGACAACCGCGACGCGGCGCAGTCGCTCGCCTTCCTGCTCCAGATCGCAGGCCATGAAACCCACCTGGCCCACGACGGCCTCGAGGCGGTGGCGGCGGCTGCGCAGTTGCGCCCCGAGGTGATCCTGCTCGACATCGGCCTGCCGAAGATCGATGGCTACGAGGCGGCACGCCGGATTCGCGAACAGCAGGACGGCAACAACGGCTTGATGCTGGTCGCCCTGACCGGCTGGGGTCAGGAGGAAGACCGCCGCCGCAGCACGCAGGCCGGCTTCGACGCCCACCTGGTCAAGCCTGTGGAAACCGGCGCCCTGATGAGAATGTTGGCCGCGCACCGGCTTTCGAGCCGCTGAGGTCCGAGAACCGGAAGCCGCGGGCGCTGACGGCGCAGCGGGCCGTCCCGCAGCGCTCTGGCCGCTGTACTACAGACCGGGCCGGGCCGGGGCGGCATGCGCCCGCCTCACGGGGCTGGGCGCTGGATCCGCCCGGCCCCGCCGAAGAGGCTCAGCCGAGCTTGGAGACGAACTCCCGCATTTCGCTGGCCGAGTAGCCGCGCAGCGTCTGGGTCCTCACATTGCCCAGTTGGGCCAGCTTCATCGCCGTGACCATCGAAGCCTCCTCGGAGCCTTCGGTGACGACGACCAGGTCATAGGCGCCCTGGGTCCAGTGGACGCTCTTGACCGTGATGCCGGCGCTTTCGGCCTGCGACTTGAAGGCTTCGAAACGCTCCGGCGAGTCCTTGATATTGCGCGCACCCTGGTCGGTGAAGTTCACCAGCGTGATGTAGGCAGGCATGGCAGTTCCTGGTTGACGACGAACCTCGTCGAGACGGCCGCTGCACGCTGGCGCGGCGGGCCGAAGAGGGCCGTCGGTCGGCTTCGGCACCGAGAGCAAAGACATCCCCACGCCAAGCCTCAACCTTCGGCGTTCGCGGCACGAAAAGCAAGGCGACTCGCTCGTGCGTCAGGCAGCTTCGGGAGCCGCTCGGTGCGCGGCACAGGTCGGCGATCCGCCTCGCACGAACGTGTGGCCGGGCGGCCGTCCTACAGTTCACTGGCCGCCGTCCTACAGACCGAATCGGGCCGGGCCGGTACGCTCGGGAGTTCCGGCCCTGTGCATCCATATCCAACTTCCGGCACGTCACGTCGTAGCGTGATTGCCCGCGGTGTGCGATTCGCGCGGCGAGCCGATTCCCGCAACAAACGACATCATCGGCTCATGCAAAGAAGACACTTCGTCGGCGGCCTGGCGGCCTCAGCGGCCCTGCAGACCCTGTTCGGCCACGCGGCCGGCGCCGCACCGCTCGAATCCCTCGGCAAGCCCCAGCCTTTCGACTACGCCGGCCTCAAGGGACGGGCGCGCGCGATGGCCGCTCGGGCCTACGAGCCGCCACGGAGCACGCTGCCCCCGGCCATCGACTCGCTCGACTGGGACCAGCATCAGGCGATCCGCTTTCGGCCCGAGCACGCGCTGTGGCGCGACGACCGGCTGCGCCTGCAGGCGCAGTTCTTCCATCTCGGCCTGTTCTTCAAGTCGCCGGTGCGCATTCATGAAGTCGTGGCCGGCCAGGCGCGCGAACTCGCCTACGACCCGGCCATGTTCGACTACGGCAAGAGCGGCGTGCAAGGCAGCCAGCTACCCAAGGATCTGGGTTTCGCCGGTTTCCGGCTGAACTTCCACACCGATCCCGAACGCGACATCTGTGCCTTCCTCGGCGCAAGCTACTTCCGCGCCGTCGGTGGGCAGTGGCAGTACGGGCTGTCGGCGCGCGGCCTTGCGATCGACTCCGGGCTGCCGCGGCCCGAGGAGTTTCCGAACTTCGTCGCCTTCTGGCTCGAGAAGCCCGCTCCGGGCGCCAACACCGTCACCGTCTACGCGCTGCT
>JAKFEE010000037.1:0-44196 GCA_036675815.1 Rhodospirillaceae bacterium
GGTTCGCGCCGTCACCGACAAGAAATCCCTCAAGCTCAGGCGCAAGCTCGCCGGATGGGACGTTGGCTATCTCGCTTCAATCCTCGGCCTGCCGGCTCGTTAACCTGGATTCGGAGCCCTGCGCCGCCGCCCCCATCACCGCCCCGGTGTCGCCATGGACGCCGCTGGGCACGTCGATGGCAACCGAGGGAAGGTCACGCGCGGCGATGGCCTCGACCAAGGCCCGCGCCGGGCCTTCCAGCGGCCGCGCCAGCCCGGCGCCGAACAGGGCGTCGACCACCAGATCGCAGCCGTTCAGCATCTCGGGCGTGGCCGCCTCGATGGCGCCGCGCCAGCGCCGGGCGTTGCTGGCGGCGTCACCGCGCAGGTTGGCCGCCTCGCCCAGCAGCCCCAGGCGCACCGGCCAGCCGGCCTGCGCCAGCAGTCTTGCCACGACGAAGCCATCGCCGCCGTTGTTGCCGGGGCCGCACAGCACGAGGGTGCGCCGTGGGCGCCAGCGCCGGCGGATCGCCCGCGCCACCGCCCAGCCCGCCGCTTCCATCAGGGCCAGGCTGGCAACGCCGCGGGCCACGGCCGCGGTGTCGGCGCGATACATCTCGGCCACGGTCAGCAAGGATGAGCCGTCCATGACGATTCAGCCTAGTGCCATTGCCAGGATTTGCAATGACCCGAGCGGCCAATGGTTTCGCCGCCGCCCGAGAGACTCTATAAGGAAAGGACGATTCACTATTTCCGGAGGACGCCGTGCAGGTGCTGGTATTGGGCGCGGGCGTGGTCGGCGTCACCACCGCGTGGTTTCTGGCCAAGGCCGGGCACGCCGTCACCGTGATCGACCGCCAGCCGGCGCCGGGCCTGGAAACCAGCTTCGCCAATGGCGGCCAGATCTCGGCCAGCCATGCCGAGCCGTGGGCCACCCCGGCAACGCCGGGCAAGGCACTGCGGTGGATGGGTCAGGCGGATGCGCCGCTGGTCTTCCGCTGGCATCGCTGGGATCCGGCCCTGTGGTCGTGGGGCCTGCGCTTCCTCGCCAACTGCACCGAGGGCCGCACCCGCATCAACACCGAGCGCACCTTACGCGTGGCGCTGTATTCGCGCGCCGCCTTGCGGGAACTGCGGGCCGAAACCGGCATTCGCTATGATCAGCGCCAGCAGGGGATTCTGCACTTCTACCGCGACAAGCGCGAGTTCCAGCACGCCTTGCATGCCGCCGAGGTGATGGCGGCGCACGGGCTGCCGCGCGAGCCGCTGACGCCGGGCGAGTGCGTCACCGTCGAGCCGGCGCTGTACGGCGCGCAGCGCGACCTCGCCGGCGGGCTGTTCAGCCCCTACGACGAAAGCGGCGACGCCCACAAATTCACCCAGGAACTGGCGCGGATGGCGGCTGAGCACGGCGTGGTCTTCCTGCACGACCTCGACATCAAGGCCCTGCTCGCCGAGGGCGATCACGTCACCGGCGTCGCCACGGGCGATGGCCGCGTCATGGCCGACGCCACCGTGCTGGCGCTCGGCAGCTACAGCCCGCTGTTGGCCAAGACCATTGGCCTGCGCCTGCCGATCTATCCGGCGAAGGGCTATTCGGCGACAATCGCGGTGACGGACCCCGGCGAGGCGCCGACCGTCAGCCTGACCGACGATGAGAACAAGCTGGTCTACACCCGGCTGGGCGAGCGCCTGCGCATCGCCGGCACCGCCGAGTTGGCGGGCTGGGACCGCGACATGACGCCGGTGCGGGCCCAGGCGGTGGTACGCAAGGCCAAGGCCCTGTTTCCCCACGCCGGCGACTACGAGGCGGCGGAACTGTGGGCCGGCTTGCGGCCGGTCACCCCCGACAGCGTACCGATCCTCGGCCCCACCCGTTTTGCCAATCTGTGGCTGAACACCGGCCACGGCACCCTAGGCTGGACGATGTGTTGCGGCTCGGGCCGTATCCTTGCCGACCTGATCTCGGGCCGGCGGCCGGAGATCGACATGGACGGGCTGACCCTGGCCCGCTTCTAGCCGGCGGCGGCTTCGGTGGCCGGAGTGTCGCGCGCCTCGATGCGGCGGCACGCCGCCACGGCGACGACGAACACGCCCAGCCAGGCGACGCGACTCTGATAGCGATTGTTCGGATTGGACAGCGCGCCGCAGATGAAGGCGTTGCCCAGGATGGCCAGCGTCACCACCAACGCCAGGCCGACGCCGCGGCGATCCTGTCGGCGCGCCCACGGCACCAGCAACATGGCGGCGCCGCACATGCCGAGGACGAGGATCGGCACGTGCAGGCCGGCAACGGCATCGACGGCGATGCCGCGCTGTTGACGGGCGTCGACGAAAGCCGCGTATTCATGCGGATAATAGCGCGCCATCGTCTCGCCCATGTGATAGCGCATGTCGACCAGGCCGTCGCCGGTGGCGATCATGGCCAGTTGCTCGATGGACAATTCCGCCGCCGCCTCGACATGCTCGAGCGGGTATTCTTCGAGAGTGCCGCTGAGGATGCGCCTGGCCACCCCGTCCATGCCGCGGAAACCGCCGAGGGTCCAGAACGGTGAGCGGCCCCACAGGAAATCATTGGCCGTGGGCGGCAACCTGTCGCGATAGGCGCAAAGGCCGCCCATGGCGCTGGGCAGCCGCGGGCAGACGTCGTCGAGGAAGCGTTTGGCCAGCCCGTCCTGAACCAGGCGGCCGAGCATCAACACGCTGTTCGGCTGGGTGATCAGCGGCCGTCCCAGTGTCACCCAATGAATTCCCATGATCATGGCGACGCCGGCGGCCAAGGATGCGGTGGGCAGCAGCAGGCGCGGCGTCAGCCATGGCCAGCGGCCGAGGGCGGCGACGCGCACCAGCATCAGCGACAACACCAAGCCGGCGGCAAGCGCCAGGTGCGAGGTGTGAAAGGCGACGGACACGGCGACGACGGCGACGAGCCCGAGACAGCGGGCGTGGCCCAAACGGTCCTGGGCGAAAGCCAGCACGGCGATGCCGATGACCATGATACCGGTGAAGGCGTCGGCCATGACCTGGCTGGTGAACCAGGCGAGGCCCGTCGACAGCGTCAGGACGGCGGTCACCGGTACCAGCGTCTGTGCCGGCGGCCACCGGGTGAACGCCCTCAGCCCCTCATGCAGGACATAGGCGGCGATCACCGACTGCACGACGACCACCGTCCACAGGCTTTCGCTCCAGCGCGCGAGCAGGCCCATCAGCGTATACGGCACCGTCCGCCATACCGGGAATTCCCAGGTGAAGGCGCCGCGGACGTAGTCGACGCTGTCGTAATAGAACAAGACGTAACCGTTCCACAGCGCCGGCGTCATCAGCAGCAGGGCCGCCACTGCCACCGCCGCCGCGCTTGCCGCGGGGTGGCGCCACGGCCACTGCTTCGGCCCGCTAAGGGCGGTCATGCGCATGCACCGCCGAACGCCGCGCCGACGCGCCCGCCTCGTCGTCGAAGCCGAGATGCTGGCGGACGATGTACAGCGGTCGGCCCTTGGCCTCCTCGAACAGCCGGCCGAGATAATCGCCGAGGATGCCCAAGGTCAGCAGTTGCATGCCGCCGAGGAACAGGACGGCCACGATGATGGATTCGTACCCGGGGACATCGATGCCGTACATCATCGTGCGCAACAGGCGCAGGACGATGTAGAGGAAGGCCAGGGCCGAGATCGTCGCGCCAATGCCGCCCCAGACGCGCAGCGGAAAATTCGAGAAGGCGGTCAGCCCGGCCAAGGCAAAGCGGATCAGCTTGACATAGCCCCACTTGCTGGCGCCGATGTCGCGCGGGGCGAACTTGCAGGGGATTCCCGTCTGCCGGAAGCCGACCCAGGCGAAGATGCCCTTCATGAAACGGTTGCGTTCCGGCATGCGGTTGATGACGTCGACGACCTTGCGGTCGATCAGCCGGAAATCGCCGGCGCCATGCGGCAGTTCGACCTCGCTCAGGTGATCGAAGACCCAGTAGAAGGCCCGCGAGAACAACCGCCCCGCCAGACTCTGGTCGTCGCGGTCCTGGCGCACCGCATACACCACCTCGTAGCCTTCGCGCCATTTCGCCAGCATGTCGCCGATCATCTCGGGCGGGTGCTGCAAATCGGCGTCCATCGGCACCACCGCCGCGCCGGAGGTCGCCGCCAGCCCCGCCGACAGTGCCACCTCCTTGCCGAAATTGCGCGACAGATCGACGACCTTGATGCGTCTGTCGCGACGGTGGGCGCGGATCAGGCGATCGAGGGTGTCGTCGCGGCTGCCGTCGTTGACGCACACCACCTCCCAGCGCAGGGCCAGTTGCTCCAGCACCGGCACCAGTCGGGCGAACAGCGCCTCGACATTATCCCCTTCATTGTAGAACGGGACCACCACCGACAGCTCGATGGGCGGCTCCGATCGCGCCAGGGTCGGCGGCGCAGTAAGCATGGCGTCGTGAATCAAGCGGGGGCCATCCTAGCGACGACGTGTGCCCCAAAGGGCTTTACGGCAACGGCCAAGCGCCCTTATACACCTCTTGCATTGCGGACAAAAGTGATCCATCGAAAGATCTCTGCACCGTCCGGCGCAAACGCCCGAGAGCGCCCCTGATGCCGAAACTGATCATCTGCGCGGACGACTACGGCATCAGCCCCGGCGTTGGCCGCGCGATCCGCACCTTGGTCGCGCGGGGGCGCGTCTCGGCCACCGGTTGCATGACGACGATGCCGCATTGGCCAGCCGAGGCGCCGATGCTGGCTGATCTGCGCGACAGGGCGGATGTCGGCCTGCACCTTACCTTGACCGACCATCGGCCGTTGGGTGCCATGCCCAAACTTGCCCCGCACGGCAGACTGCCGCCGCTGGGGCGCTTGATGGCGCTGGCGCTGGCGCGGCGACTGGATGCCGACGAGCTGACGGCCGAGATTGAACGCCAGTTGGACGCCTTCGAGCGGGCAATGGGGGTGCCGCCGGACTTCCTGGATGGGCACCATCACGTTCATCAGTTGCCTAGCGTTCGTGAAGCCATCGCAACCGTCTACGACCGCAGGCTGCGCCAGCACGGCACCTATGTACGCTACTGCGACGAACCGTTGAGCCGCCTCGCCGGGGTCGGCGTTGCACCGGTGCGAGCCGCGGTCATCAGCACGCTGGGCCGCGGCTGGTCGCGGTTGGGGCAGAGCCGCGCCATCCCCGGCAATTGCGGCTTCCGCGGCGTGCGCAACTTCGCCGAGCCGACGTTCGCCGCATTGTTTCCACGGTTTCTGCTGGGCCTGAACGACGGTGCCCTGCTGATGTGCCACCCCGGCATCGTCGATTCCGAACTGGAACGCGTCGAGACGGTCACCCGCCCGCGCGAGGACGAATTCCGTTATTTGTCGAGCGACGCCTGTGCGGCGGCCTTGGCCGCAGCAGGCGTGTCGGTGTCGCGCTTTTTTTGCCCGTAAGGGCGCGCGCGAAAGGCCAGGCGATGGCGGCTGGGTCCGGGGTTGCAGGGCAGAGGCCCGCCCGCAAATCCGGCAGCCGCCAGCCGGGCCAGCATCTCGGCCCGGGTGTAGCAGCTGAACCCGGCGTCGCGGCGCAGGCGGCGGTAGTCCGAGCAGAAGGTGGCCGCCAGCCCGCCCAAGGCGGCCAACAGGAAGCGATGGCGGGCCGCCATGCGCAGCAGCGCCCGGACATCGGCCGCCATTCCGGTATCGGGCGGGATGACGTCACACAGCAACAGCTCGCCGCCGGGGCACAGCAACCGGCGCCAGCGCTCGAGCAGCGCCGGCAGCGCGTCCTTCGGTATGTATTGCAACACTGAGTTGACCAGCACGACCTCGACCGCGCCGTCCGGCAAGCACTGCCACTGCGTGTCGTCGAGGACCATCACGTCATTGCCGCCGCCATAGCGCTGCATCAGGCGGTCTTGGACTTGCGGCGTCGCATCATAGAGCAGCACCCGTGCCCCGGCCGCCACCAAAGCCGGCGTCGCCAGGGCATCGCCGCACCCGAAGTCGAGCACGGTGCGACCGCCGACTAGCTGCGCCAACTCGGGCGCAAGCATTTCGTAATGAGCGCTCAGATGACGCGCACTGGCGTAAATGCGGGGGTTGCGCCCCCAATAGGCGATCCATCCTGACATTGCCCCCCCTCTTGCGCGATGCGAGAGGCTGAATTGCCCGATCAGTGTGAGCGCCGCACCCGCCCGTGGCAATATGCGGCGCCACCGACGGCGTGGCCTCTCACATCTCTGTCACAGGGCGAAAGGACAAGCCTGCTTGCGTGTGCGGTGCCTCATCAAAGATACTTGCTCCAGAACGGACCTCGCCCTGCTCCCAACCCACAACGAAAGCTCCCAGGATCGATGCCGCACGACACCCCGCTTATTGCCACCATCGTCGCCGGCCTCGGTCTCGCCTTCATCCTCGGGGCGATTGCCAACAAGCTGCGTGTGCCCCCCTTGGTCGGCTACCTGCTTGCCGGCATCGTCGTCGGCCCGCATACACCGGGATTTATCGCCGACCAGGCCCTCGCACCAGAACTGGCCGAGATTGGCGTGATCCTGCTGATGTTCGGCGTCGGGCTGCACTTTTCGCTAAAGGACTTGCTGTCCGTCCGCGCCATCGCCGTCCCCGGCGCCATCGTGCAGATCACGGTTGCCACGGCGATGGGAACTGGCATGGCCTTGTTCCTCGGCTGGTCGCTCGGTGCCGGCCTGGTATTCGGCCTGGCGCTGTCGGTGGCCAGCACCGTGGTGCTGTTGCGCGCGTTGCAGGAGCGCCGCCTCATCGACACCGATCGTGGGCGAATCGCCGTCGGTTGGCTGATCGTCGAGGACCTGGCGATGGTTCTCGCCCTCGTTCTGCTGCCGGCCTTCGCCGGACTGCTGGGCGGCAACGGTGACGGTTTCGAAGACCCGATCGCCACATGGCTTGGCCTGGGCTTCTCAGGCGTGTTGCTGGTCACCTTCGCCAAGATCGCTGCCTTCGTCGCCACCATGCTGATCGTCGGCCGCCGCGTCATCCCGTGGCTGCTGCATTTCATCGCCCACACCGGCTCGCGCGAACTGTTCCGCCTTGCGGTTCTGGCGATCGCGCTCGGTGTCGCCTACGGATCGGCGAAGCTGTTCGGCGTATCGTTGGCGCTGGGCGCGTTCTTCGCCGGCATGATCCTGAGTGAATCCGAACTCAGCCACCGCGCCGCCGAGGAATCGCTGCCGTTGCGCGACGCCTTCGCCGTGTTGTTCTTCGTGTCGGTCGGCATGCTGTTCAACCCCATGAGTCTGCTCACCGATCCTCTGCCCCTGCTGGCCACGCTGTTCATCATCGTGATCGGCAAATCGGCTGCGGCCTTCCTGATCGTGCTGGCGTTCCGCCGGCCGATGATAACGGCTCTGACCATCTCGGCGAGTTTGGCGCAGATTGGCGAGTTCTCGTTCATTCTCGCCGAATTGGGGGCCAGATTGGGGCTGTTGCCCGAAAAGGGGCGCGACCTCATCCTGGCAGGGGCAATTCTGTCGATAATGCTCAACCCGCTGGCGTTCACTTCGCTTCGGTGGATGAAGCAACGGATGGCTGGCGAGGCACCCACGTCCGCGCAAGGCGCCGAGCCAGAACCCGATTCGGCGGCAACCGCCGTCCAGGCCTCGGCGGGTGAGACATCGATGACGACCTTGCAGGACCATCTGGTCCTGGTCGGCTATGGCCGCGTCGGCAGCCTCATCGGCGAGGCGATGAAGGGGGCCGACAGGCCCTTTCTGGTGATCGAGGATGCCGACCAGACCATCGCTAGGCTGCGCGAGGACCAAATCGAGACCATTGTCGGCAATGCGGCGCGGGCCGACGTGCTCGGCGCCGCCAACTTGGCACAGGCACGGTATCTGGTCATCGCCATTCCCAACGCTTTCGAGGCCGGGCAAGTAGTTCAGCAGGCCCGCGCCGCGAACCCCGCCCTACAGATCGTAGCCCGCGCCCACTCGAACGCCGAAGTGGAATACCTGACAACCCGCGGCGCCGACGTGGTCATCATGGGCGAGCGCGAGATCGCACTCGGCATGTTGCAGGTCGTCGCTCGACCCCCGGCGGGCCGCGCGACTGGCGACCTTGCGTGCGAGCCTTCCATCAGCGCGTAACTCGAGGCCGGCGGAACAAACCCGATGCGCCCGACGTTTGTGGATGGAGAACGCTACAAAAGGAGGCGTGGATGCATCGCTTGGCGATACCGGCCGTGTTCGCAGTAGCGCTTGGCCTCGCCGGCTGTGGCTACACCACTCAGGATCGCGCCTTGTCCGGTGGCGCCCTCGGCGCCGGTGCGGGCGCTGCGATTGGCGAACTGGCGGGCGACGAGCCCTTGGCCGGCGCGATCATTGGTGGCGCCCTCGGCGCCGGCACCGGCGCCCTGACGAGCAGGCGGCAAGTCGATCTCGGCCAACCCCTCTGGCGTTAGCCTGAGACCCCACAAAGCAGGCCCGCAGGACGGATCCGTCCTACGGGCCTAACCGTTCGTCTGGCGCCAGAAGGGTATTTGAGATGAGCCGGACCTCTTTTCTATGATCGCGTGGCGCGAGCCCCTTCACAGTGCCCGGCGCCGCCCATATACTCGCCATTAGAATTATTCCAACATCTTGAGAGGTAGCGCCATGGCCGTCGAACTCCCTCCTCTTCCCTATGATGCCAAGGCCCTCGAGCCGCACATGTCGGCGAATACACTCGGCTTTCACCACGGCAAGCACCACGCCGCCTACGTCACCAACTACAACAATGCCGTAAAGGGCACGCCGCTCGAGGCCAAGCCGCTGGAAGAGGCGATCAAGGAGGTCGCCGGCGACGCGTCGAAGCTGGCGGTGTTCAACAATGGCGCCCAGGTGTGGAACCACTCGTTCTTCTGGAACTGTATGAAGCCGAATGGCGGGGGCAAGCCGGCCGGTGACGTCGCCGCGCGGATCGATGCCGATCTCGGCGGGTTCGACAAGTTCAAGGAGGACTTCAAGCAGGCCGGCGTAACGCAGTTCGGCAGTGGCTGGGCGTGGCTGGTGCTCGACGGGGGCAAGCTGAAGATCGCCAAGACCGCCAATGCCGACAGTCCGCTGGTGCACGGCCAGACGCCGCTGCTGACCTGCGACGTTTGGGAGCACGCCTATTATCTCGATTACCAGAATCGGCGCCCGGACTTCATCCAGGCCTTCCTCGATCATCTGGTGAACTGGGATTTCGTCGCCGCCAATCTCGCCAAGGCGAAGTAGGCGATCAGCGGGGTGCGTGTCGTCGACCCGCGCCCCCCGCCCCTCAACCCAAGCGGCGGGGCACGCCCGGCCGCCCCGGTATGCAGTCGAGCCCGGCGCGATCCCAGTTCCCCGCATCGGCGGCGGCGGCGTAGGTGTCGTCGAGGAAAGCCAACAGTGCCGCATCGGGATCGGCGGCGCTGCGCACCGCGTCATAGGGCAGCAAGAACTCACCCAAGTCGGCGCTGTAGCGAGCGGCGGCCGGTCGAACCGCAACGCGGGAGAATCCCTGGGGCTCGGGATAGGCATAGGAATAGAAGGCGGCATGGCCGATCGCACCGCCTCCCGGCCAGAATCCGGCGCTGCTCACCTCATGGGAGTAGGCTTCCCGCGCCACCGCGTCGGGCAGGTTGGGCACGCCGCCCGGATGGGGCGGCGCGCGGCGCCCCGAAAAGCGCGTCACGGCGAGATCGAAACTTCCCCAGAAGAAATGCACCGGGCTGCATTTGCCCACAAAGCTCGTGCGGAACTGCGCGAACACTCGGCTCGCCTGAAGCAGCACGCGCCAAAAGCGCTGCGCGAACTCGGCGTCGTAGGCGGCATGCCTGCGATCCTGGGTGAAGGGGACGGCGTCGACGATCTCGTTGGGCATGTCGTTGATGCGGACCGGCAAGCCGAGGTCGTCCAGCGCGGACATCACCGCCGCATGGAAGGCGGCGACGGTCCGCGGTTGGAGCGGCAGCTCCCGCCGGCCTCCGTCATCCGTGGTGATGAGCAGCACATGGTCGATGAAGTCGAAGGCGATGTCGAAGCAGCGGTGGCCGTGGGGGATCGGCGACGTCGATAGGCCGCGCACGGTGACGTAAAGCGGCACATGCCAGGAATGGTTCACCCACGGCGTCTGGGCCAGACGAATCTTGCCTACGATCTGCGTCCATAGCTGCAGCGTGCTGCAGGTCTCACGCCAGGCGCCGTAGGGCAGGTCCGGCCACGCCTCCGTCACCCCTTACCCCCATGCCGGCGGGCGAAAGCGGTGAAGCCGTGCATGAGGTTTCGTAGCTGCTCGTCGTCGCCGTCATAGAGCGGTATTCCGCGGATCGTGTGGATGAGCAGTTCGGCATCGGGCGGCATCTGCTCGGCCGCGGCACGCAGCAGCGCGCTATTGAACGAGCCACGCCGCAAGCTGCCTGAAACTCCGATCAGTGTGGTCACTGCGCCCCTCCTCCGATCGAGCGGTGACCATCATCTGGGGCGCGATGGCCCGGTTTCCATGACCCTACACGGCGATCAGCGCCGCCGCCACCAGGCGATCCTCGGCCAGAAGCACATTGAACGTGCGGCAGGCGGCGCCGGTGTCCATCAGTTCGAGCACGATGCCGGCCTGGCGCAGCGTCTGTCGCAGCGCACCGGGCAGCGGCCGTGCCGACGTCCCGCAGCCGACCAGCAGGATGCCGACCTTTTCCTCGGCTTCCAGCACGGGCCGCAGGTTTTCCGGGTCGATGCCCTCGATGGCGCTCACCCGCCAATTCAACGTGCGTTCGCGAAACACGATGACCGAACCATCGAAGCGCTGGCCGCTGATGCGAAAGCCGCCATCGCCGTAACGCTGGATGAGTTGGCGGCCAGTGGGGATGAGGGGGGTGATGTCCATCGCGGCTATATGGCGCGGCGGTCCGGGCGTCGCCAGCCGGACTCAGCCGGCCGACTGCTTCTCCGGGGCCGTTTCCTCTTCCCTGCCGCCGCCCAGGCTGCGCAGGTCGAAGTAGACGAGCAGCGGCATGGCGACATAGATCGAGGAGTAGGTACCGATCACCACCCCGAACAGCATGGCCAGGGCAAAGTTTTCGAGCACGCTGCCGCCCAGGAAGTACAGCGCGATCAGCGCCAGGATGGCGGTGCCGCCGGTGAGGATGGTGCGAGACAGCGTCTCGTTGACCGACAGATTGAGCAACTCGATCATCGGCATCGTCTTGTACTTGCGCAGGTTTTCGCGCACCCGATCATATTCGACGACGGTATCGTTGATGGAATAGCCGGCGATGGTGAGGATGGCGGCAACGATGGTCAGATCGAACTGCAGCCCGGTAATGGCGAAAAAGCCGAAGGCGGCGACGACGTCGTGGAAGGTCGATATCAGCGCCCCCACCGCAAACGGCCACTCGAAACGAATCCAGATGTAGGCGCCGATGGCGAGGATGGCCAAGCTGACCGCCCACACCGCATCCTCGCGCAATTGTTCGCCGACCTTCGGGCCGACGAACTCGGTGCGCCGGTACTCATAGCCGTCGCCCAGCGCCGCCTTCACCTTGTCCAGCGCCGCCATCTGCTCGCGTTCGCCGCCCTCCTGGCGCGACAGGCGAATGAGGACCTGATCGGGCGCACCGAAGGTCTGCAGCGCCACCTCGCCCAGGCCGAGGCCGCCCAAGGTCGAGCGCATCTCCTTGAGATCCGCCGCCCCCGGCGACTTTACCTCGACGAGGATGCCGCCGGCGAAGTCGATGCCGTAATTGAGGCCGCGCGTCGCCAGCGCCCCGATCGAGGCGAGGATGATCGCCGCGGTGATGGCGAAGGCCAGCAGCCGCTTGCCGATGAAGTCGTACTTGGTGTTGTAGGGCAGACGAATCAGCATGGCGATACCTTCAGATCGGCAGGGTCTGCGGCTTGGCGCGGCGCGCCCATGCCTGCAGCATCAGGCGCGTCACCCAGATCGCCGTGAACATCGAGGTGGCGAGACCGATGGCCAGGGTGACGGCAAAGCCGCGGATCGGCCCCGAGCCGAATTGGAACAGCAGGACCGCCGCAACCAGCGTCGTCAGCTGCGAATCGAGAATGGTCGTGAACGCACGATCGAAGCCCGCAACCATGGCGTTGATGGGCGTTCGTCCCAGACGGGATTCCTCGCGCATGCGCTCGTAGATCAACACGTTGGAATCGACCGCCATGCCCAATGTGAGCACGATGCCGGCGATACCGGGCAGCGTGAGAGTGGCGCCAAGGGCCGACAGAACGCCCAGCAGCAGGGCCAAATTGATGATCACGGCAAGGTTGGCGAACATGCCGAACAGGCCGTAGATGGCGAACATGAAGCCGATCACCAACACCAGAGCCACCACACTGGCGATGGCGCCGGCGCGGATGGAGTCGGCGCCGAGATCGGGGCCGACGGTGCGCTCCTCGAGTATGGTCAGCGGCGCCGGGAGGGCGCCGGCGCGCAGCAGCAACGCAAGGTCGTTCGCCGTCTCGACGGTGAAGCTGCCGGAGATGACACCGCTGCCGCCGAGGATCGGCTCGCGGATGACCGGGGCACTGATCACTTTGTTGTCGAGGACGATGGCCAGCTGCTTGCCGGTACTGGCGGCGGTGACGTCGCCGAAGCGCTTGCCGCCGGCGGAATCGAAGCGGAAGCTCACCACCGGTTCGTTGTTCTGGAAGCTGGGCTGCGCATCGATCAGCGCGTCGCCGCCGACCTCGACGCGGCGCCGCACGACGTATGCCGGCGGCCCCTGGGGGTCGGCCGACTGCATCAGTTGCGTTCCCGGCGGCACGCGGCCGCGCGCCGCCTCTTCGGCCGAGACGGTGGGATCGACCAGATGGAAGGTCAGCTTGGCGGTCTTGCCCAGCAGGTTCTTGATGCGATCGGGGTCGGCAACGCCGGGCAACTGGACCAGGATCTGATTGTCGCCCTGGCGCATGATGGTCGGCTCGCGCGTGCCCAGTTCGTCGACGCGACGGCGCACGATCTCGATCGATTGGTCGATGGCCGCCTTCTTGCGGATCGCCCGCGCCTGCTCGGTATAGGCAATGACGGCGACGCCGTCGTCGCGAATGTCGAACCTGACGTCGGGATCGAGACCGCGCACGATCGCGCGCACCTGATCACGGGCCTCGGGATCGAGCAGCTTCACCGTGACCGCCTCACCGTCGATACCGAGGTCGGCGTAGCGGATCCTCGCCTCGCGTAGGGCTCCGCGCAAGGAGTCGACCAAGCTGGTCAGCTGTTCCTTGACGACGGCCTCGACCTCGACTTCCAGCAGGAGGTGCGAGCCCCCTTGCAGGTCGAGGCCGAGATTTATCGGCTGCAGCCAGGACGGCAGCGAGTCCGTCACCTGCCGGGGCAGCGCGTTAGGCAGCGCGAAGACGATGCCGATCAGGCAGACGGCCAAAATCAGAATGGTCTTCCAACGCGGGTAGAACATGATCTACTTGCCCTTGCCGCCCAACAGGCCCCTGAGCCCGGACGCCTTCTCGGCCGGCTTTTCCTCGGCCGCCGCAGCTTCATCCTTGGCACCCGAGGCCGGCTGCGTACGCTGCAGCACATCCTGCACCGCCGATCGCACCAGGCGCACCTTGACGTTGGGGGCGACCTCGACCTCGATTTCGTTGTCGTCCACCAACTTCGAGACCTGGCCGATGATGCCGCCGCCGGTGAGCACGCGATCACCCCGCTTCAACTGCTGCACCAACTCGCGGTGCTGCTTGGCCTTTTTCTGCTGCGGGCGGATCAGCAGGAAGTAAAAGACAACGAAAATCAGAATCAGTGGCAGGAAGGATTCCAAGCCACCCATGGCCGGCGCGCCGGTAGCCTGGGCGAAGGCTGGGGAGATAAGCATCGGAAACTCCTCAAATGGCGTGGGCCAGCCGGACTATAACCGCACCGCGTCGACATGCAATCGTTAAGCAGCAACTGGCGTCATCTGCGCGGATATTCAGAAGTGGCGCTCTAGCGCCGGTACAGCGCATCGACGTCCAGCACGACGCCGGGCGGGTCCAGCGCAATCCCGCCGCCCGGCACGACCTGGGTGCGAATGGCGCCGCCCGCATCGCGGCGGTGGTGGATGACGGCGGGCTTGTCGGTCCTGACGATCAGGTAATGCCGGATGCTGGGCACGCGGAAATAGCCCTCCAGCTTCTGGCTGGAGTCGACGCCGCAGGTACTGGGCGACAACACGTCGACCACGATGACGGGGTCGCTCACCGCCATGGAATCCTCGGGCGGCTGCGGGCCGCAGGTGACGACGGAGTCGGGTTCGTAATCGGTATCGGCGCCGACCTCCACCGTCACGCCGTCAAGCCAGGCCTCGCAGGGCAGGCCGGCTTCGGCGATGGCATCTTCGAGCAGGCGAAATGCCCGCCCCTTGAGCCGGGCGTGGACGCGGCGTTCGGGCGCCATCGCCACCACCACGCCGTCGACGAGTTCGGAGCGGCCGGACCGCTGTTCGGCCCAGCGGCGGTATTCCTCGCGCGACATTCGCCTGAGTTCGGGTTGCTGCATGTCCTCGCTCCGCTAGGGCCGGTACAGTGCGTCGACATCGAGCACCAGACCGGGCGGGTCAAGCGTGATCGAGCCGCTCTGGATGATGTGGGTGAGAATGGGGCCGTCCCCGCCGCGGCGGTGATGGATGACGGCCGGCTTGTTGGTCCTGACGATCAGATAGTGCTGGATGCTGGGCACGCGGAAATAGCCCTCCAGCTTCTGGCCGGTGTCGACGCCGCTGGTGCTGGGCGACAACACCTCGACGACAATGATCGGATTGGTCACCGCAACCGCGTTGCCAGGAATCCGGTCGCCACAGGTGACGATCGCGTCGGGCTCGTAGTCGGTATCCTCATCGACTTCGACAGTCATCCCGTCCGGCCAAGCCTCGCAACTCAGGCGAGCGGCGGCGATTCCGCTTTGGAGCAATTGAAAGACACGGGCCTTCAGCCTTGCGTGCTCGGCTCGCTGAGGCGCCATCGCCACCACCACGCCGTCGACGAGCTCGTAGCGACCCGGCCGCCCCTCGGCCCAGCGGCGGTATTCCTCGCGCGACATTCGCCGGAGTTCAGGCTGTTCCATACCGTCCTCGCAACGTGGTTCATGGCGGTTTCGGGGGAGGTTCCGTTGTCACCCCCGCGAAGGCGGGGGTCCATGTTCCAGAGACGCCGGGGGCGTTCGCGTGTTGGCGCCATCCGGGCGGCAATCCGATAGGTCTCGGGAAAATGGATGCCCGCCTGCGCGGGCATGACGTGGTTCAGGATGCTCCCGCGGATCCGTCACGAATTCCTTTCATATAGCACGAGTTCGGGCAAAATACGCGCGCGCGGCGAGCTAAACTTGCGTCGGGCGCGACAATGGTCTACCCCAGCGGATATCTCCGCTGCCCGGAAGCCGCGATGGCCAAATCCGCCGCCCGTTACGTCTGCCAGGAATGCGGCGCCGTCACCGTACGTTGGGCGGGCAAGTGCGATGCCTGTGACGCGTGGAACGCCATCGTCGAGGAGGCGCCGGCCGAGGCGGTGCCGAAGGGCCTCTCCGGCGGCAAGGGCAAGCGCATCGATTTCGTCAGCCTGGACGGTGGCTCGACGCCGCCGCCGCGCCGCCCCACCGGGCTGGCCGAACTCGACCGCGTGTGCGGCGGCGGCCTGGTGCCGGGATCGGTACTGCTGGTCGGCGGCGACCCCGGCATCGGCAAGTCGACGCTGCTGCTGCAGGCAGTAGCGGCGCTGGCTATCAAGGGCGCCAAGTGCGCCTATGTTTCGGGCGAGGAAGCCATCGATCAGGTGCGCCTGCGCGCCGGCCGCCTCGGCCTGGGTGGGGCGCCGGTCGGGCTGGCGGCGGCGACCTCGGTGCGCGACATCGTCGCCTCGCTCGACGCCGAAACGCCGGAGGTCGTGGTCATCGACTCCATCCAGACCATGTATCTCGACCAACTCGATTCCGCCCCCGGCACCGTCGCCCAGGTGCGCGCCTCCGCCCAGGAGTTGATCCGCCTGGCCAAGCGCCGCGGCTTCGTCCTGTTCCTGGTCGGCCACGTCACCAAGGAAGGCGCTATCGCCGGGCCGCGCGTGCTCGAGCACATGGTCGACACGGTCTTGTATTTCGAAGGCGACCGCGGCCATCAATTTCGCATCCTGCGGGCCGTGAAGAACCGCTTTGGCGCCACCGACGAGATCGGTGTGTTCGAGATGACCGACGGTGGCCTCATGGAAGTGGCCAACCCTTCGGCGCTGTTCCTGGCCGAGCGCCGCGGCAACGTCTCGGGCAACTGCGTTTTTGCCGGCATGGAGGGCACGCGCCCCATGCTGATGGAGATCCAGGCGCTGGTGGCCCCCTCGGGGTTGGCGACGCCGCGCCGCGCCGTCGTCGGGTGGGACGCCGGGCGGCTGGCCATGATCATGGCCGTGCTCGACGCTCGATGCGGACTTGCGCTGTCGGGCAATGACGTCTATTTGAACGTCGCCGGCGGTTTGCGCATCGGCGAGCCCGCCGCGGACCTGGCGGTCGCCACGGCGCTGCTGTCGTCGGTAACGGACGTGGCGGTGGCCGCCGACATGGTGGTCTTCGGCGAGATCGGCCTGTCGGGCGAGGTGCGCGCCGTGAGTCAGATGGACGTGCGGCTGAAAGAGGCCGCCAAGCTGGGGTTCGCTCAGGCACTGGTCCCCGGTTTGCGTGGGAAAACGCACGGGCGGACGGCGCTGGCGGTTCGCACCGCCGGCCACCTCCAGGACGTGGTAAGCCTATTCCGGCCGAAACATGACCGCGGCAAGGCCGCCGCAACAACCGAGTGACCAGGTGAACGCCCTCGACATCGCCGTCATCGCCGCCTTGCTGCTGTCGGGACTGTTTGCCCTCATGCGCGGCTTCGTGCATGAGGTCCTGTCGGTGACGGCCTGGATCGGCGCCGCCCTGGCGACGCTTTACGGCTTGCCGCTGGCCCGCCCGATCGCCCGCCAACATATCGAGGCCGACTGGCTGGCCGACATCGCCGCCGGTGCCGGGATCTTCCTGGTGACCCTGATCGTGCTGTCTTTGCTGACCAACATGCTGGCCCGCCGCGTGCGCGATTCGGCGCTGAACAGCCTCGACCGCTCGCTGGGCTTCGTGTTCGGCCTGGTGCGCGGCGCCGTATTGGTGTCGCTGGCCTATATCCTGGCCATGTGGTTGATCGCGCCGGGCGAGCCGCCGGCCTGGATCACCGAGGCCAAGACGCGGCCGATGATCGAAGGCGGTGCCCGCCTGTTGCAGGCAGCGCTGCCTGAGGAGTATGGCAAGGCGCAGGCGGCGACCCGGGGCGCCGCCGACGATGCCCGCCGACTGCATGAGGCGGAAAAGGCCTTCCGCCAGTTGGCCCGGCCGAGTGCCAGTGAGCCCACCGCCCCGACGCTGCCGTCCTATGGCGAAGCCGAGCGGCAGCAGCTGGATATGCTGATCCAGCGCAACCAGTGATCTTGGAGTAGTGTTCGGGCCATGTTGACCACCCATCCCTTCGACGACGATCACCTGAAGGAAGAGTGCGGCGTCTTCGGCATCTTCGGCCATCAGGACGCCGCCGCCCACACGGCGCTCGGCCTGCACGCGTTGCAGCACCGCGGCCAGGAGGCCGCCGGCATCGTCTCCTTCGACGGCGAGCATTTCCAGAATCATCGCGGCCTGGGCCACGTCGCCGACAATTTCGGCTCGGAAGAGGTGATGAAGAAGCTGGGTGGCCACATGGCGGTCGGTCATGTGCGCTATTCGACCACGGGCGAGACGCTGCTGCGCAACGTCCAGCCGCTGTTCGCCGATTTCGAGTTCGGCGGCCTCGCCATCGGCCACAACGGTAACCTCACCAACGCGGCGACGCTGCGCCGCCAACTGGTGCGCCGCGGCTGCCTGTTCCAATCGACCACCGACACCGAGGTCATCGTCCACCTCATCGCCATCAGCCTGTACTCGACCGTCGAGGATCGGGTGATCGACGCCCTGCGTCAGGTCGAGGGTGCCTATTCGCTGGTGGCGCTGACCTCGGATTCGGTGATCGGCGTCCGCGATCCCTTGGGCATCCGCCCGCTGGTTCTGGGGCGCCTCGACGGCGCCCATATTCTCGCCTCGGAGACGGTGGCGCTCGACATCATCGGCGCCGAGTTCGTGCGTGACGTCGAACCCGGCGAACTGGTGATCCTCAACGCCCACGGCATGCGCTCGATCAAGCCCTTCGCCCGCCGACCCAAGCGTTTCTGCATCTTTGAGTACATCTACTTCGCCCGCCCCGATTCGGTCGTCGAAGGCCACAGCGTCTATGAGGCGCGCAAGCGCATCGGCCAGGAACTGGCGCGCGAAAGCCGCGTCGAGGCCGACGTGGTCATCCCGGTGCCCGATTCCGGCGTGCCGGCGGCGCTGGGCTTCGCCCAGGAAAGCGGCATTCCCTTCGAACTCGGCATCATCCGCAGCCACTATGTCGGCCGCACCTTCATCGAGCCCACCGATCGCATCCGCCATCTCGGCGTCAAGCTCAAGCACAATGCCAATCGCAAATACATCGAGGGCAAGCGCGTCGTCTTAGTCGACGATTCCATCGTGCGCGGCACCACCTCGATGAAGATCGTCGAGATGATGCGCCAAGCCGGCGCCAAGGAGGTGCATATGCGCATCTCCAGCCCGCCGACCACGCATCCCTGCTTCTTCGGCATCGACACGCCGACACGCGAAAAGCTGTTGGCGGCGCAGAACTCGGTGGCGCAGATGGCCGAACTGATCGGCGTCGACAGCCTGGCGTTCATCTCGCTGGATGGCCTGTACCGCGCCGTCGGCGAGCCTGGGCGCAATGCCGCGGCGCCGCAATTCTGCGACGCCTGCTTCACCGGCGAGTATCCGGTGGCCCCCGAAGCCGAGGTCGGCAAGTCGACGATGACCCCGGCAACCATGCTGGCGGAGAGCAAGTGATGGCCGGCCGCCTGCAGGAGCGCATCGCCGTGGTCACCGGCGCCTCGCGCGGCATCGGCCGCGCCGTGGCCAAACGCTTTGCCGCCGAGGGGGCCCAGGTGATCGCCGTGGCGCGCACCCAGGGCGCGCTGGAGGAACTCGACGACGAAATCCGCGCCGACGGTGGCCAAGCCATCCTGATGCCGATGAACCTGCGCGACTTCGACACCATCGATCGCATGGGCGGCGCCATCTATGAGCGCTTCGGCAAGCTCGACGTGCTGGTGGGCAACGCCGGCACCTTGATCGCCCTGTCGCCGGTCGGCCACTTCCGGCCGCAGGACTGGCAGGAAATCATGGACGTCAACGTCACCGCCAACTACCGGCTGATCCGCAGCCTCGACCCGCTGCTCCGCCAGTCGGACGCCGGCCGCGCCATCTTCGTGACCTCGGGCGCCGCCGTGGGTGCCCATCCCTACTGGGGCGCCTACGCGGCGAGCAAGGCTGCCCTGGAGGCCATGGTGCGCTGCTATGCCGGCGAGATCACCAAGACCACGGTCAAGGCCAACCTGCTCGACCCCGGCGTGGTCCGCACCCGCATGCGCGCCATCGCCTTCCCCGGCGAAGACGCCGACCGCCTTCCGCCGCCCGAAGCCGTCACCGAGCAGTTCGTCCGCCTCGCCGAGCCGGCCTGCACCGTCAACGGCGAAGTCGTCCGCGCTTAGCTGACGAGAAGCGCGGACCTCCAGGTCCGCATTCTCCTTGCGGAGCTGAAACTCCGCGCTCTCCCTCGCACGTAGCACCGAATCGTCCGGCGGAGCCGGCACACGGGTCTTCTGCGTGCACCGCAGCAATCGTTACAGTGACCGGCGGATCCATGAAACGTGGAGGAACAAGGCGATGACTTCCGACGAAGCCAACCTGATGGCGCAGGAGAAGCTGGCGAAGCAGCGTTACAGCCGCGCCATGGCGGCGCTGCGCGCCCAGTCCGCCGCCGCGGTCGCAAGCCAGGGCTCCGCCGTCAAGGCCGAACTGGATGAGGCCAAGCGCGAATGGGAGTCGGTGCGCAAGCGGCTGGAGTTGTTCCAAGCCGATCGCTCATCGAGCACCTAGGCCGGCTCCCCACCCGCAGGACGGCGTCGGGGCTCGAAACGTCAGCCGCACCAGCGCTTGATTTGACCCCCCGCACCGGCGGGTGTAACCAGGGGGAATGAGCAGCAGTCATCTCGGATCGTTTTTCCAGCCGCAATCGATTGCGGTGATCGGCGCCAGCAACCGGCCGCATCGGATCGGCCATGTTGTCATGCGTAACCTGTTGGCCGGCGGCTTCGCCGGACCCATCATGCCGGTCAATCCCAAGCACCGCTCGATCTCGGGGGTGTGGGCCTATCCCGATGTCGATTCGCTGCCCGATCTCGCAGATCTCGCCATCGTCTGCACGCCGCCACCCACGGTGCCCGAAATCATCGAATCGCTGGGACGGCGCGGCACGCGTGCGGCCATCGTCATGACCGCCGGCTTCGCCCTGCACCCCAACGGCCCACAACTGCGCCAGGACCTGCTGGCCGCAGCACGGCGGCATGGGCTGCGCATCCTCGGCACCAACAGCCTGGGTCTGCTCGCCCCCAAGGCCGGCCTCAACGCCAGTTTCGCCCACACCAGCACCCTGCCCGGCAAGGTGGCCTTCGTGTCGCAATCGGGCGCCTTGTGCGCGGCGGTGCTCGATTTCGCCCTGGGCCGCGGCGTCGGCTTCTCACATTTCGTGTCGCTGGGCACCAGCCTCGACGTCGATTTCGGCGACATGATGGACTACCTGGCCAACGACCCCGGGACCCGCGCCATCCTGCTGTATGTCGAGCAGTTGGAAGAGCGCCGCAACTTCATGTCGGCGGGACGCGCGGCGGCGCGCAACAAGCCGGTCCTGGTGGTCAAGGCCAACCGCTTCACCGCCGACGACGACATCGAGGGTGCGCTGGCCAGCGGCACCCTGGCGCGCCCCGACGAAGTATTCGACGCTGCCCTGCGGCGCGCCGGCATGCTGCGCGTCGACGATGTCGACGAGTTGTTTGCCGCGTTCGAAACGCTGGCGCGCGCGCGGCCGATCACCGGCGATCGCCTCGCCATCCTCACCAACGGTGGCGGCGCCGGGGTCATGGCCGCCGACACGCTCCTGGCCGGCGGCGGCAAACTCGCCCATTTCTCCGCCGAAACCGTCCGCAAGCTCGACGCCGTACTCCCCGAGGGCTGGACCCACGCCAATCCCGCCGACATCCGCGTCGACGCCGCCCCCAAGCGTTACGGCGACGCCCTGGCTGCCCTGGTCGATGCGCCGGAGGCCGACGCCGTCCTGGTCCTGCACGCCCCCACCGCCCTGGTCGACGCCGAGGAACCGGCGCGCGCCGTGGTCAAGGTGGCCAAGGAGATCGGCGGCAACATTCTCACCGCCTGGGTGGGCGAGCACGCCGCGGCCAAGGCGCGCGAGCAGTTCGGCAAGGCCGGCCTGCCCACCTACGATACCCCCAATCGCGCCGTGCGCGCCTTCCTGCACATGGCGAACTACTGGCGCAACCAGGAACTGTTGATGCAGACGCCGCCGGCGGCGCTCGAGGACTTCCGCCCGGCCCGCGGCACGGCGCGCTTGGTGATCGAGGCGGCGCTGCTGGCCGGGCGCGACACCCTGGACGAGCCCGAGGCCAAGGCGGTGCTCACCGCCTATGGCCTGCCGGTCGTCGAGACCCACATCGCCCAGACCCCCGCCGAAGCGGCGGCGGTAGCCGACGGCATCGGCTATCCGGTCGCCCTCACCGTCATGGCGGCGAACCTGACGCGCAAATGGGACGTAGGCGGCGTCGCCCTCAACCTGGAAAGCCGCGAGGCGGTGCAGAGCGCCGCCCAAGGCATGCTGCGGCGCCTCGACGAGGCCCGCCCGGGCACTTCTTGCGACGGATTCACCCTGCAACGCATGGTGTCCCGGCGCAACGCCCGCCAATTGATCATCGGCGTCACCACCGACCGCGTATTCGGGCCGGTCATCCTGTTCGGCGAAGGCGGGCGCGCCGTCGAGATCATCCGCGACCACGCCATTGGCCTGCCGCCGCTGAACATGGTTCTAGCGCGCGAATTGATCGATCGCACACGGATTTCGCGGCTGCTCAGCGCCTACCTGGACCGGCCTGCGGTCGACCTCGACAGAATCTGCCTCACCCTGATGAAGGTGTCGCAGATGATCATCGACCTGCCCGAAATCGTCGGCGTCGACATCAATCCGCTATTTGCCGACGATCGGGGCGTCACCGTGGTCGACGCCCACATGAAGGTGGCCCGCTTCACCGGCGTCGAGCGTAGCCGGCTGGCCATCCGCCCCTACCCGGCCGCGCTCGAGGAACCGGCGACGCTGAAGGACGGCACGCCGGTGCTGCTGCGGCCCATCCGCCCCGAGGATGCGCCGGCGCACGAAGCCCTGATGGTGAGCCTGTCGCCCGAGGACCTGCGCTTCCGCTTCTTCAATCTGGTCGGCCGCCTGCGCCCCAGCCAGATGGCGCGCTTCACCCAGATCGACTACGACCGCGAAATGGCCTTCATCGCCACGCGCGACGGCCGGACGTTGGGCGTGGTGCGCACCGTCACCGATGCCGACAACGAGCGCGCCGAGATCGCCATCACCGTCCACCCTGCCGCCCGCGGCACCGGCATCGGGCCGGTGCTGATCGACAAGATGGTGCGCTATTGCCGCAAGCATGGCACAGGTATGGTGGTCGGCGAGGTGCTGGCCGAGAATCGGGCGATGATCAAACTGGCGCAGAAGACCGGCTTCAGCGTACGCCGCGGCGAGGACGACGACGTGGTCGAGATCGAACTGCCGTTGCGCGGCAATATCTGAAGTAAATGTCATGCCCCGCGAAAAAGCATGTGAATGAATTGGTCAATTTGTTTCGTCATTCCCGCGAAAGCGGGAATCCATCGCTGAACCGCACTACGCTCGATATCTCGGGTGCTGTGCGGCCCCAATATGGACCCCCGCTTCCGCGGGGGTGACGGAAAAAAGGTAATTCCTTCACAGGCTCTTCCGCAGGCATGATGATTGTCGCGTTACACTCCGAGATACTTGTGATGAATGTCTGGGTTGGCGGCGAGTTCGGCGGCGGTGCCGTCGAACAGGATGCGGCCCTTGACCATGATCAGGCAGCGATCGCAGATCTCCAGCAGCGCCTTGATGTCTTTGTCGACGATCAGGGTGGCGATGCCGGTGGCCTTGATGGTCTTGGCCACCTGCCAGATCTCCTTGCGGATCAACGGCGCCAGGCCTTCGGTGGCCTCGTCGAGGATCAGCAACTCGGGATTGGTCATCAACGCGCGGCCGATGGTCAGCATCTGCTGCTCGCCGCCCGAGAGCTGGTTGCCCATGTTGTCGAGGCGCTCGCCGAGGCGCGGGAAGGTGTCGATCACCCGCTCGAAGGTCCAGTCGCAGCGGCCGCCGAGTCCCGGCCGCGCCGCCATTACCAGATTCTCGCGCACCGACAGGTTGGGGAAGATGCCGCGATCCTCGGGCACGTAGGCGATGCCGCGGCGGATGATGACGTGCGGCGGCAGGCCGTGCACCGGCTGGCCCTTGATGCGGATCTCGCCGCGCCGCGGCGGCGTCAGGCCGACCAACGAGCGCAGCGTCGTCGTCTTGCCCATGCCGTTGCGGCCCATCAGGCTCAGGGTCTCGCCCTGCTCGATGTGCAGGCTGACACCGTGCAAGATGTGGCTGGCGCCGTAGTAGGTATCGACGCCCTTCATTTCCACCAGGGCCGTCATACCTCTTCCTCCTCGCCGAGATAGGCCTGCTGCACCGCCGGGTCGGCACGGACCTCGTCGACGGTGCCGGTGGCCAGATGCGTGCCGTTGACCATCACCGTCAGCCGGTCGGCGATGGCGAAGACCGCATCCATGTCGTGCTCGATCAGGATCAAGGTATGGTTCTCGGCCAAGCGCTTGAGCAGGTCGACCACCTGCATGGCCTCGTCGGCACCCATGCCGGCCAGCGGCTCGTCGAGCAACAGCAGCTCCGGTTCCGTGGCCAGCATCATGCCGATCTCGAGCTGGCGCTGCTCGCCATAGCTCATCGCCGTCGCCACGGTGTCGCGGCGATGGCCGAGGCCGCACAGAACCAGCGCCTTCTCGGCCCGCGCGGCGACATCGTCGTAGGCGGCCGCCGGGCGGAGGAAGCGCAAGGCAGATGGCAGCCGCGACTGCGCCGCCAGGAAGCAGTTCTCGAAGCAAGTCAGCGGCAGGAAGATGTTGGTCTTCTGGAAGCTGCGGCCGATGCCCATCTGCGACACCTTGTCGGCGGTCAGATGACTGATGTCTTGCCCCCGGAAGCGGATGGTGCCCGAAGTCGGCAGCAGGTTGCCCGAGAGCAGGTTGATCAAGGTCGTCTTGCCGGCGCCGTTGGGGCCGATGATCGCATGGGTGCGGCCGCGCTCGAACGCCAGCGATACCGAGGACACGGCGACCAGGCCGCCAAACTGGCGGGTAAGGTCCTTGGTCTCGAGGATGATGTCAGCCATCGGCGACCCCCACGCTACCGGCCCCGGCGGCGGCCTGTTTATCCGAACGGCTGCGTGGCCTGACCAGGCGATTGATCAATCCGCCAATGCCGTTGGGCAGGAACAGCACCATGCAAATGACGAACAGGCCCATCACCAGCAGCCAGCGATCGGTGATCCCGGCCACGAAGTCCTCGAGCAGGACGAGGACGAAAGCGCCGAGGATCGGCCCGTAAAGGGTGCCCATACCGCCCAGCAGCACGATCACCAATACCAGTCCGGATTCGTGCCAGCTGACGTGGGCGGGGTTCATATACACGGCACGGCTGGCCTCGAGGAAGCCCGCCAGCCCGGCGATGGTGCCGGCGATGATGAAGGCGGCCAGCTTGTAGTGGCGCACGTCATAGCCGAGGGCCGTCATGCGCCCCTCGTTGAGGCGGATGCCGACGATGGTGCGACCGAAGGGGGCGCGCAGGAAGACCGACAGCAGGAGGAACACGGCGACCATCACCCCCAGGGTGAAGTAGTACATGCTCACGCGGTCGGAAAGATCGAGCAGCACCGTCTCACCGAACGCCAACAGCGGGCGGCTATAGATATTGATGCCGTCGGCGCCGCCCCAGAAATCGATGTCGTGGAAGAAGTAATAGACCATCTGGGCCAGGGCCAAGGTGATCATGATGAAATAGATGCCGGTGGTGCGGATGCTGATCCAGCCGATGATCGCGGCGACCAGCGCACTGGCCGCCATCGCTGCCGGCACCAGGGCCAGGATGCTCGTCACGTCGCCCTTGTTGATCAGCACGCCGGCCACATAGCCGCCGATGCCGAAGAAGGCGGCGTGGCCGAGGCTGACCAGGCCGGTGTAGCCGACCAGCAGGTCGAGGCTCATGGCGAAGACGGCCAGCACCATGATCTTGGTGACCAGCCGGATGTAGAAGGTGTCGCCGAAGGCGGGAAACACCATGAGGCCAAGCAGGCCGAGGACCAGCAGGGCCGCCACCGGGCGCGACAATGTCGGCATCAGATGGCCCTCCCGTACAGGCCCTGCGGGCGCCACAGCAGCACGAACGCCATCACCGCGTAGACGACGACGCCGGCGCCGGCCGGCAGGAACACGGTGCCGAAAGTATCGGCAAGGCCGATGATCATGGCGCCGACGAAGGCGCCCTTGATCGAACCGACGCCGCCGATGACGACGACGACGAACGAAATGATCAGCACATGCTCGCCCATCCCCGGATAGACCGAGCTGATGGGGGCGGCGATCATGCCGGCGAAGGCGGCAAGTGCCGCGCCCAAGCCGAACACGATGGCGAACAGGCGGTTCACGTCGATGCCCAGGGCCTGCACCATTTCGCGATTGGAGGCGCCGGCGCGGATGGTCATGCCGAGGCGGGTGCGCTGGATGACCAGATAAAGGATTCCGGCCACGGCGACGCACACCAGCGAAATGAACAGGCGGTAGACCGGATAGGCCTGGGTGTCGGTCAGCCAGAACGAGCCGGACAGGATCGCCGGCGCGGCGACGCCGTGGACGTCATCGCCCCACAGGATCGAGCGCATCTCGTTGAACACCAGGATCAGGCCGTAGGTGAACAGCACCTGGTAGAGGTGATCACGCTTGTAGAGAAAGGCGATGCCGAGGCGCTCGACCAGCAGGCCGACCAGCACGCTGAGCGGGATCGCCGCCAGCAGGCCCAGCCAGAAGCTGCCCGTCTCGCCGATCAGCCAATAGGCCAGATAGGCGCCGATCATGTAGAACGAGCCATGGGCCAGGTTGATGATGCCCATGATGCCGAACACCAGGGTGAGGCCGCTGGCCACGAGAAACAGCAGAAACCCGTACTGGAGGCCGTTCAGAATCTGGATCAGGTAATAGGTCAGGTCCATCCAGCGTCCCCTAGTGACGCAAGACGGAGGCGGGCGGGACTCCGCGCCTCGGACATGCTTCTTCCTCCACATCTGGGGCCCCCTCTTGCGTGGGTTCCCCCGTTATTTATCAACGCATCAGCTCTAGCGCCAAAACCCTTCCACGTCCACAACCTCCCGAAGAGCCTTGAGTTCATCGGGCGTCGGCGCCTCGGTTTCCCTGGCGCCGGGCATGATCTCGAGGTCCCACCCGGTGTGGCCGCGCACCGCATCGACGTCCTGGCCGGGATGCCAGCTAGCCAGATGCAGCTCGCCGTCGGGGCCGAAGGGCCGCAGCACCGCGCGATCGGTGATCACCGCCGCCGGCCCGCCCCAGGCCAGCCCGGCGCGGGCGCGCGTATCGCCGCCGTCGAGATTGCCGGGCGAGGTAATGTAGTCGACGCGCGGCACCAGTCGGCGCTTCTCGTGATTCATGATGGCCACCGTCCGCTTCGACATGGTGGCGATGTCGCAGGCGCCGCCCGAGCCCGGCAACTTGACCGTCGGCCGGCGCCAGTCGCCGATATACGAGCTGTTGATGTTGCCGAAGCGGTCGATCTCGCCGCCGCCGATGAAGCCGGCATCGACCCGGCCCGCCTGCAGCAGGCCCAGCACCTGGATCAGGCCGGTGGCCCAGGCGGCGCCCTGCTGGTTGGGCGGGTCGCTCATGGTGTAGAGCATGCCCTGGGCCGGCGCATGCCGCGCCAGGCCGACTTCGAACAGGCCCACGGCAGTGGGGGCATGGGTCAGGCGCGCCACGCCGAAGGCGGCGATGGGCAGGCGCATGCCGATGAACACCACCTCGCCGTCGCGGATCTCACGGGCGGTGGCGATGATCATCAGCTCCTGGGTCGAGAAATCCGCCATCGCCCTCACTCCGCCGCGAAGTTGGCGGGAGCCGACAGGGCCTCGCCGCGGATGCGCAGGGCCTCCAGCCGCTGGCCCAGTTTGGCCCGATAGGCGGCATGGTCCGACAGGTCCAGTACCCATTCGCGCAGCCATGCCCGGAAATCGTCGGGGTCGCGTGAGCGGCGGTGATAGTCCTGATAGAAATCCGTGTCGCGCTTCCACCGCCCGGTCATCGGCGACGGATGCACCGCCGCCGGCTCGTGCACGACCGCGCTCACGCGGAAGGCGGGGAACAAGACGCGATTGGGGTCCGAGGCGATGACCTCGGGTTCGACGATCTCGTCGGCCACCACCAGCACGCGCTCGGCCGCCAGGGCCGCCTCCTGCGCCACGCCGGCATTGCCCCAATGGTGGCAATTGCCGAAGCGGTCGGAACGCTGCACCGGCAGCACCGCCACCGCCGGCTCCATCGCCGGCACCAACAGCACCGGGCCGCCGCCGAAAGGATCCTCGGCGCGGCGGAAGGCGGGATTGGACACGGCGATGTCCGAACCCAGCACCGATCGCACCGGCACGTAAGGCATGCCGTAGGCGCCGGCGAACAGCGCCATGCCCAGGCTGAAATTGCTGTAGTCGTTGATGCGCAGCGGCACCGGCAGGCCCTGCTCGACGGCGCGGCGGTAGTTGTGGCCAAGCCCGCCGGAGACGTTGCCGACCCAGGCACCGGCGACGGCGCCGACGCAGCCGGCACCGATCAGCATGTCGGTGGCACCGTCCGAGATCGGCGCCACCAACTCCAGGTCGCGCCGACCCTGGCGGATCAGCTCATGGACGACGGCGAAGGCGATGTTCTGCTCGAGACAAGCCCCGAGCACGACCGAATCGCCATCGCGGATGAGTTCCCCGACCGCCTGGGACAGGCTCGCCAGCTTGTCGCGCACGGCCGCGGCTAGGCCTCGGTCTGGCGCAATTTGAACCGCTGGATCTTGCCGGTGGCCGTCTTCGGCAGTTCTTCGACGAAATGGAACCACCGCGGGTACTTATAGGGTGCCAACGACTTCTTGCAGTGGAGCAACAGATCCTCCTGCAGCCGCTCGCTGGGGCTGGCGCCGTCGCGCAGAACGATCCAGGCTTCCGGCTTGATCAGGCCGCTGCCGTCGCCGCGGCCGATCACCGCCGCCTCCAGCACCGCAGGATGCGCGATCAGGGCCGCCTCGATCTCGAAGGGCGAGCACCAGATACCGCCGACCTTCAGCATGTCGTCGTTGCGGCCGCAGTAGGTGAAGTAGCCCTCCTCGTCGCGGACATAGGTATCACCGGTGTTGAGCCAGCCGTCGGCGATCATCGTCTCGGCGGTCTTTTCCGGGTTGTTCCAATAGTAAGCTGCGGTGGAGCGACCGCGGATATGCAGGCGGCCAGGCTCGTTCGGCGGCTGCACGCGCCCCGCGTCGTCGACGACGCGCGCCTCGTAGCCCTTGACCAGCTTGCCGCTGGTGCCCGGCTTGACGTCGCCGGGACGGTTGGAAATGAAGATGTGCAGGATCTCGGTGGAGCCGATGCCATCGAGGATGGTCAGCCCCGTCTGTTCCTGCCAGCGACGGAAGACGTCGGCCGGCAGCGCCTCGCCCGCCGATACACAGTAGCGGATCGACGACAGGTCGGCCGGCTGTGTCTCCAGCGCCTGCAACTGGGCGGCGTAGAGGGTGGGCACGCCGAAATACAGGGTGGGCTTGAACTTCTCGATGATGGCGAAGGTACTCTGCGGCGTCGGCCGCTGCTCCAGCAGGACCGCGGTGCCGCCGACCCACAGCGGGAAGGTCATGCCGTTGCCGAGGCCGTAGGCGAAGAACAGCTTGGCCGCCGAGAAGAACACGTCGTCCTCGCGCATGCCCAGGGTGTCGACGCCGTAGTCTTGGCTGGTCACCACCATGTCGCGCTGGCGGTGCACCGCCCCCTTTGGCCGGCCGGTGGAGCCCGACGAATACAGCCAGAAGCACTCGGCATCGGGCCCGCGCGGCACCGCCTTCAAGTCGGTCGCCGCTTGCCCCATCGCCGCCGTCAGCGATTGGCCCTCGCCCTCGACGGGCAGGGTGACGCGCGGCTTGCGCTGGGCGCCGGCAATGGCCGGCTCGACCTCGAGGGCGTATTCCGGCGACCAGAGAATGGCGGCGCAGCCGGAATCTTCGATCATGTACTGATAGTCTTTGGTGCGCAGCAGCGTGTTGAGCGGCACCGGCACGATGCCGGCCTTGACCGCCCCCCAGAACACATAGAAGAACTCGGGGCAGTCCTTGATCACCATCAGCACCCGCTCGCCGGGCTGGACACCGAGCGCCAGCAGGGCGTTGCCGCAGCGATCGACATTGGCGGCCAATTCGCGATAGGTCACATCACCGCGCTGACTGCGGAGGGCAACCTTGTCGCCACGCCCCTCGTCGAGGTGTCGGTCGACGAAGGCGGTTGCGGCATTGAAGTCGTCGCGCAGTCGATCAGGGCTGTAGGTAACGCTTGCGGCACCGGCGGCCATGCAGTTCCTCCCTTGACATCCGCTGCGATCGTCGGTCGCAACGGCACAGATTTTTCGCACATTTGCGGCAATCCCGTATCCGAGTACCTATATCTCAACCAAACCCGGAGTCAAGCGACTGGGACCTATGCCAGTGAGGTCGTTGCGGTTATACACTTATGCATTTACAATACAATTCTGTATTTCCATTATTGGGCTATGCCATGATCGTCGACGACGAGCAGCAACGCCAAACCGCGCACATCCGCACCGCCACGGCCGACGACCTGCCACGCATGATCGCCCTGGACGAGGCGGCAACCAAGCTGGCGAAGCCGCAGTACTGGCATGAGTTGCTCGACAAGGCGCGTACGCGGGGCCGCGCCATTCTCGTGGCCGAGATCGACGACCGGATCGTCGGTTTCATCACCGGCGAGGTGCGGGCCTGGGAGTTCGGTTCGCCCCCCTGCGGCTGGATCTTCGGCTTGGCGGTCGATCCCGCCTACCGCCAGCACGGCATCGCCACCGAGCTGTTCGACGCGATGTGCGCATTTTTTCGCAGGAGCGGCGTCACCCATGCCCGGACCATGCTGCGCCGCGACGACCACTTGGTGTTGGCGTTCTTCCGCAGTCAGGGGATGATGGCTGGCCCGTTCGTCCAGCTCGAAAAGGATCTCGACGAATGAGGCTACAGAAAGCGACGCGTTTTGCCCTTTATGCGGTGTTCGAGCTGGCGGCCAACCCTGATCGCCAGTTGTCGGCGGGCGAGATTGCCGAGAAGTACGGTTTGTCGATCAACCACTTGGCCAAGGTGCTGCGGGCCCTTGGCCGCACCGGCCTGGTCGAGGCCGCCCGCGGCGCCGGCGGCGGCTACCGCTTTGCCGGCAATGCCCGGCGGACGACGTTGCTGGACGTCATCCAGCTTTTCGAGAACATCGAACCCATCCAGGCCGGCGAGCGCGAGCCGGGTGACGACACCGCCGCCGGCCAGGCTCTGAAGCAGGTTCTGGAAGAAATCGAGGATACCGCCCGCGCCACCTTCAATTCGATCACCATCGACACGATGATCAAGCTGATCGGCAAGGCGCCGTCGTCACACGTCCTGGACCATGAACCGGCCCACGCCGCGCACTCGGCCCGGCGCCCCTCGCCGCCGGCCGAATGACGTGGCCCGGCTAGGCCGCCAGACGGAGCGCGGGCTCCAGGTCCGCAAAACTGAGTGCGGCGCTGGAGCTCCGCGCTCCAAGAGCTCAGATATACTGGCCGGAATCGACCTTGATCACTTCGCCGGTTATCGCGCGCGCCGCGTCCGACAGCAGGAACAGCACGGCGTTCCCGATATCCTGGGCATTGGGCAGGTAGGGCAGTTGCGCCTCGGCCAGGGCCTTGGCGCGGAACTCCTCGGCCAAGGCCAAGGTCATCTCGGTCAGCACCATGCCGGGGGCGACCGCATTGACGGTGACGCCCTTGCCACCCAGCTCGCGCGCCGCGGTCTTGGTGAGCGAGATCAGGCCGCCCTTGGCCGCGGCATAGTTCGACTGGCCGAACTTGCCGCGAATGCCGTTGATCGAGGTGATGTTGACGATGCGGCCATAACCGCCGTCGCGCATGGCAGGAGCCAGCGCGCGGATGACGTTGAACCCGCCGGTCAGGTTGATGTCGATGACGGCGCGCCAGTCGTCGTCGGTCATTTTGACGATCGACTTGTCGCGCGTGATGCCGGCATTATTAACCAGAAGTTGAACCGGCTTGCCGATGGCGGCAACGGCGGCCTCGACCGACTTGGAGTCGGCGACGTTGACCCGATGCACAGCGAAACCGACCGATTCAGTACTATCGGCATAGTCGAACGCATGCACTTCGGCACCGGCTTCGGCCAGCTGCTCGACGATGGACCGGCCTATACCCCGAAGGCCCCCTGTCACTACTGCCGTTTTACCGTTAAAATTCCACCGCATCGATTCGCTTTTCCTTGACTGCCGGGCTACTCGGTATTAAGGTACCGAAATACTTATAAAGGTAGCAGCACCGCCCGCGCGGGTCAAGGTGGCACCAACCGAAGGGGAGGTAATGCATGGCAGCCCAACAAGCCACCGTCACCACGCGACCGCTCACGGCCGCCGACCTCGACGCCATCGTCGCGCTCGACGGCGAGATCACCGGCCAATCACGCCGCGGTTTCTATGAAAAGCGCCTGACCGCCACGGCCAAGGACCCCCGAGCCTTCGTCTCGTTGGCGGTCGAGGCCGATGGCCGCCTCGCCGGCTTCGTCTTCACCCAGATTCTCGACGGTGAGTTCGGTGGCAAGGAACCCGTCGCCGTCCTCGACGCCATCGGCGTCGCGCCCGGCGAACGCGGCGCCAAGCTCGGCCACCAGTTGCTGGCGGCGCTGGACCGCCAACTGGCCGCCCACGGCGTGCGCGAGATCCAGACACAGGCCGGGTGGACCGAAGGCGCCATCGTCGGCTTCTTGGCCGCCAGTGGCTTCGATCTGGCGCCGCGACTGGTGCTGGAACGCGAAACCACGCTGAGCTTGTAAGGGGGCATCATGGTTTACGGAAATCCCGCCAACGGCAAGGCCGAAATCGATTTCAGCGACCCCCATGCCGACTCGCCGGAAGCGCTGTCGCGCGACCTGGTGCCTGTCCGCTCGTTGAGGGCCGAGGATCTGCCGGCGATCATTGGTTTGGACCGACGCATCACCGGCCGCGACCGCACCGCCTACTACAAGCGCAAGACGGCCGAGGTCCTCGAGGAATCGGGCGTGCGTGTCTCGCTGGTGGCCGAAGTGGACGGTCAGTTCGCCGGCTTCGTCATGGCCCGCGTCGACTTCGGCGAATTCGGGCGCGCCAACCCGACCGCGGTCATCGACACCATCGGCGTCAATCCCGCCTTCACCCAGCGCCACGTCGGCAAGGCTCTGCTGTCGCAATTGCTGGCCAATCTGGCATCGCTGCGGGTCGAGGTCGTGCGTACCCAGGTCGAGTGGGACCATTTCGGCCTGCTCGCCTTCCTCAAATCCTGCGGTTTTTCTCCATCCCAGCGGTTGTCCTTCACGCGGCGAGTCGTCTGACTGATTCCCCTGTTCGCCGCGTTCTTGAGCGCGGAGCCACATGGCTCCGCGCTTTTTTTCGGCTCATCGCGGATTGGCCCTGATCCGCCCCCGGGCCTCAACGTCCGAAACGGCTTCGCGGTATGAGCGCGACGGCCCGATGCCCGGATCAGAACAAGGAGGCGTATCACGGGGCATATTGGTCACCACCCCGGCTCGTCACCTCCGCGAAAGCGACGCCTTCCCTCTCCCGCAAGCGGGAGAGGGAGAATTATTCCGTCGTGCTGGCGCAGGCGGTGATCACCTGGGGGCGGACGCCGCCTCGACGTGCGCCAGGAGCACACGCACGCGCAACAGGCGCGCCACCGCCGCCTCGCTCAGGCGCTGCGCCTCGTTGAGCACGCACTCCTGCACCGAATGATCGGCCGCCGCCATGTAGAGATCCAGCACCTCTTCGGCATTCCGCAGAGCCAGGCGCAAGGCGTCTATCGGCGAGAGCGCCCCTTGCACCAGCCTGCCGGCGGCGCGGGCCTGTTCCACGACGTCAGTCGCCGGCATCTCGGCGGCGGCATCGGCATACTGGCGTACGCGCTCGGCATCGGCGAGGGCGAGACCTTGCATCGCCCTCGCCTCTTCGGCATAGGCCGCCCCCCCCAGCGCCGCGGCAGCCAGGCCATCGAGCTCATGACTGCCCGCCTCCAGGCCGTAGGCGACGGCGCGCAGGCTGCGTGCATCCCGCGGCACATGCCGGTAGACGCGGCGCTGCGCATGATAGGCGCGTCGCCGCCACTGCCGGAGCTCGGCTATGTGCTCGAGTTCCTCACGAGCCAGGGCCAACGCCCGGTCTTCGGTCGGCTCGTCGGCCGCGATCGCGGCCAGATAGGTGTAGAAAGCGAAAGCGGCCTGCTCGTTGCGCACAGCCAGCGCCAGCGCCTGATAAGGGGTCATCACCCGCGCCTCGCCATCGTCGTCGTCGTCGCCGAAAGTCTCCGGCATCTGCCAACTGAACTGCGCCGGCGCCGGCGCCGGACGGCCTTCGCGCCGCGCCCAGCGCTCGAGCCCCTCCTCATGCGCGGTTTCCATGTCGGCCAGGCGATGGAACAAGGCGGCCATTTCCTCGTCGCCAACCCGCTCCATGCCGTCGGCGAGATGGCGATAGCGCTCGGCCGCCTCATGCTCCATTCCGACGGCGATGTCCATCAAGCGATCGACGCTGAGCGGCGCGGCAATCGGGTATGCCGGGTGGATCGAATAGACCGGAGTCATGGCACGAGGCATGGCACTCCTCCCGGGTAGGCTCTACCCCACAGTCGCCTATTGTCACAGCTTCGGCACCATGCGGCCAGTATCCATTCCGCCATACGGAGCGGCCGGCGATCACTATCCCAGGTGGAATATTGCGGGGGCACTCGGCGCCCGTCCGGGTGCGACATCGTGTCGCCGTTTGCGTGCGTTGCGGTGCATCAAGCGGTCTGCCAATATCCCGCCGCGCACTAAGGGCTATGAGAGAACTTCCTAATCCGATGATACAGACAAGCCGCAGGGAACTGCCGGGCTGGCTGCGGTGCATGGCTGCCGCGATCATCGCCACGGTCGTCACATTGGTCGCTTCGGCGGCATCCGCCCAAACGCTGCACTTGGGCGATTTTCTCTCGGATATTGCACCGCAAGAGATCTTCCCCGGAGCGGACCGCTATGGCCCTGTCGAGGGCACGCCGCCCGCAGCCCCGGTGTTCAAGGGCGGCGAGGTCGTCGGCTACGTCTGGCTCAATGCCGACGTGGTGAATGCCACCGGCTACTCGGGCAAGCCGATCTACGTCGTGGTGGCCATGGACCTGAGCGGCCGCATCGCCGGTACGCGTCTGGTCAAGCACCACGAGCCGATCGTGTTGATCGGCATCCCCGAGGCAAAGATCCGCAATTTCGTCCAGGGCTATGTCGGTTTCGACATCGTCAAGGCCGATTCCATCGACCGCACCGAGCCGCCGGTCGACATCGTCAGCGGCGCCACCGTCAGCGTGCTGGTCATCGGCGACACCATCACCCGCTCCGCCAAGGCCATCGCCCGGTCGCGCGGCATCGGCGGTTTGACGTCGGCGGCGGTACCGGCCGGCCCCGGCAAGGTCGTCGATCCCGACCAACAAGGTAGCAAGTCCTGGGAAGAGCTGCTGGGCGAAGGCGCCATTCGGCGGCTGCACCTCACCGTCGGTGAGGTCAACCAGGCATTCGAGCGGGCTTACCCGGGGGTACGGCCGGAAGTTGGCGCCCCGGACGACACGGTCATCGATCTCTACGTCGCCCTGGCCAGTGCGCCGGTCATCGGCCGCTCGCTGCTCGGCGCGCACGAATACCAGAATCTGCAGCGGCGGTTGAAGCCGGGGCAGCAGGCGATTCTGGTCATGGGCGAGGGCTCCTATTCCTGGCGCGGCTCGGGCTATGTGCGCGGCGGCATCTTCGATCGAATCACCGTCCAGCAGGCCGACACCATCCGTTTCCGCGACCGCCACTACAAGCGCATCGCCGACATCGAAGCCGAGGAGGCGCCGGAGTTCCCCGAAATCGGGCTGTTCGAGATTCCCAAGGAGGCGAAGTTCAACGCGGCGCAACCGTGGAGCCTGCAGTTGCTGGTGCAGCGTGCGGCCGGGGCGATGAAGCGCGACTTCCTCACCTACGAGCTCTCGTACGACCTGCCGGATGCGTATCTGAAAACCGCGCCGGCACCGGCACCGGCCGCGCCCGCCGCTGCCCCGAAGATGGTCTCGAAGGGCGCCACCGCCCCGCAGACGGTCTCGGCCGATGTGCCGCTGTGGCAGCATATCTGGCAAAACCGCTCCTTCGATGTCGTCGTCACCGGCACCGGCCTGTTCATCCTGACCGTAATCTTCTACTTCCAGGATTGGCTGGTGCGGCGGCCGCGCCTGCACTTCTGGGTGCGCACCACGTTCCTGAGCTGGACGCTGTTCTGGCTGGGATGGTACGCGCTGGCCCAGCTGTCGGTGGTCAACATCCTGACCCTGACCAATTCGCTGATCACCGGCTTCAGCTGGGACTATTTCCTGATGGACCCGCTGCTGTTCCTGCTGTGGGCGGCGGTGGCGGCGTCCCTGATCTTCTGGGGGCGCGGCGCCTTCTGCGGCTGGCTGTGCCCGTTCGGTGCGCTGCAGGAGCTGTCCAATCGCCTGGCGCGGCTGGCGCGCATTCCGCAGGCGCGGGTACCGTGGGGGCTGCACGAGCGCCTGTGGACCATCAAATACATCATCTTCCTCGGCCTGTTCGGCATCGGCCTCTACGATCTGGCCTTCGCCGAGCGGCTGGCCGAGGTCGAGCCGTTCAAGACGGCGATCGTCCTGCACTTCATGCGCGAGTGGCCCTATGTGGTGTTCGCCCTGACCCTGCTGGCGGCCGGCCTGTTCATCGAACGCTTCTTCTGCCGCTATCTGTGCCCGCTGGGCGCCGGTTTGGCCATCCCGGCCAAAATCCGCACCTTCGAGTGGCTGAAGCGCCATCACGAATGCGGCCGCCCCTGCCAGCGCTGCGCCGTCGAATGCCCCGTCGACTCCATCCATCCCGATGGGCGCATCGATGCCAACGAGTGCATCTACTGCATGCACTGCCAGGTGCTGTACTGGCATGAGCACAAATGCCCGGCGATGATCCAACGCCGCCTCAAGCGCGAACGCGCCGAGGCGCTATCCAGCAAGGGGAAAACCCGACCGGCGATGAGCGCGGCCAATCCCGCCACCTGGGAACGGCCGGACGCAGCGGCAAATGCGTCAGCGTCGCCCTTGCAAAACCAATAACGAGGGAAGAGGACTACAATGTCGGATAAGCACGAGGATGGCATCAGCCGCCGCAGTTTGCTGGGCGGCACGGCCAAGACCGCGGCCGTGACCGGGCTGGCGGGGGCGAGCATGGGGGCCCTGGCCGTCGGCCTGCTCAAGGAGGCGAATGCCAAGCAGGCGAAGGCAGCGAACGGCGGCCACAAGGGTGAGGTCAAGCCCGGCCAGCTCGATGATTACTATGTCTTCAACTCCTCGGGGCAGGCCGGCGAGGTCCGCATCATGGGCCTGCCGTCGATGCGCGAGCTGATGCGCATCCCGGTGTTCAACCGCTGCAGCGCCACCGGTTGGGGACAGACCAACGAATCCCTCAAGGTCCTGACCGAGGGGCTGCTGCCCGAGAGCAAGAAATTCCTGGCGAACCGCGGCGGCACCTTCGTCAACGGCGATCTCCACCACCCGCACATGTCGTTCACCGACGGCACCTACGACGGGCGCTATCTGTTCGTCAACGACAAGGCCAACTCGCGGGTCGCGCGCATCCGCATGGACGTCATGAAGTGCGACAAGATCCTCGAGATCCCCAACACCAATGACGTTCATGGCCTGCGTCTGCAGCGCTACCCGCGCACCGGCTACGTGTTCTGCAACGGCGAGCACGAGGCGCCGATCCCCAACGACGGCAAGGTGCTGGACGACCCCAAGCAGTACCGCTGCATGTTCAACGCCATCGACGGCGACACCATGACGGTGGCCTGGCAGGTGATCGTCGACGGCAACCTCGACAACTGCGACGCCGACTACAAGGGCAAGTACGCCTTCTCGACCTGCTACAACTCCGAGATGGGCATGAACACCGGCGAGATGAGCGCCAACGAGCAGGACTGGGCCGTGGTGTTCAACATCAAGCGCATCGAAGAGGCGGTGAAGGCCGGCAAGGCGACGATGATGAACGGTGTGCCGGTCCTCGACGGCCGCCACGGCTCGCCCTACACCGTCTATATCCCGGTGCCCAACAGCCCGCACGGCTGCAACATGGCCCCGGATGGCGTGCATCTGTGCCTCAACGGCAAGCTGTCGCCGACGGTGACGGTCATCGATGTCGACAAGCTCGACGCCGTGTTCGAGGGCAAGGCCGAGCCGCGCAGCGCCGTCGTCGCCGAGCCGCAGCTCGGCCTCGGGCCGCTCCACACCGCCTTCGACGGCAAGGGCAACGCCTTCACCACCCTGTTCATCGACTCGCAGATGGTGATGTGGAACCTCGACAAGGCGCGGCGCGCCTATGCCGGCGAAAAGGTCGACCCGATCATTCAGAAGGTCGATGTCCAATACCAGCCGGGCCACAACCACACCTCGATGGGCGAGACCAAGGAGGCGGACGGCCAGTGGCTGGTATCGCTGAACAAGTTCTCGAAGGACCGCTTCCTCAACGTCGGCCCGCTGAAGCCCGAGAACGATCAGCTCTTCTACACCGGCGACGGCAAGATGACGCTGACCCACGACGGCCCGAGCTTTGCCGAGCCGCACGACATGTGCATCGTGCGCGCCGACATCGTGAACCCGGTCCACGTGTGGGATCGCAACGATTCCATGTGGGAAGACGCCCGTCAGCAGGCCAAAAAGGACGGCATCACGCTGGAGTCGGATAACGAGATCATCCGCGACGGCAACAAGGTGCGCGTCTACATCACCTCGCAGGCGCCGAGCTTCGGCCTGGAGAAGTTCACGGTGAAGCAGGGTGATGAGGTCACCATCTACATCACCAACATCGACGACATCTCCGACCTGACGCACGGCTTCACCTTGAGCAACTACGGCGTACAGTTCGAGATCTCGCCGCAGGCCACCGCCTCGGTCACCTTCACGGCCGACCGGCCCGGCGTGCACTGGTTCTACTGCTGCTGGTTCTGCCATGCCCTGCACATGGAAATGCGCGGCCGCATGATGGTGGAGCCACGGTCGGTCTGATGCACAGGGTGGTTCCGGCATTCTTCGGTTGGTGGCGGAGCCGCAAGGCATGGGGCGGGATCACCCGCCCCTCACCTGCGGGCCGGCACTGGTGGCTGGGTGTCGGCGCCGCGGCGTGCGCAGGGCCGCTGATGACGTTTGCCGCCGCGGCGGCAACCATCGAGGTGGCCCCCGGCACCCTGGCGCAGGCGATCTCGGCCGCCGCGCCCGGGGATACCCTGGTGCTGTTGCCTGGCGTGCACCGAGGTGGGGTCACGCTCGACAAGGCGCTGAGCCTGGTCGGCCGCCCGGGTGCCGTCATCGACGGCGGTGGCGTCGGCAGCACCATCACGATCGCTGCCCCCGACGGCAGCGTTCGCGGCCTGACCATCCGCAATTCCGGCCGTGACGTGCCGGGAATGAATGCCGGCGTTTTCCTGGGCAAGGAAGCCGACGGCGCCGTCGTCGCCGACAACCTGTTCGAGGGCAATTTGTTCGGCGTCTATGTCTGGGGACCCGACAACGCGCTGGTCACCGGCAACCGCATCGATGGGCTTACCGACATTCGCGTCAACGAGCGGGGCAACGGCGTCAGCCTGTGGAATTCACCCGGCACGCGCATCGAGAACAACCACATCCGCCACGGCCGCGACGGCATATTCACCAATGCCAGCAAGCGCAACGTGTTTTCCGGCAATCGCTTCGAAGATGTCCGCTTCGCCGTCCACTACATGTACACGAACGATTCGGTGGTGTCCGGCAACGTTTCGATCGGCAACGACATCGGCTACGCACTGATGTATTCGCGCGGGATAAAGGCGATCGGCAATGTCTCGCAGGGCGATCGCGACCACGGCATCGCCCTCAATTCCGCCAATGATTCGCAAATCATCGACAACGTCGTCACCGACGGCGGCGAGAAATGCGTGTTCATCTACAATTCGAACAAGAGCCAGTTTCGCGGCAACACTTTCGAGGGCTGTGCCATCGGCGTGCACTTCACCGCCGGATCGGAGCGCAATCACTTTCAGCGCAACGCCTTCATCGGCAACGAGACGCAAGTAAAATATGTCGGCACCCGCCATCTCGATTGGGCCACCGACGGCGTCGGCAACTACTGGAGCGACAATGTCGCCTTCGACCTCAACGGCGACGGCATTGCCGACATGCCGTACCGGCCCAACGATCTCGTCGACCAGGTGGTGTGGCGGGCACCGGCGGCAAAGCTGTTGCTGAACAGCCCGGCGGTGCAAGTGGTCCGCTGGGCGCAGACGCAATTCCCGGCGCTGCTGCCCGGCGGCATCGTCGACACCGCGCCTTTGATGAGCCCGCCGGATAGGGCGGCAGCGCCATCGTCGGAGGAATAGTGAACCCTCTCATCCTCGATAACGTCGTGCGCATCTTCGATCGGCACACTGCCGTCGACAAGGTGTCGCTCCAGGTCGCCCACGGCGAGCGGCTGGCCCTGCTCGGCCATAATGGCGCCGGCAAGACCACCGTGATGAAGATGGTCCTCGGCCTGCTCACCCCCTCGGCGGGAACGGTGGCGGTGCTGGGCGGTGCGCCCGGCCGGGCCGAGGCACGCCGCAGCGTCGGCTTCCTCCCGGAAAACGTGGCGTTCCAGCACGCCATGACCGGCTGGGAGGTCATGACCTTCTTCGCCCGGCTCAAGCGTCGGCCACGTGCCGAGGCCTGGGGCCTGCTGCAGCGCGTCGGCCTCGACGCGGCGGCCAAGCGCCGGGTCGGCACCTACTCCAAGGGGATGCGCCAGCGCCTGGGGCTGGCACAGGCCCTCCTCGGCGCGCCCAGCCTACTGCTGCTCGACGAGCCGACGACCGGGCTCGACCCCCATCTGCGCCAGGCCTTCTACGAGATCATCCGCAGGCTGTCTGCCGAGGGTTGCGCCGTGGTCCTGTCGTCGCATCTGCTGACCGAACTGGAGGAGCGCACCGATCGCATCGCCATCATGAATGGCGGGCGCCTGGTGGCCCTGGGGCGGCTCGACGACCTGCGGGCCCAGGCCGGCCTGCCCATACAGTTCACCATTGCCACCGCGGCGGAGCGCACGGCCGGCATCGCCGAGCGCCTGGGCGTACCGGCCACGGAAAACGGCAGGCTGCGCCTGCAGGCAGCCCAGGCCGACAAGATGGCGGTGCTGCGTCGGCTGGCCGAGCTCAATGGCGTCGTGGATGTCGACATCGGCGCCCCGAGCCTGGACCAAGTCTATTCCCATTTCGTTGGCGGCGAGGAGGAAGACGCGTGAGTGCAGTGCTGATCCTGGCCGGACGCGAGCTGCGCGACGGACTCCGCAATCGCTGGGTGGTCGCCGCCGCCGTGCTGTTGGCGGCCCTGGCCCTCGCCTTGGCGCTGCTCGGCAGCGCCCCCACCGGAACCATCGGCGCGGCGCCGCTGGCTGTGACCGTGGTCAGCCTCGCCAGCCTGACCACCTTCCTCATTCCGCTCATCGCCCTGCTGTTGTCCTATGACGCCGTGGTCGGCGAGATCGAGCGCGGCACCATGCTGCTGCTGCTCACCTACCCGGTGGCGCGCTGGCAGGTGGTGGTGGGCAAGTTCCTGGGGCAGGTCGGCGTGCTCGGCATCGCCACGCTGCTCGGCTACGGCGCCGCCGGCGTGCTGTTGGCGGTGACGGTGGACGATCCCGGCGGCTGGCAGCCGTTCGCGGCGATGATCGCCAGTTCCATCCTGCTCGGCGCCGCCTTTCTGGCGCTGGGCCAACTCGCCAGCACCGTGGTGCGCGAGCGCGCCACCGCCGCCGGGCTGGCGGTCGGGCTGTGGCTGGCGCTGGTGCTGCTGTACGATCTCGCCCTGCTGGGCGTGCTGGCCGCCACCGACGGCAGCGGCATTTCCGGCGACCTCGTCGCCACGCTGCTCGTCGTCAATCCGGCCGACGCCTATCGGTTGTTCAATCTCACCGGGTTCGGCGACGTCAGCCGCTTCGCCGGCCTCGCTGGCCTCGGCGATCAGATGGCGGTGTCGCCGGCGTTGGCCTTGGCGGCGCTCGCCGCCTGGGTCGTGGGGCCCTTGATCGGCGCTTGGCTCGTGCTCGAAAGGAGACAACTGTGATCCGCCGCACCCTCGCCGCCCTGCTGCTCACCGGCGTTCTCGCCGCCTGCGGCGAAGAGGAACGGGCGGCGCCGCCGCCCCCGCCGGCCGAACTCACCAGCGAGGCGATCGGCCATTATTGCGGCATGACCGTCGCCGAACATACTGGCCCCAGGGGCCAGGCCTGGGTAGCCGGCATCGACCAGCCCTACTGGTTCTCCTCGGTGCGCGACGCCATTGCCTTCACCATGCTGCCCGAGGAGCCCGACGCCATAGCCGCCATCTGGGTGAGCGACATGGCCAAGGCGGAGGACTGGGACAATCCGCGCGTCTGGGTCGAGGCGCGACAGGCTCATTTCGTGATCGACTCGGATCGCGCCGCCAGCATGGGTCAGAAGGAGGCCATCCCCTTCTCCGATCCCGTCGCCGCAAGCGATTTCGCCCAGCGCCACGGCGGCCGAGTGGTGAGCTTCGATCAGATTCCGCGCAACTACATCCTGGGTGGCGACGAGGCATCTGCCGCGACGCACGGCAGCGGGATGCACTGAGCGGGAGTGCATGCGGTGACGGCATGGCGAGAGACGGGTTGTGCATCGCCGCCGCCCCGGCTATCTAAAGATATGCCTTGTCTCTCGAAATCTGCGATCGCCTGCCTCGTCGCCGTCACCGTCCTCGGCACTGCCAGTAGTTCGGCAGCCGCTGACGGCTGCACGCTGGCGCCAAGGGCATCCTGCCCCGATGCCGACCTCGCCGCGCATGACCTGCAAGGCGTCCGGTTGGCCGATGCGCGGCTTCCCAGGGCCGATCTCTCCGATGCCAACCTGCGGAACGCCGATCTGTACTCGGCCAATCTTACCGCCGCCGATCTGTCCGCGGCCAATCTCAGCGACGCGATCCTGGCGAGGGCGCAACTGAGCGGCGCCGATTTGAGAGGCGCACGCCTCGTCCGCACCAACTTCCGTGGCGCCAATCTCACCAATGCCGACCTGCGCGGCGCCATCATCAACGATGCCGACTTTACCTATGCCGATCTGAGCGGTGCCCGCTGGGTGGATGGGCGACGATGCGCCGAATCGTCGCGTGGGCGCTGCCTGGACTAAAGGGGGAACTCGAGGCGCCGATGCGAGTGCGGCCCGCCGCAGGCATCCGGTGGCAACCGTTCACACCAACAAGGATCATCCATGCCCGATCACGTCAACGAGAGCTTCTGCCTGCGCATTCCGGTGCGGTTCACGCACACCGACCCTGCCGGCTTCGTGTTCTTCCCGCGCTATTTCGAGATGATCCAGGCAGTGGTCGAGGACTGGTTCACCCACGCCATCGGCGTGCGCTACGCCGAGCTCATCGTGAACCGGCGTCTCGGCACGCCCACCGCGGCAACGCGTTGCGACTTCCTCAAGCCGAGCCGCCTGGGTGACGACATCGACATGTGCGTGGCCCTCGAACATGTCGGCCGCAGTTCGATGCAGCTTCGCTTCACCGGCAGCGTCAATGGGGAGAAGCGGCTGGAAGCGGTCTCCACGCTGGTCATGATCAGCCTCGACGACGGCCGACCACGCCCCATTCCCGATGACATCCGGGAGCGCTTCGCCAAGATGATGGTGGGGGGCGGCGAACCCGTCTGAGGCCCTGCCCCCATGGCGGCGCGCCGACGGCGCATCGCCATGGGCGCGCGTGCTGGCTAGCGCCAATAACCGTTGGCCGCCGCGATCGTCTGGAAATGCGTGGCCACCACTTGGGAGATGGCGATGAGTTGTGTCGAGTCCTGCTCGTAGGCGGCGCGCAGCTTGCCCCGGACCTCTTCCGACGGCTGAGTGAGGTTGACCGCCATGCGGGCGAGTTTGACCGCCAATTCGAAGCCGTCCTGCGGGGTCGGCGTGATCAGGGACTGGAGCCCGGGTTGGTCCATGGGTGCTCTCCTCTGCTGGATTCACGGAGTCTGATCGTCGTGTGGCTTGGTGGCGTTGATCATTTCCTCTATGGCGAGAGCCGAGTGGGCATAAGCGCCGCCGGCACGCATCTCCGCGGCCACCCAGATCGCCTCCATCAACTCTTCCGCTGACGCGCCGTCGCGCAGCGCCGCTTTCGTGTGCCCCTTGATGCAGTAGGGGCACTGGGTTACGTGCGCCACCGCGACGGCGATCAGTTGCTTCATCTTCCGCGGCAAGGCACCGTCCGCGAACACCTTCTGGCTGAAGGCCTGGAAGGCGGCCTCGGCGTCGGGGGCGAGGTCGCGGCGCTTGCGCGCCAACTCGCGTGTAGAAACTGGATACATCGGCCCCGCCATCCGCGTCTCCTCCTGCAATCCACCGGCAATGGCCTGCGCGCGCGGCGGCGGCGCCGACCGGCGGTGGCAGGGGAGACATGGGGCCTGTCGCCGTCATTGTCCAGCAAGCGCCACCGTGCGCGGCCGGCGCCCAAACGAAAGCCCCCGACGGGGAGGCCTGGGGGCGGTCGACTGGGAACGGCCAATGCACCAATGGCCGCCCAGGAGGGATGCGACCACCCGGCCGCCTTCGGCGCCAAGGCGCACATGGTCGAGATCGTCGGCGAACTCGCCGCTGCCCGTGGGCCAACGCAAAAACACTGCGGCCGTTGAAGCCGCAGTGCGTTGTCGACGTCTTGGTTGCGGGGGCCGGATTTGAACCGACGACCTTCAGGTTATGAGCCTGACGAGCTACCGGGCTGCTCCACCCCGCGGGGGTTCGTGTGTGTGGGTGTCGTGATCGTGAACGGCTTTTCCTGA
>JAKFEE010000049.1:0-2038 GCA_036675815.1 Rhodospirillaceae bacterium
TCAACGACCAGGGCGCCCAGGTGCCGGCCTTCCCCGGCCGCTGAGGCGCCGCCGTTCCTCTCCTCGTTGCACTCCCCCCGTGACAGACTTGCCGCCGAGCCTACGCCCGGCGGCAATTTTTTTTGTCAGGATCGCGTGGCGACCGAAGGGCTATCCATCGTCCCCGATGCGGGCGAGATCGAGCAACGGCTTGCCCGCAAACGCCTTGCTCGCCGCATCCACGACCCAAACCGCGACGCGCAGTACGAGTACGACCAATAGACAACTAATAAAGACCGGCATGTCGCCAGCCAGATAGGCAGTGCCGGCGCTCGCCATGATCAGCACTAAGAAGATTGCGTTGTATTCAGCGCCCCCCATGATTTTGCCCCCCGTTTTATTGTTGGCATCCCCAATCTATGCTCAATCCGCTGCGCCGACAAGCAGACGCGCGCCACCAGCAAAATGCAAATGGGGAGAACGACGGCGGCTTGAAATAAATATTGCGAAGCGTTGCCATTTTCGACGGAAGGAGCAGTCCACCTATTCCAGATTCGGTGCCGGCACTATTCCCCGGGAGGCCAGGAGTAGACCGGCATCTGCATGGGTGGCGGCATGCGTACCGCGCCGCTCTCCGATGGCCGGGCGGCAACGCGCTCGCCCGGCTGCCTTACCCGTCGGCAGTACGACGTCCGCGCCGCCCGCCGCGGGGAACTGCGGCACGGTCTGACGCATCAAATCCATTGAAGCGACTGGCAGGAGGGCGTGGTGGACAGGGTTCTTTCTACTCCGCGACGGACCGAGGCCGACGGCGCGCGACCAGACCTGGAGTCGGTGATGCGTCGGCACAATCAGCGCCTCTACCGCACCGCCCGGAGCATTCTGCACCACGATGCCGATGCCGAAGAGGCGGTGCAGGACGCCTATCTGCGCGCTTTCACCCATCAACACGATCATCTTGGCCGCGCCAGCCTGAGCACCTGGCTGACCCGCATCGTCATCAATGAGGCCCTGGGCCGCCTGCGGCGACGTCGCACGGTCGAGAGCCTGGACGAACTGACCGAGGCAGCGACGCTGGAGGCGATGATGGGAGACTCCTTCCCCGCGCGCAGGAGCGAGGGCGGCCCCGAAGAGACGGTCGCCCGTGCCGAGATGCGGAGCATCATCGAGCGGGCCATCGACGAACTGCCAACGGCATTCCGGGTGGTCGTCGTGCTGCGAGCCGTCGAGCAACTGAGCACCGAAGAGGCCGCCCAAATATTGGGGCTTCCTGCCGCAACCGTTCGCAGCCGCTTCCACCGTGGGCGCCAGCGGCTGCGCCACACCTTGAGCCGTCAGGTCTCGTCCATCTTGCCGGAGATCTTCGCCTTCGACGGCAAGCGCTGCGACCGCATCATCGCCGCGGTTCTCGCCCGCCTCGCCCGGCGACCGCAGCCCATCGTGAAGCCCAATCAGGAGAACGAACCATGAGGTGTATGCTGACCATCGCCGCCGCCGCGGCGCTTCTCTCCACCCCTGCGCTTGCCGCCGCCGACAAGGAGCAGACGCAAGGCCAGGCCACCGCCATCGATGCCCCGGCGGGCTACAAGAGAGTCGCCGACCTGGTGCCGCTGCCCGAGTTCGTGCCGGGACTAGGCACGCTATACGTCCAGCCGGCCAGCCTGCCAGCCGGGCCGTTCCTCGGCTATGACCGCGACGGCAAGCTGGTCAACACCACCTATATGATCCCGGTCAAGGCGTTCGAGGCGCAAAAGACCCTGGACAACCTGGAGGTCGGCGCCAAGGCGCCGGTCGATCATGTCGACATCGCCTTCAACGAGGGGCACCCCGGTGTGGCCGAGCCGCACTGGCACATCGTGCTGTGGCACATCCCCGAGCAACAGGAGGCACGGCTGGCCGAGTAGCCGGGAAAGGCCCCAGGCCTGCGCCGATCACCAAAAAAATTGCCGCCGGGCGTAGGCTCGGCGGCAAGTCTGTCACGGGGGGAGTGCAACGAGGAGAGGAACGGCGGCGCCTCAGCGGCCGGGGAAGGCCGGCACCTGGGCGCCCTGGTCGTTGA
>JAKFEE010000052.1:0-2026 GCA_036675815.1 Rhodospirillaceae bacterium
CGCCGCCTGCGCGAAGAGCAGGAGCGCGCCGAGCGGGAAGCTGCCGAGGCGAGACAGCAAGCCGCCGCTCAGGAAGCGGCCGCCGCGCTGGCGATTGCCGCGGCTGCGCCGGCACCCAAGAAGACCAAGGCTGCTGCGGCTGCGCAGGCAGCGCAGGCGGCCGAGCCGCCAGTCGCACCGCCGCCGCCGGCCGAACCGCCGAAGCCCATGGTGCGCGTGGTCAAGGCCGCCGACATCGAGGCCGAGGAAAAGCAGCGCGCCACCGATCTCACGAACCGCCGCAAGGCGGCCGAGGCCGAAGCCGCGGCCATTCGCGCGATGATGAACGCGCCCAAGAAGGTGCTGATCGCCAAGAAGCCGGAAGAGGAAAAGCCGAAGGTCGCAGAGATCAAGGGCACGATTCACAAGCCGACCGCCAAGCCGGGCACGGGTGCTCCCGGGGCGCCGGGCACAGCCAAGCCGGGCGACAAGAAGTCGGTCAAATCGGAGAAGCTCTCTTCGAGCTGGGCCGACGATGCGGCCAAGAAGCGCGCTGCGCTCAAGGGCCGCAGCGATGGTGGGCGTGGCGGCTGGAAAGCCCCGCGCGGCGGTCGGCGTGGCGGCAGTGACCGCGGCGACGGCGCGTCGAGCTACGTCGCACCCGCCGAGGCGCAGGTTTATGAAGTGCATGTGCCCGAAACCATCTCGGTGGCCGACCTGGCTCACAAGATGTCGGTCAAGGCCTCCGAGGTCATCAAGCAATTGATGAAACTGGGCCAGATGGTCACCATCAACCAGCAGCTCGACCAGGAAACGGCCATGATCCTCGTCGAGGAGATGGGTCACAAGGCCTTCACGGCCAAGCTCGACGATCCGGATGCCTTCCTCGAGGAAGACGTCACCACGAGCGACGTGGCGGTCGAGTCGCGCGCGCCGGTTGTCACGGTGATGGGCCACGTCGACCACGGCAAGACTTCGCTGCTCGATTACATCCGCACCTCGCGGGTGGCGGCGGGCGAGGCCGGCGGAATCACGCAGCATATCGGCGCCTACCACGTCCAGACGCCGCGCGGCATGATCACCTTCCTCGACACCCCGGGCCACGAAGCATTCACGCAGATGCGTGCACGCGGCGCGAAGGCCACCGACCTCGTGATCCTGGTCGTGGCGGCCGACGACGGCGTGATGCCGCAAACCAAGGAAGCGATCCACCACGCCAAGGCGGCCGGCGTGCCGATCATCGTGGCGATCAACAAGATCGACAAACCCGACGCCAATCTCGAGCGCGTGCGTTCGGAGCTGGTCGCCGAGCAGGTCGTGCCGGAAGATTTCGGCGGCGATTCGCCTTTCGTTTCGGTGTCCGCCAAGACCGGGCAGGGCATCGACGGCCTGCTCGAGCAGGTGCTGTTGCAGGCCGAGGTGCTCGAGCTCAAGGCGCAGGTCGATGCGCCCGCCAAGGGCCTGGTCATCGAGGCCCAGCTCGACAAGGGCCGCGGCCCGGTTGCGACGGTGCTGGTGCAGTCGGGCACGCTCAAGCGCGGCGACGTGGTGCTGGCCGGTTCGACCTACGGCCGTGTGCGCGCCATGCTCGACGAGAACGGCAAGGCCGCCACCGAGGCCGGCCCCTCGATTCCGGTCGAGATCCAGGGCCTCACCGAAGTGCCGCAGGCCGGCGACGAATTCATGGTGCTTTCCGACGAGCGCCGTGCGCGCGAAATCGCCACCTTCCGTTCCGGCAAGTACCGCGACGTCAAGCTGTCCAGGCAGCAGGCCGCCAAGCTCGAGAACATGTTCGAGAACATGGGCGAGGGGCAGGCGCAGACCTTGGCGCTGATCGTCAAGGCCGACGTGCAGGGCTCGCAGGAGGCGCTCGCCGCCTCGCTGCTCAAGCTCAGCACGGCCGAGGTCAAGGTGCAGATCGTGCATGCGGCGGTCGGCGGCATCAGCGAGAGCGATGTCAACCTGGCCATCGCATCCAAGGCGGTGATCATCGGCTTCAACGTGCGGGCCGACGCCGGCGCACGCAAGCTTGCCGAGAACAACGCAG
>JAKFEE010000007.1:0-10047 GCA_036675815.1 Rhodospirillaceae bacterium
GGCGATCGCGGCGATCAGCGGCGTCACCATCCCCATCACCGCCAGCGGAATGGTCACCCCGTTATATAGGAAGGTGAGCAGGAAATTCTGCCTCACCAGGGCCTCGGCCTTGCGGGCCACGGCAATCACTTCGACCACCGGCCACAGGCGCTGCCCCTGGAACACGACGTCGGCGGCGGTCTGGCTGACGTCGACCGCCGTCGAGGGCGACATTGAGGCCTGCGCCGCCGTCAGGGCCGGGGCGTCGTTGAGCCCATCGCCCACCATCAGCACGTTCCGGCCGGCGCGCGCCAGTTCGTCGAGGCGAGCGCATTTGTCGGCCGGCGTACAGGCGGCCCGCCACGTCGCAAGGCCCGAAACGCCGGCGATGGCGGCGACGGTCGGCGCGCGGTCGCCCGACAGCAACTCGACCGTCAAACCGTGCCGCTGCAAATGCGCCACCACCTCGGCGGCGTCGGCGCGCGGTGCGTCGGCGAAGGCAAAACGCACCGGCGCCCGGCGCGGCTGCGCCAGCCACAGCTCGGGACCCGCCGCCACGCCGTCGTCGTTGACGCCAGCCCATTGGCGGCTGCCCAGCCTGATTTCGCCGGCCGCCATGCCGCGGCCCGGATGCTCGACCACGGCGGGCGTCGGTGCCACGGCCGGCGCCGCCCGCGCCAGGGCGCGAGCCAACGGGTGATGGCTGGCCGCGGCCAGGCTGGCCGCGAGCCGCAGGTCGTCATCGCCCCATCCGCCGTCGCGGATCAGTTCCGCGCACCCCGAGGTCAGCGTACCGGTTTTGTCGAACACCACGGTGTCGGCACGGCCGATGCGCTCCAGCGCGGTGGCGGACTTGAGCAGGATGCCCTGACGCAGCAGGCGGCCGCTGGCCACCACCTGCACCACCGGCACCGCCAGGGCCAGCGCGCAAGGACAGGTGATGATGAGCACGGACACGCCATACAACAGCGCCACCTGCCAGGCGACGCCGCCGAACAGGGTCCAGCCGAGGAAGGTGGCGAGGCCCATGAGATGGACGACGGGCGCGTAGTAGCGGGCCACCCGGTCGGCCAAGGCGACGTAGCGGGCACGCCCCTGCTCGGCCACCTCCATCATGCGCACGATCTCGGCCAACAGCGTGCGCCCGCCGACGGCGGTCACCGTCAGCCGCAACGGCGCCGACAGGTTCAGCGTGCCGGCGAACACCCTGTCACCGGCACGGATCGGAGTCGGCGTCATTTCGCCGGTGATCAGCGAGGTGTCGATGTCGGAATGGCCATCGGCGACGCAGCCGTCGACGCCGATGCGCTCACCCGCCGCCACCAGCACGCGCATGCCTTCGGCAACACGTTCGGGCGGCATCAATCGCCGCGTGCCATCGTCATCGAGAACCGTCACCGCGTTGGCCGTCAGGCCTAGCAAATGCTCGGCCGCCGAACGGGCGCGGCCGCGGGCGCGGCTGTCGAGATAGCGGCCGATCAGCAGGAAGAACAGCAGCGAAATGGCCGCATCGAAATAGGCGTGCTCGCCGTGGCGGATGGTCTCCCACAGGCTCATCGACGACGCCAGCAGCACGCCGATGGAAATCGGCACGTCCATGTTGGTGCGGCCGGCGCGCACGGCGGCGATGGCCGAGCGGAAGAACGGGCGGCCGGCATAGACGATGGCCGGCAGGGCGATCAGGGCCGAGATCCAATGCATGAAGGTGCGGGTGGCCTCGCCCATCTGGCTGAAATGCCCCGCCCACACCGACACCGACAGCAACATGACGTTGCCGGCGGCAAAGCCGGCCACCGCCAGACAGCGCAGCAGCTCCTTCTCATGGCTGGCCGCCTCGCTGCCCAGGCGCGCCGGATCGTAGGGGATCAAGCGGTAGCCGAGCGCCGCCACCTGGGCGACCAGGTGGTTGGCCGCGGCGTCTTCGGGCCGCCAGCGCAGGACCAGACGTCGCGTCGTCATGTTGACACGGGCGTGGGTAACACCGGGCTGTTGGGCGAACACGCTCTCGACCAGCCACACGCACGCCGCGCAGTGAATGCCCTCGACCATCAGGTAAAGGGCGGCGCTGCCGTCGTCCTCATGCTGGACGTGGGTGGCGTAGTCGATGGCGCCGGCATCTTCGTCGGGCTTCAGCGGGCGTACCGCCGGGTCGATGCACCGCCGCTGGTAATAGGACTCCAGCCCCAGCCCGCGCACCGTATGGTGGGCGGCTTCACATCCCCGGCAACAGAATGCGGCAGCATCAGGGCCGCCGGCTGGCAGCGCCGAGCCGCAGTGCAGACATGCACGCATCTAAGGCAGCATCACCCGTTGGTTCGACTGGTAGGAATCGGAGCCGCGGTTCGCCACCACTTGCATCCGCCATTGCCCGGGCAGCGGCAGTTGCACCTTGCCGACATAGCGCCCACTGCCGGCCTCGCTCAGAGTGACGTTGCGGTCGTGGCCGGCCTGTGTTGGCCGCGTGAACACCGCCAGCACCTCCAGGCCCTCCACCGGCCGGCCCGCCTTGTCGGTGACCTCGACCGCCACGCCGGCGCCAGCGCCATCGGCCGGCTGCAGTTCGGCACGCAGTACCCAGCCCAGCCGCTCCTGCGCCGCCGCCCCGGCCAGCGCCTGATTGTAGTTCAGGCCCTTTTCATAGGCCTGTTCGGTTTGCAGGCCGTTGAAGGTGGAACTGGCGAAATAGGCCAGGGTGGCATTGACGCCCCCCACCACCAGGAACATGCCGACAAAGATCCAGGGATACCACCACCCCAGCGGCCGCGTCTTGCTGCTCATCGCCTGGGTCCTGCGAACCATGTGCCGTACGTTTCCGACTGGCCGCTCGCCTTGTCGGTCAGCACGAACTCCAGTTCGGTCGTTTCGCCGTCCAGATCATCGCGCGGCGCCGACACATAGACCTGGAAGGTGCCCACCGTATCGGCGGTTACGTTCATATCGACCACGCTGGCCGGCTTGCCTTCGTGCAGGCCGATGACCGTCATGCCGGCGCCATCGATGCCGGCCACACGCAGCCGATAGGCGCGGTCCTCGCGCACCATGTTGAGGATCTTGAAGGTATAGCCGTTACGGATGCTGCCGTCCGACAACGGCACATAGAGCGGGCTGCGGTCGTGCAGCACGTTCACCTGCGTCGTCGCCCGATTGCTGAGACCAAAGACCATGGCGCCGCCGACGGCAGCCAGCACCAGGACATAAACCACGGTGCGGATGCGCACCAGACGCACCCTCGTCGGCTTGCCCTGCGAGCGCGACACCTGATTGTTGATCGAATCCCAGGTGATCAGGCCGCGCGGCAGGCCGACACGATCCATGACGCCGTTGCAGGCGTCGATGCACAGGGCACAGCCGATGCACTCCATCTGCGAGCCGTTGCGGATGTCGATACCGGTCGGGCAGACATGCACGCACATCTTGCAGTCGACGCAGTGACCGCGGCCCTCGAACGACTTCTCGGCCTTGAGCGGCCCGCGCGGTTCGCCGCGCCAGGCCTCGTAGGTGACCAGCAGCGAATTGTCGTCGAACATCGCCCCCTGGAAGCGCGAATAGGGGCACATGTAGATGCACACCTGCTCGCGCGCCCAGCCGGCCAGCAGATAGCACGAGCCGCCGATGATGGCGATGAAGGTCCACGCCCCCCACCACGGCTCGTCACCGAACAGAACGTCCACGACCTGCATCGCGTCGTAGAAGTACAGCGTAAAGCCGACGCCGGTCATCAGGCTGATCAACAGCCAGGTGGCATGCGTGCCCAGTTTGCGCAGCGCCTTGCCGATGCCAAGCGGCGCACGATCGCGCTTGATGCGGGCGTTGCGGTCGCCCTGGAACACGCGCTCGACGAACATGAACAGATCGGTGAATACCGTCTGCCAGCAGGCATAGCCGCACCACAGCCGGCCGAACAGGGATGAGACGAAGAACAGGCCGATGGCGGCGAGGATCAGCAGCCCGGTGAGGTAATAAACCTCCTGCGGCCAGATCTCGATGAAGAAGAAATAGGCGCGCCGTCCCGGCAGGTCGATGAGGATGGCCTGATCGGGCGCGCCCGGGCCGCGGTCCCAGCGCAGGAACGGCGCCAGGAAATAGATGGCAAGCAGGATGGCGCCGGCCGAGGTCTTGAGGCTGCGGAACAGCCCCTTGACCTTCTTCGGGTAGATCTTGACGTGTTCCGCGAACAGCTTGTCGTTCGACGACACCTTGTCCTCGGCCACGGCGTCCTTCACTGGCGCCATCTTCATCCGACCCTGACCCTCTCGGCACGCAATCCTAGACTATTACTTGCCGCCGCCCAACGAGCGGACATAGACGGCGAGCTGCTTGATGGTGCTCTCGTCGAGACGCTCCGACCAGGCCGGCATCGAGCCGTGCTTGGGGGCGTTGATCTGCGCCACCAAGGCGTCCTTGGACCCCTTGTACAACCATAGGCCGTTGTTCAGCGCCGGGGCGCCAAGCGCCGGCTGTCCCTCGCCCGCGTCGCCATGGCAGGCGGCACAGTTCTCGGCGAAGACGGCGGCGCCCGCCGCCGCGGCGTCGGCGGTCCCCTTCGACAGTGCCACGACATGATCGGCGACGGCGCCAATCTGCTCGTTCGTCAGGATATCTTCGGCGCCGAATTTCGGCATCTCACCCTGGCGCGAGTCCGCATTGGCGTTGCGGACACCGAAGGCGATGGTCTGCCGGATGTCGTCGAGCGTGCCGCCCCAGATCCACTCGTCATCGGCCAGGGTCGGGTAGCCGACGGCGCCGGCGCCGCCCATCTGGTGACAGGCCGAACAGTTCTCGTTGAAGGCGGTGCGGCCGGCGGCGATGGCATAGCTGCGCATCTCGGGATCGGCGTAGATGGCGTTGACGTCCATCTGTGCCAGTTGCTCAGCCTTGGCGCCGCGCACCTTCTTCAACTCCGCCATATCGGCGGCCAGTTCGGCCCGCGTGCTGTAGCCGAGCAGGCCTTTGGTGTAGCCGGACAGGCTGGGCCAGGCGGGATACAGCACCCAGTAACCCACCGACCAGGCGATGCACACGTAGAAGACGTACACCCACCATTTCGGCAGCGGGTTGTTGAGTTCCTTGATGCCATCCCATTCGTGACCGGTGGTTTCCTGACCGGTGACGTGATCACGTTCCTTGGTCGCCATGTCAGCGTTCCTCGTTCTCTTCATCGTCCCTCAAGGGGATCGCCGCATGGTGTTCCAGCCGATCCTTGTTTTTCGGCCAGAATGCCCAGGCGACGATGCCGAGGAACAGAACCATCAGCCAAAGCCCCCACAGGGAGCGGAGTGTGTCGACGATCTCGTTCACTCTCGGCTCCCCTAGCGCAGGTTGTGCGCCAGATCCGGCTTGTAGGTGGTGAAGTCCACCATGGTGCCGAGGACCTGCAGGTAGGCGACCAGCGCGTCCATTTCGGTAACCGCAGGATTATTGTCCTTGTTCCCGACGACGGCCTTGGGGTAACGCGCGGCGACGGCACTGGCGTCGGCGTCGGGCATGGCCTGGGCCTTGAGGTCGGCGGCGGCATTGGCGACCTGCTCGTCGGTGTAAGGGACGCCGACGATGCGCAACGTCTCCAGGTGACCGGCGATACCGTCGTAGGCGAGTTCGCGCTGCAGGTGGCGATAGCCCGGCATGATCGATTCCGGCACCACGTCGCGCGGGTCGATCAGGTGCCGGACGTGCCACTCGTCCGAATACTTGCCGCCGACGCGCGCCAGATCGGGGCCGGTGCGCTTCGAGCCCCACTGGAACGGGTGGTCGTACATGGACTCGGCCGCCAGGCTGTAATGGCCGTAACGCTCCACCTCGTCGCGGAACGGCCGGATCATCTGGCTGTGGCAGTTGTAGCAGCCCTCGCGGATGTAGATGTTGCGGCCGGCCAGCTCCAGCGGCGAATACGGGCGCACGCCCTCGACCTTCTCGATGGTCGACTCCACCGCGAACAGGGGAACGATCTCGACCAGCCCGCCGATGGCGACCGTCACCACGATGCCGATGATCAGGACGAGGACGTTGGTCTCGAACGGCTTGTGCTTATCCCAGATTGACATGAGTCGGCCTCCTCAGGCGCCGGCGACCGCGGGCGCCTCGTACGGAACCTCGTTCCGGACGTCACCCCTGATGGTGCGGTAGAAGTTGTAGGCCATGATCAGCGAGCCGAGGACGAACAGGGCGCCGCCCATCGCGCGGATCACGTAATAGGGATGCATCGCCTCGACCGTCTCGATGAACGAGTACTGCAGGAAGCCGAGGCTGTCGTAGGCGCGCCACATCAGGCCCTGCATGATGCCCGAGATCCACATCGAGGTGATGTAGAGGACGATACCGATGGTCGCGATCCAGAAATGGTAGCTGACCAGGCGCATGCTGTAGAGCTGCGGCCGCTTCCACAGCACCGGCACCAGGAAGTACAGGGCGCCGAAGCTGACGAAGGCCACCCAGCCCAGGGCGCCGGAATGGACGTGACCGATGGTCCAGTCGGTGTAGTGCGACAACGAGTTGACCGGGCGGATCGACATCATCGGCCCTTCGAAGGTCGACATGCCGTAGAAGGCGATCGAGGTGACCAGGAAGCGGATCACCGGATCGGTGCGCAGCTTGTCCCAGGCGCCGGACAGGGTCATCAGGCCGTTGATCATGCCGCCCCAGGACGGCATCCACAGCATGATCGAGAAGGTCATGCCCAGCGTCTGCGCCCAGTCGGGCAGCGCCGTGTAATGCAGGTGATGCGGGCCGGCCCAGATGTAGAGGAAGATCAGCGCCCAGAAGTGCACGATCGACAGCCGGTACGAATAGACCGGCCGCCCGGCGCGCTTGGGCACGAAATAGTACATGATGCCGAGGAAGCCCGCGGTGAGGAAGAAGCCGACGGCATTGTGGCCGTACCACCACTGGGTGAGTGCATCCTGCACGCCGGCGAAGGCCGAGTAGGACTTGGTCAGCGACACCGGCACCGCCAGGTTGTTGCCGATGTGCAGCATGGCGATGGTGATGATGAACGCCAGGAAGAACCAGTTGGCGACGTAGATGTGCGGCTCGCGGCGCTTCACCAGGGTGCCGGCGAAGGCGACCAGATACATCACCCAGACCACGGTCAGCAGAAGATCCACCGCCCATTCCGGTTCGGCGTATTCCTTGCTCTGCGTGATGCCCATCACGTAGGACAGGGCCGCCAGCACGATGAAGGCCTGATAGCCCCAGAAGATGGCGTTGGCGAAGGCCGGCCCGCCGAACAGCGGTGCCCGGCAGGTGCGCTGCACCACGTAGAACGAGGTGGCAATCAGCACGTTGCCGCCGAAGGCGAAGATGACGGCCGAGGTGTGCAGCGGCCGCAGGCGGCCGAAGGTGGTCCATTCCAGGTCCAGGTTGAGGACCGGGTAGGCCAACTGCCAGGCGATGAAGTCGCCTGCAAAGAAGCCGATGACCCCCCAGAAAGTCGCCGCCAGGACGAACTTCTTGATGACGTCCTCGTTGTACGGCGCCGCGTCGGTGACAACGCGCCGCGCCATGGTCGCTTGGGTCATGCCGAACTCCTAAGTCTCGACCAGAATTGAGGTCTCCCGCCCCCCACTCGCCTACCGCTCAGAGGCGCCACTTCCTGAGCGCGGTAGAATTCGCGACCTACGGCATAGCCCAGCGGGTATGGCTCAAGTTGCCGGGACTATGGATGAGGCGGCCATTTTCGCCATTGATACAGATCAACGGCTCTTGCAGTGGCGGGGAAATTGGCGGGCCTGCGACAATTGGCCGCAGTGCAGCCCAACAACGCACGGCAGCCGCTTAGCCCTTGCACGCCGCTTGCCAAGCCCTACACTCCGCCGCATGAGCCAAGCCCCACTCCCCCTGCCCCAACGCCCCCACGTCACCCTTCAGCAAGGCCGCAGCGCCCGCTGGCGGCGCGGCCACCCATGGGCCTTCTCGAACGAGGTCCAGATGACGGCGGAAGCCAAGGCGCTACCGCCGGGGACGGCGGTGACGGTGGTCGACGCCGGCGGCGAGCGGCTTGGGGTCGCCACCTTCAATCCGCACTCGCTGATCGCCCTGCGCTTGTTGACACGCGAGCCGGATATGGCGATCGACGCGGCTTTCCTGGTGCAGCGCCTGCAACACGCCCTGGCCTTGCGCGAGGCTCTGTGGGAGCGGCCGTTCTACCGACTGGTCCATGCGGAAGCCGACGGCCTGCCCGGTTTGATCATCGACCGCTACGGCGACGTGCTGGCGGTACAGACGAATACCGCCGGCATGGAGTTGCTGCTGCCTGACCTGCTGCAAGCCTGCGACGAGGTGCTGAAGCCGCAGGCGGTGGTGCTGCGCAACGATAGCCCGGTACGCAACCTCGAGGGGCTGGAACTGTATCACCGGGTGGCGAAGGGCACCTTGGCCGGCCCGGTCGAGGTGGAGGAGAATGGCGCCCGCTTCCTCGCCGATCTCGCTGAAGGCCAGAAGACCGGCTGGTTCTACGATCAGCGCGACAACCGCGCTTTCATGGCGCGCTTGGCGCGCGGCCGCCGCACCTTGGACGTCTATACCTATGCCGGCGGCTTCGGCGTTCTTGCCGCCGTCGCCGGCGCGACCGAGGTCATGGCAATCGATCGTTCCGAGCACTCGCTGGGCCTTGCCAGCGATGCCGCCACGCTGAACGGCGTGGCCGAGCGCTGCCGTTTCGTGCGAAGCGAAGCCTTCGGCGAGATGGAGCGGCTGGCCAAGGACGGCCAACGGTTTGGTGTGGTCGTCGCCGATCCGCCCGCCTTCGTCAAATCGAAGAAGGACCTCGGGGCCGGTGCCAAGGGCTATCGCAAGATGGTGCGCTTGGCGGCGGCACTGGTCGAGCCTGGCGGCTTCCTGTTCGCCGCCTCATGCTCGCATCACATGCCGGTGGAGCTATTCCTCGAGGAGATTCGCCACGGGCTGGGCCAAGCGGGCCGCACCGGCAGCGTGCTGCGCGCCGCCGGCGCCGGCCCCGACCATCCGGTCCATCCCTTCCTGCCGGAATCGGCTTATCTGAAGGCGCTGGTGCTGCGGCTGGACTGAGCGCAGGCCCGGCTCGGCGCCGAGTTCCGTCCCTCAGCCGATGGTGTAGCCGCCGTCGACGACGATTTCCTGGCCGAAGATGTTGCCGGCCGCGTCCGAGGCCAGGAACACCGCCGTCTCGGCGACCTCGACCGGCTTGCCGAAGCGCCCGGGGATCATGCGCCCGGTAACCTGCTGCGCCACCACCGCCAGCGCCTCCGGCGGCAGGCCGACGGTGCCCCACAGCGGCGTCTCGATCGGGCCGGGGGCGATCGCGTTGACGCGAATGCCCTTTGGCCCCAGCTCGGCGGCCAGCGTCTGGCTGAACGACTTCAGCGCCGCCTTGCTGGCGCTGTAGGCGGACAGGCCGGGGAAGCCGACCTGGGTGAGGAAGGTGGTGATGAAGATGACCGCCGCGCCGGCGCCGAGATGCGGCAGGGCTTGGCGGACCGTCTCGACGGCACCGTTGAGGTTGACCGCGAACTGCTCGGCGATGGCGTCTGCCGTGGTGTCGGCGAACGGCACTACCCGGGCGATGCCGGCATTGGGAATGACGACGTCGATGCGGCCGAAGCGCTCGACGGCGGCCTTGACCAGACGCGCGAGGTCGGCGCTGTTGGTGACGTCGCCGGAAACCGCCAGCACCCGGTCGGGGTGCCGCGCCACGATCTCGTCGAGAGGCGCCTGGCGCCGGGCGAACAGCACCAGCTTCGCCCCCTCCGCGAGAAAACGCTCGGCCATGGCCTGGCCGATGCCGCTGCTCGCGCCGGTGATGATCGCAACCTTGTCCGTCAGCCGCTGAGACATGTGAACTCCTGAGAAACGCCTGCCCTCCCATCGGGGCGAGCCAGACTAAGCATTCGCGGCGGCGCTGTCCGCCGCGATCTTTGTCAAACTCGCCCGGAGCGCGGAGTTCCGCATTGTGTGTACGGACCGGGAGGTCCACGCTTCTCTAATCGGGCCTTTGTTGTCAATGGGGCTTCTCCTGCGGTTGGTGGCGAGGCCGGCGCGGAGCTCCGCCATCAAGCGGAGCGATGGCCTCGCCCGGCATGGCGGCGCGACATTCGG
>JAKFEE010000009.1:0-1934 GCA_036675815.1 Rhodospirillaceae bacterium
CGCGGCTTACGCCGCTCCTACGGAATATGTTCAGTTCAGCCCGCCCTGGCACAGGTATTTGATGTGCATGTACTCGTCGAGGCCGTGGCGCGAACCTTCGCGTCCGTAACCCGATGCCTTGATGCCGCCGAAAGGCGCGGCTTCGGACGCGACCGCGCCTTCGTTGATGCCGACCAGGCCTGCTTCCAAGGCCGACGCCAGGCGCGCGATGCGGCGCACGTCGCGCGTGTAGAAATACGCCGCCAGTCCGTACGGCGTACCGTTGGCCTCGGCGACCACGGCATCTTCATCCACGAAGCGGAATACCGGCACCATCGGACCGAAGGTTTCCTCGCAGGCGAACTCCATGTCGTTGCCGGCATCGGTCAGCACGGTCGGCTGGTAGAAGTTCACGCCGAGTTCCGGCAGGCGCTTGCCGCCGGTCACCAGCGTCGCACCTTTGGCCAACGCGTCCTGCACGTGCCGGTCGACCTTGTCGACCGCTTTGGCGTTGATCAGCGGGCCGATCTGCGCTTGCGGGTCGGTGGCCGGCGCCACCCGCAACGCGGCGACCCGCGCGGCCAGCCTGGCGACGAAATCCTCGTGCACCGCGTCGTGCACGTAGACGCGGTTCGGGCACACGCAGGTCTGGCCGGCGTTGCGGAACTTCGCCGCCATCAGTCCGTCCACCGCAGCGTCGAGGTCTGCGTCTTCGAACACGATGAACGGTGCATTGCCACCCAGTTCCAGCGACAGCTTCTTGAACGTATCGGCGCTAGCGCGCGCCAGGTGGCGGCCGACCGGCGTGGAGCCGGTGAAGGTCAGCTTGCGCACGATCGGGTTGCCGGTCAGCTCGCTGCCGACTTCGGAGGCCGAGCCGGTGACCACGCTGAACACGCCGGGCGGAATCCCGGCCTTTTCCGCGAGAGCCGCCAAGGCCAGGGCGGAATACGGCGTCTGCGAAGCGGGCTTGAGCACCATGGTGCAGCCGGCGGCCAGGGCCGGACCGGCCTTGCGGGTGATCATCGCCGAGGGGAAGTTCCACGGGGTGATGGCCGCGGTGACGCCGATCGGCTGCTTGAGCACAATGATGCGCTTGTCCGGCTGGTGGCCGGGAATGGTGTCGCCATAGACGCGCTTGGCTTCTTCGGCGAACCACTCGAGGAAGGAGGCGGCGTAGGCGATTTCGCCCTTGGCTTCGCTCAGCGGCTTGCCCTGTTCGATGGTCATCAGGCGGCCGAGGTCGTCCTGGTTTTCCATCATCAGTTCGAACCAGCGGCGCAGCTTGCTCGCCCGTTCCTTGGCGGTCAGCGCGCTCCAAGCCGGCAGGGCGCGCTCGGCGGCCTCGATGGCGCGGCGGGTTTCCGCGCGGCCCATCTTCGGTACCGAGCCGATGATCTCGCCGCTGGCCGGGTTGTTCACGGCGATGGTCTGGCCGCTGTCCGCGTCGAGCCATACCCCGTCGATATAGGCTTGCTGGCGGAACAGGTGGGCGTCTTTCAGTTGCATGGCGGGCTCCGGTAGTCGGTGGCTGCGGTCTATTGTTGTAGTCGCTTCGATAGGCAGGCCAGCGGCCTGCCCGGGTTCAGCGGATCCATTGGCTGGTGTCGTCGAGGGCCCTGGCGAAGCGCTGCAGGATCAGGCCGATCTCCGCTTCGCTGACGATCAGCGGCGGGCAGAAGGCCACGGCATCGCCCATGGCGCGGGTGATCATGCCGTGCTCCTGAGCCTGGGCGGCCATGTGCCGGCCGAGAGTGCCGAGGCTCTGGTACGGCGCCTTGCTGGCGCGATCGCCTACCAGTTCGACCGCGGCGATCAGGCCGCAGCCGCGGACCTCGCCGACCAGCGGGTGGTCGGCAAACTGCTGCAGGCCGGCGTGCAGCAACTGGCCCATCTGCGCGGCGTGCTCGACCAGGCGCTCCTCCTCGATGATCTTGAGGTTTTCCAGGGCCACG
>JAKFEE010000053.1:0-9906 GCA_036675815.1 Rhodospirillaceae bacterium
TTGGCACCGACCAGCTGGTGAACATCGAAGGCCTGCGCGGGTCGAGGTTCGATGACATCCTGACCGGCAGCGATACCTCGGGCGAAGCCAACGACTTCGAGTTCTTCCAGGGCAACGGCGGCAGCGACACCATCGACGGCGGCGGCGGCTACGACCGGGTGGACTACCACAACTCGACGGTGGCCGTGAATGTCACCCTGGGCGGTGCCGCGGACGGCACGGCCTACGACGGCCTGGGCGGGATCGACACGCTGCGCAACATTGAAGCCGTGCGTGGCAGCGACTACGACGACATGCTGACCGGCAGCGACATTGCCACGCTGGAGTCGTTCGAGGGCCGCGGCGGCAACGACTTCATCGACGGCAGGGGCGGCATCGACCGCATCGACTACGGCGGCGACTGGGGCGCGGTGACCGTCAACCTCGGCTGGGGCCTCGCCAACGACGGCTTTGGCGGCACCGACCGGTTCATGAACATCGAGGCCGTGCGCGGCTCGGCTTTCGGCGACGTGCTGATCGGAAGCTGGGGCGACGACTACCTGTACGGCAACGGCGGCGACGACGTGCTGACCGGCAATCCTGGCAACGACGTCTTCGGCTTCGGCACTTCCGGCCAAGGCGTGGACATGATCATGGACTTCGCGGCCGGCGATGCCATCGAAGTGCGCACGCTGCTGTCGGGCGGCACGGTCACGCTGGGTGATGCCGCCACCGTCACCGGCAAGGCCGTGCAGGGCTCGATCTCCGACGGCATCACCACGCTGTACATCGACACCGACAACCTCGCCGGCGCCGATGTGGTAATCCAGCTCGCGGGCAGCTACGACCTGGCGGGATTCAGCCTCACCACCAGCGGCCAGTTCACTCGCATCACCCATGCCGGCACGGTGACGCCGGGTTCGGGCGCCACCGGAGGCTTGTCCGACGACGTTTTCAATGGCACGGCCGCCCACGAGAACTTCCAGGGCAACGACGGCAGCGATTCGCTGCGTGGCGAAGGTGGCAACGACACGCTCAACGGCGGCGCCGGCAACGACTTCCTGTACGGTGGCGCCGGCCGCGATACCCTGATCGGCGGCGGCGGCAACGACCTGCTGGACGGCGGTGAGATCCTCGACCGCACCAACTACTCGGACCTCAATATCGTCAGCTACGCAGGCTCGGGCAGCGCGGTCACCGTCAACCTGCAAGCCGGCACGGCGCAGGACGGTTTCGGCAGCACCGACACGCTCGCCAACATCAACTTTGTCGTCGGCTCCAACCACAACGACACGCTGATCGGGAGTTCGAAGCCCAACCTGTTCGAACAGTTCGAAGGCCGGGACGGCGATGACTACATCGACGGCGGCGCGATCGACGGGATCACCCAGAGCAACTCGAACCGGGTGAATTACGAGAACGCCGGCAAGGGGGTCGTCGTGGACCTCGGCGCCGGGCAAGCGATCCAGGACGGGTACGACAACATCGACACCCTGGTCAACATCAACCATGTCCGTGGCAGTACGTACGCCGACAGTCTGACCGGCAGCGACTCTGGCCTGAGCGAGCACTTCGAAGGCCTCGCGGGCGACGACACCATCGATGGCAAGGGCGGCATCGACTTCGTTCGCTACGAGGGGGCGACGGGCGGCGTCACCGTCCATCTCGGCGACGGCACGGCCAGCGGCGCCGGCGTCGGCACCGACACGCTGTCCAACATCGAAGGCGTGCGCGGCTCCAACTGGGACGACACGCTGATTGGCGGCGGGCCAGGCACCGCCGAGCCCGGCACCATCGAGATCTTCGTCGGCAACGGCGGCAACGACATGATCGACGGCGGCGCCGGCTACGACCGGGCCGACTACAACACCGCGCAGTTCGGCGTCAACGTCCAGCTGGGCGGCGAGGAAGACGGCCATGCATCCGATGGCCTGGGCGGCTGGGACACCCTGCGCAACATCGAGGCCGTGCGCGGCAGCGACTTCAGCGACGTGCTGACCGGCAGCCACATCAGCGGCCCGGGCATCCTGGAATCGTTTGAAGGCCGCGCCGGCAACGACCTGATCGACGGCCGCGGCGGCTTCGACCGCGTGGACTACGGCTCTGAAGCCGCAGGCGTGTTCGTCGACCTAGGCGCCGGCGACCCCAACGATGGTTTCGGCGGAATGGCCGGCGTGGGTTACGACAGCTCCGGCGGCAAGGACACGCTGCTGAACATCGAGGGCGTGCGCGGCTCGGCCTTCGACGACGTGATCATCGGCAGCTGGGGATTCAACCGCCTCGAAGGCCAAGGCGGCAACGACTTCCTCGACGGCGACAACGGCAGCGACGTGCTGTTCGGCGGCGCCGGCATCGACACATTCGTGGCAAGTCGCGGCATGGGCGACATCGACCGCATCGAGGATCTGCAGGCCGGCGAGCGCATCATCCTGCAGGGCTCCGGCGACGAGCTCGGCCAGCAAGTCCTGACTGGTACCGACGGCAGCGGGCTGCTCTGGGGCCAGGTGATGTTGGGCACCACGGCCGGCGTCACGCGGGTCCACGTGGGGCTTGACGATGTCCCGGGCGCCGATCTGGTGGTGGACATCGTCGGCGCGTTCAGCCCCAACGACTTCGTCATCGCCTTCGACGACGACACGAGCAGCCTGCTTTATCGGCCGGGCGCCGTCACCCTGTCGAACGATGGATGGCTGTATGGCAGCAATTACGTCGATAGCCTCACCGGTGGCGATGGCGACGACATCCTGATCGGATTCGACGGCGACGACACCTTGTCCGGCGGCGCAGGCGACGACAGCTTCGCGGGCGACGCCGGCAACGACACCCTCGACGGCGGCGATGGCTTCGACATGGTGTATTACGACTTCCGGGCGGACCTGCCGGGCGTCACCGTGGACCTAAACGCGGGCACCGCGACGAGCTCCTGGGGCAATGACAACCTGACCAGCATCGAAGGCGCCAGCGGCACCGACTCGGCCGATACGCTGATCGGTACCACCGGCGGCAACCGCTTCGAAGGATGGGACGGCAACGACGTGCTGCTCGGCCAGGCCGTGGCGGGTGGCGCACCCGGCGGCGCCTACATCGGCACGGCAAGCGACGGCGATGAACTGCTCGGCGGCGAAGGGGACGACATCATCCAGGGCGGCACCGGCAACGACGTCCTGTTCGGCGGCACCGGCGAGTACTGGAACAACGCGGGCGGCGCCGACACCTTCGTCTTCAACGCCAGTGGAAACGGCGTGGACCACATCGCCGACTTCGCGGCCGACGACACCATCGCGATCGCGGGGGTCCCCTTGTCGACCTCCGGCGCCGCGGTCGGCGACGGCGCCACGGTCACCAACTACGGCATCCAGGTGTCCGTCTCCGGGACGGGACCCTCGGCCGTGACCACGCTGCACATCGACACCAACGGCATCGCCGGCGCCGACGTGCAGATCGAGCTGAGCGGCGAGTACCAAGCCAGCCAGTTCCAGGTCGGCAACGATGGCGGCAGCAGTTCGATCACCTACGTCCCTCCGGGACTCACTCTGAACGGCACCGAGGGCGGCGACATCCTGAACGGTGGTTCGGGCGATGACACGCTCAATGGCTTCGGCGGGTGGGACATCCTGAACGGCGGCGCCGGTGATGACCGCCTGGACGGCGGGGACGGCATCGACCTTGCAACGTTCGTGTCGTCCGCCGCGGGCGTCGTGGCGTCCCTAGCCAGCGGCACTGCCTTTGGCGACGGCACCGACATCCTCGTCGGCATCGAAGACCTCTACGGCTCCGCGCACGACGACACGCTGGAGGGCGACGACGGCGGCAACCACCTGAACGGCAACGGCGGCAACGACACCCTGCACGGCCACGGCGGCTCGGACTACCTGGAGGGCCTTGCCGGCAACGACACCCTGACGGGCGGTGCCGGTGCGGACCTGTTCTCGATCGCCGACGATGCGGCCGGCGATGTCGACCGGATCATCGACCTGGAGGCCGGCGACGCCCTGATCGCCAGCTGGGGCCACAACAGTACCGTGATGCTGGGCGGCAACGACCCCAGCGGGCTGATGGCCGGCCAGATGGTGTTCGGCACGCCAAGCGGAGGCGTCACGCGCCTCTACATCGGCATGGACAACGCGGCCGGCGCCGACCGCGTTGTGGACTTGGTGGGCGGCAGCTTCACGATGGACCAGTTCATCAGGCTCAGCCAGTCCCAGACTGACGACGGCCGGTATGCGCACGGGGACATCTATCGGTATGACCCGACCGCCGGCGTCGCCAAGAACCTGACCGCCGACGAATGGGACAACCTCCTGGAAGGCGGCAATGTCGCGGACACGCTTTCCGGCATGGACGGCCACGACAACCTCTATGGGTTTGCCGGCAACGACCACCTGATCGGGGGGGCGGGCTGGGACAACCTTTTTGGAGGCGTTGGCGACGACACGCTGGACGGCGGCGCCGATTTCGACGTCGCCGCATACTGGGATTCGACCGGCGGCATCCACGCCGACCTCGTCGCCGGCGAGGTGACCGGACTACTGACAGGCAACGACACCCTGATCGGCATCGAAGGAGTGTTCGGGACCGGCTGGAGCGACACCCTGATCGGCGACCACCAGACCAACGAGCTGAACGGCAACTGGGGCGACGACGTGATCGATGGCGGCGGCGGCGACGACGTCCTGATCGGGTCGCAGGGCAACGACCAACTGACCGGTGGCGCAGGCAACGACCTGTTCGATCTGCTTTCCGGAAATGCGGGCGACATCGACCGGATCACCGACCTGACGGCCGGCGACGCGCTGTTGGTCCACGGGATGATCGCCGGGATGGAGCTGCTCGGCGGCACCGACCCGAGCGGCCTGCAGCCCGGCCAGATGGTGCTGGGCGTGCCCAGCGGTGGCGTGACGCGCCTGCACATCAACGAAGGCGGCGCCATCCGCTTCGTGGACCTGGTCGGCGCCTTCTCGGCGGCCGATTTCGTCCGCGTTCCCGACTGGCAGGGAGGCCCCCAGTTCCGCCAGGGCGACATCTACATGTACCAACCGGCCGGCGGCGGCACCGGCGAGACCGTCAACGGCACCCCGGGCGACGACAACCTCAACGGCACCGACGGCGACGACACGCTGAACGGCTTCGACGGCAACGACGGCCTGGCCGGCGGCGCCGGCGCGGACAACCTGTATGGCGGCAACGGCTCCGACTTCCTGGACGGCGGCGCCGGCAACGACCACCTGGATGGCGGCGAGGGGTGGGACAGCCTCGGGTTCGGGGGCGCCACCAATGGCGTCAACGTGGACCTGGGCAATGGCGTGGTCAACAACGACGGCCAGGGCGGCAACGACACAGTGGCGAACGTCGAAAGCGTCAATGGCACCGGGCACGACGACACGCTGCGTGGCAACGATGCCGACAACTTCTTGTCGCCCGGCGCAGGCAATGACTTCGTCGATGGCGCCGGCGGCCAGGACACTGTCACGTACGAAGACGCCGCATCCGGTGTCACCGTGAACCTGCAGACGGGCACGGCCACCGGCGGCAGCGGCAACGACACGCTGATGAACATCGAGGGTGTGCACGGCAGCCACCACGACGACCACATCACCCTGGGCAACTTCGGTGGCTATGTGATGGGTAGGGCCGGCAACGACGTGCTGATCGGCGGCGATGGCAGCTACAGCTTCAATGGCGGCAGCGGCAACGACAGCATCACGGGCGGGGCCTGGTCGTTCGACAACCTGGACTACTTCGCCGACGAGTGGGACGGCGGCGGTGTCCCGATCTCCGGTGTGACGGTGAACCTGTCCACCGGCCAGGCCACAGACAACTGGGGGCACACCGACAGCTTCTCCGGCATCGAGAACGTGTCCGGCTCCGACGTGGCCGACCACATCACCGGCGATGGGGGCAACAACTACCTGAACGGTAACGGCGGTGACGACACCCTGATCGGCGGCGGCGGCAACGACTCGCTCGTGGGCGGCGCCGGCAACGACACGCTGCAGGGCGGCGACGGCGACGACTCGTTCGAAGGCGGCGCCGGCAACGACAGCATCGACGGCGGCGCAGGCGCCTTCGACACGGTCAACCACGGGCAGGCGACCACCGGTGTCAACGTGGATCTCTCCACCAACACCATCAGCAACGACGGCCAGGGCGGGCAGGACACGATCACCAACGTCGAGAACGTCAACGGGACCCAGTTCAACGATGTCATCAAGGGCAACGGCGCCAACAACTTCTTCGGGCTGGGCGGCGGAAACGACTGGGTCGATGGGGGTGGCGGCCGGGATGCGGTCAGCTTCGAGCAGGCCACTGGGGGGGTCACGGTCAACCTGATTGCGGAAACGGCCACCGGCGAGGACAACGACACCCTGATCAGCATCGAGGCGGTCCACGGCAGCCAATACGGCGACCACATCACCATGAGCAACTCGGCCGGGTACGCCCTCGGCCGGGCGGGCAACGACGTGATGATCGGCGGCACCAGCGACGACAGCTTCACCGGCGGCAGCGGCGCCGACAGCTTCACCGGCGGTCTCGGGTTCGACAGCATCAGCTATCGCGACGATGGGTTCGAGTCCGGCGGACCGACCAGCATCGGCGTGACGGTCAACCTGGCCACCGGCCAGGCCACGGACAACTGGGGCCACACGGACACCATCGCGGGCATCGAGCTCGTTTATGGCTCGAATTTCAATGACACCCTCATTGGCGGCAACGTCGCCAACGGCGTAGGCGCCACCGACGGCTTCGAAGGCTTCCGGGGCGAAGGCGGCAACGACTTCATCGACGGCGGCACCGGATTCGACCGCGTCCAGTACGAGACCAGCACGTCGGCCGTGCAGGTCACGCTGGGCGGCACCGGCAACGGCACCGCGCAGGACGGCCTGGGCGGCACCGACACGCTGGTCAGCATCGAGGAAGTGCGGGCCTCGAACCACAACGACACGCTGATCGGCAGCGACAGCGGCGCGTTCGAGTCTTTCGAGGGCCGCGCTGGCAACGACTTCATCGACGGCCGCGGCGGCGTGGACCGGGCGAGCTACCAGACCTCCGGCCCCGGCGTCGTGGTGAACCTGGCCAATGAAACCGCGCAAGACGGCTGGGGCGGCACCGACACGCTGAAGAACATCGAGAACGTGCGCGGCTCGGAGTCCGGCGACCACGTCACGGGCGATGCCGGCAACAACGAACTCGATGGCCGCGGTGGCAACGACACCCTGATCGGCGGCGCCGGCCAGGACGTCCTGATCGGCGGCGCCGGCGACGACACCCTCGACGGCGGCAGCCAGCTCAGCCGGTCGGGCTGGGCGGCCACGGCGAACATGAACGGCGAGTACGACATCGTCCGGTACACCGATGCCACCGGCGGCGTGACCCTCAGCCTGGGCGAGGACGGCACCAACGGCACGGCCACCGGCGCCGGCATCGGCACCGACACGCTGGCCAACATCGAACTGGTGATCGGCTCGGCTTTCGGTGACACCATCCGCGGCAGCAACCGCGCCCTGAACGAAATCATCCGCGGCGGCGCCGGCGACGACGCCCTGTACGGCGGCGCCGCCACCGGCACCGACCTGGGCACCAACTTCGTCGATTACCGGGGAGCGAACGGTTCGGTCACCGTCAACCTGGTCGCTGGCACGGCCAGCGGGGCGGACGGCAACGACACGCTGCACGGCTTCCAGGGCGTCATGGGCAGCGCCTTCAACGACACGCTGACCGGCGACGCCCAGGACAACTACTTCGACGCCGGCGCCGGCAATGACACCATCCACGGCGGCGAGGGCAACGACATCCTGAGCTTCTCCAACGCCACCGCTTCGGTGACGGCCAACCTCGCCACAGGCCAGTCGAGCGGGGCGGATGGGAGCGACACCTTCACCAGCATCGAATCGCTGCGCGGTTCGGAGTTCGCCGACACGCTGGTCGGCGACGCTGGCAACAATCGCTTCCAGGGCCGTGCCGGCAACGACACCATCGACGGCGGCGACGGCGACGACAACATCCACGGCGGCTACGGCGACGACACGCTGACCGGCGGCGCCGGCAACGACACCTTCGAGTACGGGCTGTCGGGCGAGGGCGTGGACACCATCACCGACTTCGCGGTCGGCGACGTGATCCGCGTCGGGGCGACGCTGGCCACCTCGGCCGTGACGGTCGGGTCGGGCGCGGGCCTGGCCGGCAAGAACATCCAGGCCAGCACCGTCGACGGCGTGACCACGCTGTCCATCGACACCGACGACGTGGCCGGCGCTGACGTCCAGATCCGGCTCACCGGCGCCTACCAGGCCAGCCAGTTCACCGTCACCGACAACGGCGACGGCTCCACCTCCATCGGCTATCTCAGCAACACCAGCGGCACCGAGGGCGACGACACGCTCACCGGCGGGCCCGGCGACGACACGCTCTCCGGGCTCGGGGGCAACGATTGGCTCGATGGCGGCGACGGCGACGACGCTCTGCTGGGCGGCGACGGCGACGACTTCCTGCAGGGCGGGGCCGGCAGCGACCACATCGATGGCGGCAACGCGACCTGGCGCGACACCATCGGCTTCAACGGCGCGACCACCGGCGTCAACGTGGACCTGGCGGCGGGCGTGGTCAGCGAAGACGGCACGGGCAGCAGCGACACCGTGGTCAATGTCGAGAACATCGTCGCCACCCCGTTCGACGACGTGCTCAAGGGCAACGACGCCGAGAACATGTTCAACCCCGGCATGGGCAACGACTCGGTGGACGGGGGAGCCGGCAAGGACACCGTGAACTACACGGATGTCGGCTCGGGCGTGACGGTCAACCTGATCGCGGGCACCGCCACCGGCGGTGGCGGCAACGACACGCTGGTGAGCATCGAGGCTGCCCACGGCAGCCAATACGACGACACCATCATCCTGGGCAACCTCTCCGGAGGCTACGCCTTCGGCCGCGCCGGCAACGACATCCTGACCGGCGGCACCGGCGACGATGCCTTCTACGGCGGCAGCGGCGCCGACACCATTACCGGCGGGGCGGGCTCCGACTTGCTCAACTACTGGGACGACGGTTTCGACGGCGCAGGCCCGTCCAGCGCTGGTGTCATCGTCAACCTGGCCACCGGCAAGGCCACCGACAACTGGGGCCACACCGATACCTTCACCGGCATCGAACTGGCGTTCGGCAGTGCGTTCGATGACGTTCTGCTCGGCGGCAACCCCGCCAACGGCTCCGCGTTGACCGACGGCTTCGAGGGCTTCCGCGGCGACGCGGGCAACGACCTGATCAACGGTGGCGCCGGTTTCGACCGTGTCTATTACGACAACAGCGCGGATGCCGTGCACGTGACGCTGGGCGGCACTGGCACCGGCATCGCGCAGGATGGTTTCGGCGGCACCGACACCCTGATCAACATCGAGGAAGTCCGCGCCTCGCGGTTCGACGACACGCTGATCGGCAGCGACAGCGGCCACTTCGAATCCTTCGAGGGCCGGGCCGGGGATGACTACATCGATGGCAAGGGGGGCAACGATCGCGCCAGTTACCAGACCTCAGCCAGTGGGGTGGTCGTCAACCTGGCCCGCGGCGGCATCGTGGACGAGGAGGCCCTGGCCGCGGCCCTCGCCGGCGACCGGCTGCGTGGCGCGGTGATCGACGTCTTCACCGCCGAGCCGCTGCCGGCCGACCACGCGCTGCGCGGGCTGGGCAACGTGCTGCTCACGCCGCACATGGGGGCGAGCACCTTCGAGGCGCAGCGCAACGTGGCGGTGGACGTGTGCGCCGCCGTGCGCGACGCGCTGCTGGACGGGGACCTGGCGCGCTCCATCAACGTGGCCGACATGAGCGGCGCCGGGTGGCGCGACCTGCAGCCGGCGCTGATCGTGGCGCAGCGCGCGGCGGCGCTCGCGCGCGCCCTGCTGGCCGACCAGGGCGCGCGGGCGGTGCAGCGCATCT
>JAKFEE010000044.1:0-1894 GCA_036675815.1 Rhodospirillaceae bacterium
GGGCGGGGCGGCGCACCGCGGGCGCCGGAACGAGCCGCGCCGGAAAGCCGGGACGGCGCGTCATGGGTTGCTCCCGGGCTGCGGGACCTGCGCGGCCGACTGGGCCCAGTAGCGCAGCGCATCGTGGTCGGTGAGGTCCACCTTCAGCGGCGTGATGGTGGGATGGCCCTGCAGCGATGCGTGGAAGTCCGTGCCCTCGGCGTCGTCCTTCGCCGCGCCGGCCGCGCCTATCCAGTACATGGTGTCGCCCCGCGGGCTCGTCTGCGAGATCACCTTCTCCGCCGCATGCCGGCGGCCGAGTCGGCACACCTTGAACGGCTTGAGATCCTCGAGCGCCCGGTTGGGGATGTTCACGTTCAGCAGCCAGTGGGCGCCGTCGGTGCGGTGGTGGGTGATGAGGAATTCCACCAGCTCCCGCGCCTTGCGCCCGGCGGCATCGAGGTGGCCCCAGCCCTTCTCGACTTGCGAGAAGGCGATGGCGGGAATGCCGAACAGGTAGCCCTCCATCGCGGCGCCGACGGTGCCGGAATAGATGGTGTCGTCGCCCATGTTGGCGCCGTTGTTGATGCCGCTCACCACGAGGTCCGGCCGATAGCCGAGCAGCCCGGTCAAGGCGATGTGCACGCAGTCCGCCGGCGTGCCGTTCACGTACTTGAAGCCGTTGGCGGCCTCGGTCACGTAAAGCGGCGCATTCAGCGTCAGGGCGTTGGACTTCGCGCTGTTGTTGTGCTCCGGCGCCACCACCTCGACGTCGCCGAGGTCGCGGATCGCCTCGTACAGCGCCACCAGGCCGGGCGCCTGGTAGCCGTCGTCGTTGGAGAGCAGGATCTTCATCTTGCGGCCATTGTAGGGTGGCGTCGCCGCAGGGACATCGCGCGCGCGGCTGCTTTGCCTATGATCGGCGCACCCGAAGGAGACACGACATGCATGCCTGGCTTTGCGAGAACCCCACCGGCGTCGACGCGCTGCAATGGAAGGAGCTGCCCACGCCCCAGCCGCAGGCGGGCGAGGTGCTGGTGGAGATCAAGGCGGCGAGCCTGAACTTCCCGGACCTGCTGATCGTGCAGAACAAGTACCAGCACAAGCCGCCGCTGCCCTTCGTGCCCGGCTCCGAATACGCGGGCGTCGTTGCCGCGGTGGGCGAAGGCGTCACCCAGCTGAAGGTGGGCCAACCGGTGGCCTGCCTGTCCGGCACCGGCGGCTTCGGCACGCACGCCATCGCGCCGGCCAAGCTGTGCATGCCCTTGCCGGCCGGCTTTCCCTTCGTCGATGCGGCGGCCTTCATCATGATCTACGCCACCTCGCACCACGCCCTCGTCGACCGCGCGCAGCTGAAGGCGGGCGAGACGGTGCTGGTGCTCGGCGCCGCCGGCGGCGTCGGCACGGCGGCGATCCAGATCGCCAAGGCGGTCGGCGCCCGCGTGATCGCGGCGGCGTCCACCGACGAGAAGTGCGAGCTGTGCCGCTCCATCGGCGCCGACGCCACCATCAACTACACGCAGCATCCGGTGCCCACCGCGTTCCGCGAGGCGGTGAAGGCCGCCACCGAGGGCAAGGGGCCGGACGTGATCTACGACCCCGTCGGCGGCGACTTCGCCGAGCCGGCCTTCCGCTCCATCGCCTGGCGCGGCCGCTACCTCGTGGTCGGCTTCGCGGCCGGCCCGATCCCGAGCCTGCCGCTGAACCTGGCGCTGCTGAAGGGCGCGTCCATCGTCGGCGTCTTCTGGGGCGACTATTCGCGCCGCGAGCCCAAGGCCAATGCCGCGATGATGGGCGAGCTGGCGCAGTGGTACGCGCAAGGCAAGGTCAAGCCGGTGATCGACCGCACCATGCCCATGGCCGACCTGAAGGCGGCGTACGCGCACATGGGATCGCGCGCGGTCAAGGGCAAGCT
>JAKFEE010000036.1:0-133407 GCA_036675815.1 Rhodospirillaceae bacterium
TCGCTGGTGGTCATTGCGAATTCGTTGCGTCTGGCGCGTGTGAGGGCCGTATGAGCAACCTGCTGCTGCTGATTCCGGTGGCGCTGCTGCTCGGGCTGCTGGGGCTCGTCGCCTTCCTGTGGGCGCTGCGGTCGGGGCAGTTCGACGACCTCGACGGGGCGGCGAACCGCATCCTCTTCGACGACGACAGCCCTCCAGGGCCGAGGGAAGAAGCTCTGCGCGAATGGAAGACCCGCCAAGTTCCGGGCCAGATGTGGGACGAGGGTATTGCCAGCGGCCCCTGTGAGCCCGGCACGACCATGGACGACATCAAGGCCGAGGCCTGCCGCCGCCAGACCCGCGCCTGATCCGCCTGGCCGCCGCGATCTGTTCTGCCTGTTTAGAGCACCGCCGCCTCACCTTGGCTTGCGTTCGACCCGACACCTATATATTAACCCTTTGTCATCGTGATCGCCCGAAAAGGGCGCAGGGCGCAAGGGCATATGCCGCCATTCGACCAGGTGAGTCAGCGGGGGAGGATCGAGGCCGCGAACCAGCCGTGCGGGCAGTGCCATCGCGGCGAGATCGCCTTCTGCACCGGCCTGTCGGCGCATGAGATCGAGTGCCTGTCGACGATCATCGTCCAGGTCCAGGTCTCGCCGCATGCGACCATCTTCCGCGAAGGCGATGTGGCGGCCCACATGTTCAATCTTTTCTCGGGCACGGTGAAGCTCTACAAGCTGCTGCCCGACGGCCGCCGTCAGATCACCGCCTTCCTGTCTCCCGGCGATTTCTTTGGCCTCGCCGTCGAGGGGGGCTATGCCTATTCGGCCGAGGCGCTGACGCCGGTGGTGCTGTGCCGCTTTGCCCGGCGCAAGCTCGACGGCCTGATCGAGCAGATCCCCCGCATCGAAAAGCGGTTGTTTGGCTTGGCCATCGACGAACTGGCCGCCGCCCAGGACCAGATGCTGCTGCTGGGCCGCAAGACGGCACGCGAGAAGGTGGCCTCGTTCCTGATGATGCTGTCGCGGCGCGCCGTGCGCCGGGGCGCGGCGGACAACCCGGTGGCTCTGCCGATGAGCCGCTCGGACATCGCCGATTATCTGGGGCTGACCATCGAGACCGTGAGCCGCACGCTGACGCAGCTCAAGCGCGACGGCATCATCGGCCTTCCCGATGCCGCTCGCGCCGTGATCAGTGACGCCGCCGAGCTGAAACGTATAGCAGAGGGCGTCTGAAAGCCTGTTCTGGTTCATCGCGGGCGTCCTGCCGCGTTCGCTCCGCTCACACGTCCGTCACTCCCGCGAAAGCGGGAGTCCATTCCAGAGGCCGCTCCACATGACGCTCGGCCGATCGGCTCCAAGGCCACCGGAATGGATTCCGGCTTTCGCTGGAATGACGACTTCGGGGCGGCGGCCAGTACGCCTCCCCGCTATCCGTGATGAACCTGTTTTTTTGCGTCGCCGGATCGGGTACAAGGCTGGTGCCCGAGGGAGGATTTCGTGAGCCAGGAAGTCCGTATCAAGCGCGTTACCACGCGTGACATTCGCGCCCGCAAGGGTGGCGATCCCGTCGTCGTGCTGACCTGCTACACCGCACCGATGGCCAAGCTGCTCGACCCTCATGTCGACGTGCTGCTGGTCGGCGACTCGCTGGGCATGGTCTTGTACGGCATGGAAACGACGCTGGCCGTCAGTCTCGACATGATGATCGCCCATGGCCAGGCGGTGATGCGCGGCTCCAGCCGGGCCTGCGTCGTCGTCGACATGCCGTTCGCCAGCTATCAGGAAAGCCCGCAGCAGGCCTTCCGCAACGCCGCCCGCGTCCTTGCCGAAACCGGCTGTGCCGGGGTCAAGCTCGAAGGCGGTGCCGAGATGGCGGAAACCATATCCTTCCTGGTCGAGCGCGGTATCCCGGTCATGGCGCACATCGGGCTGAAGCCGCAGGCGGTGCACGCGATCGGTGGCTTCCGGTCGCAAGGCCGCGACGAGGGCGAGGCGGCGCAGATTCGTGCCGACGCTCGCGCCATCGCCGATGCTGGTGCCTTTTCGGTCGTCATCGAGGGTACGGTCGAGCCGGTTGCTTGTGCCATCAGCGCCGAGATCGCCATTCCCACCATCGGCATCGGCGCATCGCCGGCCTGCGACGGCCAAGTGCTGGTCACCGAGGATGTTTTGGGCCTGTTCACCGACTTCACGCCGAAATTCGTCAAGCGCTACGCCAACATGGCCGAGGCGGTCGACAAGGCGGTCGCCGGTTACGCCGCCGACGTGAAGAGCCGCGCCTTCCCCGGGCCCGAGCACTGCTTCGGTATCAAACAGCCGCCACAGAAGTGATGGCCTCGCCGCTCGACACCGCCCGTACGGTCGCCGACCTCAGGGGCCGCGTTGCCGCTTGGCGCGCGGCCGGGCTGCGCGTCGGCCTGGTGCCGACCATGGGCGCCCTGCACCAGGGGCATTTGTCGCTGGTGCGTCTGGCGCTGGCCAGAAGCGACCGCGTCATCGCCTCGGTGTTCGTCAACCCGACGCAGTTCGGCCCCAACGAGGACTTCTCCGCCTATCCGCGCCAGGAGACGGCCGACGCCCAGATGCTGGCGGGGGCGGGGGCGCACCTGCTGTTCGCGCCGACGGTTGCCGAGATATACCCGGACGGCTTCGCTACCACGATTTCCGTTACCGGCGTCACCCAGGGTCTATGCGGTGATTTCCGCCCCGGCCACTTCGATGGTGTGGCGACGGTGGTGACCAAGTTGCTGCTGCAGGCGCTGCCCGACGTCGCCGTGTTCGGCGAGAAGGACTACCAGCAGTTGCAGGTGATCCGGCGCTTGGTACGCGATCTCGACATCCCGGTGTCGGTGGTGGGCGCGCCCACGTTGCGTGAGGTCGATGGTCTCGCCATGTCGTCGCGCAACGCGTACCTGACCCCGGAACAGCGGTCGGTGGCGCCGACGCTGTTTCGTGTGCTCACCGAAATCGCCGAACAGATGCGCGGCGGCAAGGAGGCGGCGGCCGCCCATCTCGAGTCGGGCAAGGCCGAGCTGATCAAGGCGGGCTTTGCCGGCGTCGACTACATCGATCTGCGCGATGCCGAGACTCTGCTGCCGCTCGAACGGGCCGACCGGCCCGCCCGCCTGCTGGCGGCGGCACGGCTGGGCAAGGCCCGGCTGATCGACAACGTTGCCGTGTAAACTGGAGCGCGAAGCCCCAGAAGTCACTCTCCCGGTTCAGTGTCCCAGGGAAAGATCAGCCAGACATGCTGGTCGATGTCGACCAGATGCGTATCGACCAGCGGCCGGCCCTCGGGCTTGGCGTAGACGGTGGCGTAGTGGGCCTTGGGCAGCATGCGCTTGACCGTGCGGGCGGTGATGCCGCTGTCGACCAGATCGTCGACGATCAGCCAGCCCTCGCCATCGCCCTCGATCTCCTTGAGCACACACGGGTCGCCCTGCACACGGTCGGAATAGCTGGAGATGCACACCGTGTCGACGTGGCGCAGATCCAGGTAGCGGGCGACGAGCCCGGCCGGGATCAGGCCGCCGCGCGCCACGGCGACGATGCCGCGGAACGGCCCCAGTGCGGCGAGGCGCTGCGCCAGCTCGTATACGTCGCGATGCAGCTCGCGCCAGGTGATGGTGGTGGTCACGGCAGCGGTATAGTCGTGGGTCATGATCCCTACCAGTCCGGAAGGGCTGCATATAAGCCATGGAGGCGCTTGACTTCAATGGCTGGACGCAGCCGGCGCCGTGCCCCAATATTTCGGCCTCATTGAGAGGGCAGGGGGCCATGCTCCATACTCCCATGGCCAGGCGCGGCATGGTCAGCGCGCCGCATCATCTGGCGGCGCAGTCCGGGTTGGCGGTGCTGCGCGAGGGCGGCAATGCCGTCGAGGCCGCCATCGCGGCGGTGGCGACCGCCGGCGTCGTCTATCCCCACATGTGCGGGCTGGGCGGCGACGGCTACTGGCTGATCGCCGAACCCGGCCGGGCGCCGGTATCGATCGATGGCGCGGGCGCTGCTGCGGCCGCGGCGACCACGGCATTCTATGCCGAGCGTGGCTGCGCCGAGATACCCCGCTATGGCCCCTTGGCGGCGGCGACGGTGGCGGGCGCGGTCTCAGCCTGGCAGGCGGCACTGGAAACCTCCAGCCGCTGGGGCGATGCCCTGCCGCTCAGCCGCCTGTTCGCCGACGCCATTCATTACGCACGTCATGGTTTCGCGGTGACCGCCGCCCAGGCCGAGGCGGCCGATCGCCTGGGTTCCCGCCTCGCCACCGCCCCGGGGTACGTCGAGACGTTCGCCGTCGACGGTATCGCCCCCGCGGCCGGCGCCCAGATGACGATTCCGGCCCTGGCCGACACGCTCGAGCGGCTGGCCTTACGCGGCCTCGACGACTTCTATCGGGGCGGGCTCGGTCATTACATCGGCGCCGATCTGCAACGCCTGGGAAGCCCGCTGGTGTCCGAGGACCTGGCCCGCCATCGCTCGGTGCGCCGCCGCCCATTGTCGCTGCCGCTCTCCTGCGGGACCGTCTACAACACGCCGCCGCCGACGCAAGGATTGGCGGCGCTGATGATCCTCGGCCTGTTCGACCGACTGGGCGCCGCGCGGGCCGACGGCTTCGACCACCTGCACCGCCTCGTCGAGGCGACCAAGCAGGCGTTTCTGGTGCGCAATGCCCATGTCACCGATCCCGCCTACATGGCGGTGCACGCGACCACCTATCTCGCCGCGGGCCCGCTCGACCGGCTGGCTGCGATGATCGATCGTCGCAAGGCCCTGCCGTGGCCGCAAGGCGACGAGCCCGGTGACACGGTGTGGATCGGCGTCATCGATGGCGACGGCCGCGCCGTCAGCGTCAACCACAGCCTGGCCAGCGCCTTCGGCTCGGGCGTCGTGCTGCCGCAGACCGGCATCCTCTGGCACAACCGCGCCAGCAGCTTCCGGCTGGACGCCGAAGATCGCAATGCGCTGCTGCCGGGGCGTAAGCCTCGTCATACCCTCTGCCCGGCGCTGGCGGTGCTGAACGACGGGCGCATCATGGCTTATGGCGCCATGGGCGGCGACGGCCAGCCGCAGACGCAGGCGGCGATCTTCACCCGCCACGTCCTGTTCGGCCAGCCGCTGCAGCAGGCGGTGACGGCGCCGCGCTGGGTGTTGGGGCGCGACTGGAGCGGCACGGCGTCCGATCTCAAGCTGGAAGCCCGCTTCGATCCCGCGCTGGTTGCCGCCCTGCGGGACGCCGGCCATGCGGTGACCGAGGCGTCGGCGTTCGACACGCTGATGGGCCACGCCGGCGCCGTGCTGCGCCGGCCGTCGGGCCTGCTGGAAGGCGCCGCCGATCCGCGCGGCGACGGCATCGTCGCCGCGTTCTAGACCTATAGCGGAATCGGAGCGCGGAGCTCCAGCTCCGCATTCCGCGTGCGGAGCTGGAGCTCCGCGCTCCGGCGGAACGGATTAAAGCCATCGTGCTCTAGGCACGCGGACCGGTGAGAGGGGCCTCACATTGCGGCCAGCTCCTCACTTCGGGAGAACTCGACGGACAGGCCTTCGAATTGTTCGGCCACCTGATTGGCCCAGTTTGCCAGGTCATAGTGGCGCACCACCTCGAGCATGCGCTGCATGCGGCCGCTCGCCTCGGCATTGCGCATGTCGAGCGCGGTGTCGAGGGCGCTGTCCATGGAACGGTTGGAATAGGGGTTGGTCAGCACCGCGTCGGGAAGTTCGACGGCACAGCCGGCGAATTCCGACAATACCAGGACCCCAGCCTCCCCCTGCTTGGCGGCGACGAACTCCTTGGCCACCAGGTTGAGCCCGTCGCGCAGCGGCGTGGTGATGCAGATGTCGGCGATGCGGAAATAGGCCAGCAGCCGCTCGAACGGAATGGCGTTCGAGAACAGCACGGCCGGCGTCCAGTCGAGCTTGGAGAAGCGGCCGTTGATGCGCCCGACCAGCCCCTCGATCTCGCGCTGGGTCTCCTCGTAGACCGTCATGGTCGAGGCGGCGCGTACCGAGGTGACCAACAGCTTGATCTCGCCGATGAGTTCCGGCCGCCGCTCCAGCAGCCGCTCGAAGGCCAGCAGGGTCTCGATCATGCCCTTGGTGTAGTCCGTCCGCCCGACGGCCATCAGCAGGCGCCGGCCGCCGACCTCCTCTTGCAACTGCGCCTGAAGGGCGCGGCTCTCCCCGGTGTTCAGGATGGAATCGATCAGTTCCGGATTGGCGCCCACCGGCGTGACACCCAGGCGGATCCTGCGTTCGGCGGTGCGGATGGTCGTCGGCACCGAAGGCTCCGACAAGGCGGTTCCCGACGGCGACAGCCCCGCCTCGACCTCGGCGACCGCCCCGATCTCGGCCGCGTTCAGCGAACGGGCAACGTCGGCGAAGTTCTTGGCGTAGCGGGGGATATGAAAGCCGACAAGGTCGCATTTCAGCAGGCTGTCGACGATTTCCCGACGCCACGGCAGCACATTGAACACGTCCGGGCCCGGGAACGGCGTGTGGTGGAAAAAGGCGATGCGGGCATTGGGCTTGAGGCGGCGCAGATATGCCGGCACGAGCCACAGGTTGTAGTCGTGGATCCACACGAGGCCGTCATCGGCGACCTGCGCCGCGGCGGCCTCGGCGAACAGGCGGTTCACCTCGCGGAAGGTTTCCCAATCGACGTTCTCGTATTGGAACAGGCGTGGGAAGGAATGCAGGATCGGCCACAGCGCCTCTTTCGAGGTGACGTGGTAGAAGCTTTCCACCTGTTCTGCCGTCAAGGGGAGGCGCGACACCGTGTAACCGCCGAGCGGGTCGTCGACATGGACGACGCGCTCGAAATCGACGCCCTGCTCCGGGTCATAGATCTTCCAGGCCACCCAGGCGCCGGCGTCCGGGTCGAGACGATTGAAGAAGCTCTTGAGCGTCGGGACGATGCCGTTCGGGCTCTTGTGGGTGCGGTAGACGATGCGGCCGTCGACGAGGACGTCTTCACTGGGCTGGCGGTGATAGACGATCACCAGTGCGGATTGCTTCATGCCTCGACCCTCGCTTCGCCGGCGAAATGGCGCATGGCCTCCAGGATGCCGCCGGCCCCGGGGGATTGACTGCAATACACGTTGGGCAGGTGGCGGATCGCCAGTTTCAGCAGCGGTTCGGAATTGCCGACGGCGACGCCGCGCAAGCCGGTCTGGAACAGCGACAGGTCGTTCATGGTGTCGCCGGCGACGAGCACGGCGTCGTCATCGAGCCTGAGCGCCTCGATCAGGCGGACCAGGGTCGACCCCTTGCAGACGCCTTTCGGCAAAACGTCGAAGAAGCGGTCGGCCGACAACAGGCAGTCGAAGCCGGCAGCCTCCACCTTGGCGGCAACGCCCGGAGACAATCGCTCCGGATCGCAGTCGTAGCTGACGCGATGGCGGAAGGGTGTATCCTGGAGAACGAGCCCGGGTTCGCCGGCCAGCAGCGCCTCGACGCGGGCATTGGCGTCGCCCCAGCGGGCGGCGATCGCCGCCTCGAGTTCAGTCACCGGTTCCAGCGTTTCGCCATCGAACACCGACGTGCCGACGTCACCGATGATGTAGCGGGGCCGGGGCATGCCCGGGGTGCGGATCAGGTCGGCGATGAAATCGATGTCGCGGCCGGTCACGAAGATCAGTATCGCGTCGTTGCGCGCGTCGAGGTGACGGTAAAGCGCATCCCGCTGCTCGTCCGATCCGCCGAGGAAGGTCCCGTCCAGGTCGGTGGCCAGTATCAGGCGTGTCATGAGAACATCCGCTCCTTCTCCCGAACCCGGCGTACGGGGTTGACGATGCGCGGCCCGTCCTCGAGCGCCGGCGGCTCGGCGCGCAGGTCCGATGTCATCAGGCTGTTGATCGCCTCGTTGGGCGTGTCGCCGCGCAGCACCGCATCGACGGCACGGCAGATCGGCATGTCGATGCCAAGCTCGATCGCCAGGGCGGTGACGGCGCGGGCGTTGACCGCTCCCTCGACCACCGGGCCGTCGTCGGACATCGACGGGCGGCACCCCTCGCCGAGGGCTTTCCCGTAGGAGAAATTGCGCGACAGTTCGCTGGAGCAGGTCAGCATCAGGTCACCCGCCCCGGCCAGCCCGCACAAGGTGTCGGCGCGCGCCCCGATCGCCGCCCCCAGGCGCGTGATCTCCGCCAGGCCGCGCGTGATCAGTGCGGCGCGCGCATTCGCCCCCAGACGGCGGCCGGCGGCGATGCCGCAGGCGATGGCGATGACGTTCTTCACGGCGCCGCCGATCTCGACGCCGATGACGTCGTCGGAAACATAGGGCCGGAAGGTCGGGGTGGCGAAGCTCACCGCGACGCGGGCGGCAAGATGCGCATCGTCGAAGGTCGAGCGGTCCAGCGGCGCAGCGATGGTCACCGCCGTCGGAAGCCCCGCCGCCACCTCCGTGGCGAAGGTGGGGCCGGACAGCACCGCCTGCGGCCGGCCCGGCATCTCGGCGGCCACGACATGGCTCATCAGCAGGCCGCTGTCGAGTTCGATGCCCTTGCTGCAGATCACCACGGGCACGCCGGGCGGCAACAGCGCCTCCACTTGCCGCGCCACCGTTCGCAGGTGCTGCGATGGCGGTACCAGGACCACCAGGTCGGCGCCATCCACCGCGGCCGCCACGTCGTTGCGGATGCTGAGATCGGCGGGCAGGGCCACCGAGGGAAGGAAGGGGTTGCGCCGCGTCTGGGCGATGGCCTCGACGACCGCGGCCTCACGCGCCCATAGGGTGGTGCGCCGCCCGGCGCGCTGGGCGGTCACGGCCAGGGCCGTGCCCCAGGCGCCACCGCCGATGACGGCGATGCTGTTAAATACCGGCGGTCCTACTTTGTCGTTACAAGACCGCGTGGCTGCTCCGTTGATGGTCACGGTAGCCCTCCGCTGTGGTGTAAGCGACGTATCCGCCGCCAGATGATGGTGAGTTTTGTCTCGCTTCCCTGTGGGAGATTTTGGCTGTCTAATGGTATTTCGATGTGATGTCAACCATATACGCAATGTTGCTAGAAAAAATGTTAAAAATACTTACTGAGCGTATAGTGTTACTTGCTTTTTTTGCCTACCGGCACGCGCGATGAAGCAGCCGCCGGCCCGTCAGCAATAAGTTGCCACAGATTTATTCCACGGAGTCGTCACGAACATTCCGCGCCGGCGGCGCCAATTTGGCCGGCCGGTACCCATGCGGGCAAAATCTCAGGGGCTAGGCGGCAAGGCTACGCGGGCCGGCATTGCCCATGACGCGACGTGTGCTCAGGGGGTCGGTCGGTGCGCCGCCCAACTCGCGGCAAAAGAAGGTGAAATAGCCGTCGAGACGGCGCAGGAGGTCATCCCGTTCGGCGGCGTCGCGCACGAAAGGCGTATGCCCAGGCTCGATCGACGGCGAATGCAGGCTCAGCACGAACAGCCGTGTGCCGCGGCGATGCAGCCATCGCGTCAGCCGGCACATTTCCTCCAGACTCTGCCCCTCGGGTGACAGGCGCATCCGTTCGATCAGGCGCAGGCGGGCCGCCAGCGCCGGCAGGCGCCACTGCCGGCGCTGGGGGCACGTCAGCCAGCGATAGAGCGAGGGGTTGGGCACATGGCCGACGAAGGCGCCGGTACTGGGGATCGACAGGATGCGGCCGTGTGGGCCGACCCACATCGGCACGGCAGGGCAGGTCGAGAAATCGGGGCCGCCATCGGCCGAATAATCGAAGGCCGGGGACGGGCTGAGGTCGACCTCGATGCCGACCTCATCGAGGATGGCGAAGGTGTTGACGCCGATGCCGTGGCGTCCGGCGCGGTAGATCTGCGCCGGCGTGCCCAGACCGGCCTCGATGCGGTGCAACAACTGCCGAAGCTTTTCCGCCTCCTGCTGGCGGGGCAAGTTTCCGGGATAGGTGTTGCGTGAGCACAGGTCCTCGACGAAGGGAGGCGACACCCAGGGATGCAGATGGGCGGCCACCGAGGCTCGGCCGCTGGTTACCAGTGGCCCCAACGCCTCGATGCCCAGGGACTGGCTCACGATCGGGTAGTCGACCGCGTAGACGGGGTGAACGCCGTGGGCCTCGAACAGCGACTGCAAGTCAGCAATGCGCCGCAGGTGGCCGATGTCGGTGGAGGTGCGGGAATAGACGGCGCATCGCCAATCGAATTCCTCTTCGGTGTCGACGACGACGATCAACTGGGGCGTGCTGATCGCCGAGACGGCGGCGCGAAGCATCATCCGACGTTTGCCCGTCCGGCGGGGTGAAGTTCGGGCGCCACGGCGGGAAGCATGGGCAAACGGCGCGCCTCGTTGGGGTGCAAGCTTCGCCGATTCTACGGCGAGTCAGGTGCAGCGCCTATCCAACGGCCGTCATAGCGACCTTTGGCGCCTGCATGCGCAATACAGAAAGGGCGCCCGTGTCAACGGGCGCCCTCACCAGGCGGCGGGCTCGCCAACGATCAGTGCACGAAGACGTGGACTTCGCCGGTGGTCGCAGACGTGCTGTCGGATGCTGACAGGCGCACCCGGTTCGACGGCAGCCCCATGCTGGTGAGCGTTCGCAACACACCCTCGGCGTTGCGGCGAGCGCTGGTGGCGCCCAAAGCCATCTGGCCGGGCGACCCCTTCTTCGGCGCGACCGCCACCACGTTGAACGTTGCCGTCGGCTTGCGCTCCAGAGCCTGCTTGACGGCCGAGTACAGTGCCCCCTCGTACTGCACTTTCGGCCGATCGAACTTGATGACGGCCAGCGGCCGGTCTTTCGCCGCTGCCGGTGCAGCCGAGGCCATCGGCACCGGCACGAACTGCACCGCCAGGCTGGAGCCGTAGAGCTGGCCACCCTGGATGGCCACGGCGAGGGTGTTGAGATTGCTCTTTTCGTTGGAGACGTATTGCTGCTGGCGGCTGATGTCGCCCGCCAGCTCGGTCAGCAGACGCTCGATCGACACCAGGGTGCGGTTGACCTCGTCCTCGAGCATGCGCAATTGCCGATGGTCCTCCTCGACGGCGCCCGACAAGCCGCGTGCCGCCTGCACGGCGTTGAGCAGGTAGGCGGCCATCGACGAGGCCGAGCCGACCTCGGTCGACAGCCGGTTCATGCTCATGATGTCGTTGCCGATGCGGTCGAGTTCCCCTTGCGCTTCCTTCCACTGCTGCATCAGCACGGGATTGCCTGGCGTCGTGCCGACCTGCAGTCGCGCGTTGATGGCGGCGACGGTGCCGTGATAGCGCTGCGAATCCTGGATGGTCTGGTTGCGCACCGCCTGCAACTCGCCATGTTGGTGCTGCACCATGCTCTGCAACTGGCTGAGTTCGCTCTTGAGGCTGCCGACCTTCTGGCCGACGAAGGTGCCGGTCTCGGCTGCTGCCGGCCGTTGCGCCGACGACTGCATGTCGACCGGCGCCGCCTCGACCGCCGCTGCCGCCAGTGGCGTCGGATAGAGCTGGATGGTCTCGGCGGGTGGCTTGTCGGTGCCGGCGAGCGATGGATAAAGGGCATCCTCGGCGAAAGAGCACCCGCCCAGGAGAAGTGCCGTGGTGAACACCACGGCTTGCGCCTGCTTTACTGCCATCGCGACCGGCCACCCTCTTGAAAGCGTCGTTCCCGCCGACGCATTTGACTTCAGGCGTCTCAAAAGAGACACACCTATACCCCTTGCGACTGGGGAGTGTATCGAATGGATAGTTGTGCGACAAGCCGGTTTTCCCGACCGGCTCCGCGGCCGTGCGCCGAAGCGGCGCGCCGATGTGTTTTTCGCTGTTTTTCGGCTTGCACCGCCCCGGCCATTCGACTATGTTCCCGGTCCTCCGCCGGGGCCATCCCCGAGCACGCAGCGCCCGTAGCTCAATTGGATAGAGCATCAGACTACGGATCTGAGGGTTGGGAGTTCGAATCTTCCCGGGCGCGCCACTTTCCCATTGGAATTCAAGCAGCCGAGCCTAGCCCAACAGGCCGTTCCAGCTGGGGCAACCGTTGACCCGCCGCCGGAGCGGGCCGCACCCTTGCGGTGCGCGGTGGCCCTCTTCGGAAGGGCCTGATCCTTCTCGAGCCAAAGCGGATGTCGCGGCCCCGGGCGCCGGCTGATGGGCGGGCGCCTAGCAGGAAAGTCTGGGTGCGGGGTTTGGCAATGCGCCAACACACCCCACCTAGACACTGTTGAGCGCGCGGCAAAGCGCTACGCGCGGAAACAAGACGCTCCCTCGATGGTTGCTGATGGAAAGGCTGGTCTCGATGGCTCAGGCTCGACCATGTAATGGACACGCGATCCCGTTAGCGCCGTGTTGAACATCCGGATCGCACTCCGCCAGGCGTTGTGGATCGGGGCCGCCTATTGGGCCCTTGCGCTGTTCTGAGCGCCCGGATGATGCCCTGAGGCGAAACGACGGCCACCCACGCGGCTATCGTGGCGCCGCCGTTGCCCGACCCGTCCGCGCAGCAGAGGCGGCGGCAGTCTTTGTACATCGTCGTCCGCCGCCGGATCGGATCGCTTCCTACGACGCGCCCGCTCCACCACTCCTATTATGTCGCTAAGACGACCTTCAACGCATCCCCTGGCGCTGTTGCATTTGATAGGCGCAGTCGCCCCGTTCGACGCTGGAGCCGACGCTGGAGCCGAGACCGGCGCCCAGCAGGGTGCCGGCGATCGTGGCGGCGACCCTGCCGCTGCCCTTGCCAACCTGGTTGCCGAGAACGCCACCACCGGCGCCGCCAACCACGGCGCCACCGACACTGCCCATTCCGGAACCGCACAAGCCCTGGTTCTGAGCACCATAAGGCGCGGCGCAGGCGGCCAGCGTGGTAGAAAACGCCATCGCGGCGATAAGTCGAACAGAAACATACATAATACAGCTCCGGGAATTCGTAAGCAGGCGTAGTGCCCCTTATAGCCGAATGCCGAATAGTTGCGTCAACATAGATATCGATAACAAAGAAGTGTCATTCGGCGCTCGTGGTGTTATTGCTGTGATGATTTTGCTTGCCGGCTCTCTCCAGCATCGCTGGTTGAGCTGCGCGAGGAATATAATCGTGGGCAAGGCGGCCATGTATTGCCTGAGCAGCATTGGCCCGAGATCGCCTCCAAAGCCCGCAAAACACGGGCCGCGGGTGTGCCGCAGCGAGGAGAGGACGGGTGGACGACACGGTCGGCCGCTGGTTCACCTTCTAGGCCGGCCGCATTCGCTCCAAGGGCGGCGTGCCAAGCCCGACATCACCATGACCGTCGCCACCGCCGAGCTTGGAATTTCCAGTCTGACGATGGACGGCCCCGACGAACTGCGTCTGTTCTCGGTGGCACTCCCGGGGCAGCGGCAACTACGGAGTAAATTCTGCGTAAGGTCACTTGCAGCATGGGCGATTATCGCTTAGCTCTTGTCCTTATGAAGAGCCGCTCCGTCGCATCTCGCTGGACGCTTCGCGCCGGATCAATCGGCGCAGGTACCCTGGCCCCGGGCTTCTAGTCACTCCCGGGGCACGGGTGGAGTGCGGCGCGTGCCATGGGCACTGACCCGCCGCGATCTAAGGCTTCTACTTCCCTGACATCGAATCGCTTACGGCCCCGGCACGGGGATTTTCCGTCTATTTGCATTTGGAACTCAGAGGTGCAGTCATGACTTACAACGTCCCTCCCCCCATAATGCTGTGCTCGGACGAGGCCGACAGCCTGTCGGAACTGGCTGGTGCGGCGGCCGGAGCCCATCGGGAAGCGGCGGCGTTTCTGGAACAGGAGATCGCCCGCGCCGCAATCATCGACGGGCAGGACCTCCCCACCGATGTCGTCCGCCTGGGTTCGCGGGTGCGGTTCAGCGATGACCACGGAAGCGTTCGTGACGTCACGCTCGTGCTGCCGATCGATGCCGATGTCAATTTGGGGCGGATCTCGGTATTGACGCCCGTCGGTGCGGCTCTCATCGGCCTGAAGGCCGGCCAGTCGATCTCCTACGAGACCAAATGCAGCTTGCGTCGGGTCACGGTGATTGCCGTGCATGGCACCGGCCCCGCGTAGAGCGAGGACGCGCGGAAATCGAGCCGGTGAGAGGGCATGATCACGCAGCGGCACCGCCTGTTGATCACCCGCCCGCGCTCGCAAGCGATCGGCTTTGCCCGGGCGCTGCGGCGCCGGGGCGTCGCGTGCTCGATCGCGCCGGCGATGCGCATCGTGCCCGAAATCGGATGGGCCGCGCCAACGGCTGAGCCACAGGCGATCGTCGTCACCTCGCCGAACGCCATTTCGGCGCTGCGCCTCGTCGCCGCCGGGATGAGCTCCCAGCCGCTGATCGTGGCGGTGGGGCCGGACACGGCAGCCACCCTCCGCCGCGCCGGGTTTTCACGGCTGCTGGTCGGTGCCGGCACTGCCCAATCGCTGGCCGGCGTCATTGTCGGCGGGTTGCGCCCTGAACATGGCGTTTTGCTTCACCTGGCCGGACGCGACGTCGCCGGCGATCTGCCGGAGCAGCTTGGGCGGCGCGGGTTTCGCTTCGAGCGTGTCACGGTCTACCGCGCCGAACCGGCCGAAGCCCTTTCAGCACCGGCCATGCGCCAACTGCGCGACGGCACCATTCGGAAGGTGGCGCTGTTCTCGCCGCGATCCGCCGAGATCTTCGTCGAACTCGTCGGGCGCGCCGGGCTCATGCCCTGCCTGGCCCAACTGACGGCGCTCGCCATCAGTCGGAATACGGCTGTCGCGGCGGGCGATGGCTGGGGCGAAATCCGCGTCGCGGCGGCGCCGTCCCGCCGGGCCATGGTCGCGCTGGCCACCGGCCGCGCCGGATGAAGTCCCGCCCGGAGCGCGGAGCTCCAGCTCCGCAACACGCATACGGACCTGGAGGTCCCATCTCCATCTAGCGGCTCAGCCGCCGCGCGGCAGCGTGGCTCTTGATTGAGAGTAGTGCGCGTCATGCACTATATCGGGTCGATCAAGGGGGCGGCCCTGGTCACTATGAAGCGAATGGAGGGGTTCAAGATCGAGGTCAAGACCGACCACAACCCCCGCACTTCCACGTGACCGCCGCCGATGCCGACCTGATGGTGGATCTGCGCACCTTCGAGATCATCGCCGGGTCGGCGCCGCGCAAGGTGGCGGAAAATGACCTGGTCTGGGCCAGGAGCACCGGGACGAACTGATCGCGGCGTGGAGGGAACTCAATGAGCGGGACTGACGGCAGGGTCGGCGCCGGCGCGCCGATCCCCAAGATCGCGACGGTGACGGCGGGCGCGCCGCACGTCGTGACCGTGACCTGGCGCGACGGTCGGACGGATGTCATCGACCTCGCCCCGACGATCGTGGCCTACAAGGTGTTCCGGCCGCTGCGCGACGATCCGGCGCGCTTCGCCGCCGTCAGCGTCGACGAGCACGGCAGCGCCATCGTGTGGTCGGACGGCATGGATCTCGCCAACTACACGCTGGACCGGCTGGCCCGGGTGAGCCGGCCGATGAGCCGCGAGGATTTCCGCGCCTGGATGAAGCGGAACGGCCTGACGCTGGACACCGCCGCCCCGGTGCTCGGCATCTCGCGACGGCAGGCGGCGGCCTACTCCAGCGGCGAGAAAACCATCGACCGTGCGACCAAGCTGGCCTGCCGTGGCTACGATGCAATCATGGGGGCAGCGGCGGACTGACCGGCGTGCGCCGGTCCGGCGCTGCGAGGCTGGTACCTCTGGCTGGTGCCTCTCCGGACATTCGCGTATAAGTTCGGCGCCGCGACCCGTCGAGCTGGAGAGAACATGGCGTCCCATCGGGGCTTGAGTGCGTTCAAGGGGCACGTGCGACGGCTTGCCGCCATTCGGGCGCTGCGCGCCGGCCGGGTGGCCGCGGCCATCGAGCTGTTCGGCAAGGCGGCCAAGGCCCTTCCCGCCGATACTCGGATACACCTCGGCCTGGCGGACGCCAAGTACGCGCAGAACAAGCCGCACGAGGCGCGCCGGCACATCGAGGTGTCGCTTCGCATCGCGCCACACGACAGCAAGGCGCATGACCGGCTGGCGCGTCTCTTGACGAAGTTGGGGCAGGCCGATGCGGCCGAGTGGCACGCCTGGAAGGCGCTCAGCCTCGATCCCGACTTGCCGGCGCCGGTGCTGGTCGACCTGTTGCGCCGCAAGCCGGGTGGCGAGGCGCTGCTCGCCCTGCACGACCGGCTGCGCTCCCTCAGCCGCGCATCGAGCCAGGACTATGGCACCTACGGGTTCTATCAGGGGTTCTGGGCGTTGCGGCTTCCCGGCCAGCGCCCGGTCGAGGCGCGCCTGGAATCGTATGGCCTGACCGATCGTCTCGATGACGGCATGGACGTGTTGGACATCGGGTGCAACTGCGGCTTCCTGTCGCTGAGCGTCGCCCCGCATGTCCGCTCGGTCACCGGGGTGGAAATCGACCCGCGCATGGTCGAGGTCGCCCGGCACGCCGCCGGTCACCTGGGGCAGGGGAACGTCGCCTTCCAACAGGGCTCGTTCAAGGACTTCTTGGCGCGGAGCACGGCGGCGGGGCGGCGTTTCGACGCGGTGATCGCCACCGCCGTCCACATGCATGTCGGGCTCGACATCGCCACCTTCGGGGCGGCCGTCGCCGAGTTGCTGCGGCCGGGCGGCATGGTCCTCTTGGAAAGCCAAGACCTGCGCCTGGTCGACTGGGATTTCGCCGACAAGCTGGAGCGGTTCGCCGCAAACCGGTTCATGGTTGTTTCGACGGGCGATTCGGTGGACGAGAACGGCATCCCGCGCCTGCACTCCCTTCTGAAGCTGCCGTGATCGGGCTGATCGCCGTCGTCATCCGACCAGCCGCGGCGGTGACCGATGCACAAGTGGCGGCGGCCCTGTCCGACGGCGGCGTGGTGCCCCTGGGCCACTGGCGGATCGATAGCGATCGCACCGCCGCGATCCTCGGCCGCCCCTTTGCCGAAGACAGCATCGTTCTGTTGTGTTTCGATCCATGGCCCGAGCCGCCTCTGTTGCGCCATAGGCTTTCCTGTCGTGGCGTGGACAACGCGCGGGCGATCCGGGTGTTCAAGCGCCTCGTGCGCGGCCTGCACCTGCGCAGACGCCGCAACACGCTCTGGGTGACGAGAAACAGCGTGGCGGTCCATGCGGTGCTGCGCCAGGCCGACCTCGACGGGCCATCGATCGCCGCGGCGGTGGATGCCGTCGTGCAAGCAGTGCGGCTCAGCCCACCCGCCCTGGCGCCCATCGCGTCGGCGCGGCTGCGCGCCCGCCTGGATCTCGTGCAGCTCGACGGGATGACCGCCGTCCGCAAGACATACCTGCCCCACGCGGCGGCGTTTTCGCGGCGCGAGTGCGAGGGGCGGAGGGCCCTGGCCGGCGGCGTGCCCGCCATCGACGGCGTGTTGGCCGAAGGCGACAACTGGTTCTGCCTGCCGCTCTATCGCGCCCCCAAGCTGCCCGGGCCGAACGACTGGCGGCTGGTGCCCCTCGCGCATGCGCGCCGCGCCGTCGCGGTGGCGCGGCAGCTCTATGAGGCCGGCTATGCCATGCTCGACTGCAATCCGCACGCCATCCTCTACGCCGAGGACGGCACCCCGCGCCTGGTCGATCTCGAATATCTCCACAAATACGAGGTCCGTCCGCCCAGCTTCGAGGAAAGCTGGGACATAAGGGGCCGCCCGCGGGCAGCGGTGTTCCCGGCAGCCACATTGCGGCATCCTTCAGCGAACGCTGGCGGCCGTGGATCGGCGTCACCTATGAGGACCTGATGACCGCGCCTCCGGCCGTTCTGGCCTTGAAGCGGTTTGTCTTCGTTCTGCGTCGACGGCTGCCACGGGTGCTCTTCATCCCGCTCCGCGACGCCATCCGCGCGGCCCGCGATGTCGCGCTCGGCATCGGCGACGCGCTACGCGGCCGGTCCCGCTTCCTGCGGAACTGAGCGCTCCTCGGGAAAGATCAGCGCCAGGCTGGGCGCCACCGCGATGTCGACCGGCAGCGTGGCGACGACGTCGCCGTCGGCCTGCACCGGGGCGCCCGGGGTGCCGTCGATGGCGACATGGCGGCCGTTGACGAAGGTCACGTCTTTCAGGCGTGGCAGCCGCCCCAGCAGTAGGGCGATGCCGTAGCGCAGGGCGTTCCACATGCCGCCACGCGCCATGATGCACACCTCGAAGCCGGGCTGTTCGATGCAGGCTTTGGGCGCGGCGATGAAGATGCCGCCATAGAGGCGGCCGTTGCACACGACGACGCCGCGGCCGTCAAACCGTCGGCCGTCGATGGTGACGCGGCAGGCGGGAAATGGGTAGCGCCACAGTTGCAGCAGGATCTGCACGATGTAGGCGAGCTTGCCCATGTGCTTCTTCAGCATGGCGTCGGTCTGGGCCACCACCTGGGCGTCGAGGCCGACGCCGGCCATCAGCACGAAATGGCGGCCGTTGGCGCTGCCGAGATGGATGCGGCGCGGCTGGCCATGGCTGATGGCCCGGGCCATGGCCTTGACGCCGATGCCCAGGCCAATCTCCGCCGCCAGTACGTTGGCGGTGCCCAGCGGCAGCACCGCTAATGGCGGCACCGGGCCCGGCGCCGCCGCCAGGCCATTGACCACCTCGTTGATGGTACCGTCGCCGCCGGCAGCCACCACCACATCGGCCTGCGCGGCGGTGACCTGGCGGGCCAGTGTCTCGGCGTCACCGCGCCGGCCGGTCGGGCGCAGGTCGATGGTGCAGCCGGCGTCCTGCAACAGCGCCAGCACGGCCGCCAGGCGGCGATGCCGCCGCCGCCCCGCCTGCGGGTTGTGGATGACGACGAGGCGGCGGCCGCCGGCGGGCAGGGACGGGCAGGCAGACATTGACATCGCCTGAATATAGCGCCGGCCGCGGCGGCGTCATCCATCCTCGGCGGCCCGCCGCGCCGGCGGGGGGATGGCCTGGGCGGGAGGCGTCTGCTAGTGTCGGCGCACCGCGACCAGCCCCGGAGGCCATATGGCGCCGCTGACCCAGCTTCCCGCCTGGCGGGACCTGACGGACCACCACGCCGCCGTCACCCAGCTCCACATGCGCGACCTGTTCGCCGCCGACCCGCAGCGTTTCGAGCGCCTGTCGCTGCGCCTGGGCGACCTGCTGCTCGACTATTCCAAGAATCGCGTCACCGAGGAGACCATGCGGCTGCTGGTCGCCCTGGCCCGCACCTGCCAGGTCGAGGCGTGGCGCGACCGCATGTTCGCCGGCGACAGGATCAACGCCACCGAGGATCGCGCCGTGCTGCACGTGGCGCTGCGCAACCGCGCCAACCGGCCGATCCTGGTCGACGGCGCCGACGTCATGCCGGCGGTCGACGCCGTGCTGGCCCAGATGCGCGATTTTTCCGAGATGGTGCGTTCTGGCGGCTGGCTGGGGGCCACCGGCAGCACCATCCGTCACGTCGTCAACATCGGCATCGGCGGCTCCGACCTCGGCCCAGCGATGGTGTGCGAGGCGCTGCGACCCTATCAGAAGGCCGGCCTGCGCGTGCATTTCGTCTCCAACGTCGACGGCAGCCACCTTGCCGAGACGCTGAAGTGGTGCCAGCCCGAGACCACCCTGTTCATCGTCGCCTCCAAGACCTTCACCACCCAGGAGACCCTGGCCAACGCCCACACGGCGCGCAGCTGGCTGGTCAATGCCCTGGGTGAGGCGGCGGTGGCCCGGCATTTCGTCGCAGTGTCGACCAACGCCAAGGCGGTGGCCGCGTTCGGCATCGACACCGACAACATGTTCCAGTTCTGGGACTGGGTGGGTGGCCGCTATTCGCTGTGGTCGGCCATCGGCTTGCCCATCGCCGTGGCCATCGGTTTCGAACGCTTCGCGGAACTGCTCGACGGCGGCCACGCCATGGACGAGCATTTCCGCACGGCGCCGCTTGCCGCCAACATGCCGGTGGTCCTGGCGCTGCTCGGTGTGTGGTACAACAACTTCTTCGGCGCGCGCGCCCATGCCCTGCTGCCCTACGACCAGTATCTCAGCCGCTTTCCCGCCTATTTCCAGCAGGGCGATATGGAAAGCAACGGCAAGAGCGTCACCCGCGACGGGGCCCGCGTCGATTACGCCACCGGGCCGGTGCTCTTCGGCGAGCCCGGCACCAACGGCCAGCACGCCTTCTATCAGCTCATCCACCAGGGCACCCAGCTCATCCCCTGCGATTTCCTCGCCGCCGCCGAGAGCCACAATGCGGTGGGGGCGCACCACACCCTGTTGCTGTCGAATTTCTTCGCCCAGACCGAGGCGCTGATGAAGGGCAAGACCGCCGACGAGGCCCGCGCCGAGATGACCGCCGCCGGCCTCGCCGCCGGCGAGGTCGAGTCCCTGCTGCCGCACCGGGTGTTCGACGGCAACCGCCCGACCAATTCGCTGCTCTACCGCAAGCTCGACCCGAGAACCCTCGGCATGCTCATCGCCCTCTACGAGCACAAGATCTTCGTCCAGGGCATCATCTGGAACATCAACTCCTTCGACCAGTGGGGGGTCGAACTGGGCAAGCAGCTGGCCAAGGCCATCCTGCCCGAACTGGGCGGCACCGGCGCCGTCACCGGCCACGATTCCTCGACCAACGGCCTGATCAACCACTACAAGGCGCTGAAACGCGGCGGGTGAGGGCGGTTTTCGAGACACGGATGGCACGGATGGGTGCGGATGGACACGGATGAAAAGCCGATACTCGTCACCACGGCGGTGGACGCCGTCACCCGCGAGATCATTGGCGCTGCCTTCGAAGTTTCAAATACGCTAGGGCACGGGTTCCTCGAGAAGGTCTATCACCGAGCGTTAATCGAGGAGCTGTCACAGCGCGGCGTAATGGCGGCGGCCGAAGTGCCCTTTCAAGTGAGCTATAAAGGGCGATCCATCGGAGTTTATGAGGCCGACTTGGTGGTGGCGGGTAAGGTTCTGGTTGAGCTGAAGGCGGTCGAGGCGCTCACGGCGGCTCACCGCACGCAGACCCTGAATTATTTGAAGGCCTCGGGCTTGACCGTCGGGTTGCTCATCAACGTTGGGACGCCGAGACTGGAGTACAAACGCGTGCTGCGCTAGGCCTGTTTATTCGTGTGCATCCCCGCCGATCCGTGGCATCCGTGTCTAGAGAATATACTGCCGAGATTATGCCGAACATCCGTCTGCTGCCGTCGACCCTGGTCAATCGCATCGCCGCCGGCGAGGTGGTGGAGCGGCCGGCGTCGGCGGTCAAGGAGTTGGTGGAGAATGCCATCGACGCCGGCGCCACCCGCATCGAGGTCACCCTGGTCGAGGGCGGCCAGGCGCTGATCGCCGTCGTCGACGACGGCTGCGGCATGCATGCCGCCGAGTTGGCCATGGCCGTCGAGCGCCATGCCACCTCCAAGCTGCCGGAGGACGATCTCGGCGCCATCCTCACCCTCGGCTTCCGCGGCGAGGCGCTGCCCTCGATCGGCTCGGTCAGCCGCCTGCGCATCACCAGCCGGCCGGCCGGCGCCGAGCAGGCGTGGTCGCTGTTCATCGAGGGCGGCGCCAAGCACGAGGCGCAGCCGGCGGCGCATCCGCCAGGCACGCGCATCGAGGTGCGCGACCTGTTCTATGCCACGCCGGCGCGGCTCAAATTCCTCAAGAACCCGCGTACCGAGCTGGGCCATGCCGTCGACGCCATCGAGCGGCTGGGCATGGCCCACCCCCATATCGCCTTCGCCCTGACCGACGGCACCCGCAGCGCCGTCCGCCTGCCGGCCTGCCGCGGCGATGGCGCCCGGCTCGAGCGGCTGGCGGCGGTGATGGGCCGCGATTTCGCCGACAACGCTCTTCCGGTGGAGGCGGCGCGCGAGGGATTGCGCCTGTCCGGCCACATCGGCGTGCCGACGCTGAACAAGGCCACCGCGGCGTCGCAATATCTGTTCGTCAACGGCCGCCCGGTGCGCGACCGCCTGCTGCACGGCGCGGTGCGCGCCGCCTATCAGGATTTCCTCGCCGCCGATCGCCATCCGCTGCTGGCGCTGTTCCTCGACGTGCCGCCGCCCGAGGTCGACGTCAACGTCCACCCGGCCAAGGCCGAGGTGCGCTTCCGCGACGCCGGGCTGGTGCGCGGGCTGATCGTCGGCGCGCTCAAGCATGCCCTGGCCCAGGCCGGCCATCGCGCCGCCACCACCGTCGGCGGCCAGGCCTTCGGCGGCTTCCGGCCGGGCTTGGCGCCGCGGCCGTCGCCGCACCTGCTCGGCCTGGCCACCGCGGCGCAGGCGCCGGTGGGGCTCGCCGAACCGCTGCCCGGCTTCGTGGCGCCGCCGCAGGCCCGCGCCGAGGAACCGCCGGCGGCCTCGCCGGCCGACTATCCGCTGGGCGTGGCGCGGGCGCAGTTGCACCATACCTACATCGTCGCCCAGACCGCCGACGGGCTGGTGCTGGTCGACCAGCACGCCGCGCACGAGCGGCTGGTCTACGAGCGCATGAAGGCGCAGCTGGCGGCCGGCGGCATCGCCCGGCAGATGCTGCTGCTGCCCGAGGTCGTGGAACTGGACGAGAGCGCGGCGGCGCGCCTGCTGGCGCGGCGCGACGAGTTCGCCGAACTCGGCTTGGTCCTCGAACCGTTCGGCGGCGGCGGCGTGGTGGTGCGCGCGGTGCCGGCGCTGCTCGGTGACGGCGACGTTCAGGGCCTGGTCGCCGACCTCGCCGACGAACTGGCGGAATGGGGCGAGGCCCTGGCCCTGCGCGAGCGCCTCGCCGAGGTCTGCGGCACCATCGCCTGCCACGGCAGCGTGCGCGCCGGCCGGTCCCTGTCGCTCGACGAGATGAACGCGCTGCTGCGCCAGATGGAGGCGACGCCGCATTCCGGCCAGTGCAACCATGGCCGCCCGACCTATGTCGAATTGAAGCTGTCCGAGATCGAACGGCTGTTCGGCCGCCGCTGACGTCGCCGCCGGCGACGCAAACCCTTCGATGCCTTCCCCTCGGCCGCCACCGACGCCATCTCCAATAGAGTAGGACTGTGGAGGTGCCGGCATGTCGTCTCAACGCACCGTGGTCATGGCCAGGCCCGATTGCTACGAAGTCACCTACACCATCAATCCGTGGATGGACCCCGCCGCCTGGAGCCGCGAGCGCGGCGCGGCGCGGGTGCGCGCCCACGCGCAGTGGAGCCAACTGGCCGAGCGCCTGCGCAGCCTGGGGCTGGTGGTGGAGGCGGTGCCGGCGGTCGCCGGCCTGCCGGATATCGTCTTCCCCGCCAACGCCGGCATCGTCCTCGACCGCCGCGCCCTGCTCAGCCGCTTCCGCCATGACGAGCGGCGCGGCGAGGAGGCGGCATACCTGCGCTTTTTCGACGCCCTGCGCCGGCGCGGCCACCTGCGCGAGGTGCGCCAGATGCCGGAAGGCGTGTTCCAGGAAGGCGCCGGCGACTGCATCTGGGATGCCAGTCGCCGCCTGTTCTGGGCGGGCCATGGGCCGCGCTCGATGGCGCAATCGATTCCCCACATCCGCGACTTTTTCGGCCAGCCGGTGATCGGGCTGGAACTGGCCACCGAGCGCTTCTATCACCTCGACACCTGCTTCTGCGTGCTGTCGGGCGGCGAGGTCCTTTACTACCCGCCGGCCTTCACCGCGGCGGCGCAGGCGGCGATCGCCGAGACGGTGCCGATGGACCAGCGCATCGTCGCCACCGACGACGAGGCCGCCGCCTTCAGCCTCAACGCCGTCAACATCGGCCGCGACCTGGTGATGACCGAGCCGCCGCCGCGCCTGCGCGCCATCGTCGAGGAGCGCGGCTATCGCTGCCTGCCGATCGATTTGTCGGCCTTCGTCATGTCGGGCGGCGCCGCGTTCTGCATGACCCTGCGCCTCGATCTCACCTCGGAGCCGCTGCCATGATCGACTATCTCGATATCGAGCACCGTCTGGGCGCCCACAACTACCAGCCGCTCGACGTCGTGCTGGCGCGCGGCGAGGGCGTGTGGGTGTGGGACACCGATGGCAACCGCTACCTCGACTGCTTGTCGGCCTATTCGGCGGTCAACCAGGGCCATTGCCACCCGCGCATCCGCCAGGCGCTGATCGAGCAGGCCGAGCGCCTGACCCTGACCTCGCGCGCCTTTCGTAACGATCAGTTGGCGCCATTCTACGAGGAGGTCTGCGCGCTCACCCGCTCGCACAAGGTGCTGCCGATGAATAGCGGCGCCGAGGCGGTGGAGAGCGCCATCAAATGCGTGCGCAAATGGGGCTACGAGGTCAAGGGGGTGGCGCCGGGCCAGGCCGAGATCGTCGTCTGCGAAAACAACTTCCACGGCCGCACCATCAGCATCGTCAGCTTCTCCACCGACCCGACGGCGCGCGAGGGCTTCGGCCCGTTCACGCCGGGCTTCAAGGTGGTGCCGTTCGGCGACGCCGAGGCGCTGGAGAACGCCATCACCGCCAACACCGTCGCCGCTCTCATCGAGCCCATCCAGGGCGAGGCCGGGGTGATCATCCCGCCGCCCGGCTATCTCAAGCGGGTGCGCGAGATCTGCACCCAGGCCGGCATCATGCTGGTTCTCGACGAGATCCAGACCGGGCTCGGCCGCACCGGCAAGTTGTTGGCCGAGGAGCACGAGGGGGTCGAGGCCGATCTGACGCTGATCGGCAAGGCGCTGTCGGGCGGCTTCTACCCGGTGTCGGCGGTGCTGTCGAACTCCGAGGTGCTGGGCGTGCTCAAACCCGGCGAGCACGGCAGCACCTTCGGCGGCAATCCCCTGGCCTGCGCCGTCGCCCGCATGGCGCTCAAGGTGCTGGTCGAGGAAGACATGATCGGCAACGCCCAGCGCATGGGCGACTACCTGATGGCGCGCCTGGCGCGGCTGTCAAATCCCGCCATCAAGGAGGTGCGCGGCCGCGGCCTGCTCATCGCCGTCGAGCTGCATCCCGAGGCCGGCGGGGCGCGGCGCTTCTGCGAGGCGCTGAAGGACAAGGGCCTCTTGTGCAAGGAGACCCACACCGACACCATCCGCTTCGCCCCGCCGCTGGTCATCACCAAGGAACAGGTGGACTGGGCGCTGGAGCGCATCGAGGCGGTGTTCGGGTGACTTGGAGCGCTTGGGCAGGCTCCCTCTCCCGCTTGCGGGAGAGGGTCGGGGATGCCGGGATTACCGCCACCGGCACCACCCTCACTCTCCCAGCTTTGCTGGGCCCCTCCCTCTCCCGCAGGCGGGCGAGGGGCTATTCCTTGCCCGCGGCGTGCAGTTGCGCGTCGACCACGGCCAGCGCCGTCATGTTGAGCAGGCCGCGCACGGTGATCGACGGGGTGACGATGTGCACCGGCTTGGCCGCGCCCATCAGCATCGGCCCCACCGCCAGGGCATCGCCCAGCACCTTGACCATGTTCATGGCGATGTTGGCGGCGTCCAGCGTCGGCATGATCAGCAGGTTGGCCTCGCCCGCCAGCCGCGAGTTGGGGAAGATGCGCTGGCGGATCCGTTCGTTGAGCGCCGCATCCGAGTGCATCTCGCCCTCGACCTCGAAATCGGGCTCGCGGTCGAGGATCAGCTCCAGGGCGTGGCGCATCTTGCGCGACGACGGCGAGTCGTCGGCGCCGAAATTCGAGTGCGACAGCAATGCCGCCTTCGGCTCGATGCCGAAGCGGCGCATCTCGTCGGCGGCGAGGAAAGTCATCTCGGCGATCTGCTCGGCCGAGGGATCGGCCGAGACATAGGTGTCGCACAGGAAAAAGCTGCCCTTGGGGGTGATGAGCAGGTTCATCGCGGACATGGTCGAGACGCCGCGCGCCCGGCCGATGACGTTCTCGATGTGCTGCAGGTGCTTGCGATGGCGTCCCGAGGTGCCGCAGATCATGGCGTCGGCCTCCCCCAGGCGCACCATCGTGGCGCCGATGACGGTGGTGCGGCTGCGCAGCACGGTGCGCGCGTAGTCCGGCGACACGCCACGGCGCTGCATGATGCGGTGATAGACGTCGGCCCAGGCATGCAGGCGCGGATCGCGTACGAAGTCGACGACCTCGATGGCGCCGCCGTCGAGGTCGAGGCGCAGCCCCAGCGCCTCGACGCGCTGCGCGATGATCTCGCGCCGGCCGACCAGGATGGGGCGCGCCAAGCCCTCGTCCAGCGCCGCCTGCACGGCGCGAAGGACGCGATCGTCCTCGCCCTCGGCGAAGACCACGCGCTTGGCCGCGGTCTTGGCACGCTCGAACACCCGCTTCATGGCGACGCCCGAGCGGAAGACGAATCGCTCGAGTTCCTGACGGTAGGCGCGAAGATCGGCGATCGGGCGGGTGGCGACGCCGGAGGCCATCGCCGCCGCGGCCACCGCCGGCGCGACCTCCAGGATCAGGCGCGGATCGAAGGGCTTGGGCAGGATGCACTCGGACCCGAACCTGAGCCCCGCCGTTCCATAGGCGGTGGCGACCACGTCCGAGGCCTCGGCCATGGCCAGCCTGGCGATGGCGTGGATGCAGGCCACCTTCATCTCCTCGTTGATCGTGGTGGCCCCGACGTCGAGGGCGCCGCGGAAGATGAAGGGGAAGCACAGGACGTTGTTGACCTGGTTGGGATAGTCGCTGCGGCCGGTGGCGATGATGGCGTCGGGACGCACGCCCTTGGCCGCGTCCGGCAGGATCTCGGGATCGGGATTGGCCAAAGCCAGGATCAGCGGCTTCGGCGCCATGCGCGCCACCATCTCGGGCGTGAGGATGCCGCCCGCCGATAGCCCCAGAAAGACGTCGGCGCCGCCGATCACCTCGTCGAGGCCGCGGGCTTCGGTGTCCTGGGAATAGCGCGCCTTCTCGGGGTTCATCGCCTCGTTGCGGCCTTGATGCACCACGCCCAGGTGATCGACCAGGATGACGTTCGCCGGCGGCAAACCCAGCGCCACCAGCTGATCGAGACAGGCGATGCCGGCGGCGCCGCCACCGGTCGACACCACCTTGACCGCGCCGATCTCCTTGCCGACCACCTTGAGGCCGTTGAGCACCGCGGCGCCGACGACGATGGCGGTGCCGTGCTGGTCGTCATGGAACACCGGGATATTCATGCGCTGGCGCAGGCGTCGCTCGAGTTCGAAGCATTCCGGGGCACGGATGTCCTCAAGGTTGATAGCGCCGAAGGTCGGTTCCATGGCGGCGATGATGTCCACCAGCTTGTCGACATCCAGCTCGGCCAGCTCGATGTCGAAGACGTCGATGCCGGCGAATTTCTTGAACAGCACCGCCTTGCCTTCCATCACCGGCTTGGCCGCCAGCGGGCCGATGGCACCGAGGCCGAGGACGGCGGTGCCATTGGTGACGACGCCGACGAGGTTGCCGCGCGCCGTCAGCGCCGAGGCTTGGCCAGGGTCGGCGACGATGGCCTGGCAGGCGGCGCCGACGCCGGGCGAATAGGCCAGCGCCAGGTCGCGCTGCGTCGACATCGGCTTGGTGGCGGAGATGGCCAGCTTGCCCGCCGGCGCCTGCCGATGATAGGAGAGCGCCTCCTCGGCCAGGTTGTCGGTCATCGAGCGGTTCATCGGCGCCTCCCTCAGTAGGCGCTCTATGGCACGGCGGCGCCGGTCGCTTCAACCCCGATCGGGCGCACCGCTGCCCCTTGCCAAACGCATCGGTACGCTCAGGCCCCTTCGGTGCCGCACGAACAGCTGGCCTCGCGCTGGGTGGCGGGGCAGGGCACGTCGCCGTAAGCGCAGAATACGCAGCATTGGCCCTCTGGCGGGTGCATGATGGTGCCGCACGTTTCGCAGCGCAGCGCCCACAGCCGCCCCGGCATCTCGATGGTCTCGCGGGCGCCGCAGGCGGGGCAGGTGATGGTGGATTCACTGAACATGACGTGCGCCCTCCTATGCCTATGGTCCAAGGTCGCTATCGAAAGGGGCGAATGCAAGCGCGTGGCTGGCGCCGGTACCGAACCTTTTACCTCTCACCAAAAGCAAAGGCAGCCCTTTGGCGTGGTCGGTTCCGGCCGCCACCCCATATAGTCTTTGCTGGACAACCCCTTAAGGGGAAGGAGGCCGGGCATGCGCACCCGGCCCGCGCATCAGGAGGATACGCCTGCCATGACCAAGCTTCCCGCTTGCCTGACGAGTCTATGCCTGGCCCTCGCCCTGGCCGCGCCGGCCGCTGCCGAAACGCTGAAAGCGTCGCACCAGTTCCCCGGCGGCAAGGGTGACGTGCGCGATGAAATGGTGCAGATCATCGCCCGCGAGGTCGCCAACGCCAACGTCGATCTGGACATCCGCGTCTATCCCGGCGCCTCGCTGTTCAAGCCCAAGGATCAGTGGAACGCCATGGTCCGCGGCCAGCTCGACATCACCGCCTTTCCCCTGGACTACGCCAACGGCCAGCATCCGCAGTTCAGCGCCACGCTGATGCCCGGTTTGGTCAAGAATCACGCGCACGCCAAGCGCCTGAACGACTCGCCGTTCATGCAGGACATCAAGAAGATCATCAATGACGCGGGCGTGGTCGTGCTTGCCGACGCCTGGCTGGCCGGCGCCTTCGGTGCCAAGACCGGCTGCATCCTCGCCCCCGATGACGTCAAGGGCCTGAAGGTCCGCTCGGCCGGCCGTGCTTTCGAGGAGATGTGGGCCGGGGCCGGCGCCTCGCTGGCGTCGATGCCCTCCAACGAGGTCTACACCGCCTTGCAGACGGGCGTGGTCGACGCCACCGACACCAGTTCCGGCAGCTTCGTGTCGTTCCGCCTGTACGAACAGTTGAAATGCCTGACCGCCCCCGGCGACTACACGCTGTGGTTCATGTACGAGCCGGTGTTGATGTCGAAGCAGAGCTTCGACCGGCTGAAGCCCGAGCAGCAGAAGGCGCTGCTGGATGCGGGTCAGAAGGCCGAGGACTTTTTCATCGAAGCCGCGGCGGGGCTGGACAAGAAGCTGGTCGACAGCTTCAGCAAGGCCGGCGTCAAAGTGGTGACCCTCGACCAAGCGCAGTTCGACGCGTGGCGCAAGGTGGCCGAGCAGACCTCGTACCAGACCTTTTCCGAAAAGGTTCCCGGCGGCAAGGAACTGATCCAGAAGGCCTTGGCCGTGGAGTAGGCGCATGGCCGCGCTGGCCCGGCTGATCCGCTTCCTGTCGCGCGCGTTTGGCGTGATGGCGGCGGCAATGATCGTCATTGCCGTCGCCATCGTCTGTCACATGGTGTTCGTGCGCTACGTCCTCGGCGGCTCGACGGTGTGGCAGACGCCGCTGGTCACCTATCTGCTCATCGCCGCCACCTTCCTCGGCAGTCCCTACGTGCTGCTGGTGCGCGGTCACGTCAATGTCGACCTGCTGCCGATCTATGTGCGGCCGAGGGCGCGGATGGCGCTCGCCGTCATCGCCAATCTGATGTCCTTGGCCTTCTGCCTCGTGCTGCTGTGGTACGGCATCGGCTTCTGGCATGAGGCCTGGGCGGGCGCGTGGATGTCATCGTCGATCTGGCGCATCCCGTTGTGGATCCCCTACCTGTCGATGCCGGTCGGCTTCGGTCTGATGGTTCTGCAGTATCTGGTCGACATCCATGACCTGGTGAGCGGGCGCGAGCCCCCCTTCGGCATGAGGGAGTCGGCGCCATGAGTCCCTTGCAACTCGGCGCGGTCGTGGCCGTCGTCACCACGGTCATCCTGATGTCCGGTATGCCGGTGGCCTTCGCCCTCGGCCTCGTCGCCATCGGTTTCATCGTCATCTATGACGGGCCGCAGATGCTGTCGCTGGTCCCCGAGATGCTGTTTTCGGGCCTGGAGGACTTCACCCTGGTGTCCATCCCGATGTTCGTGCTGATGGGCGCGGCGGTGGCCTCGTCGCGGGCGGGCAGCGACCTCTACGAGGCGCTCGAGCGTTGGCTGTTCCGCCTGCCGGGCGGCCTGGTCGTCGCCAATCTCGGCGCCTGCGCCCTGTTTGCCGCGCTGACCGGCTCATCGCCGGCCACCTGCGCCGCCATCGGCAAGATGGGCATCCCCGAGATGCGCAAGCGCGGCTATTCGGCCGATCTCGCCACGGGGGCCATCGCCGCCGGCGGCACCCTCGGTATCCTCATTCCGCCGTCGATCACCCTGATCCTTTACGGCGTGGCGACCGAGACCTCGATCGGCCGCCTGTTCCTGGCCGGGGCGCTCCCCGGGCTGATGCTCGTCGGGCTGTTCATGCTGTGGTCGCTGTGGCTGTGCTGGCGACGGGGCATGGGGCACCACACCCAGCTTGCCTACACTTGGCGCCAGCGCTTCGAGGCGTTGCCCCGCGTCGTGCCGTTCCTGCTGATCATCGCCGGCGTGGTCTATGCGCTTTACGGCGGCATCGCCACGCCATCCGAGGCGGCCGGCGTCGGTGCCGCGCTGTGCCTAGTGCTCGCGGTGGTGATCTACCGGATGTGGGACGTGCGGCAGCTGTGGCATGTCCTGCGCGACACCACCCGCGAGTCGATCATGATCCTCATGATCATCGCCACCTCGATCCTGTTCGGCTACATGCTGTCCAGCCTCTACATCACCCAGTCGGTGGCGGAGTGGATCGCCGCCCTCGACGTCAGCCGCTGGGTGCTGATGCTGTGGATCAACATCTTTCTGCTCATCGCCGGCTGCTTTCTGCCGCCCGCGGCGATCATCCTGATGACCGCGCCGATCCTGCTGCCGATCATCGTCCAGGCCGGGTTCGACCCCATCTGGTTCGGCATCGTCCTCACCGTCAACATGGAACTCGGGCTGATCACGCCGCCGGTCGGCCTCAACCTCTACGTCATCAACGGCATCGCGCCCGACGTCCGCCTGCCGACCATCCTCTGGGGCTCGCTGCCCTTCATGCTGTGCATGGTGGTGGCCATCGTCTTGCTGTGCGTATTCCCCGGCATCGCGACGTGGCTGCCCGATGCGGTGATGGGCGTGCAGTGACATAGGAACCGAAGCCTCGGAGCATGCGTTTGCCGTTGAGGGAGGCAGGACGCGGCCGCCTCGACGGACCCGTTGCGCGGCCGGCGCACAGGCGCCGGCCGTTTGGGCCGCGTCGCCGCAACATCGACGTCCGCAACGGGGAAAGGCATGAGCGAAGCTCTCGATTTCCTGGTCAAGGTCCGCCCCGAGGCGATGGGCGCTTATTTCAAGTTTCTCAGGCACGCCGGCAGTCGTCTCGACCCGAAGACCCGCGATCTGATCTCGGTGATCACCAAGGTCCACGCGCAGACGGAGCGCGGGCTGAAGCAATATGTGGCGCGGGCATTGCGCGACGGTTGCTCGCCGGACGAAATCATCGATGCCCTGCTCATGGCCTTTCCGGCGCTCGGGCTCACCAAGATCACCTGGGCGGTGGACACGATTCTGGCCATGGGCCTGCCAGGGTTCGACGCGATGGCCGCCCCGCCGGTCTGGCATGAGGTCGGCGCCCTGGCCGAACTGCCGGACGGCAGGGCGGTGCGCCGGGAAACCGACGGGCGCGGCGTCTTCCTCTACCGCGATGGCGACACCATTGCCGCCTACGACAGTATCTGCCCGCACAAGGCGACCGACATCCCCGAACTGGCCCTGGAGGGGCTGCGCCTGACCTGCCCCAGGCATCAATGGGTGTTCGATATCCGCAGCGGCGCGTGCATCGACAAGGGCGACACGCCGCTTCGGCGCTTCGAGACCCGGGTCGAAGGCGAGCGCGTCTTGGTGCGGTGGTGACATGTGCGGCCGTTACTCCAACCTGATGCCCCCTGAGGCCATGCGGCGCCTGTTCGGCACGGTGGGCCCGCCGCCAAATGTCGCACCCGGCTTCAATTGCGCCCCGACCCAGGCGCTGCCGGTGGTGCGCCGGGGGCGGGAGGGGCGGCAACTGGTGCTGATGCGCTGGGGCTTGGTGCCGCCGTGGAGCAAGGGGCCGGGCTCGGGCGTCACCCTGATCAACGCCCGCGCCGAGACGGTCGCCACCAAACCCGCGTACCGCGATGCCTTTCGCCACCGGCGCTGCCTGGTTCCTTGCGATGGGTTCTATGAATGGTGGCAGGAGGGGAAGCTCCGCCGCCCCTACCGGATCACCATGCGCGACGGCAGCCCCTTCGCCCTTGCCGGTGTCTGGGACCGCTGGCCCGATCCAGCCGGGCCATGGCTGGAGTCGTTCGCGGTGATCGTCACCGATGCAAATCCGCTCGTCGCCGAGATTCACGACCGCATGCCGGTGATCCTGCCGGAGGCAAACTGGCAGTCCTGGCTCGATCCCGATTTTCGTGATCCTGCGGCGTTTCTGACACCGTTTCCGGCCGAGCCGATGCGCCTGCAGGCGCTGTCGATGCGCATCAATGATCCGCGCAACAATGATGCTGATTGCCTGCTGCCGGCCGAAGCGACCTAGGATGTTTTTCCTTGCTTGGGCGGGAGGGCTTCGGCACTGTCCGCGCTTTGCCAAAACAGAGGAGGACAAGGGATGTCGGGCTATCGTTCGCATGACGGTCAGCTGTCGGAGCGCATGCCGATCCGACGTTCGCTGGAGCAGAAGAAGGTCCTTCTCAACCAGTTGAAGGAGCAGCAGGCGGGGCTCAAGGCCTGGGTTGCCGCGACCGTGAAGGAATCGCTGGCCAAGCGCATCGCCGACATCGAGAAGGAAATCGCCGAGGCGGGGAACCGCGTCCGCCGGTGAGCCTGTGAATTGTCGGGATAAGCCAGGTTCTGCTCGGCGCGACAATGGCTTGGCCTGTGGAAACAAAACGGGAACATACCCTTGACGCTGCTTCGCTGGCGGTCCTAGACTAGGCCGCTTCTTGGGGGTTCGGGGGGCGGGCGATGGGTCAGGCGATAGCGGCGATTTCCCAGCAGATCTGGGACATGAAGTACCGGCTCAAGGCTCCGGGCGGTGCGGCGGTCGACGCAACCATCGCCGATACCTGGCGTCGCGTTGCCGAGGCGCTTGCCGCCGTCGAAGCCGATCCGGCGCGCTGGCAGCCGGCCTTCCATGACGCGATGAGCGATTTCAAGTTCCTGCCGGCGGGCCGCATCCTGTCGGGCGCCGGCACCGATCGCCGCGTCACCCTGTTCAACTGCTTCGTCATGGGCGACATCCCCGACGACATGGCGGGGATCTTCGAGCACCTCAAGCAGGCCGCCGTGACCATGCAGCAGGGCGGCGGCATCGGCTACGATTTCTCGACCCTGCGGCCCCGGGGGGCGGCGGTGAAGGGCGTCGGCGCCGATGCGTCGGGGCCGTTGTCGTTCATGGACGTGTGGGACGCCATGTGCCGGACCATCATGAGTGCCGGCTCGCGCCGCGGCGCCATGATGGCGGTGATGCGCTGCGACCACCCCGACATCGAGGCGTTCATTGACGCCAAGCGCGAAGCGGGGCGCCTGCGCATGTTCAACCTGTCGGTGCTGGCCACCGATCCCTTCATGCAGGCGGTGAAGGACGATGCGGCCTGGGAACTGGCCTTCGACGGCGTCGTCTACAAGACGCTGCCGGCGCGCACGCTGTGGGACAAGATCATGCGTGCGACCTATGCCTATGCCGAACCGGGCGTGATCTTCATCGACCGCATCAACCGCCTCAACAATCTCTGGTACTGCGAGGACATCCACGCCACCAACCCTTGCGTTACCGCCGATACCTGGGTCATGGCCGCCGAGGGGCCGCGGCAGGTGGTGCAGCTGATCGGCCGATCATTCGCTGCCATGGTTGACGGCCGTGCGTGGCAGACCGGAGCGGACGGCTTCTTCCTCACCGGCCGCAAGCCCGTACTGCGTCTGGCGACGCGTGAAGGTCATGTGCTGCGCTTGACCGCCGACCACCCGGTACGCAAGGTCTCGCGGCGGACGCGTTTCTCGGTCGATACCGAGTGGTGCGCCGCCGGGGCGCTGAAGTCGGGCGACGAGGTGATGCTGCACGACCATCGCGTGCTCACCGGCTGGGCCGGGTCCCTGGGGGCGGACGAGGGCTATTTGCTCGGTCTTCTGGTCGGCGATGGCACGCTGACGCAGGACAAGGCCGTGCTTTCGGTGTGGAAGGAGCCGCTCGCCGGCAACGGAGCGGCCGAGCCTAGGGCGGACGCGATGATGCGCCGCGCTGTTGCGGCGGCGCAGGTATTACCCCATCGCAGCGACTTCGCCGGCTGGGTGCCGGTCGCTGGACGCGGCGAGTGTCGTATGGCGCTCGGCGCAGTGAAGCACATGGCCGAAGAGCTCGGGCTGGCCCCCGGGGCGAAAACCGTTACGCCGGCCATCGAGACGCAGGGCTCCGAATTTTATAGGGGGTTCCTGCGCGGCCTGTTCGATTGCGACGGCAGCGTCCAGGGCCATCAATCAAAGGGCGTCAGCATCCGGTTGGCGCAAAGTGATCTAGCCCTGCTGCGGGCGGTGCAGCGTATGCTGCTGCGTCTCGGCATCGTCGCCACCATCTACACCGATCGGCGCGATGCCGGAGAGCGCCTGCTGCCGGACGGCAAGGGCGGGCAACGCGTCTATGCGTGTAAGGCTCAGCATGAGTTGGTGATCGCGGGTGAGAACCTGCTGCGTTTCGCCGAAAGCGTCGGATTTGAAGATACCGACAAGGCGACGCGGCTCGCCAATGCGCTGTCCGGCTATCGCCGCGCCCTCAACCGCGAGCGTTTCGTCGTCACCGTTGACAGCCTGATGCCGGATGGTGAGGAGGACGTCTTCGACGTCCAGGTGCCCGGCGTCAATGCCTTCGATGCCAACGGCCTCGTTGTCCACAACTGCGGCGAGCAGCCGCTGCCCGCCTATGGCGTTTGCCTGCTCGGCTCGGTCAATTTGGCGCAATTGGTCGATCACCCCTTCACCGAAGAGGCGGCGATCGATGAGGACGGCTTGGCCGAGCTGGTGCGGGTGGCGGTGCGGATGATGGACAACGTCATCGACATCTCGAACTTCCCGCTGGAGGAACACCGGCGCGAGGCGCGGGCCAAGCGCCGCATCGGCCTGGGCATCACCGGCCTCGCCGATGCCCTGCTGATGTGCCGCAGCCGCTATGGCAGCGCGCAGGCCGTGGCGCTGACCGAACGCTGGCTGGCGGCGATCCGGCGTCACGCCTATCTGGCCTCGGTGGACCTGGCCAAGGAGAAGGGGCCGTTCCCGCTGTTCGACGCCGAGAAGTACCTGGCCGGCGAATACGTGGCGACCCTCGATCAGGACGTGCGCGACGCCATCGCCCAGCACGGCATCCGCAACGCCCTGCTCACCTCGGTGGCGCCGACCGGCACCATTTCCCTGTTTGCCGACAACGTGTCGTCGGGGCTGGAGCCGGTGTTCAGCTTCAAGTACACGCGTTCGGTGCTGATGCCCGACGGCAGCCGCCAAGAGGAGGAAGTGTCGGATCACGCCTACCGCCTGTTCCGGCGCCTGCGCGGCGATGCGCCGCTACCCGACTACTTCGTCGATGCCCAGGCGCTGACCCCGCGCGATCATCTGGTGATGCAGGCGGCCGTACAGAAATACATCGATTCCAGCATCTCGAAGACCATCAACGTCCCCGAGAGCATCTCGTTCGAAGCGTTCAAGGACGTCTATCTGCAGGCCTACGACATGGGCTGCAAGGGCTGCACCACCTATCGGCCCAACGAGATTACCGGCGCCGTGCTCGAGGTCAGGCCGGAGCAGGCCCAGGGCGAGCTGCCGCTACCCGAGACGGCCGAAGCCAAAGCGCGCGATGAGCAGGAGGCCGCCGTGGTGCACCACCTGACCCAGCCGCTGACCCGGCCCGAGGCGCTGCCGGGGCGGACCTACAAGGTGCGGTGGCCGGAAAGCGACCACGCCATCTACATCACCATCAACGACGTCATCCAGGACGGCCGCCGCCGCCCGTTCGAGGTGTTCATCAACTCGAAGAACATGGATCACTACGCCTGGACCCTGGCGCTGACCCGCATGATTTCGGCGGTGTTCCGTCGCGGCGGCGACGTCAGCTTCGTGGTCGAGGAACTGAAGGCGGTGTTCGATCCGCGCGGCGGGCACTGGATGGGTGGGCGCTACGTGCCATCGCTGCTGGCCGCCATCGGCGAGGTCATCGAGCGCCATATGATCGACATCGGCTTCCTGGCCGATCCGGCGGGCGAGGCGCGGCCGAGCGAGGCGCGCCAAGTGGCCAATCTCGGCCACGGCATGTTCCGATCCTGCCCCAAATGCGGTCAGCCCAGCCTCGTCCGCATGGAAGGCTGCGACACCTGCACTGCCTGCGGCTATTCCAAGTGCTCATAGCTGATACGAGCGGTCGACTTGCTTGCGAGTATAGGTGCTTTAAGATAGTTTATAAAAAAATAGTAAATTAGCCTAAGGTGCCTATAACTTGGACCCTCGCCTCAACCCTTATGCTCCCGGAGCCGGCAATCCTCCTCCCGAACTGGCCGGGCGAGATGACATCATTGAGCGTGCGGGTATAGCCCTTGACCGCATCCAGGCACGGCGAGCAGCGCGAAGCTTCATCTTTTATGGGTTGCGTGGGGTCGGCAAGACAGTCCTGCTCAACCGAATTCGACTGAATGCCGAAGCAAACGGTTTGGTGAGTGTGCGCGTTGAGGCTCCGGAGGAGCGCTCTCTGCCAGCGATGCTCGTTCCGGCACTTCGAGCGGCCCTCCTGCGCCTGTCGCGGGGAGAGGCATTGAAAGAGAAAATGCGCGCGGCGTTGAACGCCATTGCAAGCTTCGGCCAGGCAATGAAAATGCGCTACGAGGATGTCGAATTCGGTTTTGATTTCCAATCCGTCACCGGTGTAGCTGACAGCGGCGACCTGGAGCAGGATCTGTCCGACGTACTCGCTCTTGCCGGCGCTGCCGCAGCCGAGCGCGGGACGGCCATGGCGTTGTTCATCGATGAATTGCAGTATGTTCCTGAGGAGCAACTTGCCGCCCTCATCTCGGCATTGCACCAGGCAAGCCAGAATGAGCTGCCGGTAACAATGGTTGCTGCGGGTCTACCGCAGCTTCTCGGAGAAATGGGGCGGGCAAAGTCCTATGCGGAGCGGTTGTTCGAGTTTGTGCCGATCGATCGCCTCGATGAGTCGGCCGCCGGCTTGGCATTGTGTCTTCCCGCAGAGAGACAGGGCGTGGAGTTTGAGAAGGAAGCCATCAAAGAAATCCTGAGGCAAACCCACGGATATCCGTATTTCCTTCAGGAATGGGGAAAACATAGCTGGGATATCGCAATGTCTTCCCCGATCAAACTCGAGGATGCGTATGCCGCCACGACCGCCGCCCTGGCGGAATTGGACGCCAGCTTCTTCCGTGTCAGGTTTGATCGGCTGACGCCAGCGGAGAAGCGCTATCTTCGCGCCATGGCGGAACTCGGTGCGGGGCCACATCGATCAGGCGACATTGCCGATCGCCTCCGCAGGAAAGTTACTGCTGTCGCACCGACGCGCAGTTCCTTGATTGCCAAGGGCATGATCTATAGTCCAGGACACGGCGACACGGCCTTTACCGTCCCGCTGTTTGAAGGCTTCATGAGGCGCGTGATGCCTACCCTGTCGTAGACAAGGCAAGCACTGATGGAGGCCAAGCTTCGCGCCAAGCTGTGGGTCCAGGCACAGATCAGGTCGTGCCTGGTCGAAGGCGTGCCGGCGACGGTGGTGCGCAAGGGCGACGCCGATGCCGGCGCCGTTCTGGTCAAGGTCAATCGCGGCGCCGCCGGCTGCGACGTCTACACCCAAGCCCGCAGCGGTGATGGCGTTCTCGGCTGGATGCGCGCCACCGGCGACGCCCCCGTCGCCGAGACCGATGCCGACGCCTACATCCGCCGTCAGATCGATCGCGACTATGATCTGTGGGTGGTCGAGATCGAGGATCCGCGCGGCCGCCCACCGGTGGGCGGGCCGCTGATCCGCTGAGGCGGTCGGCGGCCCTTTACCGTTCAGGAAAAGGAGATCTTGGGGAAGCCGCGGCGCTTGTCACTGCCCTCGGTCTGCGCCTTGACCTTCTGCCAGACGCGCTCGGCGATCTTCTTGTAGGCCTGGGCGTGCGGGCCGGTGGGCTTCAGCATGGTGATCGGCTGGCCGCCGTCCGAGGTCTCACGGATGGCGATGTCCAGCGGGATTTCGCCCAGGAACTCGGTGTTGAGGCGGTCGGCCTCCAGGCGGGCGCCGCCGTGGCCGAAGATGTGCTCCTCATGGCCGCATTTCGGGCAGACATAGGTACTCATGTTCTCGACGATGCCGAGCACCGGCACTTCGACCTTGCGGAACATGTTGAGGCCCTTGCGCGCATCGAGCAGGGCGATGTCCTGCGGTGTCGAGACGATGACGGCGCCGGCCAGCGGCACGCGCTGCGACATGGTCAGCTGGGTGTCGCCGGTGCCCGGGGGCATATCGACGAGCATGACGTCCACCTCGCCCCAGCGGACGTCGCGCATCATCTGTTCCAACGCACTCATCACCATCGGGCCGCGCCAGATCACCGGCGAGTCCTCGGGCACCAGGAATCCCATCGACATCACCTTGATGCCGAAGGCTTCGAGCGGGATCAGCGACTTGCCGTCCGGCGACTGCGGCTGTTCGGTGATGCCCATCATGCGCGGCATCGACGGGCCATAGATGTCGGCGTCGAACACGGCTACCTTCAGGCCCAGCTGCGACAGCGCCACGGCGATGTTGACGGCGGTCGTCGACTTGCCGACGCCGCCCTTGCCCGAGGCGACGGCGACGATCGACTTGACGCCAGGCACGTCGATCTTGCCGCTGCCGGCGTCGCTCGGCGCGGCCTTGGGCGCCGGCTGTGCGCGGCGCTCGGCGGTCAGCACCGCCGACACGGTCAAGACGCCGGGAAGATCATGCGCGGCCTTTTCGGCCTGCTGGCGCAGCGGCTCGAGTTGAGGGCCACGCTGGGGATCGACCTCGATGGCGAAGGCGACATGCCCGTTCTTGACGGTGAGGCCCGACACCATGCCCAGAGTAACGATGTCTTGCTTTCGGTCCGGATCGAATACACGCTGGAGGGCTTGGAGAACCTGCTGCTCGGTGATCTCTGCCATTCTTGAATTCTCCGCATTTTTCCACATATGCGTGGAGCTTGCCTGGTGGGGGTAGCGCGTTGCACTCAAAGGACGCGTGACATATAAGGCGCAGTACTCATTTTCGCAAAGGCTTATCCTGCCTTTGGTTCAAGGGAGAAAGAGCTTAATGCCTTGGAACTCGCAGGGCGGGGGCGGTGGCCCCTGGGGGAGTGGCGGTGGTGGCGGCGGCCCCAGCCCGTGGGGTCGCGGCGGCGGGCCACAGCCTCCGGACCTGGAGGAGCTTCTACGCAAGAGTCAGGACAAGTTTCGGCGTGCCTTGCCCGGCGGGCTCGGCGGTGGTCGCGGTATCGCCCTGGTGGTGCTGGCCGGGTTGGTGCTGTGGGGGTTGACCGGCTTCTACAAGGTCGATCCGACCGAGGAGGCCGTGGTGCTGCGCTTCGGCCAATATGTGCGCACCGCCGGCGAGGGCCTGCATTATCACCTCCCGTCGCCGATCGAGACGGTGATGATTCCCAAGGTTACGCCCATCCGCCAGGTCGAACTGGGCTTCCGCTCGGCGGGCGAGGTGCGCGGTCGCCAGGTGGCGGCGGGCCGCCAGGTGCCCGAAGAAAGCCTGATGCTCACCGGTGACGAGAACATCGTCGACATCAATTTCTCGGTGTTCTGGAACGTCAGCGACGTCGAAAATTTCTTGTTCAACGTTCGCAACCCCGAGGGCACGGTCAAGGTGGCGGCGGAATCGGCCATGCGCGACATTGTCGGCCAGACCCCGATCCAAAGCGCCCTCACCGAGGGCCGTGGCGTCATCGAGGAGCGGACCAAGGAATTGCTACAAGAACTGCTGGACAGCTATCAGACCGGCATCCGCATCACCCAGGTCCAGTTGCTCAAGGTCGATCCGCCCACTCCGGTCGTCGACGCCTTCAACGACGTGCAGCGCGCCAAGGCTGACCAGGAGCGCCTGCGCAACGAGGCCGAGGCCTACCGCAACGATATCATTCCGCGCGCCCGTGGCGAGGCCGAGCGCCTGGTGCAGGAGGCGGAAGCCTATAAGGAGCAGGTGGTGAATTTGGCCCAGGGCGAGGCCGGCCGCTTCAGTTCGGTGCTGGAGAGCTACAGTCAGGCCAAGGACGTCACCGCACGTCGCATGTACCTGGAAACCATGCAGGAAATCCTGAAAGGGACCAACAAGGTGATCATCGATCCGGCGGCACAGGGCGCTCAAGGGGTGGTGCCCTATTTGCCGTTGCCGGAGCTCAGGAACAACCGGCCGGCGCCGGCGCAGCCGCAGCAGGGAGGCGCCCGATGAAGAAATCCACCATTATCGGCCTTGGCGTCACCGCCGCGGTTGGCCTGCTGCTGCTGTCCTCGTCGCTGTTCACGGTGAACCAAGCCGAGCAGGCATTGGTGCTGCGCTTCGGCGCGCCGCGCGCGGTGATCCAGGAGCCGGGCCTGAAGGTCAAGGTGCCGTTCGTCGAAGACGTGATCCGCTACGATGCCCGCATCCTCGATCTGGATCTGCCGACGGAGCAGATCATCCTGGGCGACCAGAAGCGCATCGAGGTCGATACCTTCACCCGCTATCGCATCGTCGAGCCGCTGCTGTTCTATCAGGCCGTGCGCAACGAGGAGATGGCCCGCCAGCGCTTGCAGCAGATAGTTACCTCCAGCCTGCGGCGCGTGCTCGGCAACGTGATGCTGCCCAGCGTCTTGTCGGAGGAGCGCACCGGGATCATGGCCGACATCCAGAAACGGGTGGTGGAAGAGGCGAAACCCATGGGCATGGCCATTGTCGACGTGCGTATTCGCCGCGCCGACCTGCCCGAGGAAACCAGCCAGAGCATCTACGAGCGCATGAAATCGGAGCGCGAACGGCAGGCGCGCGAGGCGCGGGCCCAAGGCCAAGAGCGGGCGCAGCAGATCCGTTCGCGTGCCGAGCGCGAGCGCACGGTCATCCTGGCCGAGGCACAGCGGACGGCACAGTTGCTCCGCGGCCAGGGGGAGGGCGAGGCCAACCGCGTCCTGACGGAGGCCTTCGGCCGCGATACCGAGTTTTTCGCCTTGTACCGCTCGCTGGAGGCCTATCGCGAGGCCTTTGGCGACACCAACACCTCGTTGGTGCTGTCGCCGGATAGTGAATTCTTCCGGTTCTTCGGCCGGCTGCCCCCGGGCGTGGTGGCAGGCGAGAACGGCTCCCAGATGGGGGCCGCACGGCCTCCGGCGGCGCGCTGACCGACCCGCCCCCTCCATGCGGAGGGGGCGCCTTCCGTTCAGGAACACGATGAACGATTTCCTGACCGCGCTTGCCCTAGCCCTGGTATTCGAGGGGCTGGCCTACGCCGCCTTTCCCGATGGCATGAAGCAAATGATGCTGCGCGTGCTGGCCACACCGCCCGCGACGCTGCGCGTGTTCGACATCGCCGCCGCCGTCCTCGGCGTGGCCGTGGTGGCGGCGCTCCGTTTTGCCTACTTTCCCGCCTGAACGTTTGGCCCTATCGTTCCCTCGCCCCTTTCTTGAAGCCGCCATGATGCGGCACCACATTTGTTAGCCATTCCACCTGCGGTTAAAGGCCATAGCCAAATACGGAGCTTTTCGGTGATACGTCCCAAGACCTTTTGTAGCCGGGTGGCTGCCGCCCGGCATCCGGCGTTGCTGCCCTCGCTGCAATGGCTATGGGCGGGGCTGGTAGCCCTTGCCGTCACCGCCCTGCTGTCGGCACCGGCGCCGGCGCGTGAGGCACCCGCAAGCTTTGCAGAACTGGCCGAGCAGCTGCTGCCGGCCGTCGTCAATATTTCGACGACGCAGACCGTGCAGCAGGAGCGCATGCCGGAGATGCCGCAGTTCCCGCCCGGCTCGCCCTTCGAGGATTTCTTCAAGGAATTCTTCGACCGTGAGCGCCCGGACATGCCGCCGCGCAAGGCAACCTCGCTGGGTTCGGGATTCATCGTCGATCCGGGCGGCTACGTGGTCACCAACAATCATGTCATCGCCGACGCCGAAGAGATTACGGTGATTCTGCACGACGATACGGCCTATAAGGCGCAGATCGTCGGCCGCGATTCAAAGACGGATCTGGCGTTGCTGAAGATCGATGCCAAAGAGAAGCTGCCGTCGGTGCCGTTCGGCGATTCCGATACGATGCGGGTCGGCGATTGGGTGCTGGCCATCGGCAACCCCTTCGGCCTGGGCGGCACGGTGACGGCCGGCATCATCTCGGCCCGCGCGCGCGACATCAACGCCGGCCCCTACGACGATTTCCTGCAAACCGACGCCTCGATCAACCGTGGCAACTCGGGCGGCCCGATGTTCAATGTCGATGGCGAGGTGATCGGCATCAACACCGCCATCTTCTCGCCGTCCGGCGGCTCCATCGGTATCGGCTTCGCCATTCCGGCCAATCTCGCCAAAGCGGTGATCTCGGATATCCGGAAATTCGGCAAGACGCGCCGCGGCTGGCTGGGCGTCCGCATCCAGTCGCTGAACGACGAGATCGCCGAAAGCCTGGGCCTACAGGAGTCGAGAGGCGCCCTCATCGCCTCGCTGAATGACGGCGGCCCGGCGGCCGAGGCCGGCATGAAGGCCGGCGACGTCATCCTGCGCTTCGACGGCAAGGAGGTCGGCGATATGCGTCGGCTGCCCCGTATCGTCGCCGAAACCCCGATCGGTAAGAAGGTCGATGTCGCCGTGTGGCGCGACGGCAAGGAGCGCAACCTTCAGGTCATGGTAGGCGAGCTCGAGGAGGAGATCGAGCCCGAGGCCAAGGCCGAGGCACCCAGCCAGGACAAGAAGCCCGTCAGCGGCCAGAAGGCGATCGCCGCCCTTGGCCTGACCGTGGCCGCCATGTCGCCCGAGCTGCGCGACCGCTTCGAGCTGTCGGAGGAGGCCAAGGGCGTCGTCGTGGTCGAAGTCGACGCGCAAGGCGCCGCGGCCGAAAAGGGGATCCGTCCCGGCGACGTTATCGTCGAGGTCAGCCAGGAAGCGGTCACTTCGCCGAACGAGGTGTCGGACAAGATCGAGGCGGCGCGCGAGGCCGGGCGCAAATCGGTGCTGATGCTGGTCGAGAACGAGCGCGGCCTGCGCTTCGTTGCCGTGCGCCTCGACGAGAAGAACGGCAAGAAGGGGCAGTAGCTGCCCGTCCCATGCTCAAATCGAGCAAAGGCCCTCCCGCGGAGGGCCTTTTCTATCCGGCGATGTCGGTGACTGCATATTTTCTGCACGTGCAGCAGCGCCGTCATGCCCGTAGACAGGCCGCGCCGATGCCGCCACCGCCGGCCTAGCGAAACGCCACGCCCAGCCGGGCGGCCGGCAAGAGTGTGGAAAACGCTTGGCGATCGCGCGGTGCTGGTCTAAACAGCCCCGTTGTTCTCAAGGAGGTCGTCGCCGTGCCCGTGCCACTGCTCCGTCCCTTTGCCGCCTTGCGCCCGGCACCCGAATATGCAGCGCAGGTCGCGGCGCCGCCCTACGACGTGCTGAGCACCGACGAGGCGCGTGCCCAGGCCGGCGGTAAGCCATGGAGCTTCCTGCACATCTCGAAGGCCGAGATCGATCTGCCGGCGGGAACCGATCCCTACGATCCCGCGGTGTACGCCAAAGCCGCCGACAACCTGCGCAAGATGGTGGCCGCCGGCGTTCTGCGCCGCGACGCCAAGCCCGGCTTCTATGTCTATCGCCTCACCATGGGCGAGCACGTGCAGACCGGCATCGTCGGCGGCGGCTCGGTGGCCGCCTATGACACCAATCGCATCCGCAGGCACGAGTTCACCCGGCCCGACAAGGAGGACGACCGCGTCCGCCAGATCGACGTGTGCAATGCGCAGACCGGGCCGGTGCTGTTGGCCCACCGCCAGCACCCCGACATCACCGCCGCCATCGCCGCCGCCACGGCGCAGCCGCCGGCCTACGACATCGTCGCCGCCCATGACATCCGCCATGCGCTGTGGGTGATCGACGACGCCGTCACTGTCGCCCGTATGACCGCCGCCTTCGAATCGATGTCGGCGATCTATATCGCCGACGGCCATCACCGTTCGGCCGCGGCGTCGCGCGTTGCCACCATGCGCCGCAAGGCCGGCGGCCCGGGCGACGCCGCCTACGAGTCCTTCCTGGTGGTGACCTTCCCCATGGAAGAGATGAATATCCTCGACTACAACCGCGTGGTGAAAGACCTCAACGGCCTGTCGCCCGAGGCCTTCCTGGCGAGGGTCGCCGCGGCATTCGTCGTCGAGCCGGTTTCCGCGATCGCCTCGCCGCGTCGGCCGCGCGAGATGGGCCTGTATCTGGCCGGCCGCTGGTTCCGTCTCTCCCCGAAGGGGGAGTTGCCCGCGGATCCGGTGGCGCGGCTGGACGTCAGCCTGCTCACCGATCGTTTGCTCGATCCGATTCTGGGCATCACGGATCTGCGCAAGGACAAGCGTATCGACTTCGTCGGCGGCAAGCGCGGGCTGGGCGAACTCGAGCGGCGGGTCGATTCCGGCGAGATGGCCGCCGCGTTCGCCATGTACCCGACCAGCATGGAAGACCTGGTGGCCGTCGCCGAATCCAATCAGGTCATGCCACCCAAGTCGACATGGTTCGAGCCCAAGCTGGCCGACGGCCTGGTGAGCTACCCGCTGGATTAGGTGATCAACTGAGGTATTATGATCACCGGGCGTCAATGCGGGTGCAGGTCGCGCGCGAAGGCACGCGGGTCGACGTGCAAACGGAGGTGGTGCCCGCAATCAGGTCCGTACCGCCGTTACGTCGGTGTGCGTGAAGTCGTCGCCTTTGAACAGCAGGGGCTCGCCCGTGGCCTTGGCGAGCGCGTAGGCGAAGCAATCGCCGAAATTCAACTGTGCCGGATGGCCGCCCCCCTTGCCGAAATCCCGGTAAGCTTCCCGCGCGATCCTCGCCTGTGCCTCGGTGACGGGTTCGACGACAAGGCCTGCCTCCTTGACGAGATCATCGAAGCGGCGGCTGGCGACGGGATCGCGGCTGGCGTCGATGACGACGGCGGCTTCCAGGAAGTTGGCGGCGGAGACGCGCCGATGGGCCGCGCTCTCGATGGCCATGGCGCAAGACAGAGCTTCGGGTTCGTCGCGGAGGATGGCGATGAGCGCCGACGTATCGATGATCATTGCGGCAATCCGTCATCGCCGTAAAGCAGGTCGCCGTGATCGGCGGAACGGAACGGCTCCTTCAGGCGCGCCGCGCAATCCTTGCCGATGACGAGCAGGCGGTCCGACAGAGGGATGCCCCGTTCGCGGCGCACGCGGTCGAGGCGCTCCCGAATCGCTTCCGTGACCGCCGCCGCCATGCTTTCCCCGGTCAGCGCCGCAAGCTCCTGCGCCAGCCGGTGGGCCTCGTCGTTCTTGATGTTCAGGCTCATGGTTAAACCTTTCTACCATCATTTTGGTGCCATTCTACCATATGGCTGCGCGAAACAGATGGGACCGCTGAGGGAACAGGGACGGGCACAAGATCGCCTGATCGTCGCCGCCGGCCCCACCGCAATGCATAATTAGCTTGTTTTCCGTGGCGAACCGGCAGATGTAGTGGGAATCACTACACTGCTCGGTTTTCGCCATGAAGACAGTTTCGGCCGCCGAGGCTAATCGCAAGTTTTCGCAACTCCTTCGTGAGGTGCGCGAGGGGCAGAGCTTCGTCGTCACTTCGCACGGCACGCCCGTTGCCACCATAGCGCCGGCAGGGCAGGGCGCTGGCGGCGTGCGTGAGCGGGCGCGAACCGCATTGCTGGCCCGTCTGGAAAACCAACCCGCCACGGACGTCGGGCCCTGGATCCGCGGCGAGTTGTACGACGAATGAGGGCGGCGCTCGACACCAACATCCTGGTTTACGCCGAGGGTCTGAACGGCGAAGCCCGCCAAACCGCTGCCCGGGACTTGTTACTTGGGATCGTCGTTGAGACAATCGTTCCGGCCCAGGTTCTGGGCGAGGTCTTTCGGGTGCTGACGCGAAAGGCGCGGCGCACGGCGGGGGCGGCTCGAGCCGCGGTGCTTGACTGGCGCGATGCCTACCTGGTGCAAGACACCACCGCTGCCGTGCTGGCCTCGGCCATGGATCTCGCGGCGGACCACGCCTTCGACATCTGGGACGCGGTCATCGTGGCGGCAGCGGCGGAGGCTGGTTGCCGCGTGCTGCTATCGGAAGACATGCACGATGGCTTTACCTGGCGCGGCCTCACGGTGGTCGATCCCTTCCGCGAAGCTAATGCGCCGCTCCTGAATTTGCTGCGCGGTTAGGGATGGATGCGAAGAGAATCCACGGTGAGAGGCTATGCTGATGCAGCGTCGCCTGATCGTCGTCGGCGGCCCCACCGCTTCCGGCAAATCGGCCCTGGCCCTGGCCATCGCCGAGGCGGTGGGCGGCACCATCGTCAATGCCGATTCCATGCAGGTCTACCGCGAACTGCCGATCCTGTCGGCGGCGCCCTCGGCCGAGGAGCGGGCGCGGGTGCCGCATCGGCTGTACGGCGTGCTACCGGCGGCCGAGGTCTGTTCGGCGGCGCGCTGGCGGGATATGGCGCTGGCCGAGATTGCGGTGGCGTGGGATGCGGGGCGGGTGCCGGTCCTCGTCGGCGGCACTGGTCTGTATATCAATGCCCTGCTGCGCGGGTTGTCGCCGATCCCGGAGATCCCCGAAGCCGTCCGGGCGGCGGCGCGGGCGCTGTTCGCCGATCTGGGCAACGCGGCTTTTCATGCGCGGCTGGCCGAGCGCGATCCGCTCATGGCGACGCGCCTCGATCCCGGCAATTCGCAGCGCCTGGTGCGCGCCTGGGAGGTGATTGAGGCGACCGGGCAATCGCTGGCGGCGTGGCAGTCGGCAGCCCCCATCGGCGTCCTGGCGGAACCCGCTCTCCCCATCGTGCTCGAACCGCCGCGCGAAGCCCTCTACGCCAGCATTGATCGACGCTTCCTCGAAATGATGGAACGGGGGGCGCTCAATGAGGTCGCAGCCATCGGTGCTGCCGGGCTCGATCCGGCGCTGCCGGCGATGAAAGCCCTGGGCATTCCCGAACTGCGTCGCCATCTGCAGGGGCAGATTGGTCGTGAACAGGCGGTGGCGCTCGCCCAGCAGGCCAGCCGCCATTACGCCAAGCGTCAGATCACTTGGTTCCGCCATCAAATGGGTGGAGAGGCGCTGCGGCTGGGCGCGCAACTTTCGGAAAGCCTGACACACAAAATATTGCCGATTATTCGCCGCTTCCTGTTGACCCCGTGAACCCGAAAGTCTAGTGTTGGCGCTCCGCGGCGGCCGTCTTGCGGCCCCCTCGGCCTGCCGCAAACAGATGACGTCGTGAAAGGGATTCTGGCGATGCCACAGCAGACCATGTCCGGAGCGGAAATTGTCCTCAAAGCCCTGACCGATCAGGGCGTCGAGGTAATTTTCGGCTATCCCGGCGGCGCGGTATTGCCTCTGTACGACGAGATCTTCAAACAGAACCGTATCAAGCACGTCCTGGTGCGGCATGAGCAGGCGGCAGTGCACGCCGCCGAAGGCTATGCCCGCTCGACCGGCAAGGTCGGCTGCGTGCTGGTCACCTCTGGTCCCGGAGCCACCAATGCGGTGACCGGCCTGACCGACGCGCTGATGGATTCCATCCCCGTGGTCTGCCTCACCGGCCAGGTGCCGACGCAACTGATCGGCAACGACGCCTTCCAGGAGGCCGACACCACCGGCATCACCCGGCCGTGCACCAAACACAACTACCTGGTCAAGGACGTCAACCGCTTGGCCAGCATCGTCCACGAGGCGTTCTACGTCGCGCGCAGCGGCCGTCCCGGCCCGGTGGTCATCGACCTGCCGAAGAACATCCTGATCGAGGGGGGCGAATACGTCGGCCCGGCCAAGGTCAAGCACAAGACCTATAAGCCGCAGGTGAAGGGCGAGCTGTCGCGCATCGAGAAGGCCGTCGACATGATGGCCAAGGCCAAGCGGCCGATCCTCTATTGCGGCGGCGGCGTCATCAATTCCGGCCCGGCGGCGAGCCAACTGCTGACCCAGTTCATGAAGATGAGCGGTTTTCCCTGCACGCTGACGCTGATGGGCCTGGGCGCGGTGCCGGCGTCGGATCCGCAGTTCCTGGGCATGTGCGGCATGCACGGCACCTATGAAGCCAATCTGACCATGCATGGCTGCGACGTGATGGTCTGTATCGGCGCCCGCTTCGACGACCGCGTCACCGGCCGCCTCAACGCCTTCGCGCCCTACGCCAAGAAGATCCACATCGACATCGACCGGTCGTCGGTGAACAAGAACGTCGAGGTCGATCTCGCCATCATCGGCGACGTCGCCCACGTGCTCGAGGACATGATCAAGGTGTGGAAGGCGCGTCAGGTGCGCCCCGACGACAAGGCCCTGCGCCAGTGGTGGGCGCAGATCGAGGAGTGGCGCGCGCGCGACAGCCTGCGCTTCGAGAAGACCAACAAGGTCATCAAGCCGCAATACGCCATCCAACGCCTGCACGAGCTGAGCAAGGGGATGGAGACCTACGTCACCACCGAGGTCGGTCAGCACCAGATGTGGGTGGCCCAGCACTTCAAGTTCGAGAAGCCGAACCGGCTGATGACCTCGGGCGGGCTCGGCACCATGGGCTATGGCCTGCCGGCGGCGATGGGCGTGCAGATTGCCCATCCCGATGCCCTGGTGGTCGACATCGCCGGCGAGGCGTCGACGATGATGAACATCCAGGAACTCTCCACCATGGTGCAGTACAAGCTGCCGGTGAAGATCTTCATCCTCAACAATCAATACATGGGCATGGTGCGCCAGTGGCAGGAGCTGCTCTATCAGGGCCGCTATGCCGAGAGTTACATGGAAGGCATGCCGGACTTCGTCAAACTGGCCGAGGCCTTCGGCGCCGTCGGCCTGCGCGCCGAGAAGGTGTCCGAGGTCGACGACCTGATCAAGGAGATGATCGCGGTGAAACGGCCGGTGATCTGCGACGTGCGCGTCGACCCGTCCGAGAACTGCTTCCCGATGATCATGTCGGGCGCCGCCCACAACGAGATGCTGCTGGGGCCGGAGGACGAGAACACCGGCAAGCCGGTGTCCGAGGACGGCATGGTGCTGGTGTGAGCCTGGGGGGATTTCAGCCGTGATGATTCAGAAGCAAGACATCCGCCGCCACACCCTGTCCGTCCTGGTCGACAACGAGGCCGGCGTGCTGGCCCGCGTCATCGGCCTGTTCTCCGGGCGCGGCTACAACATCGAGAGCCTGACCGTGGCCGAGGTCGACGCGCGCGAGAACGTCTCGCGCATCACCGTCGTCACCACCGGCACCGCCATGGTGATCGAGCAGATCAAGGCGCAGCTGTGCCGGCTGGTGCCGGTGCATACGGTTTCGGACCTGACGCTCGAGGGCCCGTCGGTCGAGCGTGAACTGGCGCTGGTCAAGGTGGCCGGCAGCGGCGAGAAGCGGGTCGAATCCTTGCGCATCGCCGACATCTTCCGTGCCCGCGCCGTGGACTCGACCAACGAGAGCTTCGTTTTCGAGATCGTCGGCTCGACCGAGAAGCTCAACGCCTTCATCGGGCTGATGGAACCGTTGGGCCTGGTCGAGGTGTCGCGCACCGGCGTCGTCGCCATCGCCCGCGGCGCCCAACCGCTGTAGGCAGCCCTCGCCATCTGGATGAGACCCGCTCGCCGCCTAGCCAGGCGGTGCGGGTTGGGCCATCCTCTGCCGGTGCTCAACCACCGGGAGGGTCCCGCATGTTTCTTGCCGTCGCGCGCCGCTTTGCCGGCGCCTTCGCTGCCGCCATGGTCCTGGCCGCCAGCGCCAGCGCTACCGAACTCACCTGGTACGGCCATTCGGCGTTCAAGCTGACCACCCCGACGGGCAAGGTGGTGCTGATCGATCCGTGGATCGTCAATCCCGCCAATCCCAACGGCAAGCAGGACCTCGAGGCGCTGACCAAGGCCGACCTGATCCTGGTCAGCCACGGCCACGGCGACCACATCGGCAATGCGGTCGAGATCGCCAAGACGACCGGCGCCAAGCTGGTCGGCACCTTCGACCTGATGCGGGCGCTGGTGCAGTACCGCGGCTACCCCAAGGACCAGGCCGGCATGGCCACCGCCGGCAATTTCGGCGGCGAGATCACTCTGCTCGGCGGCGAGGTCAAGGTGGCGTTCGTTCCGGCCGTGCACGGCTCGGATGTCGAGGTCGCCTCGGGCCTGCCCGACGAGGGCACGCAGCGGCCGGCGGGCGATCCCGGCGCCTTTCTCATCACCGTCAAGGACGGCCCGACTATCTACCACACTGGCGACACGGACCTTTTCTCGGACATGGCCTTGGTCAAGCGGTTCCGCCCGGTCGACGTGATGCTGGTCAACATTGGCGACAAGTTCACCATGGGGCCGCAACGCGCCGCCATCGCCACCAAACTGGTCGAGCCCCGCCGGATGGCGATTCCGATGCATTTCGGCACCTATCCGGTGCTCACCGGCACGCCGGCGGATTTCGCCGAGGCGCTGAAACAGGAAGGGGTGGCAACGCCGATGCGGGAAATGAAGGTGGGCGAAACGGTGAAATTCTAGAGCCGGCAGGAGCGCGGAGCTCCAGCTCCGCGCTCCATATACAACATGTTTGTTGTGTTTATATGATTTGGTTGCGCCGTGCGGCAATGTAGTTTAACGATGCGTCCTTGTTTGGCGGCATCGCCGCACCGTGGAATGAGGGCGCAAATGGGGATCAATCGCGTTTTGGCAACATTCGGCGTGGCGGCCGGCCTGGCGGTGGTGCCGGCTGCAGCGGCCGGAGTGAGCGATGACGCCGTGCGCATCGGCGTGCTCAACGACCAGTCCGGTATCTATGCGGACATGGCGGGCCCCGGCTCGGTGATCGCCGCTCAGATGGCGGTTGAGGATTTTGGCGGCAAGGTTCTCGGCATGCCCATCGAGATCTTCGCCGGCGACCACCAGAACAAGCCGGACATCGGTTCGCAGGTGGTCAGCCGCTGGATCGACGAGGACAAGGTCGACGCCGTCGTCGATATCCCCACCTCCTCGGTGCTTCTGGCGGTGCAGGAGATCGGCCGGCGGAAGAACCGTCTGGTGATCGCCTCGACCGGCGGTTCCTCGGACTTCACCGGCAAGGCCTGCGCGCCGACCGGCATCCATTGGACCTATGATACCTATGGGCTTGCCGTCGGCACCGGGCTGGCGCTGGCGGACAAGGGCGATTGGTTCTTCATCACCGCCGACTATGCCTTCGGCCACGCGCTCGAGCGCGACACCACGGCGACCGTGACCAAGGCCGGCGGCAAGGTCTTGGGCGGCGTGCGCCACCCGCAGGGCATCGGTGACTTCTCGTCCTTCCTGCTGCAGGCGCAAGGGTCGGGTGCCCAACTGATCGGCCTCGCCAACGCCGGCGCCGATACCGTCAACGCCATCAAGCAGGCGCGCGAGTTCGGGCTGCCGCAGAGCGGCATCACCCTGGTCGGGCTTTATCTCAACCTATCGGACATTCACGCCATCGGCCTGGAAGCGGCGCAGGGCCTGATCCTGACCCAAGGCTTCTACTGGGATCTCAACGAGGAGGCGCGCGCCTGGTCCAAGCGCTTTTTCGAGCGCCACAACGCCATGCCGAGCATGGGCCAGGCCGGCACCTATTCGGCCGTCATGCATTATCTCAAGGCGATCGCCGCCGCCGGAACCGACGACACTCAGGCCGTGGCCGCCAAGATGAAAGAACTGCCGGTCGACGACTTCTTCGCCCATAACGGCAAGATCCGTGAGGACGGCCGCATGGTGCACGATCTCTACGTGCTCGAGGTCAAGTCGCCGGCGGAGTCCAAGGGGCCGTGGGATTACCTGAAGCTGGTCCGCACCATCCCCGGCGACCAGGCGTTCCGGCCGCTGGCCGAGAGCGAGTGCTCGCTGGTCAAGAAAGCGTCGCTGAAGTAGCGCCCGGCTTGCTTCGGCGGCCAACGCCGCCGAAGCAAGCTTCCCTCGCTCCATCAAACCGTGTAAGTTCCGCCGCTACCGCCATGGCTATTATCGACTAATCGGGGAAGTGTGATGCGCGTCTATTATGATCGCGATGCGGACGTCAATCTGATCAAGGCCAAGAAGGTCGTCATCGTCGGCTACGGCAGCCAGGGCCACGCCCATGCGCTGAACCTGCGCGATTCCGGCGTCAAGGAAGTGGCGGTGGCGCTGCGGCCCGGCTCGGTCAGCATCAAGAAGGCCGAGGCCGAGGGCCTCAAGGTGATGGCGCCGGCCGAGGCCGCCAAATGGGCCGACGTGGTGATGATCCTCACCCCCGACGAGCTCCAGGCCGATCTGTATGCCAAGGATCTGCGCGACAACCTCAAGGAAGGTGCCGCCCTGGTCTTCGCCCACGGCCTCAACATCCATTTCAAGCTGATCGAGCCGCGCCCCGACCTCGACGTGTTCATGGTGGCGCCCAAGGGCCCCGGCCACACCGTCCGCGGCGAGTTCCTCAAGGGCGGCGGCGTACCGTGCCTGGTGGCGGTGGCCCAGGACGCCTCGGGCAACGCACTCGAGCTGGCGCTGTCCTACGCCTCGGCCATCGGCGGCGGCCGCTCGGGTATCATCGAGACCAGCTTCCGCGAGGAATGCGAGACCGACCTGTTCGGCGAGCAGGCGGTGCTGTGCGGCGGCGTGACCAAGCTGATCCAGACCGGCTTCGAGACCCTGGTCGAGGCCGGCTACGCCCCCGAGATGGCCTATTTCGAGTGCCTGCATGAAGTGAAGCTGATCGTCGACCTCATCTATGAGGGCGGCATCGCCAACATGCGCTACTCGATCTCCAACACCGCCGAGTACGGCGACTACGTCACCGGCCCGCGCGTCGTCACCGACGAGACCAAGGCCGAGATGAAGCGCGTGCTCGAGGACATCCAGTCCGGCCGCTTCGTCCGCGACTGGATGTTGGAATGCAAGGCCGGCCAGCCCAGCTTCAAGGCGACCCGCCGCCGCCAGGCCGAGCACCCCATCGAGGAGGTGGGCGAGCGCCTGCGCGGCATGATGCCGTGGATCACCAAGAACAAGCTGGTCGACAAGAGCCGCAACTAAGTACTTTGCGTTCGCACTCGATTACGCTCTCGTTCGTCATTGCCGGGCTTGACCCGGCAATCCTTGGACATCCGGGTCAAGCCCGGGGTGGCGCGAGGAGGGGGGGGCGAGCGAATGCCCTCAGCCGGCTCCGGCTTCCGGCAACGCGACCACCGCAAGGTGGTCGCGTTTTGTCGCGCACGGGCCTGGACCGGGAAGTCCCATCCCCTCAGCCATGTGGCATGACCCTTGGTCTTGTGACACCTTAGAGATGACGACGCCTTCGTCCAAATCGCGGATAGGATGGCAACATGGGCCGCACCGAAGGTTCCTACTGGGTTCAGGCAGAGTGGGACGACGAGGCAAAGTGCTGGTACACCGTAGAGAGCAATGTACCGGGCTTGGCGACGGGCGCAGATACCATTCCGGAACTTGTGGAAAAGCTGCGGGCGATGGTGCCGAGCTACTGCAACTGAATACTGGCGAGAGCCGAGCCGAGGTGCCCATCGAATTGACGGCCTACTGCGCCGAGCGTGTGCGCCTCCGCGCCTGATGGCCGACAATTATACGCCTCGCGTGAAGGAAATCCTGCGGGAGCACGACTGCCGCTTTGAGCGGAACGGCAAGGGCGACCATGAGATCTGGCACAGCCCGATCACCAACCATCGCTTTCCGGTCGAGGGTAGAATTCCTCCAGACACTGGGCAAACATCGTCCTAAAGAAAGCCGGAATCCCGAAGCATTTCTAGAGCGCGACGCGTGACTCTCGGGTCGCCCGGAGCGCGGAGCTCCAGTTCCGCATCCGCGTGCGGACCTGGAGGTCCGCGCTCCCGGTGGCCATTGTGCTTTTTCGCGCAGCCGCGCCGCTGCAAAATGGGCTACATCACCTCGACCCCATGGCAGGTTTGACAGTTGCCTCCATCGAGCGCTGCTGTATAAATAGCGGATAGGCCGATTTCTTCTTGATCATGGGCGGGATGATGACCAGGGCGGGCATGAGCGGAACGAGCCAGGCGAGCGCGATCGGCGCCGCCCTGGTTGCTCGCGCCTGCGGCCGGGGCATTGGCCCGTCGGCTGTTCCGCTTCTCGACGATGCCGGGGTCCTGCGACTTACGGGCCCCTGAACGTTCTGGCGGCCGCGCACTCCGACCGACTCGCGGCGATGGACGTTCAGGGGGCTTCCCAGGTCGACCGTCGCCTAGAGAAGGTCTTTTCAATGAGTGGCATGGACAACAATCGCGTCATCATCTTCGACACCACGCTGCGCGACGGCGAGCAGTCGCCCGGCGCCTCCATGAACCTGGAGGAAAAGGTCAAGATCGCCCAACTGCTGGAAGAGATGGGCGTCGACGTCATCGAGGCCGGTTTCCCCATCGCCTCCAACGGCGATTTCGAGGCGGTGCAGGCGGTGGCCCACGCCGTGCGCAATTCGGTGGTCTGTGGTTTGGCGCGCGCCACCAGGGGTGACATCGAGCGCTGCGCCGAGGCCATCAAGCCGGCGGCGCGCGGGCGCATCCACACCTTCCTGTCCACCTCGCCGCTGCACATGAAGTACAAGCTGCAGATGGAGCCGGAGAAGGTGCAGCAGGCGGTGATCGACAGCGTGACTCTGGCGCGCCGTCTCACCGACGACGTCGAGTGGTCGGCCGAGGACGGCTCGCGCACCGAGCACGACTTCCTGTGCCGCTGCGTCGAGGCGGCCATCGCCGCCGGCGCCCGCACCATCAACATTCCCGATACCGTCGGCTACGCGGTACCCGAGGAATACGGCGCGCTGATCAAGATGCTGTTCGACCGCGTGCCCAACATCGACAAGGCGGTCATCTCGGTGCACTGCCACAACGACCTCGGCCTGGCGGTGGCCAACTCGCTGGCGGCGGTGGCCAACGGCGCCCGCCAGATCGAGTGCACGATCAACGGCCTGGGCGAGCGGGCCGGCAATGCCGCGATGGAGGAGATCGTCATGGCGCTGCGTACCCGCCACGACCGCATGCCCTTCACCACCGGCATCAAGACCGAGGCCATCATGCGCGCCTCCAAGCTGGTGTCGACGGTCACCGGCTTCGTCGTCCAGCCCAACAAGGCGATCGTCGGCGCCAACGCCTTCGCCCACGAATCGGGCATCCACCAGGATGGCGTCCTGAAAAACGCCCAGACCTACGAAATCATGACCCCGGAATCGGTCGGGCTGCACCGCTCGACTCTGGTCTTGGGCAAGCATTCGGGGCGCGCCGCTTTTAAGTCCAAGTTAAAGGACCTGGGCTACGATCTCGGCGACAATGCCATCGAGGACGCCTTCCGCCGCTTCAAGGATCTGGCCGACCGCAAGAAGGACGTCTACGACGAGGACATCGTCGCGCTCGTCGAAGATGAAGTGGTGCGGGCCAATGATCGGATCCGGCTGACGTCCTTGGAAGTGGTGTGCGGGACCATGCATCGTCCGCCGACGGCCAAACTGGAACTCGAGGTCGACGGCGCCCTGGCGCGGGTGAAGGAAAGCGGCGATGGACCGGTCGACGCCACCTTCCGCGCCATCAAGGCGCTGTTCCCGCACGAAGCGCGGCTGCAATTGTATCAGGTGCACGCCGTCACCCAGGGCACCGATGCCCAGGCCGAGGTGACGGTGCGGCTGGAGGAAAACGGCAAGACGGTGAATGGGCAGGGGGCCGATACCGATACGTTGGTTGCTTCGGCTCGTGCCTACATCAATGCGCTGAACAAGTTGCTGGTGAAACGGGAAAAAACCGCGCCCACCGCACTGTCGGCGTGATATGGGCCGCTAGTCTGGTGTAATGTTCGGAAGTCAGTGATGCCGGGGGGGCGCCCCCGGCATTGCCATAACAAGAAGCCACAGAGTGAGGTCGAATGTTTTCGAGAGTGACGGGCTGGATGTCGGCGGACATGGCAATCGACCTGGGTACCGCAAATACCTTGGTCTATGTAAAAGGCCGCGGCATCGTCCTCAACGAGCCCTCTGTGGTGGCTATTGCCGAAGAAAAGGGCAAGAAAAAGGTGCTTGCCGTCGGTGACGAGGCCAAGATGATGCTGGGTCGCACCCCCGGCTACATCCAGGCCATCCGTCCCTTGCGCGACGGCGTCATTGCCGACTTCGAAGTCGCCGAAGAGATGATCAAGCACTTCATTCGCAAGGTGCACAATCGCCGCAGCTTCGCCAGTCCCCTGGTCATCGTCTGCGTGCCCTCCGGCTCCACCGCCGTCGAGCGCCGCGCCATCCAGGAATCGGCGGAAAGCGCCGGGGCGCGAAAGGTGTTCCTGATCGAGGAGCCGATGGCGGCGGCGATCGGTGCCGGCCTGCCGGTGACCGAGCCCACCGGCTCGATGGTCGTCGACATAGGCGGCGGCACGACGGAAGTCGCGGTGCTGTCGTTGGGCGGCATCGTTTATTCCCGTTCGGTGCGCGTCGGTGGCGACAAGATGGACGAGGCGATCATCGCCTACATTCGCCGCAACCATAACCTGCTGGTCGGCGAGGGCTCGGCCGAGCGGATCAAGAAGGAAATCGGCACCGCGTGCCCGCCCGAGGACGGCGAAGGCCGTACCATCGAGATCAAGGGCCGCGACCTGATGAACGGTGTGCCGAAGGAACTCATCATCAGCGAACGCCAGATTGCCGAGGCCCTGGCCGAACCGGTCGGCGCCATCATCGAGGCCGTCAAGGTGGCGCTCGAGCACACCGCGCCGGAACTGGCCGCCGACATCGTCGACAAGGGCATCGTGATGACCGGCGGCGGCGCGCTGCTGGCCAATCTCGACTTCGTCCTGCGCCACGCCACCGGGCTGCCGGTGACGGTCGCCGACGATGCCCTGTCCTGCGTCGCCCTCGGCACCGGGCGGGCGCTGGAAGAGATGAGCAAGCTGCGCAACGTGCTGACTACCATGTATTGACCGCGTAGCGCCGACGTGCTGGTGGAGGCAACGGCGTGAAACAGCATTCCGGCCCGATTGGTCGCGTGGCGACGCTGAAGCTGGTGGCGCATCGCTTCGCGTTGTTCGGGCTGATTGCCGTGTCGTTCGGCCTGATGTTGTTGGGGAAGGCCGACACGGTGCTGGTCGAGCGCGTGAGAACGACCGTCGTCGATGCGGCCACCCCCATCCTCGACGTCATGGCGCGGCCGGCGGCAAGCATTGCTGACCTGGTCGATAGCGTGCGCCATCTGGTGTCGCTGCGCGCCGAAAACGCCCAGCTGCGCGAGGAGAATGCCCGTCTCATGCATTGGCAGACGGCGGCACGGCGCCTCGCACACGAGAATCAGGCATTGCGCGCCCAGCTCAATTTCGTTCCCGAACCCGATTCCGCGTTCATCACCGGCCGGGTCGTCGCCGACACCGGCGGCGCCTTCGTCCATTCGCTCTTGATCAATTCCGGCGCCAGCGACGGCGTGCGCAAAGGACAGGCAGTGGTTGCGGGCGAGGTGCTGGTGGGGCGCATCGCCGAGGTCGGCTCGCGTTCGGCCCGTATCTTGCTGCTGACCGACATGAACTCGCGCATTCCGGTAATGGTCGAGCCATCAGGGGCCAAGGCCATCCTGGCCGGCGACAACGATGATCGGCCGCGCCTGGATTATCTTGCCGGCGGCATCAGCGTCAGCCCTGGCGATCGCGTGGTGACGTCCGGTTCCGGTGGCGCCTTTCCGCCCGGCGTGCCGGTCGGTGTCATTGCCTCGGCGGCCGATGGTGTGGCGCTGCTCGAGCCCTTCGTCCAACGCCACCGCCTGGACTACGTCACCGTCATCGACTTCGGCTTGTCCGGCATCCTGGAGTTCGAAGGGCAGGAGACGACGCGCAAGTGAAGCCGTCGCTGTTTCAGCGGATGGACACATGGGTGCGCCGTCTGTTGCCGTTGGGCAGCACCGTCCTGCTCGTGCTGTTGAGCCTGACGCCGACCCGCATCCCCGGCTTCTCCGGGGTGGGGCCGGCGCTGGCAATGATGGGGGTGTTCTACTGGTCGATCTACCGCCCCGATCTCTTGTCGCTACTTGCCGCCTTCGGCATCGGGCTGCTGCACGATACCGTCTCCGGCACGCCGCTGGGCGTCACGGCGGCGATACTGGTGACGGTGCAGGGCGTGACGCGATCGCAGCGGCGGTTCTTCCTGGGCAACACCTTCATCGTCGTCTGGTGGGGCTTCGGACTGGTGGCCATGGCTGCGATCGCCGCCACTTGGCTGCTGGTGTCGCTGGCCAAAGGGCAACTCGTCGATGGCCGGGCCGTGATCTTCGAATACCTCATCACGGTGTCGCTCTATCCCGTGGTGTCGTGGCTGCTGGCCCGCGCCCAGGTCGCCTTCCTGCGGCAGTCTTGAGATGAACAACGACCAAGAACGTCAGAGGCTGTTCAGCCGCCGTGTCCTGGTCCTCGGCGGCGGCAAGCTGGCATTGGCCTCGGCCCTGATCGCCCGCATGTACTATCTGCAGGTCGTCGAGGCCGAGAAGTATCGGGTTCTGGCCGACGACAACCGCATCTCACTCCGGCTGCTGCCGCCACCCCGCGGCCGCATCCTCGACCGCAACGGCGTGCCGCTGGCGGTGAACGAGCAGAACTTCCAGGTTCTGGTGGTGGCCGAACAGACCAACGGCCTCGGCGACACCTTGGATGCGCTGTCGCGCATCATCCCGCTGACCGAGGGCGAACGCGCCCGCATCATCCGCGATGCGAGCCGGCGGCGTAGCTTCGTGCCGATGACGGTGCGCAGCAACCTATCCTGGGAGGAGGTGGCGCGCATCGAGCTCAACGCCCCCGACCTGCCGGGGGTGATGATCGATGTCGGGCAGAGCCGCCATTATCCGCTGCAAGGCTTGGGCGCGCACATTCTCGGCTATGTATCGGCCGTCTCCGAAAGCGATCTGGCCAATTCTCAGGGCGACCCCCTGCTGGAGCTGCCGGGCTTCCGCATCGGCAAGGCCGGGGTCGAACGCATCTACGATCTGCCGCTGCGCGGGCGTGGCGGCGCAAGCCAGGTCGAGGTCAACGCCGTCGGCCGGGTCATTCGCGAACTGGCACGGGACGAAGGTGAGGCCGGCGCCGACCTGCGGCTGTCCCTCGACGTCAACCTCCAGGAATTTGCCGCCCAGCGCATGGGCGCCGAAAGCGCCGCCACCGTCGTCATGGACATCCATAACGGCGAAGTGCTGGTCATGGCATCGACACCCAGCTTCGATCCAAACGCCTTCAACCGCGGCCTGACCTCGGTCGAATGGAAGGACCTGGTCGGTAATCCGCGCGCGCCCCTGACCAACAAGGCCATCGCCGGCCAATATGCGCCGGGCTCGACGTTCAAGATGATGGTGGCGCTGGCCGCGCTGGAAAACGGCACGATAACCCCGGAACAGCGCGTGTTTTGCCCCGGATTCATGGCTTTGGGCAACAACCGCTTCCATTGCTGGAAGAAGCACGGGCACGGCGCCGTCGATATGGTCGGTGCCCTGAAGCATTCATGCGACGTCTATTTCTACGAGATCGCCCGCCGCACCGGCGTCGATCGCATCGCCGACGTCTGCCGGCGCTTCGGCCTTGGCGAGCAGACCGGCATCGACCTGCCGGGCGAACGCACCGGCGTCATCCCCACGCGCAACTGGAAACGGGCGGCGCTCGGCCAGCCTTGGTACCCTGGTGAGACGCTGATCAACGGCATCGGCCAGGGCTATGTCTTGGCGACCCCGCTGCAACTGGCGGTCATGACGGCGCGCATCGCCAATGGTGGCTTGGCAGTGGTGCCGCACGTCGCCCGCGACGTTCTCGACGACGCCCACCTCGTCCCACGCGCCGCCCCCGAATTCACCAGCATCGGCGTTGCGGCGAAGAACATTTCCGTGGTTCGGGCCGGCATGAACGCGGTGACCAACGAAATCGGCGGCACCGCCTTCAGCGCCCGCATCAAGGATCCAGCCATGGCCATGTCGGGAAAGACCGGCACCGCTCAGGTCCGCCGCATCACCCTGCGCGAACGCGAGACCGGGGTGAAGAAGAACGAGGATCTGCCGTGGAAACAGCGTGACCACGCGTTGTTCGTCGCCTATGCGCCGGAAGATGCGCCGCGCTGGGCGATCTCCGTCGTCGTCGCACACGGCGGCGGCGGCTCGGCGGTGGCGGCGCCGATTGCCCGTGACATCCTGACCGAGGTGCAAAAGGCTTACCCGCGCGCGGCCCCCCTGGCCGGTGCCGCTGATGCCCCCGGCGAGGCCAATGGAGGTCCCGGGTGAGATACCGTCCGCAGACACGACTGAACCGGCGCGACGCCACCTGGCGTGAGAAGCTTTTTCAGATCAGCTGGCCCTTGGTCCTGCTGCTCACGCTGGTGGCCAGTGCCGGCTTCCTGGCCCTGTTCTCGGCGGCGAACGGCAGCATCGATCCATGGGCCGATCGCCAGATGGTGCGTTTCGCCGCCGGGGTGGTGATCATGGCCAGTGTGGCCGTCGTCGATTTGCGTATCTGGATGCGCTCCGCCTATGCGATCTACACCATCGGCATGGTGTTGCTGGTGGCGGTCGAGATACGCGGGACCATCGGCATGGGGGCTCAGCGCTGGATCGACCTCGGCTTCATCCAGTTGCAGCCGTCGGAGATCATGAAGATCGCGCTGGTGCTGTGCCTGGCCCGCTATTTCCACGGCGCCAGCCTGCAGGACGTCGGCCGCGTGCAGTTCCTGCTGGTGCCCCTGCTGATCGTGTTGGCCCCCGTGGCCCTGGTACTGAAGCAGCCCGATCTCGGCACGGCGATGATGCTGCTGATGACCAGCGCCGTCCTGTTCTTCCTTTCCGGGGTGCGGCTGTGGATGTTCGGCACGGTGGCGGCCATTGGCATCGGCGCCCTGCCGGTGGCGTGGAACTTCCTGCACGATTATCAGAAGCGGCGGGTACTGACCTTCCTCAACCCCGAGAACGACCCGCTGGGCGCGGGCTATCACATCATGCAGTCGAAGATCGCCCTGGGGTCGGGCGGGGTGTTCGGCAAAGGCTTCCTGCTCGGCACGCAAAGCCATCTCAATTTCCTGCCGGAAAAGCAGACCGACTTCATCTTCACCACCTTGGCCGAGGAGTTCGGCATGGTGGGCGGGGTGACGCTGCTGGTCCTCTACCTGCTGGTCATCGCCTATGGCTACGCCATCAGCCTGCGCTGCCGCAGCCCCTTCGGGCGCCTGGTGGGCCTTGGCATCACCTCGACCTTCTTCCTTTACGTGTTCATCAACATCGGCATGGTGATGGGCCTGCTGCCGGTGGTCGGCGTGCCGCTGCCGCTGATCTCTTACGGCGGCACGGCGATGCTGACGCTGATGTTCGGCTTCGGCCTGGTGATGAGCGTGTACGTGCACGGCGACACCTTCATCGGCCGCCGCGGCGGCGAGGCTTGAGGTACTGATCACGGTCGGTATTTTCCGCTTGATCGGACCCGGGCGAGGGTGCTATTGAACCGCCTCCCGCGATGAGCGGGTCCCGCTGTGGGCGCATAGCTCAGTTGGTAGAGCAGCTGACTCTTAATCAGCGGGTCCAAGGTTCGAGTCCTTGTGCGCCCACCAAGTTTCGAAATCCCAGCAATGGGTGACGCAAAGGCCGGCAGGTTAAACCCCGCCGGCCTTTCGTCGTTTCTAGGGCTGGGCAGCGCCCCATCTGGAGGAATTTGATGGACGATGGCTTGAAGTGCCCCAAGTGCGGTTCCGAACACGTGTATCAGGACGCCAGCCTGTGGGTCTGCCCGGAATGCGCCCATGAATGGGACCAGCAGGCCGCCGCCGCCGATGCCGCAACGAAAGCGTCGGCTGGCCTGGTCCGGGATGCCAACGGCAACGTCCTGGCCGATGGCGACAGCGTCAGCGTCATCAAGGACCTGAAGGTCAAGGGCTCGTCCTTGGTCGTCAAGGGCGGCACCAAGGTGAAGAACATCCGCCTGACGGACGGCGCCGACGGCCATGACATCGCCTGCAAGATCGACGGCATCGGCGCGATGAACCTGAAGTCGGAATTCGTCAAGAAGGCGTAGGGGGCGGTCCAGCCTCAATCGGCAGGCTCGGGGACCGTGACGCGGCGCGATCGCTTGACCCGCTCGCGCATCCGCTGGATCACCACGTACAACATCGGGATGAGGAACAGGCCGAGGGTTGAGGCGGCGATCATGCCGCCGAACACGGCGGTCGAGACCGAGCGGCGGCTGGCGGCGGCGGCGCCTTCGGCCAGGACCAGCGGCACCAGCCCAAGGATGAAGGCTAGGCTGGTCATGACCACGGCGCGGAACCGCAGCCGCGCCCCTTCTTGCGCGGCCTTGTCGATGGGCGCGCCGCGCTGGCGCTGCTCCATGGCGAACTCGACGACCAGGATGGCGTTCTTGCTGGCCAGCGCGATCAGCACGACGATGCCGATCTGGGCGTAGACGTTGTTGGCGAGGCCGGTCAGCCACAGGGACAGCATGGCTCCGGCCAGACCGACGCTGACCGACAGCAGCACCGCGATCGGAATCGTCCAGCTCTCGTACAGCGCCACCAGGAACAGATAGGCGAACAGCACGGCGAGGCCAAGGATGACGGGGGTCTGCCCCGCTGCCTCGGTCTCCTGCAGCGAGATCCCCGACCAGGCGAAGTCATAACCGGCCGGCAGCGTCGTCGCCGCCACGGTTTCCATGGCGGCAATCGCCTCGCCGGAACTCCGGCCGGGCGCCGGTGAGCCGTTGACGGTGGCGCTGAGGTTGTTGTTGTAGCGGGTGATCGCCTGCGGCCCGATGTCGAGACGAAGCGATACCAGGCTGCTTATCGGCACCATGCCGCCGGTGGCGTTGCGCACATGGATGCGGCCGATGTCCTCGACGGCGTCGCGGTCCGCCGCCTCGCCCTGGACGTTGACCTGCCAGGTCCGCCCGAAGCGGCTGAAGTCATTGACGTAAAGGCTGCCCAGCATCGTCTGCAGGGCCGCGTAGATTGAATCGATCGACACGCCGAGCACCTTCGCCTTCTCGCGATCGACCTCGAGGAACCACCGCGGCGTCGCCACTTCAAAGGTGCTGAACACCGCGGCGAGGTCCGGACGCTGGTTGGCGGCAAACACTAGGCCACCGGCCACCGATGCTAGTTCCGGCGGTGAGGCCCCGCCGAGCACCAGCAGGCGGAAATCGAAGCCCGCGGTATTGCCGAGTCCGGCGATCGGCGGCACGTTGAACGCCATCACCTGGGCCTCGGCGACCGTGGCGACCCGGCGCCTGATTTCCGCCAGGACGTCGAAGGCAGTGGTCCCTGGCTCCGTCCGTTGGCCGAAGGGCCGCAGCAGCACGACCATGAAGCCGCCGTTGCCCACCTGCAGGCTGTCCAGCAGGCTGAAGCCGATCACCTCGTTGACGCTCTCCACCCCGGGGATGTCCTGGATCAGCCGACGCACATCCGCCATCACCCGCTCGGTCCTGTTGAGCGAGGCGTTGGCCGGCAGCTTGATTTCCATGAACAGCGCGCCCTGATCCTCTTCCGGCAGGAAGCCGCCCGGCACGACCCGCGACAACCCCCAATACCCGGCCAGCGCCACGCCGACAGCCACCAGCGAGAACAGCGACATCCGGATCAGCCGCGTGACGACGGCCACATAGCCGTCGCGTACGCCGTCGATCCGGCGCGATACCCACGCCATCACGCCACGCCTGTGCTCCTGCGGCCGCAGCAGCAGCCCGCAGAGCGCCGGGCTCAGCGTCAAGGCGTTCACCGCCGACAGCACCATGGCGACCGACACGGTCAGCGCGAACTGGGCGTAAAGCGAGCCGGTGATGCCGGGTATGAAGCTGACCGGCACGAACACCGACAGCAGCACCAGGGTGATGGCGAAAATGGGGGCGGTGATCTGCGCCATCGCCTTGTGTGCCGCCTCCCGTGGCGGCAGGCCATCCTCCTCCATCACCCGCTCGACGTTCTCGACGACGATGATGGCGTCGTCGACCACGATGCCGATCGACAGCACCAGGGCGAACAGCGAGATGGTATTGGCCGACTGCCCGAACAGCAGCATGAAGGCGAAGGTCCCGATCAGCGACACCGGGACCGCGATCATCGGGATGATGGTGGCGCGCCAGCTACCCAGGAAGACGAAGACCACCGCCAGCACCAGCAGGAACGCCTCCGCCAGGGTGGTGACCACCTGATCGATGGAGGCGGTGACGAACATCGTGGTGTCGTAGGCGACCTCGTAGCGGATGCCCTCGGGAAAGCGGTCGGCCAACTGCGTGAGGGTCTGGTGGATGCCCTCGGCCGTGGCCACGGCGTTGGCGCCCGGCGCCTGGAAGATGCCGATCACCGCAGCGGGGCGGCCATTCAGACGACCCGTCGAGCTGAACGACTGGGCCGACAGCTCGACCCGCGCCACCTCGCCCAGGCGAAGCAGCGAACCGTCGCGGTTGGCACGCAGGATGATGTCGCGGAATTCCTCGACGTCCGACAACCGGCCCTGGGCCTGCAAAGCGATTTCGATCTGCTGGTCGTCGGGCATCGGCTGGGCGCCGATGCGGCCGACCGGCGCCAGCAGGTTCTGCCGCCTGATCGCCTCGACCACGTCGAGAGGCGTCAGATCCAGGCTGGTGAGCCGCTGGGTGTCGAGCCAGATCCGCATGCTGTAGTCGTAGCGGCTGAACAGGCGCGCCTCGCCGACCCCCGGCACCCGCGCCAGGGTATCCAGCATGTTGATGCGCGCGTAATTGGTCAGGAAGAGCTGGTCGAATTCCGGCGAATCCGAAACGAGGCTGACCAACTGCAGGAAGGCAGAAGACTGCTTGCGGACGGTCAGCCCCTGCCGGCGCACCTCCTCGGGCAGCGACGCCTCGGCGAGCTGGACGCGGTTCTGAACGTTGACGGTATTGATGTCTGGATCGGTGCCGACGGCGAAGGTGACGTTGAGCGAATAGCTTCCGTCGTTGCCGCTGGTCGAGCTCATGTAGAGCATGCCCTCGACGCCGTTGACCTGCGCCTCGATGGGCTGGGCGATCGCCGATGCCACCGTCTCGGCGTTGGCGCCGAGATAGGTGGCGCGGACGCTGACCTGGGGCGGCACGATATCCGGGAACTGGGCGACCGGGATGCGCATGATCGCCAGCACGCCCGCCAGGGTGATGATGATCGAGATGACGAAGGCGAGCCGCGGGCGGTCGATGAAGATGGCCGAGATCACCGTCAGCTCCCCGCGTCGGCCGCGTGCGGTTCCACCGGCGAACCGGCCCGAACCCGCTGAATCCCCTCGACGATGACGCGGTCGCCGGCGCTCAGCCCGGACATGATGGTGATGCGGTCGCCATCGAGCCGCTCGCCCAGTTCGATGTGGCGCCTTTCGACCTGGTTGTCGGCATTGACGGCAAGAACGAAACGGCCCTGCTGATCGGCCTGGATCGCCTTCTGCGGGATGACGATCGCCTGTTGGGCTTCGGCCCGCTCGACGCGGACCTGGACGAATTGCCCGTCGCGCAGCCGGCCCTCGGGATTCGGCAGGACGGCGCGCACCGGCACGGTGTCGGTACCGCGGTCGACGCGGATGCCGACGAAGTCGACACGGCCGGGATGGGGATAGTCGGTGCCGTCCTGAGAACGGATGCGCACGGTGAAGGTGTCGACGTCGCGGCCCCTGGCTTCGCGCTCCGCCGCGGTCAATTGCGCCTCGTCGACCGGGAAAACGACGTAGACCGGGTCGCGGCTGACGATCTCGGTCAGGGGATTGCTGTCGGGGCCGACCAGGTCACCGACATCATAGGCGGCGCGGCCGATGAGGCCGCCGATCGGGGCCATGATGGCGGTGTAGGTCAAGTCGATCTCGGCCTGTCGCAGCGCCGCCTGGGCTTGCAGAATCGACGCGGCTGCGGTTGCTTCGGCGGCCTGCAGCTCGTCGACCGTGGCGCGGGCGACGTTGCCCCGTTCCACCAGGGACTGGGCACGGGCCAGTTGTGCCTTGGCGTTCGCCGAGGCGGCCTCGGCCGCGGCGAGGTCGGCGCGGCGCTGCTGGACCGAGGCCTCGTAGGTATCCCTTTCGATCCGGAACAACGGCGCCCCTTGCGCGACGACCTGCCCCTCCTCGAACAACCGTTCTTCGATGAAGCCGGTAACCCGCGCCCGCACCTCCACCTTCTGGATGGCTTCGATGCGCCCGACGAAATTGCGGCCGAGATTGACCGGGCTGAGGCTGGCCTCCACCACACCGACCGGAACGGCCTGGGACTGTCGTTGCGCCGTCGAGGACCCCTCGTCCTGGGGGCCGCAGGCGGCGAGCGCTGCGCCGAGCAGCAGCATCGAAACGAGACGGCCGGCAAAAGCGCCGGGGCCGCCGCTTGCCGTGGTAGCGTTGCCAAGAGAAAACCGACTTGCGTTCATCGGCGGACCGCCGTCATCAATCAGCACAAACGCGCTGATCGGCCATAGGTTTCCCAAAGCGGGCTTGCGAGCATCGGTAGGGAGCGCCGCGGTCTCGGCTGCAAAATGAGCCGGCCGGCGGGAGCATTTGCCCGTTCCGAGGGTTTGTTGTGCTGCGACCTCAGGAGGCAGGCATGCATGTCGTGATCACCGGCGCGTCGGCGGGCGTGGGGCGCGCCACCGCGCATGCCTTCGCCAGGCGCGGCTGCCGTCTTGGCCTCATCGCCCGCGACCGGGACGCGCTGGAAGACACCCTGCGCGAGGTCCGGGCGCTGGGCGGGGAGGGTCTCGCGCTGCCGGTCGACGTCGCCGATGCCGACGCGGTGGAGCATGCCGCCGTCCGGGCCGAGCGACACTTGGGACCGATCGACGTCTGGGTCAACAACGCCATGGCCACGGTGTTCGCCCGTTTCGCCGACGTGGAGCCCGCCGAATTCGAACGGGCGACCATGGTGACCTATCTCGGCATGGTCAACGGCACGCGGGCGGCGCTGGCTCGGATGCGGCCACGCGACCGCGGTGTGGTGGTCCAGGTCGGCTCGGCGCTGAGCTACCGCGCGATTCCGCTGCAGGCACCTTACTGCGGGGCGAAGTTTGCCTGTCGCGGCTTCACCGACAGCCTGCGCTCGGAACTGCTGCACGATGGCAGCCACGTCCGGCTGACCATGGTGCAATTGCCGGCCCTCGATACGCCGCAGTTCGAATGGGCGCTGTCGCGCATGCCCAGGCACCCGCAACCCGTGCCGCCCATTTTCGAGCCCAAGGTGGCGGCCGAGGCGATCGTCTGGGCCACCACCGCCAACAAACGCGAAGTCTGGGTCGGCTGGCCGACGGTGAAGGCCATCCTGGCCAACAAGCTGGTGCCGGGGCTACTCGACGCGTATTTGGCGCGCACCAACTACGAGGCGCAGCAAACCGACCAGCCGGTGCGGCCGGACCGCCCCTCCAACCTGTTCCGGCCGGCCCGTGGCTGGCATGCGACGCGGGGCACCTTTGGTCGCGGCGCCCGATCGCGCAGCCGTCAGTTGTGGCTCAGCATGAACCGACGCCCGTTGGCGGCCGCGGTCGCCGTCTTTGCCGGATCGGCCCTGGCGGCGTTGCTCGCCGCCCGGGCACGGGAGCCATCGCCGCGGCTGCCAGCGCCGAGGCAGTGACGGAGACTCCGGCATCGAGATCGCCGACATCGCTGCAACGGGCGGTTGACGGCCGGGGCACGCCCCCGGACAATCGCTGGGGCAGATGAGGTCGATCAAATTGTCACTTCAGCAATCAGCGTGCGTCGGGCATCAAGCCTGCCCTCCGTCTTCCCGGCTCCTCACCCCGACCCTGATCGCCAACGTCGCCATCGGCCTGATAGCGATGACCATCTGCCTGCCGGCCATGCCTGATTGGGCCGAGACGTTCGATGCCGGCCGGGCGGCGGTGCAGGCGACCTATGGGACGTTCCTGATCACCTTTGCGCTGGGGCAACTGGTCACGGGACCCTTGTCGGACAGGGCGGGGCGGCGGCCGGTGCTGCTGGGCGGGCTGGTGTTGTTCGTCGCCGCCAGCCTGGGTCTCGCCTTCGCCGGCAGCATCGAGGCGCTGATCATCGGCCGTGCCGTGCAGGGGGCCGGGGCCTGCGCCACGATCGTGGTGGCGCGCGCCCTGGTGCAGGATTTGTTCGAGGGGGCCGACCGCACCCGGGTGCTGGCCTACACCGGCATTGCCATGGGGGTGACGGCGCCGCTGGGCGCGGTCATCGGCGGCTATCTCCACGTCCGCTTCGGCTGGCCGGCGACCTTCCTCGCCACGGCGGCATTGGGGGGCGCGCTCATCGCGGCGACGATGCGGGCGGTCCGGCCCTCGCCACGCCTGTCCGGCGCGCTGCATCTCGGCCGAGCGCTGTCGGGATATGGACGATTATTGCACTCGCCCGTGTTCATTGCCTATGTCGTCACCGGCGCCGGCTGCACCGCCACCTTCTACGCCTTCGTCGGCGGGGCTCCGGCGGTGCTGGCCGATGCCGGCGTCGGCGCCGAAACCGTGGGCTGGTACCTGTTCTTCTGCAGTGGCGCCTACATTGCCGGCAATTGGCTGACCAGCCGGCTGGCCCGCCGGCTGGCGGACCGGCGCTTGATCGGCTGGGGGCAGGTCTCGGCGCTGCTCGGCGCGGCCGCGGTCTTGGCGGCGGCTTGGGCCGGTGATGAAGGCTCGGTGCTGTTCGTCGCCCCGGTCCTGCTGATCGGGCTCGGCCACGGCCTGATCCAGCCGCCGGCCCTCAAGGGCGCCACCGGCGTCAGTGCCAAGGACGCCGGCGCCGCCGCCGCCGTTTCGGGCGCGGTCATGCAGGGCGGCGGCGCGCTGGCCGGCTACGCCTTGGGCCTGCTGCCGGTGCTCGACCCGATCAGCCTGGCCCAGACGATGCTGGTGACGACGCTGATCTCGGCCGTTGCCGCGCTGCCGCTGATGTGGTGGCGCGGTTAGCGAGGTTGACGGCAGGCCTGGGGAACGGCATTTGCTGCCGCTATACGGCGCGCATATTGGCGCGTAGAGACGCGATAGCCCTCTGATACTAGTCGAAATATGGGAAATGCTGCGACGGCCGGTTTCGACAGTTGACGATCCGCAAATCTGATGGTAGTTGAAGCTGATAATCAGTTGCAATTGCGGATGGGCGAGCGCACCGTGAAGACCGTACTCCATGCCGCCGCGACGCGAGACCATCGCTTTACGGCGTCCTTTTGCGGACCGCGCCTGGCGGGCATCTAATGCGCGGCGCGACAACGGTGGGAAGCCGATGTCGTCTCGCATGGGAGCGACGGCGATCCGTGGGTCCTGTCGGGCTCAACCATTCGTCGCTGGCTGCGCCGTGTGGCACCTCTCGATGGCGCTGACCCTTGGACTCGCCGCGGGATGTCGCGTGGTCGACATCGCCGCTTGCGTACCAGACGTGGAAACACCGTAGGCACCAGTGCACGGTCTCCAGCACGCGGTCGCGAACAACCCGATGTTCGCTTCTCAGCCCGCAATACTGGCAGTCGAGCATCTCGCGACTATTGGGCATGTTGTCCGCCTCCGGTGAATTTTGCTGCATATATTCGTCTTCCACCGGGAGAAATAAAGTTAAGGTTTCGCGTAACCTTATGTAATGAAATCTTCATATTTCTACCAAGCGTAAGCGGATATGTGACGTAGAAGGTCGCGAGCAGGTGTGGTCCCTGGCGGACGTCCGCGACGACGACCTCAAGATTGGTGTGAACGTGCAGTTGGAAAAGGGAATACTGTGAAGCATATTCTGTTTGCCACTACGGCCATTGCGGCCATCGGCCTGGGCGGCATCGCCCACGCCGCCGATCCCATCACCCTCAAGCTGGGCGGTTATTCCCGATATTACGTCGGATATGCCGACAACGACGAGTCGGTGGGTGACTATCAGGAATTCGACGTCAAGGGCGCCAACGAGGTGTATTTCCTTGGCTCCACGACTCTCGACAATGGCCTCAAGGTCGGCGTCGACATCCAGATGGAGGCGGGCGGCAACGCGGATACCCGCAAGAGCAATATCGACGAGGCTTACATCACGCTCGATAGCAGCTTCGGTCGGGTCATCATCGGCGCCGAAAACAATGCCGCTTACCTCATGCACGTCACCGCTCCGGATGCCGCCGGCACGCTCGAGAGCGGCGAGATCAACCTCATGGGCGGCACCTGGGTGGTCAGGCCCAGTGGCGTCAATTCGCTGCAAAAGGAAAGCGGCATCGATGTCGAAAGCGATGCCGAGAAGATCACCTATATTTCGCCTTCCTTTGGCGGCTTCACCGCCGGCATCAGCTACGTCCCCAGCCTTGGCGATCATGATCAGGCGCCAAAGCTCGAGGACGACCTCACGGATCTCGTCGCCGCCGGTGTCGCCTACAAGAACTCGTTTGGTGGCGTCGGCGTCAAGGCATCGGCCGGTTATCTGACCGTGCTGGAGGAGAACGAGACGGCCAGCGGCACCGGCGACTACGACGAGGTCAGCGCCGGCATTCAACTCTCCTATGCCGGCTTCACCGTCGGTGGCTCCTACGCCAACATCAACCACGACACCACGACGGATAAGGGCCTCGACGGACGCGTGTTCACCGCCGGTCTGCAATATGCCGTGGGCGCGGGTGCCGTCAGCTTCGCCTACATGGACAGCAAGGCCGAAGGTGCCGTCGGCGGCGGCGATGACCGGGGCAAGATTTACCAAGCTTCGGGCAAGTACAATCTTGGCCCGGGCATCGCGGCGGTGACGACCGTCGGCCACGTCGATTTCGAAGACGAGGGGGCCGACGCCAACGATGGCTGGACAGCGTTCGGCGGCCTGAGACTGTCGTTCTAATCTCAACAGGGGTAAGCGGGAGGAGGGCGCGACGTCGCCCTCCGCGTTCCGGGCGATGAGCGGTGCGTCCGCCAGGCTTTCCGCCAAGAGCGGAACGCAAGGCGACTGGCCTGGCTAGACTAGAAGGGAAGAAGCCAGGGCACCAGGACCACACTCACCGCCCCCGCGATCAAGGTGAACGGCACGCCGACTCGCACGAAATCCGTGAAGGTATAGTTTCCCGGCCCGATCACAAGAGTGTTCACCGGAGACGACACCGGCGTCATGAACGACGCCGAGGCGGCCAGAGCCACGATCATGGCGAAGGGGTAGGGCGATGCTTCCAGGGCGCTGGCGACCGCCAGTGCAATCGGCGCCATCAAGACCGCCGTGGCCGTGTTGGAGATGAACAGCCCGAACACGGCCGTTACGCCGAACAGGCTGGCCAACACGGCATACGGGCTGGCGTGGCCGACGACGCCGAGCAGGAAATTGGCGGCCAACTCGACACCGCCCGTCCGTTGCAGCGCCAGCGCGAAGGGCAGCATACCGACGATCAGCACCAGGCTCTGCCAGTGGATCGAGCGATAGGCGGCGTTGAAGTCGACGCAGCGCAGCAGGCCCATGGCAAGGCAGCCGATGAGCGCGGCCTGCACGGTGGGCACCACGCCGCTCACCATCAGCGCGACGGTGCCGGCGAGTACCGCCAGGGCGTGCGGCGCCCGCGACGCCGCCGGCACCACCTCGTCCAACTCCGCCGGCAGGTCGAGGACGACCAGGTCCTTGGGCGCGGCCTGCAGGCGTTGGATCGCCTTCCACGGGCCGATCAACAGAAGCGTGTCGCCCAGCTTCAGCGTTTCGTCGAGCACACTGCCCTTGTGCGGCGCAGTGCCACGGCGCAGGCCGATGACGTGAACGCCGTATTCGGTTCGGAAGCGCGCGCTCACGACGGTCTTGCCGATCAGCTTGGAGGTGGGCGGCAGCATCACCTCGACCATGCCGATTTCCTGGCTGCGGTCGGAGAAATAGGTGCCGGTCAGCGGCAATCTCTCCAGGCGGTAGCGCCGCCCCATCTCCTCGATGTCGACCGTGGCGGCGAATAGGTCGAGATACAGCATGTCGCCGGCCTGCAGCACGGTGCGTGCCGTGGGGCGGACAAAGCGCTCGCCGATCCGCGTCGCGTGTTCGAGGGCGATGATGTTGACGCCCGAGGTGGCGCGCAGGTCCAGCTCCTCCAATGTCCTGCCGACCAGGGGAGAGTGGGCGGTCACGCGCAGGCGATGTTCGCGCATGGCCAGCCCGTACTGCTCGACCCAATCGGCCAGCCGGGGCCGCGCCCGCTGCGCCGCGGCCTCGCGGCGCGACACGAGCCAGCGCCGGGCGAAGGCCATGTAGACGATGCCCAGCAGCAGGATCGGTACGCCGAACGGCGTGAAGGCGAAGAAGCCGAAGCCCTCGAGCCCGTTCCGTACCAGCTCGGCATGAATCACCAGATTGGGCGGCGTGGCCACCAGGGTCATCATGCCGCTGATCAGGCCCGCCATGCTGAGCGGCATCATCAGGCGCCCGGCGGCCACCCCGGCGGTCTGGGCGATGCGCAGGACCACGGGGATGAAGATGGCGACCACGCCGGTCGAGCTCATCACCGAGCCGATGCCGGCGACGCTGGCCATGAGCAAGGCCAGCAGCCGCGCCTCGCTGCGGCCGGCGCGGGCGATCAGCCAATCGCCCAGCCGCCGGGCCACACCGGTGCGCACCAGCCCCTCGCCGATGACGAACAAGGCGGCGATCAGCACTACGCTGGGATCGCTGAAGCCGGCCAGTGCCTCGCCCATGGTGACGACGCCGGTCGCGGGCAGGGCGGTCAGCATGAGGAGGGCGACGGCGTCCATCCGCGGCCGGTTCATCGCGAACATGACGACGGCGGCGGCAAGAAACGCCAGGACGATGGCGAGATCGGCATTCATGGTGGGTGATGTCCCGCTGGGGCCGAGCGGATGCTACGCCATCACGCCCGAGCGGGAAACCTGCGATGTCTTCCCTGGCCAGTTCGCCCGGGTCATAGGCCTTGCGCTGCCGCAAGCCCGAGCCGGCTGGCGACGCCGCCGAGGTGTTTGTCGCGCGTCCACGACGCGGGGCCCTCGTCAGCTTGACGGCGGCGAGCAGATGGGCATCGACAACCCGATCCCAAGCCCATGCAACGAGTGGTGGCCAACGAGATGAAGCACTTCCATGTCGGTGGCGACACAGGTTTTCGGAAGATGCCCAAGGCGTCCAGAATTTGCTCGCGTTGCCGCAGGCTGCCCAAGGCGATCTCACCGATCACAACGGATGGACCAAGACCTCGCCCCTATTCAGAAGCGCCGCCGGCGCCAGGTCGCCGGTCCGAAGGTGGTCGACTATCCACCAGGATCATGGCGGACCCGAAGCCCGTCGGCGCGGCGGCATCGCGACATCCGGCTCACTGGCCGCCGAGCCGTGCCAGCCGCCGCGCACTCTCACGCTCGATGAGCGCCTTTTAGGGCCTCGCGGACGAGTGCCGACTTTTCTGTCAGACCGGTAAACGCCTAGGCCTTGGCCAGGAGGTCGTGGTCGAGAGCCAGCGTCGTGCGCATGCGTCAACGGAAGCGGCGTATTGGCGGTGGTCGTGACGATGCTGGTTTCAGCCGTTGCCGCGCTACCGTTGATTTGGTGGCGCGGTGAGGTGGTAACCTCCTAAAATTTCCAGCCACGCCGCGTCATCGGAGCCCTCCATTTCGAAGGAGTCCGTTGATCACAGCGCGACGCGGCTGAAGAGCTCTTTAATTGAGTTTACTACCTTAGAACGATAGCTGCAGGCCGCCGAATGCCGTCCAGCCGTCGTTGGCGTCGGCGCCCTCGTCTTCGAAGTCGGCATGGCCGACGGTCGCCACCGCGGCGACGCCCGGGCCGAGGTTGTACTTGCCCGAGGCCTGATAGATCTGGCCCTGATCGTCGCCGCCGCCGGCCGCACCTTCGGCCTTGCTGTCCATGTAGGCGAAGCTGACGGCCGCCGGGCCGGTGGCGTACTGGACGCCGGCGGTGAGCACGCGGCCATCACGGCTGCTGTTCGTCGCCGCGGTGTTCTCGTTGATGTTGACGTAGGAGCCGCCGACGGTGACGCCGGCATAGGAGAGCTGGAGGCCGGTGCTGACCTCGTCGTAGTCGGAGGTGCCGCTGGCGATCTCGTTCTCCTCCAGCGCGGTCAGGTAGCCGGCCGACGCCTCGATGCCGACGCCGCCGAACGACGCCTTGTAGGCGGCGGCGACGACGACGAGATCGGTGAGGTCGTCCTCGAGGTTGGGCCGCTGATCGTGGTCGCCGAGGCTGGGGACGTAGCTGAAGCCGACGCTGAGGCCGCCGAAGGCGGGCGAGATGTAGGTGATCTTCTCGGCATCGCTTTCGACGTCGATGCCGCTCTCCCTCTGCAGCGAATCGACGCCGCCGGGCCGCACCACCCAGGTGCCGCCCATCAGGTTGATCTCGCTGGCCTCGAGCGTGCCGGCGGCGTCCGGGGCGGTGACGTGCATGAGGTAGGCGGCATTGTTTTCGGCGCCGACGATGACCCGGCCGAAGGCGCCGTCGACGGTGATGTAGGCCTCGTCGATGTTGTTGTTGCGGGTGTCGGTGTTGCCGCCGGCCTCGAGCTGGATGTCGACGCCGACCTTGAGGCCGTTGTCGAGGGTGGTGGAGCCGAGGAAATACACCTCGTTGGCGCCCTTGACGTCGAAGTCCTGATAGTCACCCAACGAGTCGTCGTTGTCGGCATAGCCGACGTAATACCGGGTGTAGCCGCCCAGCGTGAGGGCGATGGGGTCGGCGGCGTGGGCGATGCCGCCCACGCCCAAGGCCACAAGGGCCGTGCTGGCAAACAAAATAGTCTTCACAGTATGTCCATCTACCTATGCGTTAGTTGCAGCGGCAATAAATACTAAGATATAGGTTGAGTAGTACGTTCTACTGTAATACAATTGTGATAATACGATTCACGCTGTCGTTTCCAGATTTACGGCTTCGCATCAGCGGTATCGCATAATTTTGCGTGCAATACGCCTCAGTGTTCTCGGCAGCACGCTAATACAAATTTGCTTCAGGCGTGCGGCAATTTTGGCGTACTCCAAAGGTTGCGCTAAACGCACGTTACGAGGAACTACTGCACAATGCATGGTTGTTACATGTAATATGTACAATGTGAGGTTATTGAGCTCCCCCACCCCCGCTTTCCGGCGAGCGCAACCGCACTCTCGGCCAATGGCCCCCAAACGCTTCGCGGAAGGGAAGGCAGATGCTGGCCAAAGCCGCTTGGCGTAAAGATGCAGAACCTCTTCGTGGGCGTCAGGTGACGAACTCCCGGGCGATGTCTCCAATCGATGCACATCCGGCCAGCTTCATGGCGAGCTGAAACTCCCTCTTCAAAGTATCGCGCATCGACGTCACGCCGGGGGCGCCACCGAGCGCCAGATTGTAGAGGGTCGGGCGCCCCACGCCCACCGCGCGCGCACCCAGCGCCAGCGCCTTGAAGACATGGACGCCACGGCGAACGCCGCCGTCGAGCAGCACGGGGACGTTCGGGCCGACCGCTTCGACGATACGCGGCAGGGCGACGATCGCCGCCGGCACCGTATCGAGTTGGTGGCCGCCGTGGTTGGAAACCTGGACGGCTGCGGCGCCGCGCGCCACGCATTCCTTGGCGTTGTCGGGGGTCAGCAGGCCTTTCACGATAACCGGAAGCCCCGATTCCTTGGCGATGAACTCGATATTCGCGAAGCGGAGGTCTTTCTTGAAGATATCGCCGATCTCCGTGAGGTTCGCCCCGACCGGCGCCTTCGGGATGTTCGGGAAGGTGAGCGAGGCCGGAAACACGAAGCCATTCCTCTTATCGGCCTCGCGGTTGCCGGGCCATTCGAGATCGACCGTAAATGCCTTACGATGCGGCGGGTAAGCCTATGGTCTCGGGTGAAGGCCGTTACTTGGAAATATTGCCGGGGGCTCGTTGAAGCAGATGGCGCGGTCAATCAGTCAGCGGCTTCATGTTCGCCAATGCATTGATTTTCCGAAAAAATGGAACTCTGTAGCGTTTTGGCGCGGTCAACGGCCGGTAGAGAAAACGGGCCTCGGAGAGAGGAAAACCGGGAGCCAGACACCACTGCGGTCGCCGGCTATTGCCCCGATACCGCGCAGACCTCATGATTTTGTCAGAAGCACTGTCTGCCAGAGAAACAGTACAGGAAGAATATTGGCGGAGGGAGAGGACTCATCCTCTAACTCTCTAATAAGCCGTGGCGAATCGCCCACAACTCCCGTCCATTCCTTCGCATTTCGCCGTATGCGCAGCTTTACGCCGGCCGTGACAATGCATCGTGGAAATTTTAAGGTTCGATCATAAGGTCATCGAATTTACTCATTATTCGCAAGCGTGCCGTGCTTGAAGAGAGATTAGAGGCGCTGGTGCACATGCTGATGACGAGAGAGATCCGCGTTATCGACTTCGACCTCGCGGCGCTGTCCTCGGATCCGGCCCCGCAAAAGACCCCCAAGGTGGCCGCATGAGCAACAGCATGACCGAGACCCTGTCGCTCCTCGCGAGCCGAATGCCACGGATCGTCCGCGAACACGAGGTGCTGCGCGTTGCTGGGTGGATGCAGGGCGACGCCCCCGATGCGGTTGCGCACAAAGCCGCTGGCGAGGTGCTGCGCTGGGCACAGCGCCGGGTAGGACAACGCCTTCCGCGCGAGGCCTGGGACCGCGAGAGCTTCGATCTGCCGCTGCCCGGCCGCGACCCGTCCGCCATTCGGCTTCGCGCCGGAGCGTCCGACCTCTGGGCCTTCCGCATCCACGATCCCGACAAGACCGTGCCGGGCAGGGCGTGGACGATCGAAGTCGTCCTCGGCCATGTCCCCGGTAAGCCCGCTCAGTTCAGCACCCGCCTTCTGGTCGCCACGCCCGAGGAGGATTTTTCCATCGATCCGGCGGTGCCCGGCTTCGTCGTTCAGGTCGCGGAGAAATGCGGCTTGATGGTCGGTTCGCAGGCTGCGTGTGCAACACGCGGGGCCTACGCGGATGGCGAGGATGCCGAGACCCTGATCGAGCACCTCACCGATCCCGGCCGCCAGCTCCCTACAATAGTGTTGACGCTGGCCGACGGCGCGTCCGCCCCGTCCGTTAATGCCGAGAAGCTCGCCAGTGTACTGACGGGGCTGGCGCATGTGGCTGTGGCCTGTCCGGATGCCACCTGGCGACTGACCGAGCGGCTGGGTAAGCGCCTTTCCGTCTTCGGCGGTGCAGCGAGGGTCTACCAGCCCGGCTTTGAAGGCACCGCCGATCCGTTTGCGCATCGACTCGTTCTGTCAGGGCAGCTTGTTTCGGTCGACGGAGTTGCACGCGCGACGCGGTGGCTGTGCGAGTCCGCAGCGCAGGCCGGCATGCAGCGAACGCGCCTCGGCGGCGATGTGCTCACCTTCTCGGCGATCCGAGCGGCGCAACTGGAAGTTCAGCAATCGACGCTGCGGGAAGCAGATGCCAGCGACGCAGACCAGCTGGCCGCCGCGCTGAAGCGGATCGAGGCCCTGAAGGGCGAGATCGAGGATCTGAAGACCGGGCAGACCTGTTACATCGAGGAGTTCGAGAAGGAACGCGAACGTGCCGAGATCGCGGAAGCGCGGGCTCAGAAATCGACCTACCGGATCCAGCAGCTAACCGATCAGTTGAAGTCCAAGGGTGACGACCCCGATCAGGAGGTCCAGCTGCCGACGGACTGGTCGGAGTTCGCCAGCTGGTGCGACGAAAACCTCGCTGGCCGCCTGGTCCTGACCCCCAACGCGCACCGGGGCACGCGCAAGCCGCTGTTTCAGGAGGTCGAGACTGCCGCGAAGAGCCTCCTGTGGCTTGCCACCGAGGGCCGCGACCGGTTCCGCAACGGCGGCGGAGCGCTCGCCAACATCCCCATCTTCGATGGGGCTCAGAACGCCCCCTGCGGCGCCGACGAGTTCGATTTCGACTGGAACAGCCGCAGGTTCTCGGCCGAATGGCACATCAAGAATGGCGGGAACACCCGCGATCCCTCGCGCTGCCTGAGGATCTACTACTGCTTCGACCAACAGACCCAACAGATCATCGTCGCCGATATGCCGGCGCATCGTCGGACGGATGCGACGTAAGCGTCTTCTGCTTCCTCGTAAGCCAAAGCAAGAATCGTGACTGCTAGCAAGTCGGCGGCAGGTTACAGCGGATGTCCGCGACGCCCTGAGAACTGTCGCGAACTTCTACGAACTGGCGGAAGGGGGGGGATTCGAACCCCCGGTAGAGCTTGACACTCTACGACGGTTTAGCAAACCGCTGGTTTAAGCCACTCACCCACCCTTCCGGCGGGCGGCCTCGGGGGCCGCCGGCTTGAGCCCCCGTCTAATATAGGATAGCTCCGCCGCCGTCAACGGCCGGTGCTCGTCACAACGCGTCACAAGATCGTTGCCGCCTTACGTTCGCTCGCCGGCGGCATTGCCGGGCGGCGCAGTGCGCCCGGCCATCCCGCCGGCGGTGACGACCAGGGGCTGGTTCTCGGGGAATTTCACCTCGGCCGGGGCGAAGGGGATCTGCTTGGTGCGGCGGATGCTGGCCGTCTCCAGCAGCCCGCGGGCGACCAGGCGCTCGATTTCGGCCCAGTCCTCGGCCAGCGCCAGCTCGGCGTAGGCGAAGGCGGTCTTGACCGTGCGCGCCGTCGGCCGGCTCACCTGGACGGGAAAGCAGTCGCCGGCCGGCGTCACCAGCATGATCGCCCCCTGGCGGTCCTGCAATTGATCCCCGGGGGTGGCGAGGTACTCCTCGAAAACCCGGTCCCACAGCCGATGCTTGCCCGTGCGGCCGGCGGTGCCGCCGTGGTCGACATAGACGGCGCTGGGGCGGCGGCCGATGGCGCGATAGACGGTGAACGGGCCAAGGACATTCAATCCGCGGCGGACCGGAAGGGGCGAGCGCATCGGCTTCTCCGTACAGCAATCAGGCCACCGCGACGCGGTGACTCCAAAGTCTTAGATGGGGACGCCGCCGGCGTTGCGCCACCTCGACCCGCGGCGCGGCACATGGGGTTTCACCCGGCGGCTCGGTTTGCGCTATACCCTTGGACCCGGCGGTCCGTCGGTGGACGCTGGGAGAGGTGAATGAAAGTCGGCATCGACATGGGGACGACGCCGGCGGGGGCGCCGGCCACGCTCGATCTCGAAGAGTTGCTGGCGACCCGGCTGCTGGTGCAGGGCAATTCCGGATCGGGCAAATCGCACCTGTTGCGCCGCCTGTTGGAGCAGAGCGCCGCCTGGGTCCAGCAGGTGGTGATCGACCCCGAGGGCGATTTCGTCACCCTGGCCGAGGCCTTCGGCCACGTCGTCATCGACGCCGCCGAGCATACCGAAGGTGCGCTGCAGCAGGTGGCGGCCCGCGTGCGCCAGCATCGGGTGTCGGTGGTGCTCAATCTCGAGCATCTCGAGACCGATCGCCAGATGCGCCACGCCGCCGCCTTCCTCGGCGGCCTGTTCGACGTCGACCGCGACTGCTGGTACCCGATGCTGGTGATCGTCGACGAGGCGCAGCTGTTCGCGCCGGCGGCGGCGGGCGAGGTGTCGGACGAGGCGCGCAAGGTGTCGCTGGGCGCCATGACCAATCTGATGTGCCGCGGCCGCAAGCGCGGCCTGGCCGGCGTCATCGCCACCCAGCGCCTGGCCAAGCTGGCCAAGAATGTCGCGGCCGAGGCCTCGAACTTCCTGATGGGGCGCACCTTCCTCGACATCGACATGGCCCGGGCGGCCGAGCTCTTGGGGATGGAGCGGCGCCAGGCCGAGGTGTTCCGCGACCTCGACCGCGGCCATTTCGTCGCCCTCGGGCCGGCCTTGGCCCGGCGGCCGCTGTCGCTGCGTATCGGCGAGGTGCAGACGTCGGCGCGCGCCGGCAGTCCGCGGCTGATGCCGCTGCCGGAGGCGCCCGAGGATGCGCGCGAGCTCATCCTCACCCCCGGCGAGTCGGAGATCTTGCGCCGGCCGGTCGTCCGCCCGTCGACGGCCGCCACCGCCGACATGCTGCTGCAACTGGCGCGCTCGCATCCCGAACCCAGCGCCGACGAGGCGCCGGCGGCGACCGGGCCGGAACTCGACGAGGTGCTGCAGGAGGTCCTGGCCGATCCCGAGGCGCCGTTCCGTTCGGTGGCCGTGCTGTATCAGGATTTCCTGGTGCGCTGCCGGGCGCGGCGGCTCAACGGCCGGCTGTTGGAACTGGCGGCATTCCGCCGCCGGCTGGCGGCGGCGCGCGCCGGCGTCGACGGCGAGGTGGCCGCCAGCCCGGAATGGTCGCAGGCCGAAGCCACCGCCGCGGCGCTGCCCGAGGATCTGCAGGGCATCTTCCTGCTGTTGGCGCGCGCCGCCCTCGACGGTGCGCCGTGCCCGGCCGATCTCGACATCGCCCGCGCCCGCGGCAGCCGCTCGCCCCGGCGCGGCCGCGGCCTGCTGGAATACATGGAGCAGCGCGGCTTGATCGAGATGCGCGAGGACGCCTTCGCCCACCGCGTCATCAGCCTGCCGGCGCTGGGCTGGGAGACCGCCCCGGGGCACCCCGACGCGCCGGGCGACGAGGGCGACGGCGGCTAGCTCACTTGGAGCGCGGAGCTCCAGCTCCGCCTGTATGTTGCGGAGCTGGAGCTCCGCGCTCCTTCGGTTGATCGTAGCGGATGCTGATCACTTCGAGGTTGCTGGGGCCGGCGGGCGTGCGCACGACGACGATGTCGCCTTCGCTGGCCTTGATGAGCGCCCGTGCCACCGGCGCCGTCCAACTCACCTTGCCCTGCTCGAGATCGGCCTCGTCGACGCCGACGATGGTCACCGTCTGTTCGCAGCCCTCGGCGGTGGCGTAGGTGACGGTAGCGCCGAAGAACACCTGGTCGCGAGTGCTCTGCTGGGCCGGGTCGACGACCTGGGCGGACTCCAGGCGCTTGCCGAGGAAGCGGATGCGGCGGTCGATTTCGCGTAGCCGTTTCTTGCCGTACAGGTAATCCCCGTTCTCCGAGCGGTCGCCGTTGCCGGCCGCCCATGACACGATGTCCACCACCTTCGGCCGCTCGACGCGCAACAGATGTCGCAGCTCGTCCTGCAATTGCCGGAAGCCGTTGGGGGTCACGTAGTTCTTGCCGCCGGACGGCAGGGCAGGGGCCTCGTCGTCGGCATCCTCAGGCGATTCGATGCTCATCCGGCGGATCCATAGCGGGAAGTCGAGGTGATTTCCACCAGGAACGCCCGGAGCTTGATGTCGCAGGTGAGAATGTGGCTGTTCTGCATGTCCACCATCTGCGCCGCGTCGAACCGGCTGCCTTCGGCGCCGTGCGCGATGTCGCGCAAGCGTTGCCGGATTCGGCCATGCTCCCTCAGATGGGCGCGGAAGGCGTGCGTGCAGTGCCGGGAAAAGCCCGAGCCAATCAGCAGTTGCTCTTCGTGCTGCATATGCATCAGCGCGCCGCGGACCAGCCGCTGCACCGCCAGCGCGACCTCGGCCGGGGCTTTGGCTCCGGCGTCGTCGAGCTCACGGCACAGCACGACGAAGTCCAGGTGCTCCTCATCGAGCTCCGGTACGCCGACCGACAGTGCCGACCACTTGACCACGCGCTCACTCACGCTTGCGACGATCTCCAGTGTGCCGCAAACCCGCCCCGCGCCGCCACTGCGAAGTGCCTGGGGAAAGTCATAAAATTGTGGGGATCACCAACTGATTGTAATAAAACAGACAAACGGATAGGGTGTCGCCGCGCCGCGGGGGCGGCGCGTGTGTGAAAGGGGAGGACTCGGCGCTCGGCCGGGGGCGCTCCCCTATAACCTGTTGTACGGGCGAGAGCCATTCCCGGTTGTTGAGGAAATGAACATGAATGTACAAGTCCGGCGGGTCTTGGACGACCCGCGGTTCCATGAACTCGTCGCGCGCCGCAATCGATTTTCGTGGTTGCTCGTCGGCGCCATGATCGCGATTTATTTTGGTTTCATCTTGACGATCGCCTTCAACCCTGGCGCTCTCGCCACCCCCCTCGTAGCGGGCAGCGTCACGACCATTGGCTTTCCTCTCGGCGTCGGCGTGATCGTCTCTGCCGTGCTCCTCACCGGCGTCTACGTCTACCGCGCCAATCGCGAATTCGACGCGTTGAACCGGCAGATCCTGGAGGCGAGCGAGTGATGCGTTTCTCCTCCGCCATCCTGGCCGCCACGGCGCTGCTCGCCCCCGGCGCGGCTGTCGCCGCCGGCGGCGACCTCGGTCAGACTCAACAGCAGGCGACCAATTGGCACGCCATCGTCATGTTCGTGCTGTTCGTCCTGATCACCCTCGGCATCACCTATTGGGCGGCGCGGCGCACCCGCACGGCCTCGGACTTCTATACCGCCGGCGGCGGCATCACCGGTTTTCAGAACGGCCTGGCCATTGCCGGCGACTTCATGTCGGCGGCCTCGTTCCTCGGCATCACCGCGCTCGTCTACGCCATGGGCTTCGACGGCCTGATCTATTCGGTAGGTGTGGTCGTCGGCTGGCCGCTGGTGTTGTTCCTGATCGCCGAACCGCTGCGCAATCTCGGCAAATACACCTTCGCCGACGTCGTCTCCTATCGGCTGAAGCAGACGCCGGTGCGCACCTTCGCCGCCATCAGCTCGCTGACCGTCGTGCTCTTCTACCTGATCGCACAGATGGTCGGTGCCGGCCAGTTGATCAAGCTGCTGTTCGGGCTCGACTATTTCGTCGCGCTGCTCATCGTCGGCGGCCTGATCATGGCCTACGTCACCTTCGGCGGCATGGTGGCCACCACCTGGGTGCAGATCATCAAGGCCGTCCTGCTGCTCGCCGGCGCCACCTTCATGGCCCTGGCCGTGCTGTGGCAGCACGGCTTCGACATGGAGGCGGTGTTCGCCAAGGCGGTCGAGATCAAGGGCACGCTGGCGATCATGGCGCCCGGCAAGCTCATCTCCAACCCCATCGACGCCGTGTCGCTGGGCATGGCCCTGATGTTCGGCACCGCCGGCCTGCCGCATATCCTGATGCGCTTCTTCACCGTTCCCGACGCCAAGGAGGCGCGCAAGTCGGTGTTCTACGCCACCGGCTTCATCGGCTATTTCTACATCCTCACCATCGTCATCGGCTTCGGCGCCGTCATCCTGGTCAGCACCGATCCTGCCTACCTCACCGCGGCCAACGGCCTCAAGGGCGGCAACAACATGGCGGCCGTCTGGCTGGCCCATGCCATCGGCGGCGACCTGTTCCTCGGCTTCATCTCCGCCGTGGCCTTCGCCACCATCCTGGCGGTGGTGTCGGGCCTGACCCTGGCCGGCGCCTCGGCGATCTCGCACGATCTCTACGCCAACGTCATCGCGCGCGGCCGCAATGTCGAGGGCAGCGAGATGATGGTGTCGCGCGTCGCCAGCTTCGGCCTCGGCATCGTCGCCATCCTGCTTGGGGCGCTGTTCGAGAAGCAGAATATCGCCTACCTGGCCGGCCTCACCCTGGCCATCGCCGCATCGGCGAACTTCCCGCTGCTGCTGCTGTCGATGTTCTGGAAGGGGCTGACCACCCGCGGGGCGGTGCTGGGCGGCATATGCGGCCTGGGCTCGGCCCTGCTGCTCACCGTGCTCGGGCCGGCGGTGTGGACTTCGGTGCTGGGCAATGCCGCGCCGGTGTTCCCCTATGGCAACCCGGCGCTGTTCTCGATGGCCATCGGCTTCTTCGCCACCTGGCTGTTCTCGGTGACCGACGCCAGCCAGCGGGCGGCGGAGGACAAGGAAGCCTTCGCTTCCCAGTTCGTACGCTCGCAGACCGGCCTCGGCGCCGCTGGCGCCCAGGCGCACTGACGTTCCTGATCCGGGGCCGCATCGGCGGCCCCGGTTTCATCATGCGGGCGCGTCCCGTACCTCGTGATCGAGATCGCTATCGGCTTCGCTGATGAACCAGTTGCTTGGCCGGCTCAACGCCGCGGCGGGCAGCGAGGCGCCATCCTTGACCGCTATGGCCAGGCGCGGCCCCCGCCGACGGACGAAGCCGAGAGCGGGCAGGATCGCTCGAAGGCGTCGTGGCATGACCATCATGCTCAGCACGACGGCGCCGTCCCGGCGCGCCGCCCGCAGGCAATTTGCCAGAAGCGGCGCCAGCCACTGCGGCGCGCATAAATAGTCGACGACCGTCGCCACCGCGCCGTCGCGGCGCAGCACGGCGTAGCCCCGGAGCACCTCGCCCTGGGTCAGATAGTACCGGTGATAGCGCGCGCGCTGTGGCGCCGCATCGAAGCGCCAGGCCAGGATCGGCAGGTCGCGGCCGGCGATGACCGGGTAATGGCGCGCGGCCCTGCGCCAGAGGCCGTCGACGCGTTCGTCGAAGCGCGCAACGGGGGCGAACCGCAGGCCGGCGGCGCTGCTCAAGGCCGCGACGGCGGCGTCGAACGCTGCCAGCGGGGGGGCCGCCACGCGCGATGCCCATGCGCCGAGGCGGCCCGGGGTCCATGTGCCGAGCGGCGACGCCGATGCCTCGAGCGGGCGCAGCAGGCGGATGAAACGCGGCACTCGGCCGAGGTCGATCCAGCCGGCCCGGCGGAAGGCACGGTGCGCCTCGTCGGATATGCCGAGGCCGCACACCAGATCGTAGCTGTCGCGCAGGCGCGCGGTGAGGGCGGGCGCGACGCCGCGCAGCCGCCACGCCGGATCGACCATCAAGTCGATGGCCCAGGCGGCGGTCAGGGGCTGGCCCTCGACGTACAATCGCAAGGGCAGCCCGGCCTGTTGGCCGACGATGTGGCCGTCGCGCCGGCAAACCCACAGGATGGGCGATTCCGACGGGCGGTCGGGGTGATGGTCGAAGCGCCAGGCGAAGCTGGCCGGATCGACTTGATGCGCCCCAGGGCCGTACTGGCGCAAGAGGAAGCCCCGCAGGTCATCGTAGTCGCCGGGGGTAACCCGCGCCACACCGAGGCTCGCCCGCTCACTGAAGGGGCTGAACGGTGCTGCTGGTCGCCCGGTGGTGCTCCCTTCGCTCGCGCCACGACTCTGGGCGTCGGCCTTGCGCACGCAACGATCCATTGCGGTGGGTGAGGTCGACATAGTGCGGCACCGCCACCCCAAGAGCAATAATTGAAAATAACTACGAGCGTCGGCGGCTGGCCTCATCGGCAATATTTACTATTCAAGAGATGCAGGACTTAGCCTGATGGTGTCTTTCCTTTCTCGTAGACCATGCTTTCATAACGGGTGTCAACGCAGGGCCAGCTCTGGATCATTACATGTCGAAAGGCATCGCTGTGGCATTGATCCTTCACCCACTGCTGATTCATGCCCCAGCCCTGGCCAGCCGCCCCGCGGCGGTGGCGGAGGCGGCGCCGCCCGTCATCGAAAACATCGTCCTTGACCGCACGCTGCGGCTCGAGGGCCCGCGCTGGAACGGTGCCGTGGTGCGTAATGTGACCATTCGCGGCGTCGACGGCGACGGCATCTTCGTCAAGGACGTCGACGATGTGCGCATCGAGAACTGCACGATCAGCCACGTCACCGGTCGCGGCATCAAGCTCAGCGTCGAAGGCTCGTCGCGCGGCGTGCAGATCGTCGGCAACCGCATTGCCAATACCGGACTCGACGGGATCATCGTCGGTCAGCGCCACGCCCAGGGCATCGACCACCGGCAGCTCGTGCTGCGCGACAATGAGATCGCGCATACCGGCCTGCTCGGCAGCGGCGGCCTGACCCACGGCATCTACGTGCAGAGCAGCGACTTCCTCATCGAGGGCAATCGCGTCCTCGATGCGCGCGACGGCAACGGCATCTCGGTGCGCAGCTCCGGCGTGGTACGCGGCAACGTGGTCCGGGGCACCGGCAAGAGCGGCATCGCCTACTATGCGGACCACATGCGGGGCCCGAGCGATCGGCTGGTGATCGAAGGCAATGACGTGGCCGACAGCGGCCGCCGCCAATGGCGCCATGCCATCGATTTGCTGCGCGTGCCCAGGCCCGACCATGTCGTGCACAGCTTCATCATCCGCGACAATCTGGTGAGGGCATCCCACGGGCCCGCCATCGGCGTCCACCGAGGCTACGCCGCATTGGGCATCGTTCCACAGCTTTCCGGCAACCGGCTGCTGCCGCATTCCGCCGCGGCCCGGCCATGAACGCGTTCTTGCGTGGAGATTCTCGCATGTTCACTCGCCGCCCGAGCCCCCCGGGGCCACGAGCCAGGCCAGGCCGACGCTGGCTGGTGACGCTCGCCGCGGTAATGCCGCTGGCTATCGGCGTGCCCCCCGGCGTGGCCGCCGACACCTCGCTGGAGGCCTATCGCCTGGGCATCGGCGATCGCGTCTCGGTCAACGCCTTCGGTCGCGCCGACCTGACCGGCGAATTCGCCGTGGGGGCCGACGCCAATATCCGCATACCGCTCATCGGCGCCGTGCCGGCGGCCGGCCGCAGCCGCCAGGACATCGAAGAGGACGTTACCGCGCGCCTGGCCGAGCTGCTCGACTACACGACGCCGGTGACCGTCGATATCGCGGTCTATCGCCCCGTGTTCGTCATCGGTGACGTCACCCGCCCCGGCGAGGTGGTCTTCATTCCGGGCATGACCGCCATGGAGGCCTATGCGCGGGCTGGAGGCACGCCATCCTTACGCCAGTTGCCGAGCCAGGTGGCCTCGGGGATGGCCACGGCGCAGCGCGACCTGATGGTGGCCCAGTCCAGCTTGACCGGGCTGCTGGTGCGCCGGGCCGCGCTCGATGCCGCCCTCGGCGACAAGGCCGAGATCACGCTGCCGCCGGAACTGCAGCCGATGGCCGGCTCGCTTCTGGTCGCCGAGGCGCTGACCCGCGAAACCACGCAACTCGAGGCCGAGCGCGCCGATCTCGCTACCCGCCTGAAACTGATGGAGCGGCAACGCGACCATCTGGGCGAGGAAATCGAGGCCCTCGAAAAGCAGATCGCCTATCTGGAAGTGCAGGCCGAAAGCTTCGGCGCCGAACTCGACAAGATCGACAGCCTGGCCTCGCGCGGCCTGGCGACCAGCGCGCGGTTGCTGGAGCTCAAGCGCATCAAGGCCGACACCGACGGCGAGCGTTTCGAGGCGGCGGCCTTCCTGTCGCGCGCCAAGCAGGAACGGGTTGCCCTCGAGCTGGAGGTTCAGGAGCTCAAGCATGAACTCAAGGCCGAGCATCTCGAGGCGCGCCGCATCGTCGACACCGAGATTGCCGAGGCCCGCGCCCTGTTCGAGGGCGCCCGGCTGCAAATGGCGGCGCTGAGCCAGGTTGATCTGGCCGAATTCGCCGCCGGCCGCGGCGAGCTCGAGCTGTCGGTCAGCCGCAATGAGGGCGGCGAAGCCCGCACCTTCGCGGCCACCGGCGTCACGCCGTTGCGTCCCGGTGACATCGTCCAGGTCAGCGCCTCGGATCTGACGCCAGCCCAAGCCATGCTGCCGTCGCGGCATGCGGAAATGCGCCCTGCCACCGCCGATTGAGCCCGGGGATCACGACCATGCCGATCCATCATTATCTCGAGCTTCTCCGCCAGCATCGGCGCCTCGTGGCGATGATGACGCTGGGGACCGGTGCCGGGGCGGCGGTGATCGCCCTGCTGCTGCTGTTGCTGATGCCGGTCTATACGGCGACCGCCAGCGTGACCATCCTGCCGACCGAGGCCGAGCTGTCATATTCGCGGCGCTTCGTCAGCGAGGGCAATGTCGGGGTCGATCCTTCGGCCGTGATGATGCAGACGCATATCGAGTACCTGCTCAGCAGCCCGGTCGCCGAGCTGACCTTGCAGCGACTGCAGGAGGAGGCGGAAAAGCAAGGCGCCGGCGCCGCCGAGCCGACGCAGCCGAGCCTGCTGGCGCGCCTGGTGAGCGCGGGCCTCGACGGGCTTCGCTCGCTGTATTACTTGGTCAATTCGGGCACGGCCGCGCTGCCGTCGCCCCATGACGAAGCGGTGGCGGCGATCCAGAACTCGCTCAGCATCGAGTTGGTCGAGGGCTCGTACATCATGCGCATCGCGGCCAGCGCCGGGACGCCCGAGGCGGCCAGCCAGATCGCCAATACCGTGGCCCAGGCCTACATCGAGCGCAGCCTGGAAGTGGCCGCCGCCGCCGCCGAGTCGGTGACCAGCTATCTCAAGGACGAACTCGCCAAACGTCAGACGCAGCTCGATCCCCAGGCGATCAGCGACCTGCGCAGCCGCCTGCTCGAGGCCGAGCTGTCGCGCGGCGCCGGCATGGCCCAGGTGCGCATCATCGACAATGCCGAAACGCCGCTGCGCCCGGCTTTCCCCAAGGTCGTGCCGATGTCGGTGGGTGGCCTCGTCGTCGGCGGGCTATCGGCCGTCCTGCTCATCATCATCATGGACACCTTCGGCAGGACCGCCAGCACCAGCCTCGACATGACACGGATCGTCGGCCGGCGCTTCCTTGGGCGCGTGCCGCCGCCGTTGGCCGCCTTGGCGCAGCGGCCGGTGGTGCGGGCATGCCTGCCGCTGCCGGCGAGTTCCGCCTTTACCGCCGGCGTCGCCGCGCGCCTCGGCCTGGTGGGAGCCACCGAGCAGCCGTGGGTGCATGTCGTGGGCATCGGCGGAAAGCAGACGGCGCGCCAGGGAGCCATGGCCATCGCCGCCGCCTATGCGAGCTGCGACATGCCGGCCGACCTGATCGTCGACACTCGTGAACGCTATCGCGTCCTGCGCGAGCGCGGCGAACTGCGCGTGCAGCCGCTGAGCACCGACGAGCGCCCGCGCGGCGGCCCGGTCATCACCGTCGGTTCGCTGCTGTCGCGCCCGCTGCTGGGCGACTCGCACGGCCAAACGCACTCGGCGACTGCCCCGACCCAGGTCGTCGAATCGACCCGCACCGATACGATGCCGCGTTCGCTGGTGATCGCCGTCGCCGCCGGTCAGGCGCACGAGGACCTGCTGACGATGCTGGCGGTCGAGGGGGGGCCGGGTGAGCGGATGTTCCTTCTCGTGCCTTGATGGAAAGAAGCCGCCATGTCGTTCCATACGGTCAATCGTCGGCGCAAGCGTGCGGTGCGGGCGGGGTTGTGGGCAGGGTACGTCGCCTCGTCCCTCGGCGTGCTCGTTGGGCTGGTCGCCACAGGGGTGGCCTGGCCGGCGGTGTTCCTGATGGTCATGGCGATCATCGCGGGACTGGTCGTTGCCGACCGCTGGATGCGCGACGAGGGCGGCGTGCCGGTGCTGTACTACCACAGCATCAGCGACAAGGGCTGGCTGCCGTGGCCGTCGTGCATCGTCAGCCGCGAAACCTTCGCGCGCCACCTCGACATGCTCGCCCGCTCGGGGCTGTCGGTGATCAGCACCGCCGACCTGGTCACGGCGCGTCAGGAAGACCGGGCGCTGCCCGTGCGTCCGGTCGCCCTCGATTTCGACGATGGCTATCTCGACAACTGGGTAGCAGCGTTGCCGATGCTGCGCCGTTACGGGTTCCCGGCCACTCTGTTCGTCTCGCTCGACTTCATCGAGGATGGCCCGGCGCCGCGGCCGACCATCGACGATGTCGAAGCGGGCAATCTCCTGCCCGACGGCCTGAACTGGGACGGTTATGTCAACTGGCCGGAACTCGAGGCCATGCGGGATAGCGGGCTGATGGACGTCCAGGCGCACGGCATCGATCATGGCCGTGTGGAGACCGGCCCCACGGTCATCGACCACCTGACCGTCGACAATTGGCGCCACCTTGCCTGGCTGCAGTGGCTGCACATGCGCGGCTCGAAGGTGGGGTGGCATCGGGGGGCCCTGCCGCCGGGGGTGGCCTTGGGCGCGGCGGTGCGTGAGAATGCCCCCGCCCTAGCCGCACGTGCTTGGCGCGACGGCCTGGGGGTTGAAAGCGAATCCGCCTATGAGACCCGGGTGCGCCAGTATCTGGAGCGCAGCAGGGTCGAGCTGGAGGGCCGTCTCGGCAAGCCGGTCGACATCTTCTGCTGGCCGGAAAACGGCACCAGTGCGGCAGCGCGCCGCATCGCGCTGGCGGTGGGCTATCGGGCCACGACCGCCGGCGAGGGCGAGAACCGCTTCGACGAGGACCCGTGGGTGATCAGCCGCATGGGCGTCGGCGATCGGATCGCCGGCTGGCATTGGCCGGCGGCGGAGGCGGTGGGGCTGTACGCGGCGATCCGCACCTTCCATGGCAATTACTATTGGTACTTCCTGACGATCGCGTTCGCGGCGGTGCGCCGCCTGCATGAAGCCATCGCCCGGCAGCGCCCGCAACCCGCGGCGCCTCGCGCCGCGCCGCGCATCTCGGGCGCCTCGCAGCAAACGTGAAGGAGAGGGCATGCGCCTCGCCGTCGTCGTCAGCGAGTTCCCCAAGACGTCGGAAACCTTCGTCCTGCGCGACCTGATGGCCTTTCGCGAATTGGGGGCCGAGGTGAGGGTCTATTACCTGGCGCCGTATCGCCGCAACGAGACCCTGCACGACTTCGCCCGGCCGGTGGCCGGCTGGGTGCATCACGAGCGCATGGCCGGCCGGCGGGCATGGGCGGCCCTGGCCCGCGCCTGGCTGCGCCGCGGCGCCCCGATGGCAGGCATCGCCCGGCAGTTGACGCAAGGCTTCCGCCACGAACCGGAGCTGTTGGCGAAGTCGTTGGCACTCCTGCCCAAGATCGCCGCCCTGGCGGAAGATGCCGTGGCCTGGGGTGCGGAGCACGTGCATGCCGCCTTTGCCGGCCATCCGGCAACCGCGGCTTGGGTCATCGGCCGGCTGACCGGCATCCCGTACAGCGTCTCGTGTCACGCCCACGATATCTTCACCACGCAATCGCTGCTGGACGTCAAGCTGGGCGAGGCGGCGTTCGTGCGCACCATCAGCGACTATAACAAGGCCTTCCTGCAAACCCATGTGCCGGGCCTGGACGAGCGGCGGATCCGTGTCATTCGGTGCGGGATGGATCTGCGGGTGTTGCCGCCGCTGGCGCCGCGCGAGCCCGATGCACACTTCAACATCCTGTTCGTTGGCCGGCTGGCGCCGCAAAAAGCCGTCGACGTGCTGTTGCGCGCGCTGGCCGCCGGCGAGCCCCACTGGCGGCTGGATGTGATGGGCGATGGGCAGGAGCGCGAGCGGCTGCAGGCATTGGCGCGCCTCCTGGGGCTTGCCGATCGCGTGCGCTGGCACGGCAACTGTCGCTTCGAGGACATTATCGAAGGCTACCGGCATGCCGACGTCGTGGCGGCGCCCAGCATCATCGGCCCCGGCGGTCGCACCGAAGGCATTCCCAACGTGCTGATGGAGGCGCTGGCCTGCCATCGCCCGGTGATCGCCAGCCGGGTCTCGGGCATTCCCGAGCTGGTGATCGACGGCCAGACAGGCCTGCTGGTGCCGCCGGGTGAGGTCGGGGCCCTGACCGAGGCACTGAGGCGCATCGAGGCCGACACCGCGCGGGCCGCGGCCATGGCCGTCGCCGGGCGCCGTATCGTCGAGCAGCAATTCGATCTGGCCACCACCGCGGCCCGCCAATACGAGGCCTTTGCCGCCCATTGCGGTCGCGCCGGGCCGGGCCATCGCCGTGCGGCGGCCGCCATCGGAGCGTCCTGGTAGTTCATTGGCGAACGATGTTCGTGCAGACGGCGCGGTCACACAATTGTTATCGCCTGCATCTTCCCTTTGCGTAGCCGCGGTACCACGAAGGACGTGATTCGCGATGACTGTGCTGGGGCGGTCGTGATCGACTAATCGTCCCGCAAGCGCGCCGCCACCATCGTCGCCCCTCCAAATGAGGGTGTCTCTCCGGTGATAAACCTGCCGCCTTATTGGGAGGACGAACTCCCCAAACTGGGTATAGCTTGCTTTGTGGCGGAACTATGTCAAGAAGTTATTTTAAAAGACTAATGAATGGCTTTGCATGCACAAGTAAATGTCCGAATACGTTAAGCATGCTTTAATATCCATATAGGTAGGCGTTAACGTTCTGCGTTAACCGGTTGTTGGGAATCCCAGAGCAACATCCCGTGCAACAAGCCGACACACGTCAACAGAATTGTACGGGGTTTAAATGGCTACCACCTACACTCGCATCATCGAGAATTTGGTTCTTACCAAGACGATGAGGCTCGAGGGTCCCGAGTGGGACAACACCCTTGTCCGCAACGTGACCATCAAGGATGTCAGCGGCGACGGCTTCTTTCTGAAGAACGTCAAGAACGTCAAGATCGAGAACTGCACGGTCGACAACGTCTCGGGCGTCGGCATCAAGCTGAGCAGCGAAGGCTCGACCTCGAACGTCATCATCGACGGCAACGAGATCTCGAACATCGGCCGCGACGGCCTGTCGGCGGCGCAGCGCTCGGGCGTCGACCATCCTGGTCTGCAGGTGCTCAACAATACCTTCGACCAGACCGGCCTGTCGGGCAGCGGCGGTCTGCTGCACGGCATCTACGTCCAGTCGACTGATTTTGTCATCAAGGGCAACCACGTCACCAACAGCATGGACGGCAACGGCATCTCGGTGCGCAGCTCGGGCCTGGTGGCGAACAACGTCGTCGACTACACCGGCAAGAGCGGCATTGCCTACTATGCCGACCACATGCGCGGCCCCAGCGACCTGCTGACCATCGAGAACAATCTCGTGATGGATTCGGGCAACCGCGAGACGTCGCGTAACGACATCGACTTGCTCGATATCCCCAATACCAGCAACGTCGTGCACAACTTCATCATCCGCAACAACAACATCGTCGACACCTCCAACGGCGTCAAAGTCCACAGCGACTATGGTTCGCTGAACATTGTGCCGAAGGTCAGCGGCAACGACGTGGTGTCGATGACGACCGCCGAGAGCCTGATCTCCAGCATCCTGTCGGGCGGCAATACGACGAATCCGCCCGCCGATGGTGGCAATGACGGCACGGGCAGCACGCCGCCGACGGGTGACGCTGGCATCACCGGCACCACGGGCGCCGATACCCTGGCGGGCACCGCCGGCAACGACACCCTCACCGGCAATGCCGGCGGCGACACCTTCGTCATCACCAAGGGCATGGGCAGCGACACCGTCACCGACTTCTACCCGCAGTGGTCGGACGTCATCCAACTGAGCGATTACGGCCTGACCGGCTTCGACCAGGTGAAGCCACTGCTCACCCAGTCGGGGGCCGACACGGTGATCAAGTTCGCCAACGGCGAGACGCTGACCCTGAAGAACGTCAGCGCCACCGCCCTGGCCGCCAGCGAGTTCGCCTTCGACAACAGCGCCCCGGCTCCCGCGCCGACGCCCGAGCCGACCCCCGAGCCGACCCCCGAGCCGGCGCCGACGCCCGGCGAGACCGTAACCGGCACCGCGGGCGCCGACACCCTGGCGGGCACCGCCGGCAACGACACCCTCACCGGCAATGCCGGCGGCGACACCTTCGTCATTGCCAAAGGCATGGGCAGCGACACCGTCACCGACTTCTACCCGCAGTGGTCGGACGTCATCCAACTGAGCGACTACGGCCTGACCAGCTTTGATCAGGTGAAGCCGCTGCTGGCCCAGTCGGGTGCCGACACGGTGCTCAAGTTCGCCAACGGCGAGACGCTGACCCTGAAGAACGTCAGCACCACCGCCCTCACCGCCAATGAATTCGCCTTCGACAACAGTGCTCCGGCCCCCGCGCCGACGCCCGAGCCGACCCCCGAGCCGACGCCCGGCAAGACCTTCACCGGCACCTCGGGCGCCGATACCCTGGTGGGCGGCGCGGGTGACGATACCCTCACCGGCAATGCCGGCGGCGACACCTTCGTCATCGCCAAGGGCATGGGCAACGACACCATCACCGATTTCTACCCGCAGTGGTCGGACGTCATCCAACTGAGCGATTACGGCCTGACCGGTTTCGACCAGGTGAAGCCGCTGCTCAGCCAGTCGGGTGCCGACACGGTGCTCGAGTTCGCCAACGGTGAGACGCTGACCCTGGAGAACGTCAGCGCCACCGCGCTGACCGCCAGCGAATTCGCCTTCGACAATGCGGCGACGGCCGATCCGGTCACGCTGCTCGGCGCCACCGACAGCCAACTGACCCAGGACCAGGCCTGGGGCTAAGGCCCGGACCGGCAAAGCAACGGCGACGGCCCGGGGCATTCCCCCGGGCCGTTTCGTATTGGCGCTACTCCGCCGGTTGCTCCGCTCGGCCGCGTGTGTCGGCGCCGGTGACCGGACCCGCGGGGCCGATCACCGGTGCGCTTGCCTCGGCCTGCGCCGCGATCACCCGCGCTTGCGCCGCGGCCAGGCCGATGAGCAACCAGGTGTATTTGACGTATTGGGCGGGGGTCATCAGGCTGCCGATGTAATAGGCCAGCGACCCGTAGAGCAGGGCCAGCACGACGGCACGCTGACTGGCGGTGGTGCAGCCCGGCAGCGCGCGCCACAGCCGCAGCAGACTGCTGGCGATCATGCCGAAAAACGCGACGGCCCCGATCAGGCCCATCTCGGCGGCGATGCCGAGATACATGTTGTGCAGTTGCCGCGGCACCAGCGTTCGCCCCGGCATGTAGCGATAGTCGGGTTCGACGTAGAACGCCGGGAAATTGCCGGGCCCGATGCCGAACAGCGGGTGCTGTGCCAGCAGGTCGAGGCCGATCATGTTGTAGCCCAGCCGGCGCCACAGCGTGTAGTCCGTGTTGAAATTGGCCAGGGTGCCAATGCGCGCCCAATAGCTGTCGGGCACCATCGGCAGGGATGCCAGCCCCGCAATCACCGCCAACACTACGCCCAGCGGAAAGAAGCGGCTGCGACGGTGGCGCCAGGCGATCATCAGCGCCACAACGGCGATGGTCAGCGCCGCGCTGCGCGCGTAGGACAAGATGATGGCAAGAATGCCGAGGCCGGCAGCGGTCATCGTCAGCAGCCGCTGCCGCGGATATTCCAGCGCCAGCGCCAGGGCCATGGCGACGCCGGCGGTCTGCATCAGGGCGGCGGTCGTCGGATTCTGGTCCGATGCTCCCGAGGATCGGGCCATTCCCTCGAAATCCGAGGCCAGGGCGGCGACGTGGCGCGACAGCAAGCGAAGGTCCAGCTTGACCTCGATGATCAGCACGGCGGCGCTGAACAGCGCGGCGGCGACGAGGCCCAGGACCAGGAGTTGAACCTGGCGTGGCGTAGTGACGATGCGAATGATCAGCAAGGTGATCAAGAGCATGCTGCCGATCCGCCCGCCGTCGTTCAGGGCCGCGTCGCGGTGTTCGGCGAGCAGGGTGCTGACCGTCAGGGCGAGGGCGAAGGCAACGGTCCATCGCACCGTGGGGTCATCCGGCCCAAGGCGCGCCACTCGTGCCTCGTGCGGCATCCTCAGCAGCAGCGCGCCAATGGTCAGCAACGTCAACGCGGTCGACGCCGTGACCGGCAGGGCGTCGAAGGCGCGATTGAACAGGGCATCGACCGGGACCGACACCACCAACAGGAACAGCGGCCAGAACGGGTCGAGCAACAGCAGTACGCCGGCCCCCAGCGCAATGGGTACGGCGATGACCTCGAGCAGGCCGATACCGCCCACGGTTACGGCAATCAAGCCTCCGCCCAGCATGAAGGCGCCTACGGCGGCCACAACGGCCAGGACGCCTCGGGGTGTGCCCAGGCCGGCGAGACTCATGGCCGCTGTCCTGGTCTGTCGTCGGATGGGGGGATGCAAGGTGTCGTCATCATGGCACGGCCAGCGCTGGGGGTTTCCTGCCTTGGGCGATGCCGTCGAACAGTTCGGCAAAGGCCGCGACGGCGGTGCGCACTTCGAAGGCAGCGGTTCGCTCGGGGCCTCGGCGGCGGTACTCCGCGGCAAGTCGTGGATCCTGAAGCAGGCGGTACATGCCATCGGCCAGGGCCTCGGCATTGTCGCGAGGCACGAGCAGGCCGTAGTGCCCCTGCTGCAGGACCAGGCGCGGGCCGATCGGGCAATCCGCCGAGATGACGGGCATGCCCGCCGCCAAGGCCTCGATCAGCACATTGGGAAAGCCCTCGCGGCGGGACGACATGACGAAAATGCGTCCGCCACCGAGACGGCCGATGGGATCGGGAACGAAACCGGGCAGTTGCAGACGCTCATCCAGGCCAAGCGCCTGCGACATCGCCTCCAGCCGGGGGCGCTCGGGGCCTTCGCCGCAGATGGTCAACCGAGCCGCCGGGATCCTGCGGCACAGCCGGGCAAAGGCGTCGATGAGCGTGTCGAAACCCTTTTCCGGGCTCAGCCGGCCGGCGGCGAGGAACCAGGGCGACTCCGGCATCGGCGGGACGGCTTCGAGGGCCGGGCGCATCTCGACCACCGGGTTGGCGACGGCAATCACCGGCAGGGCGGGGCGGCGCAGGACCCGTCGCAACTCGTCGCCCAACTCGGCGACCGGGACCGCCACCGCGGCAGCCCTCGGGTACAGCCAGCGCATCAGCCTGAGTCGCAGTCCCGGCAGCTTGGCGTCCCGCAAGAACGGGCCGATGGGCGTGTGTTCGCCGATGATGACCGGCGGATGGCCGCGGCGCAGCACGGTCGCGGCAAGGCAAGCGAGGACGGTGGCGTTGGTCCCCGCATAGACGACGTCGACGGCCAATTCGGAAAAGATCCCGGCCAGCCGCAGCGGCAGTTTTCTCGCCGCCCGACCGTCGAGGTCGCGGACAATGACGTCGCCGGGGACATCGGCCAGCAGCGACCCACGCCGCTCGAACAGGATCAGCGCCGGCACGAAGCGGCGGCGATCCAGGTGGAGGAGAAGGTTGAGTACGACACGTTCCAACCCTCCCGCGTCAAGATGCTGCATGACGAAAGCGACGATGCGGGGGCGGTTGGGGGCAAGCTGGGTCGCGTCGGCCGACATCTCTGCCCTTTCAGCTCAGACGTGCCGTGTCATCAGCCTAATGACCACACTTCCGTTCTCGACAGTCACGATTTCTGGTCATCCGGCCCCTGCCGTATCCGGCCGCGAGCTCGATCACCTCACGGCTTCGGGCTACGCCCAAGGCCCTAGTCACGCTGGCCGGGCGAGGCTGCGGGAGCGGGCGAGACGGCTCTCCCAGTGCAGGGCGGTGTCCAGGATGTCCTCCATGCCGTATCGCGGCCGCCAGTCGAGGCTGTCGCGCAGCCGCGACGGATCGGCGATCAGGGTTGGCGGATCGCCGGCCCGTCGCGGCGCCACCTTCGTGGCGATCGGCCGCCCCACCACCCGTTCCAGCGCGCGCACCGTCTCCCACACCGAGTAGCCGCGCCCGTTGCCGCAATTGAACACGGGGCAGCCCGTGCTTTCCCGGATGTATTGGAACACGGCCAGGTGGGCGTCGGCGAGATCGCTGACATGGATGAAGTCGCGGATGCAGCTGCCGTCGCGCGTATCGTAATCGTCGCCGAAGATCTCCAGCCGGGGGCGTTGGCCGGTGGCCACCTCGCACGCCACCTTGACCAGGTGTGTCGCCTGCGGGGTGCTTTGGCCGGTGCGGCCGGCCGGGTCGGCCCCCGCCACGTTGAAATAGCGCATCACCGCATACTGCAGGCCATGCGCCCTCGACATGTCGGCCAGGATGCGCTCGATCATCAGCTTGGACCAGCCATAGGGATTGATCGGCAGCGTCGGCTGGGACTCGCTCGCCACACCGCCGTCGGGCATGCCGTAGACCGCGGCCGTCGAGGAAAACAGGAAACGCGGCACCCCATGGCGCGTGCAGGCGTCGATCAGGGCCAGGCTGGCCACCGTGTTGTTACGGTAATATTTGTGCGGATCGGCCATGGATTCCGGCACTTGGATGGCGGCGGCGAAATGCAGCACGGCCTCGGGCCGGTGGGTGGGGATCACCGCGTCCAGCAGATCGCGATCGCCGGCGTCGCCGACGATCAGCTCGACTTCGAGCGGGAGGTTCTCACGGACGCCCGTGCTGAGGTCGTCAACGACGACGACGCGGTAACCGGCATCGCGAAAGGCAAGGACGGCGTGGCTGCCGATGTAGCCGGCGCCGCCGGTGATCATGACCAAGGCCATGGCTGCCCTCTCTGCGGTTGGGGTGCGGCCGCCGGTGAGACGTCGATCTCGGCCGCCTGGATTCGATGGGCATCCCCGCCGGCGCCCGACAGTCATCATTATGAATTACACCGGGGTGCATAATACGCCATCGTTGTTCCCCAGTTGCCGGCGGATAATGATGAATGATGACGATAATACTTTATATGTTCGGCAGTGCTTAATCCCTTCAGGCCGAAAGAGATGTTGATGCTGCCGGGATACGCTCCCTACTGTTGGCGGCTATGCAGCATCCGACCTTTCGCAAGAACTTCTGGCTTCTCGCCGTTGCCAAAGGGTCAGGCGTGGCCATGGGCTTCCTGATCTTCCTGCTGTTGGCGCGCTGGCTCGGCGCCGGTGGCGCGTCGGACGCCTTCTTCCTGGTGCGGCGGTTCGTCACCGGCTTGGGGACGTCGATCGAGTACGGATGCCAACGGATCCTGGTGCCGCCGCTGGTGCGCAGCCAAACCTCCACGGCGCCACCGCCGGTGCGCACCATAACGGTGACCCTGGTCCTCAGCGGCCTCGCCGCGCTGGCGCTGTGGTGGGGGGCCGAATGGGTGGTCAAGGCCCTGGCGCCGGGGTTCGATGGCGAGCGCATCGCGTTGGCGACCGAGTTGATGCGCATCGTCGCCCCGATGATTGCCCTGACCGTGCTGGCGGCCATCGCCGTCGCCCATGTCAATGCGGTGCGCTATTTCGGCCTGGGCGGTTTTGCCGGCCAACTGCCGCGCCTGGTGCTGATCCTGGCCCTCTTGCTGCTGCCGGCGTCGGTCGAGATCCTGGCCTGGGCCCTGGTCGTCGGCGCAGCCTTGTACGCCATCGTGCTGCTGCCGGCAGTGGCGCGCATCATCCTGGATTCGCGCCAGCGGCGCGCCGCCGCCGGCGAGGCAGCCCCGGACGATGCCGCCGGCACCTCAAACAATGGCAAGCGCCTGGGCATCGTCGGGCTGGCCCAGATCGAGATGCAAGGGGTCGGCTGGATCGATGCCGCATTCGCCTCGTTGATCGGCCTGGGGGCACTGTCGATGCTGGAATACGGTCAGCGGTTGATGGGGTTGCTGCCTAGCCTGTTGAGCGCCAGCCTGATGTCCGTCGCCTACACCGAGATGTCCTATGCCGCTGCCGCCGGCGACACGGTGAACTTCCGCCACAACATCGTCCGCATCATGCGGGCCAACATGTTTCTGATATTGCCGCTGGCGGTGTTTTCGGCGGCAATCGCCGATCTTCTGGTGTCGGCGCTGCTTGGCCACGGCGAGTTTTCCGCGGCGGCCGTCGACGGTACGACGGAGGTGGTGCGTCTGTCGGTGCCGCATTTGACCTTCGTCGCCATCAACAGCGCCGCCATGTCGGCGCTGATCGCCGAGGCGTCGTCAGCCTCGCGGCGGATCATGGCGATCGGCGTCGCCGTGATGCTGGTCAGCCGCGTCGCCATTTTCTGGCTGGTCGTCGAACCGTTCGGCCTTGGCGGCCTGATGCTGGGCTCCGCCGCCTCGCTGGGTCTTGGCACGCTGCTGTTCACGGTTCTGCTGCGCCGACATCTCGGCGGCCTGTTCGGTCGTGACGATCTGTACGCCTTCGGCGCGATGATGGCCGCCGCCGCCGCCGCCGGGCTGAGCATCTACGGGGTTCGCCTGATGCTGGACGGGAGCGGGTTGCTCCATGAGATCCTGGCGCTTGCGCTCAGTGCCCCTGCGGCGGCGATCGGCTATCTCGGCGTTGCCGCTCTGCTTGGTGTGTCCGAGGTCGAATTGATCGGGCTGCCCTGGCGCCGGCGAGCCAGGCAGCCGGTCTGAGCGTCAGCGCTCCATCGGCGCAGTCTGGCACGGGAGAGCGTCATGGATCACTATCGGCCCCTTGGCGCCTTCCGCCTGCTGCTGGCGATGCTGGTGGTGATCCAGCATTACGGCACCACCGTCGCGCCGCCCGCGCTCGTCCCAGAACTGCTGCCGCTCGAGGTCGGCAGTGTCGCCGTACTGATCTTCTTCGTGCTGTCCGGTTTCGTCATCGCCGAGGCGGTCGACCGAAGTTATGCCGAGAAGCCGCTGGCCTTCCTGGCCAATCGATTGCTGCGCATCATGCCGGTGTTCGTACTGTGCACGACGCTCTCGATCGTCGCCCACTACCTCGTGTTCCTTTCCGGCCTGCCCATTGTCGGCGTCTTGCCGACGACGCCGGCGCCGGAGGTGATTTTTTCGACAAAGAACATCATCGCCAATTTCGTTGCCGTCCTGCCGCCGCTCAACGACGTCATCGAGTCCGATCACAACTTTCTCCCCGTGATCTGGGCACTGCGGACCGAGATGCTGTTCTACCTCTGCGTGTTCCTCTCGTTGCTGGTCACACGGCGTTTGGCCGGCGTCCTGGCGGCCAAGCGCCGGCGTAAGGACGCATATTTGATCACCCTCTTGGCCTGCTACGGAACCGGAATGGCTGCCGCAGTGGCCGCGGTAGCCGGCTGGGCGCCGCCCATCTTCGGTTTTTTCCCGTATTTCGCCGGTGGCTATGCCCTTTACCTCTGTTACCGGGGCGTGGCGGGCGCGGCCGCCTTTCTCGCGGCATCGCTGGGGATGGTGCTCGTCCACTTCACCTCGCTGGCGCCGGTGCATCCGGTCTACGGCTATGTTCGCGCCCAACAGCCGCAACTCGCGTTGTTGATCACGCTGATGCTGACCCTCGCCGTCCTCGCCGCGTTCCGGATGCGCACCAGCCGCACCGATCGCGGGCTCGGCGATCTGACCTACCCGCTGTATCTGGTTCACCCCATTCCCTTGGTGGTGCTGCTGGCACGACCGGACTTCCATGGCTGGATCGGCCTCATCGCCGGCTGCGCCGCAAGTCTGCTGGTCGCCGCCGTCGTGACCGGCCTGCTCGACCCGCTGGTCGGCCGCATTCGAGAGCGCGTGCGCGGCGGCCCCATCCATCGCGTCGACTTTGCGTCGGCGTTCGCCACGGGCCGGGCGGGCGGAACGGTCTCGAAGTCGGACAACGACTGACGATGTTTTGTGAGTATCCGTAAGAGTTGTATTGGTCTGCTATGATTTAGTAAAGTAACCTGATGTATAGTTGAGGTTGATGCTTGTCGGCTCCGTCACCTAATTGCAAGGACAGATCATCAATGCCCGGAGCTGGGTCATGCACGATGGCAATATTGCGGGACAATCGACCGAAAAGGTCGCTGCGGCGGTGCGGAACTACATTGTAGAAAACTTCCTTTTCGGTGACGCCGGCGATCTGAGCGACAGCGATTCGCTGCTGGACAATGGTGCGCTGGATTCGACGGGCGTTCTCGAGCTGGTGGCCTTTCTCGAGCAACAATGCGGCATTCGCGTCCGCGATGAAGACCTGATCCCCGAGAATCTCGATACGATCGAGCGCGTCGCCCTGTTCGTGGTGGCTCGCGCGGCGGCGGCGCCATCGGCCTGAGATCGACCACACGCACAAAGACAATGGCTGCCGGCGCCAAGCGTCGGCAGCCATGGCAATGGGCGGAGGCTCACTCCCCGAGCACCGGCCGTATGTCGCGCACCGGCTTCCAGCCCCGGCTGTGCATCCTCAGCGCGACGCGGGCGAGGCCGATGCCCATGGCGACCTGGGTGCCGACGAAGAAGAAGGCGAGAGAGGCGCCCGGCAGCCGCCGAACCCGCGGCCACAGGGCGGCACCGGCGGCGATGCCGTAGAATGTCGCCTGCAGCAGCAGTATCGCCGCATAGACCCAGTGCTGTTGCGCCAGGGGGATCGACAACAGCAGGATCGCCGCCAGCAGCAGCGGCGTCATGCGGCGCAGGGCCTTGTGGAACAGCAACTGAATGGCGTAGAAGCCCGTGCGCCACGGGTTGAGCAGTTGGCGGCGACTGAGCAGGGCGCGCCACCCGCGCTCGGTCGAGCGAACGCGTCGGCCGAACTCGCCGCGGGTGTTGTTGCTCACCGCCTCGAAGGTCACCGCCGCGGGTTCGAACAGCAGGCGCTGCCCCTGCGCCACGACGGCCGTCGAGATGTAGAAATCATCGGCCACCGACGGGGGTACCTCCATCAGCAAATGGCGCCGCACGGCATAAAGCGAGCCCTGGGCGGAGACGGCACCGCCCAGGCGGCTTTCCGCGCGCTTCAAGGCATTGTCATAACGCCAATACATTTGCTCGGCCAGGCCGAGCCAGCCGCTGCGGCGGCGCGAGATCGCCAGGGCGCCACAGACCCCGCCGATCTCGGGATCACCGAACGCATCGAGCAGCGCGCGCAGGGCGCCTGGCGCAAACTGGCTGTTGGCGTCCGAAAAGATGACGACGTCGCCGCCGATGTCCTGCAGCGCGTGATGGAGCGCCGGAATCTTGCCGACATGCTGCCGAATCTCCACCACGGAAATGCGGGGATCATCGCAGCCACGGGCCAGGTCGGCGGTGCGGTCGGTCGAGCCGTCGGATACGACGACGACCGACAGGCGATGTTGGCCGACGTCCTGGGCCAGCACATTGGCCATCTTGTCGAGGATGCAGGATTCCTCGTCGTGTGCGGCGATGAGCAGCGTGGCGCGCAGCGGCGGCGCCGGCGGTCGCCGGCGCCGCGGCAAGGCCGCGGCGACGACGATGATGGCGGCGCCATACCCGGCGACGATGATCGCCACCAGGGCCACCAGACTCCAGAACAGCATGGTCATGTGGTTGTCCTATGGCTCGGGGGTGTGCGCGCGGCGGTCAGGCGACGAGAACGCTGCCGACGAAATGCCGCTCGATCAGGTACTTCTGCAGGGGCGAAGCTGTGCTGTAGCGCATCGTGTAGGTGATGCCGCCATTCTCCCCTCCGGCGGCCTCGCTGGCGGTGACGACCGCCGTGCACCGCGCGGTCTTGCCCCGCGACCGAAACCGGTAACCGCGGTGCAGCGCCAGTGTATAGGGCCCATCGCCCAAGGGCAGCGGCTGAGCACTCTCGACGCGCAGATTGTCGTGATCGATATGAAGCAGCCGCATCGTGACCGTCGACAGCTCCGGCGCTTCGATGCGCGCATGGCCCTGGTATGGGCGGCAACCGCCCTTCCAGCCGAACCGCTCCAGGTGAAGGGCGGCTGCCGCCGTCCGGAAGCCGACGCGGCCGGTCCAGGCCAGCACCGCCAGGCCGGTGATGGTGATGAACAGCAACTCCTGCGGCAGGTTGACCCGGCGTCGGCACAGTACGGCATTGACGCGGGCACGGATCGCCTTGTCGGCGGAATGCGGCATCAGGGCCTGGGTATAGCCGATCAGGCCGGGTTTTACGGCGAAGCGGGCATCGTAGTTCGGCACGGTTTGCCGGCACGCTGCGGCGATGGCCGGGCGAACCGGCCGCGGCCCGAACATGTTCATGTTACCCGACAGGACATTGAGCAATTGCGGCAGCTCGTCCAACCGGGTGTCCCGCAGGGGCCTGCCCAGCAGCGTTTCCATCTGCGAATTGGGCGGCAGCACCTGATCGCGCGTGAGCAACGCCGCCTCCGGGCGCAAGGTCTTGAACTTGATGATCCGGAAGGGGCGGCCATCCATGCCGATACGTTCGCCGCGATAGAAGATGTTTCGTGGCCCCTGGGTGAGGGCCAGCGCCGCGGTGATCAGCACCCAGACCGGCAGGGTCAGCAACAACAGCGTCAGGCCGAGCCCGACATTCCACAGGCGATAGAGCACCGGCGACGCCGGGCGATAGCCGCTCATCGAAATCAGGCGGGCGCGCCGGCGGTGCTCGGGGGCAGGGGTGTTGTCCAGGCGGCAGCGGGGTAGGGCAGGCTGGTCGTCCATGCGCGGCAACGTCCAAGAACTGTCCATCGTCGTCGGATCCTTTCACCAAGGCCCTAAGCGATTGGTGCGGCGGCGGCGGGCCGCAGCGTCGTGCGGAGGCCTCGAAACGGGCGTGCGAAGGCCGCGTGGGAATGCCGGCGACCACGTCCCGCGTGATTGTTGCCAATGCACGCCCCGTCGGCGTCAGCGGTCGCATGACATCCGCGGTAAGAAAGCTATGAACGGGGGGAAGGTGCGGCCAGTCACCAGTTCTGGTCATACTATGACTTGCACCGCTAAGTGCTGGCCGTGGCCATGGCCGAGTGGTCGTAACTAATCACAGTTATCTCGGCCGGTCATAATCCAGAAGGACCGCAATTCGCGGGGCGAGGTGCCTCTCTATCCCGTTAAGATGGCGCGGAAGGCATAAGCATATACAACAATGCCTCCGCTGATCTTGCGCTGCGCACCCCAAATAATGGCTGCCGCCGGTGGCGGTGCGTTGGCTGCCGTCGCGGGATGTGAAGCGAAGGCCGGATGTCGCACTAATCTCGAAATGAAAAGGCATGGCGCCGATGATGCTGGGTCCCGACAACGGTGATAAGCCGCAGCCTATTATTCTCATGCTTGTCGACTCGCACGACTTTACCCGCCACTGCATTTCCGACTTGTTGCGCCACCATTCGCGTGAGCTGGTGGTAAGGGACGTCGCCTGTGTCGACGAGCTGGAGCCCGCCGATGCCGATGGTTGCGACGCGGTCTTGATGCGCATCGACGCCAGTCAGCAGCTTGATCAGCGCGTGCGCCAGACCATGCGCCGGCTGGACGAAGTGATGCCCGGCATCCCGGTGGCGGTGCTGTGCGGGCTGGTTGACCTGGATGCGGCATTGGCCTTCGTTCGCCAGGGCGTGCGCGCCTGTCTGCCGCCCACGCTCAGCGTCGCGCAGGTGGTCGCGGCCTTGCGCCTGGTGATGACCGGTGGCGTCTATATTGGTCCCACCGAGGCGCCGGCGGCGGCATGTGGTGATGGCGCCTGGCTCGCCTTGGGTGTGCCCGAGCCCCCGATGCCTGCAACCATGGCCACCGCGGCGCTGACGCCGCGCGAGACGGAGGTGCTGTCGCATCTGCAGCAAGGCAAACCGAACAAGGTCATCGCCTATGACCTCGGCATGTCGGAAAACACGGTGAAGGTGCATGTCGGCCGCATCTTGAAGAAACTGAACGCCATGAACCGGACGGCCTTGGCATGTGGTGCCGCCTTGGCCCCTTCGAGCCAGGCCTTGGGGGGCTACGGTGTCTCGCCGGTTTGATGCGTCAGCTGTCGCTGCGGTCAGCTGTCGCCATTGCTGCCGTTGCGCTGGCGCTCGAGCAGTCCAGCCTTGAATACCGCCTGGGTACGGTTCGTCGCCCCGAGCTTGCGCATCAGGTGGCGTACATGGACCATGACGGTGTTCTGGGAAATGCTGAGTTGCGTGCCGATCTGGCGGTTGGAATAGCCGACCTGCATCAACTGCAACACCTGGCATTCGCGCGGCGACAACTTGAGCTGGGCGGCGACCTGCTCGGGCAGCGGCTTGAGGGGCGGGCGGAGCACGGCATCGTGTGCCGCGGCCCGTGAGACACCGTCGCTCGACAGCAGCGGCGGCGAATAGGTGCCACCCGACAGCACCAGCTTCACCGCGGCAACCGCCACTTGGACCGGTAGGCGCGTCGGGATGTAGCCGCTGACGCCGTTGCGCAGGGCCTCGACGACCAGCCGGCTGTTCTCGACATCGGAGACGACGACGAGGGGGACACTCTCCCATGTTGCCCTGACACCGCGAATGGCGCCCAGCATTTGCTCGGGGCTGCCTTCCTGCAGGAACTGGCAGAGCACGACCAGGTCGTATCGCTGCTCGCCTTGCTCGGCGAGCGGCATCTGAGCGGGGTCGAGCACGGTTACCCGACACGGCGCGGCGGCCTGCTTCAGCCACTGGAGAATCATTTCCTGCGCAAATTGCGGCGCCGGCAGCAGAGCAATCGCCAGTTCGTCCGAGCGTCCGCCGGGCAACGTCGGTGCGTCACCCCTCTCGCGAGGTAGGGCGCAGCGTGCATCATCGACGCGCCGAGTGAATGTGAACACGTTTTCGCCGGGCTTGTGGCCGCGTCCTGCCATCGCTTGCTCATTATCCCGTGACTGCGAGGAATCATAGTTCGCGGCGCCCTGGCCGCCTGTCTAGGCGAGCAAATGAGGAGTCTCCGCAGCGATGGCTTTTGATCAGAAGGTGAGTGGCACGATAACGAACGAGTTAACTCGACCGGCGTGAACGCCGCCAAGTGTCCGCAAGTCAAGGCTTGAAAAAAAACAGCGCCGGCGAGTGGCAGGGTTAACCCCAACTAGCGAGTGGACCACGGAATATATGCCTGTTTTGAATAGTTGCCCCAGTTCGGAAAGGATACCGCATGAGGTGCCTCGTCCATGATCTGCTCGGGTGCACCGCTTCCGTCGTGCCCGACAAGACGGCCCTGATCTGTGGCGACTGCTCGACCAGCTTTGCCGAACTGGCGCGGTCCGTGGCCGGCCTTGCCAGGACCCTGCAGGAGGCCGGCGTGCGACGCGGCGACCGGGTCATGCTGCTGATGGACAATGGTATCGAGATGGTCGAAGCGGTGTTCGCCAGCCTTGCCGCGGGCGCCGTGTTCGTACCCGTCCACCCCGCCACCAAGCCCGAGAAGCTCGCCTTTCTGATCGAGGACTGCGCGCCACGGGTGCTCGTGGCCCATCGGGTCCTGGCCCCCGTGGTCAGGGCGGCAGTGCCGTCCGGCCATGGCCTGTCCGCCATCTTTTGGGCAGGAGCCGCCGTGCCTCCGCAGCCCGCCATCGCCCGCCTGGAACTGACGGTGGACGAGGCCGCGGCCCAGCACGATCCGCCGGTCGATCCCGGTCTCATCGACAACGACTTGGCCGCCATCATCTACACCTCGGGTTCGACCGGCGCGCCCAAAGGGGTGATGCTGACCCACCGCAACATCTGCAATACCGCATGGGCGATTGCGACCTACCTCGACAATCGCCCCGACGACGTCGTCGTCTGCACCCTGCCATTGTCGTTCGGCTATGGGCTGTATCAGGTCCTCACCGGCGTTCGCGTCGGCTTCACCATCGTGCTGGAGAGGCCGTTCGTCTATCCCTGGCACCTGCTCAACACGATGGCGACGCACCGGGTGACCGGCCTGCCGGCGGTCCCCACCATTTTTGCCAAGTTGGTGCAGCTGGCGCCGTTCAACGGGTTGGACCTGTCGTCGCTGCGCTACCTGACCAATGCGGCAGCGCCGTTGCCGCCGGCGCATATCAAGCGTCTGCGCGAGATGTTTCCCCAGGCGCACCTGTTCTCGATGTATGGCCTCACCGAGTGTACCCGCGTCAGCTATCTGGATCCGGCGCGGCTCGACGACAAGCCGGAGTCCGTCGGCAAGGCCATGCCCAACAGCGAAGCCTACATCGTCGGCGAAGATGGGCGTCGGCTGCCGCCGGGGGAGGTCGGCGAGTTGGTGGTGCGCGGCGCCAACGTCATGCGCGGCTATTGGCGCAACCCTCAGGCAACCGCCGCGCGGCTGCGCGACGGCGACACTGCCGGCGAGAAGGTGCTGCACACCGGTGACCTGTTTCGCATGGACGAGGAGGGCTTCCTGTATTTCGTCGGCCGCCAGGACGACATCTTCAAGTGCCGCGGCGAGAAGGTCAGCCCGAAAGAGGTCGAGCATGTCCTCTGTGAGTTGGCCGGTGTCGCCGAGGCGGCGGTGGTCGGCGTGCCCGATCCGGTTGACGGGATGGCCGTCAAGGCGCTGGTGGTGCCGAAGGAGGGCGCGACGCTGACCGAAAGCCAGATCAAGCTGCATTGCCGGGCGCGCCTCGAAAGCCATCTGGTGCCGCGCTTCATCGAATTGCGGGCGGCGCTGCCCCGCTCCGAGAACGGCAAGGTGCGGCGCGGCGCACTCGCGCAGGCGGCCGAAGCCCAGAGTCGCTGAATGAGACGGAGCTAGCCGCCGTGGGCGGGGTTGCCGGGGTGCTGGTCGGCAACGGGGCGCAGCCGGCGTCCCGCGAGGAGGGCCTGCGCATGGCGGCGATGCTGCTGCACCGTGGGCCTGACGGTTGGGGAATCTACCGCGACCGTCGCGTCGCCCTCGTCCACACCCACCGCTCGGTCGCGGCTTCGCCCGCGGGCCGGCAGCCGCTGAGCAGCGACGATGGCCAGCTATGCGTGGTGGTTGGCGGCTCCATCTACAATGAACGCGAGCTTCGACGCGAACTCGAGGCCTGTGGCCACAGGTTTCGGAGTAGCAGCGTCGCCGAGGTCGTCCTACGCGCCTATGAGCAGTGGGGTGACGAGGCTTGGCCGCGGCTCAATGGCCAGTTCGCCGTGGCGCTGTGGGATGCGGCGGGCCAGAGGCTGCGACTGGTGCGCGACCGCTTCGGCATCTCCCCACTTTATTGGGCGCATTGTGCCGATGCCGTGGCCTTCGCCTCCGAGGCCAAAGCGCTGTTCGCCGGCGGGCGCATCGCGCCGGCATTCGACGCCGCCGGTCTCGCACAGGTGTTCACGCGCTGGTCGGTGGTGGCACCCGATACGGTTTTCACCGGGGTACGCAGCGTGCTTCCGGGCGGTGCCCTCGTCATCGAGGCCGATCTACGGATTCGCGAATGGCGGTATTGGCAGCCGCATATCGTCCCGCGGCCGCAGTGGCAGTGCGCCTCGCCGCGCGAATTTGCCGCCGCCTTGGGCGCGGCCCTGGATGGCGCCGTGCGCCTGCACCTGCGCGGCGATGCCTCGGTCGGCTGCTATGTGGGTGGCGGCCTCGATTCGGCCGTCATCGCGGCATTGGCCGCGCGCGCCAGCCCGCTGCCGGTACCAAGCTATGCCATTCGCTTCGCCAATCCCGCGTTCGACGAAACCCCGCAGCAACGGCTGATCGCCCGTCTGTGCCGAACCCGCCACCACGAATTCCTGTGTGACGAGGCCGGCATTGCCGATGCCTTGGCCGACGTGGTCTGGCACTGCGAGACGCCGCTGCTGCGGAGCTCGCCGGTGCCCTTGTTCCTGCTGTCGCGGCTGGTGCGGCGGTCGGGGCGCAAGGTGGTGCTGACCGGCGAGGGGGCCGACGATCTGCTCGGCGGCTATGGTATTTTCAAGGAGGATCGTATCCGCCGCTTCTGGGCCCGTCAGCCGACTTCGCGACTGCGCCCGCAGTTGCTCGACCGCCTTTATGCCTATGTCGGCGGCGAGCGCTCGCGTTCGGGCGCGCTATGGCGCCGGTTTTTCGCCGTCACGCTGGCGGAGATCGATCACCCGTTCTATTCGCACCTGATCCGCTGGCAAAACACGGCGTGGAGTCTCCGCCTGCTCGCTCGCGATGTGCGCGCGGCCCTCGATCCCGAGGCGATGATGGCGTCGCTTGCCGCGACCTTGCCCACCGACTGGCGCCAGTGGGAGCCGCTGGCCCGGGCGCAGCTGATCGAGATGAATACCTTCTTGTCGAGTTACCTGTTGTCCAGCCAGGGCGATCGCGTCGCCATGGCCCACGGTATCGAGATGCGCTATCCGTTCCTCGACGCCGACGTCGTGGATCTGTGCTGCGCGCTGCCGTCCCGCGCCAAGCTGCTTGGTCTGCGCGACAAGGTGGCCTTGCGGCACTATGCGCGCCAGGTGCTGCCAGCGGAACTCGCCACGCGCCCCCGCCGGCCCTATCGCGCACCGGTGGCCGCGGTCCTGTTCGGTGCGACGGCCCCACACTGGGTGGCCGCGGCCCTTGAGTTGTCGGCCCTGCGCCGCTGCGACCTGATCGACGAGGCGGCGGCGCGGCTGTTGATCCGCAAGGCGCGGCAGCGCCATGGCGCCATGGGCGGTGAGCGCGAGCAGATGGGCCTGATGGGCCTGCTGACGCTGCAGTTGCTGGCGCAGCACTTCCTCGAGGAATTTCCCCAGCGGGCGCAACTGGCGCGGCAGGCGCTTGCCTCCATTCCGCCCACCGTTGTGCAGGAAGGGGCGTGCCGCGAGGGGGAGGTCGCCTGATGCGACGCTTACGTCACGTGACGAGCAGCCATGCGAGGACCCACAGGGCGAGGCTCAAGCCGAGGACGAGTGCAATGGAGGCGGCGCGGCTGATCTTGGGGCGAGGCGGATACAGGTCTTCGGGGTCCATCGACGGCTCCGCGTCCTTCACGTCAGGCGGGGGCGGCCCGGCCGCGCCACGCGCCGCCGACATCGATAGTCCGTCAGTGGTTAACAGGCAATTGATGGTGGCGAGTCTCTACCTTTTGATGGCGCCACTCACCCTTTGGACCCGGGGGCTTTTGAGAAGGGCTGCACCGGCGAGGCCGGTGCAGCCTCGAGGTCATGGGTGCTGGCGGCGTTTGCGGGCCACGTGGGCCAGTCCGATGGCCCCGCCGATGAGGGCGAGAGCCGGCAGCCCGGCCGCCAGCGGCAATGGGCCATCGACACGGTGCCCGAGGTGGAGCCCCTGCCCCTGGCCGTTGTAGCCCCAGGCATTGCCATTGCCGGGATCGGCCAGTGCAGGTGCGGCAAGTAACGTCAAAGATGTGATTAGGACAAGTTTTTTCATGCTCGGCCTCCTTTCGACTGAGCGGAATAACTATTAAAGGATTGCCTTTGGCTAATTAAATAGCTGGTTGTGGTTATGCATCATCGTTTTGTTGTCTTCATGAAGGGCGCGTAATGCTGGCACGCGATCGAGGTAAAGCAGCGCGCGATTGGCGAATCCACCGTCGAGATCTTCTTTGCGGCCTGTACGGGGTCGGCCTCGTCAACGCCGTTGTTGCCGAGATACAGACCTCGACGACGGGGGCGGGCGACTTGTTTGGCATCGATGCCGTCGTCGTCGCCGCCTGCTTGATTGGCGTCGGCTTGAGCTGGGGTGGCGGCTTTGCCCGCGCCACCTTGGCCGATCTGGCTGCCGCGGCGGCGTTCGCCGCCCTGCTCATGCTGCCGCACAAGTCCGCGGGATGGTTGGCCCTCGGCATTCTCGGGGGCTACAGCTTGTTTGCACACCGCCGCGATGCCCACCTTGCCGCCGCCGGCGGGGTTTTCGCGGCGGTTGCCGCATACGAAATCGTCGCGCGGCTGCTGCTGACGTTGCTGGCGCCGAGCCTGACACGGCTGGATGCGTCATTGACGGCGCTGCTGCTCGACCAGTTCCGTGACGGCATCTCACGCGACGGCAACGTCATCATCACTGGTGTGGGCTACGAATTGGTCGTCGTCGCTGCCTGCGTCGCCTTCAAGTCCATCGCTCAGGCGGTGTTGTGCTGCTTTGCCGTCACTCGGCTGTTTCGCCCGGCGTGGTCGTGGTCGGAGGCGTGGCTATGGGCCGTGCTGGCCGGCTTGATCGTCCTCTTGAACACGGTGCGGCTGACGTTGTCGGCCTGGGATCTCGCCTATTATCGATGGCTTCACGGCGACATCGGCGGGATGGCGTTCGGCATGCTGGTTTTGGCGACCGCCCTCGGCTTCGCCCTCCACGGAGTGCGCCATGAGCTATGGCCGCCTGCTCCTCGTCCTTAGCCTTGTCGCGCTGGCGGCGGCCAGCCTCCCCGGCAAGCTGATGCTCGCGCCGAGTGCGGCGGGAAGCGGTCAGGCGGGTGCAGCCGAGCGCCTCGCCGCCGACCGGCTTGCCACAAGCGGATGGGTGGCGGCCGGCGTGGTCAACTTGACCGAAAACGGCCTCTTTCGCCTGCTGGCGTTCCGGTCGCCGCGCTGCCAGGGAATGCTTCTGCTGAGCGCGGTGGCGGCCAATGGCGAAAGCGAAACGATGCTTGCCCAGATCGCGCGGCCCCATGGGACGTTGTTCTACGTCGATGGCGCAGGCCTGACCGAGCCGCCGCGCCTGCGCGCGTATCTCCTGGGGAAGCTTGCGCCACTGCTGCACCGTCTGGGGCTCGTCGCCGACCCCCACGCGCATGAGGTGCTGGCGGTGATCGTGACCGGCGATTGCCGACATTCGGCCGATCTGCCCTGGGCTCCGGTTCTGACCGACGCCGCCGCCGGCGATTAGCCGTCGCGCGTCCACCGCGCGGCAATGGTCGACCAGGTTGCGGACCAGAGGACGGCACCGGTCATGCCGGCGGCAAGTCCGATGAGATCCGCCATCCAGTCGGCGACGTCGCCGCTGCGTCCGATGAAGGGCTGCACCGTTTCGATGGCGAGGCCCATGATCGCGAGGCCGGCCGCCGCCCGGCCGGCGCGACGAGGCCAGCCGAAGGAGCTGGTGAAGGCGATGGCGGCATAGGCCAGGAAATGGCCGAGCTTGTCGCTCATCCCGCTCCCGGTGGGGTAGGCATGGGGCCACAGGCTGAGCACGATGATGGTGATCAGCAACAAATACGTGAGACGTCTTGCGGAGGAGGCCATTCGGGGGCGTCGTCGGGTCTGTGGGGGCTTACAGAACCTAGCCGAGACCGGCCCCGCGCGGGTGGGGGCGGTGGGAGAGGGATGCGACTCATCGGGCGGGGGTGCCATGCCGGAAGTCCATTCACCCTCTATGCACGTCAGCGTGGCGCCAGATGACCCTGCGCCACCGCTGCCTCGATCAGGCCCCGGGCGTACTGCCATAGCCGCTCCGATACGGGAGCGATGCGCTCGCCGTTCATCTGCATCACCTGATCGGCGGTGACGCCGTGCTGGCGCCAAGCCTTGCCCTCGGTGAGGCAGTTGTGCAACAGCGGCTGCAGGCGGTCCACAGCGGCGGCGAAGCGCGCCTCGGCGCTATCGCGGGCCTCGAATTCCTCCCACAGTGCCCGCATCTCGGCGGCCTGATCGTCGGGCAGCAGGCCGAACAGCCGATCCGCGGCCCGGCGCTCGCGGGCCTCCTTGTCGGCATTGCCCGCCTCGTCGTAGAGGAAGGTGTCGCCGGCATCGATCTCGACGATGTCATGGATCAGCAGCATCTGCATGACCCGCCCCACGTCGACGGCTTCCTCGGCATGCTCGGCCAGCAGCAGGGCGATGATGGCGATGTGCCACGAATGTTCGGCATCGTTCTCGCGGCGGCTGCCGTCGATCAGCCAGGTTTGTCGCAGGATCGTCTTGAGGCGATCGCATTCGATGATGAACGCGATCTGCCGGCTCAACCGTTCGATGCTCATAGGCCTTTTCCTTCGGGGTAGCGCGGTCAAAATTGACCTTTTGCTAAGCTCCTGCGTAGTAGCTGTGCGCGCAGCTTCGACATCGGCAGGTCTCCCATGCAAGCGGAAGTGGCCCTCTACACCCTGGCCCATCGTGGCCGAAAGGTTCGCATCGTCTGTAACGGGTGCGCCGCCACCTATCAGGAGCCCAGCGATTACCTGGTCGACCACTTCGGGCCCCTGTTCCCCGTCGGCCGCATCTGCAAGGGCGTGCGGTGCCGCAAATGCGGCAGCGGCGACCTGACGGCAAGCCCGGTTTAGGTGCCGGCAACGGTCATGCCGTCGACACGTACCGTCGGCGAATCGATGCCATAGCGAAACACCAGATCATTGGCCGGCGTCAGGTGCCGGAACATGTCCTTCAGATTGCCGGCGATGGTGATCTCGCTCACCGGATAAGCGATCTTGCCGCCCTCGATCCAGAAGCCGGCGGCACCGCGGCTGTAGTCACCGGTAACGCCATTGACGCCCTGGCCGAACAGATCGGTCACGTACAGGCCTTCGGCGACGTCGTCCATCAATTCCGCGGCGGTGACCGGCCCCGGCTCGAGATAGACGTTGCTGGCGCTGGGTGACGGTGGCGACGAGGTGCCACGCGAGGCATGGCCGGTCGACTGCAGCCCAAGCTGCCGGGCCGACCGCAGATCGAGCAGCCAAGTAGTCAGAATGCCGCCGTCCACGAGATCGCGGCGGGCATTGGCGACGCCCTCGCCGTCGCAGGGGCGGGAACGCAGGCCGCGTCGCCGGTGGGGATCGTCGACGATGCGGATGGCGGGACCGAACACCTGTTTGCCCTGGCAGTCCCTCAGGAAGGTGGTGCCGCGCGCCACCGACGCGCCATTGATGGCCCCCGCCAAATGGCTCACCAGTTCGCGTGCCACCCGCGGATGGTAGACGATCGGCACCCGGCAGCTACGCATCTTGCGGGGCTTCAGGCGGGCGACGGTCCGCTCCCCGGCCGATTGGCCGACGTCCTCGGGGCTGCGCAGGTCGGCCATGTGCACACAGGCGGAATAATCGTAGTCGCGCTCCATGCCCGTCGCATGGTCGCCGGCCAGCACCGATGCCGAAATGGAGCTGGACGAGCGGGAATAGCTGTGAGCAAAGCCGTTGCTGCCGACGATGGCGATGCCCGAGCGGCTCCAATTGGCCTCGGCGCCCTCGGAATTGGTGACCCCGGGCACGGCGCGCGCCGCCTCTTCGGCCCGCCGCGCCATATCGACCAGTTGCTCGGCCGAGGGTTCGCTGGGGTCGCACAGGTCGAGGTCAGGCAATTCCTGAGCCAACTGGCCCGGCTCGGCCAGCCCGCAATAGGGGTCCTCGGGCACGATGTGCGCCATGGCGATGCCGCGTTCGATCAACTCGTTGAGCGCCTGCGGCGACCGATCCGACGACGACACCAGAGCCTGGCGCTTGCCGATGAACACGCGCAGGCCGATGTCGGCGGATTCCGACCGCTCGAGCCGCTCGAGCGCCCCCAGGCGATAGGCCAGGGACATCGAGGCGGAATCGATGGCCACGGCGTCGGCGGCATCGGCGCCGGCATCGCAGGCCTTGGCGATCAGATCGGTCAGTAGATTCAGCGCGGCCTCGTCCATTCGTGGATTCCCTTGCTCCGTCGCGTTGTCAGTCTTGTTTCCAGATGGGGCGGCCTGATCCGGGAAGCCCGTAGCTCGCCCATTTGCGCGTGACCTCATCGACGATCTCGCGCTCCATGCGGATCTTTTGCCCCCAGTCGCGCTTGGTTTCCGGCGGCCATTTGTTGGTGGCGTCGAGGCCGAGCTTGCCGCCGAGCCCCGAGTCCGGCGAGGCGAAATCGAGGTAATCGATGGGCGTGTTCTCCACCACCATGATGTCGCGCGCCGGGTCCATGCGGGTGGAGATCGCCCACATGACGTCCTTCCAGTCGCGGGCATTGATGTCGTCATCGACGACGATGACGAACTTGGTATAGACGAACTGCCGCAGGAAGGACCACACCCCCATCATGATCCGTCGTGCATGGCCGGGATAGGCCTTGCGGATCGACACCACGGCGATGCGGTAGGAGCAGCCCTCGGGCGGCAGCCAGAAGTCGACGATTTCCGGGAACTGCTGCTGCAGCAGCGGAATGAACACCTCGTTCAGCGCCTCGCCGAGCACGCTAGGCTCATCCGGGGGGCGGCCGGTGAAGGTGGACAGGTAGATCGGCTGCTTGCGCATGGTCATGGCCGAGACGGTGAACACCGGGAACGGCTCGACGGCGTTGTAATAGCCGGTGTGGTCGCCGTAGGGGCCCTCATCGCCGTAATCGGTGAGCGAGACATGGCCCTCCAGCACGATCTCGGCCTCGGCCGGCACCTTGAGCGGTACGGTCAGGCAGTCGGCCAACTCCACCTTGGCGCCGCGCAATAGGCCGGCGAACTGGTATTCCGACAGCGTGTCCGGCACCGGCGTCACCGCGGCCAGGATGGTGCCGGGATCGGCCCCGATCACCACCGCTGCCGGCAGCGGCTCGCGCTTTTCCGCCGCCCAGCGCGCATGGTGCTGGGCACCGCCGCGATGCTTGAGCCAGCGCATCAGCGTGGTGTTGCGCCCGGTCACCTGCATGCGGTAGATGCCCAGGTTGAACACGTCGCGCTTGTCGCCGCCGGGGCCGCGGGTCACCACCAGCGGCCAGGTGATCAGCGGCGCCGGCTCGCCCGGCCAGCAGGTCTGGATGGGCAGGCGCGCCAGGTCGACCTCGTTTCCGCGATGGACCACCTCCTGACAGGGGGCGCCGCCGACCGTCTTCGGCTTCATCGACATGACGGTCTTGAGCAGCGGCAGCATCTCCATGGCTTCGCGGAAGCCACCCGGCGGTTCCGGCTGCTTGAGGAAGGCCAGCGTCTCGCCGACCTCGCGCAACTGCTCCGGCGTTCGGTTCATACCCCAGGCGACGCGCTCGACCGTGCCGAACAGATTGACCAGCACCGGCATGTCATAGCGCCCGCCATCGGGGCGGACGACGTTCTCGAACAGCACCGCCGGCCCGCCTTCCGCCAGCAGTCGGGTCTGGATCTCGGTCATCTCCAGCACCGGCGACACCGGCGTCGCCACGCGCACCAGCCGCCCTTCGCGTTCCAGGCGCTGAATGAAGTCTCTGAGCGAGGTGTAGGTCATGGGCTTCGATCTCGGGGCGGGGGCTCATCGAACGGCGAATGCGCCGTCGCGTCAAGGCCCTGAGGCATCGTCGGCGGCGGCGAACAGCCCGGCGAGGTGGTGATCGAGCAGCGCTAGGTCGTCCCAGGCCAGGTCCACCGACAGTACGCGCACCTGATGACGGAGTTCCGCTGGCAGGCGGACGGCGTCTTTGGCGGTGGTGACCGGCAAGGCTGACAGTTCGCGCGCCTTGCGCAGGATCGGGGCGATGTCGCGGTGCGTGTAGGGGTGATGGTCGGGAAAGGCATACCGGGCGCGCACGAAGCCGCCAACCGCCGTCAGGGTGTCGAAGAATTTCTCTGGGCGGCCGATGCCGGCGAAGGCCACGAGATCGCGGCCGCGCAGATAAGCGGCTTCCGGGCCGGGGACCAGTTGGGCCCGCAGCACCGGCAGCCCGCCGAGCAACGCACCGACATTCGTCCGGTCGTCGCCCAGGATGACCAGCACCGAGGCGCGCGCCAGCCCCTGTGCGACCGGCTCACGCAAAGGCCCAGCCGGGATCACCCGGCCGTTGCCGATGCCATAGCTGCCGTCCACCACCACCAGCGACAGGTCCTTGATCAGGCTGGGGTTCTGATGGCCGTCATCCAGAACGATGAGCTTGGCGCCGGCCGAGATGGCGGCGCGAGCGCCAGCGGGGCGCTGGCGGGCAACCCAGGTGGGGACATCGGCTGCCAGCAGCAGGGGTTCATCGCCGACGTCATCGGCGGTGTGCTTGGCGCGGTCGACCCGCAGTGGCCCGGTTTCCTTGCCGCCATAGCCGCGGGTGACGATGTGGGCGTCGATGCCATAGGCGCGCAGGCGTTGGGCCAGCGACAACGCCACCGGAGTCTTGCCGGCGCCGCCGGCGACGAGATTGCCGACGCAAATGACCGGCACGTCCATGCGTCGCGGTCTGACCCAGGCTTGGCGCAGCCGCCCGCCCCACGCATAAACGGCGCCCAGCGGCGACAGTAGCGCCGCGGCGGCACCGCCCTTGCTCCAGAAATCAGGAGCCAGCATGATTGGCGGCGGCGTCGAGATGTGGCCACGCCGCCGGTTCCAGCGCGGGATGGCCCATGCGCACGTCGGCGGCGGCGGTCAACGCGTTGAGGCGCTGCTCGACCTCCTCGCGCAGCGCCTCCAGGGCGGCATCGCTGGCGCCCTTGGGGACATCGATCGGGCGACCCCAGACGAAGACGCCCCTGCTGAACGGCAGTGCCACGAGGAAGCGATCCCAACTGCCGAGCAGGGCACGGCGTTTGGCCGCGTAGGCGGCGGGGATGATGGGCACGCCCGCCAGCCGGGCGACGTTGATGATCCCGGCCGACACGCGCTGGCGGGGGCCACGCGGGCCGTCGGGGGTGATGCCGATGCAGTCGCCGGCCTTCAACGCCTTCAGCATGGCGCGCAGCGCCGCCGAGCCGCCCCGGCTCGACGAGCCGGCGATGGTCTCGATGCCGAAATGCGCCACCGTGCGGGCGATGAGCTGGCCATCGCGATGCTGCGAGATCAGCATGTGAATGCGCCGGTTCTCGTCCCAACTGTAGGGCATCATCAGCAGGCGGCCGTGCCAGAAGGCCAGAATGAAGGGCCGGCCCGCCTCCCAGTGCTGGCGGGGGATGTCGCCGCCGATCGTCTCCCAGCGGCTGGTCTTCCAGACGAAGCGGATATACGTGGCCGCCAACCAGCAGGCGACCCGGCGCACCCGCTCGTCCGCGGCGATGAGCTTGGCGAGCCTCATGGACTCGCCGCCACTGCGGCAATCGCCGGTTCGTTGAACTGCAGGGCATATAGCCGTGCATAGAGGCCCTGCTGCGCCAGCAGCTCGGCATGCGGCCCGGCCTCGACGACGCGGCCCCCGTCCACGACACAGATGAGATGGGCATTGACGATGGTCGACAGGCGATGGGCCACCACCACGGTGGTGCGCCCGCGCATCAGCCGTTCCAGGGCCGCCTGCACCAGTCGCTCGGACTCGGTGTCGAGGGCCGAAGTCGCCTCGTCGAGCAGCAGGATCGGCGCGTTCTTCAGCATGGCCCGCGCAATCGACAGCCGTTGGCGCTGGCCGCCCGACAGCTTGATGCCGTGCTCGCCGACGATGGTGTCATAGCCTTCAGGCAGGGCGGTGATGAAATCGTGGGCGGCAGCGTTGCGCGCCGCCTCCTCGATCTCGGCCTCGGTGGCGCCGAAGCGGCCATAGGCGATGTTGGCGCGCACCGTATCGTCGAACAGGGTGATCTCCTGGCTGACCAGGGCGATCTGGCCGCGCAGGCTGGTCAGGCGTACGTCGCGCACGTCGGCGCCGTCGATCAGGATGCGTCCGGCCGATACGTCGTAGAAGCGCGGGACGAGGTTGAGGATCGTCGATTTGCCGGCGCCCGAGGGGCCGACCAGCGCCACCGTCTGGCCGCCCGGCACGACCAGGTCGACCCCGGTCAGCGCCATCTTCTCGCTGCCGTAGGAGAAGCGCACGCCCTCGAAGCGGATGCCGCCCCCGCTGACGGCGAGCTCGACGGCGCCGGGCCGATCCTCGATCGTCGGCGTCACGTCGAGGGCGGTGAACAGCCGTTGCGCGGCAGCCAGGCCCTCCTGCAGCGACGCGTTCATGGTCGCCAGCGACTTCAGCGGCTGCGAGGCCATCAGCAAGGCGGCGAGGAACGAGAAGAAGGCACCTGCCGTGGTGTCGCCGGCGATGACCCGATGCCCGCCATAGATGATGACGATGGTAATGGCGACCCCGGCCAGGGTCTCCATGGTCGGCGCCGACATGGCGCGCGTGCGGGCGGCCTTGCAGACGAGGCGCAGCAGGCCGGCGACGATGGTCGAGACCTTCTGCGCCTCATAGCCTTCCATGTTGTAGGTCTTGACCACGCGCACGCCCTGGAACGATTGCTCGAGCACGGTGGTCAGCTGGCCCATCTGGGCCTGGGTGTTGCCGGTGACCTTGCGCATGCGCCGGCCGAGGCGCACGACGGGCAGAATGGCCAGCGGAAAAAGGACGAACGAGGCAGCGGCCAGCATCCAGTCCTGGTAGAACATCACGCCAACCAGGAATACGACCGACAGCGCGTCCTTGCCGAGGCCGGTCAGGGAGTTCGAGACCGCGGCGCGCATCTGCTGAACGTCATTGGTTAGGCGCGAGATCAGATGCCCGGTGGAATTGGCATGGAAAAACGCCAGATCCATGCGCATCAGGTGCCGGAACAGCCGATTCTGCATATCGGCGATGATGCGCTGGCCGGCGTCGGCCATCAGCGTCGCCTGGGCGTAACTGGCCAGGGACTTGACGGCGAAAGTGCCCAGCACCGCCAACCCGACCGGCCACAGCAGTTGACGGTTTTTCTCGAAGAACACCTTGTTGATCACGGGGTCGAGCAGCCATGCGCTGGCGGCGGTGGCGCCGGCGACGATGGCCATGCACAGCAGCGCCAGCCCAAGGCGGCCGACATAGGGGCGGACGCCTTCCCGGAACAGGCGGCGCACGAGGCCCCAGCTCGATTGATCGAGGGGAAGTCTGCTCAATTGACCCAAGTCCGATGGCTTGACGCCGGCGGGTATAGCATGCCCTTTGCCAAGGGCCAACGCGCGCAGTAGCGATTGGCCCCTGGCCTATTCAGTTCACCGTTAATCCCGCCGGATTGCCAACCACGACCCAACTCAGCTGCGCGGGGTCCAGCAGGCGTTGGGCCACACGTTTGACGTCGTCCAGCGTCACCCGTTCGATCAGGCCGTTGCGGCGATCGAGATAATCGATCCCCAGCTCGTCGAGCTGGATGGAGACCAGAATGCCGGCGATGGCGTTGGTGCTGGTCAACTGCAAGGGGAAGGACCCGGTGAGGTAAGTCTTTGCGTTGTTCAACTCTTCGTTCGTCGGCCCGTCCTCGCGCAAGCGTCGCCACTCCTCTCGGATTACCTCGATGGACTGCGCCACGCGATCGTTCTGGGTGGCGACGCCACCGGCCATGAGCGCCCCATAGTCCAGCGGCTGCAGATAGGTGCTGACCGAATAGGCGAGGCCGCGCTTCTCGCGCACCTGCTCCATCAGCCGTGAGTTGAAGCCGCCACCGCCCAGGATGTAGTTCATGATATAGGCAGCATACCAATCGGGATCCTTGCGGGCGATGCCCGCCTTGCCGAACACCACGACGCTTTGCGGGATGTCGCGATGTTCGACCAGCAGCGTGCCCGCCGCCGCGGGGGTGGTCGACGCCACCGCCAGCGGTGCCGCCTTCTCGGGAAGCTGGCCGAATGCCTTGTCGAGCAGCGGCTTCAGGTGTTCGGCGGTGATGTCGCCGCTGACGCCGATGATCAGATTGTCGCGGGCAAAGCGCCCTTCGATGAAACCGTGCAGATCCTTGCGGTCGATGGACCGCACCGATTCCGGCGTCCCGCTGACCGCGGTGCCGTAGGGGTGCGCGGGAAAGGCCGTGGCCATCCATTTGCGTCCCGCCACGTTGTTGGGATCCTGTAACTCACGCGCCAGGCCCGCCAGGATCTGGGCGCGAATGCGCTCGATGGGTTCGCTGTCGAGGCGTGGTTGCGTCAATGCCAGTCGCAGCATGTCGAAGGCGAAGTCGCGATTTTCACCAAGCGTGCGCAGGTTGCCGGAGAAGGTGTCGCGATTGGCGTCGAAGCTGAGGCGGATGGCCTTGTCCTCGAGGGCCTTCTGAAACTCGTACGAGCGCATGTCCCCGGCGCCTTCGTCCAGCAGCCCCGAGACCATGTTGGCGGTGCCGGCTTTGTTCTGGGGATCGGCAATGGCGCCGCCGCGGAAGGCAAAGCTGGTTGAGATGATCGGGTTGGTATGATCCTCGACCAACCAGGCGACGATGCCCTTGTCGCTGACCACACGCTGCACTTCGACGGCGCCGGCCGGAGTGACCGTGATGGCCAGCAGCAGGGCGGCCATGCCCATCATCTTCACGATGTTCATTGCAGCGCCTCCACCTCTCGTGCCCGATTTGCGGATTCCTGCGGCGGCGTCGCCACCTTCTCGGTCTTGCCCGGCAGTAAGACGCTGGTGACCGACTGGTCGGCCTTGAGCACCATGCGCGCCGCTTCGCGCACCTGATCGATGGTGACGGCGGCGATGCGCTCGGGCCAACGCTCGACGTCCTCGATGCTCTGGCCGGTGGTGAGTGCCACGCCGAAGGCGTAGGCGCCGGCCTGCAGCGAATCGCGTGCATAGGCCACGTTGGCGCGCAAACGCTCCTTCGCCCGCTCAATCTCGCCGCCGTCGACGTCGCCGGTGGCGATCTGGTCGAGTTCGGCAATCATCGCCTGCTCGAGGGTGTCCATCGCTACTCCCGGCCGGGGTGAGGCATAGACGCCGAAGCTGGACAGGTCGAGGGCGCTGGGATCGTAGAAGGTCCCGGCGGCGGTGGCCAACTCCTTCTCAACCACCAGCTTGCGGTAGAGCCGGCTGGTGGTGCTGCCGCCAATCACCTCGGACAGGACTTCGAGGGGATAGGCGTATTTCGTGTCGCCGGAGCTGTAGCTGGGCGCCAGGAACCGGCGGCCCCAACTTGGCTGGCGGACGTCGGGATGGCGCAACTCCACACGCCGTGCCGTCAGGGGGTACGGCTCTTGCGGGCGTAGGCGCCTGGGCACGTCGCGCGGGGGCAGGCTGCCGTAATATTTCTCGGCCAAGGGCTTCAACTCTTTGGCGGTGATGTCGCCGGCGACGATGAGGATCGCGTTGTTGGGGGCGTAGTATTTCTTATAGAAGTCGATGGCGTCCTCGGTGTCGAGCTTGGCAATCTCCACCGCCCAGCCGATGATCGGGTTGCGGTACGGATGGTTGAGGTAGAGCGCGGCCTCCGATCGCTCACTCAACAGCGCCGCCGGGTCGTTGTCGGTGCGCGACCGGCGCTCCTCGAGGACGACGTCGCGCTCGGTGTGCACATCCTTGGGGTCGAGGCGCAGATTGGCAATGCGATCGGCCTCCATCCGCATCACCAGTTCCAGGTGTTCCTTGGCGACGTTCTGGAAATAGGCGGTGTAGTCGGAGCTGGTGAAGGCGTTGTCGCGACCGCCGTGACGGGCGATGATCTTGGAGAATTCGCCCGGCGGCACCGCCTCGGTGCCCTTGAACATCAAATGTTCGAGCAGATGGGCGATGCCGCTCTTGCCGGCAGGTTCGTCGGCGGCGCCCACGCGATACCAGACCATATGGCTGACGACCGGGATGCGGTGGTTGGGGATCACCACCACTTGCATGCCATTCGGCAGGACGAAGGACTCGGGGTTGAAAATCTGAGCCGCTGCGGGCGTCGCCAGGAGCAGCGGGATCGCGATCAGTGCCGCCGCCAGCCGGCGCGGAGTGAACTTCATCATCATCTCCAGCATGTCGTCGCCGTAGAACCGACGATTTGAGCAGGCAAATGCCGGGCGCCGCAAGCCCGACTTCGGCTGCGGCGCCGCATGAGGTGCCGAAAATGTGATGAAAAGGCGAAGGAGCTGGGGCGCTCGTCTCAGAAGAGGCCCTCGAGCAAGCCCTTTTTGCGCCGTTTGATCAGCGGCGTCTCCCCGTCGGTCGCCGCGCGGCCAAGGGCGCGGTTGGTCCGCAGCCGCTGGGCCTCCTTGTCGGGGTCGACCAGCGTCCCCGGCTGTTCGGGTGCCCGCCAGAAGACCAGACGATCGGTGAAGCTCTTGTCGGCGTCGGCCAACGCGGCGAGCTCGCGATTGACGAGGCTGCGGATGTCGGGCTTGGCGCGGTCGGCACCCGCCAGATGCAGCAGTGCGATTTCGCCTGGGCTGCGGCCCCCCACCTCGACGGCGCGCGACCCCAGCAGGGTGCCCCGCGCCTGTTCGCGCACGGTGCCTTCCTGCGGGCGCACCGCCCCCGGCTCCGGCGGGCGTAACTGGAATTGCGGCGGCACCGATAGTGGCGCACGCGCCACTACGGCAAATTCGTCCGGCGGGGTCTTGGTCCAGCCGAGGGCCTGTTTCGCGTCGCTGCAGCCCGAGAGCGACAGCGCAACCAGCGCGGCGACGGCCACGCCGCGCAGCACGGGGGAGGGGGAGCGGTGCAGAGTCATGCCGTATTCTTATGCGAATTGCGCGAGGCAAACAAGGCATCGGCCACCAATAGCACGGCGCCCGCCGAGATGCCCATGTCGGCCACGTTGAACGCCGGCCAGTGATAGCCCGCCACATGCAAGTCGATGAAATCGGCAACTGCGCCAAAGCGGATGCGGTCGATCGCATTGCCGAGGGCGCCGCCGATGATCAGGGCGATGGCGGTGCGCAGCACCGGTTCGCGGGTGCGCGCCATCCACACCAGCAGCGCCACGACGATGATCAGCGATAGGCCGGTCAGCAGCCAGGCGTTGTGTGGCCCGTCGTTGTTGAAGATACCGAAACTCACCCCGCGATTCCACGCCATGACGATGTTGAGGAACGAGGTCAGCGGAATGGCGTGCGGGGTGAAATATGGAGTGTCGGCGACCGCCTCGGGCCGCATCACCACGTCGACCACGTACCATTTCGACAACTGGTCGAGGACGAGCACGAGCGCGGCGATGACGAGGCCCTTGCGCATGTCAGCCTCCCAGCCGCGCGACTGCGTCGGCGCAACGGCCGCAGACGCCTTCGTGCTGGTGCTGGCCGACCTCGGGCAGGACCTTCCAGCACCGCAGGCATTTGCTGCCGTCCGACAGCCCCGGGACGACGCCAACGTCCTCGACGTCATCGAGGCGGAACGCCTCGCGCGGCGCCGGAGCGTAGAGGATGCCGATGCCCGAGGTGATGCAGATCTCGGCCAGGTCGAAACCGTCAAGGAGCGGCCGGTACTGCTCGCCGAGATAGAGCATCGGCGCCGCCTGCAGGCCGGAGCCGATGCGCTTGGCCGCTCGCTCGATCTCCAGCGCCCCGGTGACGACGCGGCGGATGTCGCGGATTCCCTGCCACTTCAGCGCCAGTTCCTCGTCGTACCAGTCGACCGGTACATCGGGGAAGGTGCGCAGATGTACGCTGCCGTCGCTGCCTGGGTGGCGGGCCAGCCACGCCTCTTCGGCGGTGAAGCACAGGAACGGCGCCAGCCAGGCGGTCAGGCACTCGAATAGCTGGTTCAGCACCGTGCGGCAGGCGCGGCGGCGCAGATCCTGCGGATGGTCGCAGTACAAGGAATCCTTGCGGATGTCGAAGTAGAAGGCCGACAGGTCGACCGCACAGAAGTTGTGCAGGTCGGTGAACAGGCCGTGGAACTGAAAGTCGTTGCAGGCGCGACGCATCTTGCCGTCGAGTTCGCTGAGGCGGTGCAGCACCCAGCGTTCCAGATCCGGCATCTGCGCCGGCTCGACCTTCTCGGCGTCGGTGAAGCCGTCGAGGTTGCCAAGCAGGTAGCGCAGCGTGTTGCGCAGGCGGCGATAGACGTCGACCTGGCTCTTGATGATCTCGGGGCCGATGCGCAGGTCGTCGGAATAGTCCGAGGCGACCACCCACAGGCGCAGGATGTCGGCGCCGTACTGCTTGACCACGTCCTGCGGGCTGACGACGTTGCCGAGTGACTTCGACATCTTGCGGCCATGTTCGTCGAGGACGAAGCCGTGCGTCAGCACCGCGTCATAGGGCGCGCGGCCGCGCGTGCCGCAGGATTCCAGCAGCGACGAATGGAACCAGCCGCGATGCTGGTCCGAGCCTTCCAGATAAAGCGAGGCCGGCCAGGTCAGGTCGGGCCACTCGTCGCCTTCGAGGACGAAGCTGTGGGTGCAGCCCGAGTCGAACCAGACGTCGAGGATGTCGAAGACCTGCTCGTAGTCGGCGGGATCGTGGCCCTCGCCCAGGAAGTCTTCGGGCTTGCGGGTGAACCAGGCGTCGGCGCCCTCGGCCTCGACGGCGGCGACGATGCGCTCCAGCACCGCCGGATCGCGCAACGGCTCGCCGCTCTTCTTGTCGACGAAGACGGCGATCGGCACGCCCCAGGCGCGCTGGCGCGACACGCACCAGTCGGGGCGGTTCTCGACCATCGAGAAGATGCGGTTGCGCCCGCCCGCCGGCACCCAACGGGTATCGTCGATGGCCGCCAGGGCCTTGGCGCGCAGGTCATTCTTCTCCATCGAGATGAACCACTGCGGCGTGTTGCGGAAGATCAGCGGCGCCTTCGAGCGCCAGGAATGCGGGTAGGAGTGGAGGATCTTGCCGTGGGCGAGCAGGGCGCCGGCGGCGGTCATCGCCTCGATGACCTCCTTGTGCACCTTGAACACGTGCTTGCCGGCGAACATCGGCACATGCGCCAGATAGGTGCCGTCGCCGCCGACTGTCTCGGGCACGGGCAGGCCGTTGGCCATGCCGAGATGCCAGTCGTCCTCGCCATGGCCGGGCGCGATATGGACGAAGCCGGTGCCGGTGTCGGTGGTGACGAAGTCTCCGGCCAGCACCGGCACGTCGAAGTCGTAGCCGCCGGCGCGCAACGGATGGTGGCAGATGGTGCCGGCCAGATCGGCGCCCTTGAAGGTCGCCAGTTCCTGGTATTCAACGATGTCGGCGTTGCGGCAGACGTCCTCGGCCAGTTCCTTGACGACGAGGAACTTGTCGCCCTCTTTGACCATGGCCTTGGGGCCGAGGCGGCTGGCCACCACCAGCACGTAGTCGAAGTCCGCGCCATAGGCGATGGCGCGGTTGCCGGGCATGGTCCACGGGGTCGTGGTCCAGATGACGATCGAGGCACCGGCCAGTTCGGGCCGCGACGGCTTCGCCACCGGGAACTTGACCCAGATCGTGTAGCTGGTGTGGTCGTGGTACTCGACCTCGGCCTCGGCCAGTGCGGTCTTCTCGACCACCGACCACAATACTGGCTTCGAGCCCTTGTAGAGGCCGCCATTCATCAGGAACTTGCCGAGTTCGCGCACGATCTGCGCCTCGGCCTTGTAGGTCATGGTGGTGTAGGGATGATCCCAGTCGCCCTCGACACCCAGGCGCTTGAATTCCTCGCGCTGGATGTCGATCCACTTGGCGGCGAAGTCGCGGCACTGCTGGCGAAATTCGACGACCGGCACCGCGTCCTTGTCCAAGCCCTTGTCGCGATACTGCTCCTCGATCTTCCATTCGATGGGCAGGCCGTGGCAGTCCCAGCCGGGGATGTAGTTGCTGTCCTTGCCCAGCATCTGTTGCGAGCGGTTGATGACGTCCTTGAGGATCTTGTTGAGGGCGTGGCCGATGTGCAGGTGGCCGTTGGCGTAGGGCGGCCCGTCGTGCAGGATGAACTTGTCGCGCCCTTTCGCCGCCTCGCGCATGCGCTGGAACAGGTCCATCGCCCGCCAGCGCTCGAGCAGCTTCGGTTCGAGACCCGGCAGCCCCGCCTTCATCGGGAAATCGGTCTTGGGCAGGAACACGGTGTTCTTGTAGTCGGGGCTCATGGTCGGGCTCGGTCTTGTCTGGCGGTGGGGACCATGGGGCCTGGTCCGTGGTTGAAATGGCGATCGGCAAGGATGCGGCGGGCGGCGGCCGTATCCTCGGCTATCTGGGCCGTCAATGCGTCAACGCCGTCAAAGCGGCGCTCGGGCCTGAGGAATTCGATCAGGGCGACACGCATGTGCTGGCCGTACAGATCGCCGCTGAAATCGAACAGGTGCGTCTCCAGCAGCACGTCCTTGCCGCCGAAGGTCGGGCGCCGGCCGAAATTGGCAACCCCGTCGTGCCAGACGGTGGCGCCGCCGCGGTCGAGCCCGGCCCGCACCGCGTAGACCCCGGTGGCGGGGCGCAGGTACTCGCCCAGCGCGACGTTGGCGGTGGGAAAGCCGATGGTGCGGCCCCTGGCGTCGCCGTGTTCGACCCGCCCCTCGATCTCCCAATAGTGGCCCAGCAACTGCGCGGCGTGCATCGGTTTGCCGGCCTCGAGCAGTTCACGCACGCGCGTCGACGAATAGACCCGTCCGGCACTGTCGACGGCGGCCGGCACGCAGGTCGCGCCGAAGCCGCGGGTCGCCGCCATTTCGCCTAGGACCATGCAATTGCCGGTGCGGCCCTTGCCAAAAACGTAGTCGTAGCCGACCACGACATGACTGACGCCCAAGCCGCCGATCAGCACCTGTTCGACGAATTCATCGGCCGAGTGGCTGGCGAAGGCCAGGTCGAAGTGCTGCATGTAGAGAAAATCGGCGCCCAACGCCTCGATGTGCCGGGCCTTGATGCGATAGGGCGTCAGCCGGAATGGCGGCTGGTCCGGCGTGAACACCGTGCGCGGATGAGGCTCGAAGGTCATGACCCCGAAGGGGCGGCCGCTGGCCCGGGCGATGCGCCCGGCCTCGCCGATCACCGCCTGGTGACCCAGATGGACCCCGTCGAAATTGCCGAGCGCCACCACCCCGCCACGGACATCGGCAGGTAATTCGGTGTGGTGGCGAAAGATGCGCATCGCGGCGTAGATCCTCTCACCGGCGGGGGCGATGGACGGTAAGGGGTATCCGATGGCCGGCCGAAGCGCAACAGTGGAGACACGCCAGCGCGTGTCCCCGCTTCGAAAGGCCGATGCGCGGATGTCAGTCGCGAGCCGGCACCATCAGTGTCGCCTCGCCGTCGACGATGAGGGTATCGCCGACGTGGCAGGTGGTCTTGAATACGGCTCGGTGCTTTTCGGGGATCAGTTCGGTCAATTCGACCCGCGCGATCACGGTATCGCCGACATGCACCGGCGCCTTGAAGCGAAGGCTCTGCGCGACGTAGATGCAACCGGGGCCTGGCAGTCGGGTGCCTAGAACGGCCGAGATGAACGCCGCCGACAGCATGCCGTGGGCGATGCGCCCCTTGAACGCGGTTTTCCGCGCGTAATCCTCGTTGACGTGCACCGGATTGAAATCGCCGGAAATTCCGGCGAAGCCGATGATGTCGGCCTCGGTGATCGTCTTGCCGAACTCGCCAGTCATGCCGACCCTGAGATCTTCGAATTCATAGCCGTTGAAGCTCTCGGGATGCATGTCGTGCCTCATGCTGCGTTGCAACAACAAGCCGAGTATAGTCCTGGGGCATTTCGCCGACAACCGTTGGCGCACTGCACAAAAGTAAGGCTTGACCGCTGGCCGGCGCTCGCCCGAATGTCGGCGCCCCGGAGTCGGAGGATAGTGGGTATGCGGCGACGGCTGCTGACGGCGGTGGTTATGGTGATGGGGCTGGGTGCGTGCGCGGAGAGGCCGGTGCTGTGGGCCAATGCGGAAGTGTCGGGTGAGCGCGCCGGCACGGATCTCGCCGCGTGCCGGCGTTGGGCCGACGATCGCCTCGATCCCGGTCGCGTCGCCGAGGAAACGGCGGATTCTCCCCTGCGCGCCGCCGAACGCAGCCAGGCACGCGGCCGCCTCGACGCATTGGTGGCCGCGTGCATGCGCAGCAAAGGATACCGCCCGAAAGCCCGCTAGCGCGGAAAGATGGGCCGCCCGGAGCGCGGAGCTCCAGCTCCGCAGTCCACGTGCGGACCTGGAGGTCCGCGCCCCAGGTCAGCGCCGGGTGGCGACAACGAACAGCCGGCGGAAGGGCAGCAGGGTGATGCCATCGTCGCGGCGCGGATAGGCCGCCGCCATGCGCGCCGCATAGGCGGCCAGGAATTCGTCGCGGTCTGCGCCGGCCAGCGCCTGCAGGAACGGCGCCAGGGCCGTGCCCTTGGCCCATTGCACCACCGGGTCGGCGCCGCTCAGCGCCTGCAGATATTCGGTTTCCCAGACGTCGAGCGTCGCGGCCTGCGGGCTCAGGATGTCGTAGTAAAGGCTTGGCGGCCCGACCGGTGCGGCGCGCAACAAACCCTGAAGCCGCGGCGCCCAGCGCGGATGCGTCGCCAGTTCGGCGATGGCCGTGTGGGTGGCGGCGCCATGGTTGCGCGGCATCTGTACCGCCAGGACGCCGCCGGTGGGCAGCGCCGCCAGCAGCCGGCGAAACAGCCGGGGGTGATCGTCAAGCCAGTGAAGGGCGGCATTGGAAAAGATCAACTCGGCCGTCGCCTCCGGCTGCCATGCCCCGACATCGGCGTCGAGCCAGCGGATGGCGCCCGGAGATTGGCGCCGTGCCGCCGCCAGCATGTCGGGCGAGGAATCGACGCCGGTGACCGCCGCCTGTGGCCAGCGCTCGGCCAGCAGCCGGGTGGCCGCGCCGGCGCCGCAGCCCAGGTCATAGATGCGTCGCGGCGCCTCGATCGGTATGCGGGCCAGCAGATCGATGACAGGGCGCAGCCGATGATCGGCGAAGCGGGCATACTGCCCGGGGTCCCAGCGCATCACGTACCCTCGTTGGGGAATGGCGAGACCTCGCGCACCTTACCGCTTCGCGGCGCGGTGCAGGATCAGGTATTCCCCCATGCCTTCGACGACGGCGGCGTCGCCGATGTAGACCCGCCGCAGCAGGTCAGGATCGACGATCGTCTCGCCGTGTGGGCCGACACGGCAGCGCCCGCCGGTCGCGGCCCCCTGCTGCGCCGCCGTTTGGGCAGGCACGGCCATGATCGCCGGAAGGCCGTCGACGCCGGCGATACACTCCAGGAGCAGGTCGCGCCCACTCAGGGCCTGGGCAAAGTTCGCCGGCAAGGTCAACTGGCCGTCGCGGCCGACCGCAATTTGAAACGAGCCCATGAACACGGTTGCCCCCTTGCCCATGACGCGGCGTGCGGCATTATTTTTCCGACACGTTACGGGCCGAGCCGTGGTCTCGCAACTAGACAAAGGTGTGGATTTGTCAACATTTGCGAAATAAACAACGAAAAAGAGCAAAATTGCTTCCGACCGTCAAACTTCAGCGAAATGACTGCCGTCGCTGGAGATGAGCATAGATGACCGGGGCCAGGGCCAAGGCGGCCAGGCCGAGCAGCGGCAGCAGCATCTCGGGCGACCACAGCATGTCGGCGGTGAGGTGCGGCCGATCGAGCATGCCGGCGAAGGCGGCGCCCAAGGCGGTGAAGATGATCGAACCGGGAATGACGCCGAGGAAGGTGCCCAGGGCATAGGTGCGCAGGCGCATGCCGACCAGGGCCGGCACCAGATTGACCACCCAGAAGGGAAACAGCGGCAGAATTCGCAGCGCGATCAGGTAGTTCAGCGCGTGATGCCGAAAGCCTGGCTCGACGCGGCCGAGGAAGGTGACGGCGCGGCGGCGCAGGCCGTCGCCCACCACCAGCCGGGCGATCAGGAAGGCGGCCACGGCGCCGACGGTCGAGCCGATGACGGTATAGATCGTCCCGGCGACGATGCCGAACAAGAAGCCGCCAACGATGGCCAGCCACACCCCGCCGGGCAGCGACAGCACGACGCAGGCGACGTAGGCTGCGATGTAAAGGCCGATCGCCACCGCCTGGTGCTGGCGCACCCAGCCCGTCAGCACGAATCGGCGATTGTGGACCTCGGCGAACAGCGCCTGCGCATCGACGAGGAAGCCGGCCAGCGTGGTGGCGAGCAACACGGCCAGCAGGGCGAGGCGCAGCAGCCAGCGGCGGCGATGGGCGGCATGATCGGGCGTTTCCATGGCGTGCAGATGGCGTCGCCGAAGGCCCGCAGCCAGCCGCCTTGTGGCGGCGCTCAAAATCGTTGACCCGGCCCGGCCCTTGACTATGATCGCAGCCCTTGCCGTCCGGTGCCCCAGTGGCGGAATGGTAGACGCGGCAGACTCAAAATCTGTTGCTGGCAACAGCGTGCTGGTTCGAGTCCGGCCTGGGGCACCAATCCTTTCAACGGCTCGGCACGAACCCGGGCGGGCACGGCCGGGTGTTCGCGCTTAGGCAGGCCGGACGCGCTGCCGCCAGACGCCTGGTCCATGTGGATAATCGCCCTGCCGTTCGGGCGCGGCTTGCCTAGGCGGCTATGCCGACCGGGAGGTGGCGTTCGATCAAGTGGGCGTGGTGCACATCGGGAGCACCACCTCCTAATCCCTTCGCATCGCGGCGAGCAAGACAGCCTCACCCCAGTTTTTGAGGACGAGCGGGCGAACGCCGGCGGGAGTCCTCGAGGTGGGCCGCACGTGCGCGGCCGATTGATCACAGGTGTGGAGATGGCGGACAACATATCCATCTTCGGCGGCCCTCGCGCGCCGCGCCACCTCCAGCCTGAACCAACGGTCAGCAACAAGCGTAAGCGGAGCAACCGTTCGCGGCGCCTCACCATCAGGATTGTCGCCAGCCAGCCGCTCATCCGCGACCTCCTCACCGAATGGCTTAATCGCATCGGCGGCAATGCCGAGCTCAGCACGGTCGCCTCGACCAAGCGGCTTTGCATCCTGCTGGGCAGCGAGGGAGCGGTGCGCCCCGACCTGGTCGTCATCGGCTGTCCGGCATTGTCGGCCGACGAGATCCGCGCCGAGGTTTTCCACGCCGCACTGCTGCCGAGCGGGGTTCCGGTCATCGTCGTCGCCGATTGCGAGAACCGCGGCCTGATCGCCGGCCTCCTGGGCCAGGGCATACGCGGTTACGTCCCGACACGCTTGGAGCCGGACGTAGCCGACGCCGCGATTCGCTTGGTCCTGGCCGGTGGCACCTTCGTGCCGCCGTGTGTGCTGCCGCAGGTGCCGGTCGCCGAGGATCCTCCGGCAGAGCCGAACGGCGAGGCCGCCAATGCGGAGCACGCTCTTGGCCTGACCCGGCGAGAGGTCGAGGTGCTGATGGCCCTGAAGGAAGGAATGTCGAACCGCCATATCGCCGGCAGCCTGGGCATTTCGGAAAGTACGGTGGTGTCACACATTCGCAACCTCATGCGCAAGGTCGGGGCCACCAACCGCACCGAGGCGGTCTACATGGCCCTGCGCCGCCTGGGCGCAACGCAGCCGCCGGGTGGGCCGGACGAGTCGTGACGGCGGCCGAGCCGCTACCCTGCGGCCTTGCCGCAGCGCCGCAGTGCACCGCTCATGTGACCATCATGGGATGACTGGCATCGCCCGCCGTCGCCGGCCGCGCAGCCGCCCCGACCTGTGATGGTCGGCGCATAATCCTTTTCCACCATAAGCCGAGACGCTGATGCGCCCGATGCAGCAGCGGCTTACGCGCGATGCGGCCCGCCATGGCGGACGCCATATCCGATCCTGTGATCAACCTTTTCACGACTGGTTTCTCTACCGGCGGCAAGCGGAGACTGCGCTTTCTTCACCGCTGGGGAGTCCGAGCGGCTGCTTGGAATCCTGGCCTGTGGCCATCGTCAGCGGGAAGACACGGAGCGAGCGGGAAACAAGGAGAACGCCATGTCTCTAGACCTTCGCGGCATTATGGAGAGATTTATCAGCGCGCGGAAAGGCGGGGCAAATTCGACGTCTTCCGGCACCCAGGGCGGCATCGCCGCCCAGGCGTCCCAAGGTCCGACGGCACAGAATACGCTCGACAGCACCGTCAATACGCAGGCGGCCGGCCTGAGCTTCACGCTCGACGGCAGCACCTTCGGCGGCGGCGGCGGCGGCGGTGGCGGCAGCGGCGGGACCACCGAGCAGTTCTCGGCCGGCCAGGTCAGCATCAATGACAGCAGCGACATCGATGCCGACATCGAGATCGAGCAGAAAGCCGGCGGCGCCAGGAACAAGATCGAGATCGAGGTGGAAGGCGCCGGCGACGCTTCCGTGAGCGAGAGTGATTCCGAATCCGGCGGCGGCGCCGGCGATGTCGCGCAGGTCGCGGTCACGACGATCGAGGTCGATGGCAGTCACGACGTCGAGTCCGACGGCGAGGCCGAGCAGAAGAGCCTCGTTGATCAGGATGAGGACGAGGACGGGCCGGGGGCCGAAGTTGACCAGGAGATCGAGTCGGAGCAAGAGGCCAAGGCCGAGATCGAGGTCGAGGACAGCACGGATTCCGAGGTGGACACCGAAACCTCGCAGAAGAGCTGGATCGATCAGGACGGCGAGGCCGATGCCGGCAGCATTGCCGCGGTCGAGCAGGAGGCCGAGAACCAGCAATCGGCCGAGACGGAAGCGGAGCTCGAGGACGCGAATGGCGCCGAGCTCGAAGCGGAGACCGAGCAGGACAGCGACATCGAACAGGACGGCGAGGCCGAGACCGAGGTCGAAGACAGCCTGCTGGTCGCCGCCGAATCCGAGGTCGAGCAGGAGGCCGAAAACGAGCAGGACGCCGAAAGCGAGGTCGAGGCCGAAGGCGGCGTCGCGCTGAATGGTGGCGTCGGGGTCGATCAGGACGCGGATGCCGACCAGGAGCGGTCCGAGGAGGTCGAGGTCGACGGTGGGGCGTTTGTCGATGCCGACGTCGAGGCTGACCAGGACACCGATCAGGACCAGGCCGTGAGCGTCACCGCAGGGGTTTCCGACGACCTCGAGGTCGAGGCGGAGAGCGAGACCGAGCAGGACAGCGACATCGATCAGGACGGCGAGGCCGAGACCGAGGTCGAGGACAGCCTGCTGGTCGCCGCCGAGTCCGAGGTCGAGCAGGAGGCCGAGACCGAGCAGGACGCCGAGTCCGAGGCCGAGGTCGAGACCGACGGTGACGTCGAGTCATGGACCGACATCGAGCAGGACAGCGACGTCGAGCAGGATGCCGAGGCCGAGACCGAGGTTGAGGACAGCATCCTGGCCGCAGCGGAAAGCGAATCGGAGCAGGACGCCGACACCGAGCAGGAGACCGAGGCGAGCACCTTCGGCTATGCCGAAATCGAGGCGGAGGCCGAGACCGAGACCGAACAGGACGCCGACGTCGACCAGGAGGGTGAGGCCGAGACCGAGGTCGAGGACAGCGTGCTGGTCGCCGCCGACTCCGAGGTCGAGCAGGACGGCGAGAACGAGCAGGAGGCCGAGTCGGAGGCCGAGGTCGACACCGAGGCCGAGGCCGAGGCCGAGAACGAGGCCGAGCAGGACTCCGACGTCGAGCAGGACGCCGACACCGAGGCCGAGGTCGAGGACAGCATCCTCGCCGCGGCGGAAGCCGAGTCCGAGCAGGATGCCGAGGTCGAGCAGGAGGTCGAGCAGGAGGCCGACGCCGACGTCGACGTCGAGGCGGAGGCC
>JAKFEE010000006.1:0-1804 GCA_036675815.1 Rhodospirillaceae bacterium
CACCGCCGAACATCGGGGTGATGAACACCCAGACCGACCACAGCAGGTGCACCGCTTCGGACCAGGGCGACTTGCCCTGTCGCAAGGCCTCGGACACGGTCGAATCGGGCGCCGGCGCGAGCCGCAGTCTGGCGAGTGCGGCTTTCATGTCGGCGGCGTGGACCGCGAGATCCGGCAGCAGGTAGAGCACCTCGTGGCTGAAAGCGTAATCGAAGATGTGGCCCAGCGCCGCGGCGCTGTTGCCGGCGCGATAGTCGATCGGGCGCTGGCGCTTCAGCAGCTCGGCGCGCGCCACCGATTCGCGGGCGATGTCGATGCCGACGGCGGCGCGAAAGGGATGGCGATCGTACAGCATGCGCAGGAAGCCGCCCTGGTTGCAGCCGTAGTCGAGGACGGTCGAGTCGCGGAGATCCTCGGGAACGGAGACGTCGATCATGCGTCGCCAGATCGGCGCATGGGCGGCGCCCATCGCTTCTTCATCCGCCGGATTGCGGTTCCAGGTCGAGATCGTGCCGCTGCGCTGCATGCCGCCCTCCCTCGTGAGGAGGGAAGCCTATCACGCCCGGCGGCGCCAGGGACGGATCAGAAGTGGTCCGGCGATCAGCGTGCCGAAAGTGATCATGCCGACGGCGATGGCGGTGAAGACGCCATGCAGGCCCCAGCCCAGGATCTCCACGGCATACCAGCCGCCCACGGTCGCCACGACCAGGCGGGTGACGCCGGCCACGAAGGGCGGCGCCATGCGGTTGGCGCCCTGGCTCGCGAAGGAGAGCGTCATGCCGACGCCGAACAGGCAATAGAACGGCGCCACATGGGTGATGTAGGAGACGGTGGCCGAGACGACGTCGGGGTCGCTGGTGAACAGCCGCGCCCAGCCTTCCGGCACGAGGGCCACGATCCAGCCGAAGGCGCCGATGCCCAGTCCGGCCACGAGGCTGCCGAACCAGGCGGCCCGCACCGCGCGCTGCCAGTCGTTGGCGCCGGCCGCCACGCCCACGATCGTGGTGAGGCCCGAGCCGATGCCGAAGGCCAGCGGCACCAGCATGAATTCCAGCCGCACGCCGATGCCGTAGCCCGCCAATGCAGCGACGCCGAAGCGGCCGACCAGGCCGGTCACCATCATGGCGGTGAGGTTGGCGGTGAAGGCCGAGAAGGAGGCGATCAGGCCGACTTTCAGAATGTCCCAGAAGAGGCGCCCCTGCAGCGCAAGGCCGCCCAGCCCCGGCGTGAAGCCGAGCTTGCCGCCCCACAGGGCGCGGGCCTGCAGGAGCGCCGACACGGCCGAGGTCAGCAGCGCGGAAACCGCCGGGCCCGCCATGCCGAGGCCGGGCCAGTCGCCGATGCCCAGCGCCAGCACGTAGGAGAGCGGCACCTGGGCGATCGACGAGATCAGCATGTAGCGGCCAGGCGTGGCGGCATCGCCGCCGCCGCGCAGCAGCGCCGACAGGAAGAAGTTTGCCCAGATCGCGAGTGAGCCGGTGAACAGGACGTTGGAGTAGGTGAGGGCGTGTTCGAGCGCGCGGCCTTCACCGCCCAGCAGCCGGTAGAGCGAGGGCGCCACGGTCCAGGCGAGCAGGGTGAACAGCATCGCCAGCACCGCGCCCAGGACCAGCGCGTGCAGGATCAAGGCACGCGCGTCGTCGCGACGACCGGCGCCCAAGGTGCGCGCCATCGCGGCCGCGACGCCACCGCCCATGCCGCCCGCGGCCATCATCGTCATCATCATCATGAGCGGAAAGACCAGGGCGAAGCCCGCCAGCGCTTCGGTGCCCAGCTTGCCGAAGATGAAGGTCTCGGCGATGGC
>JAKFEE010000048.1:0-1780 GCA_036675815.1 Rhodospirillaceae bacterium
GCAGCGGGGAGGCCCAACCCCGGAACCATCGCCCCCGGCCCTGCCGCGGGCAGCCGCCATACCCTACCCGGCGGCCGGTTCCACTGCCTTGGAGTTTTGCAATGCCCCAGATCACCATGCGCCAGATGCTCGAAGCAGGCGTCCACTTCGGCCACCAGACCCGTTACTGGAACCCGAAGATGGGCCCGTACATCTTCGGCGCCCGCGGCAAGATCCACATCATCAACCTCGAGAAGACGGTTCCGCTGTTCAACGACGCGATGAACTTCATCTCGGGCATCGCCCAGAAGCGCGGCATGATCCTGTTCCTCGGCACCAAGCGCAGCGCGCGCGAAGCCATCAAGGAAGAAGCCGAGCGTTGCAACATGCCGTACATGACCCAGCGCTGGCTGGGCGGCACGCTGACCAACTTCCGCACCGTCAAGCAGTCGGTGCAGCGCCTGAAGGAGCTGGAAGCGGCCGAGACCGATGGCACCTTCCAGAAGCTGGTCAAGCACGAAGTGCTGGGCCTGCGCCGTGAGCGCGACAAGCTGGAAGCCTCGCTGGGCGGCATCAAGGAAATGAACCGCCTGCCCGACGCGCTGTTCGTGATCGACATCGGCCACGAAGACATCGCGATCAAGGAAGCCAAGAAGCTCGGCATCCCGGTCATCGCCGTCGTCGACACCAACTACGATCCGGCCCTGGTCGACTACGCCATCCCGGGTAACGACGACGCCATCCGCGCCGTGCAGCTGTACGCCCGTGCCGCCGCCGACGCCGTGCTGGAAGGCAAGGCCGCTGCGCCGACGCCGGCTGGCGTGCGCGAGGAAGACTTCGCCGAAGCCGCCGCCGAAGGCGAAGAGAACGGCGCCGAGCGCAAGGCCCCGCGTGGCCGCGCCCCGGCCAAGAAGGCACCGGCCAAGAAGGCCGACGCCGCCGAGTAAGACCGGCGTCATGCGGCCGCGCGATCATGCGCGGTCGCATCGCTTTGGTCGTACTGCAACGTTTCGCGGACGCGCCACGCACCGGCCAGTAATGGCCTGAGCGAACTTTGGCGCCATCCGCACATCCAACGAATTCCGAGGTAAACCCCATGGCTGAAATCACCGCTTCCCTCGTCAAGGAACTGCGCGAGCGCACCGGCGCCGGCATGATGGAGTGCAAGAAGGCACTCGTCGAAAACAATGGCGACATCGACGCTGCCGCCGAATGGCTGCGCAAGTCGGGTCTGGCCAAGGCCGACAAGAAGGCCGATCGCGTCGCTGCCGAAGGCCGCATCGCGGTTGCCCAGGACGGCGGCAAGGCCGTGCTGGTCGAGATCAACTCCGAGACCGACTTCGTCGCCAAGGATGACAACTTCCTGGGCTTCACCGAAGCCGTCGCCAAGGCCGCCCTGGCCTCCGGCGCCGCCGACGCCGAAGCACTGAAGTCGGCCAAGGTCGATGGCGGCCAGACCGTCGAGGAAACCCGCGCCGCCGTCATCTCCAAGGTCGGCGAGAACGTGCAGGTCCGTCGCCTCGCCCGCGTCGACAGCGCCAACAACGTTGCCGCGTACGTCCACGGCGGCCGCATCGGCGTGCTGGTCGAGGTCAAGGGTGGCGACATGGAACTGGCCCGTGGCATCGCCATGCACGTTGCCGCGATGAACCCGCCGCACATCAAGGCTTCCGACGTCCCGGCCGAGTTCGTGGCGAAGGAAAAGGAAATCGAGCTGGCCAAGATGTCCGAGAAGGACAAGTCCAAGCCGGCCGAGATCCTGGAAAAGATCATCAGCGGCAAGATCGCCAAGATCGTCAAC
>JAKFEE010000020.1:0-1677 GCA_036675815.1 Rhodospirillaceae bacterium
GGCGAAGAGCCGCTGTCCCAGCGGGACCATGCCGATGAAGTCCTCGAAGATCCGGCTCAACTCCTCCTCCGTGCGGGCGGCGTCGATGCGCTCGCTGTAGCTCTTGCCGGTGGGAGACGAAACCGCCAGCGCAGCGCGCACGACCAGCTTGGGGATGCCCGATCGCTCGGCCCGCCGGTCGATCTCGCGCCAGGTGATCGCGGCGAGATTCGGGACGACAGGGCTGACGCGGAAGCTCGACTCCTGCTCGGTGATCGCGATGACGGCGCAGATGTTCTCCGGCGTCGGCGCGATCTCCAGGGCGGCGAAGGCCGCGTAGATGTCGGTGGCCCAGCCGGCCGGCTCGGGCGTGTTGGAGGGCAGCAGCCGGCCGATCAGCGCGCGGCCTCGCTCGGGATCGAGAGGCGGCCCGGAGTCGGTCGTCTGCTGCGTCGCGCAGCCTGCCAGCACCGAAAGGCAGCCGACACCGAGCCACAGTGCCGGTCGAAACCCGGTGGCAAGGGCTCGCAGCGCCGCCACCCTCACGCCAGCGTGTCGAACGGCAACCTGCGAAGCCGCTTGCCCGTCAGCGCCGCAACCGCGTTGGCGATGGCCGGCGCGATCGGCGGCACGCCCGGCTCGCCCAGGCCGGTCGGCGGCTCGCTGCTCGGCACGAAATGCACTTCGGTCACCGGGGTGTCGGTGATGCGCGCAGGCGGGTAGTCCGTGAACTGGCTCTGCTCGACGACGCCGTCCTTCAGCGTGATGGCGAAGCCCGGCAGGGTCATGCCGATGCCGAACACCACGCCGCCCTCGATCTGCGCCGCCGCCGTGAGCGGGTTGACGATGCGGTTGGCATGCACCGCCGCCGTCACCTTGTGAACTTTCGGGCGGTTCTCGACGATGGAGACATCGACCACATAGGCCACGACCGAGCCGAAAGACTCGTGCACCGCCACACCCCAGGCGTGGCCCGTCGGCAAGGGTGCCTTGCCGTAGCCCGACTTCTCCACCGCGAGCTGCAGCGCGGCGATGTGGCGGGCGTGCTTGCCGGCATCGAACCGGGAAATGCGGTAAGCGACCGGATCCTGCCCCGCCGCGCGGGCCACCTCGTCGATCATCGTCTCCATCACGAAGGCGGTGTGCGTGTGGCCGACCGAACGCCACCACAGCACCGGCACGGGCACCTCGGGATGGCTCACGCGCAGGCGCATCGGCATGCCGTAGTCGTTCTCGACCACGCCTTCGGTCATGGTGCCGTCGATGCCGTCCTTGACGAGAAACTGCTCGAACGGCGTGCCCTTGATGATCGACTGGCCGACGATCACGTGATCCCAGGCCACGACGCGGCCCTGGTCGTCCACGCCGACATCGACACGGTGCAGGTGGGCCGGGCGGTAGTAGCCGCCCTTGATGTCGTCTTCGCGGCTCCACATCACCTTGAGCGGCGTCTTGCCGCCCCAGGCCTTGGCAATGCCCGCCGCTTCGCGCAGGTAGTCGGACGTGGGCACCGCACGCCGGCCGAAGCCGCCGCCGGCCGGCAGTGTGTTCAGCGTCACCTTCTCCGGCGGAACCCCGAAGGTCTGCGCGACCGCCGCCTGGTCGATGGTCTGGAACTGGCTGCCGGCATGGACGATGACGCGGCCATCGTCCTTGACCTCGAAGGTCGCGTTCAGCGGCTCCATCGGCGCATGCGCG
>JAKFEE010000024.1:0-37868 GCA_036675815.1 Rhodospirillaceae bacterium
TGTTTCATGGCTGTCCCCCTGACGGTGTGAGGCCGGCTATCGGACCTCGTGCAATCCCATCAGTTTGGGGACAGCCGCCCCTATTGTCTCTTGGAGCGATGGGGCCCGATTACCCCATCTCCGTCTGACGGTATTTCTGCGACGCCCGAACTACGCCAGCCCCTTCTCCATCACCTTGGCGAAGCGGCGGGCGAAGGCGGCGGGATCGGGCAGGCTCTCGCCCTCGACGATGCGCGCCTGATCGAGCAATAATTGCGCCGCGTCCGCCATCTCCTCGCCGGCCCCCGCCTTGACCGCCACATCCGCAAGTCGGCGGACGAGCGGATGGCCGGGGTTGATCTCGAGGATGCGCGGCTGCGCACCCGAGACCTGCTGATGCGCCCGCAGCAGACGTTCGAGATGCAGGCTCATATCGCCCTCTTCCGCCACCAGGCAGACGGCACTCTCGGTCAAGCGCTCGGAGCGGCGAACGTCCTTCACCGCGTCACCCAGCGCCAGCTTCAGGGCGGCGATCAGGCTGGACAGGGCGTCGGCCGGCGCCTCCTCGGGCTTGGCCGTCTCCGCCTCGGGCGCCGCGATCTTCGACAGGTCGGCGCCGCCCTGGGCGACCGAGCGCAGCGGCTTGTCCTTGTAGGTGCCGACGGCGCCGGTCCAGAACTCGTCGATGGGATCGGTGAGCAGCAGCACCTCGATGTCGCGCGCCAGGAAGCCCTCGAGTTGCGGGCTGCGTTTCACCGCCTCGAGGTCGTCGCCGGTGATGTAATAGATGGCCTCCTGCCCGTCCTTCATGGTCTCGACGTATTGGGCGAGGCTGATCGGCGCCTCCGAACGAGTGGTGCGGAAGCGGCACAGTTCGATAATCTCGGCCTTGCGCTCGAAGTCCTCGTACAGGCCCTCCTTGAGCACCGGGCCGAAGGCCTCCCAGAAGGTGAGATAGTTGTCGCCTTCCGCCTTTTTCTTCAGCTCCGACAGCACGCGCTTGATCAGACCGGTGCGGATCTTGGCCAGCATCGGATTGTGCTGGAGCATCTCGCGGCTGATGTTCAGCGGCAGGTCCTGGCTGTCGACGACGCCGCGTACGAAACGCAGATAGGACGGCAGCAGGTCGTCGACGCGATCACTGATGAACACCCGCCTGACGTAGAGCTTGACGTGCTGGCGCCGCTCGGGATTGAAGATGTCGAAGGGGCGGGTCGACGGCACGAACAGCAGGCCGGTGTATTCGATGGCACCCTCGGCCTTGTAGTGCAGGGTCAGCCACGGCTCGTCGAAGGCGTGGGCGACGTGGTGATAGAACTCCTTGTACTGGTCGGCGGTTATCTCGGTCTTGGGCCGCGTCCACAGCGCCGAGGCGCTGTTGACCGTCTCCTCCTTGTCGCCGTCCTTCAACACGATCGGAATGGCGATATGGTCTGAATAGGTCTTGACGATCTGGCGTAGCCTCGAGGGTTCCAGGAATTCGTCCATGCCCTCACGCAGGTGCAAGGCAATGCTGGTGCCGCGACCCGGCACCTCGGCCTCGGCGACGTCGAATTCGCCGCGGCCATCGGATTGCCAGCGCCAACCCTCGGCCTCGCCGGCCTTGCGCGTCAGCACCTCGACCCGCTCGGCGACCATGAAGGCCGAATAGAAGCCGACGCCGAACTGGCCGATGAGGTTGACATCCTTCTTGGCATCGCCGGTGAGCTGGGTGAGGAAGTTTCCGGTGCCCGAACGGGCGATGGTGCCGAGATTGTCGATGAGGTCGGCCCGGTTCATGCCAATGCCGTTGTCGACCAGGGTCAGGGTGCGCGCGGCCTTGTCGGGGACGATGCGAATCGCGAACGCGGCATCGCCGGCCAGCAGCTCGGGCTGGGTCAGCGCCGCATAGCGTAGGCGGTCGCAGGCGTCCGAGGCGTTGGAGACCAGCTCGCGCAGAAAGATCTCGTTGTTGGAGTAGAGCGAGTGCACGACGATGTCGAGGAGCTTGCTGACCTCGGCCTGGAAATTCAGTGTCTCTTGCGCCATTGCCTTACCTTCTCAAGCACTTGATCGACCCGCGCGGGGCGCGGCCAGATATGAGTCAAAAGACGCCGGACCGCAAGCCCGGCAGCGTGCGGGAGCGGCGACGGCGAGGCTTGCGTAGTTGCCGCAGGGCTGGTCGGCGGCGTTGCCCCGGCCGCGCCCAATGGCTATGGTCAGGAACCCGAATGCGCGTGCTGCGGGGGGCCGACAGGCGGCATTCGGCCAAAGGTCGCGTCAAGCGGCCGTCGATCAAGGAGAGTTCTTCATGCAGGTTCCGCTGCAGATCACCTTTCACGGCATCGATCATTCCGAGGCTGTCGAGCAGCGCATTCGCGACAAAGTCGCGAAGCTCGAGCAGGTCTACGAGCGCATCACCAGTTGCCGGGTGACCGTCGAGGCGCACCACCGCAACCCCAGCAATCTGCACGTCACCGGCCAGCCATTCCAGATCCGCATCGATTTGACGGTGCCCGGCGGCGAACTGGCGTACACGCGCCAGCCGAAGGATAGCCACGTCAACGAGGACATCTTCGTCGCCCTGCGCGACGCCTTCCAGGCGATGGAGCGCCAGCTCAAGGAATTCATCGCCCGGCAGCGGGGCGAGACCAAGGTTCACGCAGACTGATCAGCACAGGCGGCGCCAAGCAGGCGCCGCCTGTCATGGCGCCATGAGCTCAGGACTTGGCGCTTTTGCTCATTTTCTCGACAAGCTCGGTCTTGCGTGCCATGAGCTTTTCGCCAAGTTCGTCCAAATCGACGTCCGCCTTCTTCAAAGCCGGAAACAGCTCGCCCTCTTCTTCCTTTACGTGGTGCTTCACGTATTCGCCAAGCACCTTCACCCGGGCGTCGTAAAGGCTGTCGGATGACCTGGCGGTCTCGATCTCCTTGATCAGCTGCTTTGCCGTATGGTGCTCGACCAGGGCCTCGTGGACGAGATCATCGTCATCGATCTCCTCCTGCGCCATCGGGTACAGCAACTCTTCCTCGATCTGCGCATGGACCTTCAACTCCATGCAGATCGTCTGCACAATTTCGGCCTTCTTCGCCTCGTCCTCCTGTTTCTCGAAATCGGCAAACAGGCCTTCGACCTCGCGATGGTCCTTCTCGAGCATGGCCAGGGCCTTGGGCTTGCTCCGCGACGCCGACTTCTTCTTAGCGGCAGTCGAGCCCGTGCTTTTCGATTGTGATGTTGCCACGTTCCGTCCTCCGCGGTTGAGCTGGCACCGGCAGTAAAATGTGCCGGCCGTCCATCAACAGCCGCAACGCTGTCGCGGTTCCGCGCGAGAAAGTGACAGCCAAGTCACCCCGGGCACGCCGGCACGAACAATGCCGGCAAGCCGTCCCAGGCAATGGCGATCAGGCTGAACCCGGCGACCATCGCCGTCACGGCATCGAGAAATCGGCGGCTGTCGCCGCCGCGGCCCAGTTGCCGCACTGCCGTCACCAGAATGACGCTCGTCGCCAGCAGCGACGCCACGGTTACGGCGCCGACCCATGCCACGGTCACGCTCGCCGCGTGGCCGCGCGCGCAAGCCATGGCGACGATGCCGTAGACGATGGCCAGATGCGCGGCCCAGACCAGCAACCCCGCCGTCATCCGCAGCGTTTCGCGCGCATAGCCCCAGGACGAGTCGCCCACGGCCGCCCCCTCAGCCCAGCAGCCGCGGGGTGACATGCACCAGGGCCAGGCCTACCAGGCCCTGGCCCACCGCGTAATGCCACAGCAGCATGGTGTTGTCGTAGGTCGCCCGCCGCCGCGCGTCGAGAAGGCCGCACAGGGAGCGGGCCAGCGTGTAGAGAGCCATGATTGCCACCACCACCACCAGCGTGCCCTGCAGGGCGCCGGCCATATAGACGACGGCGGCATAGCCGCTGTCCGGCGCGCGCAGGCCGGTGCGCCACTGCCCCAACAGCTCGGCCCAAAGCGCCAGGCCAGGCAATGGCACCGCGACGAGCACCGCCCCTCGGACCAGCCAATGCCACGACCTTGCCAACGCCCGCCCGCCAAGGGCGATGACGACACTGCTCAGCCCGAGCAAGCCGGCGCTCGCCAGTGGCCAGACGAGGTCGGGCAACGGCAGCCCCGTCGCGGCCGGCCATACGTCGGGCGACACCGTCCACAGGAAGAGGTAGGCAAAGACGAGGCAGGCAAAGATGCTGCCAATGACCAATATCAGGACGATCATCGCCCACCATGAGTGCGACACCGGCCCGGTGGCGTAGACCGGCAGGACGACGCCGCCGCCGACATCGACCGGAGGGTGGTAATAGCCGGGATCGGTCTCCCACAACCATCGAATGACGAAGGCGACGGCGGCGAGGCCCGGAATGATCGACAGCCAATAGAGCTTGACGGTGAGCATGAGGAAAAACACCGCCGTCGACCATGCGGCCAACACCGTCGGCCAACTGGGACCGGGCATCTGCAGCAGGTACTGCGGCTGGGCGTCGATGGGGCTGGTGACGATGGTCTCGCGCTTGCCGGTCGGAGCGCCCGGCAGGTAATAGCGCCCGGCCTCGACGTCCTTGGCCAAATGGGGCTGGTCCCACAGCGGATCGCGACTGGCGACGGACGGAATGCTGCGGCTGGCGTAATTGCCGTTGGGCAGCCATTCCAAGGTGCCGGCGTTCCAGACGTTCCCCGCATTCCTGTCGCCGAACGGGCGGAAGTTGCGCAAGAGGTCGGCCAGGAACACCAATACGCCGGCCGTCATCAGGGCGGCGCCGGCGGTCGCCAGCAGATTCAGCCAGCCCCAGCCCATTTCGGCCGGGTAGGTCCACACCCGCCGCGGCATGCCCAACAGCCCCATGATGTGCATGGGGAAGAAGGTCACATTGAAGCCGACGAACATCAGCCCGAAGAACCAGCGCCCCAGCGTCTCCGACAAGGGGCGGGTGCTGGCGGTGGGGATCCAATAGTAAAAGGCGGCGAACATGGGAAAGACCATGCCGCCGATGAGCACGTAGTGGAAATGCGCCACCACGAAGAAGGTGTCGTGCACCTGCCAATCGAAGGGCACGATCGCCACCATCACGCCGGTGAGGCCGCCCAAGGTGAAAATGGCCAGGAATCCCAGCGTGAACAGGCTGGGCACCGACAGGCGCAGCCGCCCCTTGGCAATGGTGGCGATCCAGGCGAACACCTGCACGCCGCTGGGCACGCTCACCGCCATGCTGGCGGCCGAGAAAAACCCCAGCGAAAGCGCCGGGATGCCGGTGGCGAACATGTGGTGGACCCACACGCCAAAGGCGACGAAGCCGGTGGCGATGAGCGCGAGCACCACCCAGCGGTAGCCGACGAGCGGAACCTGGGCCATGGTCGGCACGATCATCGAGACGAACCCGGCGGCCGGCAGGAAGATGATGTAAACCTCGGGGTGGCCGAAGAACCAGAACAGATGCTGCCACAGCAGCGGATCGCCGCCCTTCTCGGCGATGAAGAACGGCCAGTGGAAGGCGCGCTCGATCTCGAGCAGGGCCGTGCACAGGATCACCGCGGGGAAGCCGAAGATGATCATCCCGGCAAAGATCAGCATCGCCCAGCAATAGACCGGCAGCTTGTCGAGGGTCATGCCCGGCGCCCGCGTGCGCAGCACGCCGACCGCGATTTCGATGGCTCCGGCGATGGCCGAGATCTCGATGAAGCCGATGCCCAGCAGCCAGAAATCGGCGCCGATGCCGGGGGAATGCTGGTAGCTGGTCAGCGGCGGATACATGAACCAGCCGCCGTCGGGCGCCACGCCGAACAATAGGCTGCAGAAGAAGAACAGGCCACCCACGGCATAGGCCCAGAACGCGTATGCCGACAGGCGCGGGAACGGCAGGTCGCGCGCCGCCTGCATGTTGGGCAGCAGATACACGGCCATCGCCTCGACCGCCGGCACGGCGAAGAGAAACATCATGATGGTGCCGTGCATGGTGAACACCTGGTTGTAGGCGTCCTGGGCGAGAAAATCGTTCTCCGGCAGTGCCAGTTGCACGCGCATCAACAGCGCCAGGATGCCGGCCAGCAGAAAGAACAGCACCGCCGTGCCGACGTAGTAGATGCCGATGTAGGTGTTGTTGACCGCGGTGACGATGCCAAAGCCGGAGGGCGGCTGCCACACGCGCTCCAGTTCGGCCAGTTCCTCCTTCGGCCGCGGCAGGGGATTGGGATAGCTGGTCATCGCAGGCTCTCCAGCCAGGCGGCGATCGCCCGCAACTCTTCACCGGAAACCACGTTGAAGGACGGCATGCGGTTGCCCGGCTTGATATGCTGGGCAGCGGCAATCCAGCCCGCCAAGGTTCCCTGATTGTTGGCAAGAATGCCGGCAGCGAGCGAGGTGCGGCTTCCGACATGAGTGAGGTCGGGTCCGATGACGCCGGTAGCGGCGGTGCCGCGCACGGTGTGGCACGCGCCGCAGCCGGTGCTCAGGAACAGCTCGCGTCCACGTCGCAGAAAATCGTCGGCCGGTTCGGGTGCCGGCCGCGCCTGGGCGGTGAGCCAATCCTCGAACGCCTCCGGCGGCAGGGCAACGACGTAGAAGGCCATCAAGGCATGGGCGCCGCCGCAATATTCGGCGCACTGGCCGCGATACACGCCGCGGCTGTCGGCGCGCAGGTACATCCGGTTCTCATGGCCCGGGATCATGTCGAGCTTCCCCGCCAGGCTGGGCACCCAGAAGCTGTGAATGACGTCGGCGGTGGTGAGGACCAGGGTGACCGGCACCCCGACCGGCACATGGATCTCATTGGCGGTGACGACGCTGGGCCGGCCGGTGTCGTCGAGATAGGTCACCCGCCACCACCATTGTTCGCCCACGACCTCAATGCGCAGGGCGGCCGATGGGCGGGCGACCAGCCCGCGTGTCGCCCACAGACTCCACGACAACAGAGTCGAGAGAATCACGACGGGAAAGACGATGCCTCCGGCGATGACGATGCGGCTGGACGCCAGCCAGCGGCGGCGCTCGGGAGGTGCCGCGATGGCAAAGGTGATCAGGCCGATCACCGCGAGCAGGATCACCGCGCTGGCGCCAAGCATCACCCACCACAGGGTAGCGATCGCGTCGGCGGCGGGGCCTTGGGCGGCGAGGGTGGATTGCTGCTGATGCGGCGACATGGTCAGCGCAGAGTGTAGAGATAGGCCGCGACGTCGAGAGCCTCGCGGTCGGTGAACGGGAACGGCGGCATGGCCGTGTTCGGCGCCATCTCCGGCGCCCGACGCACCCAGTCCATCAGCACGCGGGGGCGGTTGGGCAGGGAGCCGGCGATGTAGGCGCGCTCGGCGAAACCGTCGAGAGACGGCCCGACCTTGCCGCGCGCGCCGGCGATGCCCGGGATGGTATGACAGACCCCGCAATCGAACCGGGCGATCAAACTGCGCCCGGCCTGCGCGTCACCATCGGTGGCCTGGGCCGGCGGCTGCCCACAGGCGGCGAGCGCGAGAGCCATCGTGACGGCAAGACGAGCCATCTCAGCGGCCCTCCGGTCGCCGTGACGCATAGTAGAGGGCCACCGCCCGAATCGCCGGCTCCTCGAGTGCATGCAGGGCGGCATCCATCACCTGGGCCTGGGGCGAGGTGCCCCGGTGCCCGCGCGCCCACAGGCGCAGCTGCTCGGCCAGGTAGAAGGCGAACTGCCCGTCCAGAGCCGGATAGAGCGGATGCCGCTCGCTGCCGTGGCACTGGCTGCACGGGGCGACGCGGCGCTCGGGCATCCCCTGCTCGGCGATGGCGCGACCGCGCTCCCGCACCGCCTCAGGCACCGAGGGAACGGGAGGAAAGGGCTCGTCGCCGGCAGCGGCGTAATAGGCGGCCAGCTTACGCATGTCCTCGTCTTCGAGCTCCGCCGCCACCGGCTGCATGATGCCGCTGGGCCTGCTGCCGATGGCGTAGGCCCTGAGCGCCTCGTACAGATAGGTCTCGCCCTGGCCGGCAAGGCGGGGGAAGGCGCCTTCGCCGCCCCCGCCGCCGCGTATGCCGTGGCAACGGCCGCACGCCACCAGATTCTCGCCGATCAGGCCGGCGGCCTCGATGAAGCGGGCGGTGTCGGCGAAGACGGCTTCACCGCGGGTGATCCGCCGATATTCCTCGGCGGTCATGTCGGGCAGGCGCAACAGGGCGGCCACCACCGCCCACGCCTCGTCATCGCGCGACGGCGCCGGCCAAGCCGGCATGCCGGTGTATTTCAGGCCGTTCCTGACGATCCAGAACAGCTGTTCGGGCGTCCATTCGCGCACGGCCTTGGGCAGGAACGGCGGTCGCGGCAGCAGATGGCGCGCAATCTTGCCCTGGGCCTCGCCGGGCTGGCCATGGCAGGGGGCGCAGCCGCCCTGGTAATGGCCCAGCCCCTTGTAGACCAACGCCGGATGGTCGAGCGGCGGCGGCTCGATGCCGATCGCATGCGTCTCGATCGAGTTGCGCATGGTGAAGTGCAGGAACCACGTCGTGATCGGCCAATGGCCACTGCTGGCGGAAACGTTGTAGAGCCCGGACCAGGCAAACAGCACCGCCCCGATCGCACCGGCGATCGCCAGCGTCAGCGCCGTGGCGATGGCGCATTTCATGTCGTCTCGGCCTGCGAGCGGCGTTCCAGGCGGCGCAGCCACGCCGCGGTCAGCGCCACGCCGGCAATGGTGTAGACGAGTGTGCCGCCGATCCACATCACCAGCCCGGCCAGTTGCTGGTCCGCGAGGGTCACGGTCGCGCCGGCCAGGCGATAGTGCGGTTGTGGGGCGAAGGTGATGACGGCCCCGAGCAGGCCGGTGTGCATCACCGTCATGAACATCCAGAAGGCGGAAGCGCCGAAGCCGAAACCGTCGGCCCGCGACGGCACCAGTGCCGAACGCCAGAACACGAGGCCGGCAATCAGAAAGCTCGGTTTCATCAGCAGATGGCCGGCGTGCCCCTCACCGGCGGCGGTGTAGACGACAGGCGCGTGCCAGCCCCACAGCACCAGAGCGTGGACAAACGCCGCGACCGCCGGCGCTGCCAGCCGCGCCCCCGCCCCACCGGGCCGGAGCCTGTTGCCGAATCCCAGCACCAGCAGCGGCGCCACCACGTCCATCAGGGCCATGTGCTGGACCATAACGGCGCTAAAGCCGCGCTGCGCCGGTGCATAAGTCGGCGCGATCAGCGTCAGTGCGAGAGCCGCCGTCCCGGCCAGGATCCAGGAATTGACAATACCGGATGCGCGCATGCAAGCCCGTCCCTGCTGGGCCTGATGAGGGGCCTGAGCGATCCCGCTTCAAGCTGGACGATGGAATCACCAGCGGGTTTTCCGAGGTCGATGCCGCGCCACGGTCCGGCCGCCGGAACCTCTGCCACCGCACCGGTTCTTTCGGACGCCACACAATAGCGCCGCGCAGCTATTCGGGAGACCCCGGCACTCCAGCCGGATGAGTTAGCTGGCTGCTCCTCTGAGACCGCCCCACCTCGTGGAAGGTGTCGCTGGCGCGCCGGAGGACGAAGAGAAGATGCTCGAAACCGCCATCGAATCCCCCGCGAAGCTGCGCGTCGGTATCGTCGGGGTGGGGAATTGCGCCTCGTCGTTCGTCCAGGGATTGTCCTACTACCACGATACATTGGACAACGAGCCGGCCCCCGGGCTGCTGCGCCCCGAGGTCGGCGGCTACCGCATCGCCGACATCGGCGTGTCGGCCGCCTTCGACATCAATGCCGCCAAGGTCGGCCGCGACGTCGCCGAAGCCGCTTTCGCCCCCCCGAACAATACGCATCGCTTCGCCGACATTCCGCCCACCGGCGTGATGGTGCAGCGCGGGCCGACGCTGGACGGGCTCGGACACTACCTGCGCCAGGAGATCGAGGAGTCGCCGGCGCCGGTGGTCGACGTCACCGCCGAACTGGCGCGCAGCAAGACGCATGTGCTGGTGTCATATCTGCCGGTGGGGTCGCAACGGGCCACCGAGTTCTATGCCGAGCGCGCCCTGGAAGCGGGCTGCGCCTTCGTCAACTGCATCCCCGTGTTCATCGCCTCGGACCCCGCATGGTGCCGGCGCTTCGAAGAACACGGCCTGCCGCTGCTCGGCGACGACATCAAGAGCCAGGTGGGCGCGACCATCGTCCACCGCGTGCTGACCAACCTGTTCCGCGAACGCGGGGTCCGCCTGGACCGCACCTATCAGCTCAATTTCGGCGGCAATGCCGACTTCCAGAACATGCTGGAGCGGGAGCGGCTGGAATCGAAGAAGATCTCGAAGACCCGCGCCGTCACCAGCCAGATGACGGTGCCCATCGCGCCGGAAAACATCCACATCGGCCCCAGCGACCACGTGCCGTGGCTCACCGACCGCAAGTGGGCGCACATCCGCATGGAGGGCACCGGCTTCGGCGGCTTGCCGCTGAACATCGACCTGAAGCTGGAGGTCTGGGACTCGCCGAACTCGGCCGGGGTGGTGGTCGATGCCGTGCGCTGCGCCAAGCTGGCGTTGGACCGGAACATCGGCGGGCCGCTGATCGGGCCGTCGAGCTACCTGATGAAATCGCCGCCGCGGCAGTTCACCGACGACGAGGCGCGCGAGCGCATCATCCGCTTCATCGACCCACCAAACTGAGGCGGGGCGCGCTTGTCGACGACCTTCCTGCTCATTCGCCACGCCGAGCATGACCGCGTGGACGCGGTGCTGACCGGGCGCGAGACTGGGGTGCACCTGTCGCCGCACGGGCAGGCTCAGGCCGAGCGGCTGGCGCAATACCTGGGCGACGCACGCATCGCCGCGGTCCAGTCCAGCCCGCGCGAGCGGGCGCTGGAGACGGCGGCGCCGATCGCCGCGGCCGTGGGCCTGCCGTGCCAAACCGCCGCCGCGCTGGATGAGATCGATTTCGGTGAATGGAGCGGTAGGAGTTTCGACGAGTTGGAGTGCGATCCACGCTGGCATGCGTGGAACCGCGCCCGCGGCGAGTCCCGCCCGCCCGGCGGCGAAAACATGGACGAGGTGCAGGCGCGCCTCGTGCACCACCTCAGACGGTTGGCCGCCGCCCATTCCGGACACAACGTGGTCGTCGTCAGCCACGGCGACGTGATCAAGGCGGTGCTGCTGCACCTGCTGGGCGCGCCGTGGGATGCCATCGGACGCATCGAGATCGCGACCGCCAGCATCTCGACCGTGGTCATCGGCGACTGGGGCGGCACGATCATCGCGATCAACGAACGGATGGCCCCATGAGGATCGTGATCTTCGGGCTGACCGTGTCGTCCTCCTGGGGCAATGGCCATGCCACCCTGTGGCGGGGGCTGTGCCGGGCGCTGGGCGCCCTGGGCCACCGGGTGGTCTTCTTCGAAAGGGATGTCTCGTATTACGCCACCACGCGCGACCTGCACGAGGTGCCCGGGGCGACGCTGGTGCTCTATGCCGACTGGGAGTCCATCCGGGCGAGGGCTCGGGCGGAATTGATCGATGCCGATGTCGGCATCGCCACCTCGTACTGCCCGGACGCGATCGCGGCCACGGCGCTGTTGCTCGACACCGGCCGGGCCTTTCCGGTGTTCTACGACCTCGACACGCCGGTGACCCTGGCGCGGCTGTCGGAGGGCGACCGCGTGCCTTACCTGCCGCCGCGAGCCTTGGCCGACTTCGGCCTGGTGCTGAGCTTCACCGGCGGCGGCGCACTGCAGGCGCTGCGGGAGCGGCTGGGGGCGCGACGGGTCACGCCGCTGTACGGCCATTCCGATCCGGCGGTGCACCACCCGGTGCCGCCGGCGGCGCATTACCGGGCCGACCTGTCCTATCTCGGCACCTATGCGGCGGACCGCCAGCACCGGCTGGAGGAGCTGTTCATCGCCCCGGCGGCACAGCGGCCAGACCTGCGCTTCCTGATCGGCGGCGCCCAGTATCCCGAGACCTTCCCGTGGACCGACAACATCTTCTTCGTCCGCCACCTGCCGCCGGTCGAGCACCCGCAGTTCTATGCGTCGTCGCGCCTTACCCTGAACGTGACGCGCCGCGACATGGCGAACATGGGCTGGTGCCCGTCGGGCCGCCTGTTCGAAGCCGCCGCCTGCGGCGCCGCCATCCTGTCGGACGTGTGGCCGGGGCTCGGCGATTTCTTCGGGCCCGGCCAAGAGATTCTGGTCGCCCGTTGCGAAGAGGACGTCCTGGCGGCGCTCGACCTGAGCGATGCCGAACTGTCGCGCATCGCCGCCGCCGGGCGCGAGCGCGTGCTGGCCGAACACACCTCGCGCCACCGGGCCGGCGAAATGATCGCCGCCATCGCGGCGGCAATGTCGGCGCAAGCGGCGGAGGCTTGAGCATGTGGGGAATCATACCGGCGGCCGGCCGCGGCAGCCGCATCCAGCCGCTGGGTTTCTCAAAGGAACTGCTGCCGGTCGGCAGCCGCTTGGATGGCCCCACCGAGCGCCCCTGCGCGGTCAGCGAGTATCTGGTCGAGCGCATGATCCGCGGCGGGGCGGACAAGATCTGCTTTGTCATCTCGCCGGGCAAGTCCGACATCGTCGAGTATTTCGGCGGCACCTATGGGCCGGCCTCGATCGCCTATGTCGTCCAGCCCGAGCCGGTGGGCCTATGCGATGCCATCTTCCGGGCGCTGCCGCTGGTCCCGGCCGACGAGGGCGTCATCGTCGGCCTGCCCGACACCATCTGGTTTCCCGAAACGGCGCTGAGCGCCCTGCCCGATGCGCTGTCGTTCCTGCTGTTCCCGGTCGAAAATCCGGAGTTGTTCGACGCGGTGATCCTCGACGACCGTCAACGGATCCGCGAAATCCAGGTGAAGAAGCCGGGGCCGGCGTCGCGCTGGGTCTGGGGTGCCTTCAAGATGCCCGGCCGGGTCCTTGGTGAACTGCACGCGCTGTGGTTGGCGCGCGGACGCAGCGACGAATACGTCGGGACCTTAGTCAACGCCTTCATCGCGCGCGGTGGCGAGGCCGTCGGCGTGCCGGTCGGCAAGGCCTATGTCGACGTCGGCACCCTCCACGGCTACCGCGCCGCCATCACCCTGCTCGAACGCGCCGGCGCCGACCGCGTCGCCGAAGGGGCGCGCATCACCCTGGGCTGGCCCGCCGTCGGGGCGGGGCGTCCCGTCAACAACACGGTTCCCGAGCAGCCATGATCAACCGTCCGCCACTCCACGCCAAGCAGATCCGCAGCCGGGCGCAAGAGCTTGGCCCCTGGTTCCACAACATCGACCTGGATGGCGTTCAGACCGCCCCCGAGCACTTCCTCGGCGATTATCCCCGCGTGAAATGGCGCCGCTTTGCCGATGCCTTGCCGGCCGACCTGTCCGGCAAGGCCGTCCTCGACATCGGCTGCAACGGCGGCTTCTACTCGATCGAGATGAAGCGGCGCGGCGCCGCCCGGGTGCTGGGCATCGACTTCGACGACGGCTACCTCGCCCAGGCCCGCTTCGCCGCTGAGGTCACCGGCCAGGACATAGAGTTCCGTCATCTGTCGGTCTACGACGTCGGCGCCCTCGGCGAGCGCTTCGACGTCGTTTTGTTCATGGGCGTGCTCTACCACCTGCGCCACCCGCTGCTGGCGCTCGACCTCGTCCGCGAGCACGTCGCCCGCGACCTACTGGTGTTCCAGTCGATGCACCGCGGCGCCACCGAGATCGAGCCGGTGCCCGCCAATGTCGGCTTCTGGCAGACCGAGCTGTTCGAGCGGCGCGGCTATCCCAAGCTGCACTTCATCGAACATCGCTACGCCGACGACCCCACCAACTGGTGGGTGCCGAACCGCGCCTGCACCGAGGCGATGCTGCGCAGCGCCGGGTTCGAGATCCTGGGGCATCCCGAGGACGAGGTCTATCTGTGCCGCCCCGCCGCCGACCGCGGTGGCGACGGCGCCGTCTATCCTGCACGAGGGCCAGCCGAATGATCGAAGCAGCGATGATCTGGAACGAGCCGAACAACAAATCCCATTGGGACATCGAACTCGACCCCGACTGGCGCCTGTTCGCCAATGCCGCCATCGCCGCCGGCCAGGCGATCGGCGACGCTTGCCCGGGCCTGCCACGGGCGTTGGGCGGGATTTCGCCGATCGATCCGCTGTTCATCGCCAACATGGCCGGCAAGGGCGTGCTCCACCACGTCGACGTGGTGGCGGTGCACGGGTTTCCACTGGATTGGAACCTGTGGCAGATCCACGAATGGCCGGCCAAGATCGACGAGATCCGCGCCGTCACCGCGCTGCCCATCTGGGTCAGCGAGGTCGGCGTCTCGACCTTCGGCGCCGAGGAGGTGCAGGTGTGGGGCGTGGCGCGCACGGCCGAGTTGCTCAAGGGCAAGGCGCCGCGCATCCACTGGTACAGCCTTTACGACCTGCCACAGTCCTGGGGCGCCACCACCCGCCACCGCGAGGCCGAGGGTTCCTCCTACTACCGGCATTTCTACATGGGCCTGCTGCGCGAGGACGGCTCGCCCAAGGCGGCGGTGACGGAGTTCGCGCGCCACACGCCGGAGCTTGGCATCTGTCAGTGGTTCCATTTCGAGGACCCGCGCCTCCATGAGGCGATCGCGTGGTTGCGGCGGCTGGGGGTTCGCCATCTGCGCACCGGCCTGTCGTGGGCCGACAGCTTCCGCCCCAATGCACTGGACTGGTTCGACCGGCAGATGGATGCTCTGGCCGAGTTCGACGTCACCATCACCTTCTGCTTCACGCCGGAGCACCGCGGCATCATGCCGCATCACACCAGTCCGCCGCTGGATGATGACGAGTTCGCCGACTTCTGCGCGTCGATGCTGCACCGCTACGCCCGCCACACCGGACTGGTCATGCCCGGCGCGGGGTCGGCGCCTGCGCTGAGGTGAGGCGATGGCAGCCGCCACCGGGCACGCAGATCTGCTGGCGGCGCTCGCCGATCCCGCCCGGCCGCGCCTGGATGCCAGACGCGTGGTGGTGCTCGTCGCCCATCCCGACGATGAAACCGTCGGCTGCGGCGGTGTCCTGGCACGCCTGACGGGCGTCACGGTCGTCGTCGCCACCGACGGCGCGCCCCGTAATCTGCACGATGCGCATGACCATGGCTTCGCCACGGTCGCCACCTACGCCGCCGAGCGAGCGCACGAACTGGTCACCGCCTGCGCCCTGGCGGGTTGCCCGGCCGCGCAGATCGTCCGCCTCGGCATCCCCGACCAGGGGGCGGCATTCGCCCTGGTGCCGCTGGCCCGACGCCTGGCCGGACTGTTCGCCGCACGCCAGGTCGCGACGGTGCTGACCCACGCCTACGAGGGTGGACATCCCGATCACGACGCCACCTGTTTCGCCGCGCACGCCGCAGTGCGGCTGCTGGCGGCGAACGGGCCAGGGCCGGCGATCGTCGAAATGCCCCTGTATCGCATGGGCGACACGGGCATGGAGTTGCAGAGCTTCGGCGCCGATGCCGCCGACGTCACCCGCGTCGTGCTGACTCCCGAAGAGCAAGAGCACAAACGCCGCATGCTCGACCGCTATCGCACGCAGGCGGCGATACTCGCGCCGTTCGGGACCGAGGTGGAACTGTTCCGCACGGCACCTGTCCATCAATTTGCCGAGCTGCCGAATGGCGGTCGACTGCTGTACGAGCATTTCGACTGGCGCCTGTCGGGGGCGCAATGGCGGACCCTCGCGGCAGCCGCCATGGCGGACCTCAGTTTCGGTGACGGTGCATGAGCCTGTGCATCCTGAGCGTCGCCTATCCCTTCGCCGCCGTGACGCCCGATACCAGCGGCGGCGCCGAGCAAGTGCTGTGGCTGCTCGACCGCGCCCTGCATCGTGCCGGGCACCGGTCAATGGTCATCGCCCGCGCCGGCTCGGCCGTTCATGGAAAGCTGATCACCATCCCGCCACCAGCCAGCTTGGATGATGCGACAATGCGGCGCGGGCACCAACGGTGCGCACGGATGATCGCCGAGGTGCTCGCCCGGGTTCCCGTCGATGTGGTGCACATGCATGGCGTCGATTTCCACGCCTATCTGCCGCCGGCCGGGGTACCGGTGCTGGTGACGCTACACTTGCCCTTGTCCTGGTACCCGTCCGAGGCTCTGCGGCCGCAGCGCCCCGATACGTGGCTGCATTGCGTGTCCGCCGCCCAACAGACGGCGGACACGAGGGATCTGCACCTTCTGCCGCCCATCGAGAACGGTGTCGACCTCGACGGTTTCCGCCGCTGCCACGTGCGACGGCGCTTCGCCCTCATGCTCGGGCGCATTTGCCCCGAAAAAGGCGTGCATCTGGCCATTGAAGCGGCGAAACGGGCGGCCGTGCCCCTGGTGATCGCCGGCGAACTGTTCGCCTATGAGGCCCACCGGTGCTACTTCGAGAGCGAGGTGCGCCCGCATCTCGACCGGTTGCGCCGCTGGGTCGGGCCGGTCGGAGGGGCGCGCAAGCGGCGGCTGCTAGCCGCGGCACATTGCGTGCTGATCCCCTCGCTGGCCGAAGAGACCAGTTCGCTGGTGGCGCGCGAGGCCGCCGCCGCCGGCACGCCTGTCGTCGCCTTCGCCCGCGGCGCCTTGCGCGAGACCATCGAGCACGGCCGCACGGGGTTCCTGGTCGACGGCCTCGATGCCATGGCACAGGCGATCCACCGTTGCGGCGAAATCGAGGCCGAGCACTGCCGCACCGCCGCCCAAGCCCGGTTCTCGGCCGAGCAGATGGCGGCGAAGTACCTCAGACGTTACGCAAGCCTCGCCGCTCAGGTGGCCGCGTGAACGCCGAAACGCTGCGCGACGCGGCTGCCCTGGCGGCGCTCGCGCCGGAATGGTGGGCGTTGTGGCGGCGAACCCCCGAGGCCACGCCTTTCCAATCGCCGGCATGGCTGCTGCCGTGGTGGCATGCCTTCGCCCCCGGTGAGCTTTGCGTCGTCGCGGTGAGGTGCGACGGGCGGCTGGCCGGGTTGGCCCCATGCTATGTCGAGGCCGGAACGCGCCGCCTGCTGCCCCTCGGAATCGCGCTCGGCGACTACTGCGACGTGCTCCTCGAGCCCGACCACAGGCCAGGCGCGGGCGCGGCGATGGCGGCGCATCTCGCCGCCGATGCCGGCTGGGTGGAATGGCGGCTTCCGGATCTGGCACCGACGGCGGCGGCGTGGCACCTGCCGGTGCCCGACGGCTGCCGCGAGACCATCGACGCGGCGACACCCTGCGCCGTTCTGGGGCTGCCGGCGGCCATCCCCAAGCGGCAGCGGCGCAAGCACCGCATGGCGCTGCACCGGGCGGCGCGGCGCGGCGGCGCGCGAATTGCGCCGGCGGCCGGGGACGCGGTCAGTCGCCTGACTGGCGAGTTGTGCCGCCTGCACGGGCTGCGCTGGGCCAGCCGCGGCGTGCCGGGTGGCGTATTCGCCGACCGGCGGGTGGTGATGTTTTTTGAGGCGGCGGCGCCGGCGCTGCATGCCGCCGGCCTGTTGCGGCTATACACGGTCGAGATCGGCGGCACGCTCGCCGGCGTCTACTGGGGTTTTCTGCACTGCGATCGCGCCTACGCCTATCTTGGCGGCTTCGATCCCGCCTTCTCCTTCGAAAGCCCCGGCACGCTGCTGATTGCCCATGCCATCGCCGAAGCCACCTCCGAAGGCGTGGGCGAGCTGGACTTCCTCCGCGGCGGCGAGGCCTACAAGTTCGACTGGGGCTGCAGTCGCCGCGACAGCCGCTGTCGCTCATTCGCCCGGCAGGCCGCCGATGTCGCCGTCTGACGGCGATGCGATACGCGTTCTGCTTGCCTGCGGCCGCGGTGAGCTGCCGGTCAATGTGGCGTTGATGCGCCTGATCTCGTGTGCCCACGACCCGGCAGAGGTGGACATCACGCTTGAACACGCCATCGAACTGGTGGCGTTGCGTGGTGCATGCGCCGAAAGCGGGCGCATCCAGCAGGTCAGGCGGTTGTGGCGCGACACTCCACAGGCGTGGCCCAAGCTGCGGGCGGTCGTCACCCCTGCCGCCGACGCGACGGAAGGCACCGCCAAGCGTTGGGCGGCCGTATTCGACCGCGCCGTCGCCATCTCGCCCGAGGCCAGTGTCGCCCTTTATTCTCTGGGCCGCCCGGATCTGCTGGCGCGGGCGACGGACGAGATCATGGACCTCATGCTGGCGTGGAAGCTGCTGGGCGCCGGCCGCCGGGCAATAGAAATCGGCTGCGGCATCGGCCGGTTCCTGGCCCCGGTCGCACGGACGGGCACCTTGGCCGTCGGCATCGACGTGTCGACCGGGATGTTGCGCGAGGCGCGCCGGCGCTGCCGCGGCGTCGCGGGAGCATGGCTCATTCAAACCGGCGGCGCCGATCTCGCCTGCATCGGTGATTCCCGCGCCGAGTTGGTCTACGCCATCGACGTGTTTCCCTATCTGGTCGACAGCGGCCTCGCCGCCACGCATGTGGCCGAGGCCGCACGCGTACTGAAGCCGCGTGGAACCCTGCTGGTGATGAACTGGTCCTATCGCGGCGACCTGGCCGCGGACCGGGGCGAGATCGCCCGATTGGCCGCAAGCATTGGCCTGACATGGGTGGATCGGCCGGTCGCCCTCAGCCATTGGGACGGTAAAATCTACCGGCTGGAAAAGCCCGCTTAGCCCGTTCCACTGGGCTAAATCACTGGCAGTGCTGGCTTCTATCCAAATGTGACCAGCAACTCCACCTTTGCCTTTGAGTGCTTCGCGCGTTCCGTTCACATCTCAAGTGCAGTTCCAGCGAAGCGAGCTCAAATGGCAAGAACCGTCCTGATCACCGGAGGAGCCGGGTTCATCGGCTCACATCTCTGCGACCGGTTGTTGGCAGAGGGGCACCATGTGCGCGTGCTCGATCGTCTGGAACCGCAGGTTCATGGCGCCGATGGCCAGCGCCCGGACTATCTCGCCCCCGACGTCGAACTCGTCATCGGCGACGTGCGCGACGCCGCCACGGTGCGCGGCGCGCTGAGGGGCGTCGATGCCGTCTATCATCTGGCCGCCATGGTCGGGGTCGGCCAAAGCATGTACCGGATCGCCGATTACACGGCAATCAATGACGTCGGCACCGCCGTTCTGCTCGATGAGCTGGCCAAATCGCCGGTGCGCCGCCTGATCGTCGCCTCGTCGATGAGCATCTATGGCGAGGGCCTGTATCGGCACTTCGACGGCTCGCCGGGCGCGCCGGTACCACGCACGGCGGAACGCCTGCGCGATGGGCAGTGGGATCCAGTCACCGCCGCGGGCGACCCATTGGAGCCCGTTGCGACGCCGGAAGGGAAGCAGCCGGACCTGCAGTCGATCTACGCGCTCAACAAGTACGTCCAGGAGCGCGCCTGCCTGATCATCGCCCGCGCCTACGGCTTCGAGGCGGTGGCGCTGCGCTTGTTCAACGTGTTCGGGTCGCGCCAGGCGCTGTCGAACCCGTACACCGGCGTGCTGGCGATCTTCGCCTCGCGGCTTGCCAATGGCAATCGGCCGATGATCTTCGAGGACGGCCATCAGCGCCGCGATTTCGTCCATGTCCATGACGTGGCGCGGGCGGCGACGCTGGCGCTCGATGCGCCGCAAGCGGTGGGCGAGGTCGTCAACGTCGGCAGCGGCAGGCCGATCAGCGTGCGCGAGGTGGCGGACGCACTGGCACGGGCGATGGGGCGCAGTGACATCGCTCCGCAGATCACCGGCCGTTACCGCACCGGCGACGTGCGCCACTGTTTCGCCGACATCACCCGGGCGCAGGCGCTGCTGGGCTATGTGCCACGGACGTCCATGGCCGCGGGTTTGGCCGAGATGCTGGCATGGCTTGACGGTCAAGCGGCCATCGACCGGGTGGACGGCGCGACCCGCGAACTGGTGGCGCGGGGACTGGTGACATGACGGGACCGATGGCGGGCGCCGTGCCCGGCCTTGGCGCGATCGGCATCGCCGAATCCTTCGCGGTCGGGGAGCATGAGCGGGCCGAGCAGGTCATCGACGGCCTCAAGCGCCTGGGCTGCCAGCGCCTGCGCACGGTCATCTCCTGGGCCGACTATTGCCGCGAGCAAGGGCCCGGCTGGTACTCATGGCTGCTGCCCGGCCTCGCCCGCGAGTTCGAGCTGCTGCCCTGTGTGCATTACACGCCCCCTTCCCTGGGCATCCTGCCGTCCACCGCCGCCGCGCCCCGCGATCCCGAGCGATACACGCAGTTCCTCGACCGCCTCGTCGACGATTACGGCAAGTATTTCGAGTGGATTCAGCTTTGGCATGAGCCCAATAGCTTGAGCCATTGGGACTGGCGCCACGATCCGCAGTGGTCGCAGTTCGCGCGGCTGGCCGGATCCTCCGCTTATTGGATGAGTCGACGCGGCAAACGCCCGGTGTTGGGCGGCATGTGCCCCTCCGACCCCGGTTGGCTCGACCTCATGTGCGCGCGTGGCATCGTCGGGCAGTGCCAAGCCATCGCCGTGCATGCCTTCCCCGGCACGTGGCAGCACGACTGGCAAGGCTGGCGCCCGCTGCTGGACGAACTGCGCCAGGTGACCGACCGCCACGGCCTGGACCCTGAGGTATGGATCACCGAGGCCGGCTACTCGACCTGGCGCTGGGACGACAAGGGCCAGGTCGACTGTTTTTTGGACTTGGCGGCGGCGCCGGTCGAGCGCGCCTACTGGCGCTCGTATCAGGACCTCGATCCGGCGCGGCCGACGGTCGAGGGCTTTCACTTCGATGAGCGCCACTACCATTTCGGGCTGGTGCAGGCCGATGGCACACCGAAACTGCTGCACCGCCTGTTGACGCGCGGGCCGGGCGCGGTCAAGGCGGTGCAACGGCTGCACCGGCCGGCAGGCAAGGATGCGAAGCCGGTGGTCATCACCGGCGGCGCCGGCTTCCTCGGCGCCAACCTGGCCAATCGGCTGGCGCACGAAGGCCGGCAGGTGCTGATCTACGACAATCTGTCGCGGCCGGGGGTGGAGACCAACCTCGCCTGGCTGGCCGAGCGCCACGGCAAGCGCGTGCGCGCCGTCATCGCCGACATCCGCGACCCCTATGTGCTGGCCGAGGTCGCCTATCGCGCCGAGGCGGTGTTCCATTTCGCGGCGCAGGTGGCGGTGACGACCAGCGTCGCCAATCCCGGCGAGGATTTCGACATCAACCTGCGCGGCACCTTCAACCTGCTGGAGGCGTGCCGCCGCCGCCCCGAGCCGCCGCCCTTGCTGATGGCCTCGACCAACAAGGTCTACGGCAAGATCGGCGATCTGGCCCTGGTCGAGCGCGAGGGGCGCTACCGCCCGACCAGCGACGACGTGCACCGCCATGGCGTCGGCGAGGACCGGCCGCTGGAGTTCTGGAGCCCGTATGGCTGCTCGAAAGGCGCGGCCGACCAGTACGTGCTCGACTACGCCCGCATCTACGGCGTCCCCGCCGTGGTCTTCCGCATGAGCTGCCTCTACGGCCAGCGCCAATTCGGCACCGAGGACCAGGGCTGGGTGGCGCATTTCCTGATCTCGGCGCTGGCCGGAGAACCGATCACCATCTACGGCGACGGCAAACAGGTGCGCGACGTGCTGTACGTCGACGACGTGGTCGATGCCTATGTCGTGGCGCTGCGAGCGATGCCCAACATCCGCGGCCGGGCGTTCAACATCGGCGGTGGGCCGATGAATGCCGTCAGCCTCGTGGACGTGCTCGACATCATCGAGCGGCGCCACGGCGAACGGCCGCAGGTGCATTTCGACGCCTGGAGGCCCGGCGATCAGCTCTACTACGTCTCGGACATTCGCGCCTTTGCCGCCGCTACCGGCTGGCGGCCGCGGGTGGATGCCCCCGCGGGCATCGCCCGACTCGACACGTGGCTGCGTGCCCACTGGCAACGGATCGCAGCGTTGCGGAGAGCCCCCCGACATGAAGGTCGCCCTGCTCAATCCGAACTGGAGCTTCGACGGCAGTATCTACTTCGGCTGCCGGGAGGCGCATCTGCCGCTGGAGTTCGGCTATGCGAAGGCCTTGCTGGCGAGGAAGGGCCACGACGCGCGGGTCTTTGACGCCCAGCTGTTTGCCACCCCACTGGCCGAGCTGACGGCGGCCATCGCCGCCTTCGCCCCGGACATGACGGTGGTGACGACGGCGCCCAGCTACCTGTTCTGGCGCTGCGCGCCGCCCGAGTTGCGGGTGCCGATGGCGCACATCGAGGCGGTGCGCCCGCATGCCGGGCGCATCGTCGTGGTCGGCCCCCATGCGTCGACGACGCCGGGGGCCGCGCTGCGCAAGCTGAACGCCGATGTCGCCGTGATGGGGGAATGCGAGGAGATCGTGGCCGACCTGGCCGAGAGCGCGCCCCACGACGTGCGATCCGTCGCCTATCGGCAGGATGGAGACATCCGCATCAACGGCGCGCCGCATGCCGGCCGCTTCGTTGATCTGCCGGCGTTGCACTGGCCCGACGCGTGGATCGCCCGCCACGCGCATCACCATCATCGCTTCGATGTCCCGCCACGCGGCCCGGGCGCCGAAGTGGAGGCGTCGCGCGGTTGCCCCTACCATTGCAGTTTCTGCGCCAAGGAGGACTTCCGTGACGCCTTCCGCCGGCGCGACCTCGTCCCTTTGCTCGACGAGATCGACGGTCTGGTGCGCCAGGGCGTCGAATACCTCTATTTCATCGACGAGATCTTCATTCCCAACCTGCCGCTGTTGGAGGCGCTGGTATCGCGCCCGGTGACATTCGGCATCCAGACGCGCATCGACCTATGGAAGCCCGAGATGATCGACCTGTTGGGGCGGGCCGGCTGCGTGTCCATCGAGGCCGGCGTGGAAAGCATCACCCCCGAGGGGCGCGCGGCACTCGACAAGAATTGCCGCATGACCACCGACGAACTGGCCGAGCGCCTGATTCTCGCCAAGCGCCACGTTCCCTTCGTCCAGGCCAATCTGTTGACCTCGGCCAGCGACGACGACGGCGCCATTCAGGAATGGCGTGCCCACCTGCACCGGCATGGCGTGTGGGCCAATGACCCGGTGCCGCTGTTTCCCTATCCCGGCTCGCCCGAGTACCGGCGGCGTTGGGGCTGGCCGGACGACGACGCCTGGGAGCGCGCCATCGACCATTACCTGCATGAATTCGCCGCCTTCAGCGACATCCAGGAACAACGGCCACGACCCCTGGGCGAACTGGAGGCGCGCCCGTGATCCCGGCCCGCCTGCTGATGACCACCGACACCGTCGGCGGCGTGTGGACCTATGCCGTCGATCTGGCATACGCCCTGGCCGGGGGCGGCACCGAAATCCTGCTGGCGGTGCTCGGCCCCGAACCGGGCGAGGTGCAACGCCGGCAGGCTCGCACGGTGCGCGGTCTTTCGCTGGTCATGCTGCCGGGCAAGCTGGAGTGGATGGCCGAACCCGACACCGATCTGCGGCGGCAGGGCGGGCAGTTGCTGGCGCTCGAGCGCGACTTTCAGCCCGACATGGTCCATCTCAACGGCTACGCCCACGCTGCGCTGCCCTGGCGCAGCCCCACCCTGGTCGCCGCCCATTCCTGCGTATGGTCATGGTTCCGCGCCGTTCGCGGCGAGGAGCCGACGGAGGACTGGCGGAACTATGTCGAGCGCGTACGGCGCGGGCTGAACGCCGCCGGGGCGGTCGTCGCCCCCAGCCACGCCTTCCTTGCCGAGATCGAGGCTCTGTATCGGCCGCAGGCGCCGTGCTGCGCCGTACTCAACGGCCGCGACGCCGCGGGGTTCGCTCCCGCCGCCAAGGAGCCGTTCGTCCTGGCCGCCGGCCGGCTGTGGGACGAGGCCAAGAACGTGGCGGCGGTGATCCACGTGGCCGGGCGCCTCGACTGGCTGGTGGCGATCGCCGGGCCGCTGGCCGGGCGCAAGCCAGGCGCCGCCATGCCCCTTGGTGCGCTGACGCCAGCCGAGATGGCCAGCTGGATGGGCCGCGCCAGCATCTTCGCGGCGCCGGCGCGCTATGAGCCGTTCGGCCTGACCGTACTCGAGGCGGCCCTGTCGGGCTGTGCGCTGGTGCTGGGTGATATCCCCAGCCAACGCGAGCTCTGGCGCGACGCCGCCATCTTCGTGCCCCCGGACGATGATGACCGCCTGCAGGCCGCGCTCGCCACTTTGATCGAGAACGCAGCAAGGCGTGAGGAAATGGCGGCGAAGGCACGACAGCGGGCGCTCCGCTATTCCGCCAGGGCCATGGCCTCCGGCTACCGCGCCGCCTATGCGGTGGCACAGGCGCGGCACCGCTCGTTGCCGAAGAGCGCCTGAGCGATGAAGTTCGTCTTGTTCTATCACTCGCTGGTCTCCGACTGGAACCACGGCAACGCGCATTTCCTGCGCGGCGTGGCGCGGGCCTTGATGGCGTGCGGCCATGCGGTGTCGGTGTACGAGCCGCAAGGCGGGTGGAGCCGCAGCAATCTCCGCACCGAGCATTCCGGCGCCGAGGCGGCCATCGCCGCCGCCTTTGGCGATATCGCCTGCCATGAATACACACACGTTGCGCTCGATCTCGAGCAGGCGCTGGATGGCGCCGACGTGGTCATCGTGCACGAATGGAACGAGCCGGCACTGGTGGCGCGGCTGGGCCGCCATCGCCGCCTGGGCGGGCGCTATCACCTGTTGTTCCACGATACCCATCACCGGGCGCTGACCGCGCCCGACGACATGGCCCGCTTCGATCTCGACGGCTATGACGGGGTATTGGCCTTCGGCGAAGCGGTGCGCGAGATCTACCTGCGCCGCGGCTGGGCGCGCCGCACCTGGACCTGGCATGAGGCCGCCGACGTCAGCGTGTTCCGGCCGTTGCCGCGCCGACCGCGCCAGGGCGACGTGGTGTGGATCGGCAACTGGGGCGACGGCGAGCGCACGCAGGAACTCACCGAGTATCTGATCGAGCCCATTCACCAACTGCGGCTTCGGGCGCGCATCCACGGCGTGCGCTACCCGGATAGCGCCCTGGCGCTGCTGGCCAGGGCGGGCATCGCCTATGCCGGCTGGCTGGCCAATCACCGGGCGCCCGAGGTGTTTGCCGGCTTCGGTGTCACCGTGCACGTGCCGCGCCGCCCCTATGTGACGCTGCTGCCCGGTATCCCGACCATTCGTGTGTTCGAGGCGCTGGCGTGCGGTATCCCACTGATCTCGGCGCCATGGGACGACGACGAGGGCCTGTTCACCCCCGGACGCGACTTCCTGATGGTGCGTGACGGCAAGCAGATGATGGCGTGCCTGCGAACCGTGCTCGACGATGCCGACGCAGCGGCCGAGTTGGCGGCACACGGCCTGGATACCATCCGCAGCCGCCACACCTGCGGCCACCGCGTCGAGGAGCTATTGGCCATCTGCGCTGGCCTGACTGCCGCACCGACCGCCCTGCCTGCAAGACAACCGTGACGAGGACCGCGATGCGCATTGCCTTCTATGGTTCGAGCCTGCTGTCGGCCTATTGGAACGGCGCCGCCACCTATTATCGCGGCATTCTCAAGGCGCTGGCCGGTGCCGGGCATCACATCGTCTTCTATGAGCCGGACGCCTACGGCCGCCAAGAGCATCGCGACATCGACCCACCCGACTGGGCCGAAGTGGTGGTCTATCCGGCGACCGAGGAGGGCGTGGCACGGGCGTTCGAGGCGGGCCGCGATGCCGACCTGGTCGTCAAGGCCAACGGCGTCGGCGTGTTCGATGCGTGGTTGGAAGCGGCGGTGGCGTCGCTGACCTCTTCGCGCACGACGACGGTGTTCTGGGACGTCGACGCCCCCGCGACCCTGGACGCCATGAACTCCGGAGCCAACCCGGCGCTGCGCGCCCTGGTGCCCCGCTACGGCCTGATTCTCACCTACGGCGGCGGGCCGGAGGTGGTGGCCGCCTACACGGCGCTGGGGGCCAGACGATGCGTGCCGATCTACAACGCGCTCGATCCCGAAACTCATCACCCGGTGACGCCGCGCAAGAGATTCATCTGTGACTTGGCCTTCCTCGGCAACCGCCTGCCCGATCGCGAGGCGCGGGTCGACCAGTTCTTCTTCGAGCCCGCCCGGATGCTACCGAACTGGCGCTTCCTGCTGGGCGGCAACGGCTGGGACGACAAGGCGATGCCGGGCAACGTCGGTTATCTCGGCCATGTCTACACCGCCGATCACAACGCCCTCAACTGCTCGGCCAAGGCGGTGCTGAACATCAACCGCGACAGCATGGCCCGCGTCGGGTTCTCGCCGCCGACCCGCATCTTCGAGGCTGCCGGCGCCGGCGCCTGCATCATCTCCGACCGATGGCAGGGCATCGAGCAGTTCCTCGAACCCGGCCGCGAGATCCTGATGGCGGCCAGCGGGGCGGAAGTCGCCGATCTGCTGGCCGGCTTGTCGGATGCCGAGGCCGCCGCCATCGGTGCCGCCGCCCGCCGGCGGGTGCTGGCCGAGCACAGCTATGGCCGCCGTGCCGTTCAGTTGTTGGCCGCACTCGATGAAATGGGCGTCGCCGCGAAAGGGCTGCTGTCATGAGGCGGCTCAAGCTGGTGTTCCTCGGCCTCAGCATCACCTCGTCCTGGGGCAACGGCCACGCCACCACCTATCGCGCGCTGCTGCAGGCCCTGGCGGCACGCGGGCACGACATCGTGTTTCTCGAACGCGATGCGCCGTGGTACGCCGGCAACCGCGACATGCCCGAGCCGCCCTATTGCGTGGCACGGCTGTATCGCTCGCTCGACGAGCTGTCGGCGGGTTACGGCCATACCGTAGCCGCGGCCGATGCCGTCATCGTCGGGTCTTTCGTGCCCCAGGGAGTCGAGGTGATCCGTTGGGTGCAGGCCACGGCGCGCGGCATCGTCGGCTTCTACGACATCGACACGCCGGTGACGCTGTCCGCGCTGGAGCGGGGCTCATGCGCGTATCTGACGGCGGAACAGGTGCCCGGCTTCGATGTCTACCTGTCGTTCACCGGCGGCCCGACGCTGCGGCGCATCGAGAAACGCTTGGGGGCACCGCGGGCCCGCGCCCTCTATTGCTCGGTGGACCCCGCCCATTATCGCCCCGAGGCGGTGCCGCTGCGCTGGGATCTCGGCTATCTCGGCACCTACAGCGACGACCGCCAGCCGACGCTCGAACGCCTGCTCACAGTACCCGCGGCACGGGCGCCGGAGCGCCGCTTCGTCGTCGCCGGGCCAATGTATCCCGACGACTTGCCATGGCCGACGAATGTCGAGCGCATCATCCATCTCGCCCCCGCTTTGCACGGCCGGTTCTACAATGCCCAGCGTTTCACCCTGAACGTCACCCGCGCCGCGATGATTACCGCCGGCTGGTCGCCATCGGTGCGGCTATTTGAAGCCGCAGCCTGCGCCACGCCGATCATCAGCGACTGGTGGGAGGGCCTGGACACGCTATTGCGCCCAGGCGACGAGATCCTGATCGCCGCCGATAGCGAAGAAGCGTGCACCTATCTGCAGATGGGCGACACCCAGCGACGCCGCATCGGCGAAGCGGCCCGCGCACGCGTTCTGTCCGAGCACACCGCCGAGCATCGGGCCAAGCAGTTGGAAGATTATCTCGAGGAGATATCGGCGACAGTGCCGGTGCGCTGAGGGCAGCCGCCGTGTCGAGAGGACGGCGGCAGCCGCCCTCTCGCTGGTGGATTAATGGGTCATGGCCCTCATCGCGGTCTGGCACGCCTCCTCGCAGTTGCGGCACGCCTCGGCACAGATGCGGCAGTGTTCGTGGGTTTGCGCGTGGCGAGCGCATTCCTCGGCGCAAAGGCGGCACGCGGTGGCGCAGGCGTCCAGCATAGACCGGATCACCGTCTCGTTGGAGCCGCTGCGGCGGGTGGCGACGGCGCCGGCTGCCATGCAGACGTCGGCGCAATCCATGTTCAGGCGGATGCACTGCACCAGGTCGGCAACTTTTTCCTCGCCCAGGCAGGCATCGGCGCAGGTGGTGCAGGTCTGGGCACAATCGTATAGCTGCTCGATGCAGCCGATCAGTGCATCATTGGTGTTACCCCGCACATGCGGATGAGTACCAATCATTTCGCGTGCATGCATGATCACCTCCTGTGGGTACGCCAGGAGAACGCCCCTTTGCCCTGGATTGTTCACCGGGCATCACTCGAGGCGCGCGCGAATTGAGGCAGAGGATGGCGGAGGGCGGTGCAAAATCAGGCAGACGTCGTCGTCTACACGTGCCCCATGCATCCGCAGATCCGCCAGATGGGGCCGGGCAATCGCCCAATCTGCGGAATGGCGCCGGAGCCCGAGGCAGCCACGGCCGAGACCGGCCCCAGCCCCGAGCTGGAGACGTTGGGCGTCGCGCTGGGCGATTTGGCCGCGGCGGTGGGCGGCAAGCTCGGCATCGACGAGATCGAGGCCGAGGTGCTGCCCGAGGACAAGCATCAGGTCGTCCGCCGGCTGCGCAGCCAGGGACGCGCGGTCGCCATGGCCGGCGACGGAGTCAATGACGCACCGGCCATGGCGCCGCCGACATCGGTATCGCCATGGGCACCGGCACCGAGGTCGCCATCCAGAGCGCCGGCGTGACCATGGTGAAGGGTGACCTGGCCGGAATCGCGCGGGCGCGGGCGTTGAGCCGGGCGACCATGCGCAACATCCGCCAGAACCTGTTCCTCGCCTTCGCCTACAACGCGGCCGGCATTCCCCTCGCCGCCGGCGTGCTCTATCCGCTGTTCGGCTGGCTGCTCAGCCCGATGATAGCCGCGGCGGCGATGGCGCTGAGCTCGGTTTCGGTGGTCGGCAACGCGCTGCGCCTGCGGCATCGCTCCTTCCCAGGCACGCGGCCGTGACGCGTCCCGCGCCACGCAATCGGACTCACCCCAATTCGCATCACGATCTTTATGAAAAATACACTATTTATCCACCCGACCAGCGCCGGAGTAGCCGAAGATGCAGGTAATGGGTAGGGCGCTACCTAGAATGGCTCGTGCGAGGGGAGGATTCCTGGAGGGCATGGAGCGCATCGTTCGGGCACTTGCCAAGCCGTCGCGCATCGGCTTGGCAGTAGTGGCGGTGTGCGCGGCCCTGATCGTCGCCGTGGCCGGCACCGGATTCTATATCGATTACCGGCAGGAATCCGCACACGCCGAAGACATTGCCCGGCGGATAACCAAGATCCTGGCCGAACACGCCACCCGCACCATCGAGGCCGGCATCGTGGTCGGCGAACGTGTCGCCGAAGCCCTTGCGGAGCATGGTATCGCCGACACACCCGACCAGTGGCGCCACGTCTTCGGATCCGCCGCCGCCCTGCCGCAAATCAGGAGCCTGGTCGTTCTGGACATGGCGGGCCACCAGGTCGCGACCGCCCAAGGCGTGCCCGACCCAGACCTGACGCCAGCGGATGCCATGCGCCTGGTCGTGGCTGCGCGCGAGGCTGCCGGCCAGAACGCCGTTCAGCGGCTTTCTCCTGACGACAATGGCGCCGCGGCGTTGGTCATCACCAGACCTGTCCGCAGCGACGATGGAACGATCACCGGCGTCGTCGTCCTTCGTCTCGACCGCGAGTACTTCCGCAAGTTCTACAGCAGTGTCGATGTCGGCCCGCAGGGTGTCATCGGTATCGTGTGGGACGACGGCGCCTTGCTGCTGCGCACGCCGGCGCCGCCGAGGTGGTCGCCGACGGTAATGCGAGACGTCATCACCATGAGCAGCAGCGAGCCCACCATTCGCTTGTCTGCCGTTGACGGCGTCGAGCGAATGGTGGTCGCCGATCTTCTGCCCAATCTGCCGATCCGGGTCTACACCGGCCTGGCCGAGGACGACTACCTCGCCAACTGGCGGTCGGATCTGCTGTTCATCCGCGAGATCGCTGCCGGCGTCGTCCTGCTCATGGCCGGCCTCGGGTGGCTCCTGTGGCGCGCCGCACGGCGGGAAGAGCGGCTGGTGGGCACGCTGGAGCAGGCCATCCATGAAAAGGCCCTGCTGTTCCAGGAAATCCACCACCGCGTGAAGAACAACCTGCAAGTGGTGTCCGGGCTGGTGGCCATGCAGGCCTCGGGGACGCTGGACCCGGTCGCCAGGGGGTCGCTGGAGGATCTGGTCGGCCGCATCGCGTCGATCGGGCAGGTTCATGAGGTGCTCTATCGCTATGAGGAGGCCGACTCCGTCAGTTTGCAGTCGCTACTGGGGCGCCTGAGTCGCGCCATCGTGCGCTATCATAAGGCCGAGGGCCGCGTCGATTTGAGCGTCGATGCCGGCAATTGCCGGCTGGACCTACGCCGGGCCATTCCGGTGGCGCTGATCGCCAACGAGGCGATCGCCAATGCGTTCAAGCATGGCTTTCCCGACGGGCGTCGCGGCACCGTCACCGTGCGGTGCCGGGTGATCGCCGGCCACTACGTGTTACGCATCGCCGATGACGGCGTCGGGATCGCGCCGGATGCCCCCACCAAGGACACGCTGGGCACACGCCTGATTCGATCGCTGGCGACGCAGGTGCTTGGTACGTGCACCACGACATCGCACCACGGCACCCTTTTTGAGCTGCGCTTCCCGGAATGACGTATGCTGGACCAGAGCATTCGTTAGACGACGGCAGCCCAAAGGGTTTTTCCCCTAATAGATATCCCTCTAATGGGATACTCAAACGGTCGAGTATCGTTGTTATGCTGCGCCCTCGTTGGTCACCCTCGCAGGCAAGATGCACCACAACCTTGTACTGAAGACGTCGCGTCGTCGCTGGACCGGATTACTCCCCCTCGCCGGGTGCATTGTCCCACTCGTACTGTTCATCGGCGCCATGCTCGCCCTCTACCAGGCACAACTGCGCCAGCTGGTGGAGGACCTGCTGACCAGCACGGCGAGCGGCATGGTTCAGTCCGTCGATGCGGCGATGGCCAAACCGATTTCCGCGCTCAACGCGCTGGCCCTGTCGTGGGAGTTCGACAACCCGGAGACGATGGCCAACCGTGTACGCCTGCTCGCCGAAAAAGAAGGCTGGCTGGGTGTCGTCCTGACTGACCGCACCGGCCATGTGACCAGCCTCGATCCCTTGGCCGCGCCCGTGCCCGACAGTGTCGTCATGGATACTGATTTCGTCGGCAGCAAGGCGTCGGTGAGCGACCTCATGCTGGTCGGCGACCTCCCCTTCTTCGTGGTCCGTGTCCCCATCAAGCAGGACGGTCAGGCCGTCGCCGCGTTGGGGGCGCTGATCCCGGCTGCCGACCTCAGCATTACCGCATTTCAAGGCCTGCCGGTGAATTGGCTGGCCGTCATCGGTGACCGCAATGGCATTGTCGTCGCCCGCAGCCGCAATGCGGCCAAATACACCGGACGCCCCTTCGCGCCGCGTTTTCAGGACGCCTGGCAAACAGGCACTACGGCCATCTTCGACGCGGCCACGAGCGAGGAAATCCCCTCCTACGGCATCGTGAGGCACTCGACCTTCGCGGGATGGTGGATCGCCATCGCCGCGCCGAAAAGCGTCGTTGAGGGCCACTATTCCTTCGCCCGCATTTCCGTGCTCGGTGGTGGGGCGACCGCAGCCCTGCTCTCGGTGCTCTTGTTCATCGCCTTCACCCGCGTGCTTCAGCGCGGTCGCAAGGCCGAGGCAACGATCGCCACCGCGGCGGCCGAGAGGGCCATGCTGCAGCGTCTGGCCGACATCGGCGCCAATCTGCCGGGCGTGATCTACCGCAGGACCATGTCGCCCAGCGGGGCATTCGAGTATGAGCACGTCAGCGGCAATCTGGCGCTGTTCGGGCTGGGCGAGGAGGAACGGGAGGATTCGCGCTGCGCGGCGGTGATCGAAGCGATAGCGCGTCAAGATCAGGGGCGGTGGCTCACGGCTGTCCGCCATTCGGCCGCGGCCCTGGAGCCTTACGTGATCGAGGGCCGTATCGGCACGAAATGGGTGCGGTCGGCGGCAAACGTCACACAAAGTCCCGACGGCACCGTGGTATGGGATGGCGTCGCCCTCGACATCACCGATCTGCGCGAGACCGAGATGGCCTTGCGGGAAAGCCAAGCCAATCTTCACCTGGCGCTGGCCAACGCCCGCGCCGGCGTATGGACCTGGGATTTCGCCAGTGGCCTGGGTACATGGTCGCCGGAGGTCTATGCATTGTTCGGGGTCTCCCCCGATGTCCAGGCGACCTTCCAGGGATGGCTCGACTTGATGCTGCCCCCGGATCGGCCACTGGCGCTGCAGATGTCGAAGGACGTCACCCAAGGGCAGCACCAGGAATCGCGCCTCGAATACCGCATCCGCCATCCGCAGCGGGGTGTTGTGTGGGTTCTGTCGGTCGGCCGCGTCGTCGAGAGCCGTGTCGACGGCGCGCCCCTGCGCATGACCGGCGTGATGATCGACATTACCGAACGCAAACAGGCGGAAGTGGCATCGGCGCTGGCGCTGGAGGAAGCACGGAGTGCCACCTTGGCCAAGAGCCGCTTCCTGGCTGCGGCCAGCCACGACCTGCGCCAGCCGATCCAGTCGCTGATGCTGTTCACGCATGCCTTGGCGGCCAAGCTGCACGACCATCCGGCGCGGATGATCGTCGCGCAGATGCTGGTGGCCCAGGATGCCTTCAAAAGCCTGCTGGACAGCCTGCTCGACCTGACCAAGCTCGATGCCGGCCTGGTGTCGCCCGAGGTCCGGCCGATGCCGCTGGCGGCGCTCCTGGATGAGATGGCGGCCGCCTTCCAGATGCGTCTGGCGGAGAACGGCTTGCGGCTGAAGGTGCGCGGCTGCGATGCGTGGCTGGCGACGGACCGCACCCTGTTGACGCGAATTCTCAGCAATCTCTTGGACAACGCGCTGAAATATACGGTGCGTGGCGGTGTCATTCTGGCGTGCCGCCCAATCGGCGAGCGCGTGCGCATCGACGTGATCGACAGCGGCATCGGCATTCCGCGCGAACACCTCGGCGAAATCTTCCGGGAGTTCGTGCAGTTGGGCGAGACCGGACGCGAGCAGCACCAGGGAATGGGCCTGGGCCTGGCGACGGTCAAGCGCCTGGTCGACCTGCTGGGACACCAACTCGAGGTGGCGTCGCGGCCCGGGCGCGGCTCGCGCTTCAGCATCTGGGTACCGGCTTGCGCCCCATCGGTCGAAACGCCGACCGAGCCCCATACCGAAGGCGAAACCGACGCCTGCCGGCGCGTCCTGGTGGTCGATGACGATGCGATGATCCGCGAGAGCATGAAGACGCTCCTTGCCAGTTGGGGCTATGACCCGGTGACCGCGGCCACGCTGCAGGAAGCCTTGGACCAGACCGAACAGGCCGGGCCGCCGGCGGCGATCATGGCCGATTACCGCCTGGGGCCGGGGGCGAGCGGCCTGATCGTCATCGACGAGATCCGCAAGCTGGTGGGCGAGAAGATACCTGCCGCCCTGATGACCGGCGACACCGGCATGCGCTTCGACGGCGAGTTCACCGTGCTGCACAAGCCGGTCGGCCCCGACAGCCTGCGTACCGTCCTGGCGCGGATGCTGGCCGAAGGCCGCTCCCGGCATGCGCGCGAGGCCGCCGACGCGGGAAACTGAGCCGGCGCGCGGAGCTCCAGCTCCGCATTTCCGCGTGTCGCGCTCCATCCAACGGCACATTGACTCCCGATGTCTCTGCGAACTCCTCAGAAACGCACGGATATCTGGCGGGGGGCCCCGTTCCTGCTCGTGCCGTTCGCGGCTGTCTCCGGACCCTCCTGCGGAGCCTGCTGGCCGGGCAGGACCGCGCACAACTGGCGGCGGGGCGCGCAGCGCATTCTTCGAGTTCGAGTGGCGCGACAAGCCCGCGGCCTACAAGCCGGGGCAGCGGGGCGCGGTAAAGGTGTAAAAGGGCGCGGCGGGCAGTCCGGGGAGTCAGCCCGCGAGATGAGCCTCCACATTCATGCGCTGATGAAGGATGCGGACAATCTCGATGCCGGGCCGGACCTGGCGGTAAAAAGATGTTCAGTGTAGTGCCAGATTTCTTCAAGATCGCGCTCGGCGCGCGGTGAAATCCGGTACTCACCCATCCGCCTGCTGGCCGTGCATCCGGTCGAAGAAGGCGTCGCGGTCAAAAGGCCGGGACGGCCCGCTCTCCTCGCCTTCGATGAGGGCGGTGCGAAGCGCCTCCACCTTCATTTCATGCTCTTCGAGCAGGCGCAGCCCGGCGCGGACGACCTCGCTTGCCGAACCGTAGCGGCCATGCGTGAGCTGCCGGTCCACGAAGCTGCTGAAGTGATCGCCCAAAGAAATGGATGTGTTCTTGCTCATGGAGCCTCCTGTTACCAATATATACCGTAATATGGTATCAGACGAGATATGGTGCCCTTCGGGGCTAATGATGCGAAGCCTCAGGACGCAGGCGGAATCTGCTGGTCGGGCGCTGCGGCCAGCCGGCGCGCATAGGCCCGGACGTCGATCATTGGCACGGTAGCACTGGCCTGAAGCCGCCCCACACGATTGAATATCTTGCCTTCGTCGGAGCCCGGCTCGCCGCGAAGCGCCTCCAGGGTCTTCACGTCGAAGGTCACTGTCTTGGTGCGAGGTCCAGCCCTTCCTGCGTGGCGCTTGCCTCGACGAGCCGCCGGGTCTTGTACGCAAGATCGGCCACATAGCCGAGCGAATTGCTTGGACACCTGGCGCGCCTCGGCCGGCATTTGGGAGCATGATGGCCTTAGTCGATCCGAGCCGGCAGACGGAGCGCGGGCCTCCAGGTCCGCACGCAATACGGAGCTGGAGTTCCGCGCTCCGTCCACGCTTTATCCCAGATCGATTGCGCCCGTCTTCGTTCCGCCTAAAAACCATAGGAAAAAAGTAGTTGATTACCCAAGTCGGGTAAGGCATGGTGGTATTCAGCAAAGCGGTACCGAATTACCTAATACGGGACACCGCCCACCCAACGAGCAGGAGACACATCATGAAGGCCATCGCCCTTGCCGCCGCCCTCGCCACCATGATCGCCGCGGTTCCCGTTCAGGCCGCCGGCTGGTTCGGCGATCTGCCGACGACGTTCTACGACCAGGGCCGTCAGGTGCCGGCCTTCCCCGGCGACCGTTGAACTCCCATTCGCATTCCCTCCATCACTCCCCCCCGTGCAAACTTCACCGCCGAGCGACGCTCGGCGGTTTTTCTTTGCTCCGTGATGGCGACCGCGACGGCAATCAAATCCGGCCCGTAGCGGAACGCTCGCCGACGGTTCGCCCGCGGGCGCACGTGCCTTATAGTCGACCGCGGAGGGACCATGGCGAAGACTCTGCGAGTGGCGGTCACCGGGCTCAGCCGCGCCGGCAAGACGGTGTTCATCACCAGTTTCGTGCACAATCTGTTGTCTGCCGCCAACGGCGCCGCCAACATGCCCAACCTGGGCGCGGCGCGCGAACGCCGACTGATCGGCGCTGTGGTCAAGCCGCCGGGGGCGCAGGCGCTGCCGCTGTTCCCCTACGAGCGGAACATCGCCTGCCTCGGCTCGGGTGAGGGGTGGCCGCCGCACACCGAAACCATCAGCCAGATCGAGCTCGGTCTGCGCTTCCGCCCGCGGCGCTGGTTGAACCGCCGCCTGGCGCGCGATTCGGTGTCGGTCGAACTGATCGACTATCCCGGAGAGTGGCTGCTCGACCTGCCGCTCAAGGACATGAGTTTCGCCGAATGGTCGGCCGCGGTCCTGTCGGCCTGCGCACACGAACCGCGCGCCGCAATCGCCGCCGAATGGCTGTCCTGGCTCGGCACCCACGGCCCCGATTCCCCGGCCGACGAGACGGCGGCGCGGCGCGCCCACGAACTCTACCGCGACTTCCTGCTCGCCTGCCGCAATCGGCACGGGTTGTCGTTCCTGCAGCCGGGCAGGTTCATCCGCCGCGGCGACATGGGCGACGTGCCGCTGCTGTGGTTCTGCCCCATACCGGCCAGGGCCGGTGGCAAGTACAAGCCGGGAACCCTGGGCGCGCTGATGGCCGAGCGCTTCGACGCCTACAAGGCCAGGGTGGTGCTGCCGTTCTTCCGTGACCACTTCCGCCGCTTCGACCGCCAGATCGTGCTGGTCGACGTGCTGTCGGCCCTGCACGGTGGCTGGAACGTCTTCCAGGACACCGCCAAAGCCCTCGAGGTGGTGTCGCGTGCCTTCGTCTACGGCAAAGGCTCGTTCTTCACCAACTGGTTCCGCCCCAGCATCGACCGCGTGCTGTTCGCCGCCACCAAGGCCGACCACGTCACCATGGAGCAGCGCCCGCAGCTCCGCGAGCTGCTGCGCCATTTGGTGACGAAACCGGCGGGTAGCGCCGGTTACGGCGGCGCCGCGGCCAGCTTCCAGGCGTTGGCGTCGATCGTCTGCACGGTGGACGAACGAACGGTAATCGACGGCCATGCCGTGCACGTGGTCGTCGGCAACATCGCCGAGGGCGGTCGGCGCGCCCAGGTGTTTCCCGGGCAGATCCCCATCGAGCCGCCCGATCGCGACTTCTTTCTCAAGCGCTTCGTCGGCTATCCTCAGTTCCTGCCGCCGCGCTTCACTCAGGCGCCGGTGGGAGGCATCCCGCATTACGGCCTCGACGAGGCGGCGCAGACGCTGATCGGGAGCGAGCTGGAATGAGCGACGACGGCACGCCCAAGCATTGGCCCAAGGTGGTCGTCACCGACGACACCAGCCGCGTCGCCGTGCCCATGCCGGCGCCGGCGCCGGCCGACGAAGCGACGCCGCTGCCGCGGCGCAAGTCGCCGTGGCGCTGGGCCTTCGCCGGCATCCTGCTGCTGCTCTTCACGGGCCTGCTGGTCGACGCCTGGAGCTGGGTGCGGGCCGCCTTCGACCTGGGCACGGGGTTCGGCCTCGCGGCGGCGGCGCTGCTGGCCCTCGGTATCGCCGGGCCGCTGTACTGGCTGATGTTCGAGTTGCGCAGCTTCGCCAGGCTGCATACCCTCGACGCGTTGCACCTGCGCGCCCAGGACGACATCGATCGCGATCAGGCCCTGCGCCTGGTCGAGGATAGTGTGCGCCTGCTGCCGCCCCTGCCCGCCGCGCGCGCCGGCGAGGCTGCGTTCCGGACGGCGCTGGCGCCCCACCACGACGGCCGCTCGGTGCTCAATCTTGCACGCGGTGAGTTGATGCGGCCGGTCGACCGGATCGCGGCGGCGCTGGTTCGCCGGGCGGCGCTGCAATCGGCCGCCTTTGCCACCCTGTCGCCGACGGCGCTGGCCGACACCATCCTGTTCGCTGCCCGGGCCTTGCGCCTGCTGCGCGACATCGCCGAACTCTACGGCCAGCGCCCGGGAGTGGCCGGCATGCGCCACCTGCTGGGACAGGTTGCCCGCGAGGCGGCGACCCTGGGCACGGCGGAGTTGGTGCTGCAGGGCGCCGCCGAGGCCGGCGGCAGCCTGCTGGGCAAGCTGTTCGCCGGCCTCGGCGGCGGCGCCCTCGCCGGTCAGCGCATGGCCCGCCTGGGACTGCTGGCCATGCGCGTGTGCCGCCCGATCCCCTTCCTCGATTCCGAGATGCCGTCGCTGGTCAGCCTGATTGACGCCAGCGGCGAGGGGCGCCGCTGAACCGGAGCGCGGAGCTCCAGCTCCGCATTCCGTGTGCGGACCTGGAGATCCGCGCTCCTGCGGAGACGGATCAACCTAGTAATTCCCATGGCTTCCTGTGGAAGCGGGCTGCACATTAGCCGCCGCGCGCACCTGCGGCTGCTGCGCCAGGGTTGCCGCCGGCCAGCTCGATTTCACATAGGCGAGCACCGCTTGGATCTCCTGGTCGGTTAGCACGTCCCCAAACGCCGGCATCGGGGCGGCGCCGTTGCGGAGCGTTTCACCCAGCGCGATGTCGCTATGGTGCCAGCTATGGCCTGTGGCGTCCAGCGCCGGCGCCGCCTTCTCGCCCTTCGCGGCCAGGTCGCGCCAGTTCTCCTGGCCCTGCAGCGCATCACCGTGACAGGCCACGCAGTCGGCCCGGTAGACGGCCTCGCCCTTGCATAACCGGCCGCTTCCATCGGCTGGCCACCTGGGCCACGGTCACCGGCGCCCCCTGATTCCAGGCGACGACGGTCTCGCGCAGATCGTCCAGGCTGGTGGTCTGGCCGATGTTGCGGATCATGAACTCCTGGGCGCGCTGGTCGAT
>JAKFEE010000011.1:0-1649 GCA_036675815.1 Rhodospirillaceae bacterium
CAACGCGACCGACCGGGGCGACGGCGGCACGGTGATCGTCTGGGCCGACGACACGACGCGTGCTTACGGCCGGATTGAAGCCAAGGGCGGCGCCAACGGCGGCGACGGCGGCTTCGTGGAGACGTCGGGCAAGCGGTACCTGGACGTGAACGGGGCGCGGGTCGATGCCTCCGCTGTCGCGGGACAAGCCGGGCAGTGGCTGCTCGATCCCAGCAACATCACGATCAAGGCAGGTACGCCCGACAGCAACATCAGCGGTGCGCCCACCTTCGCACCGTCAACCTCGGCGGACTCCGTCATCAGCGACCAGACGCTGTACACCGCGATCAATGGCGGCTCCTCGGTCACGGTGACCACCGTCGGTAGCGCCGGTGCCGGCGCGGGCGACATCGTGTTCGACACCACCAACGGTCAACTGACCATCCTGAAGGACACCGCGGGCACGACCGACCTGACCTTGCAGGCGGATGGCCAGATCCGTTTCACGGGTCCCTCGCAGACGCACTTCCTGGTCGACGTGGACGACACGGCGCCGAGCGCCGGGATGATGAACGTGCGGCTGGACGCGGCCGGCGGCGTCCGGACTGACAGCGGCGCCCAGGTGCAGTTCAGCACGATGGGGTATTCGACCAACCGCAACCGCCTCAATGCCGTGCTGCCAGCCGGCAAGACCTGGCAGAACGACGGCTGGGTCACGCTCAACCTCAACAGCCTGCTGAGCATGGACGGCGCGGCCTTCAGCAATGGCTCGTCAGGGACCGTGGACGGCTGGGCCGGGTCCTACGGCGGTGTCGGGGGCGTCGGTGGCCTGGGCAACTTCAATAACGCCGGGCAGGTCAGCCTGTACGAGGGCGGCTTCCGGGTGGCCCAGCTGGCCAATGCCGGCAGCTTCCAGATCTTCAACAACGCGGACCTGGAGGTCACCCAGTCCTTCGCCTCGCCCGGCTTCTTCGGCTTCGACGGCCGCAAGCTGCGCATCGTGCAGCAATCCGGCCCGCTCGACCTCGGCACCGGATCGGGCCTGTGGGCCAAGGGTGCCATCGAACTGGCCGCCCTCAACGGCGACCTGCTGGTCGACCAGGACCTGAGGGGCGCCAGCGTGAACATGTCGGCGGCCGGCAACGTCGGCTTCGCCTCCGTGGACACTTCCGGCGATGGCTCGATGCGCATGGCGGGCGGCCCGGTGCACATCGTGGCCGGCGGCAGCGTCTCGGGTCATGGCATTGGCAGCTACGGCGCGGGTTGGGGCCAGACCGCCCCCGGCGCCGGCGGCAACATCAACATCAGCGCCGCAGGTGCCATCACGCTGTCCAACTCCATCGATGCGAGTGGCGGCGCTGGCGGCAGCAGCGGTGCCGGCGGCGCTTCCGCGGGCCTGGTGAACCTGCAGTCGACTTCCGGCAGCGTGTCGGTCGCCGGCGGCATCGACGCCTACGGCGGCAGTGGCAGCAGCGGGGCGGTGCCCGGCGCAGGCGGCAACGGCGGCACGGTGCGCATTCGCGCCGCCGCCAACGTGGACGTCGACTACATCGACGTGGCCGGCGGCTATTCCTATGCCAGCGCTTCGGCTGGCGGTCACGGCGGCGTGGTGGACATCGAGGGCGGCAAGCTCACGCTGGTGGACATCTACGCCCATGGCGGTAGTGGCG
>JAKFEE010000059.1:0-119783 GCA_036675815.1 Rhodospirillaceae bacterium
GCGAAAGCGGGAATCCATTCCGCCGCCTGCACGACCTGCGGTGCTCTGGCCGGCCTCCGACCACGATTTCGATGCTGAAGCGCCGGCGGAATGGACCCCCGCTTCCGCGGGGGTGACGGAGAAGGGACTCCTTCACAAACTCGCAAGCGGGGGTCCATGAACACCGGCCGCCGCCATCGCTCGGGCCTAAGTCAATGGATTCCCGCGCGGGACGACGCGGGGGCATGACGTGATGGTGGAATGGGGACAGGCTCGCCGTACACCAAGCCGCCGCGCGCGTCACACCGGATTGAGCGGCTGGCGGCCGGCCAGCGCGGCGTCGATGTTGTCGAGGGCGAGGAAGCCCATGGCCGCGCGCGTCGCCAGCGTCGCCGTGCCGAGATGCGGCAGCAGGAAGACGTTGGGCAAATCGCGATAGCCGGGATGCACACGCGGCTCGCCCTCGTAGACGTCGAGGCCGGCGGCGGCGATGCGGCCGCTGCGCAGGGCGGCGATCAGGTCGTCGTCGTCGACAAGGTCGCCGCGGGCGGTGTTGACCACCACGGCGCCGGCCGGCAGCCGGGCGATGGTCGCGGCATTGAGCAGGTGGCGGGTCTCGGCCGAGGCCGGGCAATGCAGCGACAGCACGTCGCTGACCGCCAGCAGGTCGTCGAGGGTGTGGTGATGGATCGCCCCCTGCTCGTCCGCGGGCGCCAGCCGCCGCCGATTGTGATAGTGCACCTCCATCAGCAGCGACCGGGCGACGCGGGCCACGCCCTGGCCGATGCGGCCCAGGCCGACGATGCCCAGCCGCCGCCCGGTGAGCTGCGTGCCCAGCAGTTGCGTCGGCGTCCATCCGGTCCAGGCGCCGGCGCGCATCATCGCCTCGCCCTCGGCGGCGCGCCGCGCCGCACCCAGCAGGCACAGCACGGCGATCTCGACGGTGGCGTCGGTGACGGTGCCCGGCGTGTTGGTGACGGCGATGCCCCGGCCGGCGGCGGCGGCGCGATCGATGTGGTCGAAGCCGACGGAAAAGGTGGCGATGATGCGGACGCTGGCGGGCAGCGCCGCGATCACGGCGGCGTCGATGCGATCGGTAATGCAGCACAGCAGGGCCGCGGCGCCCTGGCAGCCGGCGACGATCTCCGCCGGCCCTAAGGGGCGATCGTCGGCATTGAGCACGGCGTCGTAGTCGCGGCGCAGCCGCGCCTCGACCGGCGCGGGCAGCTTGCGGGTGACGAAGACCTTGGGCTTGGGCATGGCGGGCACTCGCGTTCGCGGAACGCCCAGCCTAACGCACCGGAACGCGGACCTCCAGGTCCGCACACGCGCGGAGCTGGAGCTCCGCGCCCCGATAAACACAGGCGGAGCGTGAGCTCCGCGTCCTTAGCGCGAGTAGAACTCGACGACCAGGTTCGGTTCCATCTGCACCGGATAGGGCACGTCGGCCAGCTTGGGCGCGCGCACGAAGCTGCCCTTCATGTCCTTGTGGTCGACGGCGATGTACTCGGGAACGTCGCGCTCGCCCGACTGCGCCGCTTCCAGCACCAGGGCCATGTCCTTGGAGCGGTTGCGCACCTCGATGACGTCGCCGTCCTTCACCCGGTAGCTGGGGATGTTGACGCGGCGGCCGTTGACCACGACGTGGCCGTGGCTGACGAACTGGCGCGCGGCGAACGGCGTCGGCACGAACTTCATGCGGTAGACGACGGCGTCGAGGCGGCGCTCGAGCAGCTCGATCAGGTTCTCCGAGGTGTCGCCGCGGCGGCGCACGGCCTCGTCATAGAGCTTGCGGAACTGCTTCTCGCTGATGTTGCCGTAGTAGCCCTTGAGCTTCTGCTTGGCGGCGAGCTGGGTGCCGAAATCGGACGGCTTGCGGCGGCGGGCGCCGTGCTGGCCGGGCGGGTTCTCGCGGCCCCGGTTGAGCGGGCTCTTGGCGCGGCCCCACAGGTTGACGCCCAGGCGTCGGTTGATCTTGTACTTCGACTCAGCGCGCTTGGTCATGGCGGTCCTTGTTCCTTGGTCATTTGTCCCGATAGTTCGGCCCGCGCATGGCGGCGACGGGGTGCATCCACCCGCTTTCTCGGGAATAAGCGCGGCACTATACGGCCGGCGGCGGTGCTGTCAACCATCTCGGCATCGGCTGGCGCGGCCGCGAGCGCCGGCGTTGGCGCCGGCGTTGGCGTTGGCGATTGCATCGGCGGCGTTCCGCCAACACAATGGGGCCTCGCCCGATCAGTGAGGAAGCGCCATGTCCCAGCCCGTGTCCATCGGCATCGTCACCGTCTCCGACCGCGCCAGCAAGGGCGTCTATGAGGATCTCGGCGGGCCGGCGATCCAGGCCGAGCTGACGCGCTATCTCACCACGCCGTGGCGGCCGGTGGCGCGCATGGTGGCCGACGAGCGCCCCGCCATCGAGGCGGCGCTGATCGCGCTGTGCGATACCGAGGGCTGTTCGCTGGTGGTGACCACCGGCGGCACCGGCCCAGCGCCGCGCGACGTCACGCCCGAGGCCACCGAGGCGGTGTGCGCGAAGATGATGCCGGGCTTCGGCGAGCTGATGCGCCTGGAAAGCCTCAAGGTGGTGCCCACCGCCATCCTGTCGCGCCAGACGGCCGGCATCCGCGGCCGCAGCCTCATCGTCAACCTGCCCGGCAAGCCGTCGGCGATCGCCGACTGCCTGCAGGCGGTGTTTCCGGCCATCCCCTATTGCCTCGACCTCATCGGTGGCGCCTATCTCGACACCGACCCGGCGGTGTGCAAGGCCTTCCGCCCCAAGGCCAAGTGATGGCGGGCTAGCGGCTGGCGGCGATCTTCACCACCGGCAACCGCGCCTCGATGGCCTCGGCCAGCAGGCGGTGATCGATCTGACGCGGCGCCGGCTGCCGCACCGGCTCGTCCTGCGTCTCCTCGAGGGCGATCCGGTTGAGCTGCGCGGCCATGGCCAGCAGCATGTGCTGGTTCTTGAAGCCGCGCGCCCGCTCATGGAGCAGTGCCGCCAGGCCACGCACGAACATCGCTCGTTCGAAAGCGGCATCCACATGTTCGGCCATGGAAATCTCCAGAAAATCACATCTCCCGGCGCTGCCGAAGTCTGGAGGCGCCGCGCCGTTCCAGGGGCCATGACACCATAGCGGCGCCGGAATTTCTGTCGAACCGATGGATGGAATCGCAAGAAAGACGGCTTAGGATCGTCGCTGCGGCCCCTAGGCCCTCTGGCGAGTATGCCCCGCCGACCATCCCGCCGTTCTAGCAGACCTAGACCCAAGCCTCTCCCCCGACCGTACACTTGGCGGGCGTGACCTCCATCACAGCGCCACCGCCAGGCCGGCACCATGGTTTGTCGGGGGATGCCGGGACCGCACACCGGCGCCCCGCCGCCGGCGCCGGGACGCATCCTCTCTCCCGGTGCCGGCGGCGCCGCCCCCGTCGTTGCGACACAAAGGGCGCCCGCTCTCGGTTGCCGGGCGACAGATGGCAGTGTAGCTTCCGCGAACGAACCGTCATTCACCGGGAGTCGCATGGCCGAAAACCTCGTCAGGGACCGCCGTCGGGCCCTGCCATTCCATTATGGCTGGGTCGTCGTCGCCACGGGCACGCTCACCATCTTTTCCGCCCTGGGGCTGGGCCGGTTCGCCCTCGGCATGCTGCTGCCGTCCATGGGCGCCGACCTCGGGCTGTCCTACGACCAGATGGGCTATATCAGCACCGGCAATTTCATCGGCTATCTGGCCGCCGTGGTGGTGGCGGGCTGGCTGGCGGCGCGGCTGGGTGCACGACAATTGATCGCCGCGGCGCTGTTCCTGGTCGGCGCCTCGATGCTGTTGGTCGGCCGCGCCGAGGGCTTCGTCGAGGTGCTTTTGCTCTACATCGTCACCGGCGTGGGCAGCGGTGCCGCCAACGTGCCGGTGATGGGGCTGGTGGCGCATTGGTTCGGCCGACGCCATCGCGGCAAGGCGGCGGGCTACATCGTCATCGGCTCGGGCTTCGCCATCATCTTCAGCGGGCTGCTGGTGCCGGCGGTCAATGCCTCGGCGGGGGCCGACGGCTGGCGCATCAGCTGGGCCATCCTCGGCATCCTGTCGCTGGCCGTCGCCGCCGCCGCCTTCGTGCTGCTGCGCGACCGCCCCGAGCTGCTGGGGCTGTCGGCCTACGGCGACGAGGCACCGCAGGCGGCCAGCGCCGGCGCGGTACCTCCGCCGGCCATGTCGATGCGGCGCATGGTGATGCACCTGGGGGCGATCTACCTGCTGTTCGGCTTCGGCTACGTCATCTATGCCACCTTCCTGGTCACCACGCTGGTCGAGGAGCGCGGCTTCGCCGAGGCCGCCGCCGGCCAGGCCTGGGGGTGGATCGGCTTCCTCTCGCTGTTCTCGGGGCCGGTGTTCGGCGGCATCTCCGACCGCATCGGCCGCCGCGCCGCCATGATCGTCGTCTTCGCCTGCCAGGCGGTCGCCTATGTGCTGCTGGCGGCTCCCCTGCCCGAAGGCTTCGTCTATGTGTCGATGGGGCTCTACGGCATCGTCGTGTGGAGCATCCCATCGATCATGGCCGCCGCCGTCGGCGACTACCTCGGCCCGGCGCGCGCCGCCACCGCCTTCGGCCGCATCACCTTCCTGTTCGGCATCGGCCAGATCTGCGGCCCCGCCCTCGCCGGCGTGCTGGCCAAGGCCAGCGGCGGCTTCGGCCCCAGCTACCTGACGGCGGCGCTGGCGGCGGGACTGGCCATTGCCCTGGCCCTGGCCCTGCCGCGGCGGTCGCGGGTCGGCTGAAGGGACGCCCTCTTCGTCACCTCCCACGCCCCCTTCGTCACCCCCGCGCCGCGGGGGTCCATTTTCCAGAGGCCGGTGTTCATGGGTTCCCGCTTACGCGGGAACGATGCGGTCAGGCGTCGGCCAGCGGCGAGGGCAGCTCGGCCTCGATGATGCCCCGGTCGTGCTGGCGCAGCCGCCGCCGCAGGATCTTGCCGCTGCTGGTCTTGGGCAATTCGCGGAGGAACTGGATGCCCGTCGGTGCCACCGCCGGCCCCAGCCGCTCGCCGCACGAGGCCAGCAACTCGCGGCGCAACGCCTCGCCCGCGTCGAAGCCCGGATTCAACGCGACATAAGCCACCACTGTTTCCTCGGCCAACGAGTCGGGGCGGCCGATGACGGCGGCCTCGGCGATGGCCGGGTGGTCCATCAGCACCGCCTCGATCTCGAACGCCCCGATCAGATGCCCCGAAGACTTGATCACGTCGTCCTTCCGGCCGAAGAACCAGAAATAGCCGTCGGTGTCGCGCCGGGCAAAGTCGCCGGTCAGGTACCAGTCGCCGGCAAAGGCCGCGGCCGACGCCCCCGGGTCGCCCACATAGCCGCTGAACAGCGAGGGCAGCGAGCCGCGGCGCACGGCGATTTCCCCGACCTCATGGGGGTCATCGATCACCGTCACCGTATCGCCGAGGCGACGGACGATCGCCGCCTCGACACCGGGCATCGGCCGCCCCATGCTGCCCGGCTTGATCGGCATGGCCGGGAAATTGGCGATGGTGATGCTGCCGGTTTCGGTCTGCCACCAGGTGTCATGAAACGGCACCTCCAGAGCTTGCTGCCCCCACACCACGGCTTCGGGGTCGAGCGGTTCGCCGACGCTGGCGGCGTGACGCAACGCGGGAAAGCGGAAGGTCCGCGCCAGGGCCGCGCCGGAGCGCCTCAGCCGATGGATCGCCGTGGGCGTGGTATAGAACACCGACACCTCGTTTTTGGCGAGCACGGCGTACCACTGGGTGGCATCGAAGTCCTGATTGTTCACGATCGACGTGGCGCCGACCAGCAGCGGTGCGAGGATGCCGTACATGGTGCCGGTGACCCAGCCGACATCCGCCGTGCACCAGAAAACATCCTCGGGGCACAAGTCCAGCGCCAGGCGCGCCGACGTGGCAACGGCCGTCGCCGCCCCGTGGACATGCACGGCGCCTTTCGGGCTGCCGGTGGTGCCGCTGGTGAAGTGCAGGGTTGCCGGCGTGTCGACCGTGACCGCCGCAGCGATGGCCCCGCCCGCGCAGGCCCGCATGGCCGCGGCCAGGTCGATGCAGGCATCGGTGTCGCCATCGACCACCAGCACGTGGCGAAGATCCGGCAGCATGTGGCGCAGCGGGGCCACCGTGCGCCGGTAACGCTCGACCGTCGTCACCAGAACCGCGGCGCGGCCGAGCGCCAGCCGCACCCGTACCGGTTCGGGCCCCAGGGCCGCGAACAACGGACAGAACACCGCCCCCGCCTTCATCGCCCCCAGTGCCGCCGCGTGCAGGTTGGGGCCGCGCTCCAGCAGGGTCGCCACCACGCTGCCCGGCCCGGCCGCCAGCGCCTGCAACACGCCTGCGAATCGGCCGCTATCCTCGGATAACTGCCGATAGGTGATGTCGGTCACGCCGACATTGCCGATACATCGCAAGGCGACGTGATCGCCACGCCCGGCGAGGACGTGATCATCGGCCGCAGCGACGGCTATGTTCGGCCTGGCGGCCGTTTCCCAATGGGGATCTTGCCGCGCCTGCTCGTAGTCGCCGAGATTCGGTGAACGCTTCGGATTGCCCTTTGCGATCAACGGCCATGCCATCGCAGTCCGTCTGCCTCCTCGCGGCCGTGATTGTCGCTTGATCCCGCTACTGTGCCGCGACCGCGCCGAGAAGGCGACCGTCCGTCAAAGCATGGCTGCCATGCGGTCAGCGACGGCGTGCCAGGCCGATGCCGACGACGATCAGGGCCAGGCCGATGATGTGGAACCAGCGCAGCGCCTCGCCCAGGAACAACACGGCGAGAAGGGCGGTGAAGATGGGCATGAGATAGGCGTAGAGCCCGGCGGTGTTGGCCCCGACCGCGGCCACGCCTTCGTTCCAGAAGTAATAGGCCAAGACCGAGGGAAACAAGCCCATGTAAAGCATGACGGCGATGGTCGATGGCGTCACGGCGAAACCGAGGCCTTGGGCCATCTCCCACAGGTAGAAGGGCAGAATGAACGGCACGCCGAGCGCCACCAGTACCGTAAGCAGCGCCATCGGCGTCAGGCCGGTGGGATGACGGCGCAGCATCACCGAATACACGGCCCAACTGAACACCGCCGCCAGCACCCACATATCACCACTCTGGAAGCGAAACGCGGCGAGGACGCCGAGATCGCCATCGGCGATCACCGCCAGCACCCCGGCCAAGGACAGCAGCACTCCCGCCAACTGAGCCGGCCCCGCGCGCTCGCCCAGCCACAGCCACGACAACAGGATGATCATCACCGGCATCGACGAGGCGACCAGGGTGGCATTGATCGCGGTGGTCGTCTGCAGGGCGAGATAGAGCAGCGTGTTGTAGGCGGCGACGCTGGTGGCGGCCAGGGCGGCGAGCAGCGGCAACTGCCGCCGCACCAGCGGCCACTGCGCCCGCACCGGCCGCACGCCGACCGGCAGCAGAATCACCAAGGCCAGCAGCCAGCGCCAGAACGACAGCGCGAAGGGCGGCACCTCGCCGACGACGCCGCGGGCGATCACCGTGTTGCCCGCCCAGAACAGCGATGCCAGCAACAGCATCATGACGGGAGACAGCAGGCGGTGCTTGGTCGGTCGGCGGGGAGTCATGCTTTGCCCGAAAAATGTGAAGTCTTCGGCCTAAACCTACGGATATTACGCGGATGTGCCGTTCTCGTCCGGTTGAACAGGCTTCGGCCACTGGTCATATGACCTACAATCGTGGCAGAGCAAAGCCTTGGAGGCTAGCATGCTTTACTGGGCAGCAGTATTCCTGATCATTGCCATCGTCGCCGCTGTTTTTGGATTTGGCGGCGTCGCCGGTGCCGCGATGGACATCGCGCAGATCCTGTTCTTCATCTTCGTGGTTCTGTTCGTGATCGCGCTGATCGCCGGTTTGTTCACCGGCCGCCGCCCACGCGTGTAGGCCACACTTGGAGCGTCAGTTCCAGCTCCGCATCCGGCGGCGGCGCGTCATGCCTTGCGCAGGACCGCGACGAAGAAGCCGTCGGTGCGGTGGCGTGCCGGCGTGAGCCGCAGATAGGGGCCGGTCGCCGGGCAATCGCCCCCCAGCGCCTGCTCCCACGCGTCGGCCACCGGCACGAGCTGGAAATCGGCATGGCCGGCGAGGAAGGCTTCGACTTGGCGCTCGTTCTCTTCGGGGAGCAGCGAACAGGTGGCGTAGACCAGCCGGCCGCCGGCCGCAACCAGGCGCGCCGCCGCGGCCAGCACGCGGCGCTGCACCGCCGCCAACTCGGCCAAACGCTCGGGCGTCAGCCGCCATTTGGCGTCGGGATTGCGCCGCCAGGTGCCGGTGCCGGTGCACGGCGCATCGACCAGCACTTTGTCGAAGCCGCCGGAATGGCGCTTCACCCACGGATCGTCCTCGTCGCGCAACACCTGTCGGCGGGCATTGTGGACGCCGGCGCGACGCAAGCGGTCGCTGGCGCGGTCGACCCGGCCCTGCGATACGTCGCAGGCGACGAGGCGCCCCTTGTTTTGCATCAAGGCCGCCAGCGCCAGGGTCTTGCCGCCGGCGCCGGCGCAGAAATCGACGACCGCTTCGCCCGGCTTGGCTCCGGTCAGCAGCGCCACCAGCTGCGAGCCCTCGTCCTGGACCTCGATCCAGCCGTCGCGGAAGGCGGCATGCTGCATCAGCGCGATGCGTGCCGGCAGGCGCAGGCCCAAGGGGGACAGTGACGTCGGCTGCGCGGCGATGCCATCGGCGGCCAGCGCCGCGATTGCCTGCTCGCGCGTCGCCTTCAGCGTGTTGACCCGCAGGTCGAAGGGCGCCTCGTCGCGCAGCGCCGCCAGCTCGGCCGGGGCTTCGTCACCATGGGCCTCGCGCAGATGGGCCTCGACCCAGGCCGGGTATTCGCCCTTCACCGCCGCCGGCATCTCATGGTGAAACAGCGGCTTGCCATGCAGGCCGCCGACCAGGCCGCGCTCTTCGGCGGACAGCGGCACCGGCAGGCGGTCGCCGCCCAGGAACAGCTTGGCCAGTTGCTCGGGCGTCGCCCTTTCGGTGATGGCCAGATCGGCCAGCAGCAGGGCGCGGCCATCCCGAGCGGCATGTCCAATACGATCGAGCCACCATTCCAGCCGGGCGCGGCGCCGCAGCACGCCATAGACGCGCTCGGCGATGTCGCGGCGATCCTTGGCGCCGATGTAGCGGCGGCCGGCGAAGTAGTACGAGGCCACGCCGTCGGCCGGCCGCGGCGAGGCGGCGATGAGGTCGAGCAGTTCGATGGCGGCGAGCAGCCGGGCGGCAGGGATCATCGGTGCGGTTCAGCCTTTTTTTTTGCGTCATGCCCGAAAACGGGCATCCACTTGGAGCGCGGACCTCCAGGTCCGCGAACGATGCGGAGCTGGAGCTTCGCGCTCCAAGTGTCGGCCTGACTCAATGGGTTCCCGCTTTCACGGGAATGACGGAGTAGAAGCGAATTACCCCTCGTTGCGGTAGTTGGGCGCTTCCTTGGTGATGGCAACGTCGTGCACGTGGCTTTCGCGCAGGCCCGACGAGGTGATGCGGCGGAATGTGCAGTTGCGCTGCATGTCGGGAATGGTGGCGTTGCCGGTGTAGCCCATGCCGGCACGCAGCCCGCCGACCAACTGGTGGACGACGTTAGCCACCGGCCCCTTGTAGGGCACGCGCCCCTCGATGCCTTCCGGCACCAGCTTGAGGTTGTCCGAGACTTCCTGCTGGAAATAGCGGTCGGCCGAGCCGCGCGCCATGGCGCCGATCGAGCCCATGCCGCGATAGGCCTTGTACGAGCGGCCCTGGTAGAGGAACACCTCGCCGGGGCTCTCCTCGGTGCCGGCCAGCAGCGAGCCGACCATGACGCAGTCGGCGCCGGCGGCAATGGCCTTGGCGAGATCGCCCGAATACTTGATGCCGCCGTCGGCGATCACCGGAACGTCGTGGCGGCGCGCCAGTTCGACCACTTCCATGATGGCGGAAAGCTGCGGCACGCCTACGCCGGCGACGACACGGGTGGTGCAGATGGTGCCGGGGCCGATGCCGACCTTGACGCCGTCGGCGCCGGCATCGATCAGCGCCGCGGCGGCCTCGGGCGTGGCGATGTTGCCGGCAACCACCTGGGCATGGCCGGCCAGCCGCTTGACCTCGCGCACCGCCTCGATGACGCCGCGCGAATGGCCATGCGCGGTGTCGACGACGATGACGTCGACCTCGGCGGCCAACAGCGCCTCGGCGCGGGCGATGCCGTCGGCGCCGACGCCGGTGGCGGCGCCGACGCGCAGGCGGCCCTTCTCGTCCTTGCAGGCGTTGGGGTGCAGCAGCGCCTTCTCGATGTCCTTGACCGTGATCAGGCCGATACAGCGATAGCCGGCATCGACCACCAGCAGCTTCTCGATGCGGTGCTGGTGCAGGATGCGCTTGGCCTCGGCCTGGTCGACGCCCTCGCGTACCGTGACCAGCTTGTCCTTGGTCATCAGCTCGGAGACCGGCTGATCGGTGCGGGTGGCGAAGCGGACGTCGCGGTTGGTGATGATGCCGACCAGCCGGCCCGAGGCCTCGACCACCGGGATGCCCGAGATGTGATAGTCGGCCATGATGCGCAAGGCGTCGGCCAGCGGCTGCTCGGGGGCGATGGTCACCGGATTGACCACCATGCCGGATTCGAATTTCTTGACGTTGCGCACCTCGTCGGCCTGGGCGCGGGCGTCGAGATTCTTATGGATGATGCCTATGCCGCCATGCTGAGCCATGGCGATGGCGAGACGACTTTCGGTGACGGTGTCCATCGCCGCCGAGACCAGGGGAATGCCGAGGCTGACGGTGCGGGTGAGCCGGGTGCGGGTGTCCGCCTGGGCGGGAAGCACGTTCGATTCCGCCGGCACCAGCAGAACGTCGTCGAACGTCAGGGCTTCCTTGATTTCCAATGCCGCCTCCTGGAAGAGTGTGGCGCGGTATATATACACATTCCCCTGGCGGCGCCAACAAAAGCCGGCTGCGAACGAGATGGAACGCATCGGAAAACGATCAATCGGCGCGCCATCGGTCCATTCCCGCGAAAGCGGGAATCCATTCCGTTGGCTTTCGGCACGATTGAAGGCGCCGAGAGGTGTCAGGAGTGGACTCACGCTTTCGTGGGAGTGACAGCTAGCCCCGCACCAGCGTCTCCAGCAGCCGCACGCCGAAGCCGGTCGGCCCCTTCGGCCCCAGCGGATGCGCCTCGGTGGCGTCGGCCACCCCGGCGATGTCGAGATGTGCCCAGGGTACGCCGTCGGGCACAAACCGCTGCAGGAAACGCGCGGCGTGCAGGGCATCGGGCGCCCTGCCCCAGGCGCAGTTGCGCATGTCGGCGATGTCCGACTTCAGCGCCTCGTCGTGGCTCTCCGACAGCGGCAGGCGCCACAGCGGCTCACCCACCGCGGCCCCGGCCCCCAGCAGCGCCTTGGCCAATGGCTCGTCGGCGCTGAACAGCCCGGCGTGATGCCGCCCCAGGGTGACCACCACCGCGCCGGTCAGGGTGGCGAGGTCGATCACCGCCCGCGGCCGCAGGGTGGCGCACGACCACGCCACGGCATCGGCCAGCACCAGCCGCCCCTCGGCATCGGTGTCCACCACCTCGACCGTCTGACCGTCGTAGGCGCGGATCACGTCGCCCGGCCGCAACGCATTCCCCGACGGCATGTTCTCGGCCAGCGCGAGCACCGCCACCGCATTGACCGGGGCATGCTGGAGCGCCAGGGCACGCAGCGCACCGAGGGCGGCGGCGGCACCGCCCATGTCGCCCTTCATCTCGTGGACGTGCTCGCCGTGCTTGATCGAGATGCCGCCGCTGTCGAAGGTGATGCCCTTGCCGACGAACACCCACGGCGCCGTACCGGCCGCACCGCCCAGCCAGCGGGCCACCACCAGCCGCGGCGCCTGGGCGCTGCCGCGGCCGACCGCGCACAGCAGGCCCAGCCCCTCGCGCTCGAGCCGCGCCCCCTCCAGCACCTCGACCGCCACGCCATCCTGGCGCGACTGCAGGGCATGTTCGGCAAAGGTGGCCGGGGTGAGCAGATTGCCCGGCGCGACGACGAGGTCGCGACAGAACAGCACCGAGTCGACGATGCCGTCCAACCGCCGATAGGCAGCGGCGGCGGCGTCACCACCGGCCAGCGTGGCCTCCGCCAGCGTGGGGGCATCCTCGGGATCAGGGCGGCCGCGCAGCTCGGCCGGCGGCCGCCAGGCGCGCAGGCGCAGGCCCACCGCCACATGCGCCGCCAGCGGACCGAGATCGAAGGCGACCGACAGCGCCGTCACCCCCGAGCACAGCAACTCGGCCGCCAGCGCCCCGCCCAGGCGCTCGGCCCGCTGCGGCGTCATCTCGCCCTCGGCGCCGAGGCCGACGATCACCACCCGGCCCGCGGCAAGGCCCGGCGGCGCAAAAACCGTCAGCAACTGCCCTTCCCGGCCCTCGAAGCGGCCGGCGGCGACGGCGCGTGACAGGGCGCCATCGCCGTCGAGCCGCTGGAAGGCCGGCTCGGCGCGCCCGCCCTGCCAGACGCCGACCGCCACCGCCGGGGCATCGACGGGCGGCGCGGCAGAAAAGGCGACCCGCACCTACTTCTCTTCGTAGTGGTCGGCCACCAGGCGGTCGAGCAGCCGCACGCCGAAGGCGGTCGCGCCCTTGGGCGTGGTGGCGGTGTCCTTCTTCGACCAGGTGACGCCGGCGATGTCGAGATGCGCCCACGGCAGGTCGTTGACGAAGCGCTGCAGGAACTGCGCCGCGGTGATCGATCCGCCGTCGCGGCCGCCGACGTTCTTCATGTCGGCGATGTCCGACTTGATCAGCTTGTCATAGGCGTCGCCCATCGGCATGCGCCACACCGGCTCGCCCACGTCCTTGCCGACGGCGGCCAGACGCTCGCTGAGTTCGTCGTTGTTGGAGAACAGGCCGGCGTACTCGGTGCCGAGCGAGATGATGATGGCGCCGGTGAGGGTAGCCAGGTCGATCATGAATTTCGGCTTGAAGCGGTCCTGGGTGTACCACAGGGCATCGGCCAGCACGAGGCGGCCTTCGGCGTCGGTGTTGATCACTTCGATGGTCTGGCCCGACATCGAGGTGACGACGTCACCGGGGCGCTGCGCCGTGCCCGAGGGCATGTTCTCGACCAAGCCAACCACGGCGACGACGTCGGCCTTGGCCTTGCGCCCGGCCAGCGCCCGCATCAGGCCGACGACGACGCCGGCGCCGCCCATGTCCCACTTCATGTCCTCCATGTTGGCCGAGGGCTTGATGGAGATGCCGCCGGAATCGAAGCATACCCCCTTGCCGACGAAGGCGATGGGCTGGCTGTCCTCGCGGCCGGTGCCGTTCCAGCGCATCACCACCAGTTGCGACTCGCGCTCCGAGCCCTGGCCGACGCCGAGCAAGGCGCCCATGCCCAGCTTGCGCATCTGCTTCTCGCCCAGCACCTCGACCTCGACGCCGAGGTCGGCCAGCTTGCGCGCCTCGTTGGCCAGAGTTTCCGGATAGATGACATTGGCCGGTTCGCTGACCAGATCGCGCGTCATGGCCACGCCCTCGACGACCGCCTCCAACGGCGCGTAGGCCCGGGCAGCGGCATCGGCGGCATCGGTGAGCACCCTCACCTTCTTGAGCGCCGGCTTGTCCTCCTTCTTCTCCTTGGTCAGGTACTTGTCGAAGCGATAGGCGCGCAGCCGCGCTGCCAGCGCCGCATGGGCGGCGAAGGCGGCCGCGTCGATCTTGGCGCCGTCGACGGCGTCGCAGACGATGGCCGCCTGCTCATCGCCGGCCCCCGCCAACTGGGCGACGGCGGTGCCGCCGAAGCGCTCGGCGGCGGCGGCGTCGATGCCGTCGGCCTTGCCGAGGCCGATCAACAGGATGCGCGCCACGCCCACGCCGGAAGGGGCGAGCAGCATCAACGTCTGGTCCTTCTTGCCCTCGAAGCGGCTGGCAGTCATCGCCCGCGTCAGCGCGCCGCCGGTCCTGGCGTCGAACTCGCGGCCGGTGGCGGTCAGCACGCGCCCTTCAAGGGCGCCGACGGCAACGGCACCGTCCTCGGGCAGGGCAAGCTGGGAAAAACCGATCTTCATCGATGGAGCCTCGCGATTTAACGAATGGAGGAACTGAAATGCCCTCCAATCTAGTCAACGCCCCGGCAAAGGAAAGAGGCGCATGGTCAGGCGACGTTGCGCTCGCCGCCCGGCTCGAACGCCGGCACCACCACCTCCAGTCGATCGAAGGTCAAACGCGGCGCCTTCTGGCGGCCCGCGCCCTCTTCGAATTCGATCATCCCGTAGCTCTCCATCGTCGCCAAGGTGCGGCTGAGATTGGAGACCTCCCGGCCGGAAAGCTCGGCCAGTTCGGTCAGCGATGACGGCCGGCGCCGTGCGATCAGCCGTAGCAGGTCCTGATTGGATTCCGACAGGAGCTGGCCGAGGCTGGCCAGCGAGGTGAACCACACGTCCGGCTCGCCGACCGACCTCATGCCCTCGCCCCTGGCGATGGCGACGAGCCGGTCCTTGGCCTGTGCGTAGCTCCTGATGCCGATCTTCAAGACCCGCTCTCTCATGTGATCACCCCGACCAGACGCAGATGCCATTCGACATCGATAAAGAAATCCCGCACCAGCCCGGCGTAATCGCGGAACTCGTAGCGCACCCGTGCACCGCCGGCGGTATGGCGATGGCGATGGCGATAGCCATGGTCGTCGCCCCATCATATCACCAGAAGATAAGAAGGCAACCCGTATGCCCGGAATTGGAGCGCTGAGCGCCAAAACCTCAAGCCTCGCCGCGCATCTCGGCCATCGGCTGGCGCTCGGCCGCGAGCAGCCACACCACGCCGCCGGGCAGGCTGGTGAGGACGATGATCCCGCCCCAGATCACCGACAGGGCCAAGGCCGCCGGCGCCGGCACGCCGACGAAGCCGAAGGCGGCGATCATCGCCCCCTCGCGCACCCCCCAGCCAGAGATGGAGATGGGCAGCGTGGTGATCAGGATGACCGGCGGCACCAGCGCCAGGCAATCGAGCAGGCCGACATCGATGTGCAGGGCCCGAGCCAGGACGAAGACGACCAGGGCGAGGTTGACGTGACCGACGACGGCCCAGGCCAGGGTCCGGCCGGCCACCACCGGGTCGAGGAAGGTTCGCCGGGCGTCGCGGGCGAGGGCGACGAGGCCGCGGACCGCCCGAAAGCCATGCAGGGCTTGCGGCAGGCGGTCGAGTTGCGTCAGCACGGCGACCCCGACGATGCCCAGCAGGCCAAGCGCCGGGAAAACCCAGGCGCCGGGCAAGGCATCCAGGCGCTGCATCAGGACGGGCTGCATGGCCAAGACCAGCAGAATCAGGCCCAATACCGTCGCCACGCGCTCGAGCATCACGCTGTTGACCGCCGTCGACAGCGCCAGCCCGGCCCGGCGGCCGAACCACATGCGCACGGCGTCGCCGCCCACCGACGACGGCAGGGCCAGATTGAAAAAGCAGCCGATGTAGTAGACGGCGAGGGTGCGCGGTAACGTCAGCGCGCCATCAAGCGCCCTGACCACCGAGTGCCAGCGCACGGCGCCGATGGGGACCTGCGCCGCCATGACGACCATCGCCACGGCAAACAGGCCGATGTCCATGCCCTTGGCCTGCCGCCAGGCATCGGCCAGATCGACATTGGCCAACAGATAGGCGAACACGCCCACCGTCAGCGCGATCTTTCCCGCCCATGGCAGCCATTTCCCCAGCATCGACCGCGCCTCGTCACCGTCCGCCGCAGCATTAGCACGGCGGCTCGGGCGAGGTCACGCCTGCGATCACGCCACCTGCGCCAGCCGCACCGGCCGGCGGCGGCTGCCCCAATGGCCGGGGCTAGCCTCGAACACCCCGGCACAGGCGGTGCCGCAGGTTAGGCATTTGCCCTCACCGTCGAGATTCCACGCGCCCAGCTCGTAGCCGGCGCGCTCGATTAGCAAACCCCTGCACGAATGACACCAGGTGCTGCCGCCGTCGATGTCGATGACGTTGCCGATGTAGCAGTAGCGGATGCCGTTGCCCTGGGCGATGCTTCGCGCGCGGCGCAAGGTGGCAGCGGGCGTGGCCGGCGTCTCCATCATCTTCCAGTCGGGATGGAAGGCGGTGAAATGCAGCGGCACGTCCGGCCCGAGATGGCTTACCACCCATTGTGTCATCGCCTCGAGCTCGGCATCGGAATCATTCTCGCCGGGGATCAGCAGCGTGGTGATCTCGAACCACACCTCGGTCTCGTGCTTGAGATAGGCGAGCGTGTCGAGCACCGGCTGCAGGTGGCCGCTGCACAGCCGCGCGTAGAACCCCTCGGTGAAGCCTTTGAGATCGATGTTGGCGGCGTCCATGTGGGCGTAGAGGTCGCGCCGCGCCGCCTCGCCCATGTAGCCGGCGCTCACCGCCACCGCCTTGATGCCCCGCGCCCGGCAGGCATCGGCGACGTCGGTGGCGTATTCGAGGAAGATCACCGGGTCGTTGTAGGTGAAGGCGACGCTGCGGCACCCCTGCTCCTCGGCCATGCGGGCAATGGCTTCGGGCGACGCCTGGTCGTTGAGGCGGTCCCACTCGCGCGCCTTGCTGATCTCCCAGTTCTGGCAGAACTTGCAGGTCAGGTTGCAGCCGGCGGTGCCGAACGACAGGATGGGGGTGCCGGGCAGGAAGTGGTTGAGCGGTTTCTTCTCGATGGGATCGATGCAGAACCCCGAAGAGCGGCCATAGGTGGTGAGCACCACCTGGTCGTCGGCGCGGGCGCGCACGAAGCACAGGCCGCGCTGGCCCTCGTGCAGCTTGCAGTAGCGCGGGCAGACGTCGCACTGCAGGCGGCCGTCGTCCAGGCGGTGCCAATGGCGTCCGGGATGGGCTTGGCTGAGATCGATGTCGGACATGCACAAAAGACTAGGAGCGGCCCGCGCAGGTCACAATGGGACGACCCCCGTTTACACGCAAGCGCCGTCGACTTACCTAGACTCGTCATGCCCGCGAAAGCGGGGCGCTCGCTTCCTCGTCACTCCCGCGAAAGCGGGAGTCCATTCCGCGGGCGCCGTCGCGGAAGCGCGGGTTGGATGCCCGCGTCCGCGGGCATGATGGTGAGGGGGAACGGAGGCGGGTATGGCGTCTTTTTCCTCGTCATGCGCGCTTTCGCGGGAGTGACGGGAGCGCAAGTACAAGTAGTGGAGAATCCGCCATGGGTGCCGTGCGCCAGCCGGCCGTCGCCGGCAGCTTCTACCCGGCCGAACCGCGCCAACTGCGCGCGCAGGTCCGCGCCTATCTGGCCGAGGCGGGCGACGGCGGGGCGGGCGAAGGCGGGCCCGTGCCCAAGGCGATCATCGCCCCGCACGCCGGCTACGTCTATTCCGCCCCCGTTGCCGCCCGCGCCTATGCGCGGCTGAGGCCGGCGCGCGGCCGGGTCCGGCGGGTGGTGCTGATGGGGCCGTCGCACCGGGTGCCGTTCCGCGGCCTGGCGGTGACCGACGCCCATGCCTATGCCACGCCGCTGGGCGACATCGCCATCGACCACGCAGCGGTGAAGAAGTTGCTGGCGCTGCCCCAGGTGGCGGTGCTCGACGCCGCGCATGCGTCCGAGCACAGCCTGGAGGTGCACCTGCCGTTCCTGCAGGAGGTCTTGGGCGGGTTCGCTTTGGTACCCGTCGTCGCCGGCAGTGCCGCCCCCGAGGCGGTCGCTGCGGCGCTGGAGGCGGTGTGGGGCGGCCACGAGACGCTGATCGTCATCAGCTCCGATCTCAGCCATTACCTCGACTACGACAGCGCCCGCCTCGTCGACGCCCGCACCTGCCAGGCCATCGAGGGCCTCGATCCGACGGGGATCGGCGACGACCAGGCCTGCGGCCGCGTGCCCGTCTCGGGCCTGCTCAGCCTGGCCAAGCGCAAGGGCCTGCGCGTCGAGACCCTGGACTTGCGCAATTCCGGCGATACCGCCGGCCCGCGCGACGGCGTCGTCGGCTATGGCGCCTGGGCGTTCACGGAGACACCCGCGCATGGATGAGGCGCGCATACTTGCGCATCGCGAGCCGCTGCTGGCGCTGGCCGCCGAGTCCATTCACCATGGGCTGCGCCACGGCCGCTCGCCCCGAATCGATCTTTCCGCGCATCCCGACGAGTTGCACGCCCCCGGTGCCTGCTTCGTGACGCTGAAAATGCGGGCGGAGCTGCGCGGCTGCATCGGCACGGCCATCGCCAGCCGGCCGCTGATCGAGGACGTCGCCGCCAACGCCTTTGCCGCGGCCTTCCGCGACCCGCGCTTCCCGCCGCTCGACGACGCCGAGTTTGCCGAGGTGGGCCTTTCCGTATCGGTGCTGACGGCGCCGGCGCCGATGGGCTTGGTCGACGAAACCGATCTGCTGGCGCGGCTGCGCCCGCGCATCGACGGCCTGATCATCGAATCCGGCAGCCGCCGCGCCCTTTTCCTGCCCTCGGTATGGGAACAACTGGCCGATCCCGGCTTGTTCCTCGCCTACCTCAAGCGCAAGGCGGGGATCGACGCCGATGACGGCGATGGCTTGACGGCGTGGTGTTTCCAGGCGGTGGAGCTGACCGTCGAGCGGAGCGCGGAACTCCGGCTCCGCGAGACAAGCGGGCCTGGAGACCCGCGCTCCCCTGGCTAAGCACCGCCGCGATCCAACCAGTCGTCGGGAACCTCGTCCCCTTCCCGTGGCGGAAGGGTTCCCGCCTTGGCCATGACCCGTTCGAACGCGGCGGGGTCCGCTCTGCCCGCCCTCTCCTCGAAATAGCCCATTGCCTTCAGCTCGGCGACCCTGCGGGCCACAGCAACGACAATGAACTGGTTGATCGAGGTTCCTTCTGCCTCGGCCAAGGCCTTCACCTCGTCCATGATCGAAGCCGGAAGGCGGAGAGCGTATCCAGTGACGGCCGCCATTGCATCCTCCTCAGAAAGTCTCCTGGCCGGCAAACTTCGACTCCCACATGGGCTGCCCAGGGGTCCGCCGGACGGTAGTCTGCCAAATTGAACGTGACCAAGGCATCGGCTCTGCCGTTGAGCGCCACCTCCACGAACATCTCGTCATTGGCGTCGCGGACCGATGGCCTGTACGAGAAGTGCGGCACGACAACCTCGACCAAGGTGGACCAGCTATCGAGAAACGCGTCTATGTCAGCCGCGTCCAAGGCCATGTCCGCCAAGTGCTGCGGGCGTTTCAGCACTGACTCATACTCGATCATCATTCCGACGCTCGCCAACGGAACGATGCCCCGCTCCCACGCTGCGAGCAGCAAGACCCTGGAGGCTCCGCTGGGGCTCCTCAATCCGCTCAGCATCACGTCGGTGTCGAGGACCACTCTCATATCACATATGATATGAGGTGCTGAGCGCCCGCTTCAAGGGGCTCGAGGCAGTAAACGCTGAAGGGCAAGCGATACGCCGAAGCTCAAGCGCTTGTGTTCGCCTTGCTTTTCTCCACCCAGCCGCCGGCGTCGTTCTGCTGGTAATAGACCAACTCGTGGCCGGTATCCTTCCACGCCTTCCATCGCTGGCGCGCCGCCGCCACCGCCTTGGGGTCGTTGCCGTCGAACAGGTCGAGGCAGCGCTCGAACGGCGCCAGGTCGGCCGGTGCGGCGCCGTCGATCATGACCAGCACGGTGGCGCCATTGGGGTTCTCGTCGCGGTCGGTCAGCCAGATCGGCTGCAGCTCGGCGTCGCCGTCGCGGCCGGTGCCGTGCGGCAGCCAGGAATCGGGGTCGTGTGTCCACAGCATGGCATCGAGATGGGCGATGCGCTCGGGCGAGCCGGCCATGACCAGCGCGCGCAACCCGGCGGCCTGCACCTTGTCGAGCAGCGCCGGAAGCGCCTTGTCCAGCGGCCAGCGCTGCAGGTGGTAGAAGCCGATGCGGCTCACGACGCCTCGCGCTGCGCCAGCAGGCGCAGGATGCGGCCGGCGATAAGCTGGGCGGCGTTGAGCGGTGGGTGACGCCAGGCCTCGAACGCCGCATCGAGCGGCCGCACATAGCCGTTGGCGCGGAGTTCGGCGTGCAGGCGTGCATGCTTGAAGCCAACCATGCCCGGCGGCGAAAAAAGGTAGACGGGGGCGGTGCCGCCGCACGCCTCGCACAGCATCGACACCGAGTCGCCGGTGACGACAATGGCGTCGGCCAGCGCCAGGAAGCCGAGATAGGGATTGTCGCCGGCGTCGCCCCAGCGAAACACCGCCTTCGGCTCGGGCAGCGCCCGCAGCAGCACGTCCTCGGCAAGGCGCCCGGTGCGCCGGCTGGTGGTCACCATCAGCGAGGCGCCGGTCTGCTCCACCATGGCCGCCACCTGGCTGGTAAGGGCCGGCGCATGGGCGGCGGTGAAGCCGCGCCGCTTGCTGCCGCCGCCGACGATCACGGCGATACGCGGCTGCGGCAGGTGATTGAGCCGCCCCGCCCACTCGCGAGCGGCAGCGGCCAGCCGCGTCGGGGTGACGCGATGGGGCGCGCCGGTGAAACGCAGCACGTTGGCCGCATCGGGGGCGCGCAGGTCGTGATGGGCGACGGCGATCAGGTCGAAGTCGGCGCGGCCGGGCGGACCCGGATCCATCAGTTGCACGAGGACACAATTGCTGCGGCGCTTGAGCCAGCGCCCCACCGGGGCGGTGCGGCGGCCGGCGCCGACCACCACGCGCGGCCATGGCGGCGCCAGAGCCGCCCGCGTGCCCTGGGTGACCCCCCACAGGCTGCGCCCGCGCAGCAGATTAGGCAGGCCGCCGGCGGGGGTGTAGCGGACGTCCTTGATGACGAAGGGCAAGCCGAGCGCCTCGGCAACCCCCAGGCACTGTGCGGCGTTGCCGGGCCGGTCGTCGGCCAATACCCATACAGGCGGGTCCTTATTGGGCATCGACGGCGTCTCCTCGGCCTCGGGCTTAAGCGCGTAGCCCGAAACTGTCAACCGCTTACCGCGGCGGGCGTGCGGCGGACGTACGGCGGGCGCGCCTCCTCTTCCGCGTGCGTTGACGGCATCGGGCCGGCAGCACATCGTAGGAGCCTCGCGCTTCGGCTACACCGGGGCCACAGAGGGAGGTTGGAATGCCGCGAAGACTGACGAGCGATCAGGTCATCGACATTCTCGGGCCACTGGACGATCTGCGGTTGGCCGAGATCCTCGGCACCGGCGCCACCCCCGCCGAGGTGGTCGAGGCCAAGCGCTGGGTGGCCGGCTACAAGCGCACCCTGGGCGACAGCGACGACATGCGCCCCAGCGTCGTCACCAGGCTATGCGATCTCATCCGCGCCGAAGACCCGGGCTGGGACGAGCAGTAATCCCTCACCTCACCCCTCTCCCGCAGGCGGAAGAGGGGGAAGAAACGGTTCAGCCCCGCCGCCCGCGTTCAGCGGCCTTGGAAGCCCGGCTTGCGCTTGGCCTTGAAGGCGGCCAGGCCCTCGCGGTAGTCCTCGGTCTCGAGGAAGCGGTAGCATTCGCGCAGCGCGGTGGCGTCCACCGCTTCGGCGCCGCTGAGGCGCTGCACGAAGCGCTTGTGCCAGCGATGCACCAGCGGCGCCCCCGCCAGAATGCGCTTGGCCGTCGCCTGCACCTCGGCCTCCAGCTCGTCGTCGGCGACGACGCGGTTGATGAGGCCCCTCGCCTGCGCCTCGGCCGCATCCATGATCTTGGCCTCGAGCAGGATCTCCATCATCGTCGCCGGGCCAACCAGCCGCAGGAGGCAGGCCAGTTCCGGATAGGCCATCACCACCGAGATGCGGCTGATGGGGATGCCGAAGCGCCCGGACTCGCCCGAGATGCGCAAGTCGCACTGGGCCGCCAGTTCCAGGCCGCCGCCGACGCAGGGGCCGTAGATCATGGCGATGGTCGGCTGCGGACAGTCGTAGACGGCGCGCAGGCCGGCGCGCATCGCCTCGTCATAGGCCATCGCCTGTTCGGGCGTGGCGCGATGGGTGTCGAACTCGACAATGTCGGCGCCGGGGGCGAAGGCCTGGGTGCCGGCGCCGCGCAGCACGACGCAGCGCACCGTGTCGTCGGCAGCCAGCTCGGTGAAGGCCTCGGCCAGGCCGCGCCAGCATTCGAGGTTCAACGCGTTCATCTTGTCGGGCCGGTTCAGCGTCACCGTCGCCAGGGCACCGTCGCGCGCGACCTTGATCTCCTCTGCCATCTCTGCATCCCGTCTTGAAAAATCCTACGCTTCCGGCCTATACCGCCGGCGGCCGCGCGAGACTAGCCGATTGCGGCCGGGCTGGGAATTGCGCCGCCGCGGCAAACGCCGTACAAGGGGCCGCCGAAGTGGAGGGATGAACATGCAGTCGGTTTCGCGCACGCCGGAGCAGAAGCAAGCCGGCCTGATCACCGCCAAGATCCTGTTGGAGATCGCCGCGGTCAATTTCCGCCCCGAGCAGCCCTATATCCTGACCTCGGGATGGGCCAGCCCCGTCTATATCGACGTGCGCAAGGTCATCAGCTTCCCGCGCGCGCGCCGCAAGATCAGCGAATTGTCGGCCAACGCCATCCTGCGCGACGTCGGCTTCGAATCCATGGACGCCATCGCCGGCGGCGAGACCGCGGGCATCCCCTACGCCGCCTGGATTTCCGAGCAGCTGGCCCTGCCGATGCTGTATGTGCGCAAGAAGCCCAAGGGCTTCGGCCGCAACGCCCAGATCGAGGGCCATTTCGACGAGGGCGACCGCATCGTCCTGGTCGAGGACCTCGCCTCGGACGGCGCCAGCAAGGTCAATTTCTGCCGCGCCATCCGCGAGGCCGGCGCCCGCGTCAACCACGCCTTCGTCGTGTTCTTCTACGGCGTCTTCCCCGGTGCGCTGAAGACGCTGTCGGACATCGACGTCCGCCTGCACTACCTCGCCAACTGGTGGGACGTGCTCGACGTCGCCGAGCAAGGCGGCCATTTCGACAAGGCCACCCTCGACGAGGTGCGCAAGTTCCTTCACGACCCCATCCAGTGGTCGGCGATGCACGGCGGCCGCAGCGCCTGATCGGCCATTAACGATGTCATTCCCGCGAAAGCGGGAATCCATTTTCCAGAGCCATTTCCGCCTCGCCTCGCCGGCTGAGCGGTCCGTCCCGACGCCTCTGGAAAATGGGATCCCGCCTTCGCGGGAGCGACGAAAACAACGGTAATGGAAAAATCCCGGACAGCAGTGCGCTTTCGCGGGCATGACGAGTCGGCCCTCTACCTCGACGGCGTCATTCCCGCGAAAGGATCTCGCCGTTATCGGCCCTTATTCGTCACCCCCCGCGAAAGCGGGGGTCCATTCCTGAGGGTGCGTCCCGCTTAAGCACCTCCGACGGCGGAATGGATTCACGCTTTCGCGGGAATGACGAAACAACTGACCAATTCCTTCATACGCTCTTTCGCGGGCATGACGGCGTCATTGGGCATCACCCCAGCGGCAGCGTCACCGTGACCGCCAGCCCGCCGCCGTCGCGGTTGCGCAGGACGACATCGCCGCCATGGGCGCGGGCGATGCCGCGGGCCACCGCCAGGCCAAGTCCCGTGCCGCCGGTGTCGCGGTTGCGCGATCCTTCCAGGCGATAGAACGGGGCAAACACGCGCTCATGCTCGGCCTCGGGAATGCCGGGGCCGTCGTCGGCGATCTCGATGACAGCTTGGGCATCGCCTGGCGCCAGGCTCACGCGCGCGCTCTCGCCATAGGCCACGGCGTTGCCGATCAGGTTGGCAAAAGCGCGCTTCAGCGCCGTCGGCCGGCCGGCGATGGTCAGGGTCTGCGGCCCGTCGTAAGCGGCCTCCTTGCCGGCGGCGGCGAAATCATCCACCAACGCGGCGAGCAGCGCCGCCAGATCCAGCGTCCGCCGCGGCTCGGCGTCGGCGTCGTGGCGGGCGAAAGCCAGTGTCGCCGCGATCATGGCTTCCATCTCGGCCAGGTCGGCCAGCATCTTCGAGCGTTGCTCCTCGTCCTCGACGAACTCGGCGCGCAGGCGCATGCGAGTGATGGGCGTGCGCAGATCGTGCGAGATCGCCGCCAGCATCTGGGTGCGGTCGGCGATGAAGCGCCCCAGCCGCTGCTGCATGACGTTGAAGGCGTGGGCCGCCTGGCGCACCTCGCTCGGCCCGTCCTCGGTCAAGGGCGGCGCGGTGACGTCGACGCCCAGGCGCTCGGCGGCGGCGGCGAAGGCGGCGAACGGGCGGGTGGCACGGCGCAGCGCCCAGGTGACCAGCACGGTCACCAGCACCGCCATGACCAGCAGCGACAGCACGAAGCGCGGCCGCCACAGCGATTCGGCGATGTCGAGCGGCGCCACGAAATTCAGCCACGACCCGTCGGACAAGCGCGCCGACACGCGCACCACCTGACCGAACGGCACGCCGTGCCACATGCGGTGCAAGCGCGGCGCAAAGCTGTCGTCGTCCGCTGGCGGCCGATCGACGATGCGCCGGCCGCGCGGGCGGCGCAGGGTCACGCGCACCTCCTCGACCTTCAGGCGGCTGCGCAGCACGTCGCGCACCCGGGCGGCGAGCGGGTCGTCGATCGTTTCCTCGACCAGCGGATCGGGCGTCCATGCCACGCGCAGCCCCGGCAGGTCGAGGGCCTTGAGCATCCGCGGCCGCTCCGCCGCCGGGACGTCCTCGAGCAGTTGGATGACGGCGGCGACACGCTCGGCCGCGGCTTGGCCGCCGACATTGATCAGGGTGTCGAGGCGATTGCCGGAATAGATGGCAAGGGCAACCGTGTGCGAGATCAGCAGCCCGGCCAGCAGCACCAGCACGGTGCGGCCGACGATGCTTTGCGGCCACAGCCGAACCCTCATCGCGTCACCTCGGGCGTGAACATGTAGCCGCCGCCGCGCACCGTCTTGATGATCTGCGGGTCCTTGGGGTCCAGCTCGATCTTGCGGCGCAACCGGCCCACCTGGACGTCGACCGAACGGTCGAAGGGCGCGGCGGCGCGACCGCGCGACAGGTCGAGCAATTGATCGCGCGACAGCACCCGGCGCGGATGGTCGAGAAAGGCGGCGAGCAGGTCGTACTCCCCCGCCGACAGCTCGACGGCGACACCGCCAGGCGACTCCAGCCGCCGCGTCGCCACGTCCAGCATCCAGCCGGCAAAGCCGATGGTCGCCGGGCGCTCCGCCGCCACCCCGGGCAGGGCGTGGGCGCGACGCAGCACCGCCTTGATGCGGGCCAGCAACTCGCGCGGGTTGAACGGCTTGGGCAGATAGTCGTCGGCCCCCAGCTCGAGGCCGACGATGCGGTCGGTCTCCTCGCCCATGGCCGTCAGCATGATGACCGGCAGCGACGACGTCGCGCGCAGCCGCCGGCACAGCGACAGCCCATCCTCGCCGGGCAGCATCAGGTCGAGGACCACCAGATCGATACGCCAGCCGTCGAGGGCCTGGAACATCTCGGCCCCGTCGCGCGCCACGGCGACGCGATAGCCGTGCCGAGCCAGGAATTTGGCCAGAAGCTCGCGGATTTCGCGGTCGTCGTCGACCACCAGAATGTGCGGCTGCGTCTCCATGCACCGATGATAGCGGCGCAGGAGGATCGCGACGCGCGGTTTTTGGCAACAGACGGTAACAGGCGGCCGGCCGGTTACATGCTGTTACCAGATAGGCGCCCCTCCGTCATCGACGCGTTACATGCGGCTGCTTCACTGAGGCCATCGCATTTGGCACCGCTTACGGAGAACAGCATGAATCGTTTCACCAAACTCGCCCTCGTCGGCGCCACCGTCGTCGGCATCACCGCCTCGACCGCCGCGGCCTTTGCCCATGGCGGCGGCCACGGCGGCCACGGCGGCTGCGACGGCATGCGCATGGGCATGGCCGACGGCATGGGCATGGGGGCGCCGGGCGCCAAGATCGACAAGCAGCTGACGGTCGACGACGTGCGCGCCATCGTCGCCGGGCGCCTGGCGATGCGCGGCAACAAGCGCCTGAAGGTCGGCAACGTTCAGGAAAAGGACGCCGACACGGTGATCGCCGAGATCGTCACCGTCGACAACTCGCTGGTCAACCGCTTCGCCGTCAACCGGCACACCGGCCGCTTCGCCCCCGCCGAATGAACCGCAAGGCCCCTCCCCTGCCGGAGGGGCCTCAGACCCTACCCGCCCAGGCGCGGCTTGCGAGGACGGGTCCCGTGCTCAAAATTGGCTCCGCGCGCTGCTCGTTCACGCCAAGGATGAAGAAGCGCGCGCTTGGTACGAGGGGCTCGACCTCGAGCCGAGCCCGACTGATCCCTACCACCTCTTCCTTCTGATGAAAGATCTGAGATCGCTCATCGGAGACTGAACCGCCGCCCGGAGCGGCGGCGGTGGGCCTCGTGTCACGGCGCCGGCACCGGCGGCGGGGCGTCGCTGCCGTTGACCGTCAGCCTTCCCGAGGGCAGGAGCGCGACTCGGAACACGTCGACCGGCCGCCCCGTCTCGTCCTGGCGGGCGAGCGCCAGTCGGCGCCATGCCGCGAAGTCGAGGCCGGCAACCTCCCTGCCCGCCTCGATCGCCGCATCCAGGCCGCTGACGGTGATGTCGAGCGCGCCAGTCACACCCTCCCCTGCCGGCTGCATCACGCCCGTCGCCGTAACATCATAGGATTTTCCGGCCAGCGCCAGTTCGGTGATGCGCAACTCGCTATGCGCTTGCGCCAGCGCCACCATCATCGGCCTCACGAGGCTTGGCACGACCTCGTCCCGCGTCGACATGCCGACGTGTGCGAGGCGCCCGTCTGCCCGGTGACCGAGCGCGGCGAGACCGGCCGACAGCAGGCGCGGCAGCGGCAAGCGGCTGATGCGGGCCTGCACATGTCCACGCTGTGGCCAGGCCGCCCCTTGATCGACCAGGCCCAGCCCATCGTGGCCGTAGGTGACGATCAGCGACGACAGCGCCTGATCGAGATCGGCCCCGGCCAGGGATAGTTCGCCGCCGACGGCCGAGCCAAGCTTACGGCCATCGGGGCCTTCCAACACCACATCCTTGATCCGCGCCGACAGCCTCATCGCGTCGAGCAGCGGCGGCATCGGCTGCGGCATCGTTGCCGAAGTCGAGCGGTCGATTGGCGCCCCGGTGCGCCAGTCGACCCCCATGGCCCCGGCGACGGCCTCGAGGGCGGCGAGATCGTAGCCCTGGTATTCGGCGACATAGCCGACGGTGCCGATGTTGACGGCGCGGCGCTCGCTGCCCATGCCGCTCTCCAGGCGCGCCTGCTCGAGCGCGGCCCGCTCGGCGATGTCGTAGCGGCCATCGGCACGTTGCGCGAACGTGCGTGAGGCCGTCACCTCGCCGATGCTCATCGCGAAGGGCAGGCCTCGCGGCTGCACGGCCAGCCCGCCAAGCTCGGCCTGGTAGTTCGTCATCGTATGCAGGGCGGTCGACCACGTGCCGCTGACGTCGTGATGCTCGAGCGTGATGGTGGCGATGTCTTGGCCATCGGCGCCGACGAGGTGGGCGCGCGACGGCAGGCGGACCTGGATCGCATAGTCCTTACCCTCGGGGGCGAAGGCGATCTGGATGTTGCCCAGGCGCAGGCTGGCGAGGGCGCCGGTCAGCCGGACCAATGGCAGCGTGACGATGTAGCCGCCCGGTGCCGGGGACACCGTCGGCGCCTGCCCCAGCTTCAGGTGCCAGCGATTCGGCCCGGCCCCAAGCATTGGGGCGATCAGGTCGTCGATCTCGCTCAAGACGCGTTGCGCCGCCGCCTCTTTCGGGCGGGCCGTTCCGGCGACGGCGAGGATCGGGTGGCCCTTGTCGGCAAGGGCCTGGATCAACGCCTGCGCCTCGGCGTCGCCGGCGTCCGCGGCTTCGTTGAGCCATTTGCGGGCCTCGACGAAATTCGGTTTCCGGGCGATGCCGTAAAGGGCGTATTTGCCGAGCTTGGTCTTCGCCGCAGCGTTGCCCTGCTCGGCCGCCCGCAGGAACCAGCCGTGGGCCTCCTTGCGATCGCGGGGCACGCCGACGCCGTCCTCGAGCCAGGAGCCGTAGCGCAATTGGGCCTCGACCAGACCGGCTTCGCCGGCCTTGCGATACCAGGCGGCGGCGATCGAGAAACTGGCGGGCACGCCCCAGCCGTTCTCGTAAATGTGCGCGAGGTTGAGCGCGGCCTGGCTATCGCCGGATCGGGCCAGCGGCTCCAACCGCTGCCGGGCGGCGGCGTAGTCGCCGCTGTCGAGCGCGGTGAGCGCCTCGCTCAGCGTCGCATGCGCCGCCGGTGCCAGTGCCGTGGAAACCGCAATCAGAACCGCCAGCGTTGTTTTCGACATCGGTGACACCCGCCTCATTCCCCTGCGCCATTGTGGTAAAACCCTGCGCAAAAGGGAAGAAGCTGGCTCAGTCGCCGGCGGGTAACGGCGGCAGCGTGGTGCCGCCGCCGGTGAACAGGTCGAAGAACTTGCGCAGCACCCCGGGCGTCAGCGCCGCCAGCGGGTTGACGACGATCTGGGGGTCCGCCGCACCTCCGTTGATGCTGTAGGTGGCGGCGAAGATGCCGCTGCCTTTCTCGCCGGTCAGCAGCGGCCCCAACAGCGGAATGTTCCCGACGGCGCTGTTGATGGCGTACATCGGCACGATCGTGCCCTCGACCGCCATACGCGAGGTGCCGAGGTCGATCTGGCCGTTGGCGGTGAGGCCGAGGGAGGCGCCGTAGGCGCGGGCGTCGGTCAGCTCGAGCAGGCCGTCGTGCAGCGTGAACGGCGCGTCGAGATCGGAAAACGAGATGCCGTTACCCTGCAGAAGATCGACGATCCCGGTGAGCGAGGCGACGGTCAGCACGCGGGCCAGCAGCGGCGCCTTGACCACGTTGTAGTCGCGCACCCGGGCGCGGCCGGCAAAGATGTCGCCCCCTTTCCCCGCCGTCACCGTGCCTTCCACCGCCAGTTGGCCGCCGATCACGTTGTCGAAGATGTCGAGGGTGCGGAACACGCCGCCGGCATCCGGCGACGACACCGAAAACAACCGCTTCCCCGCCTGTGGCGCCATGGCGATGACCAGGCCGTGGCCCGAGTCGAGGGTCGATTGCAGCCGTGCCGCCTGCCACAGGCCGGCGTCGCGCATCAGCGAGAGGTCGACGCGATCGAGCGCCGCCCGCTGGCCCAACCAGAGACGATCGAGATGGCCGACGATCGTCATCGGCGGCAGCGCCTCCTCGGCGCCGCCGCTGCCGGGCTCAGGCGAAGCGCCCGACAATAGCGGCGCGGCATCGAAGCTGGCGCCCGCCAGCGTCATGTCCAACCGCCCGCCCGGCTGCAGCCGCAACTCGCCGGCGGCGTCGGTACGGCCATAGCGCAGGCGCTGGAATTCGATGCGGCGAGCCTCGCCGGCCGCGTCGAACGCGACATTGCCGTCGATGCGCATGTCGCCCGCTTCGACGCTGAACATGGGGATCGCCGCCAGACGCTCCTTGGCGATCTTGAGGTCGAGGTGGGCGGCACCCGCCTCGCCCGGCCGCTTCACCCAGCCGAAGCCGGGTGGCGCCATGGTGGCGGGTTCCAAGTCGATCGCGGCACGAACACGGCCGCTGCCGCCACCGGTCATGGTGGCGGTGACGTCGGCGCGCACGGGCCCCGAGACCCACGGCGCGGTAAAGGGCGGGCCGTCGAGCCGCAGTTCGCGGCGCTGATGCTCCTCGATCGTCGCCTCCACCCGATAGCGGCTGCGGAACTCGGCGCCCTCCGAGAAATTCTCCCGCCATTTCAGTTGGGCCGGAATGGTGCCGAGGACCATCGGGCCGGCGACATCCATGCCCTTGGCGTCGAGATCCAGCGTCAGGTCGGCTTGGCTGAGGTCGAGGCCGAGGAGAACCTTGGGCAATGCCACGTCACTCGCTTTGGCCTTGGCCTGCACTTCGATATCCTCGAGATCGAGGTCGCGAACCAGCGGGAACGACAAATGCAGGTCGACGGCCGCCTGCCCCTTCGTCCGCTTGGGGACGATGCCCAGCTTGGCGGCGTAGCCGAGCGGCTGATGGTCGATCAGCGTCAGCGCGTCGGCCAACGGCCCCTCGATGGCGAGTTGGATGTCGGCGTGCTCATCATTGGTGTCGAGGGCACTGAGCAGGATGTCGCCATCGGTCAGCCTGAGGCCGTAAACTTCACCGCCGGTGACGGCGATACGGAAGCTCTGGGCATCGAACGTCGCCAGCGCCGAGGCATTGGTCACCTTGGGCATGGGGGACAGGTAATCGACGGTGACGCCGTCGCCACGCAGGCTGCCATCGAGCTTGTCGATGACCACGCCGCCATCGACGCCGCGGTGCGCCGCCACGGCGACGCGAGCGTCGCGGGCGGTGCCCGCCGACAGATTGGCGACGACCCAGTTGCGGGCCTTGACGGCGAGGCTGGGCGGCCAATAGGCCGCCAGCGTATCGAACGACATTTCGGAAATCGCCGCCTCGCCACGCAGCTCGGCCTTGACGCCGTCGATGTCGGCCAAGCCGTTGGCGGTCACCACCGGCCCGCCAAGGTCGACGCGAAAGGCGTCGAGGACGATGCGGCCCGGCTGGCGTATCACCTGGCCGCGCATCTCGACCGAGACCACCGGATAGTCCACGCCCACCGGCGCCGGCAGGCGCAGCAGCCCGGCGCCGCCGCTGACGTCGAAGCGCGCCCAATCAAACCCGCTCTCGATGTCGAAGCGCGCCTGCATGCTGCCCGACAGCGGCAGATCGAGAGCGGCCAGCGGTTCGAGTTGCGGGCTGACACGGGCGAAGACGTCGGGGCGAAAGTCGCGCGCCGTCACCGTCAGATCGATGCTGCCATCCACCTTCCGAAAACGGGCGGTGCCGTCGACCTCGGCCAGTTCGCCGCCGGCGTCGATCAGGACCGCCAGCCGGGCGGCGATGCCGCCGCCGTCGCGATCGAAGACGAAATCGGCATCGGGCGCGCGCCACATCAGCCCCAGTGCCTCGTCGTCGATGTCCAACCGGGCATCGACGATCTGCAGGCGCTTCAGATGGCCGATGGCGCTGTCGGTGTTTGGGGCGTCGAGGAGCGCGCGGTAAAGGGCGGCGATCACCGGGGTCGAACCACCGGCGTCCGCATCGCCTTCCTCCCCCAGCCCCCAGTGCAGGCGACCATCGGCGCTGCGGAACAGACGGATATGCGGGCCGAACACCTCGACGGTGGCCGGGGCGATCATGCCTCTCAGCAGGGCGCGGCCACTGAGGGTCAACGACACCTCGGGCACGGCCGCGATCACCCCCTTCTCGGCCGAGACCGCCCGCACGCCGCGTGCCCGCAGATCGAGGGCGCGCTGCCATCCGGCCCAGGTCAGGACCGTGCCGTCGATCTCGATGCGGAACGAACCGTCGGCGGCCGACATCGCCTCGGTGACGTAAGGGGTGAGGAAATCCAGCGCGACCGGCCCCTGCGACAGCCGCCACCCGACGAGGGCGGCGACGATCAGCACGGCGATGGCCAGGGCCTCGAGCAGCCGCAGCAGACTTCTAACGGTGCCGTGGACCAATCCGGCCGATCCTCATCTTCGACTTGACCCCTACCAACCCTTTACGCACTCTGGGCCAAACCAACCCATTTTGGAATGACCGCCGTGCAGTTTCCCCCAGACCCGCGCGGCCTGCCGCGGCCGGGAAGTGCCGAACGCTGTCGCAGCGGTCTGGAACGGTGGCGCGAGCAGGCCGCGCACAGTGGCGATCCCGCGGTGGCGGACTTCGCCCTGGCGCTGCCCGACGACCCCGCCGGCAAGGCCCTGCTGGAAGCGGTGTTCGGCAACAGCCCCTTCCTAACGCAATGCATGCTGCGCGAACAGGCATTCGTGCGCGACCTGCTGCGCGCGGGGCCCGATGCGACGTTCGACGCGTTGCTGGCGCGCCTGCGCGCCGAGATGGCCCCCATCGACGACATGGCGGCCCTGATGAAGGGGTTGCGCATCGCCAAGCGCCGCGCCGCCCTGCTCATCGGCCTCGCCGACTTGGCCAGGGTGTGGGATATCGAGCGGGTGACGCGGGCGCTGACGGCCGTGGCCGAAACCTCGCTGTCGCTGGCGGTGGCTCACCTGCTGCGTCGTGCCGCCGCCAACGGTGATTTCGCCCTGCGGCACCCCGACGACCCCGAGCGCGAGTCCGGCCTGATCGTCCTCGGCATGGGCAAGCTGGGCGCGCACGAGCTGAACTACTCGTCCGATATCGACGTCATCGTCTTTTATGACGGGGAAAAGATCGACTACACGGGCCGCAAGACCATCCAGGAATGCTTCATCCGCCTGGTGCGCGACCTGGTGCGCATCATGGACGAACGCACCGGCGACGGTTACGTCTTCCGCACGGATCTGCGCCTGCGCCCCGATCCCGGTGCCACGCCGCCGGCCATCTCGCTGGCCGCCGCCGAGTTGTATTACGAGAGCTTCGGCCAGAACTGGGAACGCGCCGCCATGATCAAGGCGCGGCCGGTGGCGGGCGACCGTGGTGCCGGCGAGGCGTTCATCCGCTTCCTGCGGCCGTTCATCTGGCGCAAATCGCTGGATTTCGCCGCCATTCAGGATATCCACTCGATCAAACGCCAGATCTACGCCCATCGCGGCGGCGCCCGCATCGCCGTCGCCGGCCACAACATCAAGCTGGGCCGCGGCGGCATCCGCGAGATCGAGTTCTTCGCCCAAACCCAACAGCTCATCTGGGGCGGCCGGGATCCCGGACTGCGCCAATCGGCGACTTGCGCGGCGCTGAGCGCCCTGGCCCAGGCCGGTCACATGGAGCCGATGGTGGCGGTGACGCTGACCGAGGTTTACGCCTATCTGCGCACGCTCGAGCATCGGCTGCAGATGATCGACGACCAGCAGACGCAGACGCTGCCGTCGGAACCGCAGCAACTCGAGGAATTGGCGGTGTTCATGGGCCACGACGGCTTCGCCGACTTCTCCAAGCAGTTGCGCCGCTGCCTCGAGCTGGTCGAGCATCATTACGCGCGCCTGTTCGAGGACTCGCCCGAACTCGGCACCGCCGGCGGCAGCCTGGTGTTCACCGGCGGCGAAAACGACCCGGAAACCCTGAAGACCATTGCCGGCATCGGCTTCGGCAATCCCGACGCCATCGCCTCGACCATTCGCGGCTGGCATCATGGCCGCATCCGCGCCACCCGCTCGACGCGCGCGCGAGAGCTGTTGACCGAGCTGACCCCGGCCCTGCTCGCCGCCCTGGCGAAGACGGCGAACCCGGATGCCGCCTTCCTCAAGTTCGATGCATTCCTGTCGCGGCTGCCGGCGGGGGTGCCGCTGTTCTCGATGTTCTATGCCAATCCCAATCTGCTCGATCTGGTCGCCGAACTGATGGGCGACGCGCCCCGCCTGGCCGAGCACCTGGCGAGCCATCCGACGCTGCTGGACAATGTGCTGACCCAGGGGTTCTTCGATCCGCCGCCGCCGCGCGCCGTGTTGGAGGCCGAACTCGACCGGGCCCTGGCCCAAGCCACCGATTTCGTCGACGTGCTCGACTATTGCCGGCGCTGGGCCAACGACCGCAAGTTCCAGATCGGCATTCTCACGCTGCGCAATCATATCACCGCCGAACACTGCGGGCAGGCCTTGACCGACATCGCCGAAACCGCGCTGTCGCGCCTGCACCCGCGGGTCGAGGAGGATTTCGCGCGGGTGCATGGCCGAATCCCCGGCGCCGGTTTCGCCGTCGTCGCCATGGGCAAGATGGGCAGCCGCGAGATGACCGCGACCTCGGATCTGGACTTGATCCTGATCTACGACGTGCCGCCCGGCGCCGACGGCTCGGACGGCGCCAAGCCACTGGCGCCCAGCGCCTATTTCGCACGGCTGACCCAACGGTTGCTCAACGCCATCACGGTCAAGACCGGCGAAGGCAGCCTCTACGAGGTCGACATGCGGCTGCGACCGTCGGGGCATGCCGGCCCCATCGCCACCAGCCTCGATGCCTTCGACCGCTATCACCAGGACATGGCATGGACGTGGGAGCACATGGCGCTCACCCGGGGCCGGGTGATCGCGGGGCCGCCGCCGCTCGTCGCCCGCATCGAGCAGGTCATCGCCGACACCCTGCGTCGGCCGCGCGATCCCGAAGCACTGCTGGCCGACGTCGCCGAGATGCGCGAACGCATGGCGCGCGAGCACCGGGGGGTGTCGCCGTGGGACGTCAAGCGTCGCCGCGGTGGCCTCGTCGACATCGAGTTCATCGGCCAGTATCTGCAGCTGCGCCACGCCAGGGCGCATCCGGGCATGCTGTGCACTCACACCGCCGGCATGCTGGCCGCCGCCGAGGTCGCGGGGGTGCTCGCGCCCGATCGTTCGCGCCAGTTGCGCGAGGCGCTGCATCTGTGGACGGCGGTGCAGACGGTACTGCGCCAGACCATCGAGGGCGGTTTCGACGAGGAGACGGTATCCGGCGGCCTGAAGCGCTGCATGGCGCGCATGGCCGAGGCCGACGACTTCGACGCCTTGAAGGCCCGCATGGAGGCGCACGCAGCACGCGCCTTCGCGCTGTTTGAGGAGATGATCGGCATTCCCGGCCGCGCCCTGACCGCGGTACGGCAATCCGAACAGGAGAACGGCAAGGCATGACCCCGCAAGCTGGCGACCAGGCCCCCGATTTCACCCTGCCCACCGATAGCGGCACCGTGTCGCTGAGCGATCTGCGCGGCCATCCGGTGGTGCTGTACTTCTATCCGAAGGACGATACCTCGGGCTGCACCGCCGAGGCATGCGCCTTCCGCGATGCCCAGCCCGACTTCTCCCGCGCCGGCGCCGAGGTGATCGGCATTTCGCGCGACAGCGTGGCCAGCCACGAACGGTTCAAGGCCAAGCACGGCTTGAACTTCCGCCTGGCCGCAGACGTCGAGGGGGCGGTGTGCGATGCCTATGGCACCTGGGTCGAGAAGAGCATGTACGGCCGTAAATATTTCGGCATCGAACGCGCTACTTTCCTTATCGACGCCCAAGGCACCATTCGGCGGATCTGGCGCAAGGTGAAGGTCAAGGGCCATGCCGACGAGGTCCTGGCGGCAGTGCGCGCCTTGGAATAGCGTCCGGAGCGCGGAGCTCCAGCTCCGCAATCCGCGTGCGGACCTGGAGGTCCGCGCTCCAGCGGTCTATTACTTCCGCCGTAGTCATATACTCCTTCCTACTAATTCTGGTGAAGTCTCTCCCCCGGCTGTGCTGTTGAGGCGCCCGTCGCCGCCAATTATGTTCGCGCCACGCAAATGAACGGCGGCGGCGAGTCTCGCCAAGGCTTCACACGATTGTCACTGATAAGCCCACCCAGGCTGGGCACCATCAGGACTCGTCGATCACATTCGGGAAGGATGGGTAATGCAGATCAGCCAGGCTCGGGTGCTCCAGCAAGCCACAACGTGCACGGGACCACTCTCGCCAACGCTCGATCTTTGCCGCATTGCCGCTTGCGTGTTTGGTGGCGCCCGCGCCGACGAGGACGCGGCCACCGAGATCGTGCGCGCCGGCCAGGATCTCATGGAGACTCACCGGTCGGGCCACATGGCGGACATCGGCTTCTTCCTGGCGACCTGGGGCGCCGAGGCCATCGCCACGACACGCATCGCCGCCGGGGATTTCGGGATCGACGAGGCCCTGCGCCGCGTCCGTGAGGCGCCGCGCGGCGCCAGCGTCGCCGACGACGGCGGCTGGCAGGCGATGGTGGCGGAATATCGCGCCTTGGCCGACGAGATCCTCATCGACACGCTGAACGAATTTCGCGAGTTCGACGCCGTAATCCTCTATTCCGGCAGACGGCCGGAATATCTGCGCCGACGCGCCGCCGGTATGGCGGCATTGCTGGAGGCCGCCGGCCCCGCCGCCCCGCTGCCCTGTTGAGCTGAAACGGCGAAGGCAGACCGGCCGCCTTCGCCGTTGCGCGTCAGCGCACGATTACGCTCCCCGCCGGGGGCGCCTCCTGCGGGTCGAGTTCGCCCGGTTCGTTCTCCAGTGTACGCGGGGTGCCGGGCGCAATCTGGGTTTCCGCCCCGCCCGTGGCGCTTTCCTCATTCAGATCCTGTTGGCCGAGGACCCCCGAGGGATTGTCCGCGCCCTGCTGGGGGAACGGGTCCTGCGGCATCGTCGCCTGCTCCTCGATGATCACCGAGCGTTCCTGCGCCGATGGCGCCGGGGTGGTCGATTGCGTGGTCGTCTCCCGTTGCTCGTACACGGTTTCGGCGGCGAAGGCCGGGCCGGCGAAGAGTGCGCCCGCCAGAGTGAGCGCGCTGATGGCCTTCATGGCGACTTCTCCTTCTCTTGTGGAACTGACCAGAGGTTCGATGGGACTCGTGGCTGCAAACGGCGGCTATTGCGGCTCGGTTCCCAATTTCTTTGCACCCGAGCTGGCATCGAGGAAGGCGATCAGTTCCTGGCCGTGGCGGCGCAGCGCCGCCATGGGATTGTGGCCGGCACCGGCGAGCACGCGCAGGTGGACGGCGGCGGCACCCCGGCTGGCGTGGATCAGTCGGGCATCGGCCAGCGGCGTCACCGCGTCCGCGGCGCCATGGACCAGCAGCAGAGGACAACGGATCCGCGACACCACCCGCACCGGGGCGATATCGTCGTAACGATGGCCGATGAACCACTCGATGCGGCGAATGATCCACCAGCCGAGAGGCCAGTGCGGCACACGACGTTCGTCGAGAAAGCGGCGCATGAGCGTGGCCGGATGGGCAAAAGCCGAAATGGCGACAGCCCCACGCAGGTCATCGCGCCGCGACGCGACCAGGATTGCCGCCGCACCGCCGACGGAATGGCCCAGCGCCGCAGTGCCGCTCACCTCGGGCCGCTGATGGAGCCAGTCCAACGCCGCGTCGAGATCTTCGGCGAAGCGCGGCATCGACGCGAAATCATCGTCGTCGCTGCGGCCATGGCAGCGGGCATCGAACAGCAGCACGCCGTAACCGCCGCCATGCAGCAGCGGCGCCAACGGCAGCATGAGGTCGGCACACACGCCCCAGCCGTGCACGACCGCCACCGCCGGCGCCGGCGCCGCAGGCGGTGGTATGAACCAGCCGTGCAACATCTTGCCATTGACGGTGGCAAAGGCGACCGCCTCATACGGCAGGCCGAGTTCGGCGGGGGTGCGCTTGCTCGGCAGGCGGCGCACACGGAACACCCGGCGGGCAAGGATACGCGTCGCGGCCTCGATGGCGAGCACGGCCAGCAGCAGCACCACGGCCGCGGCGACGACGCCCGTCATCGCCACGCGACGCCGGTTGGCGGGCGCAGCGTCCCACGCCGCACCCGCCGGATCATGCGGCGCCCGTCTCCTCGCCGGCGATGCGCGACGCCAGCGAGGCCGCCATGAACGCGTCGAGATCGCCGTCGAGCACCCCTTGGGTGTTGCTGGTCTCGACGCCGGTGCGCAGATCCTTGACCATCTGGTAGGGCTGCAGCACGTAGGAGCGGATCTGATGCCCCCAGCCGATGTCGGTCTTGGCGTCGGCGCTGGCCTGGGCCTGCTGCTCGCGGATGGCCAATTCGCGCTCGTATAGGCGCGCCTTCAGCATCGCCCAGGCATTGGCACGGTTGCGGTGCTGCGAGCGATCGGTCTGGCTGGCGACGACGATGCCGGTGGGCATGTGGGTGATGCGCACCGCCGAATCCGTCTTGTTGACGTGCTGGCCACCGGCGCCCGAGGCGCGGTAGGTGTCGATGCGGCAGTCCTTTTCCAGGATTTCGATCTCGATCGACTCGTCGACGACCGGATAGATCCAGACCGAGGAAAAGCTGGTATGACGCCTTGCCGCCGAATCATAGGGCGAAATGCGCACCAGGCGATGGACGCCGCTTTCGGTTTTCAGCCAGCCATAGGCGTTGGTGCCGGAAATCTTGACGGTGGCCGACTTGATGCCGGCCTCTTCGCCGCCGGTCTCTTCGATCCATTCCACCTTGAAGCCATGCTGCTCGGCCCAGCGCGTGTACATGCGCAGCAGCATCTCGGCCCAGTCCTGGGCCTCGGTGCCGCCGGCGCCGGCATGGACCTCGACATAGCAGTCGTTGGCGTCGGCCTCGCCCGACAGCAGGCTTTCGAGTTCCAGCTTCTTGGCATGATCACGCAGGGCGCGCAGGGCCGTTTCCGCCTCGGTGACCACGTCGGCGTCGCCATCGGCCTCGCCGAGCTCGATCAGGCCGAGCAGATCATCGATGTCGCCTTCGAGCTTGCGGTAGCCGGCGACTTTGGCGTCGAGCACATTGCGCTCGCGCATCACCTTCTGCGCCTGCCCGGCGTCGTTCCACAGGTTGGGGTCTTCGGCGGTGGCGTTCAGTTCGTCGAGACGGCGGAGGGCATTATCCCAGTCAAAGATGCCTCCTCAGCAGCGCCATGGACTGCTTGATCTCGTCGGCCAGGGACTCGATCTCGGCACGCATTCGCGTTCCTTTCGTTACGGTGCGGGTGGGAGGCTGTTGTAAGTGCTGACGCCCCCCGGCGCAACCCCACCGACTCAGTAGAGCCCGCCCATCGCCGGCACCGGGGCAAGCCCATCGACGGCACCGGCGGGCTGCATCCCCCCCCACGGCGCATCCTGGCCCAGCGGCTGCGAAACGCCCAACACCCGCCCGTCGTCGCTCGGCAGCGAATCCGGCTTGAAGGCTTCGAGAATGACGTTGCGGTCGCCGGGCTGCGCCGGCAATCCGGTGTCGTGGTTGACCCGCACCAGCCGGATGCCGGGGGGCAGGCGGAACGGCATGGCCGGTTGATCGGCCAAGGCGGCGGCCATGAAATCCTTGAAGATCGGCACGGCGACGCTGCTGCCGGTCTCCTTGGCGCCCAGGCTCTTCGGCTCGTCGAAGCCGACGAAGACCCCCACGGCCAGGTCGGGGCTGAAACCGACGAACCAGGTGTCGAAGCTGTCGTTCGAGGTGCCGGTCTTGCCGGCCAGCGGCCGCCCGAGTTCGGCGATCCGGCGGCCGGTGCCGCGTTCGACGACGCCCTGGAGTATCGACACCATCTGATAGGCGCTGGCCGGATCGGTCAAGGCCGGACGGTCGTCGGGCAGGGTCGGTGTTTCCCCGTGCGCAAAGAAGGTGGCGGTGCAGTCCTCGCAGCTACGCTGATCATGACGGAAAATCGTGGCGCCGCTGCGGTCCTGGATGCGGTCGATCAGGGTCGGCCTGATCTGCTTGCCGCCGTTGACCAGCATGGCGTAGGCGGCGGTCAGGCGCAGCACCGTCGTCTCTCCCGCCCCTAGCGACATGGCCAGGACCTGCGGCAGGTCGTCGACGATGCCGAAACGCTTGGCATAGTCGGCGATCTTGGCCATACCGACATCCTGAGCCAATTGCACCGTCATCAGATTGCGCGATTTTTCGAGGCCGATCCGCAGCGTCGTCGGCCCTAGGAAATCGCCGCTGTAATTCTGCGGCCGCCACTTGGGCAGGCCGGGGCCCTGGTCGATCTCGACCGGGCCATCGAGCACCAGCGAGGACGGCGTATAGCCGCTGTCGAGGGCGGCCAGGTAGACGAACGGTTTGAAGGCCGAGCCGGGCTGGCGCAGCGCCTGGGTGGCGCGATTGAACTGGCTACGCTCGTAGGAAAACCCGCCGACCATGGCCAGCACGCGGCCGGTGTGCGGATCCATCGCGACCAACGCCCCCTCGACCTTGGGCAACTGGCGCAAGGCATAGACGCTATCCTCGCGCGTCTGGCCGCCCTCGCTGGCGCCGACCGCCTCGACCGCCACCACGTCGCCCTTGGCGAGCACGTCGGCCGGGCGGCGCGGCATGGCGCCAACCCGCTGGCCCTCCAGCCACGGGCGCGCCCAGCGCATCTCCGACCACGGGATGCGGCCGCGCGAGCCGCCGACGAAGCCGATCTCGGCGTCGTCGGGCCCGGTCTTGAGCACCACGGCCAACTGCCACTGGCCAAGTCCGGCGGGCGGCGTGATCCTTGCCAGCTTCTCGGCCCAGTCGCCGTCGATACGCGCGATGGGGCCGCGCCAGCCATGGCGGCGGTCATACTCCTGCAGGCCCTGGCGCAGGGCGCGCTCGGCCAGCGCCTGCAGCTGCGGATCGAGGGTCGAGCGCACCACCAGCCCCCCCTTGTAGAGGGCTTCGTCGCCGAAGCGTTCGGCGATGTGGCGGCGGATGTCCTCGGCGAAATAATCGCCGCCCGCCACCAGCTGCGTCTCATCGGGCCGGTGCAACAGCAGGGGTTCGCCCGATGCCGCAGCCGCCTCCTCGGCGGTGAGGTGGCCGTCCTCGCGCATGCGGCTGATCACCCAATTGCGGCGCTCTTGGGCGGCCCGGGCATTGCGCACCGGATGGTAATTGTTGGGAGCCTTGGGCAGGGCGGCGAGATAGGCGGCCTCGGCGGTCGACAGCTCGTCCAGCCCCTTGTTGAAGTAATTCTTGGCGGCCGCGGCAACACCGTACGACCCGAGGCCGAGATAGATCTCGTTCAGATAGAGCTCAAGGATATGATCCTTGGGAAAGGCCTGCTCGATGCGCAGGGCAAGGATCGCCTCCTTGATCTTGCGCTCGTAGGACACTTCGTTCGTCAGCAGGAAATTCTTGGCCACCTGCTGGGTGATGGTCGACGCCCCTTCCGGCCGCCGGTCCGCGCCCCGCAGCTTGTTGCCGACGTTGATGACGATGGCCCGGGCGACGCCCACCAGGTCGATGCCGGGGTGGTCGTAAAAATTCTTGTCCTCGGCCGACAGGAACGCGTGGATGACCCGCCGCGGGATCGCCGACAGCGGCACGAAGGTCCGCTTCTCCACCGCATATTCCGCGACCAGGCGGCCATCGCCGGCATAGACACGGCTGGTGACCGGCGGCGCGTAATGGGCCAACTGGTGATAGTCGGGCAGACCCCGGCCGAAATGCCAGAACGCCGCCAGTAGGGCGCCGCCGCCGACCAGGCCGGCCAGAACGACCATGCTGAACAGGAACGTCAGTACTCTGAGCATGTGAAAACCGTTCTTCCCGTCCGTTGGCGTTGCCCCGCGTCCAGCCCCTGTAGCGGAGGAATGTGGCGTTGCTATGGCCGCTGGGCCCTGTGCTGTCTTTGGAAATAGCGCTCGACGGCCAGCCCGAGATCGTGGGCGAGTCGGGCGCGGTGTTCGGGGTCGCGCAACAGGCGCTCGTCCTGCGGGTTGGTGAGGAAGCCGAGCTCGATCAGCACCGACGGCACGTCTGGCGCCTTCAACACGGCAAAGCCGGCGAAGCGGTGCGTATTGGGCAGCAGTCGGGTTCGCCGCTTGAGTTCCCGCACGGCGTCGGCGGCGAAACTCGCCGATAGATTCATCGTTTCACGCTGGGCGAGATCGATGAGGATGCTGGTGACCTCGGCCGATTCCTGTGAGAGATCCATGCCGCCGATGAGGTCAGCCTTGTTTTCGCGATCGGCCAAGGCGGCGGCCTCGGCGTCCGAAGATTTTTCCGACAAGGTGTAGACCGAGGCGCCGCGCGTTTGGCGGTCGGGCATGGAATCGGCATGCAGCGAGATGAACAGGTCGGCATTGACGGCGCGGGCGATGGCGATGCGCTCGCGCAACGGTATGAAGATGTCGCCGTCGCGGGTGAGCGCCACCTTGAACCGCCCGCCCTTCTCGAGTTCGTCGCGCAACTGCTTCGCCATGCGCAGCGTCAGCCGTTTCTCGTAAACGCCGGATACGCCGATGGCGCCGGGATCGATGCCGCCGTGGCCGGCGTCGATCACGATCACCGGTTTCTCGTTGACCGGCCTGCTGTCCGGCGGCGCGGCCGGCGTGGTCAGCGCCGCCGGTTGACGCCAGGCGGCGTCGCCGGGCACGCCTTGTTTCTGCATGAACAGCGCCTGGCCGACCGATTGCAGATCGAGGACGAAACGCCACACGCCCTCGCCTTGCGGCGGGATCACGAACGCTTCCTTCACCGCCGCCGGGCCGGCGAGGTCGAGGACGATGCGGGCGGTGCCCGGCTTGAACAAGCCGTGGCGATAGCCCTTGATGAAACCGACGGGCTTGCCCAGGCCCTCGGCCGCCCACTCCAAGTCCGGCAGGTCGATGACTACCCGGTACGGGTTGGCCAGGGTGAACACCCGGAACGTTATCGCTTGATCCAGGTCAAGGACGAAGCGCGTCGTCTCGCCATGGTCGCCGGCACGCACGTCGCTCACCACCGGCTTGGCCGCGGCCAGCGCGGGCGTCAACGACGCCACGGCCAACACCACGGCCAGCAAAATGCACCGAACCAACCCCGTAGACATCCCGGCAACCCCTGCCAATCGACGAAGGTATAGCGCCGACGACGGGGTAGATTCAATCTAAAAGCCATTGATTCGGAACGCGGATATCGTCTGGGGGAGAAAGCGTATTCTTTCGCCCGGCTGCAACAATGCCGTTGTAGAAGCCCACGGCCCTGGCTATTTTGTGCAAGACACCACAGTCCGATGGAACCCCGCTCGGGGAAGATCGACGGTGTCTCATGGTGGAACCGCTGGAGCGCGCGCTGCGTCGCACCGCGGGATCGCGTTGTTGATAACGAATTTCGAAGCCGGGCAGGCAGCCTTCAGGTTCTCGCGATGACCCCTGTTCTTAGCGATTACAGGCCAATTCTAGCGGGACGTGGCGTCGGCGCCATCGGCTTTGTTGGATCGATTCCCTGCCCCGCCGCGCGCCGCGTGCGCCGGGGGGCAGCGCCACGGAGTTACGGAGTTTATGGTCAAACGGATGTTGATCGATGCCACCCACCGGGAAGAGACCCGCGTGGTTGTGGTCAATGGGACGCGCCTCGAAGAACTTGACGTCGAGTCCTCGACGAAGAAGCAACTCAAGGGAAACATCTACCTCGCCAAGGTCGTGCGGGTGGAGCCGTCGCTCCAGGCCGCGTTCGTCGAATACGGCGGCAACCGCCACGGCTTTCTGGCCTTCAACGAAATCCACCCGGACTACTATCAGATCCCGGTGGCGGATCGGCAGGCCCTCCTCGCCGAGCAACGGCAGGTGATGAGCGAGGTGGCCAATGGTGAGGCCACCGAGGCTGGTGACGGCGAGGGCGAATCCGTCGATGTCGTCGGCGGTGACGACGAGGACGTCGAGCGGCGGCGGCCGCGAACCACGCGCCACTACAAGATCCAGGAAGTGATCAAGCGCCGGCAGATCCTGCTGGTGCAGGTGGTCAAGGAAGAGCGCGGCAACAAAGGCGCCGCGTTGACCACCTATTTGTCGCTGGCCGGGCGTTATTGCGTGCTGATGCCCAATACCGCGCGCGGCGGCGGCGTCTCGCGCAAGATCGTCAATGCCCAGGATCGCAAGCGGCTGAAGGCGATCACCAGTGATCTCGATATCCCCGAAGGCATGGCGGTGATCGTCCGCACCGCCGGCTCCGAGCGCACCAAGGCCGAGATCAAGCGCGACTACGAGTACTTGCTGCGCATGTGGGACAATGTGCGCGAGCTGACGCTGAACTCGACGGCGCCAGCCCTGGTCTACGCCGAGGCCGACCTCATCAAGCGCGCCATTCGTGATCACTACTCGCGCGACATCGATGAAATCCTGGTCGAGGGCGAGGACGGCTATCGCCAGGCCAAGGACTTCATGCGCATGCTGACCCCCAGTCATGCCAAGAAGGTCAAGCTCTACCGCGACCCGGCGATGCCGCTGTACTACCGCTTCCAGATCGAGACCCAGCTCGACGCCATGCACAGCCCGATCGTGCAGCTGAAGTCGGGCGGCTACATCGTCATCAATCCCACCGAAGCCCTGGTGTCGATCGACGTCAACTCGGGCCGCGCCACCAAGGAGCGGCACATCGAGGAGACGGCGCTCAAGACCAACGTCGAGGCCGCCGACGAAATCGCCCGCCAACTTCGCCTGCGCGACCTGGCCGGGCTGATCGTCATCGACTTCATCGACATGGAGGAGAGCCGCAACAATCATGCGGTCGAGCGGCGCCTCAAGGAGGCGCTGAAGAACGATCGCGCCCGTATCCAGTTCGGCCGCATCAGCACCTTCGGGCTGCTGGAGATGTCGCGCCAGCGCCTGCGGCCCAGCCTGCAGGAGAGCACCTTCCAGCCCTGCACCCATTGCGGTGGCAGCGGGCAGGTGCGCTCGGTGGAATCGACGGCGATCTACATCCTGCGCGCCATCGAGGAGGAAGGCATCCGCGGCCGCTCCAGCGAGGTGACGGTCACGGTGGCGCCCCAGGTGGCGCTCTATATCCTCAACCAGAAGCGCGAGGCCCTGGCCGAGATCGAAAACCGCTACGAATTCCAGGTCTATGTGCAGGGTGACGACACGCTGATCCCGCCCAACCACCGCATGGACCGCGTCAAGCTGGAGACGCCGCGCGAGGAACAGGCGGTGGTGACGGTGCAGCGCCCGGTGGATGAACTGGCGCCGGAGGAAGAAGAAGAAGAAGCGCCGCTGGAGGAAGCCGCCCCCGCGGCAACGGCGGAAGCCACGTCGGAGGCGCACGGCGACGAAGCCGGCGAACGACGGCGGCGGCGGCGGCGCAAGCGGCGGCGGCGCGGCGAGGAAGCTGCCGGCGCGGCGGTCGGCGAGACAGCCCACGACGAGGCGGCTCGCGACGAAGCGGCCGGCGAGGCTGCGCCCGCGGCCGAACCCGTCATGGCCACGGCCGAGGACACGATGGCCACCGCCCCGCTCAGCGACGAGGACGAAGAGACTGCCGAACAGCGCCCGCGGCGTCGCGGCAAGCGCGGTGGCCGGCGGCGGCGGCGTGGTGAGCGCGGCGAACAGCCGGCGGCCGGGGAGGCCGCACCTGCCGTCACTGAGGCGGAACCGGCGCCCGCTCCCGTGATCGAAACCACCCCGGCGGGTGAGGCCCCTGCCCCGGCCATCGAGATGCCTGTCGCGGCAGTCGAGGAGGCGGTGCCAGCCCTCCCCGAGGTTGAGCCGGCGGCCCAGCCCGAGGCAGTCGAAACGGTCGAGGCCGTGGCCCCCAAGAAGCCGGCACGCCGGCGCCCCAAGAAGGCCGAGGCGGCCGAAGCTACGGCCGAGGCGCTGTCGGAAGCCGAACCGGCGCCGAAAAAGGCGACAAGGGTGAAGGCCGAAAAGGCCAAGCCTGCGAAACCCAAGGCCAAGAAGGCCGAAAAAGCCCCGGCCGCCGACAAGGCCACCAAGCCGAGCCGGCGCAAGAAGGCCGCCGCCGAAGCCCCGGCGACCGAGGCCGCGGAGACGGCTGCCAAGCCACCGGCGCGCACCCGCAAGGCCAAGGCTGCACCCGCCGCACCCGAACCGGCTGTCGAGGCTCCGGCCGTCGAGGCACCGGCCTTGTCCGAAGCGGCCGCGGCTGAGCAGCCGGCATCGAGCACCGTCGTCACCGCCCTGCCCGAGGACGCGAAGCCGAAGCGGGGTTGGTGGCGCCGCTGAAAACCAATACCCCCCGCTTCGGCGGGGGGCACGCGGCGCCGACGGCACGCGGCGCAGCGGATAACGCATTTTTGCGTCACTCCCGCGAAATTCCCCTCTTCCGTCACTCCCGCGAAAGCGGGAGTCCATATTGGGGCCGCACAGCATCCGAGCTACCGAATGTTGTGCGGTTCAGCAATGGATTCCCGCTTTCGCGCACTGCTGTCCGTAATCTTCTTTCGCGAGGCGCTGCACGGCAGACACAGCCGCGGTTTTTGTGGGAGGCCAACGTCTTTTTTGAGCCGTCATTCCCGCGAAAGCGGGAATCCATTTTCCAGAGCCATTTCCGACTCGCCTCGCCAGCTGAGCGGTCCGTCCCGACGCCTCTGGAAAATGGGCTCCCGCCTTCGCGGGAGCGACGAAAACAGCGGTAATGGAAAAATCCCGGACGGCAGTGCGCTTTCGCGGGAATGACGACGAGGGCAGTGTCTGACACCTCTCCCACTGACCCGCGATGAACCGAAAAAAGACCCGACGGTTGTTTGCCGTCGGGTTTTTTTTCGCTACTCGGGAGCGTAAGGATTCTTGCGCTTGCGCAGACCGACGCGGATCGGCACGCCAGGCAGCGCAAACGTGTCGCGCAGCCCGTTGATCAGATAGCGCGCATAGGATTCCGGCAGTTCATCCGGCTTGCTGGTGAAAATGACGAAGGTGGGCGGGCGCGCCTTCACCTGGGTCATGTAGCGCAGCTTGAGCCGCCGGCCGCTCTGGCCGCCCAGCGGCGGCGGATGGCGTTCCACCGCCTCTTCCAGCCAACGATTGAGCTGGGCCGTGGGAATGCGGCGATTCCAGTTGTCATAGGTCGCCAGCACGGCCTTCATCAGCTTGTCGAGGCCCTTGCCGGTCAGCGCCGAAATGGCGGGCGTCGGCACGCCACGAGCCTGCGGCAGCGACGTCTCCATCCGGTCTTCCAGGCGCCTCAGCGCCATGGCCCGATCGTCGACCTGGTCCCATTTGTTGACGGCGATGACCAGGGCGCGGCCCTCGTCCAGCACCATGCGGGCGATGGTCAGGTCCTGCTTGTCGAGAATGGCGTCGGCGTCCAGCACCAGAACCACGACGTGGGCGTGGCGGATGGTGCGCAGCGTATCGGCCACCGACAGCTTTTCGAGTTCCTCGCTGACATTGGCCCGCCGGCGCAGGCCGGCGGTGTCGACCAGCCGCACCGGCCGGCCGCCGTGCTGCCATTCCACCGCAATGGCGTCACGAGTCAGGCCGGCTTCGGGGCCGGTCAGCATACGCTCCTCGCCGAGCAGCCGGTTGACCAGCGTCGACTTGCCGACATTGGGCCGACCGACGATGGCCAGCTGGATGGTGCGCTCGGCGCCCTCGTCGTCGACCGCCGCCTCTTCATCGCCCGGGAGCGGCTCTGGTTCCACCACCGGCTCGTCGGCGGCGGGAAGGCCGGCGGTGCGAGCAAACGGCAATAGCGCATCGAACAGTTCCGCCAGCCCTTCGCCGTGCTCGGCCGAGATCGCCACTGGTTCGCCCATCCCCAGTGAGAACGAATCATAGAGACCGGGCGCGCCGGCACGCCCCTCGCACTTGTTGGCCACCAGAATGACCGGCGTCTTGCCCTTGCGCAGATGGGCGGCGAAGTGCGCGTCCAGCGGCGTCACCCCAGCCCTGGCGTCGATCAGCATCAGCGCCACGTCGGCCTCCGCCAACGCCGTCTGTGTCTGCAGGCGCATCCGGCCCTCGACGCTTTCGTCGAAGGCCTCCTCGAGGCCGGCAGTGTCGACCACGGTGAACTCGAGACCATACAGACTGGCCTCGCCGATACGGCGGTCACGGGTCACGCCCGGCGTGTCGTGCACGATGGCGAGGCGCTTGCCGACCAGACGATTGAACAGCGTCGATTTGCCGACATTCGGTCGGCCGATGATGGCTACGGTAAAACTCATTTGAATCTCAGCGATAGGCTATCAGGTCGCCGTCGTCCGTCAGGAAGTAGAGCGTGCCCGCTGCAACCACCGGAGGGATGTTGACGGCATCGGGCATCTCTTCGCGGCCGAGGACTTCGCCCGTATATGGCGATACCGACAGTGCCCATCCATTGGAGCCGACGACGATCAGCCGATCGCTGGCCAGCACCGGTCCCGTCCACACCACGGCGCCGGTCTTGTCGTCCTCGTCCTCCCAGCGCTGTAGCGGCAACACCCATTTAACGCGGCCGCTCTTGGCCTCGAGCGCCGTCAGCTCATTGTTGTTGGAGATGATGAACAGGAAGTCGCCGGCCAACCACGGCGTCTGCAGGCTGCCGAGCTGGCGGTCCCAGACACGCCGGCCCGAGCGCAGGTCGATCGCCGCCAGCATATCGCTGCTGGCGGCAACATAGACCCGGCCACGATCGACGACCGGCAGCCCGCGAATGTCGGCCAGGGACGAGGCGGCGCCGGTGCGGTGGATCCCGGTCAGCGATTCCGACCATTGGGTGGCACCGTTCTCCAGGCGCAAGGCAAAGACCTCGCCCGAACTGTAGGGGACCACCGCCACGCTGCCATCGATCGCTGGGCTCGACCCGCCAAGCACCGACGCGATTTCGGCGAGGCCGGAATGGGTCCAGAGCAGGCGGCCATCATCGGCCGCCAAGGCATGGGTCTGGTTATCGACCGAGACGACCAGCACGCGCCCGCCCCGCACCGTCGGCGCGCCGCGAACCGGTGCCGAGACCCTGCGGCGCCAAAGCACCGTGCCGTCGGCGGGGGCGAGGGCGACTACCTCGCCATAGCCGGTGGCGGCGAACAGCCGGCCGTCGCTGTAGGCCAAGCCGCCCCCCAGGCCACCATCTTCGTCGTCCTCGGGCGTCAGGCTGGTGGTCCATTTCCTTGCGCCGGTGGCGGCATCGATGGCGGAAACTTCGGTGTCGGCATCCATGCCGAAGACCCGGCCGTCGGCCACCACTGGCTGCGACAGAAGACGGGCACGATCGCCCGAGCCGCTACCGATGCTGGTGCTCCACGCCCGCTCGAGCTTGCCGTCCAGTTGCATGTGATGCATGGCATGCGCCGCATAGCCGCCGGCCTGCGGCCAAGCGTCATTGGCTTCGGGCGGGGGAAGGCGCACTTCGATGGCGGCCGCGCCGGCATCGGGCTGCACCGCGCGATCCTGCACCAATACCGAAATGCGTTTGCCGGGCAGCGAGGCATCTTCGGCCTCGCCCATCCAGGTGTCGCACGCGGCAAGGGTCAAGCAGGTGCTGGCGGCAAGGATCAGGCGGCGCACGGGCATATTGCTAACCATGGTTGGAGTCGGGCTTCAGCACGGCCAGCATTTCCGCGGCTCGTGCACGCAGGCCTTGTGGCGCCGTGGCATCGTCGGCGAGTTGCTTGAACAGCGCGGCGGCCTTCGCGGTATCGCCCTGGCGCTGGGCGATCAGGGCCTGCATCTCGACGGCGGTATGACGCCACGGCCCACCGGCCAACCCCTGCAACCGAGCGTCCAGTGCGATGGGATCGGCCTTCTCCAGTTGCAGAACGATGGCGCGCAACGTCGCAAGATCGCGGTAGATGCGGTCGGCCTCGCCGGCGGCCACGGTCTCATAGGCGGCGGTGGCCTCGTCGATCTTGCCGGTTTCCGCCAACAGCGCCGCCCGGCGCAGCGCCGCCAGGGTGCGGTAATCGGTCTTCGCGGTTCCGGCCAGTTCGGCCATGGCCGCCGCCGCTTGCTCGGGTGCGCGGGCGTCGGCGGCGGCATAGCGCTCCGCCTCGTCCTGGCGCAACTCGCTGCGCCAGACCTGCCATCCCTGATAGCCGGCGACGACCAGGACCACGGCAACGGCGGCGGCGATCGCCCAGTTGCCATAGGCCTTCCACAGCCGCGCGTACTGCTCGCGCTTGAGATCTTCCTGGATCTCCTGGATGAGCAGCTGACTGGCGGCATCCTTGTCGTGATCGGTCAAAGCGGCATCCCCGTTCGAGAGTGGCCGCTAAAATAGACTTACTCCCGCCGAGACGCAAACCCATCGAATTTGATCGAGCTCACGCCACCCGCCACTTGATCGAACAGCCCATGCTGGCTTCCTGCTCGGCCGGCCCGCGGCCGGTTTCGGCGACCTGGCGCATGGCCTCGAACAGTTCGCGCCGCGCATTCGGCACCGCCTCCTTGCGCGAGGCATCCAACCGCCCGCGGTACTGCAGCGTCAGGGCGGCGTCGAAGCCGAAGAAATCGGGCGTGCACATCGCATCGTAGGCACGGGCGACGGCCTGTGTCTCGTCGATCACATAGGGAAAGGTGAAGCCGTGTTGGGCGGCAAAGCGCTTCATGTTGTCGAACGAATCGTCGGGATAGGCCTCGGGATCATTGGCCATGATGGCGATGGCCGCCACCTCCAGCGCCTGCAACTCCGTCACGTCGCGCACCAGACGATCGACGATGGCGCGCACATAGGGGCAGTGGTTGCAGATGAACATGACCAGAGTGCCCCTTGGCCCGCGAACGTCGGCCAGGGAATAGCTGCGACCGTCGATGCCCTTCAGCCGAAAATCCGGGGCCTTCCAGCCGAAATTGCATAAGGGTGTGGTAACGGCCATGGGAATCCTCCCGATGTTGCCCGCATCGTCGCGGCTCCCGGCGAACCAGAGCCGTCGGCCAGTGCTAAAGGCAGGTCGCAGCCCTCTGGATATTGGGCGCCGGTTGTTTAAATATGGAGATAGGCGCCACCGTCGACGCCTCCAACGGATAGGTGGACGTGTCCCAGTTCCTCCGTCTTTCCGATTACCGTTGCCGACAGCCCATCGTCCATTTCGACCGCGGCGAACTCTCGCTGCTACTTGATCTCTATGCGCGCCGCGTCACCGCCGGCGAGTGGCGCGACTACGCGATCGACAGCGGCCCCGGCCGGGCGGTGTTCGCGGTGTTCCGCAGCGCGCAGGAGCGGCCCCTGTTCACGATCGCCAAATCATCGAGCGGCAGCTATGTCGTGGCCCGCGGCGCCCAGCACCTGCGCGAGTCGGCGACCCTACGCGACGTCCTGGGTGTCTTCGACGCCACGCTGCGCCTGGTCACCTGAACGCATTGGCTGAAAATCACCGGCGCTGTCGGCCAGCCACAGCAGATCGCCGGATTCCAGTTCGTAATACCACACGTGCAGCGACAGCCGCCCCTCCTGCACGCGACTGCGGATCCATGGGAAAGTCATCAGGTTGGCCAGGGAGACCTTCAACGCCTCATGCTCGCACACCCGTTGGGTGGTTTCGGGCGGCTGGCCCTTCGTCAGTTCCAGCGCGCGCTCCCGCGCCTGCTTGGCGATACGCATCCACGGCCCGATGAATTCCCCACCAGCCTGCCGCCCCTCGATCAGGGCCTTGATGCCGCCGCAGCTCTCATGCCCCAACAGGACGATGTGTTCGACTTCCAGCGATTGCACGGCGAACTCGATGGCAGCGCTCGTGCCGTGCAATTCATTCGAGGGTTCGTAGGGGGGAACGAGATTGGCGACATTGCGCACGACGAAGGCATCGCCGGGTCCGGCACTGAAGATGAGCCCCGGATCGACCCGCGAATCGCAGCATGAGATGATCAGCGCCTTGGGTGATTGGCCGTGGCGGGCCAAGGCGTCGAACAACGAGCGATTCTGTTCGTAATAAGTCTCGCGGAAACGGCGAAACCCTTCGATCAGGCGTTCCATACTGTGCCTCGTTAGTTGCGCCGCAGCGTCATACCATGCACCCGAGCTCAGTCCAAGTCGCTTGCCGCGTACAAAGCCGCTTCGGCGCGGCGGCGCCGCACCAGCCCCGGCAGCCGCATCCCCGCCGCCATGGTCCAGCGCAGGAACTGGGCCGGAACCGCCGCGTGCTCCGCCGCATTGACCTTGCGCAACAGCGTGGATTGCTGCAACGCGCCGCTGCCGACGTTGAAGGCGAACGAAATCAGGGCGCCATACTGGCCATCAGCCAAGGCTATGCGAACCATCCTGCCGACCGCCACCGCCCGCTGCGCCAGATCGCCCGCCAACAGTTCCTCCGCCTCGTCCTCGGTCAGCGCCGCCGGCGGCGGCGCCTGGCGGTCGCGACTGACCAGATGCCCCCAACCGATGGTCCAAAAGCCGGCGGCATCGCGGTAGGGCGTCAGCCGCAGGCCCTCGAAACGCTTGACCAGCACCACCGCTGCCGGCGGCACCGGCCTCACGTGCCGGCCCCGCCGTGACTGGCGTTGCCGCCGAACGCCGCCTTGGCGGCGCGCTGGCCGAAATAGAACATCAGGACGTAGGCCAGCATGGCATAGTCCTGCTCGTCGTACAGCCGCACCACGGCGTCGTACCAGGCGAAACTGGCGTCCGATACCCGCTGCATCAGCTCGAAGCGCGCCCATTTGTAGGTCAGATAGGCGCCGACGACGAGGAACGCCACCGTCGGCCGCACCATGCCCGAGATCCAGTCGAGCAGCGCGAAGGCCCAGAACACCGGCACCCACAGCGCCGGATGCATGTCGGCGCGCGCCCGGTCGAGGATCTGCACGCCGAACGACGGCTGTGGCCGGTGCAGCAGCGCTGCTTCCTCGATGCCGGCCGCGACGTCCACGGCCTCCATGCGCCAGGCATGCCGCTTTTCCGCCAGTTCGGCCGACAGGCGCAGGCGTTCCAGTTCGAAGCGGTGATCCTGCCAATTCCTGGCGAGTTTCAGCGCCTCGGGCAGGAACGGCGAAACGAAGCCGAAGACGGCGGAGAGGATGGCGATCATGTGTCACTCCTCGCGCAGGATGCGGCAATCGTCGCAAAGCCGCGCCCGCCGCTCGGCGGCGTGGACGTCCTTGCGCACATAGGTCTCGGCGACCCGTTCCTCGAGCCGGTCGATCCGCTCGTGCAGGCGGCGCGAGCGCTCCTCGCTGCGCAAGGCCTGCTCGCGGAACTGATGCGCCAGGTCGCGGCGGATGGTGACATAGAAGCTGCCAAGCCCGATCACCAACCCGCCGAGCTGGACCGCCGCCTGATAGCTGATGGGATCTCCCGTCATGGCGACCTCCTTGAGTTCTCCCCTCTCCCGCGGGCGGGAGAGGGAGTCAGACAGTTCGGGTCACCCCCGCCCCTTGGCGATCATCCAGGCGGTGATGGTGGCGCCGTCGTCCTCGACCTCGTAGCCGATGAGATCGACGGCACCGCCGGCGGCCGACAGAGCCGGCGCTCCGCCCTGCCATTTCCACGCAGCGGCCCAGCTCAACGTGCGGCCGCCGGTGGCGTCCTGGACGATTTTGATGACCCCGCCCTGTCCGGCCGCCAGGCCGGTCGGCGTGTCCATGGTGCGGTTGCCGGCCAGCGTCAGCCGGAACTTGTTGCCGAGGGCGAAGTCGACGGTGACGGTGGCGCCGTCTGCCAGGGTCACATAAGCCTGGCGCTGTGCCGCGGTGAAGGTCTGCACCCGGTCGAGGCGCGCCGCCTCGGCCACCGCCCACACGCCGCCATCGTGACGCAGCGTCACGTCCTCGTCGGCCACATGCACGGCGAAGCCGGCGCGCGGCGCGACAAACACCCAGCCGCCATACCAGGCGGCGATCTGCCCGTCCCTGCCGGCCCAGTCGCCGCTGGCTCCCGCGGCAATCAGGTAGCAATCCCCGTCCGCGGCACCCGCTGGCGGCGCCGTCAGGCCGCGGTCGAGCACCACCGCCTGGACCAGGGCATCGAGCCGGTTGAGCGCCTCGTTGTGCGTGACCTCCTTCTGCGCCTGGCTGGTGATGAGGTAGGGAAGCCCAAGCCTGGGGGTGTCGTCGCTCATAGGATGACCTCGCGTGGAATACCGCGGCCGACGGTGCCGCTGATCTGGCAGATGGAGAGGCGCAGGGTGGCGCACGGGACGCCGAAATCCTCCGACTGCATGGCCGCGTCGTAGACGGCGGCGGTGGCGCCGGTGGCGATGCGGCGCCGTACGCTGCCGTCGCCGTCCAGCACCGCCACCTCGAACTGCAGCGTGTTTTCGCCCAGCGCCACGTCGCTGCCGTCGATCCAGCCGCCGCCCCTGCGCGTGCGCCGCGTCCAGCCGATCTGCCAGTCGCCGTTGGCCTCACGGCGGCCGCGGGGATGGGCGATGCTGAACGGCCGCAGGCCGGCGGCGCCGTTGACGAAGCCCTGCGCCGGCTGGTCCTCGGCATGCAGGCCCAGGGTAACCGCCTTCACCTGGGAGGGCGCGCCGATGCGATCCTGGCGCCCGGCGATGCGGATCAGATCGCTGCCGCGCAGCAACAGGAACGTTTCGTCGGCGGCATGCGCGCCGCTCAGGTGCTCGGTGCCGCGCCGGCCGCGCAGCAGCCCCGAAAGTTCGTAGGTCGCTGGCGCCACCAGGGCGGCGTTGCGAAACTGGATGATCTCGCCGCCGACGACGGCGGCATTGGCGCCGTTCAGCACGGCGGCGCGCTCGCGCCCTTCCAGCTCCCCCTGGGCGATGCGCACGCGCAGTCGCGTTGCTTCGTCCCAATGCACCGTCGGGCCGGGGCCAAGAACGGTCTCGCACACGCCCCAGACGCCGGGGCCGCGCAGGTCGGCCAGGCGGGCGAAGCTGGCACCGGCGTCCAGGGATTCCAGCAGCACCGCGCCCGGCCAGGCGCCACGCGCCGGGTCGTACGAGGCGGCGGCGTACCAGCCGGGGCCGTCGTCTTGGTCGCGCAGCAGCGGCAGATCCAGCGCGAACAGCACCGTCGGCGCCAGGATGCGCGGCTCCGCCGTTCGTGGCGCCGGCACCGCCGGCGGCGCGGTGGTTTCCAGCACGCCGGCATCGTCGGGCACCGCCAGCACGGCGACGGTCGTCGCCGTCGTCTCCAGCCGGGTCAGCCGCAACCGTTCGCTGCGCCCGCCGATGGTCAGCGCGATCACGTCGGCCGGGTCCAGGTGCGCCCAGCGCGCCGTCAGGCGGAAGGCATAGGTGGTGCGTTCCAGCCACGCCTCGGCCAGCAGGCGTTGCGCCGCCGCGATGGCGCGCGCATCGTCCAGCGCCAAGGGCAGGCTGACGGTCGTCACCGACCGCGCCGCACTGGTCAGTCGCCGGGCCGATTGGGTGCAACTCTGGTAATCGGCGGCGGGCGAGCGATAGACGACGTCGAGCTGGCGCGGCAGTTCGGTCTCCTGCCCACGCACGATTCGCACCAGGCTGCCGTCGTCGTGCGGCACCAGGTCGGCCTCGCCCAACTCCGCCACCATCGCGCCGCCGCGCCGCCGGAAGCAGAGGCGACCATCGGCCTCCACCACGTCGACGGCATAAGCCTGTTGCAAGGCCTCGATGCAGGCGCGCACCGGCGTGCGGCCGGCGATGACCATTCCCGGCAGCCGCCCGGCCACCCCGCGGGCGTCGACGTCATTCTCGGGATCGAGCCCGGCGCGCCGCGCCAGATCGGCAAGAACTGTGCGCAGGTCAGCCATTGCCGCCATACCCCAGCATCCAGCGGAAGTAACTCGGCCAGAAGCTGGCCAGGGTGTCGGTGCCGCGCAGGCACAGCGCCACCAACGCCTGCGGCTCGGCATAACCGGGATCGACGCTGCGGCGGTAATGGAGGTACGACAGGATCATGCCCGAGGCGCGCTGCGGCTTGAACATCGCCTGCGGCGCCAGGTACTCGGGATGGCTGGCTTGCCAGCGCACGGCGTCGAACGCATCCGAGGTCGCGGCGAACTCGTAGTGCTTCACCGGCGACAGCAGCCTTTCGACGAAGAAGTCCCAGCCGGCGTCGACGAGCGGGCGATAGCGCGCGCCGGTCGACAGCGCGATCTCGATCCACGGCCACAGCGTGTAGACGTGATAATGCAGGGCGTCACGGCGGACATAGTCGATGGACTCACCCGCCGCCGTCGCCGCCCGCGGCATGTCGTGGCGTGCTGGATCGAAGATCTCATGCAGCGTCCCGCCGCCGCCGTCTGCCATCGGCGCCTCGACGGTGGTGATGCGGGTCTTGTTCGAGCCCGACAGATACTGTGCCGACGACACCGTGTAGGTGCCGTCGTTGCCCTGGCTGTTGCCGACCACCGTGAAGCAAGCGCCGGCCATGAAGCGGGCCAATTCGTTGCCGCCGATGTCGAAACGGCTGCCGCTCGCACTGGTGCCGACGATGGCGAACTGCCCCGGTGCGGTGATCGCCGCGTTGCCGTGGGGGAAGTTGCGGGTGGCGAAATCGTCGATCTCGGCCAGCAGGGCGTCGCGCGCCGCCGTCTCGCCCAAGGCGTCGAGGGCCAGCAACAGGACCTTGTAATGATGCGTGTACCAGTTGCCGTGGGTGACCGTGCCCTCGTTCTCACCCGCCTGGAAGTCGAAGCCCTCCTTGGCGGCGCGCAGCGCCTGCAGCCACGCCTCGGCACTCGCCCATTCGGCGGCGTCGAACGCGGCGCGGCGACGCTTCAGCACGCGCACCAGCCACTCGAAGTTGGTCTCGTTGACCGGCTTGCCGTCGGGAACGTTGGTACGCACCCAGTCCAGGCAGATCTCCTTGATCTTGGCCAGGATGGCGGCGTCGCCGCTGTATTCGTAATACTGGTCGAGCACCGGCAGGTCGCGGCGCAACTGGGTGAAGCCGTCGCGCGTCGCCACCACCGCCGGCAGGGTGATGTCGGGCTCGCCCTGCGAGCGCAGGGTCTCCACCGCCGCCGGCCGCAGCACGGCGTACTGGCGGGCGAACTTCTGCAGCCGCCGGCGCTGCACGTTGAGGAACGACAGCTCGTTGTTGTTGGATGAATCGAGCACGGCGGCGGCGATCGGATCATCGCCGCCGAAAAAGGCGGTCTGGGTCATGGCAGCTTCCCCTCAAACACATCCCTCGAAAGCGAACGCGAATGCGAGCCCCAAACATTCGGGTTCATTCGAGGCCATTCGTGTTCATTCGTGTTTCATGTCAGAACAATTCCGACGCTCGAATCACCAGACACGGATGAACACGGATAAACACGTCGCCCCCGCGAAGAATCTGTTAAGAAATGATATTATCCTCACTTAGTCGTCACCCCCGCGGAAGCGGGGGTCCATTCCTGAGCGTCGCGTAAGCACTTCCGAAGGCGGAATGGATTCCCGCTTTCGCGGGAATGACGGGTAGGGGGAATTTGTTGACAGACTCGGAAAGCGGGGGTCCATTCCGCTACCATCCGGGTTTATCCGCGATCATCCGTGCCCATCCGTGTCTCGTGACACCACCCTCACCCCTTCGGCCCCGGCGCCTCCTGGAAGAATGGGCGGTTGATGTTGCTGGCCAGGCAGCGGCCGTCGGCCAGCGCCAGCACCGGCCCCGGCCACACCTCGGTCTTGTATTCCATGAACTCGTCCAGCGACTCACCCTGGCGCCGCAGCAGCTTGAGGCGATTGCCGAACAGGTTCGACACATAGACGGTGTGCAGCGGATCGTCGGCATGGCAGGCGGCATAGGCCGGCCAGGTGCCGCTGTTGCGCCACGCCAGGTCGTAGCTGCCGGGGGTGACGACGCCGACCACGTCGTTGCCGGAACAGGCGAACCACACCCGGCCGTCGCCGGGATTGTAGGCCAGGCCCCCGGGAAACCATTTCGGCCCCAACTCGACCCGTTGCAGCACCGCCGCCGTCGCCGGGTCGAAATGCACCAGATCGTGGGTGCAACTGATCCACAGGCGGTTGGCGGCGTCCCGGCAGAAGGCAAAGGGCTGGCCGGCCAGGGCGATGGTGGCGACGGCGTTGCTGGCGACGTCGATGCGGCTCAAGGCATCGAGCCACGGATGCGACACCCACACCCCGCCGATGCCGTCGGCAATGATCTCATGCGGAAAGATGCCGGTGGCGATGGTGGCGACGACGGTATTGGTGGCGGGATCGATGCGCTGCACGCAGGCGTCGCCCAGGGCGGTGACGAACAGATGCCCCGACACCGGATCGCAGCACACCCGCCACGGCTGCGCCTTCAGTGTGCCTAGATAGCCCTCGCCACGCCCGACCACCGCCTTCGCCTGGAAATCCACCGAGTCCATGCGTGTCAGCGTGCGCTGCAGATTGCCGATCAGCCAGATGTCGCCATCGGGGCCCTCGGCCAGCCCCTGCGCCAGTTCCTCGCTCCAGCCGGCGGTCAGCTTGCCCACCACCTCGAAGGTGAAGTTGGGAATGCGGCCGCCATAGGGGTTCAGGTGGAAATCGCTGAACACGACATAGGCCTGGTTGCGATAGCCCGGCACATTGCCGACGCCCTCGCGGCTTTCGATCAGCGGGTCGGGGTCCTGCGTGTCGGTGCCTAGGTACACGGTAATGCCCTCGGTGCCGTCGCCGCCACCCAGCGCATCATAGATCGGCGTGCCGTCGGCCCAGGCGCGCAGCACCGCGGCCACCGGCCCCTCGCCCAGCGACACCGCCAGATCGACATAATAGTGATAGCGCTCCGAGCGCACCGAGCCCGAGCCGCCGCCCTTGCCGCCGCTTTCGGTGCTCTCGCGCACCTCGCGCTTTTCGGTGCCCCAGATGACGTTGCCCGCCACCCGGCCGCCACAGACGATCGGCAGCATGCAGCCATAGGCCGAGGACTGGATGCCGAGATCGCTCAGCCGCCCGCCGGAAACCTCGGCGCCGCCACCGAACAAGGCGCGATCCACCTGCCCGCCGACGGCGGCGCCCACGGCAAAGCCGATCGCCGTCGCCGAGACGCCGAGAATGGTGCCGCCGACGCCGCCGCCGATGGCGGCGCCGGCGACGCCCAGGGCCAAGGTCGCCATGTCAATCCTCCACCTTTGGGAAACGATAGACCGCCAGCACGCGCCGCCCCCACCAGCCGGCCAGTGGCGTCTCGACGACGCGGCCGGCGCCGGCATGGGCGTGAATCAGCGTGCCGCCCTCGCCGAGAATGCCGACATGCTGCGGCTGGTGGCGGATGCGCAGCAGCAGCACGTCCCCCGGCCCCGGCTCGGTCTGCGCCAGCCGCCGCATCTGATCGTCGAGCGCCGCCGCCAAGCCGTGGCCGTCAGGCAGGCGCGCATAATCGGTGCGGTCCGCCACCGCCATGCCCAGGCCGCGCGCCACGCCGACGATCAGGCCGATGCAGTCGACGCCCACACCCCTGACCCGTCCCTGGTGATGGAACGGCGTGCCCAACCAGGCGCGCGCCTCGTCCAGGATTTGCCGTCGCGTCGCCATCATCGCCCCGCTGCCGCGAACAGGTAATCGGTGCCGGGCACGTGCGGCTCGCCCTGGAAATTGCGCTGGTTGCCGAAGCGGTCGCGGCAGGTGGCGAAGCGCTTGTCGCAGCCGGCCTGGACGCGATAGCCGTCGCCGACGGCAATGGCGCGCGGCATCGGCAACAAAAGCTCGAACCGGCCACCGGCGAAGCCCTTGACCTCCATCTCGGCGCCGGCATTGGCGCCGCTGGTCCAGCGCAGCAGGCCGTTGGCGAACCAGCCCTCCGCCTCGCCGCGGGTCGCGTCGACGAAGCTGCGGCGATCGATGACGCTGCCGACGCTGCCGCCGACGGTGTAGGCGCTCGAGCTCACGCGGCAGCGGTCGTCGCCGAGATCGGCGCGGCAGCTCGGCGAATAGAGCTGGCCGATGGTCTGCCCCAAGGCGGCGCTCAAGCCCCGCAGCTCGGCGACGAAGCCTTGCCCCGACAGCCGCACTTCGCCGATCACCCCCTTGCGCAGGTGCAGGGCGCCCATGCCGGGGTCGGCATGGTTGACGACGAGGATTTCGACGATGGCGCCATCATAGACGCCGGCCAGCAGGTCGTCCTCGCCGATGTCCGCGCTGTCGAGCACCGACTGGATATCGAGGTTATCCACGGCCAAGCCGGCGGCGCTGACCACGGTGGTCGGCGTGAAGCCGCTGCGCGCCTGATAGGTCAGGCCGTCGAAGGCGATGTCGCGGTCGTGGTCGGTGAAGGTCATCACCGAGCCGTCGCGCCGGGTCAGGCGCCACAGCGTCGCCAGGCTGGTGACCTCTGCGCCCAGATGCGCCGTCAGGGCCGCGCTGCACGGCCTCATCCGCGCACCTCGATGATCGGAATCTGCCCCCAGCTGAAGGCGCCGTACTCCTCGACGGTCACCTTCATCTGATCGCTGTCGAAGCGGGCCGGGACGTCGAAGTCGCATTCGGCCTCGACGCTCACCCCCGGCGCCGGCGCCTCGACGAAACTGACGATGCCGATGGCGTGATCGGTGGCGACGCCATCCACCTGTTCGACGTCGTCCAGCCACACCCGCACACTGCCCGCCACCGGCCGGGTGATGCGGCGGCTGGCCTGGAAACCGCCGCCATCGGTGTAGAGCTTGCTCAGTTGGAAAGCGACGGTGGCGCCGTCGCCGCTACCGATCGCCTGCCGCTCCATGCGGTGATCGCTCCAGTCCTTGAAGCGGAAGGCGTGCGCCCGGCCCTGCCGCGCCCGGAAGAAGGCGATCAGCCGGTCGAGCTGCGCCTGCGTCTTCAGCCCATGCGCCACGTCCCAGGCGCCGCGCGCCTCGGTCCAGTTGCGGTTGCGCTTTTCTCGGCCCGAACTCAGCGTCACCACCGCGGTATCGAACCCCGGCCCGCCGACCGCGCCGACGGCGATGTCCTCGGGAAAGCGCACGTCGTGAAAACTCATCGTTCATCTCCTTCTTGCCCTCACCCGCAAGCGGGAGAGGGTGAAAATCACCCATACCGCCGGAAATGGCGCTGCAGGGTGGCGGCGATCTCGGCGCCGATCTGGCCCTCGGCACGGCGAAAGCCGGCGACGTCGGCGGCATTGACGGTGATGTGGTTGACGATGCTGACGCCCGGCGTCGGCGCCCCCTCCATCTGCACTGGAATGCTGCGGCCGTCGGGCAGCGGCACATAGGCCTCGGGCTGGCGGCCCTCGCCGAACAGCGCCAGCTGCGGCGAGTCGGCGATGCCGCCGCTGGCATAGGCCTGCAAGGGAAGCGCCCCGGACGCGGTCATGACCCCGCCCTCGGCAAAGGAAAACAGCCCGGCGACGGACTCGAACACCGAGGCGAACAGCGAACCGCCGCTGCCGCTGCCCAGCATCGACACCATCGCCGTCTGGGTCAGGGTCTTGATCACCGTCGCCTGGATGTCGGTGACCAGGCCGCGCAGGACACCCTCGTACGAGCGGTCGCTCAGCAGCGTATCCTCGAAGGCGTCGCCGAAAGCCAGGCCGAGGCGCCGCGCCATGCGCTGCCCGGCGCGTTCGCCCGCCATCTGCGCATCGACACCGGTGGCATCCGCCGCGGCATCGAAGAACAGCCCCAGGTCCCTGATGTCCTCGGCCATGGCGCATTCCTCCAAACAAGCGTCATTCCCGCGAAAGAGCGTGTGCCCGACCGAGGCGGCGCGCTCGGCGACGATTAGGAATCGATCATTTGCTCCGTCATTCCCGCGAAAGCGCACTGCTATCCGGGGTTTTTCCATTACCGTCGTTTTCGTCGCTCCCGAAGGCGGAAGCCCATTTTCCAGAGGCGTCGGGACGAACCGCTCAGCCGGCAAGGCGAGTCGGAAAACGGCTCTGGAAAATGGATTCCCGCTTTCGCGGGAATGACGGGGAGGTGGTGGCGACTGGTGCTCGGCATGGGGACACGGATGGACACGGATCAACACGCATGAACACGAATGGGCGCGGAGTCGGGCGGGGGGCGCCGCGCGTGGGGTCGGATTTTATCCGTGTTCATTCGTGGCTATTCGTGTGCATCCGTGTCCATGGCAGCCGGCGGCTGGTCCGCCCATCGGGCGGCGGCATGGATTCCCGCTTTCGGCGCGGGCATGACGGCCGCTGTAGACGGACCAGGGCTCAGCCGCTCGCGCAGCGCGACGGTTGCCCCCCGGGCCGGGCGAACATCTCCTCGATCCACACCCGATCCAGCACCCGCAGGGCACGCAATTCCCACGCGGCCACGGTCACGCCGCTCAGGCGCGACCACGCCGCGATCTCGCCATGGCTCAACGGCATCGCCGCCGGCTGCCCGGCGCGCAGATCGAGGAACCATGCCCACAGGTGGGCGCCGGTGTCCGGCAGCTTCGGCCCGTGCAGCAGCGGATGGGCACGCCCGGTGCGCCGCTGCAAGGCCTCCAGGTGATCGCCGAGGCGGCTGCCGTCGGGCTGTGGGCGGGCCAGCCGCAGCCGATGACGGGCGAACGCCGCCAGTTCCACGATCAGGGCCGCCTGGAGGCCAGCAAGAAATTCGCCCGGTCGGCGATGAAGGCCAGCACCTGCTGCAGCACCCACATGCGTTCGGAATAGAGGCGCCGCGCATGGTCCGCAGTGCACGGCAAGGCCGTGCCGTCGGGCAGGCGCATGTTGTCCCAGTCCAGCGTCGCCGCCACCGCCAGCTCGCGTTCCAGCCCGGCATCGAATTCGGGATCGGCCCTGCCCTCATGCTGCAGCAGCACCTCGCGCCGCCGCGCCGCCAGGCGATGGCGCAAGCTGCGGAAGCGCTCACCGTCGCAGCCGAGCAGGCGGAGGCGCACCGGCCTTCCTTCGGCCAGCAGCGCCTCGCCCGATACCGGGTGGCGCAGCGTGCACCACACGCCCTCGTCGGCCAGGGTGGCGGTGTCGAGATCCCATACGCTCACCATCTCAGGCCTCCGCGCTCTGCACGACCATGGTCGCCGCATCGCCCGCCGTGCCCGGGCCGCCGGTCGTATTCACCAGCGCCTGGAACGGTAGGCGGATCGGCAGGGCATGCTCTCCCTGCAACCGGATGGTCCCGCCGGTGAAGATCACCCGCGGCAGATGCACGGCGACGAAGGCCGTCCCCGCGCTCAACAGCAGGTGCAGCGAGGCCTCGCCGCCGCCGGCGAAGGCCGAGAGCAGCGCCGCATCCTCGACGAAGGCGGTCAACGTGCCGCCGATCAGGGTGCGGCCATAGAAGACATCGGGCGCCGCCGTCTGCCCGACCACGGCATCGCCACGCAGGCCGAGATCGACCTTGAGCTGCAGCGCCGTCACCACGCCCAGCTCGGCGCCGCCCAGCATCAGCCGCGCATCCGCTGCCGCCGGCGCTTCGCCCTCGGGCGGTGCGGCCGGGACGATGAAATAGGGCGCCGCCGCATCCTCCAGCAGGTCCATGTCCCTACCGACGATGGCGAAGCCGATTTCCGCCAGGCGATCGGGCGTCAGCGACAGATCCAGCCCGCCAACCCGGCAGCCGGTGAACAGCTGCGAGAACCCGGCATCGGGGAAATGCTGCTCGATGGTGAAGGACGGCGCTTGCGTGCCGGTCAGCAGCTTGCGGCCGGCGACGACGCAGCTGCACGCGGCGTTCGCCACCGCCACCTCGGCCACCGTTTCCGCCACGGTCATCGTCGCTGTCGACAAGCCGACGATGCGCAGGTTGCGGCCGTCGTTGCCGGGCGACAGGCCCGCCCAGCGCACCACGTCACCGACCTTGAACCCGTCGGCCAGCCACGATCCGGCGACACGGGTGAAGCCTTGGCCGGCGGCGCTGGCGGTGACGCCGGTTCCGGCGGCGAAGGCGACGCCTTCGCTCCAGATGCCGCGCAACGCCGCCGCCAGCAGCGTATCCCACGCCCCCACCGCCAGCTCGCCGCGCACGTCACCCTGAACCCTGCGGCTGCCGGGGCGCTGGTTGGCGAGCTGGGCGTCGGCGCGGATCTCGTTCGAGCGCAACGCCTGTCGACTCAAGGCCAGGCTCGACGACACCCGCCGGATGCGCTGGCCGCCGCTGCCGCCCGGCTTGGCGCCGAAGGCGATCTCCGGCTTGAAGGCGATCTCGACGCCGGCGCCGCTCTGGATGGTCATGGCGTGTTCCTTTCCTCGCAGGCCCAGTCGATGGTCAGCGGCAGCCGCAGCGCCTCGGCCGCCTCGGCGACGGCGGCGCGGCGGCAGGGACCCAGGCGAATGCTCACGCCGTCCGCGGCGATGCGGCTGCCGGGGCGGAACTGGCGTTGCACGGCACTCGCCAGCCGTTCCAATCGCGCCAGGCCACGCCCGGCATCCACCGGTTCCAGGAATTCGACCGCGAAACCACCGTGATGGCGCAGCAGCCCGCCGGCACCGAAGGCGACCACGGCGCTGTTGGCCGGGCGCAATGCCGCACGCAGCCACGGCTTGTCGGCCGGCCGCACGAAGGGCTGGCCCTCGAAGCGGCGATGCGCCGGCGGCACCGCCTGGATGATCACCGTCGGCCCTGCCGACTCGGCGGTCACTGCGCGATCCACCACGAGCGCCAGTTCCGACACCGCCAGCACGATCGCCGGTCGCGGATCGGCAAAGCCGGTGGGGCGGACGGTGTCGCCAACGCGGAAATCGTCGGCTAGAAACGAGCCAGTCTGGCGGACGTAGCCGCTGACGCTGGCGGCGATGTCGGTGCGTGCGCCGGTCGTGGCGACGACGGTGGCGCACAGATGTGTTTCCAGCGCGGCGCGGATGGCCGCCTCGATGCTGGCGCTCATGCCGGCCTCACTTGCAGACGAGGACGAAGAGAAGGTCATGGAGATTGCCGACGGCGTTGACGACGCGGCTGCTGCCGCCCACGGCCAGCCGGTCCCCGGCCCGCGGCGCGAAGGTGGCGCCGTGCAGCCACGCCATCTGCTCGCCCGGCCCCGCCTCGAGGCCGTCGAGCAGCGAAAAGCGCGGCCGCGCCGCCTGATCGAACAGGACCGTGCAGCTGCTGGCGTTTGTCGTCGGCATCCCGGCGGCGCCGGTTGCGGGATCGTAAACCCCGGGTTCGCTGCGGATCAGCGTCGCCGCCTGGGCGAGATCGCCGGCGGCGGCAAACAGTCGCGCCACCGTGGCGGCGAGATCGGCACGGCGCGGCATCATGCCCTCACCACGTCGCGACCGCCGCGCACCATCTGGCGCAACAGGCCGTCGACCAGGCGGCGCACCGTCCCGGCCGGCGCGCCCGGCGCGTAAGTCGCGCTGATCGGGCCGAGGCTCTCGCTCAGCACCTGGCCACCGCGCCGCTCGTCGGGCAGCAGCTCCTCGGCGAGGGCGCGTAGCGCCAGCTCGACGCAGGCGCGGCGCACCGCCTCGGGCACGCCGGCCAGCGCGGTCCCGCCATCATCGGCGGCCCCCACGCGCGGCCAGGCCAGGGCCTGACTCTCACGCAGACGCGCGCCGCGGAAGCGGTAGACGGCATCCAGGCAGTCGCTGGCCTTGACCAGCGCCGCTTGGCGTGCCGCCAATTCGGCCGCAGCCCAGGCGGCATTGCCGCGCGCGCCGTGATAGGCATCGGCATAAGGCATATCGGCATAGGCGGTCGCATCGGCGCGCCCGCTGCCGTCCTCGACGATCAGCGTCATGGAGCATATGTCCCAGCGGTTGTGGACCCGGCAATGCTGGTCCGGTGGACCGGCGCCGGGTGTCCCGGCGCCGCGCCACACTGGGAGGGTAAAGCGATGCGTAAACGCCGCTTTGTCCTGCTGGTGAAGATACGGGAGATGAGGATTGCCCTCCTCATCGCCCTGCTCTAACCATCAGGCGGGTGCCGGGGAGCAATCCCCGTCACCTGCCCTCCCAAGTTACGTCACGCATTGTCTTGCTTCAAGCTCACCAAAGTTCACCACAGAAGAGCCATTACCGCCCCGATTGGTCATTCCCGCGAAAGCGGGAATCCATTCCGGCGGCCCTGGACAGCGAGGCCGAGCGTGCCAACCGAATTTCTGGAATGGACTCCCGCTTTCGCGGGAGTGACGAAAGTGCGATTGGAGGCGAACGCGGCAGGATGCCCCCGAGGTCTCCCCGGAAACCCGCGATGAACCAAGAAAACCCGCTGCGGGCCTCTCTGTGCCTTCTCCGTGTCTCCGTGCCTCTGTGGTCAATTCAGCGGCAGGTCAGTTCCGCGCCCGCACCGCCAGGTTGGGGTCCAGCGTCTTCACCCCCCACAAGGCGTCGAGGGCGACGAACACGGTCGAGTTGTTGCCGTCGTAGAACAGCCGCGAGCGCAGGGTCAGGCCGGTGATCGGGTCGCTGACGCTGGCGATGCGGGCGCCGAGCTGGTTGCCGAGCTCCGACAGCGGCGCCATGGCCAGGGCGAAGGCGTTACGGTGGAAGGCCAGCGACGCGGTGTGGTCGTCCATGCTCACCGTCGCCTGGGCGCCGTCGGCGTAGTCCTGCGCCAGCGCCGGGATGACGGCGACGGTGACGGCATTGCCCGAGGCGGTGGCGTCGGCGGTGACGGCATAACGCTGGGCGTTGCCGGCGATCACCAGGGTATCGCCCTTCTTGACGCCGCCGGTCAGGGTGGCGGCGGCCAGCGTGACCTGGGTCGCCCCCTTGGCGTGGGCGCCCTGCAGCAGCGGCGTCGCCGACGACAGATCGCCGGCGACGTGGCCGCGCACGTTCTGGTTGGCGAAGAAGTTGAAGCCGAAGCGCTGGCCGAGGCTGCCCGACATCTGGGCGGCGGCGCCCATGGCGCCTGCGCCCTGCCACTGGGTGAAGGCGGCCTGGCCCAGCAGGTCGGCCTCCATGTCGCCGTCGGTCATCCAGTGCAGCATGGCGGGGTCGCGCAGCGGCACCTTGTTGTCGAACATGGCGCGGCGGGCCGAGATGATGTCGGCGACGCCGGCGGTGGCGGCGACGTCGTGCTGCCACGGCACGTCGGCATAGAGCGCGCACAGGCTCTGGTCGATGGCATCGGCCAGGGCAACGGCGGCGGGGCGCACGTGCTCGGCGATGATGACCTCGCCGGTGGCCGCCAGCTCCCGGTCGCTCAGGGCGAACTTGACCTCCTTCCAATGGTCGAGGCGGATCTGCACCTCGCCGGCGTCGATGTCCTGGGCGCTCGACGGCGCGTCCTGGGCGGTGAAGGAGCCGGGCTTGCGGATCGAGATGGTGGCGCCCTTCTGCTGCGGCGCCTTGTCATGGCCGCGATGGACGCGGCCGGCCATGCCCAGCGCCTTCTCCAGCTGGATCAGGCCCTCCTGGGCATAGAAGATGGGGTCGTAGACGGACAGGATGTTGGCCATTGCGGCACTCCTTGGGCGGTGGAGGATCACTCCACGATGGTGAGGGGCTGTCCGGCGCGGCCGGCCTCGTCGCGGGCACGGCGGTATTGCGCCGGGTCGCGGGCCTGCTCGCGGGTCAGCGGCAGCACGCCCGGCATCGCGCCGGCCGCGGTATGGGGCGGCATCCCACCGCCGCTGATGCCGGCGCCGTCGAAGGCGCGGGCGAAGTCGGGCGACTGGCGCATCTCGGCGACCAGGTCGCGCACCGAAAGCGGATGACCGCGGGCGTCGACACGGGCATGGCCGGCGGCGTCGACCACCGCCAGCGCCGGCATACCGTCGTCGCCCTCGACCACCGTGAGGGCGGCGCGCAGATGCGGCAGCAGCAAGGCGGCGGCGCCGCGCTGGGCGGCGATCTCGGCGGTGGCCGCGGCCTCGACCAGCTGGCGCTCGACGCCCTGGCGCAGCCGCGCCAGCGCCGTATCCTTTTCCGCCAGCTCGGCCTGATGACGGGCGGCGATCTGGCCCTTGAGCTTGTCCCACTCGCCCTTGCGTTCGGCCTCGCGCGCCAGCGCGGCATCCTGCGCCGCCAGCAATTCCGCCAGTTCCTCAGGCGTGCGCTCGAGCGTGCTCCATGCCTTCAGCCGGCGTTCGGCCTCGCGTGCAGCCTTGCGTTCCTTGTCCAACGCCGAGGTCAGGCCCGAGACGTCAAGCCGCGCCGCCAGCGCCGCATCGAGCACGAACCCACCCTCGCCCTCGGCATAAAGGCCGCGATAGACGGCCGGCACCGCGTCGAGCGCCTCGACGCTGGTCGGGAAATCGAACATGGGATCTCCTGTGATTAAGCCCTCTCCCGCACGCGGGAGAGGGAGAAATGGCTCTCCCCGCCGCCCCTCCTCCGTCACCCCCGCGGAAGCGGAGGTCCATTCCTGTGCCGGCTGCGGCATGGATGCCCGCTTTCGCGGGCATGACGGAAAGGGGCGATCTGCTAGGGCAGAACAGACCGCATTCGTGTCCATCCGTGGCCCATCCGTGTTCATCCGTGTCCAGATGAACGTCCTCGCCGCGCCACCCTCACCCCGCCCCTCTCCCGCAGGCGGGAGAGGGAGAAACATCTCACCCCGCCGCCGCCAGCACGCCGCGGCGGCGCAGTTCGGCCAGCAATTGGTCGCGGCCGATGTCGCCGGCGGCGCGCGCCTTCAGCAGGGCGTCGAGGGCGGCCTGATCGGTGGGGGTGGCGTCGGCGGCCAGATGGACCGAGCCGCCGTCGTCCAGCCCCTCCCAGCGGGCGAAGAAGGCCAGCATCTGCTCGATGGCGTCGGCCAGGCCCAGCGCCCAGGCTTGCAGCGGCGCCGCAGCCTCGGCGGCATCGATGAGGCGGCCGGTGGCGGTGGCCTCGGCCCTGCCCAGCTCGAACTGCAACCCGAACAGCCGCATCGCCTCCTCCAGCGCCTCCAGCTCGGCACGGCCGGCGGCGAGATGGGCGCCGCCGGACTCGACGTAATAGAAGCGCCCCTGCGCATCGGCGGTGGTGAGGAACTTGTTGGGACCGAACTCGACCTGGCCGTCGTCGCTACTCCAGCCGGCGGCGGCGAGGATGGGGAAGGAGGTGACGTTGAGGGCATTGCGCTGGTCCGAGCGGATCTGCCAGTGCTCGAGGTTGAGCCAGGCCAGGTCCTCCAGCGGCGGCTCGGCGATAAGAAAGCCGGTGCGCGCGGTATAGACGGTGACCAGCGGGATGAACGGCAGGCTGGTATGGCCGGAATCGACCACCGTCCAGGCGCCGTCGTCGCCCTGCTGCCACAGGGTCCACGCCCCCGGCTCCAGGACGCGCACGCGCTGGAGAGGCCGCTCGCCGAAGGCGCCGTCGTCGGTGCTCGCCGTCTCGCGGATGCGCAACTGCGCCAGCACCGGCCGCCCGCCCTCGTCCTCGGTGCGCCAGCCGATCACCTGATCGGCGCGGATATGCACGGCATAGGGTCGGGCGCCGCCCGCCAGCTCGTCGGCCAGCGTCTGGCCGCCGGCCATGCGCGGATAGTCTACCAGCACGTGCGACAGGCCGCAAACCAGGGCGTCCTCGAACACGTCGCGGGCGAACACCTGCAAATGGCGCCCGGTGAGGTCGACGTCCTCCATCAACGCCCGCAGCCTTGGCGGCACGTCGTCGCCCAGCACGATCGGCCGCGCGAACACCTTGCCGACCAGGGTCTGCACGGTGCGGCGGAAGAAGTTGCGCAACACCGTGCGCTGCAGCCGCGCGTAGTAATGCTTGCCGCTCTCGGCCGGATGCCGGGGCAGATAGCGCCCGGCATGGAGCCGCATCGTCGTAGTGCCGCCCATCAGCGCGCGCGGCAGCTCCCACGCCGCCGCCATGCGGACATGGGCGGCGCTGGGTATCGAGGGATCGGTCATCCGTAATGCCCTCCGTCGTTGAAACCACAGAGGCACAGAGACACCGAGAAGGCACAGAGGGGTCTACCGCCGGCGCAGCCGGCAGTCGCGCTTCTTCTCTGTCTGTCCTCGGTGTCTCTGTGCCTCTGTGGTGAACCCTCCCCTCAGGTGTGAACGCGCTCTCACCACAGCTCGCGCGCCGTGTTGTCGCGCCGCGCCGCCATGATGCGATAGCGCGTCTCGTCGCCGACGTGGTCCTCGGCGGCGGTGTCGACGTCGTCGGCATCGGCCTCGGCGCGCGGCAGCACCGGCACGGTGCGCAGGAACTGGCCGCAGCCCTCGGCGACGAACAGGCCCGGCGCCTCGCGCGTCACCGCGCCCTGGAGCAGCGCCCGCAGGCGCAGCCAGCCCTGGCGGCGCGAGCCCGGCGACTTGTCGGCGCGGGTCCAGCGCACGCCGGCGCGGGCCATGTCGTCGGCGATGGCGTTGCCGTTCTCGACGGTAAAGATGCCGGTGTCGGCCGGCCCGGGGCGCACCCGCCCGGCCAGGCCCATCGCGGCCTCGCGGGCGAGGATGCCGCGGGCGATCTCGGCCGCCAGCAGCCGGCAGCCCTCGTCGGCCCGCCCGTTCCAGCCGTACCACTCGCCGATACGGAACAGGTCGCCGGCCAGGGTGGCGCGCCGCGCGCCGCCGACCAGCACCAGATCCGAGCCGTCGCTCTCCGCCCACCAGCCCACCGAGAACGGCCGGCTCGAGCCCCAGTCGAAGCTGCGGTCGACGCGCCAGCCCTCGGGCACGGCGAAGCTGGGCAGCACATGCACCTCGGGTTGCCACAGGTCGTCGAACATGCCGCCGGCGACGATGTTCCAGTCGCCGCGGCGCATCGCCTTGACCAGGGCGGGATGGCCCAGGCCCTCCAGGCGGGCGGCATAGCCGGGATCGCCGGCCAGCAGCGTCGGGTTGTCCTCCAGCCGCGCCGGCACGTACTGGCGGCGCATGCCGCCCTCGGTCGCCGCCATCGCGGTGACGGCCAGCGGCGGCGCGATGTCGACGAAATCGGCCTTGACCCAGTTGTGGCCGATGCCGCCGGGATTGGCGCCGCACAGGATGCGCGGAAAGGCGCCCTGCGCCGCCGCCGGCAGCACCAGCCCGCCCAGGCGCAGCCGCCCGCGCAGGAAGGCGTACATCGGCCGCGTCCACTGCGTCAGTTCGTCGATCAGCAGCACATGCATCTCGGCGCCCTGATAGCCGTGGACGTCGCGCTCATGCTTGGCGTGGCACAGGCTGATCTTGGCGCCGTTGGCGAAGGTGATGGCGTGGTCGGCGCGGTTGATGCGCACGAGCCCGGCCGCCGTCCACGGCGCCAACAGCGCCGGGAAACCGCCGGCGCCGTCCATGTGATTCTTGTAGAGATCGGGAAACTCGCGGCGGAACAGATAGACCTGCAGGCCCGGCACCGCCCGGCACCAGGCGATGGCCGCGGCGCGCATCAGGTGCGACTTGCCGCCGCCGGCGGCGCCGCCGTACAGGATCTCGGTCGCCTCACTGCTCAGCGCCCTCCCCTGCTTCGCATGCAGGCTCAGCGTCAGGCTCAGGCCCGACGACGATGCGGACGGCGGGCAGGCTGGCATGGCTGGCGGCGCTCCCCTCGCTCCTGTCGCGATACTTGTCCGGCCGATGGGCCTTGAGCAGGAATTCCAGCAGGCGATCGTTGTAGCGGCGGATGGTGACCACCTGCCCGGCGTCGTCCTTGATCAGCTTGCCGCCACCCATCAGCGGCTCCTCGATGCCGTCGACGGCGCGCCGCCGCGCCTCGGCCTCCAGCAGGTCGACCGCCTCTTCCTCGGCGTCGCGCCATAGGGCGGCGAAACCGGCGTCCTTCCCGCGCAGCGCATAGAGCCGCCACCGTGCCACGGCGGCGGCGCGCGCCGCCGCCGAGACATTGCCGGTGGCGGCGAGGGCGCGCAGGAAGGCGTCGCGGCGCGGCCTGGTGATGCCGGTGCGCCTCATCGCGGCAATCTCGTCATCGACAGCTCCTGCCCGTCGTTCCCGCGAAAGCGGGTGAAGGAATCGGTCAGTTGTTTCGTCATTCCCGCGAAAGCGGGAATCCATGCCGCCGCTGCCCATGTGCGCACCGCTGCGGAATGGACCACCGCTTTCGCGGGGGTGACGAGGAAAAGGGCGGGTCTACGGAACGACGGCGCCGCCACCTCCAAACGCGAAGCGCCCGGCCGCCGCAATCCGCGGCGCCGGGCGCTCTCGTCCATCATGGAGCCTATATGTACACGATTTGTTCTCGGTGTTCAAGCGGAAAATCGCGTCTTCTCGCCATGACCTTCGGCCGGGCGCGGCGGCGCCACCCCCGCCTCGGTGAGCCTGGTCTTGAGCAGCACCAGCGCCGTCACCCAGGTCTGCCAGGCCTTGGTGCGGCCGCAGCCGAGGCGCCGGCACAGCGGCCGCCACGGCACGCCGGCGGCCCGTGCCCACACGACGCGCCATTGGCTCTCCGACAGCCAGGGATGCCAGCACAGCACCTGATCGAGGCGCGAGATGGCGGCCGCGGATGGCGGCGGCCGGCGCGGCGCGCCACCGTCGCCGGCCACCGCCTCGACCACGTCGCGCAGCGGTGTCGGCATGGTGGTGAAATAGCCGCGCGGCCTTGCGCTGGGCAGCCGCCGCAGGGTGTCCGCCGCCTCGACCAGCATCGCTTCGAGCAGTTCTATCGTCCAGGTCATCGCCGCCCCTTCCCGTTCAGCTTGTCGCCCAGCTGCCGCACCAGTTCGCGCTCGGGCCAGCTCAGGCGCTCGTCGTCCACACGCACCACCAGGATGCGCGGTTCCGAACCCCACGCCCTCGCCGCCTCCTGCCGCGCCCGCGCTTGCACCTGCTCGTCGGTGAAACCCGACGCCGCATGCCGTCCCAGGCTGCTGTCGCCCATGACGTTCTCCTTTTGTTCGTGCTTGGTGTAACAATTGCGCATTTCGCATCGATCTGTCAACGAGTGACATGCCATGCGAAATTCGCTATGATGAGATGCATGACCAAGGCATGGATCAAGGAACGGCTGCAGAGCCTGGGCCACTCGCAGGCCGACTTGGCACGCCACCTCGGGCTGGACGCCTCGGCGGTGTCGCGCCTGCTCAAGGGCGAACGCCAGCTCAAGGGCGCCGAGGCGGTGGCCATCGCCGGCTTCCTCGGCTGCGGCGTGGGCGAGGTGCTGGAGGCCACGGGAGCGGCCGCCGACGGCTTCGTGCCGCAGCCCGTCGAGGTACCGCAGCCGGCCGAGCTACAGCGCAACCTGCCGGTCTACGGCGCCGCCATCGGCGGGGCCGACGGCGCCTTCGAGCTCAATGGCCAACATCACGAATTCGCCGCGCGGCCGCCGCAACTGGCCGGCGTGCGCAATGCCTACGGCGTCTACGTCAACGGCGACAGCATGCACCCGATGTTCCAGGCCGGCTGGCTGCTGCACGTGAACCCCAACCGGCCGCTCACCGCCGGCTGCGGCGTCGTCGTGCAGGTGCGCGCCGACGGCGACGAGCCGCCACTGTGCTACGTCAAGGAATTCGCCCGCCGCAGCGCGAATCTGCTGGTGGTGCGCCAGTACAACCCGGCCGCGGAGATCGAATGGCCGCTGGCCCGCGTCATCGCCGCCCACCGCGTCGTCGGCATCGCCGAGATGTGAGCGCGGACCTCCAGGTCCGCATGGTTGCGGAGCTGGAGCTCCGTGCTCCGCTCAGCCCCTCTTGACAAATATTGCGATTATAGCAATACTTGAGGACATGCCTCCCATCCCGCGCCCCGTCTACGTCAACCTGTGGGTGCGCCGCGCCCGCGGTGGCAGCTCGGTGCAGGCCGAAGCCTTTGCCGATCGCGACACCGCCGCGGCGGACGCCGCCTCGCCCAGCCTCTACACCTACGCCGGCACCCTGATCGGCGGTGGCGACGGCGGCGCCACATGGGATGACCTCTCCGGCCATGGTCTCGCGGTGCTGCGCGAACGCGCCGATCAGGCTGCAGAGGAAGCCGCCCTCGAGCGCGGCCTCCGCGGCGGCGCCGGGCGGCCCGTGCTTTAGGCCCAACTATCTTCGCCGCTCCGCGGCCAGCAGCGTTCGTATGTCGGTAGCCAACAGGCGCGGGTCGAGGAAATCCATGCCGTAGATGTTGCGGATGCGCCGCCGGCGATCGACGAGGAACGCCCGCAGCGGATGGGCGAATTCACCGCCGTAGCCGGCGACCGGCTGGCCGTAGGCGTCGAGCAGCGGCTGCAAGGCCGCCGCCCCCGTGGTGGTCAGGAAATGCCACGGCGCCGCCCCCGCACGGGCGTGGGCCGCGGCCTGGCGCGCCATCACCGCAGGCGTGTCGTTGTCGGGATCGAAGCTGATGGTGACCAGTTGCATGGCCGCGCGCAGCTCCGGGTCTTCGGCGGTGACGTCATGCAGGGCATGCAGCAGGCCCATGGCCCGGGGGCAAACGTCGGTGCACCGGGTATAGGTGAAAATGACGATGCTGATGCGTCCGTCGAGCAGCGATTTCAGTCGATGCGCGTGGCCCAGATGGTCGAGGACGGCGCCATCCGCGGCCTCCATGATCGCCGGCAGCCGATAGCTGGCGACGGCCGGCGGGTCGAAATCGAACTGCGCGCTGCGCCCCAGCGCCAATTCCGGGCGACCATGCGAACCCTCATGGCCGGCCGCAGCACCGGCACCCAGCATCGCCAGCAGCAGCATGAGCGGCCCGATCATCCCGCCACAGCCTCACCCGCCGTAGAGGCTCTTGGCACCGAAGCGCATCAGGTGCGGCCGGCCCAGCCCGGCGGCCTTGAAGTCGATGGCGAAGCGCTCGACCAGTTCCTTGCCGGTCCAGTCATAGGCCTTGAGGAACTGCTCGTCGTCGGCGCCCTTCTTGTCCCAGTTGGCCAAGAGCGAGCTGGTGAAATAGACGCGTTTGCCGTCCCAGCTCTGCGAGACCATGTTCACCTGCTTGCCGATCTGCTTCTCGTAGATTTGCTTCGGCGCCTCGGGTTCGCTGACGTCGAACACGCGCACCATGCCGTCCATGAAGCTGTCGACGAACAGCGTCTTGTCGTCGCTCGACAGCGAGATGTCGACCGGCAGCGGCGTCTCGGCCGGGTCGCCGATGGTGGCCACCTCCTTGGCCTGCCATTCGCCGGTCCCGTCCTGGCGGACCAGCCAGATCTTCGCGGTCAGCGCCGTGCTGGTGAAGGCATGGCCGGCCTCCTCGCCCCAGGTCCAGCGAATCTCCAGGGGCACCCCGGGCACGTGGAAGATCTTCTTCGGCGTGCGCGCATGGAAATCCCATAGCACCATGGTCTGGCCAAAGTGCTTCATCGCCTCCTGGTCCTTCATCAACTCGCCGATGTCGCGCATATAGTTGGACCAGCCGGTGAAGGACGAGGTCAGCATCACGTTCTTACGGGGCAGGACGCGGGCGTCATAGCCGTAGCCGTCGGCAAACTCCGCCCCGGGCAGGCCGCCGGCCGTTTCCTGGGTCGGCATCCAGTGGGTGGCGATGTAGTCGCCGGCGTTGCTGTATTCCACCAGGGCGGTGCGCCCGCCGCGGTCCTCGGCGTTGGACAGGCCCGACAGCAGCATGCGCCCGGGCAGGGCATAGATGGTGTGCGGGCCGACGACGCCGCCGGTCTTGGCGACGAAGTCGCCGATGACCTTGACCGGCTTGGGATTGGCCGGATCGCTGGCGACGTCGAAGATGAAGATACGGCTGGTATCCAGGCCGGCCATCCACAACTGCCGGCGGTCGTCGGTCAGGCCGCCGTGATGGAGTTCGTTGCGCCCGCCGACGGAATCGACGTCGATGACCTGGCCGTAGGTGGCGGAGCCGGGCCGCACGTCCACGGTGACCAGCTTGTCGGAGCCGTCACCCACCCCTTCGATGCCCAGGGTCAGGACATAGACGTACTCCTCCTGGCCGGTAATCTTCGGCATGTACGGCGATTGGCAGGTCTCGTCGGCCGAGGTGACGAGCGGTGTCGCCAGGGTGGCGGCAAGCACGGTGCTGAAAACGCGGCAATTCTGCATGGCAACCTCCGCAAATTCCTCCTCCGCGACTCGGTCTCCTCACTCATGGGCGCCGATACGCTCGAGCAGGGTGTCTCGGTCGCTCACCACCTCATGGCGGATCATGTCGCGCGCCGTCTCGACGGCCCCCCAGACGTTCCACAGCAGCACGCCGCGCACGCGCTCGCCCTTCAGGTAATAGATGACGCCCTTGCCGAAGGGCTCAACCCAATCCGACAGGGTCTCCAGGCGCGGGTCGATGTCGCCGACCGCCTCGTAGCCGGCGTCGAAGATGTCGGAATAGAAGAACGGCAGATGATGGTACGGTTCCATGGCCCCGGCCATGTTGTGGCCGGCAATCCGCCCCATGGTGTTGGCGTTGTCCTCGTGCTCGCAGCGCAGGTCGTGGCCCAGCGCTGGGCTGAGGAAGCGGGCGACGTCGCCGGCGGCGAAAATGTCGGGCGCACCGGCGCGCAGGTGTTCGTCGACGGCTATGCCGTCGCCCACCCGCAATCCGGCCGCCGCCGCCAGCCCGGCATTGGGCAGGATGCCCAGCCCGGCCACCACGCCATCGGCGAGCAGGCGCCGGCCGGAGGTGGTGACCACGGTCGCCTCGGCGCCCGCCTCGCCGATGGCGGCGACGCCCTCGCCCGTCAGCACCTCCACCCCGTGCTCGCGATAGAAGCGATCGAGAAAGGCCGCCAACTCCTCGGGGAACAGGCGCGCGCCGATATGGCGCTCGCGCACGACCAGGCTCACCTTCTTGTGGCTGGCGGCCAGCGACGCGGCGAGCTCGCTGCCGATGAAGCCACCGCCGATGACGACGAAGCGTGAGGCCGTGTCGGCCAGGGCGCGGAGGCGGTCATAATCGGCGATGGTGCGGAAGTAGACGACGCGGGCGCTGTCATGCGCGAGGCGCCGCGGGGTGCCGCCGGTGGCCAGCAACAGGCGGTCATAGGCGTAGCTCTGCCCGGCCTCGTCGGTGACGGCATGGCCGCGCGGATCGATCGCCGTCGCACGAACGCCCAAGCGGAGATCGACGCCGTCGGGCAGGCTCCGCCATACCGAATCGCGCGGCTGTCCCTTCCACAGCCCTTTCGACAAAGGCGGGCGGTCATAGGGGCCGACGGCTTCGTCGGTCAACACCGTTATCGCGCCGTCGGCGTCACGTTCGCGAACGCCCTCGATGGCGGCGGCCCCCGTCATGCCGCCCCCGACGATCAGGTAGCGAGTCATCGCCTGCCTCCCCAGGCTCCCACCACCAGAGGGTGGGAACCGGCCGAGCGGCTTTCAATCGCCCATCAGGGCTCTGCTTTGCCGCAAATTTTTGGTGTGCCCCTCCATGATATGGCTAAAATCACATAAATAGGGCTAGATTCGCGGTGCGCTCGGCGCCAGAATGCCGCCATGTCCGATATGTCCGCTGCATTTTCGGCCGCGCTTTCCCTGATCCTCGGCGTCGATGCGGGATTGGCCGAGATCGTGCTGCTCTCCTTGCGCGTCAGCCTGACCGCACTGGTCATCGCCGCCGGCCTTGGCCTGCCGCTGGGCGCCGCGCTGGCCCTGTTCCGCTTTCCCGGGCGTGGCGCCGTCATCGTCGTCGTCAACAGCATGATGGGCCTGCCGCCGGTGGTGGTCGGGCTGGTGGTGTACCTGATCCTGTCGCGCAGCGGCCCCCTCGGCGTGCTCGGCCTACTGTTCTCGCCGGCGGCAATGATTTTCGCGCAAGTGGTGCTCATCGTCCCCATCGTCACCGCTCTCACCCGCCAGACCATCGAGGACCTGTGGCGCGAGTATCACGAGCAGTTGCGCTCGCTGGGCGTGCGGCCGGCCGGCGCCATCGGGACTCTGCTGTGGGACGGCCGCTTCAGCCTGATCACCGCCCTGCTCGCCGGCTTCGGCCGGGCCAGCGCCGAGGTCGGCGCGGTGATGATCGTCGGCGGCAACATCGACCACGTCACCCGGGTCATGACCACCACCATCGCCCTCGAGGTCAGCAAGGGCGACCTGCCGCTGGCGCTCGGCCTCGGCATCGTGCTGATGCTGCTGTCCATCGCCATCAATGCCGGCGCCACACTGCTGCGCCGCGTCGCCGCGCGCCACGGCGAGGCGCTGGCATGAGTCCGTTCCCGCCCATCCTGCCGCTGGCCGTCGACGGCCTCGGCTTCGCCGCCGGCGGCCGCCCCTTGCTCGCCGATATCGATTTTGCGCTCGAGGCCGGCCCGGCCACCTTCATCCTCGGCCCCAACGGCGCCGGCAAGAGCCTGCTGCTGCGCCTGTGCCACGGCCTGCTCGCGCCCACCGCCGGCACGGTCCGCTGGACGGGAGCCGGCGCCGCCCACGCCGCCCTGCGCCAGGCGATGGTGTTCCAGCGCCCGGTGATGTTGCGCCGCTCGGTGATCGCCAACGTCGAATACGCCCTCAGCCTACGCAAGCTGCCGCGCCGCCAGCGCGCCGAGCTGGCGCAGGACGTGCTGCAGCGCACCGGCCTGTGGCCGCTGGCCGGGGCACCGGCACGGGTGTTGTCGGGCGGCGAGCAGCAGCGCCTCGCCCTGGCCCGCGCCTGGGCGACGCGGCCCCAGGTGCTGTTCCTCGACGAGCCCACCTCCAGCCTCGACCCCGCCGCCACCCGCGCCATCGAGGACATCATCCGCGCCATCGAGACGTCCGGCACCAAGATCGTCATGACCAGCCACGATCTCGGCCAGGCGCGGCGTCTCGCCGGCGAGGTGCTGTTCCTCCATCGCGGCCGGCTGCTCGAGCAGGCGTCGGCCAGCGCCTTCTTCGCCATGCCGCAGACCACCGAGGCCCGCGCCTTCCTGGCCGGCGAGCTGCTGTGGTGACCACGGAATGACCCAACAGGAGAAAACGCCGATGCTGAAACCGCTTCTCACCGCCCTGGCGCTCGGCCTGTTCGCCACCGCCGCCCAGGCGGGCGAATACATCACCGTCGCCTCCACCACCTCCACCGAGCAGTCGGGCCTGTTCGGCTACATCCTGCCGAAATTCACCGAAAAGACCGGCATCGAGGTGCGGGTGGTGGCGCAAGGCACCGGCCAGGCGCTGAAGACGGCGGAAAACGGCGACGCCGACGTCGTGTTCGTGCACGACAAGGTGAAGGAGCAGAAATTCGTCGCCGACGGCTGGGGCATCGACCGCCGCGACGTCATGTACAACGATTTCGTCATCGTCGGGCCCAAGGCCGATCCCGCCGGCACGCGCGGCGCCACCACCACCGAGGCGCTGAAGAAGATCGCCGCCGCCGGCGCCCCCTTCGCCTCACGCGCCGACAACAGTGGCACCCACGCCGCCGAACTGCGCTTCTGGAAACAGGCCGGCATCGACCCCACGACCGGCTCGGGCAAATGGTATCGCGAGACCGGCTCGGGCATGGGGCCGACGCTGAACACCGCCGCGTCGATGGGCGCCTATGCCCTCACCGACCGCGGCACCTGGCTCAGCTTCAAGAATCGTGGCGACCTCGAGATTCTGGTGGCGGGCGACCCGGCGCTGTTCAACCAATACGGGGTCATCGTCGTCAACCCCGCCAAGCACCCGCACGTCAAGGCCGACGCCGGCAAGACCTTCGCCGACTGGCTGACCTCGCCCGAGGGCCAGACGACCATCGCCGAATACAAGATCGACGGCCAGCAGCTGTTCTTCCCCAATTACGGCAAGGCCCAGATGTAACCCCAAATGGAGCGCGGAGCTCCGGCTCCGCATCTCCGTTGCGGCCTGGAGGACCAAGTGGACTCGCCTTCTTTCTCGTCACCCCCGGGCTTGACCCGGGGGTCTGCCGGCGATCACCGCCGGGGGGCACGGCCGCGGCGCCATTGCTAGGGCAAGGCCTCATAGCCGCTTGGTGAGGTCCGCGATAAAGGCTCCTCGGCTCTGGCGCCGGGCGCCGGCCAAGTCATCGAGGCGGCGCAGGACGCGCTTCGGCAGGGTGATGTTGACGCGCTCGATACTGTCGTCGAACAGGTCGGGATCCAGTTCGATGATGCCGATGGCCCACCCCTGGAAGTCGGGCAACCGGCGGACCTCTTCCAGCGTCGAGGGGGCGGGAACGCTCTTTCCCGCATCCAGCGCGGCGTCAATCCACGCCGCAGCCGCTTCCTTGGCCGCGTCCATGGCTTCGTCCAGGGTGTCGCCGGCCGAGAAGCAGCCGGGAAGATCGGGAACAACGACGCCAAATGCCGCGGTCTCTGCGCCTTCTTCGATCAGGATGGGGTAGCGCATGATATGCCTGCCTGCTTCAAAATCGCCCTCACCAACCCGGTTCCGAGATCTTTCTTCGGGTGAGGCACCACCACGACCCCGGGCTTGGCGGGATGCCTAAAGACGTGATGCGACCCGCGAACCCTGTCCAGGATCCATCCGTCGGCCTCCATGAGGCGGATCACATCGGCGCTTTTCATGGTGTGTACAATACACACCGCCGCAGATGAAATTCAACGCTTCAGCGATATGCGGTCCGCGCCTCACGGCCTGTTGTAATGTACCGTGCCCAGGCCGCTGACGTCGTAGCCGCCGAGCGCCGCGGCGCGCTCGGCCAGGGCCGGGGTGCGGGCCAGCGCCAGCAGTTTTTGGAACGGCGGATCGAAATACTCGCGCCGACGCATCACCAGGTCGCAACGCTCGTCGTGCAGAGCGACGAAATCCAGGCGCAGGGTGCGGGCCACCGCCGCCACCGCCAGGCCGGCATCGGCGCGGCCCTCGAGCACCGCCAGGCCGACATCGGTCTCGCTGCGCGCGGGCGTCGGCAGGACGTCGAGATTAGCCGGTGCCAGGCCGGCCTGCTCCAACAACTGCCCGAACAGCACCTGCGTCCCCGCCTCTGCTTGGCGCTGCACCACCCGCGCCCGCTTGGCCTCGAGGTCGGCGAGGCCGGTGATGCCCAGCGGGTTGCCCGGCGCCACCACCAAGCCCTGTTGGCGCCGCGCCCATTCGATGACGACGACGTCGTCGTTGCCGAGTTCGCGCTTGACCAGCGGCACGTTGTACTCGCCCGCAGCGTCCGGCACGTGCAACAGCGCCATCGCCGCCTCGCCGGCGGCCAGCTTGGCCAGCCCGTCGAGGCTGCCGCCGGTGAGCATGGCCAGCCCGCAAGCCGATTCGCGCACGCACCATTCCAGCAGCGGGTCATGGCTGCCGGCGATCACCGCCGGCGGCCGCGGCCGCCGCGGCCATTGCTCGGGCATCTCGGTCTGGGAAACCAGCCACTGGTCGATGAGGGCGCGCGGGAACAGCCATTTGCCGGTGACCCGCGCACACGGGATCTTCTTGTCGCGCACCAGCTCGTAGATGCGGCGCTCCTTGACGCGCAGGTAGTCGGCGACCTCATGGGTGTCCATCATCTCGGCGGGCGTGGCGCGCCCGGCGTCGTCGCTCACGGTCACATCAGATGCTTGTCGAGGAACACGGCGATGAACAGGCCCAGCAGATAGGGCATGGACGCTAGGAAATTGCGCCGCGCCCAGATGCGGCTGGGATCGGCCAGCAGGCGCAGGTTTACCCACAGCAACCCTGCGCCCAGCAGCGCCGCCATCGTGCCATAGATGTCGCCGAGCTCGCCCAGAACCCAGGGCAGCAGCGACGAGCCGACCAGCAGCAGGCTGTTGCCGAGGATCCAGCGCGCCGTCTGCGCCTCGCCCACCAGCACCGGCAGCATCGGCACGCCGGCCTCGCGGTAGTCGTCCTTGAGCAGGATGGCCAGGCTCCAGAAATGGCTGGGCGTCCACAGGAACAGGGTCACCGCCAGCAGCATCGGCAGCAGCCAGATGCTGGGGTCGACGGCGGCGGCGCCGGCCAGCACCGGAAAGCTGCCGGCGGCGCCGCCGATGACGATGTTGAGCACGGTGCGCCGCTTCAGCCACACCGTGTAGACGATGCCGTAGACGAAGGCGCCCAGGAACAGGTGCACGGCGACGACGATATTGAAGGACAGCAGCGCCACGCCGAGGCCCAACAGCAGCAGCGCCGCCGCCAGCCACAGCACGGTGCGCGGGTCGCCCAGCGAGTCGCTGGCCAGCGGCCGCCCGGCGGTGCGCTTCATGCGGCGGTCGATGTCGCGGTCATAGAAGTGATTGAACGCCCCCGAGGCGCCGGCGCCCAGCAGCATGGCCAGGGCCAGGGCCGCCATCTCGCCGAGACGGATCTGCTCGGCCACCGCGGCGTAGCCGGTGATCGCGGTCAAGGCGATCATGAAGCCGATGCGCAGCTTCAGCAGCTTGATGTAATCCCGCAACATCACCCCGTCTCCCCCGAGCTTATTTATTCGAGTGTAACGTGCGCGACCGGCGATTGCCATGCCGGCAATCATTCACGCGGCAATATACGTATCGTTGCCTTCATTCGATTGTGTTGTAAGCCGCAATACTCACTGCACTGCATGATCAGGCGATCGCCGGCGGCGGGCTTCACCGTGAAGCTATGGGCGGCGCCGGGCACCAGCAGGAAATCGAGATCACTGCTCAGGTGAAAGCCGTGCAGGATGTCGACGCTGGCCACGTGCAGGCGATAGGACTTGCCCTCCACCAACTCGACCACCGGATAGAACTCCCACCGGCGGGCCAGCACATAAACATCGCCCTCCGGCGGCCGCACCACCGGGATGCCCTCGGCCACCACCTCGCCGGTGGCGTGGGCGGCCACCATCGCCTCGACCTTGTCGGCGAAGGCTTCAGGCGGGATGGCATAGGTGGCAACGGCGGCCGGCGTGTAGCCGCGCCAAGCCGGCATCGCGGCGAACAGCGCGATAAACACCGCCAGCAGCCCCCACCACACCAGCCGTTCGCCGGCACCACGCCGCACGATCGCCTCAGCCATCGATGCGCTCCTTGGCCAGCAGGCGGCCCAGCGCCAGCCAGATGAACATGACGCCGCCGGCGATGGCCACCAGATGGGCGCTGCCCGAGATGCCCATGCCCAGCGTGCCCAGGGCGTCGAGGTGCTGCTCGGCCCCGGCGGTCTTGCGCGGCACCCCGGCGGCGCCGGCGATGAACATGCCGCCCGACCACAGCAGTTGCCCGATTCCGTACAGCCACACCATGGCCAGCACCGCCCGCCCCTGGCGAAACGGCCGGCCCAGCAGCGGCAGGAACAACAGGGCGAAGGCGCCGATGGCGGCGAGATTCACCCCGCCGATGACCGCATGATAGTGCGAGGGCGTGCGCGTGTCGGAGACCCCCAGGAAAAAGCCGAACAGGCCGCCGATGTTGAACATCACGAGCGACAGGGCCAGCGCGACGAAGGCGGGATGACGCCACGGCAGGCTGCCGCGGCGGCGCCACAGCAGCGCCGCCACGCCCGCCGACATCACCACCGGCGGCAGGGTCAGCCCATACCACAGCAGGTCGGTGAAGGCGTTGCGATGGCCGACGCCCATCACGTCGAACATGAAATAGAACAGCGGTGCGGGCAGCACGAACACCAGCAGCATCGCCATGGTCAGGCGATAGATCGACCGCGGCAGCGGCGCCTCACCCAACAGGCGGGTGGCGATGACGTGCCACAGGGTCAGCATCAGCCCGGTGTTGACGAACTGCAGCACATGGCCGCCGCCCCAGAACAGGCGCTCGTTGAGGTTGGCGGCATCGAAGGCGTCGTCGGCCGGCAGTTGCGCCCAGGCCAGGCCGAAGCACAGCATCGCCACCAGATAGGCACCGCCGCACATGGCGATGCCGAAGCCCAGCTCGTCGCCCAGCCCGCCGGCCAGCGACAGCATGCGCGCCACCGCCAGGCCGACGCCCAGGCCGATCAGCCCCAGGCCGACGTAGTAGACCGGGTGGACCAGCACCGGCACGTAGTTGTTGATGGACGGATAGCCCATGCTGGCCAGGGTCGGCAGCAGCAGCAGCAGTGCTCCGGAAGTCGCGGCGATCAGCCCCGCCGGCCCGGCCGAGCCCAAGCGCGGCGGCCGGTTGGCGGCGGCGGTCGCCACCACGGTCATCGCCCCCAGCACGGCGACGAACCACACGACGAAGGAAAACACCACATGCGGCACCAGCGCCCAGTACAGCAGCTCGTTCAGGTCGGCCTTGATGACCTTCTCGACGCCGGGTGCCCGCGAGATGCCCAACAGCGGCGCCGCCAAGCCGGCAATGGCCAGCGATCCCACCGCCAGCAGCGCCCACCCCCACAACTCGCGCTTGAGCGCGGGCGAGAGACCGGTGGCCTCGACGGTTTCTCTATTCACATACATCGCGCGTCGCCGGCGGCCCCCCTTTTGGCAATCTCGCCGTTTTTAGCCGTGCCCACCCGCCGCCGCAATGACCCTAGTCAAATCATCCCCAAGTGATCTGTCATGCCTGCGAAAGCCGGTACCGTCGCCCCCGCGAAAGCGGGAGTGACGATTGGGGGCGCCTACGCGTCACGCCGGCCGGTAGGCGGCACGGCAGTTGGGGGTTTCCCACACCACCACCTCGCTCAATCGCGCATAGCCGCCGCTGCGTTGCTCCACCGCCGGGGCGAGGCGCTCGTGCCAATGGCGGGCCAAGCACTCGGCGGTGGGCTGGAACGGCACCACGTAAAGCTTGCCGGCAAGGGCGCATTCGCTGCTGGCGTGGAAGCCATGGCGGGCGACGTCGGCACGCACCGCGTCCAGCCAGGCTTCGACCGCGGCCGGCTGCGGGCAGAAACAGCGCAGCAGGGCTTCGTCGGCGACAGCGACGATGAAGCCATGGTCACACGGGCCGTCGATCAGGCGCATCATCTCTTCCTTCAGGAAGCCGAAATCCAGCGCCATGTCGGTCTGTTCGCCGGCGTCATGCAGGCGCCGCGCCGCCACCACCGCCTCGATCTTGTAGCGATGGCCGTGCGGTGCCCGGCACTTCGAGCCGTGGGTCATGATGCGGTGCCCGGCGTCGATGCCGATGTGCCGGGTGACGGTGAAGGTCATGGAATCCCCAGAAGCTTGTGGACCTGCAGCGACAGACGCCACTGCGGATGATCCAGGCAGTACTGCACCGCGGCGGCCGTGTTGGCGCCGCGCTGCGCGCCGTCCATCGGCTGCAGGAAAAAGTGGCGGAAAGACAGCCCGACAAACTGGGCCGGATCAAGCCCTTTCTGGGGGAAAACCAGCTTGAGCTCGTCGCCGCCGGTGATGGCCAGGCGGGTGCCGGCCTTGGGGCTGACGCAGACCCAGTCGAGGCCGCCCGGCGCTTCCACCGTACCGTTGGTCTCCACGGCGATGGCCAAGCCGCGCTCGTGCAGCGCCGCCACCAAGGCCGCATCCACCTGCAGCAGCGGCTCGCCCCCGGTCAGCACGACATAGGGGCTGCCGCCGCCCGGCCACCGCGCCGCCACCGCCGCCGCCAGGTCGCCGGCGGTGGCGAAACGGCCGCCGCCCTCGCCGTCCACGCCGACGAAATCGGTGTCGCAGAAGCGGCACTGCGCCGTGGCGCGATCGGCCTCGCGGCCGCTCCACAGGTTGCAGCCGGCGAAGCGGCAGAACACCGCCGGCCGGCCGGCCTGCGCCCCCTCGCCCTGCAAGGTGTAGAAGATCTCTTTGACGGCGTAGCTCACGAGGCGGCGACTGCCTGAGCGGCAGCCCAATCGATGCGGTACAGCATGACGTAGACGATGATGCCGGTAATCGAAACGTACACCCACACCGGCAGCGTCCACCGGGCAAGGCGGCGATGCCGCACGATGTTCCCGCGCAAGGCCCGCGCGGCCGCCACCAGCACCATCGGCAGCACGGCCGCCGCCAGCACCACGTGGGTGACCAGGATGACATAATACAGCGGCCGAGCCGCGCCTTGCCCTTGGAAGGGATAGATCGGTTGGGTGAAGTGATAGGTCAAGTAAACGCCCAAGAACACTGTCGATGTCGCCAGGGCGGCCATCATCGCCACGCGATGCGCCTTGGGCCGTCGACGCCGGATGAAGACGAAGCCGGCCACCAGCAAACACAGGGTGAGCGCGTTCAGCGACGCGGTGACATGGGGCAGGATCGAGGTCATCTCAAGGCCCTTGATGGCCCATCCGCACCAGGATCGCCACGTACATGATCACCGCGATCGCCGCCAGAACGCCGGCCAACATCCATTTGCTCATGCTCACTTCGGCCCACTCCCGCCTGCCGCCAATGAAGCGCCGCTCTCCGCCAAACGGGACCTGTATAACGGCCGCCCCCTCTCTCACATTGCGGGAAGCGCGACAAGCACAGCCAATTTCATGCCACGCAATGCTTTGTCATCGATCCCCCGACCGTTCACCGGCCGCTTGCTCGACGAGTCGGCCCGCCTGCGAACGCTCGAGCATTATTCGGTTCTCGATACCCCGCCCGAAGCGGCCTTCGACCGCCTGACGACCCTGGCGGCACAGGTCTTCGAGGTGCCGATCGCAACCATAGCCTTCATCGACGAATCGCGCCAATGGTTCAAATCACGCTTTGGCATCGAGTTGGCGCAGACGCCACGCAGCGTGGCATTCTGCGACCATACCATTCGCGACCGCCAGGTGATGGTGGTGCTCGACACCACCAAGGATGCCCGCTTTTTCGACAACCCCTTGGTACGCAGCGATCCGTCCGTCCGCTTCTACGCCGGTGCCCCGATCGTCACGGCCGAGGGCGGCGCCATCGGTAGCTTCGCCATTCACGACCGCCTGCCGCGCCCGGCCTTCGGCCGACGTGAGCGTGCGATCCTGCAAGGGCTGGCGGACATGGCTTTGCATGAGCTCGACCTGCGGATGTTGGCCAGCGACGTTCACCGCGACACGTGTGCCGCCCTGCAACGCGGCGGGGAGCTTTTCCGTCTTGCTCTCGGCGGGTCGCCGATCGGCGTGTTCACCAAGACACGCGATTTGGTCTACGACTGGGCCTTCAACCGCGTCTGCGGGCGCCCGGCCGAGGCGATCGTCGGCCGCCGCGCCGCCGAGGTGTTTCCGCCCGAGGACGCCGCCTTCCTCGAAGGCTTGGCCAAAGGTGTCATCGCGGGTGGCGAGCCGCTGCACGTGCAGATCCGCTGTACGGCCCCCGATTCCATGGAGCCCTTGCAGATCGATTACCGCCTGGAGGCCTTGCGCGATCCCGAGGGGGCGATCGAAGGCGTGGTGGGCATCGCCATCGACGTCACCGAGGATACTCGCCTGCAGCGTGACGCCGCGGCGGCGCGCGCCAAGGCCGAGGCGGCAGGCCGCGCCAAAAATCGGTTTCTTGCCGCCGCCAGCCATGACCTGCGCCAGCCATTCCAGGCAATGCGCCTGTTCGCCGACGTCCTCGACCAGCGCCTCTCTGACCCCCGAAATCGGGCCATCCTCGAGCAGCTCAACCATGCAATGCTCGCCGGGGAAAACCTGCTCGGTGCCCTGCTGGAAATCTCCGTGCTCGAAGCCGAAACGGTCAAGCCGATGACCGCCCCGTTTTCGATCCGCATGGTCACGCGCCAGATCGCCGACGAAATGGCGCCGCTCGCCGCCGAAAAGGGCCTGCGGCTGCGCCACATCGTCCCCGACGTCGACGTGGTGAGCGATCCCATGCTGCTGCAGCGGCTGTTGCGCCATCTCGTCGCCAATGCCATCCGTTTCAGCAACGACGGCAAAGTGCTGATCGGCGGGCGCCGTCATGGCGACGATCTGGAGGTGCATGTCTGCGATGCCGGCATCGGCATCCCCGCGTACGAGCTGACCCGGGTTTTCGAGCCTTTCTACCAGTTGGGCAATCCCGAGCGCGACCGCATCAAGGGCCTGGGTTTGGGGCTCGCCATCTCCGACAAGACGGCTCAACTGCTCGGCCATCGGCTCTCCGTCCGCTCGCGGCCCGGCCACGGCTCGGTATTTACCATCAGCATAGCCTTGGCGCCCGACCAGACAATTCATTCCAAGTCGCGCCCGGCGTAGACTGTGCTTACCCTTGGGGCAAAGGAGCGCGGACCTCCAGGTCCGCAAAGGAAATGCGGAGCTGGAGCTCCGCGCTCCTGGCGCTCGGCGCCAGTGACTACGCGGAGGGGGCGAGGATGCGCGGTGAACTCTCGGATCGACACCTGATGGCGGCGCAGGCCGACGCCATCGCCATCCGCAGGATCGGCATCGACGAACCCACCGCCTGGCTGGCGGCGGGTTGGCACGACATGATGCAGGTGCCCGTGGTCAGCCTCGGCTACGGCGCCATCTTCATGCTGGTCAGCCAATTCCTGTTCCTCGGCCTGACGACGCTCGACCTGGGCAGCCTGATCCTGCCGCTGGCCGGCGGTTTTCTGCTCATCGGGCCGCTGGCGGCGGTCGGCTTCTACGAGATCAGCCGGCGTCTCGAGCGCGGCGAGGCGGCCCGCCTCGGCGACGCCTTCCTTGCCTGGCGCGAAAACGCCGATCAGATCGCATTGATGGGCGTCGCCCTGCTGGTGGCCATGTTCGTATGGATCCAGGTGGCGCTGATCCTGTTCGCCCTGTTCTTCGAGGGGTCTCCGCCCACACTGACCGCGTTCGTCGCCGAACTGTTCTCTGGCTGGCACAACGTGCCGTTCCTGCTGATCGGCACCATCGCCGGCGGCATCCTGGCCGCCCTCGTCTTCGCCATCAGCGTCGTCTCGGTGCCCATGCTGCTCGATCGCGACGTGACCGCGCCCGTCGCCATCATCACCAGCCTGCGCGCGGTGCAGGCCAACTGGCGGGTGCTGATCGGCTGGGCGGCGACCATCGCCGTGCTCACCGCGCTGGGCATCGTCACCTTCTTCGTCGGCCTTCTCGTCGTGATGCCGCTGCTCGGCCACGCGAGCTGGCACGCCTATCGCGCCGTGGTGCGGTAGGGAATTCGTCAAGCATTGCGCCGTCACCGCCGCGAAAGAGCGTGTGAAGGAATCGATCATTTGTTCCGTCCTTCCCGCGAAAGCGGGAATCCATTCCGCCGGCGGCACGACCGGCGGCACTCTGGCCGGCATCTCACCACGATTTCGATGCCGAAGCGCAGGCGGAATGGGCCCCCGCTTCCGCGGGGGTGACGGAGAAGGGAATTCCTTCACACGCTCGAACGCGGGGTCCATTCGGCAGGCGCTGTCGCGGAATCGCGGACCGGATGCCCGCTTTCGCGGGGATGACGTCCTCTGAGCTACACGGCGCGGCTGTGGCGCTGCTCGCCGGCGGTGAGGTAGCGGTCGAAGGCGGCGCAGGCGGCGCGCACCAGCGGCCGTCCCGCATCGGTGATCGACACGCGGTTGCCCTCGACCACCACCAGCCCGTCGGCCTGCAGCCCCGCCAGCGCCGCCAGTTCGTCGGCGAATTGGCCGCCCGAGGCACCATATCGCGGGGCGATGCGGTCGAGGTCGACGGCGAGGTCGCACATCAGGCGCTCGATGATGGCGCGGCGCAACCGGTCGTCGTCGCTGATGGCGATGCCGCGCACCGTCGCCAGCTTTCCCGCGCGGATGATGTTCTTGTAGAGGTTCACCTGCCCCTCGTTGGCGACGTAGCCCTGCGGCAGCGAGCCGATGCCCGAGGCGCCCATGCCGATCAGGACCGGCGCCGCATCGGTGGTGTAGCCCTGGAAGTTGCGGTGCAGGCGTTTCTCGCGCAGCGCCACCGCCAGTTCGTCGTCGTCGCGGGCGAAATGGTCGAGGCCGATGGCGGTGTAGCCGTGGCTGGTCAACCGCGCCTCGGCCATCTCGTACTGGCGCCAGCGCTCCGGCACGTCGGGCAGCGCCTCTTCGGGGATCAGGCGCTGGTGCTTCTTCATCCACGGTACATGGGCATAGCCGAACAGGGCGATGCGCCGCGGGTCGAGCCCAATGGCCTGGTCGATGGTCTCGCGCAGGCTGTCCACCGTCTGGTAGGGCAGGCCGTAGACCAGGTCCATGTTGACGTCGCCGATGCCGTATTGGCGCAGCCAGCCGATCACCCGCGCCGTCACGTCATAGGGCTGGATGCGGTTGATGGCGCGCTGAACCTTGTCGTTGAAGTCCTGCACGCCGACGCTGGCGCGGGTGACGCCGGCCTCGGCCATCGCCCGCACATAGGCCTCGTCGGCGGTGCGTGGGTCGAGCTCGACGGCGATCTCGGCCGTCTCCAGCACGTCGAAGCGCTGGCGCAGCTGGGCGATGGTCTTGGCGAAGTCCTCTGGCGAGAGGATGGTCGGGCTGCCGCCGCCGAAATGGACGTGGCGCACCTTCATGCGCGTCGGCAGCGTCGCCGCCACCATGTCGACCTCCTGCCACAGCGCGTCCATGTAGTCGGCGATGGGCGCGTACTGCTTGGTGATCTTGGTGTGGCAGCCGCAGAACCAGCACATCTCGGCGCAATAGGCGATATGCAGATACAGCGACAGCTCGGTGTCGGGAGCCAATTCCGACAGCCACTGGCCGTAGCGCTCGGCTCCGACCGCCGGGCCGAAATGCGGCGCCGTCGGGTAGGAGGTGTAGCGGGGCACCCGCACGTCGTACTTTGCGGCGAGGTCGAATTTCATCGCACTGTCCTGCTGGTTTGCCGGCGACAGCCTAGCCTCCCATGCGAACCACATGCAACACGGGTGGCAACTGCCGATCATGAAATGGCCCAGGCATGCGCCGGGCGCAAGCATCGTCGCTCACGTCGGCAACGACGCCGCCGTCTCGAGGGCGGCGGCAAAGTCCTCGGGCGCCACCGGCGCACCGAGCAGCAGCCCCTGGACCAGGTCGCAGCCGCACCCGCGCAGGAACGCCAGTTGCTCGCGGCTCTCCACGCCCTGCACCACCACCCGCATGCGCATGGAATGCGCAATGGCGGTGATGGCGGTGATGATCCGCGCATCGTCCGCATCCGCGGCGATGTCCGCCATCAGTGAACGGTCAATCTTGAGGACGTCGAACGGCAGCCGCCGCATCTGCGCGAATGACGACGCCCCGGTGCCGAAATCGTCGAGGGCCAGATGCACGCCCGCCTGCTTGAGATCGGTCAGCACCGGGCGGAAATCCCGCCCCATCGCCGCCTTCTCGCTCACTTCCAGATACAGTGATTCCGGCGGCAGTGCCCGGGCCTGGAGCGCATCGGTCGCCACCCGTACGAAGCCGGCGCCGGCCAACTGTTCGGCGGCGACGTTCACGCTGACGCCCACATCCGTGTGCCCGGCGTCGCGCCACGCCCGCAGGTGGCGACAGGCTTCACCCAGGGCCCAGGCACCGAGCGGCACCATGATCCCGCTCGTTGCGGCCAAGGGAAGGAACTGCCCCGGCACCACGACGCCGGCGCGCGGGTGATGCCAGCGCAGCAGCGCCTCGCCCAGCACGATTCGGCCGCTCGCCACATGATAGATGGGCTGGAACAGCAGGCGGAATTCACCGCGCTCGAGCGCATGCACCATTCCGTCCAGCAACGCCAGTCGCTCGAATGCCTGCTTGTCGACGCGCTCGGAATAGAAGCAGTAGCTGTTCTTGCCCTGCTTCTTGGCACGGTACATGGCCATGTCGGCGGCGGTGATCAGGCCGTCGACGTCTTCGCCGTCGCCGGGATAATGGCTGATGCCGATGCTGGCGGTAATGCCGATGTTGCGGCCATCGAGGTCGAAGGGCGCATTCATGCGCCGCAGGATCTTCTGCGCTACGCCGGCGGCATCATCCAGATCGGCGATCTCGTCGAGCAGGACGATGAATTCGTCGCCGGCGAGGCGGGCCACGGTGTCGCCCTGCCGCGTGCTCGCCACCAGCCGTGCGCCCACCTCCTGCAGCAACAGGTCGCCGACGAAATGCCCATGGCGATCATTGACCTCCTTGAACTGATCGAGATCGACGAACAGCACGGCCACCGGCAGCTTGTGACGCCGCGCCCGCGTCAGCGCGTGGCGCAGCCGCTCCTGAAGCAAGATACGGTTGGGCAGCGAGGTCAACGGATCGTGATTGAGCTGATGGCTCAGCCGCTCCTCGTTCTGCTTGCGCGCGGTGATGTCGCTGAATACCGCGACATAGTGGGTGATCTCGCCCCGCGCGTCGCGGACGCTGCCGATGTTCAGCCACTCGACGAAGACTTGGCCATCCTTGCGCCGGTTCCATATCTCGCCCTGCCACCGCCCGGCGCTCTTGAGGGCCGCGTGCATCCCCTCATAGAAGGCGCGGTCGTGGCGGCCCGATTGCAGCACGCTTGGCTTCCTGCCGATCACCTCCTCCGGGGTATAGCCGGTCAGTTCGGTGAAGGCTGGATTGACCCGCACGATGATCTCGTGTGCATCGGTGACGAGGATGCCTTCGGTCGAGCTTTCGAAGACCTTGGCCGCCAGACGCAGGCGCTCGCCGTTCCTGCGGCGCTCCGGCGCCTCGGCCACCGCCATGGTCGCCGCGGCCCGGCCCGTGGCGTCACGCAGGAACGACAGGTCGAGGCGCAGCGGCCCGCCCTCGCCGCCGCGCTCACGGCAATGGCCGGCGGCGGCGCGGCGGATGGACTGGCGCATGATGTCCGCCAGGGCGTTTCGCCCCGCCTCCTCGCCGGGGCAGATCAGGAACCCGTCGCCCCCCGCCTCCACGGCGGCCAGCGCCGCGGCGGCCGCGGCTGGTGCGGCGAGGACGATCAACGGCACCGTCGGCGCGGCGGCGTGAAGCCGAGCCATCCATTCGGCGGTCGCGGCGCCGGCAAGGGCGAGATCGAGAAACACCACGTCGGGGACGCCCTGCGTCAACGCCGCGATGGCGGCACTCGGGCTGCCGACGGCGGTCACGGCCAGGGCCGGCCCGAGCACGTCGCCCAGGCCGGCCAGCCGGCCATCGCCCTCGACGGCCAGGACTTTCAGCGATGTGTCGGCGGCTTGGCTGGGCATGGCTTCCCGGTACAAGATACCCCGGGACGAAGGGGGCGCACCGCACGAACGCGGTCAGGTGCCCTTGCGCGGAAGGATGGCGGCCAGCCGCTCGCGCAGGGTCGGCGGCAAGGCTGCCAATAGCCGCACCCCGGCATGCAGCGGCCACGGGAAAGCGACGCGGGCACGATCGGCGGCAAGGCCGTTGACGATGATGCCGGCGGCGCGCTCGGCACTCATCAGCAAGGGCATGCGAAAGCTGTTCACCGCCGTCATCGGGCTCGCCACGAAGCCGGGGCAGATCACCGAGACGCCGATCCCCTCCGGCGCCAGCAGGCCGCGCAGCCCCTCGCCCCACACACGCACCGCCGCCTTGCTGGCGCAATAGGCGGGCGCGCCGGGCAGGCCGGCGAAACCGGCCAGCGAACTCATCACCGCCACCTGTCCGCGCCGCCTGGCCCGCATCGCCGGCAGGGCCGGCAGCACCGTGTTGATGACGCCATCGACGTTGACGGCGAAGATGCGCGCCGTCTGCTCGGCCGACTCCCCACCGCCCGCGGTGCCGGCCGAGATGCCGGCGTTGGCGATGACCAGGTCCAGGGGCGCCACCGCCTCGGCCGCGCTCACCCATGCCGCCGTCGCCGCGGCGCGGCAGACGTCGACGGCGGTGAAGGTGGCGGCGGCGCCGCGCGCCCGGCACGCTTCCGCAACGCCCGCCAGCCGCTGGCGATCACGCCCGCCAAGCGCCAGCGTGGTGCCGGGCGCGGCGTAGGCCAGCGCCAGCGCCCGGCCGATGCCGCTCGACGCGCCGCTGATCAGGATCGACCGCGGCGACGGTCTCACGGCGCCGCCGGCTCGCGCAGCAGCGCGCGCAACGGGCCGAGGAGCGGCGGCAGGTCATGGCGCACCGTGCTCCAGACGATGCCGGCATCCACCGAATGGTATTCATGAATCAGCAGGTTGCGCATCTCGGCCATGTGGCTCCACGGCACCTCGGGGTGGCGTTCGACGATATGGGCCGGTGTGCGGCTGGCCGCTTCGCCGATGATCTCCAGATTGCGCACGACGGCATCGACGGTGCGGTCGTCCGCGGCGAAGCTGGCCGCGTCGAGGCCGGCGGTGTAGCGGCGGATGCGCTCCAACGCCTCGACCATGTCCTCGATGCGCACCCGCCAGTCCTTAGAGAACACGCACCGCCTCCCCCAGGATGCGCGCCCGCAGGCGCGGCTTGATGTTGGCCGCGCTGATCAGGTCCACCGGGCGGCCGAGCACGCCTTCCAGGGCGTTCTTCAGTTCGACGAACTCGAACAGTCCCTTCGGGCGCCCCGGCGCGAAACTCACCATCAGATCGATGTCGCTGTCGTTCCGCGCCTCTTCGCGCACCACCGAGCCGAACAGCGACAGGGCGACGACGCCGAAACGCTCGGTGACGTGACGATGCGCCTGCAATTTCTCGATGACGTCGTCGCGATGCATCGGTGTGCGGCGATGGCTGATGCGCCCGGCATAGCGGCGTACCGCCGCGGCCTTCTCCGGCGGCACCACCACAGTCACGTCGACCAGGCCGTAGCGCGGGCGCTTCCTGTCGCGTCGCTCCTTCATGCGCGGAAGCATAGCCCGACCTCTCCCGCGGCGGAAGGGATGGGATTGTTGCTGGCGTCACACCCGGTTATAACACTCGCCTCTCCACCAACATGAGGCATGGCGTGTCCGTCGCCAGCATGACCGGCTTCGCCCGGGCCACCGGCCACCACGGGGCCATCCACTGGACCTGGGAACTGAAAAGCGTCAACGGCCGCGGGCTCGAGGTGCGTTGCCGCCTGCCGCAGGGCTACGAGGCGCTGGAGGTGGCGGCGCGCGAGGCGGCGGCCAGGCTGCTCAAGCGCGGCAACGTCAATGTCGCGCTGAGCGTCGTGCGCACCAGCGAAACCCCGGCGGTGCGCATCAACGAGCCGTTGCTGACGCAACTGGCGGCGATGCTGCAGGAGGCCGGCAAGCGCGTGCCCGGCTTCGCCCCTCCCAGCCTCGATTCCCTGCTGGCCATCCGCGGCGTCGTCGAGGTCGTCGACGAGGAAGAGGACGAGGCGGCCCGCGAGGCGCGACTGGCCGCCGCGCTCGCCGGCCTGGACGAGGCGCTCGATCATCTCGGCACCATGCGCCTCGCCGAGGGTACGCGGCTGGCCGAGGTGCTGAGGCGCCAGCTCGACGACGTCGCCCGCCTGACCGCTGCCGCCGAGGCCACCGCCTCGGCTCGGCCCGAGGCCATGCGCGAGCGCCTCAAAGCCTTGATCGAGGCCCTGCTGCAGGCGTCGCCGGCCCTGCCCGAGGACCGCCTGGCCCAGGAGGCGGCGCTGCTGGTCGGCAAGGCCGACGTGCGCGAGGAACTCGACCGGCTGAAGGCCCACGTGGCGGCGGCACGCGAGATGCTGGCCGCCGGCGGCGCCATCGGCCGCAAGCTCGACTTCCTGTGCCAGGAGTTCAACCGCGAGGCCAACACCTTGTGCTCGAAGTCGTCCGACGTCGAGCTGACCCGCATCGGCCTCGACCTCAAGGCGGTGATCGAACAGTTCCGCGAACAGGTTCAGAACATCGAATGAGCAAGGCCGGCACCATGACCGAACCCGCCGCCCTCCCCGCCATCCAGCGCCGCGGCCTGATGCTGGTGCTGTCCTCGCCGTCCGGCGCCGGCAAGACCACCATCTCGCGACGGCTGCTCGCACGCGACGGCGGCATCGCCATGTCGGTGTCGGCGACGACGCGGCCGCCGCGCCCCGGCGAGGTCGACGGCGTCGACTATCATTTCGTCTCGAACGAGCGCTTCCGCGCCATGATCGAGGCCGGCGAATTCCTCGAACACGCCCGCGTCTTCGACAACCACTACGGCACGCCGCGCGGCCCGGTCGAAGCGTCGCTGCGCGCCGGCAATGACGTGCTGTTCGACATCGACTGGCAGGGCACGCAGCAGTTGAAGGACAAGGCGGGCAACGACTTGGTCAGCATCTTCGTGCTGCCGCCAGCCTTGGCCGAATTGGAGCGCCGCCTGCGCGCCCGCGCCCAGGATGCCGACGCTGTGGTGGCGAAGCGCATGGCCCGTGCCGCCGACGAGATGAGCCACTGGCCCGAATACGACTACATCATCGTCAATCGCGACCTCGACGACAGCGTGCGCAGCGTCGCGGCCATCCTGCACGCCGAGCGCCTGAAACGCGCCCGCCAGACCGGCCTCGCCGCCTTCGTCGCCACCTTGCGCGGCGTCGACGACTGACCCCTTGGAGCGCGGAGCTCCCCCTCCGCCAATCACCGGCGGACCTGTAGGTCCGCACCCCAAATCAGGCCGCGACCAGACGGATTTCCGGCTTCGTCCCCGTTGCCTCTGCCACCCGCAGCAGCGTCTTCATGCTGGGCAGAACCCGGCCGCTTTCCAGGCGGGCGACGACCGACTGCGTGGTGCCCATGCGCTCGGCGAGCTGCGCCTGCGATAGCTTGGCCTCCTTGCGGGCGCCGATGATCGCCGAGGCGATGGCGAACTGCGGCGCAAGAGCCTCGTACTCGGCGCGCACCTCGGAATCCCGCAGCCATTCGCTCTTCACATCGGACAAGGTCTTCCGCATCACTCCACCTCTTTCGCCCGCCGTCGGGCCAGATCCAACGCCCGGCCCGGTGTCTTTTGGCTCTTCTTCAGAAAGGCATGCACGACCACCAAGCGCGAGCCCTTGGCAACCACGTAGATCGCCCGACCGATGTTGTCGCGCCCCGACAGGCGCATTTCCCATAGGCCATTCCCCAACGAGCGGACGTGCGGCATGCCAACGTCCGCTGGTCCATACCGCTCCAGCAGTTCGGCGACACGAATGAACAATAACCAGCTTCCGCTACCAACAAGCCGTGCGCTCTGTGTGGCGGCGACCTTTGGCATAGCCGCCGCGGCCGAACGGCATGGGGAAAAAAAAACCTCGGCCTCGTGGGATGCCGATGCCGATACGGGTGTAACAGCCGGCCATGGGCTTGCGGGGGAGCATTGTCCGAGAGTGGACGGATGACCACGTGGTAGCTACGATGTAGCCACATAAGGAGGCCGACAATGGCAACCGCTGATACTGTCGTTCGGGCACGGATCGACGCCACCACGAAGCGGGAGGCGGCGGCGGTACTCGCTGGGATGGGGCTGTCCATCTCCGACGCCATCCGACTGATGCTGGCGAAGGTCGCCCGCGAACACACGCTGCCCTTCGACGTTCGGCCGAATGCCGAAACCATCGCAGCCATGGAAGAAGCACGACGCGGCAGCCTGCCGTCGTTCGCCTCGGTCGCCGCTCTCATGGCCGACATGGACCGTGCGGAGGATTGAGCCCACCACCGCTTTTCGGCGGGATTACAAGCGGGTGGCAGCCTCACCGCGGCACCGGGATCTCGCTGGCGTACTGTCCCCGCTATTGGACCTTCTGGCAGCCGATGAACCGCTGCCGGCGAAGCACCGGGATCACGCTCTTGCCGGCAACTGGAGCGATTACCGGGAATGCCATGTCAAGCCCGACCTGCTGCTCATCTACCGGAAGACCGGCATGAGGTGCTGCAGCTCATCCGTCTGGGCTCACATAGCGAGCTTTTCAACAAGTAGAGCGCTGTTGCCCAGCTCCGTCACGCGTCAGCCCCCGCGCGTCACCCCGTCAGTTGGCGGTAGATCGCCGGCAGCGCCGACGGCAGGCGGGCGACGTCGTCGACGATGGCGTAGCCGCCGCGGCCGAACAGCATGGGGAAATAGGCCTTGGCCTCGTGGTCGATGGTGACGCCGAACACCGCCATGCCGTCGCGGCGCACCTCCTGCACGGCGCGGCGGGTGTCCTCGACGCCGTAGCGGCCCTCGTAGTGGTCGACGTCGTTGGGCTTGCCGTCGGTCAGCACGATCAACAGCCGGTGCTTGTTGGGCCGCTCCGCCAACAGGCTGGCGGCGTGGCGGATGCCGGTGCCGATGCGCGTGTAATAGCCCGGCTTTAGCGCCGAGATGCGACGCACCACCTTGTCGTTCAGCGGCTCGGCGAAATCCTTGACCGTCTCGATGCGCACCCAGCTGCGCCGGCGCGAGGTGAAGGTGAGGATGGAATGATCGTCGCCGCAGGCGGCAAGGCCGTGCGACAGCACCAGCAGCGCCTCCTTCTCGACGTCGAGGACGCGGCGGTTCTCCACCCAGGCGTCGGTCGACAGCGACACGTCGACCAGCACCGTCACCGCCATGTCGCGCGCCTGCTTGCGCAAGGCGAGGTGGATGCGGTCGGAGCCGGTGCCGCTGGCACGCAGGTCGGTACGCGCCCGCACCAGCGCCTCGATGTCGAGCTCATGGCCGTCGACCTGGGCGCGCAGGACCTCGTGCTTTGGCCGCAGCGCCTCGAACTGGCGGCGCACGCGGCGGATGCGCTGGCGGGCCTCGTCGTCGGGGGTCCAGCGCTCGCCGGTCTCCGCCGCCACCGCCGTCAGCACGCGGCAATGGTCGCGGTGATAGGCGCGGCGATTGTAATCCCACTCGGGATAGGTCAGCTCGCCGGTGAGCATCGTCGGGTCGACCGCCTCGGGCGGCAGGTCGAGGTCGAATTTGAGCTTGGTCGCCGGCTTGCCCTGGTGCTCGCTGATGGTGATCTCGTCGAGATCGTCGGCCGCCTTGGCGGCGTTTTCGTCCTCGTCGTCGTCGGTGGCGCGGTTGATGTTGATCGCCTCGGCCATCGCCAGGATCTTCTCGAAGCGATTGAGCATCAGCGGGTCGTTGCGCTGCGACTGGTCGGATTTGCGCCGTACCGCGTTGCGCTTGCGCTCGTCCTGGCCGCCCTCGCCGCCGCCGCCCAGTTCGTCGTCGCGGCGCGGCGTGGTGACGGCCTGGCGGCGGCGGGCCTCGGCCCACAGCGGCACCGCCAGGAACGGCCGGTAGTTGTGCGGCGCCGCCGGCAGCGGCGCGGTGCCGGTCACCGCCTGCCACAGGGCACCGTCGGCGGCCGCGCCGCCCAGCAGCGCCATCACCACCGCCTCGACCTCGGCCTCCACCGGCGGCAGGTGGCGCTCGGGGCGAGCGGCACGCATGGCGGCACTCAGCCGGGCATGGGGCTCGCCCAGGCCGGGGAATTCGGCGAGCACCGCGGCCACGGTGTTCCGCGCCTGGCGCAGGGCCAGCAGGTCGCGGCGCAACGGGTCGGCCTCGTCGATCGGCGCCAGCGGCATGTGCACGCAATAGGCGGCCAGCCACGAATAGAGGGCGCGGTTGAGTTCGGCCGCCGGGAACAGCTCGATGCGCGGCGGCAGGAACAGCGTCGCCGAGTCGCGGGCGGGCTTTTCCAGGCGCTCCTCGCCCAGGCCGAGGCGCTGGCGCAGCCCAAGGCGGTGGCCGCCGGCGGCGGCGGTGGTGCCCGCCAGCTGCACGCCGGGGGCGCCGCCAAGGCCGCGGAAGAACACGGCCAGCGGCCCGCGCACTTCGTCGAGGCCGACGCCATGCTCGGGATGGCGCGCATAGCTGGCCGTGCCGCCGACCAGGCGGTGCCAGGCCTTGCCGATCGTCTCTTCCATTTCGAGGAAGGGAAGCATGATGCTGTTCCTTGTTGTCCCTCGCCCGCTTGCGGGAGAGGGAGGGACCCGCCGCAACGCGGTGGGAGGGTGAGGGCGGCGCCTGGGCGAGGGAGGGCACGGCGCGGCCCTCACCCCGACCCTCTCCCGCAAGCGGGAGAGGGAGCCTCAGCCCAATGTCGCCCGCGCCACTTCCAACAGCGCCTTCTTGACCTCGACGTCGTCGGTCAGCGGCTCGATCAGGGTGGCCATCACCACCTCGTCAGTCGCCATGCCGGCTGCGATCAGGGTGGCGGCGTAGACGAGCAGGCGCGTCGAGACGCCTTCCTCGAGGTCGTGGCCCTTCAGCGCCCGCAGGCGCCGCGCCAGCAGCACCAGCGGCCGGCAGCGCTCGGCGGGGAGGCCGGTTTCCGCTTCGATGACGGCGATCTCGGCGTCGACCGGCGGGAAATCGAATTCGATGGCGACGAAGCGCTGGCGGGTGCTCGGCTTCAGCGCCTTGAGGATGTTCTGGTAGCCGGGGTTGTAGGAGACCACCAGCATGAACGAATCGGGCGCCTCCAGCTCCTCGCCGGTACGGTCGAGCGGCAGGATGCGGCGGTCGTCGGTCAGCGGATGCAGCACGACGGTGACGTCCTTGCGCGCCTCGACCACCTCGTCGAGATAGCAGATGCCGCCCTCGCGCACCGCCCGGGTCAGCGGGCCGTCGGTCCACACCGTGTCGCCGCCCTTCAGCAGGTAGCGGCCGGTGAGATCGGCGGCGGTGAGGTCGTCGTGGCAAGACACGGTGTGCAGGGGCAGACCCAGCCGCGCCGCCATGTGGGCGACGAAACGCGTCTTGCCGCAGCCGGTCGGGCCTTTCAGCAGCAGCGGCAGCTTGTGGCGCCACGCCTTCTCGAACAGGGCGCATTCGTTGCCGGTGGGCAGGTAGTAAGGCAAGTCGTCGGTGGTGACCGCGTGGAGGGCGGTTTTCATCGCGAACCTCACGTCTGATGGAAAAAAGGGGGCAGCCGTGCCGACTGCCCCCGGTTTGGCTTACTCGGCCGGCTGCAGCGCAGCGGCGTTGGTGGCCCGGGCCTTGCCCGGAACGAAGACCGACCAGAAGAACATCGCCGCCGACAGCACGACGAAGATGCCCGAACCCCAGCGGACCCAGTAGAACATGGCGATCTGGTCCTGGACCTCCATGAAGTACATGCCGAGCACGCGCTGCAGGTGGACCTGCACGACGCCGGCGAAGGTCAGGGCGAAGGTCATCACGCTCATCGCCGAGCACATGATCCAGAAGCTGCCGATATTGAGCTTCTGGCCGTAGGGCTCGCGGCCCTTCAGCAGCGGCATGGCATAGGTCATGATCGCCAGGTTGAGCATGACGTAGGCGCCGAAGAAGGCCAGGTGGCCGTGCGCGGCCGTCACCTGCGTGCCGTGGGTGTAGTAGTTGATGAACGACAGGGTGTGCAGGAAGCCCCACACGCCGGCGCCGAAGAAGGCCATCACCGAGCAGCCCAGCGACCACAGCAGCGCGGCGCGGTTGGGATGCTGACGGCCGCCCTTCCAGGTCATGTAGAAGGTGAAGACGACCATGGCGAAGAACGGCAGGACCTCGAGGGTCGAGAACAGGCTGCCAATCCACTGCCAGTAGGCCGGGGCGCCGATCCAGTAGTAGTGGTGGCCCATGCCGAGCAGGCCCGAGAACAGCGCCAGCGCGACGATGACGTACAGCCACTTCTCGACGACCTCGCGGTCGACGCCGGTCAGCTTGATCATCAGGAAGCCGAGGACGGCGGCCATCACCAGCTCCCACACGCCCTCGACCCACAGGTGGACGACGTACCACCAGTACATCTTGTCCAGCGCCAGGTTGTCGGGGTTGTAGAAGGCGAACAGGAAGAACACCGCGATGCCCCACAGGCCGAGCAGCAGGACGTTGGTGATCACCGTCTTGCGGCCCTTGAGGGCGGTCATGGTGACGTTGTAGAGGAACATCAGCGCCACGACGACGATGCCGACCTTGATCGGCAACGGCTGCTCGAGGAACTCGCGGCCCTCATGGATGCGGAACATGTAGCCGACGACGGCGACGGCGGCCGCGCCGAAGAACAGCCAGAACTGCAGCTTGGCCAGGCCCGGGCTGTGCAGCTCGGTCTCCGTCTCCTCGGGCAGCAAGTAATAGGTCGCGCCCATGAAGCCCATCAGCAGCCACACGATCAGCGCGTTGGTGTGGATCATGCGGACAAGGTTGAAGGGCAGCAGCTCGGACAAGGTGTTGGGCAGCACATAGATGGTGCCGGCGACGAGGCCGAAGACCACCTGGGCGAGGAACAGGACGAGCGCGCCGGTAAAGTACAGCTTCGCGACCTGTTGGGTCTGATATTTCATTTCCGTTGTTCCTTCAGTCTCAGCCCGCCTTGTGCGGCGGCCAATTCTGGGTATTGATGCGGCCGGTCCACTCGAAGAAGTCGGCCAGCGCGTCGAGCTCCTTGTCGGTCAGGTTGAACTGCGGCATCTGGCGACGGCCCTCGACGCCGCTGGGCTGCGCCGCCATCCACCCCTTCAGCGCGTCGCGCGCGCCCTGCGGATCCTCGTAGCCGCCGTAGCGATCCCAGAGGTTGCCCAGTTCGGGGGCGAAATAGGCACCCTCGCCCAGCAAGGAGTGGCAGTTGATGCAGGAGTGCTTCTCCCACACGTGCTTGCCGGCAGCGACGGACTCGGTGAGGGTGTTCTCATCGGTCGACGTGCTGGTGATGTAGCCGTGGCTGTGAGCGGTAAGGCCCACCAATATCAGGAAAAAGAACAGCGAACCGCCATAGAAGACGTTGCGTGCCGCTGTTTTCGTAAGGCGTTCGGCCATGTTTAAGGTCCTTCTCCCTCTTACGCAACTGCGAATTTCATAGTATTCGTGTCAACAATACAAAAACGATCCGCGTCGCGATGGGCTTGTCGCATACCGGTCCGTTCCGGGGACACTGGGGGCCATCGTCTAAGCCGAGGCGCATGCTTGGTCTTTGTGCTGGCGCAAACTCTACTAATTCCATCGGTTGTTTGCGCCGGCGCAAGGACATCGGCGCCCCCGAGGATCAGGGTCGGGCCGCAGAGATCAGTTCATGGATGGATGCTCCTCCCCACGCCAGCCCCCTTGCTGGCGGGCCGGTGGCTGGGTCACGCCCGGTCGCGACGGGCGGGCCGGGCATCCCCGTAAGGAGGAGTCAAGTGCACGCCGAAGCGATGACAGCGACGGACGAAGCCGATTGGGGCGTATTGTCCCAGTTGCCCGGCAATCCGATGATGTGGATCCTGATCTTCAGCGAAATGCTGGCGTTCGGGGCCATCTTCCTTGCCTTCGCCGGCGCCCGCGCCGTCGATCCGGCGACCTTTGCCGCCGGGCAGCAGCAGCTCGATCCGCTGCTGGGCGGTCTCAACACCCTGGTGCTGGTCTCGAGTGGCTATATCGTGGCGCTCGGGGTGCGGGCGCGGTCGGATGGGCACATCGCCCGCTCGCGCTGGCTGACCGTTGCCGCGGCGGCGGTCGGCTCGATCTTCGTGGTGCTGAAGCTGGTCGAATACGGGGCCAAGTTCGACGCGGGCATCGGCATCGATACCGACACCTTCTTCATGCTGTATTTCCTGATGACGGGCTTCCACTTCCTGCACGTCATCCTGGGGATCGTCGTCCTCCTCATCGTCGCGTGGCGCAACAGCCTCGAGAATCTCGAGACCGGCGGCTCGTTCTGGCACATGGTCGACCTGATCTGGGTCGTGATGTTCCCCCTCGTTTACCTGATGCCCTGAGGTGCACCGTGATTGAACCCCCCCATCCCCGCCGTCTCACCTATGCGTGGATACTGCTCGCCCTCCTGACCATCAGCGCCCTGGTCGGCAGCGACGAATTCCTCGGCACCCTGATGCCGCCGCTGGCGGTGGCCGCCCTGATGATGGCCATCGCCGGCTTGAAGGCCTGGCGCGTGCTGATCGACTATTTGAACCTGGGCGCCGTGGACCGCAGTTGGCGGGCCCTGCTGGCCGGCTATCTGATCGTCCTCACCACCACCATTCTTGGCGCCCACGCCGTGGCCATGGCCCGCCTGGCCTGAGATAACGGCCTCAGCCGCGAAAGCGGGAATCCATTCCGCCGCCGCCTCTCGGCGCACCGTCGGCGGAATGGGCCCCCGCTTTCGCGGGGGCGACGACGGAAGGGTGGTATGACGCCGCCTTGACGTGACCGCGGCGACGGCGGAAGTTAACCTCCCGTCATCGCCGGAGCCCCGCTTGCCGAGCCCCGAAACCAAGCGTCGCCTGCTCTTCCTCGTCACCGAGGACTGGTATTTCTGGTCGCACCGGGTGGCGCTGGCCCGTGCCGCCCGCGACGCCGGCTGGCAGGTGCACGTCGCCACCCGCGTCGGCGAACATGCCGGGCGCATCCGCGACGAAGGTTTCCACCTGCACCCCCTCGCCTGGCGGCGCAGCAGCCGCAACCCGCTGCACGAAATCGCCGCGATCCTCGCCGTGCGCGGGATCTATCGGGCGGTGCAGCCGCATCTCGTGCATCAGGTGGCGCTGAAGCCGGTGCTCCATGGCTCGATTGCCGCCCGCCTCGCCGGAAGGCCGCCGGTGCTCAACGCCGTCGCCGGCTTGGGCAGCGTATTTTCGGCCCAAAGGAAATCGCTCCGGCTGCTGCGCCCGACGATCGTCACCGCCTTGCGGCTGCTGCTCGACCGCCCAGGCCAGTGTCTGGTGGTGCAGAACGAGGACGATGCGACCTTCTTCCGCGAGCGCCGCCTGGTCCATCCCCACCGGCTACGCCTGATTCCCGGCTCGGGAGTCGATGCCTCGGCCTTTCGCCCCGTCCCCGAGCCGCGGAGTGGCCCGATCGTGGCGACGGTGGTGGCGCGCATGTTGTGGGACAAGGGCATCGGCGAGACCGTGGCCGCGGCGCGGCTGCTGAGAGGGCGCGGCGTTCCGGTCGTGGTGCGGCTGGTCGGCGCCGCCGATCGGGACAACCCCAATTGTGTCCCGCCGGCGACGCTGGAGCAGTGGGCGCGCGAGGGCGTCGCCGAAATCCTGGGGCAGCGAAGCGACATCGCCCAGGTCTGGGCCGACAGTCACATCGCGGTGTTGGCCAGCTATCGCGAGGGCATGCCGCGCAGCCTGCTGGAGGCCGCCGCCTGCGGCCGGCCGCTGATCGCCACCGACGCTCCCGGCTGTCGCTCGCTGGTCGCGGACGGCGTCAATGGCTTGTTGGTGCCGCCGGGCGACGCCGCCGCGCTGGCCGACGCCATCGCGCGGCTGGCCGAGGCGCCGGAGCTGCGCCGGCGCCTGGGGGCCGAAGCCCGCCGCCGTGTCGAAACCACCTATGCCGACACCGTCATCCTGCAGCGCTTTCTCGCCCTCTATGACGAGATCGCCCGCCCGTGCGGAAGCGGGCCTCGGTCGGCGCCGCACCACTCCAGCAGATAGAAGTTGACCAACTCGGTCGGCTAAAGCATACTCCTTAATAAGTAAAGCGGTACCGAATTGCCGAAAGGCATTTCGGCATCCCTGATAGAGGAGCTCGACCCATGAAGACCTTCGTTTTCGTCGCTGCCGCCCTCGTCACCCTGATGGCCGTCGCCGTCGCCCCCGTCGAGGCCGCGCACTTCGGCGAATTGCCCACGACCTTCAACGACCAAGGCAGCCAGGCACCGGCGTTTCCCGGCGGCCGCTAATCCGACAAGCCGGCTCGGCCAACGAGCCCCGGCGCCCCGTTTCCGCCCCTTCGCTCCGCCGCCGAGGCACCGCCTTCGGCGGCGGGTCTCGCTTCGGCCGACGACTTCGACCTCTCCCCTTTGCGCCAGCGCAATGACAGCCGCGGCGAAAAGTAGTTGAGTGTCCTTGTCGGGTACGACAGAGACACCAAACCGCCGGTACCGGATCGCCGAATGGGCCGGACCGCAACCAGACCACAGGAGCCATTCAGATGAAGAGCATCGTTCTCGCCGCTGCCGCCCTCGCCACCTTGCTGGCCATCGCCCCGGCCCAGGCCGCCTCCTTCGGCGATCTGCCGACGACCTTCTACGACCAGGGCCGCCAGGTTCCGGCCTTCCCCGGCAGCCGCTAACCCAAAGTTTTGCCGACCGATCATCTCTCCCCGCTTATCCTCCCGTACAGCCTCGCCGCCGCCGACCCCTGCCTCGGCGGCGGTTTTTTTTTACGATCGGCCGATGGGCAGCAAATTCCCCCAAGAAAATAGTAGTTGATTGCGCCGGTCAGGTATGGGAGTCTTATTATGGTAAACCGGTACCGATTTACCGGAACCGGGAAACATAGAGGAGCCGCTCATGAAGACCACCGTTTTCGCCGCCGCCTCCCTCGCCTCGCAGGCGGCCGTCGCCGCCGCCCTCATCACCTTGATCGCCATCGCCCCGGTGCATGCCGCCAGTTTCGGTGAACTGCCGACCTCCTTCCTCGACCAAGGCAGCCAGGCGCCGTCCTTCCCCGGCAACCGCTAAGCCGAGCCCGTTTCTTTCGTTCATTCCCGTTGCCTACCAGACCGCCGCCGAAGCATCGCCTCGGCGGCGGTCTTGTCTTGCGCTCTCTCCGCCGGGATCCACATCTGTCGGGGCGAACTCTGCCCGCAATATTACTCGTGACCATTTTGGGTCATAACGGTGACATTTTGAAGTAATATGGCAGGCGCATAGCCGGCCACTCCAGGTCAACTGGTTGCCAATCGGATGTATCCCGTAGTACAGACTGACGATGTGGCCGGCACATGCTGAACCACAACCTTGTCACATCCATCGAATGTCATCGATTCCTTAATACATTCGCAACCGGATCACCGGCCTATCTAGCTCCGATTTTATTGTGCATACAGGAAAGGCGTACGCATGCTCCAAGGCCAAGTCGAAACCTACGGATCGAACGCCATCATCGGCTGGGCGATCGACCCCGACCAGCCCGGCGACCTGTTCGTGGACATCGACATCGACGGCGAGCATGTCGCCACGGTCAGGGCCAATCTGCCGTCGCATCGGCGGGACGGGCGAAACTGCGGCTTCGCCTTCGCCCTGCCGCCGGTGCTGCGTCACGGCCGCCGGCGCGGCCTGCTCGCCATCCGCTTCGCCGGCACGCGGCAAGCCCTGGCCAACGCGCCGCGCTACCTGAATTTCGACGGCCAGCGGGCGCCGCGCATCCTGGTGCTCATCCCGGCGGGGGCGCGCTACGGGCACGACAACGTCCGCGCCCATGCCAAGCCGCATCTCGAGATGATCGAGACCTACACCAACACCGGCGACTACACCGTCTACGATTCGTCGCTGAAGATGCTGCGCTTCGCCTACGTCTCCGTCGCCAACATGACGACCTTCACCGACAAGGACGTCGAGGCCTACAACGCCGAGTTCGACTGGTGCTTCCTGCGCGGCTCGAACTTCATCAACGAGACCATGACCTGGGCGCGGCTGCCCGAGCTGCTGAAGAAGCTGCGCATTCCGGTCATCCCCTTCGCCGTCGGCGCCCAGGCCGAGACGCGGCGCAAGCTCGACCTGCCCGAGGAATCCAAGGAGGTGTGGCGGCTGTTCGCCGACCATTGCGCCACCATCGGCGTGCGCGGCGCCTACAGCGCCGAGGTTCTCGACGACATCGGCATCCGCAATGTCGAGGTGGTCGGCTGCCCCAGCCTGTTCCGCTGCAACGACCCGTGGCTGCGCATCGCGGCCAAGCCCCTGGTCAATGTGCGCAAGGTCGCCTTCAACATGCGCCGCGAGGTCTCAGCCACCTATGCCGCCGACATGGCCCGCTACGTTGCCGTGCAGCGCGATTTCATCCTGCGCCTGGCCAAGCGCTTCGACGTGACCGTCACCGCGCACGGCGAACCACCGGAGAAATCATTCTTCTTCAAGGAAGAGGCGCTGATCGACAAGCACCTTCCCGAACTGGTCGGCTCGGGCTGGTTCGACGGGCCGGATGGCGCCATGGCCCAGCTCTATCGCGACAAGATGTTCTTCACCAACACCGTCGCCGAGTACGACAGTTTCATCCGCAAGATGGATCTGGCCCTGGGCTTCCGCGTGCACGGCAATTTGCCGGCGCTGGCCAACGGCGTCCCCGCCATCTTCGTCGAGTACGACCAGCGCAGCTCGGAATTGGCCGAGACCTTCTCGATCCCACGCCTGACCATGGACGACATCGAGACGCGCGACCTCGAGGATCTGTACCGCACCGACCTGTGGGACGGCTTCAACGCCAACTATACCGATCGCTACCGCCGCATGCGCGCCTTCCTCGACCGCAACGGCATGGCCCATCGGCTGGCGGACGTCTGAGATGCGCCGGCTCGCGTTTGCCCTGGCGCTGACGCTCGTCGCCGGCCCTGCCCCGGCGGTCACCGTCGAGCGGGCCGGCGAACTCGAAACGGTGGCCGCCTGGCGCGACGCCTGCACCAAGCAGGACGTGCCCGACATCCCGGCGCGCGCCTTCCGCGATGCCGGCGGCACCGTTCACCTCGTCGCGACGCACAGGGCGGCGCGCGCCCTCACCGGCGCCTCACTCGACAGCGTGGCGCGCCATTGCGCTGTGATCTTTGAGGGGCACGGCCGCGACGATCCGGGACTGCACGACGACCGCAGCTGGCTGTCGTCGTTCCACACCCTTGACGGCAAGACGGTGTTCGCCCTGGTCAGCAACGAGTTCCACGGCCAGCGCCGGCCACGACTGTGCCCGTCGGGCGAGTACATGCGCTGCTGGCGCAACAGCGTCACCGCAGCCGTCTCCACCGACGGCGGCCAGAGCTTCCGCCTGGCGGCGGCGCCGCCGGCACACGCGGTGGCGACATTGCCCTACCCTTACGCCGGCGACGTCGGCAAGCGCACCGGCTATTTCGCCCCGACCAACATCATTCGCCGCGGCGACCATTGGTACGTCTTCGTCTGGGCCGAGCGCTACAAATCCCAGCGGCGCGGCGCCTGCCTGCTGCGGACCGACAACCTGGCCGACCCGCACGCCTGGCGCGCCTGGGACGGCCGCGCCTTTTCCGTGCGCTTCGCCGACGGCATCCGCACCCCCGCGGTTGCCGCAGACGCCCACACCTGCGCCCCGGTGGCGCCCCAGACGCTGAGCGGCACCGTGCGCAGCCTGGCCGTCCACCGGCCGAGCGGCAAGGTCATCGCCACCATGGCCACGGTCCGCGACGGCGTGGCGGGGATCTGGGCCACCACTTCGAGCGACCTGCTCAACTGGTCCGCCCCGCAGCTCGTGTGGCAGGTGCCGCTGCTGTTCCGCTATGGCTGCGGCGACAAGGCCGCCTTCGATTACCCCGCCCTGCTCGCCCCCGACAGCCATAGCCTGACGTTCGAGGACGTCGGCACGCACGCCTACCTCTATATGACCCGCCTTAATCTCGCCGGCTGCAAGGTCGGCTGGGACCGCGACCTCGTGCGCCTGCCGGTCCGCATCGAATGAGGCAAGACGCAGGAACCCTCATGTCGGCCGACGCCCTTGCCTTGGCCGAAGACGGCGCCATCGGCGACCGTCTCGCCCGCAACACCGAACACCTGATCTTCGAGGACTCCCCGACGAACAAGCTGTTGATCGTCTTCGCCTACATCAATCAGCCCATCGGCACGGGCTCGCACGCGTCGTTCCTGGCCGGCACCGGGTGCAAGAAGCTGTTTCTCAATCCGGGCCGCAACCATTGGTACCAGGACGGCGTACCCGGCGTCTGCCGCGACTTCGACGGCCTGATCGCCTTCGCCGCCGCGGTGCGTAGCCGCTTTCCCGACCATGAGATCCTGTGCCTCGGCCATTCCATGGGCGCCTTCGCCGCCTTGGGCGTCGGCGTCGCCATCGGCGCCCAGCGGGTGCTGGCCTCGGTCCCCGAACTCGAGGTCAACCTGCCGGGCAGCGTCAGCATCCATCACATGGCCGGCGTGCCGGTTCAGCACGGCGACCTGTCGGCGCTGCTGCAAGGCAACAAGGAAACGCACATCACCGCCATCGTCGGCCGGCAAAACCCGTTCGACATGGCAATGGCGGCGCGCCTGGCCGCGATGCCTTTGGTCGAGATCGTCGAGATCGATAGCGACCATTCGACCTTTCCCTACCTGCGCGACATGGGGAAATTGAAAGGCGTCATGACGCGGTTCGTTGCCGACGAGGCGCTCGCCCCCTGGCTCGCCGGCTGCTGAAGCCCGCACGCGGCGCGGCAGAAAACAGCCGACGGCGCGGAACCGGGCGCCCCGCCGCCTGTTGGTGCAACGGACTGGCGCACTGGGAGGCAGGGGAATGGCGTTGGCGCGTGTGGCACCCCTGATCGCCGCCGTTCTCGCCGGCTGTGCCGGGCAACGCGCGCCGCTGACGGTCCCGCCGCAGGCGCAAGAGAGGCTTGGCTCGGTGGACTGGACCCGCGCCGATACCATCCATGTGCCCTTGGCGGAATTCCGCATCGGCCCGAGCCCGCTGGTCCTGACGCAAGGGCGCCCCTATCGCCTGCACATCGAGAATCACGGGAGCATCAACCACAACTTCGACGCGCCGGAATTTCTGCAGGCCGCCATGCTGCGCCCCGATGGCGCGGCGGAGGCGGCTCGCGCCACCGGTGGCCGGATCGACGTTGCCGCGGGCCAGGCGACGGATCTTTATGTGGTGCCCCTGCGCAGCGGCACCTTTTCCGTCGAGTGCTCGCGCGCCCTGCATGCCACGCTGGGCAAGGCCGGCGACATCGTGGTGCGGGCGCCGTCATGAGCGGCCGCATCCACGTGGGTGTGGGCGGCTGGACCTACGCCCCCTGGCGCGGGGTGTTCTACCCCGAGGCGCTGCCGCACGGTCGCGAACTCGAATTCGCCAGCCGTCACCTCACCTCCATCGAGATCAACGGCACCTTCTATTCCCGCTTCAAGCCCGCCAACTGGGAAAAATGGCGCGACCAGACGCCCGAGGGCTTCGTCTTCGCGGTCAAGGGCTCGCGCTACTGCACCAACCGGCGCGACCTGGCCCTGGCCGAGGACGCCCTCGCCGGTTTCTTCGCCCAGGGGATGGCGCGGCTGGGGGGGCGGCTGGGGCCGATCAACTGGCAGCTTGCGGCAGGCAAGAAATTCGACCCCGACGACATCGAGGCCTTCCTGGGCCTGCTGCCGCGCCGACTCGAAGGGCTGAGCCTGCGCCACGCCATCGAGGTGCGCCACCCGAGCTTCGTCGACGAGCGCTTCCATGCGATGGCGCGGCGCCACAACGTGGCCATCGTCTTCGCCGACCACGACAGCTTTCCCGGCATCGACGAGGCGACGGCGGACTTCACCTATGCGCGGCTGATGCGGGGCCGGGAGGACATCGAAAGCGGCTATGCGGGCGCCGACCTCGACCGCTGGGCGGAGCGCGCCCGAAACTGGGCCCAGCGCGGCGACACCTTCGTCTATTTCATCTCGGGGGGCAAGCTACGCGCACCGGCCGCGGCCCAGGCGCTGATCGAGCGGGTGAAGACGGCGGCGATACCGCAGCCATGACGCCTCAGCGGTCGCCGGCGACATAGGAATCCCAGCCGTCGTTCACCTCGATCCGGCGCCCGGCGAGGACGACGATGCCGGCGTCGCGCAGGCGCCGCAGCGCCCGCGACAGGCTTTCGGGGGTGACGCCGATGATCCGGGCGATGTCGCGCTGCGGGAACGGCGTGATCACCTGGAAGCCGGCGGGCGTCGGCTCCACCCCCTGGCGGTAGGCCAGCCATTCGAGGAAACGCAGGGTCTTGGCGGCGCAGTTCTGCGTCACCAGGCCGAGGATGCGGTCGTTGGCGTCGCGCAGGGTCCGGGCCATGCTGAGTTGCAGCGCCGCGCCCAGGCGCGGCTCGCGCCGCACCAGCTGACGCAGCAGGTCTCCCGGGATGTGCTTGAGCGTACACGGCCCGATGGCGACGGCGCTGCTCGAACGCGGCTCCCCACTGATGAACGAGCGGTAGCCGAACACGCCCCGGGCCGCCACCAGCCGGGTCAGGGCCAGATCGCCTTCGGCCGTATAGGCCTGCAGGCTGACGAAGCCGTCGAGCACCTGCCAGATGCCGTCGGCCACTTCGCCCATGCCATAGATCTGCTGGCCGTTGAGGACGGCAATGCGATTCGAGCAGGTGATGGTCAGGCAATCGGCAGCCTGGCGGCAATTGCCACACTCCCGGGACATCCTCATCGCCAGCCTCGCGAATGCGTCTTAGCTGCGCTCCATCATCGTGGTGCCGGACGGATTACGGCAAACGAAAACTGCACGCTCCCGGATCGGTGAGCCTGCGAAAGAGGATTAGCGCCGTTCACGACGGATATTTCGCGCTGCACAGTAAAACCGCAAGTTTCAACGTAACGATGGTGGCCGTCCCATTATCCAAGGTCAACACCCGGTCGAGTGGCGTCATGGCAGTATTGTCGGCAATCAACGAACAGCACGTGGGGAACCGATGTCCTGCCTCATGGCCAATTGCGCCGATTGCGAGCACGCCGCCCTCGACTGCGTCTTTGCCGCCCACGACCATCACCTTGCGGCGTGTGACGAGCTCGAGGCCTTTTGCACCGACCCCGATCAGTGGGACGACGCAGCCCGCGCGCGGCGGCTGCATCGTTTTCTCACCGTCAACGTCCTCGCGCACATGGCCGACGAGGACGACGACCTGCTGCCGCTCCTGCTGCGGCGTGGATGGGCCGACGACAGTGAGGCTTCCCTCGCCAGCCTCGCCGCCGATCATCGGCGCGAGCGCCTGAGCATCGCCAACTTGGCCCGCGAGCTGGCCCATATCGAGGCCGGCGTCGGCGTCGCCCGGCCGGCGGCACTACTGGTCGGCGGCATCGCCTTCGCCCACAACTACCGCAAGCACGTCGCCATCGAGGATCAGTCGCTGCGCCGGATCGCCGCCGAATTGTCGCGCCACGACCACGACACCCTCCGCGACTCGATGCGGCGGCGCCGCACCGGGCGTTGAGGCGGCGGGCCGGGGGCCTATCCGGCCCCGGCCACCCTCTGCCAGACCTCGGAGAGATCGTCCCAGGCCTGGACATGGCTCACCCGGTCTTCCAGCATCTGCAGCGCCAGGCCGTCGGCGAAATCCAGGGCGCCGCCCTGGAACCTGGTGAAGAACCGGCGCGCGCATCCCTGGATATGCCGCTGCCCCGCATAGCCGCGCGCCATCATCAGCAGGTCGTAGCCGACGAAGTGCTCACGCGCTTTCTCCCAGTCGAGAAAGACGGCGCCGCCAGGGCCAACCGCCACGTTGGAGGCCGACAGATCGCCGTGGCACAAGCTGACGGCGACCTGCGGGTTGCGCTCGATCAACGCCCTCAGATGGGCGACGAGCGGAAGGCCGTGGTCGGTGTCGGCGAGAACGGCACGGCTATCCGCGGGCAGCAGCGACGACAACGGCCGGCGGTCGAGGCCGAAGTGCTGGATCAGGCGGGAGAGCGGCGCGGCGATGTCCTGCTCGAACCGATCGCCGTCGCGGCGGACATTCCATCGACGGCCGTGGACGAGCTCTTCCTCCATCATCAAATAGCCGCCATGGCGGCCCAGCGTGTGCACCCGCGGGAAAGCGATGCCCGAGCCCGGCAGGACGTCCCGGCGCACCCGCACCTCGTTCTCGGTGCTGCCGCCGTAGCGGCTGTCGACCGCCACCACCTTGTAGGAGCGGTCGCGGCGCAGGTCGAAGGCGCGCAGCCTGGTGCCACCGAGGTTGATCTGAAGGCAGTCGGCCGAGGTCGGCAGCGCGTACTGCTCGTTGCGCCAGGTCGCCAGCCACAACTGCAGCAGGCGACGACGCGAAAACGCCGGCATCCCCGCCGGCGCGAAACCGCCCCACGGCAGCCGGCGCACCGCCGCCGTGTTCGCCAGCCACGTCTTGCGTCGGACGAACCTCGCCTGGGCCTGCGGGTAGAAATAGCCGATCTCGTTCAGGATCGGAAAGGAGGCGGTCATCGTCGCATCGCCCGAGGTTGGGAAGCCGACCCTAGCCCAATTGCCGTGCAGGACCAAGGGCACGTCTGGCTCACTTGGCCGGCGCCACCGCCTGCTCGCCCTCCAGTTCCATACGTAGCGCCAGATAGTTCATCAGGTCGCGCAGCGACAGCACGCCGACCAGCCGCTGGCCGCGGACGACGAACAGCCGGCTGCGGCCGGTGCGCTGCATCTGGCGCAGCGCCTTGGCCGCCTCGGCATCCTCGGCCACGGTGTTGTCGGGGCCGCACTGGTCCATGACGGCGCCGACATTGCTCAGCGCGCGGTGCTCGGCATCGAGAGTCTTGACCCGCTCGATCGAGATGCAGCCGACCAGCCGGCCGTCGACGGCGACGGGAAAGCTCTTGAAATAATGGTGATAGAAATAGTCCTCGATCAGGCGGTCGAGCGGCAGCTCCGGCGTCACCGCCACCGGCTCGCGGCGCATGAAGCGGCTGACCGGCTCGCTCGACAGCGCCGCCCGCGCGACCTGCTCCTGATAGCCCTGCGTCGCCGCGGCACGGATGAACATGCCGATCAACAGCCACCACAGGCCCATGATCGGGCTGCCGGTGAGGAAGGCGAACACGCCCAGCGCCATCAGCAGGAAGGCCATCAGCGAACCGGCGCCGGCGGCGATGCGAGTGGCGCGGACGATGTCGCGCGTCCACAGCCACAGCCCGGCGCGCAGCACGCGGCCGCCGTCCAGCGGATAGGCCGGAATCATGTTAAACACCACCAGCACCAGGTTGATGAAGGCAAGATAGCCGGCCACCACCGCCAGCGGATGCCCGCCGCCTAGCATGGCGGTGAGCCCCTCGGCGACCAGATAGAACAACCCGGCGATGACGACGCTGGTCGCCGGGCCGGCCAGCGCCATCCACAACTCGCCCCACGGGCTCGATGGCTCTTCGCTCATCTCGGCGACACCGCCGAAGGCGAACAGGGTGATGCCCTTGATCGGCATGTCATAGCCGCGCGCCACTATGGAATGGGCAAATTCGTGGACGACGATCGAGGCGGCCAGGCCGATCAGACCGATCACCGCCATCCACCAGTAGGCCACCGGCGACAAGCCCGGCGCCACCACCGGGAAGTAGCCGGCGGCGAGGCTCCAGACGATCAACACCGCCAGCAGCAGCCAGCTCGCATCGATCTGCACCTTGAAGCCGTAGAGCTCGAACAATGTGATGCGGTGCGCGAACATGCCGTGCTTGCTCCCTGTGTCTCGGCCCGCGGCGGCGCATGCGGCGCCGATCGGTCATGGCGGACTCCGCCAAGGATCGACGCCATCGGGTGAGTACGGCACTTACATAAATCAAGTTGCGGGTACGGTCGAAAAAGCGCCGGAACAGCAAACCGTCGCCGGACATACTCGACAAATGCAACGCAAAGTTGAAAATAATGCAACCGCAGCCGTTGACACCGCCAGACGACGGCCAAGCAGAAAATCGCCGACGATTACTGGACAACGGTAAGAAAGCGTTAACCGGCCTTTCTTCGACGTGCTTGGCCGCTCTTGACTTCACGCAAACCCTTAGGCATTTTTTGAAAGTAAACAAATTGCAGTCAAATACATTACATGGCCGAACGTTTCTCTCCTGTTGGTGAAGAGTGGTTTCGCGGAATATTCGAGGCATCGCCCGATCCCGCCTGGATCATAGAAAATCGGCGTTTCATCGACTGCAACCGGGCGGCGGTATCGACCTTGCGCTACCCGGACAAGAGAGCGCTGCTCGGCGCTCATCCAAAGGACCTGTCGCCCGAATTGCAGCCCTGTGGCGAGGCATCGGCGGCTAAGGCCAAGCACATGATCGGCCTGGCCGAGGAGCGGGGTAGCCACCGTTTCGAGTGGACCCATCGGCGGGCCGACGGCAGCCTGTTTCCGACCGAGGTCACCCTGTCCGCCATCACCCTGTTGGACCGCGCCGTCGTCTATTGCTCGTGGCGCGACCTGTCGGACCATGATCGGATGGCGCAGGCGTTGCGGGAAAGCGAGCAGCGGTTCCGCGATTTCACCTTCGCCAGCGCCGACTGGATCTGGGAAGTCGATGCCCGCGGGCGATTCACCTATGTCGCCGGGAACGTCGAGTCGGTGTTGGGGTACACGCCGGCCGAACTGATCGGCCGCACCCCCTTCGACATCATGCCACTCGAGGAAGCCCGGCGGGTGCGGCGCCTGATGAAGGACATCGCGCGGCACCAGCGGTCTTTCTCCGATTTGCACAATGTCAACCTGCACAAGCACGGCCGGCTGCGCCATTCGGTGACGAACGGCATGCCGATCCGCGACGCGAGCGGCGCAGTGATCGGATACCGCGGCATCGATCGCGACACAACCGCGCTGCGCGAGCGCGACGAGAAGATCCTCAGGCTCGCCTATTACGATGCCCTGACCGGCTTGCCCAACCGCATCCTGCTCGAGGACCGGGTGGCACAGGCGCTTGCCGCCGCACGACGCAACCAGCTGCGCACCGCCCTGCTGTTCCTCGATCTCGACCGGTTCAAGGTGGTCAACGACAGCCTCGGCCATGACATCGGCGACCAGTTGCTGGTCATCATGAGCAAGCGCATGCAGTCGGTGCTGCGCGCCAGCGACACCCTGGCGCGGTTGGGCGGCGACGAGTTCGTGGTGGTGCTGGGCGACGTCAAGGACGCGGCCGCCATCGCCGCCGTCGCCGAGAAGATCATCGCCGAGGTCGCGCGCCCGGTGAGCCTGCAGGGCCAGGAGTTCAACATCGGCGTCAGCATCGGCGCGGCGATCGGCCCCGATGACGGCGACAATTTCCCCAGCCTGCTGAAGCGGGCCGACATCGCCATGTACCGGGCCAAGGCCGACGGCAAGTCGACCCTGCGCCTGTTCGACGGCAGCATGAAAGCCCAGGTGATGCGCCACCTGCACCTCGAGGGCCGGCTGCGCAAGGCCATCGACAACGGCGATGTCGACCTGCACTACCAGCCCAAGATCCGCCTGCCTGGCGGCAGCGTCCCGGGGGTCGAGGCGCTGATCCGGTGGCGACTGGATGGCGCCTTGGTGCCCGCGCCCCTCGTCATATCCGTCGCGGATGAAGGCGGGCTGATCGGGGCTCTCGGCGACCTGGTGCTGTCCAAGACTCTCGATCAGGTCCGCACATGGAAAGCCGCCGGCCTGCCGGCGCCGCGCACCGCCGTCAATTTTTCGGCCCACCAGTTCAGCAGTGCCCAACTGGTCGATCGCATGGTGCGCGCCGTGGGCGACCGCGGCCTGGCGCCCCAGGATCTCGAGGTCGAATTGACCGAGTCGGTGCTGATGGCCGATCAGGCGTGCGACATCGTCGACCGGCTGCATGCCGCCGGCTTCCTGCTCACCCTCGACGACTTTGGCACCGGCTATTCATCGCTCGGCTATCTCAAGCGATTGCCGATCCATACGATCAAGATCGACCGCTCGTTCATTCGCGACATTGCCTCCGACCACCGCAGCGCCGCGCTGGTCGAGGCCATACTGGCCATCGGCCGCTCACTCGGCCTCGAGGTCGTGGCGGAGGGTGTCGAGACCAGGGAGCAATTGCGTTTCCTCGTCGATCGCGACTGCACGCTGTTTCAAGGGCACCTGTTTTCACGGCCGCTGGCCGCCGATGCCCTGCAGCAGTTGCTGCAGCGAGGCCCCGAGGCTTTCAATTTTCTGGCGGGCGCCGGCTGCGCGTAAGCGCCGGCCCGATCACGGCATCGCGCCGATCGTTCGCGACCGGCGTCCGATCAGGAAGCCGAAGCGCAGGAACACCAGGCCGGTTGCCAGGAAGTCGATGCCGACCAGCAGCCCCAGGCTCCAGGCGGCCGAACTCGGCAGGCTGTTCCAGATCAGCAGGCCGACGAGCAGCGACAAGGCGCCGAGCAGGATGAACCATGCCCACCCGTCGAGAGGCCGCAGGCGCAGGCCGATGACGATCTGGATCACGCCACTGGCCAGGAACGTCGCGATGACCACCAGCGTCAGGCTGACCAGCCCGGCGACGGGATTGGTCAGCAGCGTGAAGCCTCCCACCAGGAAGATGGCCGCGATCAGCAGTTGCCAAACCATTCCCGCCCAGCCTCTGGCGCGCCACGCATACAGGAGCTGGGAGGCGCCGGCGACGAGGAAGGCCCAGCCGACGACGACCTCGACGGCCAGGCTGGCGAAAAGCGGCAGGGCGAGCGCCGCGACCCCGGCGATGATCAGGACGAGGCCGATGGCGTAGAGCCACCATCGGCTGTACGCCAGCGATTCCGGTCCATCGAGATGGCTGATGGCTGGTTGGGCCATGGCGTGCGCTCCCTGTTGCGGCCGACAACCGACGTCGTGCAGGTCCCGTTCCCGAAGGGAGTTTAGGAACGCCCCTTCCGGCGGCGATTGATCCGGATCAAGAAGCCAGCGGCGGCTTCGTGCTGTGTCAGTGCCGACGCGGGCGGCAGCCGGCGCCTTCGCCGGCGTTGAATCGCTCCGACGGTTCACCACTGAACGTGGGAACCACCCATGTGGATCGCGATGGTCCCTGATCGATCGGATGAGGATGCGCGCAATCGCCCGAGTGATGGCCGGTTGGATGATCGCCCTTCCAATGGCGATCGCCGCCGCGCCGCCTGCGGTTGTCGCACCGGCCGCCGGCGTGATGGTCATCTTCGCCGACGCCACGCCCGCCTTGGCGCGGCGCTCGTCGGGCGGTTATTCGCGTCCCGCTTTCTCGCGCCCGCGCACCCCTTCGTTCAGCGGCGGCTATTCGCGGCCGCGCACCCCCGGCTTCGGCTTGCCGACGGCGCGGACGCCGTCGGCGGGCAGCGGCGACCGCGCCCTCAGCCGCCGCGGCTCGTCCGAGGCCCTGGAGCAGTTCCGCCGCCGTTCGGCCCCGCCGGGCGGCGTCGGTTCGACCGGCCCGCGTGGCACGGACTTTTCCGCTGGCCGGCAGGGCGGTGGCTGGGCCGCACCGACCTGGTACGACCGGCGCGGCTGGTCGGCCCCGCGCTACGCCCTCGGCGGGCGACGCAGCTTCGGCATGTGGGACGCCCTGTTCCTGTGGTACCTGCTGGACACCGTCAACCGCCCCGGCCACGCCGCCTTTTTCTACAACCATCAGAACGAAGCCGGATACCGGGAATGGCGCGAGGAGGCCGAGCGCCGAGCCGCGGACGATCCGGCGCTGCGCGCCAAGCTTGCCGAACTCGACCAGCAACTGGCCGCCCAGCAGGGCACCACCCGCGATTCCGGCTATCTGCCGCCCGACGTGCCGCCCGAGGCCGCCGTCGCCGGCACCCCGCGCCCGGCCGAGGACGGCGGCGGCGTCGGCACGTGGTTGGCCGTCGGCCTGCTGGGCGGCACGTTGGCCGTGCTGTGGCAGGCGCGCCGGCGCCGCACCGCCCCCCTCGCCCGGTCCCGTCCCACCCATTCGCCGCTTGAAAAGGAGGCCCCCATGACCCCGTTGAAGACCGCCGCCGCCATCCTGCGCGGCAAGGTGTCGGGCGAGCGCTACGCCCCATCGCTGTTCCGCCTCGGCATGACGATCACCATGGACCCGACGCCGTTCCTGCTGGCCGGCGATGCCGTCAAGGTGCAGGCGCCCCGGCAGGAGGGCACCGACATGCTGGTCGGCGTCGCCGCGGTGGGCACCGTCAATGCCGAAGGCGTCAAGCTCTACCGGCTGCATCTGCCCGACGAGCGCAGTTTCCTGCAACTGCACCTCGACGATGCCGGCCGACCCGACGAATGCAGGTTCTTCTCGGTGATCGACGAGGTCGCCCCCGCCGATGCCGACGAATGGGCGTTCTGGCTGGACGAGGCCGACGGCATGATCGGCTGGCCCGAGTTCCAGACCAAGGACGGCAAGCTCTATGGTCGTGCCTGGAATCCCGGCAGCAGCCGCATCGCGCCGCGCCATCTGGTCGAAACCCAGGAGACGGTGTGCGGCATGCGCATCTTCGCGACCCAGGCCATGCTCTACGCGGCGCCCACCGGCCTGGCCGAGCCGGCGCCGCCGGCCGAATACATCCTGGTGGCGGCGGTCGAGCACGAGGGCCAGGCCTGGGTGCGCATCGCCGCCGGCATCGACGTCAACCCCGCCTCGCTGTCACTGGCCTGATCGGAGCCGCCATGGAAGTCACCTTCGATACCGCCCTCGGCGCCCTGCGCAGCGGCCTGCCCGTGCTGTTGGCCCAGTTCGCCGCCACCGTCGCGCTGCTGGCCTGCGGCGTCGGCGTCTACATGCTGGTGACGCCGTTCCATGAGCGGCGCCTCGCCGGCGAAGGCAATCTCGCCGCCGGCGTCAGCCTGGGCGGCGCGGTGGCGGCGCTGTCGATCCCGTTGGCGGCGACACTGGCCACCTCGCAGGCGCTCGGCGACATCCTGCTGTGGGGAGCGGTGGCGCTTGCCCTGCAACTGCTGGCCTTTGGCGCCGCGACCTTGCTGATGCGCGACCTCAAGGGCCAGATCCAGGCGGGCAATGTCGCCGCCGCGGTGGTGCTGGTCGGCGTGCAGATGGCGGTGGCCTTGGTCAACGCCGCGGCGATGGCCGGCTGATCGCGTTCGTTCGTTCTTTCACCGGAGGCCAAGCCATGTTCGCATTCATCCGCAATCTGTTGGGCGTGAAGACCGACCAGGCCGTGCAAGGGGCGCTGGAAGCGCTGGTGCGCTGGGATCCGCAGGCCGCTACCGAGGCCGAGCTGCGCACCATGGAGCAGCACCTCGACGAGCTCGGCCGCCAGGTCGCCGAGGCGCGCGCCACCTACGAACGCGAGCGCAAGGAGGCCGACGCGATCAAGGCGTTGTCGCAGCAACGCATGGCCGCGGCCGAGCACCTGCAGGCGCAGCTGGCGGGCGAAGCCGATCCGGCGCGCAAGGCGCCGCTGGAGAAGAGCCTGGCCACCCTGGTCGGCATGCTCGAGGACATGGCACCCGAGGTCGACCGCGAAGAACGCGATGCCGTCGACGCCCTCGAATTCCTGGAGATGCTGGAAAAGAGCTACGCCGACGCCGGGGCCAAGCTCAAATCGGCGCGCGAGCAGCTCGCCCGCGCCGAGCGCGACATGGGCCGCGCCGCCCAGCAGCGTGACATGGCCGCACGCCAGGCCGAAGCCGCGCGCAGCGCCGCCGGCCTGTCGGGGGCGACCAGCGGCCTCACGGTGGCGCTAAAGGCGATGCAGGACGCCGCCGCCAAGGACATGGCCTCGGCCGAGGCGCTGCAGGCCAAGGCCAAGCTGCTGCGGCCGTCGAAAGCCGAGGAAGAGGACCCCAACATCGTCGCGGCGATGGCATCGGCGCGCGGCGAGCCGGCGAAACCGACGAGCCTCTCGGATCGGCTTGCGGCGTTACGCCAGGCCTGAATATCCGGCTCGGCTCGCCCGGCGGCGATCGGATCAGCCGCACCAGCCGCCGCGGCGGCCACCGTCATAGGCGCGGCCATGGCCCGCCTTGAGCAGCGCGGCGGTGACGTCGCCGCCGTTGGGAGCGATGACGCGGGCGTCGATGCGCCCGGCATACTTGTCCTCGTCGATGTCGGTGAGCACCACCGGCCCGTCGCCAACGATCGCCGCCAGGGCGTCACGCGCCGCGGCGGCGTCATGGCGCTCGGCGGCGCACTCGCCCCGCATCTCGGGGGTGTCGACACCGCGCAACCGCACCGCCACCTGCATCATCAGCCGTGGCCAGGGCATGGCGCGCACCTCGATGGTGTCGCCGTCGATCACCCGCACGACCTCGGCGGTCACCGGTCCGGGCAGCGGTTCGGCGGCGGCGGCCGTGCTGAGCAGCAGCACGGCGGCAAGGACTATTACATTGCGCATGCCGCCTATGCTAATGCGCGTAGCCCCCCCCTGCCAAGTGAGCAGGTTGGGGCATCCCCTTGCCACGGCGTTTGGCGATGCCGCAATAAGGTATGGCGTCTGCCCTTGCGCGCGCCGGGGAGTTCCTTATCTGAGAGTGAGGCCATGTTTCCTCCCAACGCCCCCTGCCGCGTCCCTCGCGCGGTGGGGGGTTTTGACATCGGGCCTCTGGATTACGGCGGTCGAGGCGTCGCCGTGCTTCAACCGGCGGCGAAGGCGCCGGGCGCGAAAAAGCCCTTGGCTCGGGGAAGAGCCAAGGGCTTGTCGACGTCCTGGTTGCGGGGGCCGGATTTGAACCGACGACCTTCAGGTTATGAGCCTGACGAGCTACCGGGCTGCTCCACCCCGC
>JAKFEE010000003.1:0-1523 GCA_036675815.1 Rhodospirillaceae bacterium
TCGCGCCGGTTCAGCCCAGCGCGGCCGCGCCGCCGCCGGCCGCGGCGCCGGTGCAGTCCACCGCGCCCGCGAAAGAGAAGAAGGCAGCCAGGTCGGTGGTCGAGGTAGACGTGCCCGAGGCCGACAAGGTCGCCAACCAGTCGATCCGCGTCAACGTGGATACGCTGGAACATCTGATGACGATGGTGTCGGAACTGGTGCTGACCCGCAACCAGCTGCTGGAGATCTCCAGGCGCAACGACGACACCGAGTTCAAGGTGCCGCTGCAGCGGCTGTCCAACGTCACCGCCGAGCTGCAGGAAGGCGTCATGAAGACGCGGATGCAGCCGATCGGCAATGCCTGGCAGAAGCTGCCGCGGATCGTGCGCGACCTCGCCGGCGAACTGCACAAGCAGATCGAACTGGAGATGCACGGCGCCGACACCGAGCTCGACCGCCAGGTGCTCGACCTGATCAAGGATCCGTTGACGCACATGGTGCGCAACTCGGCCGACCATGGCCTGGAGACCCCGGCCGAGCGCGCCGCCAACGGCAAGCCCGAGCAGGGCACCATCCGGCTCTCCGCCTATCACGAAGGCGGCCACATCCTGATCTGCATCGCCGACAACGGCCGCGGCCTCCACACCGAGCGGATCAAGGCCAAGGCGATCGCGAACGGTCTCGTCAGCGAGGCCGAACTCGAGAAGATGACGGAAGCCCAGATCCACAAGTTCATCTTCGCCCCGGGCTTCTCCACCGCAGCCAGCATCACCTCGGTGTCCGGCCGCGGCGTCGGCATGGACGTGGTGCGCACCAATATCGACCAGATCGGCGGCACCATCGACGTCAAGTCGGTGGCCGGCGAGGGTTCCTCCGTCACCATCAAGATCCCGCTGACGCTCGCCATCGTCTCCGCCCTGATCGTGGAAGCCGCCGGCGACCGCTTTGCGATCCCGCAATTGGCGGTGGTCGAACTGGTGCGGGCGCGGGCCAATTCCGAGCACCGCATCGAGCGCATCAAGGACACCGCGGTACTGCGGCTGCGCAACAAGCTGCTGCCGCTGATGCACCTGAAGAAGCTGCTCAAGATCGACGACGGCACCTCCTCGGATCCCGAGAACGGCTTCATCGTGGTGACGCAGGTCGGCAACCAGACTTTTGGCATCGTGGTCGACGGCGTGTTCCACACCGAAGAAATCGTGGTCAAGCCGATGTCGACAAAACTGCGTCACATCGACATGTTCTCCGGCAACACCATCCTGGGCGATGGCGCCGTGATCATGATCATCGACCCCAACGGCATTGCCAAGGCGCTCGGCGCCGCGGGCTCAGCCTCGCACGAGATCGCGGAAGAGAACGCGGCGGCGCGCGCCAACGCCGCCGAACAGCTGACCTCGCTGCTGGTGTTCCGCGCCGGCTCGGCCCAGCCCAAGGCGGTGCCGCTCGGCCTCGTCACCCGGCTGGAAGAGCTTGCCACCGACAAGATCGAACTCTCCAACGGCCGCTACATGGTGCAATACCGCGACCAGCTGATGCCGCTGGTG
>JAKFEE010000022.1:0-272207 GCA_036675815.1 Rhodospirillaceae bacterium
TGCCGGGCGAGGCCATCGCTCCGCTTGATGGCGGAGCTCCGCGCCGGCCTCGCCACCAACCGCAGGAGAAGCCCCATTGACAACAAAGGCCCGATTAGAGAAGCGCGGACCTCCAGGTCCGCACGCGGAATGCGGAGCTGGAGCTCCGCGCTCCGGGTAGGAAAAGTCGCTCAGAACAGGTTCAGAGCCAGCCGCGCTTCTTCGGTCATGCGGCTCATGTCCCACGGCGGGTCCCAAACCAGATCGACGCTGACCTCGCCGGTGCCATGCACGCTGGCCACCGTCTCAGCCACCTTCTGCGGCAGGCTGCCGGCGACCGGACAGGCGGGGGCCGTCAGGGTCATCTGGACGGCGACGTCGCCGTTGTTGGCGATGTCGATATCGTAGATCAGGCCCAGGTCGTAGATGTTGACGGGGATTTCCGGGTCGTACACCTCGCGCAGGGCCATGACGACGTCGTCGTGGCTGGCGGGCGTCACGTCGGGGGCGAGGGGGGCGCCGGCGTGGGCGGAGCCCTCCGGCGGCGGTGCTTCGGCGAAAGGACGTACCATCATCGTTATTCGGTAATAACCGCCTCCTTGTCCTCACCTTCGATGGCAGCGTGCATGGTGTGCCAGGCCAGGGTCGCGCACTTGACGCGCATCGGGTACTGACGCACGCCGGCCAGCACCTCCAGACGCTCCAGATCATCCTCGAGACCGGCGAAGGGATAGGCTTCGCCCGCGCCGGTGGCGAGGTAATGGAAGTTGTCGAACAAGGCCTTCACCTGCTCGGGCGCCTTGCCCTTCAACACCTCGGTCATCAGCGAGGCCGACGCGGTCGAGATGGCGCAGCCGCGACCCTCGAACGCCGCATCTTTGACCAGGCCGTCCTCGCCGACGGTCAGATATACGGTAAGCTGGTCGCCGCACAGGGGATTGTGCCCCTTGGCGTGGCGGTTGGCCTCCGGCGGATGCCGGAAATTGCGCGGGTTTTTACCGTGATCGAGGATGACCTCCTGATAGAGGTCGCGCAATTCGTCGCTCATCGCCGGAACATTGCCTCCACCTTCTCGAGCGCCGCGGCGAGGGCATCGGCCTCGGCGCGGGTGTTGTACAGCGCGAACGAGGCGCGGGCGGTTGCCGGCACGTCAAGGCGTTCCATCAAAGGCTGAGCGCAGTGATGTCCGGCGCGAATGGCGACGCCCTGGCGGTCGAGCACCGTGGCGATGTCGTGCGGGTGGGCCGAGTCCATGGCGAAGGACAGTACGCTGGCCTTGCCCGGCGCGGTGCCGATGAGCCGCAGCCCGGGGATGGCCGACAGCCGCTGCGCCGCGTAGGTCAGCAGATCCTGTTCGTGGGCGGCGATGCGCTCCATGCCGAGGCCCTCGACATAATCGATCGCCGCCGCCAGCCCGACCGCCTGGGCAATGGCCGGCGTTCCTGCCTCGAACTTGGCGGGCAGGGGGGCGTAGGTGGTCTTTTCGATGGTGACCGTCAGGATCATGTCGCCGCCGCCTTGATAGGGCGGCATGGCGTCCAGGATGTCCTCGCGGCCGTAGAGCACGCCGAGGCCGGTGGGGCCGTACAGCTTGTGGCTGGAGAAGACGTAGAAGTCGCAGCCCAGTGCCTGGACGTCGACCTTCTTGTGCGTCACCGCCTGGGCGCCGTCGACCAGTACCTTGGCGCCGACGGCCTTGGCCATGGCGATCATCTCGGCCACTGGTAGCACGGTGCCCAGCACGTTCGACATCTGCGACACGGCCACCAGCTTGGTCTTGGGACCCAGCAGCTCGGCGAATTTGTCGAGGCGCAGTGCGCCGTCGTCGTCGATGGGGGCGACGCGGATGACGATGCCCTTCTCCTCGCGCAGCAACTGCCACGGGACGATGTTGGCGTGGTGCTCGAGCTCGGTGATGACGATCTCGTCGCCTTCCTTGAGGAAACGGCGGCCATAGCTGGCGGCGACGAGGTTCACGGCCTCGGTGGCATTACGGGTGAAGATGATCTCGTGGCCGTGGCGCGCGTTGATGAAGCGCCGCACCGTCTCGCGCGCTTCGTCGAAGCGTTGGGTGGCGCGATCCGACAGCCAATAGATGCCGCGATGGACGTTGGCATACTCGTCCTCGTAGAGGTGGCGCTCGGCGTCGAGCACCTGCCGCGGCTTCTGCGCCGAGGCGGCATTGTCGAGATAGACCAGCGGCCGGCCGAACACCTCGCGCTGTAGGATGGGGAAATCTTTGCGCAGCCGTTCGACGTCGTAGGTGGTGGTGGTGTTGAGGATACCCATGGGCCGATCCCTCTCAGCGGCGGCCGTCGAGGCGGTGGCGCAGCAGCCGCGCCAAGGCCTCGCGGACCCGCTCGTCAGTGACGTTGTCCAGCACCTCGGCGACGAAGGCCTCGATCAGCATGCGCTTTGCTTCCTCACGGTCGATGCCGCGGCTTTCGAGATAGAACAGGTGATTCTGGTCGAGGTCGCCGACGGTGGCGCCGTGGCCGCATTTCACGTCGTCGGCATAGATTTCCAGCTCGGGCTTGCCGTCCATCTCGGCGGTCTTCGACAGCAGAAGGGCGCGCGATAGCTGATGCGCGTCGGTCTTCTGGGCGCCACGCGCCACCAGCACCTTGCCCTGGTAGACACCGCGGGCGCTGCCGCTCAGCACGCCCTTCCACAACTGCTTCGAGGTGCAGTGCGGCGCCAGGTGCTCGACACGCGTGGTGTTGTCGACGTGGCTCTCGCCATCGGCGACATAGGCGCCGTCGAGCCGACATTCGGCGCGCGTGCCGTTCAGCGCCACATGGGTTTCGCGGCGGGCGAGACGGGCGCCGGCCTGGACGGTGGTGCTCTCATAGCGGCCGCCCTCGCCGATGGCGACGGCGGTGTAGTTCAGGTGCCAGGCGTGCGGCGATTCGTCCTGGACGACATCGTGGCGTAGCACCGCCCCCGGGCCGACGACGATCTCGGTGACGCCGTTGGACAGATAGGGCTGCTGGACAATACCGGCATGGCTTTCCACCAGGGTCGCCTGCGCGCCGCGCTCCAACACCACGAGGATTCGCGGGTGGAAGGACAGCGCCGCCTCATGCGCGGCCCCGATCGAGATGATGTGGATCGGCTCCGAGACGATGACGCCTTCCGGCACGTGCAGGAAAATGCCGTCGTGGAAGCTGGCGGTGTTCAGTGCCGCCAAGGGTGCCGCGTCGTCGGCCGAGTACTGCCCGAGATGTGCTTGAAGGCGCGCCGGATGGGTCTCGATCTCCTGGCCGATGCCGCTCACCACGACGCCCTTGGGCAGCTTGGCGAAATCGCACAGCTGGCGGTCGAGCGTGCCGTTGACCAGGATCAGCCGGCAGCCTTCGACGGCCGCGATCTCGGTGGGCAGCTCGAGCGGCCCCTGTTCCGGCGACAGGCGCGCCGGATGGAATTCGACCTCGGCAAGCCGCGACAGGTTGGTGTATTTCCAGGCCTCGGTGCCGCGGCCGGGCAGGCCGTTGCGGCGGTAGCGGTCGAGGGCCGCCGCGCGCAACTCGCCAAGCCAGCCGTCGCGGCCGGGGATATGCCGGGCCAGCGCCTCATGCTGGTGCAGCAGGGGCGTCGGGCGTTCCGGCGCCGTCTTGAGCGCGGTACGGTTCATGCCGCCTGCCCCAGGAAGCCCGCGTAGCCCTTCTCCTCCAGTTCCTCGGCCAGGGTGCGGTCGCCGGAGCGGATGATCCGGCCCTGCGCCAGGATGTGGACCTTGTCGGGCTGCAGGTAGTTGAGGATGCGGTTGTAGTGGGTGATGCACAGCATGCCGCGCTGGGCGTTGCGCATGCTGTCGATGGCGGTGGCGACGATGCGCAGCGCATCGATGTCGAGACCCGAGTCGGTCTCGTCGAGGATGAACAGCAACGGCTCCAGCAGCGCCATCTGCAGGGTCTCGGCGCGCTTCTTCTCGCCGCCGGAGAAGCCGGTGTTGACCGCACGCTTCAGCATGTCTTCCTCGATGCCCAGCTCCTTGGCTTTCTGGCGCGCCAGCTTGAGGAACTGCATGGCATCGAACTGCGGCAGGCCGCGGTGCTGGCGCACGGCGTTCACCGCGGCGCGCAGGAAGGTCATGCCGGCGACGCCCGGGATTTCCACCGGATATTGGAACGCGAGGAACACGCCCTCGCGCGCCCGCTCTTCCGGCGCCATGGCGAGCAGGTCCTTGCCGTTGAACCGGACTTCGCCCTGGGTGACCTCGTAGCCGCCGCGTCCGGCCAGCACGTAGGACAGGGTGCTCTTGCCCGAGCCGTTCGGCCCCATGACCGCGTGCACTTCGCCGGGCTCGACCACCAGGTCGATACCCTTGAGAATTTCCGAGCCGTCCACGGTGGCGTGGAGGTTTTTGATCTCGAGCAATGCCATCGTTGTTCCTCTCTTCGCTAACCACAGAGGCACAGAGACACAGAGAGGTTCGTCATGCCCGCGGAAGCGGGCATCCATTCCGTGGTTCCGCGAAGGCCTGCGGAATGGACTCCCGCTTCCGCGGGAGTGACGGAGCAGTAGTCTCGGTGCCTTCTCTGTGTCTCGGCGCCTCTGTGGTTCACAGCGTTCATTAACCGACCGAGCCTTCGAGGCTGATCGACACGAGCTTTTGCGCCTCGACGGCGAATTCCATCGGCAGATGCTGCAGCACTTCCTTGCAGAAGCCGTTGACGATCAGGCCCACCGCCTCCTCGCCGGACAGGCCGCGGCTTTGCACGTAGAACAGCTGATCCTCGCTGATCTTCGACGTCGTCGCCTCATGCTCGATCTTCGCCGTGGGATTGCGCGATTCGACATAGGGCACGGTGTGGGCGCCGCAGTCGTGGCCGACGAGCAGGCTGTCGCACTGGGTGTAGTTGCGCGCGTTCTCGGCGCCGGGCAGGACCTTGACCAGCCCGCGATAGGTGCTGTCGCTCTTGCCGGCGGCTATGCCCTTCGAGATGATCTTCGACCGGGTGTTCTTGCCGATATGGATCATCTTGGTGCCGGTATCGGCCTGCTGGTAGTTGTTGGTGATGGCGACCGAGTAGAATTCGCCGCTGGAATTGTCGCCCTGCAGAATGCAGCTCGGGTATTTCCAGGTGATCGCCGAACCGGTCTCGACCTGGGTCCACGACACCTTGGAATTCCTGCCGCGACAGGCGGCGCGCTTGGTGACGAAGTTGTAGATGCCGCCGCGGCCTTCCTCGTCGCCCGGATACCAGTTCTGCACCGTCGAATACTTGATCTCGGCGTCGTCCAGCGCCACCAGCTCGACCACGGCGGCGTGGAGCTGGTTCTCGTCGCGCATCGGCGCGGTGCAGCCTTCCAGATAGCTGACGTAGCTGCCGGCATCGGCGATGATCAGCGTCCGCTCGAACTGCCCGGTGTTCGACGCATTGATGCGGAAGTAGGTCGACAACTCCATCGGGCAGCGCACGCCCTTGGGCACGTAGACGAAGGTGCCGTCGGTGAACACCGCCGAATTCAGCGTCGCGTAGAAATTGTCGGAATACGGCACCACCGACCCCAGATACTGGCGCACCAGGTCCGGGTAATGCTTCACCGCCTCTGAGATCGCCATGAAGATGATGCCGGCGTCTTCCAGGGTCTTCTTATAGGTGGTCGCCACCGACACGCTGTCGAACACCGCGTCGACGGCGACGCCGGCCAGGGCGGCGCGCTCATGCAGCGGAATGCCCAGCTTTTCGTAGGTTTCCAGCAGCTTGGGGTCGACCTCGTCCAGGCTCTTCGGCGCCTCCTTCACCTTGGGGGCGGCGTAGTAATAGGAGTCCTGGTAGTCGATGGGCGGGTAGTGCACCTTGGCCCATTTCGGCTCGTCCAGGGTCAGCCACAGCCGGTAGGCCTTCAGTCGCCATTCCAGCAGCCAGTCCGGCTCACCCTTCTTGGCCGAGATGAAGCGGATGATGTCCTCGTTCAGCCCCTTGGGCGCCGTCTCCATCTCGATGTCGGTGACGAAGCCGTGCTCGTACTTACGGTTGACGAGATCGTGTAGTTCGTTGGCAGTCTCGGCCATGTTCAACGGACTCCTTGCGCGTACGCGGATTCGCGATGCGCCATGTGGGCGAGGGTGACGGCGTCGAGCGCCTGATGCAGTGCGGCGTTGACCGGATCCCATCGCCCGCGCATCGGGCAACTGTTCTCCATGGTGCAGACGTCTTCAGAACTGTCGACGCACGCGGTCAAGGCGATCGGGCCTTCCAGCGCGGTGACCACCTCGCGCACGCTGATGTCGGTCGGCAATCGGGTGAGCGCATAACCGCCGGCAGCGCCACGGTTGGCGGCGACCAGGCCGCTGTGGCTCAGTTGCTTCAGCACCTTGATGACGCTGGGTTCGGGCAGATGCGTCTCGGCCGCCAGCCGCGGTGCTGTCATCACCGTTCCCGGCGCTTCCTGCGCCAGGCGTGACAGCACCACCAGGGCGTAATCGGTAAGCTTGCTGACCCTAAGCACCCCTTGCCCTCAATCTGGACCAATCTGGTGCTGATTGTGGGGCCGGCAGGTTCGCTTGTCAACAATCTGGTATTGCGATGCCGAATTTTTGCTTCAGAGGTCCTCGACCACTGCCTGCCGCTGCACGCCCAGCCCCTCGACGGACAGGGTGACGACGTCGCCCGCCTTCAGGTAGCGCGGCTGCGGCTTGCAGCCGAGCCCGACACCCGCCGGGGTGCCGGTCGTGATGATGTCGCCGGCGTGCAGTGTCATGCACCCGCTGATATAAGAGATCAACTCGGGAATCGAGAAGATCATGTCGGCGGTGGTGCTGTCCTGGCGCCGCTCGCCATTGACCTCGCACCACAGGCGTAGCGCCTGGGGGTCCTTCACCTCATCGGCGGTGACCAGCCACGGCCCGAGCGGGGCGAAGTTGTCGAAGTTCTTGCCCTTGTCCCACTGGCCGCCGCGTTCGAGTTGCCACTCGCGTTCGGACACGTCGTTCATGACGGCATAACCAGCGACGTGATCGAGGGCGCGGTCGACGGATACGCGGCGCGCCGTGCTGCCGATCACCACCGCCAGTTCGGCCTCGTAGTCGAGCTTGGTGGAGCCTGGGGGCAGGGGGATGTCGTCGCTGGCGCCGCACAGGCACGACGTCGCCTTGAGGAACAGCACCGGCTCCTTCGGCTCGGGCTGGCCGGATTCGCGGGCATGGTCGCGGTAGTTCAAGCCGACGCCAACGATCTTGCGCACGCCCAGCACCGGCGGCCCTAGGCGGTGATGGCCGCTGATGGCCGGCAGGGTGTTGACTTCGACGCTACGCAGACGCGCCAACCCCTCCGGCGACAGCCATTCGCGCGACAGGTCGCGGACGACTCCACTGAGGTCGCGGATCGAGCCGTCGGCAGCGAGAAGGCCTGGGCGCTCGCGACCGGCCGGACCATAGCGGAGCAGTTTCATGACGCTCGTCCCTTGCTGCGAAGAGGGGTCTGTTCTAGCACAGCCCGGCGGGCGATGGGAAACCCTGGGCGGTATGGCGTGTTGGCTGTGGATGATACGCCCAATGTTTCCCTGGACGTCGCGGCTCGCCGCGACCATATGCCGGCCGATGCTTCCGTTCGCGATCACCATCTGCGGCGAATTGGAGATCGCCTGCACCGTCGACGGCCACACCCACGCCGTGTCCATCATGGATCCGGGCCTGCAGGCACGGTTGCCGGTGGGCATGTCGGAGGTGAATGTCCTGCGTCTCAATTTCCACGACCTTGACGAGCCGCTTGCCCCGGATCACCCGGCGCGGCGCGACTGGGAGCGACGCGGGTTCGGCATCGTCTTGCCAGCCGAGGAGCATATACGGGCGATCGTCGCCTTCGGCGATGCCCTGGCGCCGGGCACCAAGGTGCTGGTCCATTGCATGGCGGGGATCTCCCGTTCGAGCGCCGCGGCGTGGATCATGGCCGCCAATGCCGCGCCGGGGCGCGAGGCTGACATGCTGCGTTACATTCTCCATATCCGACCCCAGGCGGTGCCGAACCGGCGCATGGTGGGGATTGCGGATCGCCTGCTCGGTGCGGGCGGCCGCATGATCCGGGCAAGGGGTTAGTCATGCAGCCGTGGCTGGCGGGCGCGGGCGTGATCGCGGCGTCCATGGCCGCGGCCTACGTGCTGCATGCGCTGCTATTCCGCCTCGGGCACCGCGTTGCCCGGCGCACCGCCTCCTTGGTGGACGATCTGGTCTTGACGCGTGCCGAGCGCCCCGGCCGTGCCGTATTGATGACCCTCGCCGTCCTGGCCGTCTTGCCGATGCTGCCGCTGCCGGCAGGATGGGCGGTCGAGGCATTGCGGTTTGCCGGGCTGTTCCTCATCGCCGCCCTGGGCTGGGCCATCATTTCCTTGTCCCATGTCGTGACCGACTGGGCGACACTGCGCTACGACCTGACACAGCCGGACAACGTGTTGGCGCGCCAGGTCCACACACGGGTGCAGATGCTGCGCCGGGTGGTGGTCGCCGTCGTCGGGATCATCACGGTCTTGCTGATGCTGATGACCTTCCCGACGATGCGCGAAGTGGGGCTGTCGCTGTTTGCCTCGGCCGGCATTGCCGGGCTGGTCATCGGCATGGCGGCGCGCCCGGCACTGTCGAACCTGATTGCCGGCATCCAGTTGGCATTGACCGGGCCGGTGCGCATAGGTGATTTCGTCGTCGTGGAAGGCGAGTCCGGCACGGTGGAGGAAATCACCGCCACCTATGTCGTTATCCGCCTGTGGGATCAGCGACGCCTGGTGGTGCCGCTGTCGACCTTCATCGAAAAGCCCTTCCAGAACTGGACGCGTGCCGCCCCGGAATTGCTGGGCAGCGTCATGGTCTATCTTGACCACAGCATTCCGATCGATGAGGTTCGCCGTCAGGTGCTACGCATTCTCGACGCCTCGCCGCTTTGGGATCGTCGCGTCGGTAATCTGCAGATGACCGAGTTCAAGGAGCAGAGCGTCGAACTGCGGGCCCTGGTCAGCGCCGCCAGCGCCGGCGACCTGTGGGACCTGCGCTGCCACCTCCGCGAGGAACTCCTGAAAGTCCTGCAGCAGCAGTTTCCGCAGTCTCTGCCCCGGCTGCGTGCCGAACTGGCCACAGCCAAGGCTGAGCAACAGCGGGCGGCGGAATGAGGCGGGGGCGCCCCTACTGGTCGAAGAACGGTTCGTCCTCGTCATCGTCCCAGCCGGGCTCCGGCTCGGGCAGCACGGCGCGCCGCGCCTCGAGGTAGCCTAGATTCTCGTCCTGGCGGGCCACCATCCGTTCGGCGGCTTGGCGGAGCTCAGCCGTGGTGGCGCTGGTTACGACGGCGGCAAGGACGTCGCGCATCCGCCGCTCGTTGTCCATCACGATGCCGAGCAGGTGCCAGGGACGCATCAAATAATGCAGTGCGTCGGGATCGCCGGGATCGATCACGTACCAGTCGAGAAGCCCACCCGGCGTCGGTACGCCGATGGCTTCGGCCTGAGCGCTCTTCCATGCGGCGAGGTGGTTCAGCTCGGCTGCGGTGTCGCGGTTGTTCGTCATCTCGAACGAGACGGCGATTTCTTCCAGCTGTTCCGCGGTCTCTTCATCGAGCTTGCGGCACAATCCGAGCAATTCCTCGGCCTTGGTCAGCTCTTGGGGCTGCAGATCTGTCATAGCCACGTCCTTGCTAACTGGCCCTTGGCTGTTGATAGGCGACCGGGCGGCATTTGGGAAGCGATGAGAAGGCGTGGGGGCCGCCGTGGCGCCGCCATGCTGAATTTGGTGGCGTCTGATAACCACAATTGGATATATGCGTTTGGCCGAGGCGCGGGGGCGCCCTTCGGCGCCAAAGAGGGAAGAAAAACATGGCTCTGATCATTCTCGACGACTGCACCAGCTGCGACGCCTGTGTATCGGTGTGCCCGAACACGGCGATTACCGCCGGTGATCCCATCTACGTCATCGATCCCAGCCGCTGCACGGAATGTGTCGGTGCCGAGGATCAGCCGCAGTGCCAACTGGTCTGCCCGGCCGATTGCATCCAGAAGGACCCGGCTTATCCGGAGAGCGAGGACGAGCTGCGCGCCAAGTACGAGGCGCTGCACTGACCGTCGCACGCGAGCGGAGTGAACAAAGGCGGTGCCGCAAGGCGCCGCCTTTTCATTAGGTTCGGGTCGGCATCACTGCAGCCAGCGTTCGATCAGCCAGCGGGCGATGCTGTCCCGGCGGGGCAGTGAAAAACCGGTGTCGGCGAAGCGACGAACATCATCGCGGCTGAACCAGCGCGCATCCTCCAGTTCGTAGGGGTCGACCCGCAGCGCGCCGCCGGCGGCACGGGCGTGGAATCCGACCATCAGCGACGCCGGGAACGGCCACGGCTGCGATGCCATATAAAGAGTGTCGGCGATCTCGATGCCGGCCTCTTCGCGCACCTCGCGCGCTGCCGCCTCTTCCAGCGATTCGCCCGGCTCGACGAAGCCGGCCAGGCAAGAATACATGCCGGCAGGCCAACTCGCCTGGCGCCCGAGCAGGCAGCGGTCGCCATCGGTGACCAGCACGATGACCGCAGGATCGGTGCGCGGAAAATGCTCGGCCTTGCATGATTGACAGCGGCGGACATGGCCGGCCATCTCGACGACCGTCGCCGCCCCGCAGGCGCTGCAATAGCGATTGCGGTGATGCCAGTGCAGAATGCCACGGGCAAACGCCAGCAATGCGGCCTCGTCGGGGGCCAGGGTCGCGCCGACGGTGCGCAGGGGGGCGAATCGGCCGGGCAGGGTCAGCGTCGGCCCATCGTCGCCGCCCTCGAGAGCGGAAATGTCGGCGGCAAACCACGCGGCACCCGCCGAGCGGCCGAGAAACACCGTCATCGCCGCCTGCGCGGCGAGGACGTGCGCCGCCTCGCCGGCAGCCCATACCGCCGCCGGCGCCTCGCTGAACAATGATCGGCCGCGCCAATAGGGCAGCAGGCGCGCTTCGCCCGAAGCCTGCAACATGGCGATCAGATTCGCATCGCGGCGCAGTTCGGCCGCCCGGTCGATGCTGAGGCCGGAATAAAGCAATGGTGTCATGGCTTGCGAGCCTCGCACGCCTGCGCCGGGGGCGGCAAGAGGGCGCACGAAAGAGGGGAATACCCTTAACTCGCATAATGGCGATGTGTGGCCGATCAAAAACTTCCGCAGTGCTCCCTAGGCGCATGCGTTAAGCCTTCCAATACATATGATGCTGGCTTATAGCTGGCGCTAAACGGGCAAGCATGGTGGCAACATATTTGGAAACGACGCAGCGGCACCGTTTCGTAAAACCAGGCTGTGTGGTGTGCGGATCGTGGCGAAAATTCAACATGCAGAAGGTATGCGGCCATTTCGGCGTGAGCGTAACTTGCGTTGACTTCCTCGACGGTCAACTTCCGGCAACCGAGGTCTTCTGCAAGCCGCAGCGAGGCGGCGCCTTGTTTCCTTGACACCCAAGGTTTGCTGGATTACATCAGCGCCACCCGCGCGGAGACGCATTGGGGGTGTAGCTCAGTTGGTTAGAGCGCCGGCCTGTCACGCCGGAGGTCGCGGGTTCGAGCCCCGTCACTCCCGCCATGCTCCCAGGGAGGGTTCCGCCTTCCATCCGCGCGATCGGGAAACACCTCGAGGGAGGGTGGCGCGGTCATCGTCGAGCGTTGTCCAGTCCATCGCTAGCCTGCAAGCCTCTTTCGCTCCATTGCACTAGCCGATGCGGCCAGGCCGTACGATACGACCGCTGCCGACGGCCGCTCGAGCGTCGCACGGGTTTTAGAAGGGCGGAAATGATGGACGCGTTGCTCCGCGAGTACCTGCCGATCCTGATCTTTCTGGGAATCGCCATGGCGGTGGCCTTCATCGCCGTTGCCGCCTCCTGGATCGTCGGCCGTCAGAAACCGGACGTCGAGAAGAACTCGGCCTATGAGTGTGGCTTCGATGCCTTCGGCGATGCCCGCTCGAAGTTCGAGGTGCGGTTCTATCTGGTGTCGATCCTGTTCATCATCTTCGACCTCGAGGTCGCCTTCCTGTTCCCGTGGGCGGTCTCGCTCGGCTCGATCGGCCTATTCGGGTTCTGGTCGATGGTCATCTTCCTCGGCGTGCTGACCATCGGCTTCATCTACGAGTGGAAAAAGGGAGCTTTGGAATGGGAGTGAACACCGACCATCAGAAGGCCCTGCAGTCCGGTGTCCCCGTGCCCCCCGGTCCCAACCAGGACCGCGTGATCCAGGCTGTCGCCCAGGAGCTGAACGACAAAGGCTTCGTGCTGGCCAACGTCGACAAGTTGGTCAACTGGGCCCGCACCGGATCGATGTGGCCGATGACCTTCGGCCTGGCTTGCTGCGCCGTGGAGATGATGCACTCCGCGTGCTCGCGCTATGACCTCGACCGCTTCGGCATCGTCTTCCGGCCCAGCCCGCGTCAGTCCGACGTGATGATCGTCGCCGGCACCCTCACCAACAAAATGGCGCCGGCGCTGCGCAAGGTCTACGATCAGATGGCCGAGCCGCGCTGGGTGATCTCGATGGGTTCCTGCGCCAACGGCGGCGGCTACTATCACTACAGCTATTCCGTCGTGCGCGGCTGTGACCGCATCGTGCCCGTCGACGTCTATGTGCCCGGCTGTCCGCCGACCGCCGAGGCCCTCCTGTACGGCATCCTGCAGCTGCAGAAGAAAATCCGCCGTACCGGCACGATCCTGCGCTGAATCCAGACCAAGAGCCATCCATGAACCAAGCGCTTTCCGACCTCGGCGATCACATCGCCACGGCCTTGCCGAACGAGGTGCTGTCGACCGAGGTGACCCGCACCGGCGAGCTCGTCGTGCACGCCCGGGCCGCGGCCATCGTCAAGGTGCTGACCTTCCTGCGTGACGACAGCGCCTGCATGTTCAAGCTGCTGATGGATCTGTGCGGCGTCGACTGGCCGCAGGACGAACAGCGGTTCGAGGTGGTCTATAACCTCTTGTCGCTCAAGCACAATCAGCGTGTGCGGGTGAAGGTGCGTACCGACCAAGACACGCCGGTGCCGTCGGTGACCGGCGTGTTCAGCAGTGCCGGCTGGGCCGAGCGCGAGTGCTGGGACATGTATGGCGTGTTCTTCTCGGATCACCCCGATTTGCGCCGCCTGTTGACCGATTACGGTTTCGAGGGCCATCCGCTGCGCAAGGATTTCCCGCTCACCGGTTTCGTCGAGGTGCGCTACGACGACGAGCAGAAGCGTGTGGTCTATGAGCCCGTCAACCTGCGGCAGGAATTCCGCGGCTTTGATTTCCTTAGCCCCTGGGAAGGGCCGGGCGGCATGCTGCCGGGCGACGAGAAGGCGGAGAAGTAAGATGGCCGAGGCCGAGCTTCAGAACTACACCATCAACTTCGGGCCGCAGCACCCGGCGGCGCACGGCGTGTTGCGCCTGGTCCTGGAGATGTCGGGCGAGGTCGTCGATCGCGCCGATCCGCATATCGGGCTGTTGCATCGCGGCACCGAGAAGCTGATCGAGCACAAGACCTATCTGCAGGCAACGCCCTATTTCGACCGGCTCGACTACGTCGGAACGATGGCGCAGGAACACGCGTTCGTGCTGGCCACCGAGCGTCTGCTCGGCATCGACGTCCCGCGGCGCGCCCAATACATCCGTACGCTGTTCGACGAGATCAGCCGCATCCTCAACCACATTCTCAACGTCACCGCCTACGCCCTCGACGTCGGTGCGATGACGCCGATGTTGTGGGGGTTTGAGGAACGCGAGAAGCTGATGGAGTTCTACGAGCGCGCCTCCGGCGCCCGGCTCCATGCCAACTATTACCGGCCGGGCGGCGTTGCCGCCGATCTGCCGGCGGGCCTTCTCGAGGACATCGCCGCCTGGTGCGACAGCTACCCCAAGATCCTCGACGACATGGAGACGCTGCTCACCGAGAACCGCATCTTCAAGCAGCGCACCGTCGACATCGGCATCGTGTCGCTGGAGCAGGCGTTCGACTGGGGCTTCTCGGGGCCGAATCTGCGCGCCTCGGGGCTGCCGTGGGATCTGCGCAAGGCGCAGCCTTACGCCGCCTACGACGAGATGGACTTCGACATTCCGATCGGCAAGCACGGCGACTGCTACGACCGCTATCTGATCCGCATCGCCGAGATGCGCGAATCGCTCAAGATCATGAAGCAGTGCATCGCCAAGATGCCCGAAGGGCCGGTGCGCGTGGAAAACCGCAAGGTGACGCCGCCGCCACGCGGCGAGATGAAGCGGTCGATGGAAGCGCTGATCCATCACTTCAAGCTGTTCACCGAGGGCTTCCACGTGCCGGCCGGCGAGACCTACACGGTCATCGAGGCGCCCAAGGGCGAGTTCGGCGTCTATCTGGTGTCGGACGGCACCAACCGCGCCTACCGCTGCAAGATCCGGCCGCCAGGCTACTATCACCTGCAGGGATTGGACTTCATGTCGAAGGGGCACATGCTGGCCGACGTCGTCTCCAATATCGGCTCGATCGACATCGTTTTCGGTGAGATCGACCGATGAGCGCTCCCAACACCGCAGCCGTCGTGCAGCCGGCCAGCTTCGCGTTCACGGACGAGAACAAGGCCAAGGCGCAAGCGATCATCGCCAAATACCCGCAAGGGCGTCAGCGCAGTGCGGTGATGCCGTTGCTCGACGTGGCCCAGCGCCAGGAGGGGTGGGTGTCCGAGGCGGCGATGAACCACATCGCCGAAATGCTCGACATGCCGCGCATCCGCGTCTACGAGGTCGCGACCTTCTACACGATGTACAACCTCAAGCCGGTCGGGAAGTACCACGTGCAGGTGTGCACGAACCTTCCGTGCTGGCTGCGCGGCTCCGACGACGTCGCTTTGTCGTGCAAGCAGGAACTGGGCATCGGCTTCGGCGAGACCACCGGCGACGACCTGTTCACCCTGTCCGACGTGGAATGCCTGGGTGCCTGCGTCAACGCGCCGATGATGCAGATCAACGACGACTATTACGAAGACCTGGATGCGGCGAGCACCAAGCGCATCCTCGACGAGCTCAAGGCCGGGCGCCAGCCCAAGCCGGGCCCGCAGGTCGATCGCGTCAATTCTGCGCCGCAGGGCGGGCCGACGACGCTCACCGAGGTGCCGGCGAAGAAGGGAGAGGCGTGAGATGCTGAGCGACAAGGACCGCATCTTCACCAACCTGTACGGCATCCACGACTGGACGCTGGCCGGTGCCCGCGGGCGCGGCGACTGGGACGGCACCAAGGCCATCGTCGAGAAGGGCCGCGACTGGATCATCGAGGAGATGAAGAATTCCGGTCTGCGCGGCCGCGGCGGCGCCGGCTTCCCCACCGGCGTCAAGTGGTCGTTCATGCCCAAGACCATCGACCCCAAGCGCCCGCACTATCTGGTGGTCAACGCCGACGAGGGTGAGCCCGGCACCTGCAAGGACCGCGAGATCATGCGCTTCGACCCGCACAAGCTGGTCGAAGGCTGCCTGATCGCCGGCTTCGCCATGGGCGCGCACGCCGCCTACATCTACATCCGCGGCGAGTTCGTGCGCGAGGCGCAGCATCTGCAGCATGCCATCGACGAGGCCTATGCCGCCGGGCTGCTGGGCAAGAACGCCTGCGGCTCGGGCTGGGACATGGACGTGTTCGTCCACCGCGGCGCCGGCGCCTACATCTGCGGTGAAGAGACGGCGCTGATCGAAAGCATCGAGGGCAAGAAGGGCCAGCCGCGCCTCAAGCCGCCGTTCCCGGCCGGCGTCGGCCTGTTCGGCTGTCCGACCACGGTCAACAACGTCGAATCCATCGCCGTGGCTCCCACCATCCTGCGCCGTGGCGCCGTGTGGTTTGCCGGCCTTGGTCGGCCGAAGAATTCCGGCACCAAGGTCTTCTGCATCTCCGGCCACGTGAACCGGCCGTGCAACGTCGAAGAGGAGATGGGCATTCCGCTCAAGGAGCTCATCGAGAAGCATTGCGGCGGCGTGCGCGGCGGCTGGGATAACCTGCTCGGCATCATCCCCGGCGGTTCCTCGGTGCCGGTGCTGCCTCGGGAGATCTGCGACACGATCCTGATGGACTTCGACTCCTTGCGCGAGGTCCGCTCAGGGCTAGGCACGGCGGCGGTCATCGTCATGGACAAGTCGACCGACATCATCCGCGGCATCACGCGGCTGTCGCGCTTCTACAAGCACGAGAGCTGCGGCCAGTGCACGCCGTGCCGTGAAGGCACCGGCTGGATGTGGCGCGTCATGGAGCGCATCTGCGTCGGCAACGCCACCATCGACGAAATCGACATGCTGGAAGACGTCAGCCGCCAGATCGAGGGGCACACCATCTGCGCCCTCGGCGACGCCGCCGCTTGGCCCATCCAGGGCCTGATCCGCCATTTCCGTCCCGAGATGGAGAAGCGGATCATGGAGTATCAGCGCACCAAGGCCGGTAAGGCGGCCTAGGAGACGACGGTAATGCCCAAGATTACGATTGACGGCAGGGAAGTCGAAGCCGACGCCGGCATGACCATCATGCAGGTTGCGGATCAGGTCGGCATCGAGATCCCGCGCTTTTGCTATCACGAGCGCCTGCAGATCGCCGGCAACTGCCGCATGTGTCTGGTCGAGGTCGAGAAGGCGCCGAAGCCGGTGGCCTCCTGCGCCATGCCCATCGCCGACGGCATGGTCGTGCACACCGACACGCCGACGGCGGTGAAGGCGCGCAAGGGCGTAATGGAGTTCCTGCTCATCAACCACCCGCTGGATTGCCCGATCTGCGATCAGGGCGGCGAGTGCGACCTGCAGGACGAGGCGATCGCCTACGGCTTCGACCGCGGCCGCTTCGCCGAGAACAAGCGCGCGGTGAAGGACAAGAACTTCGGGCCGCTGATCAAGACGGCGATGACGCGCTGCATCCACTGCACGCGCTGCATCCGCTTCATCACCGAGGTCGCCGGCGTGCCCGAACTGGGTGCCACCTTCCGTGGCGAGAACATGGAGGTGACCACCTATGTCGAGAAGGCGCTGTCGTCGGAGCTGTCGGGCAACATCATCGACCTGTGCCCGGTCGGCGCCCTGACGTCGAAGCCTTACGCCTTCACGGCGCGGCCGTGGGAACTGCGCAAGACCGAATCGGTCGACGTGCTCGATGCCGTCGGCTCGAACATCCGCGTCGATGCCCGCGGTGCCGCGGTGATGCGCGTGCTGCCGCGCATCAACGACGACGTGAACGAGGAATGGCTGGGCGACAAGTCGCGCTTCGCCTATGACGGGCTCAAGCGCCAGCGTCTCGACCGACCCTATGTGCGTCGCGACGGACGCTTGGTGCCGACGACGTGGCAGGAGGCCTTCGCCCATATCGCCGCCGCCCTGGCCGGCAAGCCGGGCGAGAAGATGGCGGCCATCGCCGGCGACCTTGTCGACTGCGAATCGATGCTGGCGCTCAAGGATCTGATGGGGGCGCTGGGGTCGAGCAACCTCGACTGCCGCCAGGACGGCGCCAAGATCGGCATCGGGGCTCGCGCCGGCCACCTGTTCAACACCACCATTGCCGGGATCGAGCAGGCGGACGCATTGCTGCTGATCGGCACCAACCCGCGGACCGAGGCGCCGGTGCTGAACGCCCGCATCCGCAAGCGTTGGGCGCTGGGCGGTTTCCCGATCGCGGCCATCGGCCCCGAGGGCGATCTGACCTACCGCTATCAGTCGCTGGGCAGCGATCTTGCGGTGCTCGAACAGTTGGCGGCCGGCAACCATCCGTTCTGCGAGACTCTGAAGAAGGCCGAGCGCCCGATGCTGGTCGTCGGTATGGGCGCGCTCACCCGCGCCGACGGCGCCGCCATCCTCGCCGCCGCCCGCAAGCTGGCCGCCAGCGTCGGCATGGTGAAGGACGGCTGGAACGGCTTCAACGTCCTGCACACCGCGGCGGCGCGCGTCGGCGGCCTCGAGCTCGGCTTCCTGCCGGGGACGGGCGGCAGCGACCTCGCCGGCATCCTGTCGGGGTGCGAGAGCGGCAAAATCGATTTCGTCTACCTGCTGGGCGCCGACGAAATCGACATGAGCCGCCTGGGCAAGGCTTTCGTCGTCTACCAGGGCCACCATGGCGACGCCGGGGCGCATCGCGCCGATGTCGTGCTGCCCGGCGCAGCCTTCACCGAGAAGAATGCGACCTACGTCAACACCGAAGGTCGCGCCCAACTGGGCAAGCTGGCGGTGTTCCCGCCCGGCGAGGCCAAGGAGGATTGGAAGATCCTGCGGGCCCTGTCCGAGGCTTTGGGCAAGCCGCTGCCCTACGACAACCTGGGGCAGGTGCGCGAGCGTCTGGCGACGCTGTCGCCGGTGTTCGGCAACGTCGACGCCGTGATGCCCGCCGCCTGGGGGCCGTTCGGTGCCGAGGGCGGGATCGCGACCGGCGTGCCGTTCGTGGCGCCGATCGAGAACTACTACATGACCGACCCGATCAGCCGCGCCTCGGCCACCATGGCCGAATGCACCAAGCTGTTCTGCGCCGGCCAGCAGTCGAGGACCGGAACCCATGGCTGAGCTCTGGAGCGATTATCTGTTCCCGACGGTCATCACCGTCCTCAAGATCGTCGCCATCGTGCTGCCGCTGCTGCTGGCGGTGGCCTATCTGACCTATGCCGAACGCAAGGTCATCGGCGCCATGCAGCTGCGCAAGGGGCCGAACGTCGTCGGCCCCTGGGGGCTGCTGCAGCCGCTGGCCGACGGTGCCAAGCTGTTCCTCAAGGAAACGATCCTGCCCACCGGCTCCAACCGGATCGTGTTCCTGCTGGCACCGATGCTGACCTTCATCCTCAGCCTGGTGGCGTGGGCGGTGATCCCGTTCCAGGAGGGCTGGGTGCTGGCCGACATCAACGTCGGCATCCTGTACCTGTTCGCCATCAGCTCGCTCGGTGTCTACGGCATCATCATGGCCGGCTGGGCGTCCAACTCGAAATACGCCTTCCTCGGCGGCCTGCGTTCGGCGGCGCAGATGGTGTCCTATGAAGTCTCCATGGGCTTCGTCATCATCAGCGTGCTGCTCACCGCCGGCAGCCTGAACCTGTCCGAGATCGTCAAGGCGCAGGAAAGCTCGACCTTCCTGTCGTGGTACTGGCTGCTGCATCTGCCGATGTTCGTGGTGTTCTTCGTCTCGGCCCTGGCCGAAACCAACCGCGCGCCGTTCGACCTGCCGGAAGCCGAGGCCGAACTGGTGTCGGGCTACAACGTCGAGTACTCGGCGATGACCTTCGCCCTGTTCTTCCTGGGCGAATACGCGAACATGATCCTGATGAGCGGGATGACCACCATCCTGTTCCTCGGCGGATGGCTGCCGCCGTTCGGCTTCCTCGACTTCATCCCGGGAATCATCTGGTTCGCGCTGAAGATCTGCCTGGTGCTGTTCTGCTTCCTGTGGGTGCGCGCCACGTTCCCGCGCTTCCGCTACGACCAGTTGATGCGCCTGGGTTGGAAGGTATTTCTGCCCCTGTCGCTGGGTTGGCTGATCCTGACCGCCGGCGTGCTGGTGGCGACCGGCACCGTGCCGGTGAAGTGAGAGAGGACGAGAGATGGCATTCCTCGACCGCACCGCCCGCTCTTTCCTGCTCTGGGAGCTCCTGGAGGGAATGGCGCTGACGCTGCGCTACATGTTCAAGCCGAAGGTCACGATCAACTATCCCTTCGAGAAGGGGCCGTTGAGTCCGCGCTTCCGGGGCGAGCACGCGCTGCGCCGCTATCCCAATGGCGAGGAGCGGTGCATCGCCTGCAAACTCTGCGAAGCGGTGTGCCCGGCGCTGGCCATCACCATCGAAGCCGAGCCGCGGGACGACGGCAGCCGCCGCGCCCATCGCTACGACATCGACATGACCAAGTGCATCTACTGCGGCTTTTGCCAGGAGGCCTGCCCGGTCGATGCGATCGTCGAGGGGCCGAACTTCGAGTTCGCCACCGAGACGCGGGCCGAGCTCATGTACAACAAGGACCGACTGCTCGCCAACGGCGACCGCTGGGAGAGCGAGCTCGCCGCTCGCATCCAGGCCGACGCGCCGTATCGGTGATCCGGGGATGGGGATGATGACTGTTGCAATCGCACGACCCGGCCGCGCCGGGTGGAGGGCCGGATGATCACCGCGATCGTCTTCTACATGTTCGCCGCCATCGCCATCGCCGGCGGTGTGATGGTGATCTCGGCGCGCAACCCGGTGCATTCGGTGTTGTGGCTGATCCTGGTGTTCTTCAACGCCGCCGGGCTGTTTCTGCTGTTGGGCGCCGAATTCCTGGCGATGGTCCTGGTCGTCGTCTATGTCGGCGCCGTGGCCGTGTTGTTCCTGTTCGTCGTCATGATGCTCGACATCAACTTCCTGCGCCTGCGCGAGGGTTTCCTGCAGTACCTGCCGACCGGTGCGCTGGTTGGCCTGGTATTGCTGGCCGAGCTGTCGGCGATTTTCGGTGGCTGGTATTTTGCGCCGGAAGGCCAGCGCGTGCTGGAGGCGCCGGTGCCGACCGAGACCCCGGTGACCAACACCGTGGCGCTGGGGCAGTTGCTGTACACCGACTACTTCTATTTGTTCCAGGCCGCCGGCCTGGTGCTGCTGGTGGCCATGATCGGCACCATCATGCTGACCCTGCGCACCCGCGCCGGCGTCCGTAAGCAGGACATCAGCCGTCAGTTGGCCCGCAGCCCGAAGAACACCATCGAGATCAAGAAGATCCCGAGCGGGGGAGGCATCTGATGGAAGTCGGCCTGGCCCATTACCTGACCGTTGCCGCCGTTCTGTTCACCAGCGGGGTGTTCGGTATCTTCCTCAACCGGAAGAACGTCATCATCATCCTGATGTCGATCGAGCTGATGTTGCTCGCCGTCAACCTGAACTTCGTGGCGTTCTCGGCCCATCTCGGCGACCTCGTCGGGCAGATTTTCACCATGTTCGTCCTCACCGTGGCCGCCGCCGAGGCGGCGATCGGCCTGGCGATCGTCGTGTGCTTCTTCCGCAACAAGGGCACGATCGCGGTCGAGGAAATCAGCCAGATGAAGGGTTAGCCGCGCGATGACCTACACCGCTGCCGTTTTCCTGCCGCTGCTCGGGTCGATCATCGCCGGCTTTTTTGGCCGGTGGATCGGCGACCGCGGCGCGGAGATCGTCACCTGCGTCCTGCTCGGTGCTTCGGCGCTGCTGTCGGTGCCGATCTTCGTCGAGGTGGCCCTGGGGGGCACCGCCGTCACCGTATCGTTGATGACCTGGATCGATTCTGGCGCTCTCGATGTCAATTGGGCGCTGAAGTTCGACACATTGACCGCGGTGATGATGATCGTCGTCACCTGGGTGTCGTTCATGGTGCACGTCTACTCGGTCGGCTATATGAGCCACGACCGGTCGATCCCGCGCTTCATGAGCTATCTGTCCCTGTTCACCTTCGCCATGCTGATGCTGGTGACGGCCGACAACCTGGTGCAGATGTTCTTCGGCTGGGAAGGCGTCGGCGTCGCCTCGTACCTGCTGATCGGCTTCTGGTACGAGAAGCCCTCGGCCAACGCCGCGGCGATCAAGGCGTTCGTCGTCAACCGCGTCGGCGACTTCGGCTTTGCCCTGGGCATCTTCGGCGTCTTCTTCCTGTTCGACAGTGTGCAGTTCGACACCATCTTCGCCGCGGCGCCGTCGAAGGCCGACGCCATCGTGACGTTCTTCGGCGCCGAGTGGCATGCCCTGACCATCATCTGCCTGCTGCTGTTTGTCGGCGCCATGGGCAAGTCGGCACAGCTTGGCCTGCACACCTGGCTTCCCGACGCCATGGAAGGCCCGACCCCGGTCTCCGCCCTCATCCATGCCGCGACGATGGTCACCGCCGGCGTGTTCATGGTGGCACGCATGTCGCCGCTGTTCGAGTACTCGACGACGGCGCTGACCGTGGTGACGCTGATCGGCGCCGCCACCGCCTTCTTCGCCGCGACGATCGGCTGCGTGCAGAACGACATCAAGCGGGTCATCGCCTATTCGACCTGCTCGCAGCTCGGCTACATGTTCTTCGCCCTGGGCGTTTCGGCCTATCAGGCCGGCATCTTCCACCTGTTCACCCACGCCTTCTTCAAGGCGCTGCTGTTCCTCGGTGCCGGCTCGGTCATCCACGCCATGTCGGACGAGCAGGACATCCGCCGCATGGGCGGCATCTGGAAGCACGTCAAGCTGACCTGGATCGTCATGTGGATCGGCTCGCTGGCCCTGGCCGGCATCCCGCCATTTGCCGGCTATTACTCGAAAGACATGATCCTCGAGGCCGCCTATGCGGCGCACACGCCGGCGGGGCAACTGGCCTTCTGGCTGGGCATCGCCGCCGCCTTCATGACCGCCTTCTATTCCTGGCGTCTGCTGATCCTGGTCTTCCACGGCCGGCCGCGCGCCGACGAGCACGTGATGGCGCATGTGCACGAAAGCCCGGCGGTGATGACCGTGCCGCTGCTGCTGCTGGCCGTTGGCGCTGTCGCAGCCGGGTTCGCGATGGCGCCTTACTTCATCGGGCATGAGATGGGCGAGTTCTGGCGTTCGGCCATCGTCAATCTGCATCCGACCATGGAGAACGCGCACCACGTGCCAAGCTGGGTGCCGTTGGCGCCGACGGTGGTGGGCGTGGCCGGCATTGCGCTCGCCTACCTGCTGTATTCGGTGGCGCCGGGCGTGCCGGCGGTGCTGGCGCGCACTTTCTCGGGGCTTTACCGCTTCCTGCTGAACAAGTGGTATTTCGACGAGTTGTACGACTTCCTGTTCGTGCGTCCGGCCTTCTATCTGGGCCGCGGCTTCTGGAAGGGTGGTGACGGCATGCTGATCGACGGCGTCGGCCCCGACGGCGTCGCCGCGGCCAGCCGCGCCATCGCCCGGCAGATGAGTCGGCTGCAAAGCGGCTACGTCTATCACTACGCGTTCGCCATGATGATCGGCGTCGCGGCGTTCGTGACCTGGTACATGTTCGAGATGAGCTGAGCGCGCGATGACTGATTGGCCTCTTTTGACGATCACCACGTTCCTGCCTTTGGTGGGGGCGCTGTTCATCCTGACCATCCGCGGCGACGCGCCGGTGGTGGCGCGCAACGCACGCAACGTCGCGCTGCTGACCTCGGTCGCCACCTTCCTGGTGTCGCTGCTGATCTGGGCGAATTTCGACTCCAGCACCGCGGCGTTCCAGATGGTCGACAAGGCGACCTGGCTGCCCGGCTTCAACATCGCCTATCATTTGGGCGTCGACGGCATCTCGCTGTTCTTCGTGCTGCTGTCGACCTTCCTGACGCCGCTGTGCATCCTGGCCAGCTGGGAATCGATCGAGAAGCGGGTGAAGGAGTACATGATCTCCTTCCTGATCCTCGAGACGATGATGGTCGGCATGTTCGCGGCGCTCGACCTGGTGCTGTTCTACATCTTCTTCGAAGGTGTCCTGATTCCGATGTTCATCATTATCGGTGTCTGGGGTGGGCCGCGCCGCGTCTACGCCGCCTTCAAGTTCTTCCTGTACACGCTGGCCGGCTCGGTGCTGCTGCTGCTGGCCCTGCTGGCGATGTATTTCGTCGCCGGCACCACCGACATCCCGTCGCTGATGGCCCAGCAGTTCCCGCGCGACATGCAGCTGTGGCTGTGGCTGGCCTTCTTCGCCTCCTTTGCCGTCAAGGTGCCGATGTGGCCGGTGCACACATGGCTGCCCGACGCCCACGTCGAGGCGCCCACGGCGGGCTCGGTGATCCTGGCCGGCGTGCTGCTGAAGATGGGCGGCTATGGCTTCCTGCGCTTCTCGATCCCGATGTTTCCCTTCGGCAGCGAGTTCTTCACCCCGCTGGTCTACACCCTGTCGGTCGTCGCCGTGATCTATACCTCGCTGGTGGCGCTGGTGCAGGACGACATGAAGAAGCTGATCGCCTACAGCTCGGTGGCGCATATGGGCTTCGTCACCATCGGCATGTTCGCGCTGACCGTGCAGGGCGTCGAGGGCGCGGTGTTCCAGATGCTGTCGCACGGCATCGTTTCGGGCGCGCTGTTCCTGTGCGTCGGCGTCGTCTACGATCGCATGCACACCCGCGAGATCGCCCGCTACGGCGGCCTGGTGACGCGGATGCCGAAATACGCCTTCGTGTTCATGGTGTTCATGCTGGCCTCGGTCGGCCTTCCCGGCACCTCTGGCTTCGTCGGCGAATTTCTGGTGCTGCTGGGCGTGTTCCAGGTCAACACCTGGGTGGCCTTCTTCGCCGCCACCGGCCTGATCCTCGGCGCCACCTACATGCTGTATCTGTATCGTCGCGTCGTCTTCGGCAAGCTGACCCGCGAGGAGCTGAAGAGCATCCTCGACCTGTCGCCGCGCGAGGTGGCGGTGTTTGCGCCGCTGCTGGTGCTGGTGTTCTGGATGGGCGTGTACCCGACGACGTTCCTCGAGCCGATGCACGTCTCGATCGCCAATCTCATCGACAAGTACGAACTGGCCCTGTCGGCGGCAAAGGATCTTGCCGTCGCGGCACGCTAGAAAGGAATCTGGAGTGTCGGAAATGCCGAACTTCCTGCCGGCGCTGCCGGAGATCTTCATCGCGCTGGCCGGGCTGGCGCTCCTGCTGATGGGCGTCTTCCAGAAGAAGGACAGCACCACCAGCATCGGCTGGCTGTCCGTGGGCGTGCTCGCCGTGGCGGCGCTGCTGGTGTGGACGGCGGGCGTGGGCAAGGCCACCGCCTTTGACGGGCTATTCGTCGTCGATCGCTTCGCCGGTTTCGTCAAGCTGATGGTCTTGCTGGCATCGGGCCTGACCATCGTGATGTCGCTGAGCTTCCTCGAAAAGGAGCAGATCGGGCGCTTCGAGTATCCGGTGGTGACGTTGTTCGCCACCCTCGGCATGCTGATGATGGTTTCGGCCAACAACTTCATGTCGCTGTATCTCGGCCTCGAGCTGCAAAGCCTGGCGCTCTACGTCCTTGCCGCCTATCAGCGTGACAGCCTTCGCTCCACCGAGTCGGGCCTCAAGTACTTCGTGCTGGGTTCCCTGGCCTCGGGCCTGCTGCTCTACGGCATCACGCTGATCTACGGTTTTGCCGGCTCGACCAGCTTCACCTCGCTGGCCCGCGTCTTCGCCGGCACCCACGGCGAGATTCATGCCGGCGTGATCACCGGTATCGTGTTCGTGCTGGCCGGCCTCGCCTTCAAGATCTCGGCCGTGCCCTTCCACATGTGGACTCCCGACGTGTACGAGGGCGCGCCGACGCCGGTGACCGCCTTCTTTTCCGTAGCGCCGAAGATTGCCGCCTTCGCGCTGTTGGTGCGCGTGATGGTCGGGCCGTTCGGCGACCTGGTGGCGCAATGGCAGCAGGTCGTGGTGTTCATCTCGATCGGCTCGATGGTGCTGGGTTCCTTCGCCGCCATCGTCCAGACCAACATCAAGCGGCTGATGGCCTACAGCTCGATCGGCCATGTCGGTTATGCGCTGATCGGCCTGGCGGTGGGGAACGAGGCCGGCGTGCGCGGCGTGCTGATCTACTTCGCCATCTACATGATCATGAACATCGGCAGCTTCACCATCATTCTGTCGATGCGCCAGAAGGGGCGGTTGGTCGAGAACATCGACGATCTTGCCGGGTTGTCGAAGACCCACCCGATGATGGCGTTCGCCATGGCGGTGTTCATGTTCTCCATGGCCGGCATTCCGCCGTTGGCCGGGTTCTGGGGCAAGTTCTACGTGTTCATGGCGGCCATCGAGGGCGGCATGGTGACCCTCGCCGTCATCGGCGTGCTGACCAGCGTGGTGGGTGCCTTCTACTATTTGCGCATCATCAAGGTCATGTACTTCGACGAGGTGGTCGAGGCCTTCGACAAGCCGATCGGCGGCGCCATGGCCAGCATCATGGGCCTGTCCACCCTGTTCATTCTGGTGTTCTCGTTCGTCCCGGCGCCGCTGGTCGCCAGCGCCCAGGCCGCCGCGGCCTCGCTGTTCGCGGGATGATGCCGGCGCCCAAGCTGGGACCACCGTTTTTCCTTGTCGCTCTCGACGTTGTCGACAGCACCAACGACGAGGCAAAACGGCTGGCCCAGCGGGGTTTCGGGCACGGCACGGTGCTATGGGCCCAGGAGCAGACGGCGGGGCGCGGCCGCCGCGGCCGCCCCTGGGTCAGCCCGCGTGGCAACCTGCATCTGTCGGTGATCATCGATCCGGGCAGGCCGCTGCGCGAAGCCGCGCAGCTGGGCTTCGTCGCGGCGGTGGCCTTGTGCGACACCCTTGCGGCGTTGGCGCCGCAGGCGCGGTTCGAGTGCAAGTGGCCCAATGACGTCTGGTGCAACGGCCGCAAGATCGCTGGCATGCTCCTCGAGGGGACGGGTGTCGACGACCTGCTGATCCTGGGGATCGGGGTTGATGTGGTTGCGGCACCCGACCCGGCGCTTTACCCGGCGACATCCTTGCGCGAAGTCGGCTGCGAGGAAGGGGCGGGAGCCGTACTCGCCGGGTTCTGCAACCATCTTCTGCCGTTGCTGGCGGAATGGCGTGATGAAGGTTTTGGTGCCGCCCGTGATGCATGGGTACAGCGGGCCCGAGGGATCGGAGAGAAGGCAGTGGTGCGCCTCGACGGCGAGACGCTGACCGGCGTCTTTGTCGGGCTCGACGACGATGGCGGCTTGCGGCTGGAACTGCCCGATGGAACCGGGCGGCGCATCTTGGCCGGCGACGTGTTCTTTCCCGGCTCGTAGGGGATTTTGGCATGCTGTTGGCCATCGATTCCGGTAACACCAACATCGTCTTCGCCGTGTTCGACGGCGACAGCGTGCATGGTGAATGGCGCTCGTCGACCACCACCGAGCGCACGGCTGACGAATTCGGGGTGTGGCTCACCCAGCTGATGTCGCTGGCCGGCATGCACCCTCGCGACATCAAGGCGGCGATCATCGCCACCGTGGTTCCGGCGACGCTGTTCAGCCTGAAGACGCTGTGCCGCAAGTATTTCGGCTGCGAGCCGCTGGTGGTGGGCGAGCCGGAGGTGGAACTAGGGTTGTCGGTGCTCCTCGATCGCCCGGAGGAGGTCGGCGCCGATCGTCTGGTCAATGCGGTGGCCGCACACAAATTCTATGCGGGGCCGTTGATCGTCATCGACTTCGGCACGGCCACCACCTTCGACGTCGTCGATGCCCAGGGCAATTATTGCGGCGGTGCCATCGCGCCCGGCCCCAACCTGTCCCTGGAGGCCTTGCACGCCGCCGCCGCCAAGCTGCCGCGGGTCGCCATCGGCCGGCCGAAGCAGGTGATCGGCAAGGCGACCGTCCCGGCGATGCAGTCCGGCGTGTTCTGGGGCTATGTTGGCCTGATCGAGGGGCTGGTCGCTCGTATCCAGGCCGAATTCGGAACGTCGATGACGGTGGTGGCAACCGGCGGGCTGGCGCCGTTGTTCATGGACGCAACGAAGGTGATCCAGCACATCGCCCCGGACTTGACCCTCAAAGGCCTCTTGGAGATTCATCGCCGCAATGACCGATCACGCTGATCCGTTCTCCGCCACTACCGACGAATTACTGTTTCTGCCGCTGGGCGGGGCCGGCGAGATCGGCATGAACCTTAACCTCTACGGGTTCGGCGGCAAATGGCTGATGGTCGATCTTGGCGTCTCGTTCGGCGACGACAGCATGCCGTCGATCGACGTGTTCATGCCCGATCCCCAGTTCATCGAGCAGCGCCGCGACCAGCTGGTCGGGCTGGTGCTGACCCATGGCCATGAGGACCACCTGGGCGCGGTTCCGCATCTGTGGTCGCGGCTGCAGTGCCCGGTCTATGCCACGCCATTCGCCGCGGCCATCCTGAAGGCGAAGCTGGTTGATGTCGGCCTGCAAGACCGGGTGCCGCTTCACGTGATCCCCCTCGGCCACCGGCTCCAGCTCGGCCCGTTCGACATCGAACTGATCAGCCTGACGCATTCCATCCCCGAGCCCAACGCCCTGGCCATCCGCACCCCGGCCGGAACGGTGCTGCATACCGGCGACTGGAAATTCGACCCCAATCCCCTGATCGGCCCCTCGGCCGATTTAGCCGCGCTGACCCGCCTGGGCGACGAGGGTGTGCTCGCCGTGGTCGGCGATTCCACCAACGTGTTCGTCGACGGCGATCCCGGCTCGGAGGCCGACGTTCGCGACAGCCTCAAGGAACTCATCGGCCAATACCCGCACCGGCGTATCGCGGTGACGTGCTTCGCCACCAACGTGGCGCGGGTCGAAAGCATCGCCACCGCCGCTTTGTCCCATGGTCGCCGCGTGGCCCTGGTGGGGCGGTCGCTGTGGCGCATCGACAAGGCGGCGCGTGAGAACGGCTATTTCCAGGATCTGCCGCCGTTCCTCACCGAACACGACGGTGCGTATCTGCCCGATGAGGAAGTGCTTTTCATCTGCACGGGCAGCCAGGGCGAGCCGCGGGCGGCCCTGTGGCGCATCGCCACCGACAATCATCCCCACGTGACGCTGGGTAAGCGGGATGTGGTGATCTTCTCGTCGCGCATCATTCCCGGCAACGAAAAGTCCATTGGCGAGTTACAGAACAGGATGGTCAAAAAGGGCGTCGAGGTGGTGACCGAGAAAGACCACTTCGTCCATGTCTCGGGCCATCCCGGCCGTCAGGAACTGATGCGCATGTACCAGCTGGTGCGGCCGCGGGCGGTGGTGCCGGTGCACGGCGAAGCTCGACACCTGCTCGAACATGCGCGGGTGGCGAAGGCGTGCCAAGTGCCGCACACGCAGGTCTCGGAGAACGGCGCCATGGTGCGACTGGCGCCCGGCGATGCCGAGATCGTCGCCAACGTGCCATCGGGGCGCCTTGCGCTGGACGGCAATCGGCTGGTGTCGTGGGACTCGCTCATTCTCCGCCACCGCCACCGCATGACGTCGACCGGGGTGGCCGTCGTGACGGTGGTGCTGGACAAGCGGGGCAGGCTGCTGGGCGACCCGCAATTGTCGGCACCGGGGCTGCTCGACGCCGAGATCGAGGCCGACGAGTACGAGGCCGTGGTCGACGCCGTCCGCGGTGCCGTCGCCCAGATCGACGGTCCGGCGGCGAAGGAGGACACCGCCATCAAGGAGGCGGTGCGCCTCGCCGTCCGCCGCCATTTGCGGGCCAGCCACGGCAAGAAGCCGCTGACCGACGTTCATCTGGTGAGGGTCTAAACGCCCGTCATTCCCGCGAAAGCGGGAATCCATGGCGCCGCTGGCACGATTTCAGGGACGAGGTTTGGTTCTCGCCCCGACATGGACCCCCGCTTTCGCGGGGGTGACGAAATAGGGAAGAAGGGGAAGGTATTGATGATCGGACGTTTGAACCATGTCGCCATCGCCGTGCCGGATCTCGATGCGGCCGCCAAACTCTACCGCGACACGCTTGGCGCCAAGGTGTCGCCGGCGGTGCCGCAGCCGGCGCACGGGGTGACGGTGATCTTCGTCGAACTGCCCAACACCAAGATCGAGCTGTTGCATCCGCTGGGAGACACGTCGCCGATCCGCGGTTTCCTCGACAAAAATCCCGCCGGCGGCATCCATCACGTCTGCTATGAAGTCGCCGACATCTACGCCGCGCGCGACCAGCTCAAGGCCGCGGGTGCCCGCGTGCTTGGCGACGGCGAGCCGAAGATCGGCGCCCACGACAAGCCGGTGCTGTTCCTGCATCCCAAGGACTTCACCGGCACCCTGGTCGAGTTGGAACAGGCCTGAAGAGGAGCGCGGACCTCCAGGTCCGCTTGTGTCGTGCGGAGCTGGAGCTCCGCGCTCCAGAAGGGGCAGGTGAATGAGCTGGTACTGCGACGTCGCCCCCGGCCATCCGTTGCACGGGCCGTATCACGACCATGAGTATGGCTTCCCTCTCGATGATGAAGCGGCGCTGCTGGAGCGGTTGAGCCTGGAGATATTTCAGGCCGGCCTGTCGTGGTTGATCGTCCTCAAGAAGCGCGAGGCTATTCGGCTCGCCTTCGACGGTTTCGATGTCGCTCGCGTCGCTGCCTACGACGAGGCCGACCTGGAACGGTTGCTGAGCGATCCCGGCATCATCCGCAACCGCCGCAAGCTCGCGGCCATCGTCGAGAATGCACGCCGGATGCTGGCGCTGCGGGGCGGCCACGGCAGCCTGGCCGAGTGGATCGCCCGGCATCACCCGCGCGGCAGGAAGGAATGGGTGAAGCTGTTCCGTGAGACCTTCGTCTTCATGGGCGACGAGGTGGTGAACGAATTTCTCATGAGCATCGGCTACCTCCCCGGCGCACACCGCGAGGACTGCCCGGCTTTCGCGCAAATTGCTGCCCGGCGCCCGGCGTGGATGGGATAGCTGTCGGCGGGCCCAATCCGCGCTTGACGACATTGCGATTGACTTTCAGTCTTGCGCGCAATAACCCGGTCCGATCTAGGGATTAGGGGCCCCAGACCGATTCATGTCCGACGTTCATCTCTCTGCATCTTCACCGCAGCCGCTGTCTCATTTCGAGGCCGGCAGGGCGGCATGGCGGCCGGATCGCTGGACGGTGATGCTGGTGCTGGTGGCCGCACTGGTGGCGGCGCCGGTCGTGGTCGTGGTCCTGCATCTGCTGGTGAGCTCGGCCGAGCTATGGACCCACCTGGCGCAGACGGTGCTTCCCACCTACATCCTCAATTCGCTGGCTCTCATGCTGGGGGTAGGGGCGGGGGTCCTGGTCATCGGCGTCGGTACGGCGTGGCTGGTGACGATGCTGCGCTTCCCGGGCGTCGGCCTATTCGAATGGGCGCTGCTGCTGCCGCTGGCCATTCCCGCTTACGTCATCGCCTATACCTATACCGGGCTCCTGGATTACGCCGGGCCGGTGCAGTCGGGCCTGCGCGCGCTGATGGGCTGGACGTCGGCCCGCGACTACTGGTTCCCGTCGATCCGTTCGCTGGGCGGCGCCATCACCATGCTGACGCTGGTGCTGTATCCTTATGTCTACATGCTCGCCCGTGCGGCCTTCCTCGAACAATCGGTCTGCGCGCTCGAGGCCGGGCGTACGCTGGGTGCCGGCCCATGGCGCTGCTTCCACAAAGTCGCCCTGCCGCTCGCCCGGCCGGCGATCGTCGGCGGTCTGGCGCTGGCGCTGATGGAAACGCTCAACGACTTCGGCACGGTCCAATATTTCGCCGTCGATACCTTCACCACCGGCATTTATCGCACCTGGCTGGGGCTTGGGCAGCAGGCGGTGGCGGCACAGCTCGGGGCGCTGCTGATGCTGTTCATTTTCGCCCTGGTTCTGATGGAGCGCTGGTCGCGCGGCCGCGCGCGCTTCCATCATACCACCAGCCGCTATCGTCACCTGCCGCGCCCGCGGCTGCGCGGAGTCGCGGCTCTGTTGGCAATAATTGGCTGCCTGCTGCCGGTGGTGCTGGGCTTTGCGCTGCCGGCGGCGGTGCTGGCCAATTGGGCGGTGCAGACCGCCTCGCTGGACGGTCATTTCGTCGCGCTGGTCGGCAACAGCCTGCTGCTGGCCTCGTTGACCGCGGTTCTGGCGGTGGCGCTGGCGCTGATGATGGCCTATGCCCATCGCTTGCGCCCGTCGCGCCCGGCCGGCGCCGCCATCCGCGTCGCCAGCCTCGGCTATGCGATCCCCGGCTCGGTCATCGCCGTTGGCGCCCTGGTGCCGCTGGCGTGGGTCGACAACACCGTGGATGCCGCCATGCGCCAGCATCTCGGCATCTCGACGGGATTGCTGCTGACCGGCTCCATCGCCGCGCTCGTCTATGCCTATGTCGTACGTTTCCTGGCGGTGTCGGTGAACACGGTCGAAGCCAGCCTGGCGAAGATCACCCATGGCATGGAGGGGGCGGCGCGCACCTTGGGGCACGGGCCGCTGGCGACGTTGTGGCGCGTGCATGTGCCGGTGATGCGTGGCAGCATTCTCACCGCGGCGCTGCTGGTGTTCGTGGATGTGATGAAGGAGTTGCCGGCGACGCTGATCATGCGGCCGTTCAACTTCGACACGCTGGCCGTGCAGGCCTTCACCCTTGCCGCCGACGAGCGGTTGCGGGAAGCGGCACCGGCGGCCTTGGCCATCGTCGCCGCGGGTATCGTGCCGGTCATTCTGCTGAGCGCCGCCATTGCCAGATCGCGGCCCGGACAATGAGGAGATCATGGTGATCGAGCGCAGGATCAAGGCCAATGGGGGGCTGGCGCTCGAGGAGATTGGCCATGACTACGACGGCCGGCTGGTCGTCGATGGCGTCTCGCTGGCGGTTGCGCCGGGCGAGGTCGTGTGCCTACTCGGCCCGTCCGGCTGCGGCAAGAGCACCACCTTGCGGATTGCCGCCGGGCTCGAACATCCGCGCCAAGGCCGGGTGATTCTGAACGGTGTCGTGGTGAGCGGACCTGGCGTGCACGTGCCGCCCGAGCGCCGCCAGGTCGGCCTGCTGTTCCAGGATTACGCGCTGTTCCCGCATCTGTCGGTGGCCGACAATGTCGCCTTCGGCCTGACGGGGCAGCCGGCGGCTCACAAATCGGCGCGCGTGGCCGAAGTGCTGGCCCAGGTCGGCATGCAGGAGTATGCCATGGCCTATCCGCACATGCTCTCGGGCGGCCAGCAGCAGCGGGTGGCCCTGGCCCGTGCGCTGGCGCCGAAGCCGCGGCTGATGCTGCTGGACGAGCCGTTCTCGGGTCTCGATTCGCGCCTGCGCGACCAGGTTCGCGACGACACCTTGCATGTGCTCAAGAAGTCCGGTGTGGCGACGCTGATGGTGACTCACGATCCCGAAGAGGCCATGTTCATGGCCGATCGCATCGCGCTGATGCAAGACGGCCGAATCGTCCAACTGGGGCGGCCGGTGGAGTTGTACTGCGAGCCGGTCAACGCCTTCGTCGCCAGCTTCTTTGGCGAGGTCAATCGCATTTCCTGCGTGGTGCGCGCCGGCTACGTGAACAGCCCGTTCGGGCGGATCGCCGCCCCAGGCCTCGCCGATGGCACGCCGGCAGAATTGCTGATTCGGCCGGAGGCGCTGCGACTGGCGCCCAGCGACGAGGAAACGGTCTACGCGGCCCAGGTGTCGGCCGCACGCCTGTTGGGGCGTACCAGCCTGATCCACCTGTGCGTGGGGGATCCCCAGGGCGATCACCTGCACTTGCATAGCCGCATGCCGGGGCGCTTCCTGCCCTCCGAGGGCGAAATCCTCGAAGTCGAACTCGACGCCAGCCAGGCCTTCGTTTTCCCAGCGGGCGATACAAATTAGAGGGGGAAGGCGGCGGCCGTTGCCAGCCTCACGCGCATCTGCGATGATCCAGCCGCCGAGTCGGTTGCGCTTTCTGGAGAAGATTTCCTATGGGTTTCAGCAGCATCTGGCACTGGGTGATCGTCCTGGTCATCATCCTGCTCCTGTTCGGTGCCGGCAAGATTCCACGCCTGATGGGCGATCTCGCCAAAGGGGTGAAGGCGTTCAAGAGCGGCCTTAAGGAAGACGACAACGCCGAGGGCGAGGCGCCGAAGGCGATCAAGTCGGAGACGGCCGAGCCAGCGAAGACCGTGGTGGTCGAAAGGGACGAGCCGGCCAAGCACTGACGGCGGCTCTTGGGGACACGCGCATGTTCGACATCGCCTGGTCGGAGATGGCGCTCATCGCGGCCATCGCGCTGATCGTGATTGGCCCGAAGGAGCTGCCGCGCGTTCTCCGCCAAGTCGGCATCTGGACTCGAAAGCTGCGACTGCTGGCCGGCGAGTTTCAGCGCAATCTCGACGACATGGTGCGCGAGGCCGAACTCGATGACGTGCGCCGCGATATCGAAAAGGTTTCGCGGATCAATGTCGATCGCGAAGTCGACAATCTGATCGACCCCACCGGCGAGACCAAGAAGGCGTTCGATTTCGACGACGTGAAGCCGAAGCCGGCAGCTTTGCCGGCCACTTCGCCGGCCGCGCCTGACGAGCCTGCCTCTGACCGGCCCACCCGGGAAACGCCGTCCACTCCCGATCAACAGGCACCCCGGCCGTGACGGCAACCAAACCGCCCGAAGACTACAAGATGCCGCTGCTCGAGCACCTGATCGAGTTGCGGCGGCGGCTGTTCCTGTCGGCGCTGGCGTTCGTGTTGGCGTTCATCGTCTGCTTCTATTTCGCCAAGCCGATTTATGGCTTTCTGGTGCAGCCCTTGGCCGACATCCTGGCCACCAGGGGCGGCGACCGCAAGATGATCTACACCCATCTGCTGGAGGCCTTCTTCACCGAGATGAAGGTGGCCGCCTTTGCCGCGTTGATGGTGTCGTTCCCGATCGTCGCCGGCCAATTGTGGGCCTTCATTGCGCCGGGTCTATACAAGCACGAGAAAAAGGCGTTCCTGCCGTTCCTCCTGGCCACCCCGATCCTGTTCTTCATGGGGGCGGCCCTGGTCTATTACCTGGTGATGCCGACGGCGTGGGAGTTTTTCCTGTCGTTCGAGACCATGGCCACCGACAGCATCGGCCTGCCGATCGAATTGCAGCCCAAGGTCGGCGAGTATCTGTCGCTGGTGATGTCGCTCATCTTCGCCTTCGGCCTGGCGTTCCAGTTGCCGGTACTGCTGACGCTGATGGCCCGGGTGGGGCTGGTGACCAGCGCCGGGCTGGCCGCCAAGCGCCGCTACGCCATCGTTGGCGTGTTCATTGCCGCCGCCGTCTTGACGCCGCCCGACGTCATCAGCCAGCTCGGCCTCGCCATCCCGATGATCCTGCTTTACGAGCTATCGATCTGGACGTCGCGCTTCGTCGAGAAGAAACGCGAGGAGGCGGACGACGAGGAAGCGGAAGCGGCCGCCTATGCCGGCGTCGAGGAAACCGACTTCAACGGCTGAGACCCTGGCTTGTCGCTGGACTCATCCCGTTCTATAAACCCGCAGACCCAACGCAAGAGCCGGCGGCAGCATGTTCGACGTCAAATGGATCCGCGACAATCCCCAAGCCTTCGACGCCGGCCTGCGTAGGCGGGGGCTCGAACCCCTGAGCCAGCGGGTCGTCGACGTCGACGCGCGGCGGCGCGCGGCACAGACGACGTTGCAGGAGCTGCAGGCGCGGCGGAACGACGCCTCGCGCGAGATCGGCACCGCCAAGAAGGCTGGCCGTGACGCTGCCCCGCTGATGGAGGAAGTGGCCCGCCTCAAGGAGCGCATGGCCGAAGTCGAGCAGGGGGAGCGCGACCTCTCGGCCGAGCTGGACGGACTGCTGATGGCCATTCCCAACCTGCCGGCCGCCGACGTTCCCGACGGCCAGGACGAGCGGGACAATGTCGAGATCCGACGGGTGGGCGAGCCGCCAAACTTCGATTTCCAGCCGAAGGAGCACGATGCCATCGGTGCCGGCCTCGGCTTGATGGATTTCGAGCGGGCGGCCAAGCTGTCGGGGGCGCGCTTCGTCGTGCTCAAGGGGGCGCTGGCGCGGCTGGAACGCGCATTGGCGTCGTTCATGCTCGATGTGCAGACCGGCGAGCACGGCTACACCGAGATCAACCCGCCGTTTTTGGTCCGCGACGAGGCGCTGTTCGGCACCGGCCAGTTGCCGAAATTCGGCGACGACCTGTTCCGCACCGTCCAGGGTCAATGGCTGATCCCCACGGCGGAAGTGCCGCTGACCAATCTGGTCATGGACGAGATCGTGGACGAGGACCGCCTGCCGCTGCGCATGACGGCGCTGACGCCGTGCTTCCGTTCCGAGGCGGGCGCCGCCGGCAAGGACACGCGCGGCATGATCCGCCAGCATCAGTTCCACAAGGTCGAACTGGTCAGCATCGTCCATCCGGATGCCTCCGAGGCCGAGCACGAGCGCATGACCGGCTGCGCCGAGGAGGTGCTGAAGCGCCTGGGCCTGCCCTATCGCGTCGTCGTGCTGTGCAGCGGCGACATGGGCTTCTCGGCGCAGAAGACTTATGACATCGAGGTTTGGCTGCCCGGGCAGGACGCCTATCGCGAGATTTCCAGTTGCTCGAATTGTGGCGAGTTTCAGGCTCGCCGGATGAAGGCGCGCTTTCGCCCGCGCGGCGAGAAGGGCACGCGCTTCGTGCACACCCTCAACGGCTCGGGACTGGCGGTGGGCCGTGCCCTGATCGCCGTGATCGAGAATTACCAGCAGGCCGATGGGTCGGTCGTCGTGCCCGCGGCCCTTCGGCCATACATGGGCGGATTGGACATCATTCGGGCGAATGCATAAACCGATCACCGATCTGGCGTCGGCGCGTATCCTCATTGCCAATGATGACGGGATCGGCGCCCCCGGCATCAAGTTGCTGGAGCGCATCGCCCGCGCCTTGTCGAAGGACGTGTGGGTGGTGGCGCCCGAGTTCGAGCAGAGCGCCGCGGCCCACTCGCTGACCATCCGCCGGCCGCTGCGCGTCCGACAGGTATCGCGGCGGCGGTTTTCGGTGGACGGCACGCCGACCGATGCGGTGTTGATTGCCGTCCGCCACATCCTCAAGGACAAGCGCCCGGACCTCGTGCTGTCGGGCATCAACCGCGGTGCCAACCTTGGCGATGACGTCACCTACTCGGGAACGGTGGCGGCGGCCATCGAGGGCACCTTGCTCGGCATACCCTCGATGGCCCTGTCGCAGGAGGGGCAGCACAATCACCCGATGCACTGGTCGACGGCCGAGCGCTATGCGTCCGAGGTCGTTCGCCGCGCCGCCGCGATTGGATGGGGCCGCAACGTGCTGATCAACGTCAACTTCCCCGACTGCCCGCACGAAGAGGTCAGCGGTATCGAGGTGGTGCGCCAGGGCAAGCGCAAGCTTGGCGACCAGATGACCGAGCGGCTCGACCCGCGCGGCGATCCTTATCTGTGGATTGCCGCCCAGCGGCTGGAGGACAGGGCGGAGAAGGGCACCGACCTCGAAGCGGTGTATCGCGGTGCCATCGCCATCACGCCGCTGTCCATCGACCTCACGCACCGTGAAACCGTGACGCAGCTCAAAGCGATGTTCGAATGAGCGGGATCGAAACGCGCCGCATTCGCCTGATCATGGACCTGCGGCGCGCGGGGATCGTCGACACGCGCGTGCTCTCGGCCATCGAGCGTCTGCCGCGCGAGGAATTCGTGCTGCCGACATTCCAGGACCAGGCCTACGAGAACACGGCGCTGCCGATCCACTCCGGCCAGACCATCAGTCAGCCGTTCGTCGTGGCGATGATGACGCAAGCCCTGGACCTCGGCGAGCGTATGAAGGTGCTCGAAATCGGCACCGGTTCGGGCTATCAGGCGGCGGTTCTGGCCCGGCTGTGTCGCCGCGTCTATACCATCGAGCGGCACCGCAACCTGCTCAGGGAGGCGGAGGCGCGTTTCCAGCGCCTGGGCATCCACAACGTCACGGCGATCGTCGGTGACGGGACCAAAGGATGGCCCGAACAGGCGCCGTTCGATCGCATCCTGGTCACCGCCGCGGCGGCAGAGGAAGCGCCGATCCCCCTGCTCGAGCAGTTGGCCGATGGCGGCATCATGGTCCTGCCCGTGGGACAGAAGGGCCGGCCGGATGAGCAATGGGTGGTGAAGATTCGCAAGACGGCCGAGGTTTTCGCCAGCGAGCGCCTGTTCCCGGTGCGTTTCGTTCCGCTGATCGGCGGCGCCCTGCCCGACGAACAACGAAAGGGGTAGCGATGCGTTGAGACGGGGAGGGTCGGCGGCTATAGTGGCCATATGAGTCGCCCGCCCGCCGCATCGCTTCGCCTGTCGATCGTATCATTGCTGTTGGCGATCCCGTTGGCTGGCTGCGATCCCGCGTCATTGGGTGCACCGGCGACGCGCCCGAACCTGTCGGTTCAGGGCGAGGCGGTGATCGCGATGCGAGGCGACACCGTCTACAAGCTGTCGCGCCGCTTCAATGTCTCGGCGCGCGGCCTGATCGAGGCCAATGGCCTGCGGCCGCCTTATCATCTTTATCCGGGCCAGACCATCTTTCTGCCAGTCGCCGGCGAACATTTGGTGACGCGCGGCGATACCGTTTCGACGGTGGCGCGGCGTTACGGGCTGGCGCTGCGCGATTTGGCCCGGGCCAACGATCTTTCCCCACCCTACGTGATCCGCGTCGGTCAGCGGCTGCGCCTGCCGATCGGCGCCGGTGCCGGGCCCGACCTCCAGGTCGGCGCCGTCGCCCGGCAGAAGGAGGAAGTGGGGCCGACCAAACCGGTGGTGGCCTCGGCCAAGGAAACCGCCCGGCCGGTGGCGAAGGTGCCGGTTGAAGAGAGAACGGCCATCCCGACGCCGATCCAGGCCAGCGCCACCGTCGCACCGGCGCGCCCGTCCCAGCCCGCCGTGCTGCCCGAGCCGCCGCCGCTGGGCGATGGCTTTATTTGGCCGGCCAAGGGCAAGATCATTGCCCATTTCGGCCCGCTGGCGAAGGGGCGCCATAACGACGGCATCAACATCGCGCTGCCCCAGGGTGCTCCGGTGAGGGCAGCGGCCGACGGCGTGGTCGCCTATGCCGGCAATGAACTGCGGGGCTTCGGCAATCTGCTGCTGATCAAGCACGCCGACGGCTGGATATCCGCCTACGCCCATAACGAGGAGTTGCTGGTGCGCCGCGGTGCGGTCGTCAAACGCGGCCAGACCATCGCCAGGGCCGGCGCGACTGGCAGCGCCCGCTCGCCGCAGCTGCATTTCGAGCTGCGAAAGGGGGCTCAGGCCATGGATCCCCTGCGCCACTTGCCGAGCGCACGCGCCCAGGTCTCCCCCGTCACCATGCCGGTGAGTTGAAGGTCGCGCCTCGACGGGCGGCGCGCGGCCGGCTACCATATTCGAAGTAACTCTTTCTTAGCACCGCCTGCCCCAAATTTGTCTCTGGCTGACAAAAAAGGGGCAGATGAATGGCGCTGCTGGCGAGGGTGGTGATCGGTGCGGCACTGACGGCCGCGCTGGCGTTGAGCGGCTGCGCCGCCCCGTCCAACAGCCGGTACGAGGCCATCTCCGCCCCCCAGGCGAGCGCGCTCCGCGCCTCTCGGCCGCATGGGTTGAGCGAACCGGCACACGCCGACCGCATCATCGTCGACAAGAGTGAGCGGCGCCTGATACTTCTGCGCGAGGGCGTGATGATCGCTTCCTATGCGATCGCCCTCGGACGCAATCCGATCGGCGACAAGCTGCGTGAGGGTGACGGCCGCACCCCCGAAGGTGTCTACCGCATCGATTTGCGCAATGGCCGCAGCGCCTTCTATCGTTCGCTGCGCATCTCCTACCCCAACGAGGCCGATCGTGCGCAGGCGGCGGCGCTGCGCGTCTCGCCGGGTGGTGCGATCATGATCCATGGTTTGCCCAACGGGAGAGGCTGGATCGGCCGCGCCCATCGCAGGGACGACTGGACCGAGGGCTGCATCGCCGTCACCAATCGCGAGATGGACGAGATCTGGCGTGCGGTCGACATCGGCACGGTCATCGAAATCCGCGCCTGACCGGCACTGCGCTCCCTGCATGGCGGCCACCCGTACTATGCAGTGCTGAGTCGGCGGGGTGTGCCCATATAAGGCTGGCGCTGCATGCCCATCCGTCGGCAGCCATGTTTGGGCCCTTCTGGATCAAGAGCACATGCCTGGCCGTCAATCGCTGGCGCCGCTGCTGACTTCGTTGTCACAGCGCCGCATCCCTCTGTTTGGCACCACGACGCTTGGCGATCTTGCCGCCAAGGAGGCGTCCCTGACCGTCCGCTGTCGTGCGTGCGGCCATACGGCCGGGCGCGAGCTACGGCGGCTGATCGTCGAGTACGGCCGCGACGCGCCGATACGAAAGCTGAAATTCGCCTGCAGCCGCTGCGGCAGCACGGACGTCGAAGTGTTGCGGTAACGAGATCGATGCGCTGGCGCGAGGCGATGGGCTGTGGCTATAGTGCCGTGCCCCGCAATTCCTTCGACTCTTGATCAGAGAAGCCCATGCCCGCTTATCGTTCCCGCACCTCGACCCATGGCCGCAATATGGCCGGCGCTCGCGGCCTCTGGCGCGCCACCGGCATGAAGGACGAGGATTTCGGCAAGCCGATCATCGCCATCGCCAATTCCTTCACCCAGTTCGTGCCCGGTCACGTCCACCTCAAGGACCTCGGGCAGATGGTGGCGCGCGAGATCGAGAAGGCGGGCGGCGTCGCCAAGGAGTTCAACACCATCGCCGTCGACGACGGCATCGCCATGGGCCATGCCGGCATGCTCTACAGCCTGCCGTCGCGCGAGATCATCGCCGATGCCGTCGAATACATGGTCAATGCCCATTGCGCCGACGCCCTGGTGTGCATCTCCAACTGCGACAAGATCACTCCCGGCATGCTGATGGCGTCGTTGCGCCTCAACATTCCCACCATCTTCGTCTCGGGCGGGCCGATGGAGGCGGGTAAGGCGGTGCTGTCGTCGGGCGTGGTCGAGACGGTCGATCTGATTGACGCCATGATCAAGGCCGCCGACGAGGCGGTGTCGGACGAGGATGCCGCCGAGTACGAGCGCTCGTCCTGTCCCACCTGTGGCTCGTGCTCGGGCATGTTCACCGCCAACTCGATGAACTGCCTGGTCGAGGCCCTGGGCTTGGCGCTACCCGGCAATGGTACGGTGCTTGCAACCCATGCCGATCGCAAGGAGCTGTTTCTCGAGGCCGGGCGCCGCATCGTCGATCTGTGCCGCCGCCACTACGAGCGCGACGACGCCTCGGTGCTGCCGCGCAATATCGCCACGTTCCAGGCGTTCGAGAACGCCATGATCCTCGACATCGCCATGGGCGGCTCGACCAACACGGTGCTGCATCTGCTCGCCGCCGCCGCCGAGGGCGAGGTCGACTTCACCATGAGCGACATTGACCGCCTCAGCCGCAAGGTGCCGCATCTGTGCAAGGTGGCGCCGTCGACGCCGGACTTCCACATGGAGGACGTGCATCGCGCCGGCGGCATCATGGCCATCCTCGGCGAACTCGATCGCCAGGGCCTCCTCCGCCGCGACGTCTACAACGTGAACGCACCGACTCTCGGCCAAGCGCTCGACCAGTGGGACGTCAAGCGCAACACCGACGAAAAGCTCGCCACCTTCTTCCGCGCCGCGCCCGGCGGCGTGCGCACGACGACGGCGTTCTCGCAGGCCAAGCGCTACGACAGCCTCGACCTCGACCGCGAGAATGGCTGCATCCGCGACAAGGCGCATGCCTACAGCCAGGACGGCGGCCTCGCCGTGCTGTTCGGCAACATCGCCGAGGAAGGCTGCATCGTGAAGACGGCGGGCGTAGACGCCGCGATCCTCAAATTCTCCGGCCCGGTGGTGTTGTGCGAGAGCCAGGACGAGGCGGTGGCCAAGATCCTCGGCGGCGCGGTGAAGAAGGGCGACGTGGTGGTGGTGCGCTACGAAGGCCCCAAGGGCGGCCCCGGCATGCAGGAGATGCTCTATCCCACCAGCTACCTCAAGGCCAAGGGCCTGGGCGCCGACTGCGCCCTGATCACCGACGGGCGCTTTTCGGGTGGCACGTCGGGCCTGTCGATCGGCCACGCCTCGCCGGAAGCGGCCGAAGGCGGCGCCATCGGCCTGGTCGAGCCGGGCGACGTCATCGATATCGACATCCCCAACCGCACCATCAACCTTCGCGTCACCGACGAGGAATTGGCCAAGCGGCGCGCCGCGATGGAGGCGAAGGGCGCGCAGGCATGGAAGCCGGCCAAGCGCGACCGCCAGGTCTCGGCGGCGCTGCGCGCGTATGCGGCGCTGACCACCAGCGCCTCGCGCGGCGCCGTGCGCGACGTCAGCCAACTCGATCGGCGGCGCTGAGAGGTCATACTAGCCGTCCGACGGAGCGCGGAGCTCCAGCTCCGCACGGGCAATGCGGAGCTGGAGCTCCGCGCTCCGGGCGGCCGGGCGTCTGGCAGCAACGGCCATGGGCGACGATATGTCGTCCATGGCCAACAAGCGCGACGACGCCAACCGGTTCCTGCCCGAAGATCGCAGCCTCGCCGGCCTGACCGAGGCCGCCAAGGGCTGTACCGCGTGTGACCTGTACAGGACCGGCACGCAGACCGTGTTCGGTGAAGGGCCTGACGATGCCGTAGCCCTGTTCGTCGGCGAACAGCCGGGCGATGCCGAGGACGTGGCGGGGCGGCCGTTTGTCGGTCCGGCGGGCAAGCTGCTCGACCGGGCCTTGATCGAAGCCGGCATCGATCGCCGCCGCGTCTACGTCACCAATGCCGTCAAGCACTTCAAGTGGGCGCCGCGCGGCAAGCGCCGCCTTCATGCCAAACCCAACGCCCAGGAGATTCGCGCCTGCCATCCTTGGCTGCAGGCCGAGATCGCCGCGGTGCGGCCCGAGGTGGTGGTGTGCTTGGGGGCAACGGCAGCGCAGGCGCTGCTGGGCTCGTCGTTCAAGGTCACCGAACGGCGTGGCGCCTTCGTGCAATCGGCTCACGCCCCCTACGTCATCGCCACGATTCACCCGTCCGCGTTGCTGCGCATACCCGAGACCGAGGATCGCCGCCGCGAACTGGCACGTTTCGTCGCCGAGTTGAGAAAGGTCGCACAGATATTGGGGTGAAGGCGCGCCGCGCCGTCGAAAGGAAAGGCCGCGGAATCCGCGGCCCAAGTCTAGGGAGGGCACGCCGGAAGAGCTCAACGAGCGACTCGTCGACGTGCAGGTATAATTCACCGAAAATGGAGGATGAGTTCAAGCACGGACGCGTACTTGCGCTGATTTGTCGCAGTAGAGGAGCGCGGACCTCCAGGTCCGCTTGTGTATTGCGGAGCTGGAGCTCCGCGCTCCAGAGAACGTCACCTTGTCGCCAGCCGTTCGAGCATCTCCAGCGCCGCCGCCGCTGCCGCGTGGCGCACCGCATCCCGGTCACCGGCGAAGGTGTCGACCCGATGCACCGTCGCCCCGCCCCGGCGAACGGCTGCCACGTGCACCAGCCCCACCGGTTTTCCTGTGCCGCCGCCTGGGCCGGCGATGCCGGTGACGGCGACCGCGATATCGACGGGGGCTCGCGCCAACGCGCCCTCGGCCATCGCACGCGCCACCGGCTCGCTGACCGCGCCGTGTGTGGCGAGCAGAGCCTCGGCGACGCCCAGCAACTCGGTTTTGGCGCGGTTCGAGTAGGTGACGAAGCCCCGCTCGACCACCGCGGAACTGCCGGGAATCGCCGTCAGGCACGCGGCAATCAGGCCGCCGGTGCATGACTCGGCGGTCGCCAGCGTCAGGCCCCACGTCTCGCACCTGTCGAGGACCGCGGCGGCACGGGCCACCAGATCGGCAGGGAGGTGGTTCATCGGCCGGTCACCCATAACACGGATGCCATCAAAGCACCGCCATAGCCGGCGGCCAGCAGGTCGTCGAGCATGACGCCGAGGCCGCCCTTGACGTAGCGGTCGGCCCAGCGCACCGGCCACGGCTTCCAGATGTCGAAAACACGGAAAACCACGAAACCCAGCAGGTACAGACCGATATCCGGCGGCACCGCCAACAGCACCACCCATTGGCCAACCACCTCATCGATGACGATGCTGCCGGGGTCGTCGAGCCTGGCTCGGGCGCAATAGACTTCCGACACCCAGCAGCCGACAAGGAAGACAACGAGTGCGGCGACGGCAATGGCCAGCGGGCCGCCGGCGGCGTGCAGACCCCAGGCGAAGGGCAGGGCGGCCAGCGATCCCCAGGTTCCCGGCAGCCATGGCAGAAGGCCAGCGCCGAACCAGGTGGCGGCCAGCGCGGCGGGGTGCCAGAGCGGCAGCGCCCTGGGGACGGGACGGTCGGTGGTCGCCGGCACGTTGGTCATTCCGGGCCTCGCGGCGATCGCATGCCTTTGCCATTTAGGCGGTTGCATGGCGGCTTGCACCTCTGCCGCCTCAATTCGGCTGCCGGCGTCACCATGCCCGCCGGGCTGGTCGGGGGGACATCAGCGCCTCAGGTCACGATCGAGGGAGCGGGCGAAGTCGGTGGCACCCAACCGGCGACGGTAGACTTGCACGCTTTCCAGCACGCGTTGCACATAGTTGCGCGTCTCGCTGAAAGGAATGTTCTCGATCCAGTCGATGGGATCGACCTCGGGATTACGCGGGTCGCCATACTCGCGGATCCATTCGCGGACGCGGCTGGGCCCGGCGTTGTAGGCGGCGAGCGACAGAACGTAGGACCCGTTGAAGCTGCCGAGGACCTTTCCGAGATAGGCGCTGCCCAGCCGGACATTGTAGGCGGGATCGTGCAACTGTTCGGGCGAATAGCCGACATTCAGGCCTTGCGCGACCTGCTTTGCCGTGGCTGGCATCAACTGCATCAGCCCGCGTGCGCCGGCCGAACTGATGGCACGCTGGTGGAAGCCCGATTCCTGGCGGATGAGCGCGAACACCAAAGCCTTTTCGGGTGACTGGATCTCGATCGACGGTACCGGGTAGCCCGAGGCGATCAGCGTCACGCCCTCGCGGTCGGCGCGTCGGGCAATGCTCACGGCAAGATCGGGACGGCCTTGCGACGTGGCAAGATTGGCCGCCAAGGCGCGCTGGCCGGGGGTCTCGGCGATGTCATTGAGACGCATGACGAAGGGGCCGATCGCTTCGGCAACGCCAATCTCGCCCAGCATCCGCACCACGCGGGTCAATTCGTGCTTCTCGAAGGCCTCGATGTCCTTGGCGCTGGCGAGCGGATCGCTCGGCAACGGCCATTCATGGTCCTTCGACAGCCGGGCTGCAGCCAACTGCCCATAGTAGGTGGTGACGTGGCCGGCCGCATTTTCGTACCAGCCCTTGGCCCGCTTGGCATCCTTCATCGCCTCGGCGGCACGGCCGGCCCAGTAGGCGCCACGGGCGCGGCTGATCGGGGTGGCGACGCCGTCGAACATCGTCTTGAAGTGACGCAGGGCCGCGGCTTCGTCGTTCAGGTAGCGCAGGGCAATCCAACCGGCGAGCCATTCCGCGTCGGCCAGTGCCCGCCCGTCCTCTTCGAGCCCGTGCTGGCGGGCAAGGTCGTAAGCTTGGGTGATGTGGCCGCGCTGGAGGGCGCGACGCGCCAGGATGGCGCGCTCGGTCCACCACATCTCGGGGCGCACCTTGTCGGCCGCGGGGCTGGCGAGCAAGGCGATGGCCGAGTCGTCGAGATCCCTTTGCCGCCGCCAGCGCACGCGTTCAAATATCAGGCCCGGGTTGTCGGCCAGGGCCCGGGGCACCTTGTCGATCGCAGCCTCGACGCCCGGCTCGTCCTTGAACAAGGCCAAGCGGGCCTGCGCCAGCAGCCGATGGTCCATCGGCACCTTGAGAATCATCCGCTGCGCCGCTTCGTCGCGACGCTCCCACAGCAGACGGTCGAGGCGGGCGACATGATCATCCTGACGAAGGTGCTCGCCGTAGCGGGCGAGGAACTGGCGTTCCTGCAGCACGCCGAAATTCTCGTTTACCCACGCATCCCGCAGGACGGCGACGCCGCGTTCACGGTCGCCCTGGGTCAGAAGGGCGCCGCCGTAGGCCGTCTTGCCATCGGCGGTGGTCGGTGAGTGGGTGGGGAACCATGCCAGCAAGGCGTCGGCCGGTGTGGCGACGGTGATGGCTTCCTCGGCCCGCCGCCGTAGCGTGCTCATCCGTGGCCAATCGGGATTGCCGCGAATGAAGGCAGTGATCTCGGCGAAGGTGACGTCGGCGCCCGGACCGGTCAACTCCATCCAGTGAAGGACCTTGGCAAGCGACTGGTCTTGTGCGGCGGCCGCCTTGTTCCTGGCCGCGCTGAAATCCTCTCGTTCCGCCTGCGCGAAGGCTTCTCGGTACAGCTTCTCGTCCGCAGGCGAGAGCAGGTTGGCGTGGCTGGATGCGGCCGGGGCTGCAAGGGCCACGGCCAGGGCGAGGGCAACGACAATCGACTTCACCGACGATCCTCACATCATGGTACTCGGCCGCCCGGTGTGCGTCCGGCCGGAGGCCTGAGAGTGTAAGGGGTAGGCAACATGGCCGGCAAGCAGCCGGCAAGCGATGGAGCCTTTTGCAGCCGGCTTGCCCGACGGCCCGGTAGTGGTTACTTTGCCATTCCTTTCGTTTGCGCTCGATGGAGTGAGCAATGTTCCAGGGGTCCATACCCGCCCTCATCACGCCGTTCCGTGATGGCCGGGTCGACGAAAAAGCCTTCCAGGATTTCGTCGATTGGCAGATCAAAGAGGGTTCGAGCGCCGTCGTCCCCTGCGGCACGACCGGCGAATCGCCGACGTTGTCGCATGAGGAGCACATGCGGGTGGTGGCGCTGTGCGTCGAGGCCGCCGCCGGGCGGGTGCCGGTGATCGCCGGCACCGGCTCCAACTCGACCGACGAGGCCATCGCGCTGACCCGCCATGCCAAGGAGGCGGGGGCCACCGCCGCCCTCGTGGTGACGCCTTATTACAACAAGCCGACGCAGGAAGGGCTTTATCAGCACTTCAAGGCGATTCATGACGTCGCCGGCCTGCCCATCGTCATCTACAACATCCCCGGCCGCTGCATCGTCGACATGTCGGTGGACACCATGGCGCGTCTGGCCAAGCTGCCCGGCATCGTCGGGGTCAAGGACGCTACCGCCGACCTCGTGCGCCCGCTCAAGACGCGCCTGGCGGTCGGCCCGGATTTCTGCCAGCTCTCCGGTGAGGATGCCACGGTGACGGCGTTCCTGGCGCAGGGCGGTCACGGCTGCATCTCGGTGACGGCCAACGTCGCGCCGAAGCTGTGCGCCGACCTTCACGCCGCATGGCGCACGGGCGATCTCGCCACCGCCTTCGCCATCCGCGACAGACTGATGCCGCTGCATGACGCCATGTTCTGCGAGACCAGCCCCGGCCCGGTGAAATACGCGGTCAGCCTGCTCGGGCGCTGCGAGGCGACCACCCGCCTGCCGCTGGTCGACATCGCCGAGGCCGGCAAGGCCAAGGTGCGAACGGCGATGCAGGGCCTGGGGCTTCTGTAGGGTCCATGGCCGGCGAGCCCACCATCAACATCGTCGCGCAGAACCGCAAGGCACGGCACGACTACATCATCACCGACACCTTGGAGGCCGGCATCATACTGGCCGGGTCCGAGGTGAAGTCGTTGCGCACGGGCCGGGGCAACATCACCGAGGCCTTCGCCGGGCAGAGCGACGGCGAGCTGATTCTGTTCAACGCCTACATCCCCGAATACCAGTCGAAGACCTTCTTCACCCACGAGACGCGCCGCCCGCGCAAGCTGCTGGTGCATCGCCGCGAGCGCGACAAGCTGCTGGCCGCCATCGGCCGCGAGGGCATGACCATCGTGCCGCTGTCGATCTACTTCAACGCCCGCGGCATCGCCAAGGTCCAGTTGGGCTTGGCCAAGGGCAAGAAGGCCCACGACCGCCGCGAGGCGGAAAAGGAGAAGGACTGGAAGCGGCAGAAGGCGCGGCTGATGCGCGAGAAGGGCTAAGCCAGCGCGCCCCGGCCTTCCGGCTCAGCGGGCGTGCAGGAGCGGGCTCAGCAGCGCGTTCAGGTGCCGAACGGGATTGAGGCGGGCGAGCACCGGCGCCCGGCGCGCCGCCGGATCATTGGACGCCACCACCAGATGGTCGCCTTCGCGCAAGGGGCGGGCGCCGTCGAGTTGGCCATCGGCCTTCATCGCCGACTCGCCGTTGCACAGGACGATGTTGAGGCGATGGGCCCGCAGACCCATGCGGCGCAGTGCCTCGGTGAGGGTGGCGCGCGCCGGCAGCGTCAGGGCGAAGGCGGCACCGGCCGGGTGGGTCTGCGCCAAGCTGGAGCAAAGCCTGATCTCGATCCGCATGACTGACCTCCCCACCGACTGGCAGGGACCATAGGCGCGCCACACACCGGAAACATTGATGCTGGTCAACAACCCAAACGGGCAGTGATGCCGGCGAATACGTCATAGAACATGGCCTCGGTCAGGCGGCCGGTGTTGGTGTTGTAGCGTGAGCAGTGATAGCTGTCGGCGAGCAACAATCCGCCGGGCAGGGCATGCATGGCGCCATGGGCGAAGCGCGCCGTCGATTTCCGCACCCCCAGCGCGGTCAGCACCGCATCATGCGCCACCGCCCCGAGGGCCAGGATGACGTCCAGTTCGGGCATCGCGGTAATTTCCGCCGCCAGAAAGCCGCGGCAGGCCGCCGCTTCCGCCGCGGTCGGCTTGTTCTCCGGCGGCACGCAACGCACGGCGTTGGTGATCCGCACGCCGCGCAGCGCCAAGCCATCGTCGGCCCGCTCGTCATAGCGGCCCTCGCTCAGCCCGAACTTCGACAAGGTCGCGTAGAGCAAATCCCCGGCCCAATCGCCGGTGAACGGCCGACCGGTACGGTTGGCGCCGTTGCGGCCCGGCGCCAGCCCCACGATCAACAAGCGGGCGTCGAGGCCGCCGAAGGCCGGAACCGGCGCATTGTGGCCGTCGGGAAGGCTCCGGCGATTGTCGGCACGGAACGCCACCAGTCGCGGGCAAAGGCTGCAATCGGGGCCGGGGGCGATCGGCCGGCACGGGGTCGTCGTTTCAGGCGACATAATCGCCTTGCGGCGCCGGCGGCCCCGAACGGTCCTCGCGGTGGCTGGGACTGCGGACGATGCTCGGCTCGAGATCGAGCAGTTCGACGAAGTTGTCGGCCTGACGACGCAGTTCATCGGCCACCATTGACGGCTGTGAGCGAACGGTGCTCACCACCGTCACCCGGACGCCCTTGCGCTGAACGGCTTCGACCAGGCGGCGGAAATCGCCGTCACCGGAGAACAGGACGACATGGTCGAGATGCGCGGCCATCTCCATGACGTCGATGGCCAACTCGATGTCCATGTTGCCCTTTATTTTTCGCCGCCCGGTCGCATCGGTGAATTCCTTGGTCGGCTTGGTCACCATGGTGTAGCCATTGTAATCCAGCCAATCGACCAAGGGGCGTATTGGCGAATATTCCTGGTCCTCGATCAAGGCGGTATAGTAAAACGCGCGAATGAGTCGGCCCTTGGCCGCAAACAGCTCGAGAAGGCGCTTGTAATCGATGTCGAAACCCAGGGCGCGTGCCGCCGCATAAAGATTCGACCCGTCGATGAAAAGGCCGATGCGTTCTTGTGGGTAAAATATCATTGCCATACTATGGACTCGCCTGAGGAATTGTTGATGCCCCGCGGATTGCCGTCAATATTGCCGGGGGCCGAAAGCTGTCTCCCGCAGGGTTGAAGGTAAGCGGCGACCCTAGGCGCCGCAAGGGAATAAGGAGCGGCAACAAGGGTGCGCCTCATCGGAATCGGTGCCAATCTCGACAGCCCGCTCGGGCCTCCATTGGCTGCGTGCGAGGCGGCGTTGCGGGCCCTGGAAGGGGTGGGGATGGCCATCCTGCGGCGGTCGCGCTGGTACCGGACGGCGCCGGTGCCGGCCTCGGATCAGCCCTGGTACATCAACGGCGTCGCCAGCGTCGCCGGCGACGACGATCCCTTCCGGCTGCTTGCGGCGCTGAATGGCATCGAGGACGCCCTGGGCCGCACGCGCGGCGAACGCAATGGCCCGCGCGTCATCGACCTCGACCTGTTGGCGCATGGCGACGCCGTCCTCTCCAGCGAGCGCCTGTGCCTGCCGCATCCGCGGCTGCACGAGCGGGCGTTCGTCCTGCTGCCGCTGGCCGAGGTGGCGCCGACATGGCGCCATCCTGTCACAGGGGTTGACGTATCGGAGATGATCGCCCGGCTGTCTTCGGCACAAATCGCCCAACCGCTGCCGTAATCCTTGCCATGGCCAGCCGTGGCCAATATATACTGCACGATTACCATCTCATTGATTCGTCAAAGGCTTTGGAGTGGCACAATGGCTCGCGTGACGGTTGAAGATTGCGTATTGAAAATCCCCAACCGGTTTGAACTGGTGCTGGTGGCGGCCCAGCGCGCGCGGGACATTTCCTCGGGCGGCAGGATCACCGTCGATCGCGACAATGACAAGAATCCGGTCGTTGCGCTGCGTGAGATCGCCGACGAGACGGTCGATATCCCGACGCTGCAGAACGCGTTGGTCCTGGGCCTCCAGAAGCACGTCGAGGTCGACGAGCCCGAGGAGGAGGAGATGGAACCGATCGCCCTCGACCTGACCGCCGAAGCGGGAGAGGCCTTGGCCGACGAGGAGATCGGCGAGGATTCCCTCTCGGTGCAGGACGACGGGACCACACTCGATTTTTCCGCGGACGACCTCGGCAACCTGGACGAGGAATGACCGAAGTCGATGGCCGAGGTTGCTGTCACGCGGTGCAGGAGGTGCCGCGTGACTGTCGCGCCTTGCCCGGGCGGTGACGCAGCATGATTCGACAATTCGAGCTCGTTGAACTCGTCAAGGGTTATGACCCGGCGGCGGATGAGGACGCGATCAATCGCGCGTATGTCTTCGCCATGAAGATGCACGGCTCGCAAACGCGGGCCTCGGGCGACCCGTATTTTTCGCACCCGATCGAAGTCGCCGGTATTCTCACCAAGTACAAACTCGACGGCGCCTCGATCATCACGGCGCTGCTCCATGACACCATCGAGGACACGCCCGCCACCGTGGCCGACATCGAGCGGCTGTTCGGGGCGGAGATCGGTCGCCTCGTCGACGGCGTCACCAAGCTGTCCCGGCTGGAGCTGCAGTCCGATGCCAGCAAGCAGGCCGAGAACTTTCGCAAGTTGCTCCTGGCGATGTCCGAGGACATCCGTGTCCTGCTGGTCAAGCTGGCCGACCGCGTCCATAACATGCGGACGCTGCACTACATTGCCGATCCCGAGAAACGGCGGCGCATCGCCCTGGAAACCATGGAGATCTATGCGCCGCTGGCCGAGCGCATCGGTATGCAGGAGATCAAGGCCGAACTCGAGGATTTGGCCTTCGGCGAATTGCATCCCGAGGTCCGCGCCTCTCTGCTGGCCCGACTACAGTTCCTGCGCGAGCAGGGCGGCGACCTCATCGGGCGCATCCTCGAGCAGTTGCGGGCGACGCTGAAGGAGGCGGATGTCGACTGCCAGGTGTCCGGGCGCGAGAAGGCGGTCTACAGCATCTGGAAGAAGATGCAGCACAAGAACGTCGCCTTCGAGCAACTGTCCGACATCATGGCGTTCCGCGTCGTCACCAGGTCGATCGAGGACTGCTACCGCGCCCTCGGCGTGATTCACAGCAAGTACCCGATGGTTCCCGGCCGTTTCAAGGACTACATCTCGACGCCCAAGCCCAACGGGTATCGCTCGCTGCACACCGGCGTGTTCGGCCCCGAGCGGCACCGCATCGAGGTGCAGATCCGTACCCAGGAGATGCACGAGATCTCCGAGATCGGCGTCGCTGCCCACTGGAAGTACAAGCAGGGCAGCAAATCCACCGATGGCCGCCAATACCGCTGGCTGCGCGAACTGCTCGACATCCTGGAGCACGCCGCCGGGCCGGAGGAGTTCCTCGAGCACACCAAGCTCGAGATGTTCCAGGATCAGGTGTTCTGCTTCACGCCGAAGGGCGATCTGATCGCGCTGCCGCGCGGCGCCTGCCCGGTGGATTTTGCCTACGCCGTCCACTCGGTGGTCGGCGACACCTGCGTCGGCGCCAAGATCAATGGTCGCATCATGCCGCTGCGCAGCCAGTTGCAGAACGGCGACCAGGTCGAGATCATCACCTCGAAGGCGCAAACGCCGTCGCCGACCTGGGAACGCTTCGTCGTCACCGGCAAGGCGCGCGCGCGCATCCGCCGCTTCGTACGCACTCAGCAGCGCGCCCAGTATCTCGAGCTGGGGCGCGGCATCCTCCAGCGCGCCTTCCGGCAGGAAGGGTACGACCTCACGGAAAAGGGACTCGATGGCGTCCTCAAGATCTTCAAGGCGCAGTCGGTCGACGATCTGTACGTGGCGGTGGGCGAGGGGGTCTACACCGGCCGCGAAGTGGTGTCCGCCGTCTACCCGGAGCTGAAGGCCACCAAGCCCGACAACGTCGTTCCCATCAAGACGGCGCGCCAGCAGAAACCGCGCTCGGGCCATGCTGTTCCGATCAAAGGGCTGATTCCCGGAATGGCGATGCATTTCGCCGGCTGCTGCCATCCACTGCCCGGGGACCGCATCGTCGGCATCATTGCGAGCGGCAAGGGCGTGACCATCCATACCATCGACTGCGACACGCTCGAGCAGTTCGTCGAACATCCCGAGCGCTGGCTCGATCTGGCCTGGGACGATGGCGTCGAGCATGAAATTCATGTCGGACGCCTGACCCTGGTGGTGCTCAACGAGCCGGGATCACTCGGCAATCTGTCGACGGTGATCGCCAAGAACCTCGGCAACATCCGTAACCTCAAGATCACCAACCGTACGATCCAGTTCTTCGAAATGATGATCGACGTGGAAGTGCGGGATGTGCGCCACCTGACCAACATCATGGCGGCGCTGCGCGCCACGCCGGCGATCAATTCGGTCGAGCGGGCACGCAACTAGGCTGCCTGCGCCCGCGGGCGAGGAAGGCGCAGGGTTGACTGTGCGACCGCGCCGCCGCAAGTTCATGCCTTTCCTGACCAAAAGGGGCAGGGGCCGCAAGGAGCCAGACGATGACCCGGCATCTCCGCCTCGGCGTCAATATCGATCATGTCGCCACCATCCGCAACGCCCGCGGCGGCAGGCTTCCCGACCCGGTGCGCGCCGCCAGGCTGGCCGCCGACGCGGGTGCCGACGGCATCACCGCCCATCTGCGCGAGGACCGGCGCCACATCTCCGACGATGACATTCTGCGCCTGATAGAAGAAATCGACCTGCCGCTCAATCTCGAGATGGCGGCGACGCCCGAGATGCTGGAAATAGCGCTGCGGCACGTGCCCCACGCCACCTGCATCGTGCCGGAACGCCGCGAGGAACGCACCACCGAGGGCGGCCTTGACGTCGCCGGCAATGTCGAGGCGCTGCGCGGCTATGTCGGCGCCATGGTCGAGGCCGGAATCCGCGTCTCGATGTTCATCGAACCTGATCCGCGGCAGTTGGACGCAGCTCGGGCGATCGGTGCGCCGGTAGTCGAATTGCATACGGGCGCCTATTGCGATGCCGGACCCGGGCGCCGCGAGCGCGAACTCGATCGCATCGTGAGGGCGGCCGCCCACGCCGAAGCCATCGGCCTGGAATGTCATGCCGGGCACGGCCTCGGCTACGACACCGTCGGGCCCGTGGCCGCAATCGCCTCCATCGTCGAGCTCAACATTGGACATTTCCTGATCGGCGAGGCCATTTTCGTCGGCCTGAGCAGCGCCATCAGCCGCATGCGCGTGCTCATGAATCAGGCGCGGGCGCGGCAGACGGTCTGACATGATTCTCGGTATCGGCTCGGATCTGATCGACATCCGCCGCATCGAGAAGACGTTGGCGCGCTTCGGCGAGCGGTTCGTCCAGCGCGTGTTCACCGAGACCGAGCGCAGCCTCGCCGAACGCCGCGGCCAGACCTCCGAGGCGATGCGCGCCGCGACCTACGCCAAGCGCTTCGCCGCCAAGGAAGCCTGCGCCAAGGCGCTGGGCACCGGCTTCCGCGACGGCACTTTCTGGCGCGACATGCGTGTTGCCAATCTGCCGTCGGGCCAGCCCACGCTGCTGCTGAGCGGCGGGGCCGCCGAGCGGTTGCAGGGATTGACGCCGGCCGGCATGGTGACGCGCATCGACCTGACCATGACCGACGAATACCCGATGGCCGAGGCGGTGGTCATCATCTCGGCTCATCCGCCGACTTGACACGGGCGCTCGCCCCTGGCTTGATCGCCCGACCCTTCCATCGCCCAGCGCGCAATGAGCTTTCTCAATCCCTTGCCCAAGAAGAACGCCTCAGCCGCCATGACACGCAAGAACTCCGGCGGTGCGTGGGAAACGGTCAAGACGGTCGTCTATGCCGTTTCCGTCGCCCTCGTCCTGCGAACCGTCGCCTTCGAGCCCTTCAACATTCCGTCGGGCTCGATGCTGCCGACGCTGCTGGTGGGCGATTACCTGTTCGTGTCGAAATATTCCTACGGCTACAGCCGCTATTCGATGCCGTTCGGCCCCGATCTGTTCGAGGGCCGCATCCTGGCCCAGGATCCCGAGCGGGGCGACGTCGTCGTCTTCAAGCTGCCCAGCGACCCTTCGACCGACTACATCAAGCGCCTCATCGGCCTGCCCGGCGACCGCATCCAGGTGCGGGAGGGGGTGCTCCACATCAACGGCAAGCCGGTGGTGCGGGAGCGTATCGAGGACTTCGTCAATCGCGATGCCTCCGGCAACGTCATGCGGGCACCGCAATACCGCGAAACCCTGCCCAACGGTGTCAGCCATCGCATCCTCGAGACCGAAGGCGACAATTGGCCGACCGACAACACGCCGACCTACGTCGTTCCGCCGGGACACTATTTCATGATGGGCGACAACCGCGACAATTCGCAGGACAGCCGCTTCCTGGACATGGTCGGCTATGTCCCGGCCGAGAACCTGGTCGGCCGTGCCGAGTTCCTGTTCTTCTCCACCGATGGCACCGCGGCCATATGGGAACTGTGGCGGTGGCCCCTGGCCATCCGCTGGAGCCGCCTGTTCGACGGCGTCAGCTAGGGCGTTGGCATGGCGCGTGAGGTCGCCCGTTTGGCCGAGATCCTGGGGCATAGCTTTCGCCGGCCCGAGCTTCTCGACGAAGCCTTGATTCATTCCAGCGTCAGCAGTCGCGGTGCGCGTGCCAAGCGCTCCTATGAGCGGCTGGAATTCCTCGGCGATCGCGTCCTGGGCCTGATCGTTGCCGAGATGCTGCTCGGCCGATTCCCCGACGAGGCGGAAGGCGCCCTGGCCCGACGCCTGGCGGCGCTGGTCAGGCGTGAGACATTGGCCCGCGTGGCCGAAGGCATCGGACTCGGTCGCCACCTGGTGCTGTCGAAAGCCGAGGATGATTCCGGCGGGCGGGCCAATCCGGCGATCCTCGCCGACTGCTGCGAGGCGGTGATCGGGGCGCTCTATCTCGATGGTGGCCTCGAGCCGGCGCGGGCCTTCGTCGGCGGCCAATGGCGCCGCCTGATGGAAGAGGCGACGACGCCGCCCAAGGACGCCAAGACCGCGTTACAGGAATGGGCACAAGGCCTTGGCAAACCCTTGCCGTCCTACGAGATGGTGGCGATGGACGGCCCCGCCCACGACCCCGTATTCGCGGTGTCCGTGTGCATTGAAGGATTGGCGCCAGAGACGGCGCAGGGCAGCTCGAAACGCGCCGCCGAACAAGCCGCCGCTGCCGCCATGTTGAAAAGGGTACGGGAATGAGCGATTCGCCAGGCACGCCGCGGTGCGGTTTCATCGCGGTCCTCGGCGCCCCTAACGCCGGCAAGTCGACCCTGGTCAATCACCTGGTCGGCACCAAGGTCTCGATCGTCTCGCCCAAGGTGCAGACGACGCGCGCCCGGGTTCTGGGAATTGCCATGGTGGGTGCGGCACAACTGATCTTCGTCGACACGCCCGGCATCTTCCAACCCAAACGCCGGTTGGAGCGGGCCATGGTGAGCGCGGCGTGGAGCGGTGCCGCCGATGCCGACCTCGTCCTGCTCATGGTCGATGCGGCGCGCGGCTTCGATGACGACACCCGCGCCATCATCGACAAGCTGAGCCAGGCGAAGCGCCAGGCCATCGTCGCGCTGAACAAGGTCGACCTGGTCAAGCGTGACAAGCTGTTGGGCCTGACGGCGGCGCTGAACGAGGCGTTCCCCTTCACGCGCACCTTCATGATCAGTGCCGAAACCGGCGACGGCCTTGCCGATCTGGTCAGGTATTTCGCCGATGCCGTTCCCGAGGGGCCGTGGATGTTCCCCGAGGATCAGGTGTCGGACATGCCACAGCGCATGCTCTCTGCCGAGATCACGCGGGAAAAGGTGTTCCGGCAGCTGCACCAGGAACTGCCCTACGCGATCACCGTGGAAACCGAGACGTGGGAGGAGCGCAACGACGGCAGCGTGCGCATCGACCAGGTCATCTACGTTCAGCGCGAAACCCAGAAGGCCATCGTGCTCGGTAAGGGCGGGCAGCAGGTCAAGCGGATCGGTGCCGCGGCGCGTGAGGAACTGGAAGAGCTGCTGGAGCGGCGCGTCCACCTGTTCCTTTACGTCAAGGTCCGTGAGAACTGGCTGGACGATCGCGAACGCTTCCGCGAAATGGGCTTGGAATGGGGTGAGTAGCGGCAGGTCCTGATGGACTGGGCCGACGACGCCTTCGTTCTTTCTCTTCGCCGCCACGGCGAGGGTTCGGCGGTGGTGCATCTGTTGACGCGCAGCCACGGCCGCCATGCCGGCCTGGTGCGCGGCGCCACCGGCAAGGCCATGCGCGGCGTCTTGCTGGCGGGGAACCGCGTCGCCGCGCGCTGGCACGCGCGGCTGGACGAGCATCTCGGCTATTTGAGCTGCGAACTCGTCTGCGCCCATGCGGCGGCGGTCTTGGACGATGCGCCGCGCCTGGCGGCGCTCACCGCCGCCTGTGCGCTGACCGACCTGGCACTGCCCGAACGCGAGGCGCATCCGGCGGTGTTCACGGCGTTCGAGGCGCTGCTGGCCGATCTCGGGGCGGTCGATTGGCCGTCGAGCTATGTGCGCTGGGAACTGGTGCTGCTGACGGAGTTGGGCTACGGCCTCGACCTGTCGCGCTGCGCGATCACAGGGGCGACGGAGGGTTTGGTCTGGGTGTCGCCGCGGTCCGGCCGTGCGGTGAGCGCCGCCGCCGGCGCCGCCTATGCCGACCGGCTGTTGGCGCTGCCGGCCTTCCTCGTCCAGGGCGGCCGCGGTGACGGGCAGGCGGTGGCTGCCGGTTTGGCGTTGACCGGGTATTTTCTCGAGCGCCATGTTTTGGCACCGCATGGCCTGGCGCTGCCGGCGGTGCGTACACGACTTGTCGAGCGGCTGCGGCCGTGATGTGCTGTTAGGGGGCTGATCCGCATGACTCAAACCGCCGCCGGCGAAATCAAGGATACGCCGCTCGTCGATGCTTTGGGCGAACGCTACCTTGCCTATGCCATGTCGACCATCGTGGCCCGTTCGCTGCCCGATGTGCGCGACGGACTGAAGCCCGTGCATCGGCGGCTGCTCTATGCCATGCAGCAACTCAAGCTCGACCCCGCCGCGGGCTTCAAGAAGTGCGCGCGCGTCGTCGGGGACGTGATCGGTAAGTACCACCCACACGGCGATGTCGCGGTCTACGACGCCATGGTGCGCCTGGCCCAGGATTTTGCCGTGCGCTATCCGCTGGTCGAGGGACAGGGGAACTTCGGCAACATCGACGGCGATAACGCCGCGGCGATGCGCTACACCGAGGCGCGCCTGACCGAGATTGCCCAGCGGCTGATGGAGGGCCTGGACGAGGACGCGGTCGACTTCCGGCCCAACTACGATGGCACGGAAAGCGAACCGGTGGTGATGCCGGCGGCATTCCCCAACCTGCTGGCGAACGGTGCCGCCGGCATCGCCGTCGGCATGGCCACCAGCATACCGCCGCACAATGTCGGCGAAATCTGCACCGCTCTCGGCCGCCTCATCGCCAATCCCGGGTGCAGCGTCGATGATCTGGTCGACCTCATGCCAGGGCCTGATTTCCCGACCGGCGGCGTACTGGTCGAAAACCGCGCGGCAGTCGTCGACGCCTACCGCAATGGCCGCGGCAGCTTCCGCGTGCGCGCCCGCTGGCGGCGCGAGGACCTGAGCTACGGCATGTATCAGGTGGTCATCACCGAGATTCCCTATCAGGTCCAGAAATCGAAATTGATCGAGAAGGTCGCCGAGCTGCTGGAGCAGAAAAAGCTGCCGCTGCTTGCCGATGTACGCGACGAGTCGACCACCGAGGTGCGCATCATCCTCGAGCCGCGCAACCGTTCGATCGATGCCGAGCATCTGATGGAGCAGTTGTTCCGCCAGACCGATCTCGAAGTGCGCGTGCCGCTGAACATGAACGTCCTCGGTGCCGACGGCACCCCGCGGGTGATGAACCTCAAAGAGGTTCTCCAGGCCTTCCTCGACCATCGCCAGGATGTCCTGCAGCGGCGAAGCCGTCACCGCCTCGACAAGATCGAGAACCGCATCGAGGTGTTGGGCGGCTACCTGATCGCATATCTCAACCTCGATGAGGTGATCCGCATCATTCGCGAGGAGGATCACCCCAAACCAAGCCTGATGCAGCGCTTCCAACTGACCGACAACCAGGCCGAGGCCATCCTGAACATGCGCCTGCGTGCCTTGCGCAAGCTGGAAGAGATGGAGATCCGGCGTGAGCACGATGCCCTGACCAAGGAGAAGGGCGCGCTCATCGAGTTGCTCGGCAGCGAAAAGCTGCGCTGGAAGCGCATCGCCGCCGAGATTGCCGAAATCGGCAAGCGTTTCGGCGGGAATACGGCGCTGGGCGCCCGGCGCACCGAGTTGGGCGAGGCGCCGACCGCTGTCGTCGTGCCGATCGAAGCCCTGGTCGAGCGTGAGGACATCACCATCGTCCTGTCGGAGAAGGGCTGGATACGTGCGGTGAAGGGGCATGCCGCCGGGGGCGAGGACTTCGCCTTCAAGGAGGGCGACTCGCTGCGTTTCTTGCTGCGGACAAATACCGTCGACAAAATCCTCCTGTTCGCCACCAATGGTCGCTTCTATACCCTGGCCGGCGACAAGGTGCCGCGCGGCCGTGGGCACGGCGAGCCGCTACGGCTGCAGGTGGACATGCCGAACGACGCCGAGGTCGCCGCCATGCTAGTGCATCGACCGGGGCACAAGCTCTTGGTGGCGTCGAGCGCCGGGCGCGGCTTCGCCGTGGAGGAAACCGAGGTGCTGGCGCAGACCCGTGCCGGCAAGCAGGTGGTCAATCTGGAGGATGGCGAGAAGGCGCTCTTCTGCGTGCCGGTGGATGGCGATGCGGTCGCCATCATCGGTCAGAACCGCAAGCTGCTGGTGTTCATGGCCGAAGAGCTGCCGATCATGTCGCGCGGGCGCGGCGTCATCCTGCAGCGCTACAAGGGTGGCGGCACGTCAGACATCAAGGTCTTCAACCTGGCCGAGGGCCTATCCTGGCCGTTCGGGGAGAAACAGCGTGCCGAGACGGACCTGCGCCGCTGGCTCGGTCGTCGCGCCGGTCAGGGCGGCCTGCCGCCGGCCGGTTTCCCCCGCTCGAACAGATTTGCCTGAACCCCCGTAAACTGGTATGACAACTGATCTATTGGGGGGATGTCCGAAGTAGGACCTTCTATCTAAGGTAGATCCTTCTCAACACAAAAACGCGAGCATCCGCGACCCGCGACGCCGATCGTGCGGTCGTTAAACGGGGGAGATGTCCTTGCAGGCATTGCTGACGATAAGCGCCGGCATAGACCGGCTAAATCAAGCAGTCGGACGGGCGGTATACTGGCTGGTCCTGTTGGCGGTGGTAATCAGCTCCGGCAACGCCATGGTGCGTTACACGCTCAACATGAGTTCCAATGCCTGGCTTGAAGTTCAGTGGTATCTGTTTTCGGCGATCTTTCTGTTGTGTTCCGGCTATACTTTGTTACGGAACGAGCATATCCGAATCGACATCATCGCCGGCCGGTTTTCACGCCGCACCCAGGTTTGGCTCGATGTCGTCGGCATCGTCCTGTTCCTCATGCCGATGGCCGTGATGATCCTGTGGCTGTCCTGGCCCATGTTCAAGCTGTCGTTCGCCACCGGCGAGATGTCGAGCAATGCCGGCGGACTCGTGCGCTGGCCGGCCAAGGTCCTCGTCCCCGCCGGTTTCCTGCTGCTCACCCTCCAGGGCCTTTCCGAATTGATCAAGCGCATCGCCTTCCTGGCCGGGGCGATCGACGATTTCGGCCCGCAGGGCGGTGGTCACGCGCCCCGCGAAACCAAGCCGATCGCGAAGGCGGAGGGGCTCTGATGGTCGAGTTTCTCATCGCCAACATGGCGCCGATCATGTTCGGCGCCCTGGTCTTCTTCCTGTTGTTCGGCTATCCGGTTGCGTTTGCCCTCGCCGCCAACGGCATCGTCTTCGGCTTGATCGGCATCGAACTGGGGTTGCTGACCCCGGCACTGTTCCAGGCCCTGCCCGAACGCATCTTCGGCATCATGGCCAACGACACCTTGCTCGCCGTGCCGTTCTTCACCTTCATGGGCCTGATCCTCGAGCGCTCGGGCATGGCCGAGGATCTGCTGGACACCATCGGCCAATTGTTTGGGCCGCTGCGCGGTGGCCTGGCCTACGCCGTGATCTTCGTCGGTGCCTTGCTGGCTGCCACTACCGGCGTCGTCGCCGCCTCGGTCATCTCGATGGGGCTGATCTCGCTGCCGATCATGCTGCGCTACGGCTATGATCCGCGCATCGCCACCGGTGCCATCGCCGCCTCGGGCACCCTGGCGCAGATCATTCCGCCGTCCTTGGTGCTGATCGTCATGGCCGACCAACTCGGTCGCTCGGTGGGCGACATGTATGAGGGCGCGCTGATCCCCGGCTTGGTGCTGACCAGCCTCTACGCGGGCTACATCTTTCTGGTCAGCATCGTGCGGCCATCAGCGGTGCCGGCCTTGCCGCCCGAGGCGCGCACCCTGCGCGGCCTCAAGCTGCTGTACCGCGTCGCCTTTTCCCTGGTGCCGCCGCTGGTGCTGATCTTTCTGGTGCTCGGCACCATTTTCCTCGGCATCGCCACGCCGACCGAAGGCGGCGCCATGGGGGCCGCCGGCGCGCTGCTTCTAGCCATTGTCAATCGGCGCCTCGACCTGTCGCTGCTGAAGCAGGCGATGGATAGCACGGCGAAGCTATCGTCGTTCGTGATGTTCATCCTTGTCGGCTCGACGGTTTTCGGCTTGGTGTTCCGCGGCGTCAACGGCGACCTGTGGGTCGAGCACCTGCTGACCGGCCTGCCCGGCGGCGTCATCGGCTTCCTGATCGTCGTCAACCTGATGGTCTTTTTTCTCGCCTTCTTCCTCGACTTCTTCGAGTTGGCTTTCATCATCGTGCCGCTGCTTGGGCCGGTCGCGGAGAAGCTGGGGATCGACCTGATCTGGTTCGGCGTGCTGCTGGGCGTCAACATGCAGACATCGTTCATGCATCCACCGTTCGGCTTTGCCCTGTTCTACCTGCGCAGCGTCGCCCCGGGTGCCGATTACATCGACAAGTTCACCGGCAAACGCATCGCCAAGATCACCACCGGGCAGATTTATTGGGGTGCCGTGCCCTTCGTCCTCATCCAGGTCATCATGGTGGGCCTGGTCATTGCGTTCCCGCAGATGGTGACCGGCTCACTTCACGAATCCACGATTGATCCGGCCGACATCAAGATCGAGTTGCCACCCATGCCCTATACTCCCGGCGGCACCGATCCCTTTGGCGCGCCGCCGCCGATCGGGGCGCCAGGCGGCTCGAGCGGTGCCTTCGCACCGCCGCCGCCGGTGTTCAAGTAGGCTTGACGGAAAACATTCACCGTCGTTAGAACCCCCGCTAGAGGCGGGGGACTGCAAAGGAACGGAGCGACAACGTGGCTGACTTTTCCCTGGCGAACGAATTGGCGGCGCTCCTGCAGGTGCTGTTCATCGATCTGGTGCTCGCCGGCGACAATGCCATCGTCGTCGGCATGGCCGCGGCGGCGGTCGCGGCGGACAAGCGGCGCAAGGTCATCATCGGCGGCATCGCCGCGGCGGTGGTCCTGCGCATCCTGTTCGCCCTCGTCACCACCCAGCTTCTCGCCATCGTCGGCCTCACCCTGGCCGGCGGCTTGCTGCTGCTCTGGGTGTGCTGGAAGATGTGGCGCGACCTCCGCGAAGAAAAGGAAGAGGTCGAGGGTGCCGAGGTCGTCGAGGAGGAACTGGAGGGCGGTGACGGCCAGCCCGTGCCCTCCGGCGGCAAGACAGTGCGCCAGGCCATCGTTCAGGTGGCGGTGGCCGACGTTTCGATGTCGCTGGACAACGTGCTGGCGGTGGCCGGCGCCGCCGGCGAGCATATCTGGGTGCTGGTCGTCGGCCTGATCATGTCGGTAGCCCTGATGGGGGCCGCGGCCGGTATCATTGCCAAGGCGCTGGTGCGCCATCGGTGGATCGGCTTCCTTGGCCTGGCCATCATCACCTATGTGGCCCTGTCGATGATCTGGCGCGGCGGTATCGAGGTCGCCAACGCCATGTAGGCTGCGGGCCTCGCTCCAAACGAAAACCCCCGCCGGAGGGGCGGGGGTTCGTTGCGGCCGGTGATGCCTAGCGGCGCGCCGCCTGGCCCAGGACATAGTTGTCGAAGGTGATCTCGCCGACCCGCCACCACAGCTGCACGTCGTCGCGGAATGTTTTCCACGGCTCGTAGAGCTTCTTGAACTTGGGGTTCTTGCTGGCCAACTCGTCGTACAACTCGTAGGCCGCCTTGTAGCAGACGTCCATGATCTCGCGCGAGAACGGCCGCAACTGCGCGCCCGCCGCCACCAGCTTGCGCAGCGCCTGCGGGTTGAGTACGTCGTATTTGGCGTTCATCGACAGGTTCGCCGCCATCGAGGCGCTCTCCAGCACCGACTGGTAGTGCTTCGGCAGTTTCTGCCATTCGTCCTTGTTGATGTACAGCGACACGTTGGGGCCGCCTTCCCACCAGCCGGGGTAGTAGTAGTAGGGCGCCACCTTCTGGAAGCCCAGCTTTTCGTCGTCATAGGGGCCGACCCACTCGACGGCGTCGATGGTGCCCTTCTCCAGCGCGGGATAGATGTCGCCGCCGGCGATCTGCTGCGGCACCACGCCCACCTTCGACACGATTTGGCCGGCGAGGCCGGCAATGCGCATCTTCAGGCCCTGCAGGTCCTGCACCGAGTTGATCTCCTTGCGGAACCAGCCGCCCATCTGCACGCCGGTGTTGCCGGCGGCGAAGGAGATGACGTTGTAGTCCTTGAGGAAGTCCCAGATCAGCTCTCGGCCGCCGCCATGGTGCAGCCAGGCGTTCTGCTGGCGCGCATTCAGGCCGAAGGGAACGCAGGCCTCGAAGGTGAAGCTGGGGTCCTTGCCGACGTAATAGTAGCCGACCGTGTGGCCGCACTGCACGGTACCGTTCTGGACGGCATCGAGCACCTGCAGGCCGGGGACGATTTCGCCGCCGGCGAAGACGCGGATCTGAAACTTGCCGTCGGTGGCCTCGGCGACGCGTTTGGCGATCTCATCGCCACCGCCGTAGATGGTGTCGAGGCTCTTGGGGAAGCTGGACGCCATGCGCCACTGGATCTGCGGTGCGTTCTGCGCAATGGCCGGTTTGGGAAAACTGGAGGCCGCGGTGGCGACCCCCGCAACTGCAGCGCCTGACAGAAATTCGCGACGTTTCATCGGAATTATTCCTCCCCCTGGAGAATGTCTTGAAGGGTGGCGGCAGCAATTGCAGCCACACGCATGCGCCGAAACTGGATATTTCGGCGAAGTTGCATGCGCATGAGGATTATAGAGGGAATTTGGACGACCGCAACAGCTCACCGGTTGCCGCACAGCCAGACAAGGTCCTGTTTTCCAAAGGATTTTCGACGAGGCGCCACCCCCCGGGGCCGAACGCCTCGAGCGGCGTGAAGCGCGCCTTGTACGCCATCTTGCGGCTTTCGGCGATCCAATACCCGAGATAGACGTAGGGCAGGCCCAGCGCGCGCGCCCGCTCGATCAGCCACAGGATGATGAAGGTGCCATAGCTTTGATGGGGCTGCTCCGGGTCGTAGAAGCTGTACACGGCCGACAGGCCGTCAGTCATGCGGTCGGTCAGGCAGGCGGCGCGCAGCATCCCGTCGCCATCGCGGAATTCGGCGAGGAACGTGTCGATGGGGCTGTCTTCGACCATCGAACGGTAGTCGTAGAAACCCATCAGGGCCATGTCGCCGCCGGAATGGCGCGAATCCTGATAGCGCGAGAAAAGGCGGTACTGCTCGGCGGTAGCCCGCGGCGCCACCTCGCTGGCGACCATGCCTTTGTTGGCCCGCGCCACACGGCGGAAGCTGCGATCGGGGCCGAAGCCGTCGACGACGATGCGCACCGGGATGCAGGCATTGCAGCCGGGGCAAGCCGGCGTGTAGGCGATCGAGTGGCTGCGGCGAAAGCCGGCCCGCGACAGCGCCTCATGCAACGCCTCGGCATCGGGACCGGACAGTTCGGTCACGATCTTGCGTTCCAGCCTGCCCGGCAGATACGGGCAGGGTAGCGGTGCGGTCGTGAAAAAGAAGTGCGGCCTCGACGGAATGTGATCCATGGCTCCCGGTGTTCTTGCTACCGCGGTTCACCGACCCCTGCTGTTGCATATGGTGCGGCGCGGCCAATGTCACCAGCAATCCTCAACGGCCCGCGACCGGGCGCCGGAGGACGATGGTGCCGGCCGCATAGTCATGTAGGGTGCGCCGGCGCGGATTGAAAAATGCCAGAAGCAGTATGAGGGAACTGGTCAGCGCGATGGAGGCATAGAAGATCACCACCTGCAGAACCGCCTGGAGCACGGTCGGACGGCGGCCGTCGGTGATGCTGCGCACTTCGACGTCCATGAACCGCATGCCCCAGGTGGCGGAGTGCGGCCCGGCAATCAGCACGATGTGGTAGGCGAAGGGCAGCAGGACCATCGCCACCGCCTGCAACGGCGCCAATAGCCCGAAGCTGAGAAGGGTCGCCGTGCCCAGGATCAGCCACAGGATGCCGGCGGCGATGGCGATGATCACCACGTCGATGCCATAGGCGACGACGCGGCGACCTACCAGGCCCTCGTAGGCCTGTGGCTCGATCATCGGATCGGGAATGGCATCGAAATGCGCCTGGATTGTCGGCATCGCGGGCTCCTTGGGCGCCGCCCCGCCGGCGCCTATGACTCGGCCTTAGGCTGCTGCATGCTCTCGGACTTGTCGATACCGATGTCGTTTTCGCGCAGCAGGATGATGCTGATCCGCCGGTTGCGCGCGTCGGCCGGCTCGTCGGTGATCAGGGGATCGGTGGCGGCCTTGCCGACGACGCGGTCGACCCGCTCATCGGGAACTCCTGCCATCCGGAGAACGCGCCGGCTGGCCAGGGCGCGATCGGCCGAGAGTTCCCAGTTGCCGTAATTCGAATCGCTGGCGAACTTCGTCGAGTCGGTGTGGCCAGAGATGGAAATGCGTTGCGGCATCTGCACGACGATGCGACTGACCAGTTCGAGTAGCGCCCGGGTGTGCCCGAACATGTTGGCGCTGCCCAGCGGGAACATCGACAGTCCCTCCTGGTCGATGAGCTGTATGCGCAGGCCTTCCGGCGTCTGGTCGACCAGCAGGCTGTCCTTGAGCTTGGCCAGTTCGGGAATGGAATTCATCGCCTGCTTGAGCGCTTCCGCCGCCTTTTCGAACTGCTGCTGTTCGCGCTCGGCCATGGCCTGCTCGAACTCCTCCTCGGTCATTGCCTCCTGAGGTTCGGTCAGGTCCTCGCCATCGCGCGAAATGGAGGAAGGTGGCAGACGGCTGCTGATCGATGGCGGGCTGGTGCGCGAGGTCATGGCCCCCTCGTCGATGACCTGGCCGCCGAGGGCGCCGTCGGCCCCGCTGGAACTCTTCGACACCATGGTCGGGGCGAAATAGTCGGCGATGCCTTCCAGCTGTTCCTCGGTGACCGCGTTGAGCAGCCACAGCAGCAGGAAGAACGCCATCATGGCGGTCACGAAATCGGCGTAGGCAACCTTCCAGGCGCCGCCGTGATGGCCATGCCCGCGTTTCCTGACGCGCTTGATGATGATTGGGTTCTCGGCCATCGCTTACATCCCGGCCCGTCAATCCGGCGGAAGATTGGTGACCGTGTCCTCGACCTCGGCGAAGCTCGGCCGGATGTCGGACGGCAGGATCTTGCGGGCGAACTCGATGGAGATCTGCGGGGCATAGCCCTGCATGTGGGCGAGCAGGGCGGCTTTGATCGCCTGCAGATACTTGGTCTCGGCGTTGAACACGGCTTCGAGATTGCGGCCGATCGGCGCGACGAAGCCATAGGACAGCAGGACGCCGAGGAAGGTGCCGACCAGTGCGGCGCCGATCAAATGGCCCAGCACCTCCGGCGGCTCGGAAATCGAGCCCATGGTGTGGATGACACCTAGGACCGCAGCGACGATGCCGAGGGCCGGCATGGCGTCGGCCATGGTCATGATGGCGCCGGAGACGGCGTGCAGCTCCTCGTGATGCTGCTCGATCTCCTGGTCGAGCACCGTCTCCAGCTCATGGGCATTGTTGGTGCCCAGGGTCAGCAGGCGCAGGTAGTCGCACAGGAAGTCGCGGGTGTGATGATCGCTCGAAAATCGGGGAAACTTGGCGAACAAGCTGCTCTCGTCCGGCCGCTCGACGTGGCTCTCCAGGGCGAGGTCGCCCTTGGTCTTCGCCAGCTTGAACACCGAGTACAGCAGGCTGAGCAGCTCGAGATAGCTTTTCTTGTTGTGGCGCGAGCCGCGGAACAGCAGGGGCAGGCTCCTGATCGTGCCCTGAAGCACCGTCTTCGGACTGCCGACGACGTAACTGCCGATCGCCGCACCGGCAATGATCAGTAGTTCGAAAGGCTGGAACAGAACTGCCAGATGGCCGCCGCCCCCCAGGTAGCCGCCGACCACGCTGACGATGACGACGGCGGTTCCAATGATGAAGAACATTTACTAACCCCAGTGGCGCTCGACGTACCTCTTTTGACCAAGAGAATGCTATAATTCGCGTAGGTTGTCGCTAGTCAATATCTGCACGCGTGAGACGCGCGGCGTTGACACGGGACTTCTTGGTGGAGCGCCGAGACATGACAATGCGGGCGATTCGCCCGCGCTGGTACGTTTGCTCCCACTGGCGCTTTCCTGTAAACAGTGGCGATGGACAAGCTTAATGGTCTGGGAATGCCGGTGGATTCGCGCACCTTCCGCCACGCGCTGGGGTGCTTCCCCACCGGCGTCGCGGTGATCACGACGGCCACGCCGGGCGGCGAGGCCGCCGGGGTTACCGTGAGCTCGTTCACCTCGGTGTCGCTCGAACCGCCGCTCGTCCTTTATTGCCTGGACAAGAAGAACAGCAACGTCAAGGCGTTCGTCGAGAATGGCTTTTTCGCCGTGAACGTTCTCAGCGAGCATCAGCGCGACGTCTCCGTCCGCTTCGCCAGCCGCTCCGAGCAGAGTCGTTTCGCCGGCCTGCATTGCGAGACCTGGGCGACCGGGGCACCGATCATCCCTGGGGCGTTGGCCCAGCTGGAATGTCGCACCGTCGCGGCGCATGAAGAGGGCGACCATTTCGTCATCGTGGGGCGGGTCGAACGGCTGGAATGCAGCGAGGGAGCCCCGCTGGTGTATTGGCGCGGCAACTACGCCAGGCTGTGCTAGCCGCTAGTCGCCCTCGGCCGAACTGCCGAGTTGGCGGGTGGCGAAGCCCGCGGCCCGCAGGCGTTCGATGAGCAGGGCCAGGTGAGTGGCGCCGGTGGTTTCGACCAGCACGTCGATTTCGGCGAATTTCACCGGAATGTCGCTGAACAGGCGCTGATGGTGGATCTCGATGATGTTGCCGCCGGTGTCGCCGATGAGGCCGGCGACCTTGGCCAAGGCGCCGGGCGCATCGGACAGCTCGATGCGCAGCCTGGCCATGCGGCCGGCCCGAATCAGGCCGCGCATCAGGATCGAGGCCACCAGCCGCGAATCGATATTGCCGCCCGAGATGACCAAGCCGACACGTCGGCCGGCGAAGCGCGCGCGATCGGCCTGCAACGCCGCCAATGGCGCCGCGCCAGCTCCCTCGACCAGCACCTTCTGCACCTCGAGGAGCCACTGCACCGCCTTCTCGATGGCCGATTCGGCGACCAGCAGGATGTCGGAAACGTGATCGCGCACGATCGGTAGCGTCAGCGTGCCGGGCGTCTTCACCGCGATGCCTTCGGCGAGAGTGGCGCCGGCGATCCTCGGCGCCTGACCCCGCAAAGCCAGCAGCATTGACGGATAGAGTTCGGCCTCGACGCCGATGACCTCGATGTCGGGTTTCAGCGCCTTGGCGGCGATGGCCACCCCGGCGATCAGGCCGCCGCCGCCGACGGGCACCACCAGGCAATCGAGGTCAGGCTGGTCGGCCAGCATCTCCAGCGCCACCGTGCCTTGCCCGGCGATGATCTCGGGGTCGTCGTAAGGGTGAACGAAGGTCAACCCGTGCTGCTGGGCAAGCCCGTGGGCATGGGCCGAGGCCTCGGTCAGCGACTGGCCGTGCAGCACGACACGCGCGCCGAGCGCCTGGGTGCGTTCGACCTTGGTGAACGGGGTCGCCTTCGGCATGACGATGGTGGCGGGGATGCCCAGCCGGCGGGCATGATGGGCGACCCCTTGGGCATGGTTGCCGGCCGACATGGCGATGACCCCGGCGTGCCGCTGCGCTTCGTCCAGCGACAGCAGCTTGACCAGCGCGCCGCGGCTCTTGAACGATCCCGTGCGCTGCAGGTTTTCGAGCTTGAGATAGATGTCGGCGCCGATGGCCGTCGACAGTTCGGGCGCGGCGATGCAGGGAGTGCGCGTCAGGTGCCCGGCGATCCTGTCGGCGGCGGCACGGACGTCGGCAACGCTGATGATCATGGCGACGGCTCCAGGACAAGGGTCCGGCTGCCGGCAACCGGCGTCACCGGCACATAGGCGCCATCGCGCCAGGGTTCCAGCATGTCCGCGTAATGCGGCGACGCGATGTTGCCCGATTGGCCCGTTGCGAGCATGAAACGGCTGTTGGCGAGATCGCCGAGGTCATAGACGGCGCGCAGCCCTGCGCCATGGAAATGGGTGAAGCGCTCGTCGCCGCGCCCGCCATAGGTGCCGCGGTTGACGGTGAAGTCGTCCCCGTCCGTGGCGATGGTGAGGTTGGCGATGCGGTCGAGCAGCGGCACATGCGTGAACACCGGGTGTTCGAAAACCGCTGTATGAGGCTCGCCCCATTGCCACCGGCTCATGTCCGCCCCATGACGTGCGGCGAGGTCGTCGATGGTGGCGGTGAAGGCGCGTGCCGCAGTGGTCGCGCAATCCTCGGTGACATCCGTACGGGCATCGTCGCACCAGTCGCTGGCATCGGAAAGCACCTGATCGAGGAACAGCGGGCGGAGGAGGGCGAAGGACCCGGCGAGTTCGCCCAGGTCGTCCTCGACGATCATCCGCTGCAGCCGAGTCAACCAGGCCTCGACGATCAGCGGCTCGGGGCGCTGGCGGTCGATGCGGCCGTCCCATGCGCGCAGGCGCACCGCCGCCGCTTGCGCAAGCTTGCCGTTTATCTCAAGTGTCGTTAGCAAACCTTTGAAGTGTAAGGCGACAGGCGACAGCGTGTCCTGCTGCAAACGTTGCATGTCGGCAAGATCATGCTTGGCTTGTGCGGTCAGCACGCTGGTGATGCGCTCGGCCCGGTGGGGTTCGGGCCAGTGGGCGGCGATCAAATAAGGGTATGAGCGCGGCACGATCTGGTTGTTGGCATTGACCAGCAGGCCCGTTGGCGGGTCGGCCGCCTGCGGCAGTTCGGCGAAGGGGATCCAGCCGATCCAGTCGTATTCGCCGGTCCACCCCGGGCGCGGCAGCAAACCATCCCCGGTGCGGCGGATGGGCACGCGGCCCGGCGCGTAGAATCCGATGGCGCCGCCGCTGTCGGCATACATGACGTTCTGTTGCGGCGAATGGAAATCGGCCAACGCATCAACGAATTGGTGCCAATTGTTCGCGCGATTCATCAGGTAGAATGCCTGGGCTGTGCGGTCATCCGGCTCCAGCGTGGCCGATGCTAAGGCCAGCCAGTCCGATTGGTTCCCACCGGGCAGAACGTCCGATATCACCGGGCCGTGGCGCGTGGCTCGCACCGTGATCCGTACCGGTTCGGCGTCCTTGACCACGATCACCTCTTCGCGCCTGTCAAACGCCTGGGCGCCTTGCGGCGTGAGATAGGTGCCGGGTTCCGGTCCTGGCTTCTCGATGAACAGGTCCATCAGATCGCCGTGGGTGGTGGTGATGCCCCAGGCGATGCGGCCATTGTGGCCGAGCAGATGAAACGGCACGCCGGGCACCGTCGCCCCGGTCATGGTCAGTCCCGGCGCCGTCACCGTCACCAGATACCAGAGGACCGGCGCCTCGAAGCCGAGATGGGGGTCGTTGGCCAGCAGCGGCTTGCCGCTTTCGGTGCGGCTGCCGGCCAGGACCCAGGCATTCGAGGCCAGCCGTGGCCGCACGATCTCGGGCGTGGCTGCCAACATGGCGCTGGCCGTGGCATCGTCGAGCGCCACGGTCGAGGGCGCGCCGGGCGGATAGGGCGCCCATAGTTGCTCCATCTTCTTGGCGGGCATTCGCTGCAGCAGGCGGGCGCGCAGCAGTTCTTCGCGCCAGTTGCCGGCGAGCTGCAGCCCCATGAGCCGGCCCCACACCAGCGAATCCGCCGGTCGCCACGGCTCGGGGGCATAGCCGAGAAGCAGGAACTCGGGCGGCAGCGCCCCCTCGTGATGCTCGATCCAGGAATTCACGCCGGCGGCATAGGCTTGCAGCGCGGCCTTCACCTCGGGCCGCAGCATTTGCATGGCGATCTCGGCCAGGCGGTATAGTCCGAGCGTGCGCAGAAACTTGTCGGTCTCGACCGCATCCGTGCCGAGGACCTCGGCCAGACGTCCGGCCCCCGTTCGACGCTGCATCTCCATCTGCCACAGGCGGTCCTGGGCGTGCACCCAGCCCAGGGCGAAATAGGCGTCGGCCTCGCTTTCGGCGACGATACGCGGAATGCCCCAGTCGTCGCGGGTGATGGTGACCGGGCGGATGAGGCCGGGCGCGCGCAGGTGTCCGTCGGTTTGCGGTAGCGAACTGCGCACGTAGCCGAGGCCGCCGAGCACGACGGCGCCGAGCCCGATCACCGAGATTAGCGCGAGCCGACGCAGCATGGGGCCTCAGGCCATGTTGATGATCACGGTTTTCTTCACCGTGAAATGTTCGAGCATGGCCTCAAGCGACGCTTCCCGGCCGAGACCCGAGCTCTTGACGCCGCCATACGACAACATGGCCTGGACCACCAGGTTCTGGTTGACCTGCACGAAGCCGGCCTGCAGCCGCTTGGTGGCGTCCAAGGCCGTGCGCAGGTCGCGGGTCCAGATGGTGGCGGCGAGGCCGTACTCGCTGGCGTTGGCGCGGCGAATGACGTCCTCGTAGTCGGTGAACTTGAACACGCAGGCAACCGGGCCGAAGATCTCTTCGCGGGCCGGCCGGCTGTCCTCGGGGATGTCGGTGAAGACGACCGGGCGGACGAACAGGCCCTGGGCCAGCTTCGGGTCCTCGGGCAGCGTCGACAGGTCGTGGGCCTTGCCCGCCTCGCGGCCCATGGCGATGTACGCGCGCACTTTGTCGAACTGCTGCGGCGAGATGATGGCGCCGATGTCGGTGGCCTCGTCCAGGGGATCGCCCATTTTCATGGCGTTCACCTTGTCTTTGAGCCGATTCACGAAGTCGTCGTGGATGCTGTCGTGCACGTAGATGCGTGACGACGCGGTGCAGCTCTGGCCCTGGCGGGTGAAGCGCATGCCGATCACGGCGCCGGCGACGGCGCGCTCGACGTCGGCATCGCCCATGACGATCATCGGGCTCTTGCCGCCGAGTTCCAGGGTGACGGGGATCAGCTTGTCGGCCGCGGTCTTGTAGACGATCTTGCCGGTCTCGACCGAACCGGTGAAGGTGATCTTGCCCACCTTGGGGTGGGCGACCAGTGGTGCGCCGCATTCCGGGCCGAAGCCCGACAGGATGTTGACCACGCCCTGGGGCAGCACCTGACCGATGAGCTGGATCACCCGCAGCGCCGTCAGCGGCGCCTCCTCGGCCGACTTGATGATCACGGCGTTACCGGCGACCAGCGCCGGCGCGATCTTCAGCGCCATCAGCAGCAGCGGCACGTTCCACGGGATGATGGCCCCCACCACGCCGATCGGCTCGCGCACCGTCATCGTCAGCATGTCGGGATTGAAGGGGATGGTCTCGCCCTTCAGTTCGGAGCCGAGGCCACCGTAGTAGAGGAACATGTCGGCCAGCACCGAGGCCTCGACGCGGCTCTCGGTGCGCAGGGCTTTGCCCGTTTCCAGCGCCACCAGGCGGCCGAGTTCCTCGACATGCTCGGCCAGCAGCCTTCCTGCCTCCTGCACCAGTTTGCCGCGCTGGCGGGGTGCCAGCTTTGCCCATTCGATCTGGGCACGCTCGGCCGCCGCCACCGCGGCGTCGACGTCGGCGGCCTCGCCGAAGGCGGCGGTGGCCACCGTCTGCCGAGTCGCCGGGTTGACGACGTCGAATGTCTTGCCCGAGACGGCCGCGACGAGATCGCCGTCGATGAAGTGACGGCCCGACAACTCCGTGGCGAGGGCGAAAGGATCGGTGTTTGGCGTCAGGGTCTTGGACATGGGTTCCTCCACCAATTCTTCAACGTCATTCCCGCGAAAGCGGGAATCCATGGCTCAGCCGGCGCGCCCCTTCGGCACCGCGACCCTCCGCTCCCGCATGGACCCCCGCTTTCGCGGGGGTGACGAAATAGAGGCGCAAGCGGGAGAGGGAATGCCCCTAGTTCCCGTAGATGTCGCGCAGCACGTTCTTCTGCACCTTGCCCATGGTGTTGCGCGGCAGTTCCTCGATGAAGAACACGCGCTTCGGTACCTTGTAGTTGGCGATGCGGCCCTTGCACCAGGCGATCACCGCCTCTTCGCCGACGTCGCAGTCGCGCTTGACCACCGCGGTGACCGCCTCGCCGAAATCGGGATGCGGCACCCCGATGACCGCACTTTCGACCACGCCGGCCAAGTCGTCGATCACCGCCTCCACCTCCTTGGGATAGACGTTGTAGCCGCCGGTGATGATCAGGTCCTTGGCGCGGCCGACGATGTGGACATAGCCGCGTTCATCGATCTTGCCGACATCGCCGGTGCGAAACCAGCCATCGGAAGTAAAGTCTTCGGCCGTCTTGTCGGGCATGCGCCAATACCCGGAGAAGACATTGGCCCCTTTCACCTGGATCAGGCCTACCTCGTCGGCGCCAAGCGCGCTGCCGTCCTCGCCGGCGATGCGCAGCGCCGTCGATGGCAGCGGGAAGCCGACGGTGCCGCCACGGCGCTCGCCCATCAGCGGATTCGAGGTGTTCATCCCGGTCTCCGTCATGCCATAGCGCTCGAGAATGGCGAGCCCGGTGCGCTCGGAAAAGGCGCGATGGGTCTCCGCGAGCAACGGTGCCGAGCCCGAGATGAACAGGCGCATGGCCTTGGCCGTGTCGGTGGTGAATTCGGGGGTTGCCAGGAGGCGCGTGTAGAAGGTCGGCACTCCCATGAACACCGTGGCGTGCGGCAGGTGCCGCAACACTGCAGCGGCATCGAATTTGGGTAGCCAGATCATCTTCGCCGTCGCCAGCAGGGTGACATTGCAGGCGACGAACAGGCCGTGCGCATGGAAGATGGGCAGGGCGTGCAGCAGCACGTCATCGGCGCGGAAGCCCCAGGTCGCCACCAGGTCGACGGCGTTGGCCGCCAGATTGCGGTGGCTGAGCATGGCGCCCTTCGGCTTACCGGTGGTCCCGGAGGTATACAGGATGCAGGCGACGTCGTCGTCGGCGCACGCCACCGGCGGGAAGGATGGCGGCGCATGGGCGGCGCCATTGGCGAAGGTGCCGTTGCCAAGCCCGTCCAGGGTAAGCACGTGGCGAACGCCGCGCTGGGCGGCGATGGCGCGGGTCTCCGCCTCGGCCTCGGGGCGGCAGATGATCAATCCCGGCTCGGCGTTGCCGGTCAGATAGTCGATCTCGTCACGGGTGTAGGCCGTATTCATCGGCAAAAAGATCAGGCCGGCGCGCAGGCAGGCGAGATAGAGGAACATCGCCTCGGGCGATTTCTCCACCTGCACGGCAACGCGGTCGCCCTTGACCAGGCCCAGGCCGTCGAGGAAGGCGGCGTAGCGGGCGGTGATGGTTTCCAGGTCCTGCCAGGAATAGCGGCGACCGCCCTCGGCCTCCAGCAGGATGCGCTCCATGTCGGCGGGATAACGGGTCTGGACGAGGGCGAACAGCGATCGGTTCATCGGGCGAGGCCTCGGCGGACGGGCGTGGCAATGGCAAATTTGTAAGGTACTTTGGGGGGCGGCGCCACCGGCCAACGGTTGGTGGGCGGCAGATGCTTTGCAGAAGCGGACCGGCAAGGGAGATCACATGCGGCGGCGCAGCGTCCTGGGACTGGCACCGAGCGGCTTTCACCGCGTCTCTTACACGGAATGGGGCGCCCGGGACGCGTCGCGCGTCGCCGTTTGCGTGCACGGCCTTACCCGCAACGGGCGCGATTTCGATGTGCTGGCCGAGCGGCTGGCCGCGGCCGGCTGGCGCGTCATCTGCCCCGATATGCCAGGGCGGGGCGATTCCGATTGGCTGCCGGCCGCGGCGCATTATGACACTCCCGTCTATTTGGGCACGATGACGGCGCTGCTGGCGCGGCTCGACGTCGAGGCCGTCGACTGGATAGGCACCTCGATGGGCGGCATCATCGGCATGATCATGGCCAGCCTGCCCAACAGCCCGATCCGGCGGCTTGTCCTCAACGACATCGGTGGTTTCGTGCCGCAGCAGGCGCTGGAGCGCCTACGCGGTTACGTCGGGCTTCAGATGGAATTCCCGAGCATGGCCGCAGCCGAGGCCCATCTGCGCGAAATCCTGGCGGGGTTTGGGCCGCTGTCGGATGACCAGTGGCGCCATCTGACCGAGATATCGGTGAGGCCGGACAACGCCGGAGCCTGTCACCTGCGTTACGACCCACGCATCGGTGAGGCCGTCCGCGCCACGCCGGCGCAGGACATTGTCCTGTGGCCGGTGTGGGATGCCATCCGCTGCCCGGTGCTGCTGCTGCGCGGGGGCCGCTCGGACCTGCTGCTGGCCGAGACCGCCGAGGAGATGCGCACGCGCGGACCCGGGTGCGAGCTGGTCACTTTCGCCGACAGCGGCCATGCCCCGGCGCTGATGGCGCCCGAGCAGGTGCGCGTCGTCGCCTCCTGGCTGGAGCGGCTATAGGTCAGCGGCCGACGGCGATGCCCTCGCGGCGCGGGTCGGCGCCGCCTTCGAGCAGGTGGTCGCGCATACCGATGCTGTGGGTGCCGCTGGTCATCGGCGCCAGATCCACAGTGTGGCCCAGGGCCTCCAAGGCGCGTCGGAGCCGCGGCGCGCCAGGGCCGTCCTCGATCTCAGTGGCGCCGTCGCGGTTGACGACGTGGGGCAGGGCGGCGGCATCCTGCGGCGACAGCTCGTTGTCGAGCACGCCGGTGATGGTGCGCGCGACATAGCCGATGATGCGGCTGCCGCCGGCCGAGCCGGTGATCAGCCGCAGTCCGCCATCGGCATCGAAGACCATGGTCGGCGCCATGCTGCTGCGCGGCCGCTTGCCCGGAGCGACGGCGTTGGCGACCGGACGGCCGTCGACCTCGGGGCGGAACGAAAAATCGGTGAGTTGGTTATTGAGCAGGAAGCCGCCGACCATGATGCGCGAGCCGAAGGCGTTCTCCACCGAGCTGGTGAGCGCGACGGCATTGCCCTCGGCATCGACGATGCTGACATGGCTGGTCGAGGGCTGGCCGAGGGTGGCGTCATCACCCCAGCCGTGACGCTCGCGCAGGTCGCCGGGCAGTGCGTCCTCCATGGCGCGCTCGCGGCGGATCAACAGGCTGCGGGTGTCGAGATACGATCGGTCCAGCAGGGCCGTGGTCGGCACCGCAACCGCGTCCGGATCGGCAACGTAGCGATTGCGGTCGGCGAAGGCCAGCCGGCCGGCTTCGGCCAGCAGATGCGCCATCTCCGCCGATTTGGCATCGACGGCGCCGAGGTCGAAGCGCTCGACCAGGCCAAGCATCTGCAGAACGGCGATGCCGCCGGCGGTCGGGGGCGGCATGCCGCAGACCCGCCACTGGCGGTAGGGGGCGCACAGCGGCGCCCGCTCCTTGGCGCGATAATTGGCGAGGTCGCTTGTCGCCATGTCGCCGCCGGCGGCGGCCACGGCCTCGGCGATGGCCGGCGCCAAACCGTGGTAAAAGGCGGCGGCGCCTCCCGCGGCGATGCCGCGCAGGGTGGCCGCCAGCGCCGGGTTCTCGAGATAGGTCTTCGGCTGACCATCGGCCCGATAGAACGTCGACCGGGCCGGCTCGCGCCGGCTGAGATGAGGGTCTTGCTGCAACAGCGCCCGTAGGCGCGGCGAGGTGACAAAGCCGGACTCGCTGAGGCGGATCGCCGGCTCGAACAGTTGCGGCCAGGGCAGCCGGCCATGGCGCTCATGGGCGAGGGCGAGCATCCTTAGGATGCCCGGGACGCCGATTGATTTGCCGCTGGTGACGGCCGTCATGAAGGGCAGGGGCGTACCGTCATCCTGCAGGAAACGATCGGGCCGCGCCGCGGCGGGGGCGGTCTCGCGGCCGTCATAGCCGGCGAGGCGTCGGCGCTCGGCATCCCACACCAGCATGAAGCCGCCGCCGCCGATGCCCGAAGACTGCGGCTCCACCAGGGTGAGGACCATCTGTACGGCGATCGCCGCATCGACGGCGCTACCGCCGCGTTCGAGGATCTCGGCTCCCGCTTGGGCCGCCAGGGGGTGGGCGGCGACCACCATGTGGTGCGCGGCCGTAACGGGCGCCTTGGCGGTCGAGCCGGTCGCCGGTTCGGGTGCAGGCTCCTGCGCGGCCAGCGGTGCTGTCCAGAGCGACAGGGCGAGCAGCGCCGTCCCCAGCCAGCGACGCCTGGGGGCGGTCAGCCCTGGAGCGCGGAGCTCCAGCTCCGCATTCCGCGTGCGGACCTGGAGGTCCGCGCTCCATCTGGTGGCATCACAGCCCCTCAGGTCAGGTAATGAGGCTCCGCAGCCCTCTTCCCGCGGCGGAAGCTCGGGCCTGTGCGCAGAGGCCGCTTGCGTGCCTCGGCCTTGTCGGCCACCTCGGCCTGCTGCTGCCGCTGCAGCTCCTTCTGCTTGGCCGCCGCCTGCCGGGCTTCCTTGCTGCAGATGCCGCCGATGACGCAGATCACCATGTAGAGCGCGCCCAGCAGGATCGGTATGAAGGCGACGTAGAAGATGGGGTTCCACGTAGTCTTGTCCATCGTTCACACCGTCAGTTTGGTTCCACCATCGCTGATAGCGCAGTACGTGCGAGCGCGCCTTGACGATGGCTAAGCGGATCGCTCGGGTATCAGCGCCCGAGGAGGCGTGCCGCCTCGACCGCGGCATAGGTGAGAATGCCGTCGCAGCCGGCGCGCTTGAACGCCAGGAGGCTTTCCAGCACGACGGCGTCATTGTCGAGCCAGCCATTGGCGGCGGCGGCCTTCAGCATGGCGTATTCGCCGCTGACCTGATAGGCGAAGGTGGGGACGCCGAAATGCTCCTTGATGCGGCGGATGATGTCGAGATAGGGCATGCCCGGCTTGACCATCACCATGTCGGCGCCTTCGGCCAGATCGAGCGCCACCTCGTGAATGGCCTCGTCGCCGTTGGCCGGGTCCATCTGATAGGTCTTCTTGTCGCCCTTGAGCGCCGCCTTGGAGCCGACCGCGTCGCGAAACGGGCCGTAGAAGGCCGAGGCGTATTTGGCGGCATAGGACATCAGCCGCACCTTTTGCAGGCCGGCCTCGTCCAGGGCGTCGCGGATGGCGCCGATGCGGCCGTCCATCATGTCGGACGGAGCGTTGACGTCGCAGCCCGCCTCGGCCTGCACCACGGCCTGGCGACACAGCGCGGCGACCGTTTCGTCATTGGCGACATAGCCGTCGATGAGCAGACCATCCTGGCCGCTGGTGCTGTAGGGATCGAGGGCGACGTCGCAGATGACGCCGATGTCCGGCCGCGCCTGCTTGATGGCGCGGACGGTGCGGCAGATCAGGTTGTCGGCGTTGTAGGCCTCGCGAGCATCCTCCGTCCGCAGCGCGGCGTCGACGCTGGGGAAGAGTGCCACCGCCGGAATCCCGAGATCGGCGGCTTGACTGACTTTGGCGACCAGCCGATCGATCGAGTGGCGGAAAACCCCCGGCATCGACGACACCTCGACGCTGACGCCGGAGCCCTCGACGACGAACACCGGCCAGATGAGGTCGTCGACGCCAAGCTTGTTCTCGGCCATCAGGCGCCGCGACCATTGGTCACGACGATTGCGCCGCAGGCGGGTACGCGGAAATGCCCCTGGCGTGGCGATGCCTGTCACGGCTTACGCGCCCTCCAAAGCCTGGCTGAGATCGGCGAGGATGTCGTCGATGTGTTCGATGCCGACCGACAACCGCACGTAACCCGGCGACACGCCGGTGGCCAGTTGGTCCTCGGGGCCGAGCTGCGAGTGGGTGGTGCTGGCCGGGTGAATGGCCAGCGAGCGCGCATCACCGATATTGGCAACGTGGTAGAACATCTGCAGCCTGTCGATGAAGCGCTTGCCGGCCTCGGCGCCGTCTTTGAGCAGGAAACCGAGCAGGCCGCCGTAGCCGCGGCGCAAAGCGGCATCGGCGCGACGGCGGGGCTCGCCGCTCATCACCCCGGGATAGATCACCGTCTCGACCTTGGGATGGCGGTTCAGCCAGTCGGCCACCTTCTGCGCGTTCTCGCAATGGGCGCGCATGCGCAGCGGCAGCGTCTCCAGGCCCTGGATGAGCTGGAAGGCGTTGAACGGGCTGATGGCGGCGCCGATGTCGCGCTGCAAGACCACGCGGGCGCGGATGATGTAGGCGATGGGGCCGAGCGGCTTCACCGCTTGCGTCCATACGGCGCCGTGATAGCTGGGATCGGGCTGGTTGAGCAGCGGGAAGCGTTCGGCGTGCCGTTCCCAATCGAACTTACCCGAATCGACGATCATGCCGCCGATCGAGGTGCCGTGGCCGCCGATGTATTTGGTGGTCGAGTAGACGACGATGTGGGCGCCGTGATCGAAAGGCCGGCAGATCACCGGGGCGGCGGTGTTGTCCATGATCAGCGGGATGCCCAGGTCCTCGCCAATCTTGGCGACCTCGGCGATGGGGAACACCTCGAGCTTCGGATTGGGCAGGGTCTCGGCATAGAAGGCGCGGGTGCGCGAGTCGGCGGCGCGGCGGAAATCCTCGGGGTCGGACGGATCGACGAAGCGCGCCTCGATGCCCATCTGTTTGAAGGTATTGGCGAATAGGTTCCAGGTGCCGCCGTACAGATTGGTCGAGGTGACGAAATTGTCGCCGGCCTGGGCGAGGTTGAGGACCGAGAAGGTGCTGGCCGCCTGGCCCGAGGCGGTGGCCAGGGCGCCGACGCCCCCTTCGAGTGCCGCCACGCGCTGTTCGAGCACGTCCTGCGTCGGATTCATGATTCGGGTGTAGATGTTCCCGAACTCGCTCAGCGAGAACAGCTTGGCGGCGTGATCGGTGTCGCGGAACTGATACGATGTCGTCTGGTGGATCGGCACCGCCACCGAAGCGGTGGACGGATCGGCACGGAAGCCGGCATGAAGGACGATCGTCTCGGGATTTTTTGCAGACATCAGAGGTCCCCTGGGCTTGGCGTGAGGGGGCCGACGAGGGGCCTCCTCGTGGCGCACTGTATATGGTGCGGCTGAGCGGGCCGGCCCAAGACCTACCGCGGTCGCGCGTGTGCGAAGCAACCATACGACTTGGCCAAAGTCAAGCTGACGCAGTTGGTTAGCGGCCGTTTCGGAGTTCGTGGAGGGACGCTGTCGAGCCGCGAGGGGAATGCTACGGCACCCGGCCAAACGGCGGCTTGCCGCCGTGGTGCAAGCCGCTATCATGGTGCCGATAGGGCGGAGGCTCTGATGGATTTCGGGCTGAGCGAAGAGCAGCGCTCGTTCCAGCAGGTGGCGCGCGACTTCGCCGCCAACGAGCTGGCCCCGTACGCGGCTGCCTGGGACGACGAGCACGTCTTTCCCGTCGACGCGCTGCGCAAGGCGGCGGCGCTGGGGTTTGCCGGCATCTACGTTGGCGATGACGTTGGCGGCTCGGGCCTGGGTCGCCTCGATGCGGCCGTCATTTTCGAGGAACTGGCCGGCGCCTGTCCGTCGACGGCCGCCTATATCTCCATCCACAACATGGCTTCGTGGATGATCGACCGCTTCGGCAGCGACGAACAGCGCCGCCGCTGGCTGCCGGGGCTGACCAGTATGGACCTGTTCGCCAGCTACTGCCTGACCGAACCCGGAGCCGGCTCGGATGCGGCCAGCCTGAAGACGCGGGCCGAACGCGACGGCGATCACTATGTGCTCAACGGCAGCAAGGCCTTCATCTCCGGCGGCGGTCGCTCCGATGTCTACGTGGTGATGGTGCGCACCGGCGGGGAAGGACCCAAGGGGATTTCCACCGTGGTCGTCGAGAACGGCACCCCCGGCCTGTCGTTCGGTAAGCAGGAGCACAAGATGGGCTGGCACAGCCAGCCGACGGCGATGGTCCTCTTCGACGACTGCCGGGTGCCGGTGGCCAACCGGCTGGGTGCGGAGGGTGACGGCTTCAAGATCGCCATGATGGGCCTCGACGGCGGCCGCCTCAATATCGGCGCCTGCTCGCTGGGCGGGGCGCGCGCGGCGCTCGACGTGGCTCGTCGGCATGTACTGGTGCGCGAGCAGTTCGGCAAGAAGCTGGCCGAGTTCCAGGCACTGCAGTTCAAACTGGCCGACATGGCCACCGAACTGGAGGCGGCGCGCCTCCTGTTGCACAAAGCGGCGCGCCAACTGGACGAGAAGGCCGCCGATGCCACCATGTACTGCGCCATGGCCAAACGCCTCGCCACCGACGCGGGCTTCCACGCCTGCAACGAGGCCCTGCAACTGCTGGGCGGCTACGGCTACATCCGCGAATATCCCATCGAGCGCCTGCTGAGGGATCTCCGGGTGCATCAGATACTCGAGGGCACCAACGAGATCATGCGGGTGATCATAGCCCGCCACCTGCTCAAGGACTGACACGTGGAGCGAGACGACATCCTGATCGAAACCGCCGGCGCCATGGGCAGGATGACGCTCAATCGGCCCCGGGCGCTGAACGCGCTGACGCTTGATCAGATCCGCGTCATGGACCCGACGCTCAGGCGCTGGGCGGCGGACGATGGCGTGAAGCTGGCGGTGGTGCGCGCCAGTGGCAGCAAGGCGTTCTGTGCCGGCGGCGACATCCGTAGCCTGTTCGAGGCCCGGCGCGACAATGACCTCGACCATTTTTCCCGCTTCTATTGGGAGGAGTACCGTCTCAACCACCTGATAAAGCACTATCCCAAACCGTATGTGGCATTGCTCGACGGCATCGTCATGGGCGGTGGCGTCGGCATTTCGGTGCACGGTTCGCACCGGATCGCCACCGAAAACACGCTGTTTGCCATGCCCGAAACCGGCATCGGCATGTTCCCAGACGTCGGCGGAACCTATTTCCTGCCGCGCCTGCACGGCGAGACCGGCATGTATCTGGCGCTGGCCGGGGCGCGCCTGCGGGCGGCCGATTGCCTGTATGCCGGCATTGCTACCCATTATGTGCCGAGTGAACGCCTGCCCGAACTGGAACAGGCGCTGACCCGGGCCGGCGAGGGCGCCGCGGTCGATCTGTTGATCGAGGCCTATGCCGAGGATCCGGACGGCGATGCGCCACTGGCGGCGGTGCGGCCGGTCATCGACCGCTGTTTTGCCGGCGACACGGTCGAGGAGGTGTTGGCGGCGCTGGAGGATGAGGGCGGCGACTGGGCCGTCGCCACCCGCAGCGCGATCCTGGCCAAATCGCCGACGGCGCTGAAGGTTGCGCATCGGCAGATGCGCCTGGGGCGGGCGCTGACCTTCGACGAGGCGATGCGTCTCGAATATCGCCTGGCGTTGCGTTTCATGGCCGGCCACGAGTTCTTCGAGGGGGTGCGGGCGATCATCATCGACAAGGACAATGCCCCGCATTGGCGGCCGCCGCGCCTGCCCGACGTACGCGAGGCCGACATCGCCGCCTTGTTCGAACCGCCGGCTGACGGTCGCGAGCTCAGCTTCGACTAGAAAAACGGAGGACAGCGTATGGCCAGGATCGGTTTCATCGGCCTCGGCAACATGGGCGGCCCCATGATGCGCAACCTGCTGAAGGCGGGGCACGCGGTAAAGGCCTTTGACGTGATGCCGGCCGCGGTGACGGCGGCGGAGCAGGCGGGGGCGCAGGCCGCGGCGAGCGTCGCCGACGCGGCGTCCGATGCCGAGGTGGTCATCACCATGCTACCGGCAGGGCAGCATGTGCGCGAGGTCTACATGGGGGCGGACGGCATCCTGGCCGCTGCCGCGCCGCAGACGCTGCTGATCGATTCGTCGACCATCGACGTGGACACCGCGCGGCTGGTCGGCCGGGCCGCCGCCGAGGCCGGCCTGGAGATGCTCGATGCGCCCGTATCGGGCGGGGTCGGCGGCGCCGAGGCGGGCACGCTGACGTTCATGGTGGGCGGCAGCGACGCGGCCTTCCAGTGCGCCGAGCCGATCCTGCAGGCCATGGGCAAGACCATCGTCCATGCCGGCGCCTCCGGCAACGGTCAGGCAGCCAAGATCTGCAACAACATGATGCTGGGCATCGCCATGATCGGCACTTGCGAGGCGTTCGCGCTGGCCGGTAAACTGGGCCTCGACGCGCAAAAACTATTCGACATCAGTTCCAGGTCGTCGGGACAGTCGTGGTCGATGACCAGCTATTGTCCGGTGCCGGGACCGGTGCCCAGCTCGCCAGCCAATCGTGACTACAAGGCGGGTTTCACCGCGGCCATGATGCTCAAGGATTTGAAGCTGGCGCAGCAGGCGGCGGCCGGTGCCGGGGCGGCGACGCCCCTGGGCGCCACCGCCGAAGCGCTGTACGCGCTGTTCTGCAATGCCGGCCGTGCCGAGTTCGACTTCTCGGGAATCATGCAGATGATCGACGGCCGATGACCGTAAGACGCGGCGAAATCCTGTTCGAGATGGTCCGGATCGGTGCCTACCTCAAGGTGACGGCCGTCGATCCGGTGACCAACACCGAAGCCGCGGTTATAGGCCCACCGGCGGCCGGAATTGCCGCCCTGCAGGCCGCGGCCGTCCGCAAGCTCGACTATGTCAACCGCCGCCGCAAGGCCGAGGCGGAGCGCTGATGCCGCCCCGCCTGCGCTCGGGCCTGGCGCCCGCCTTATCTGGCGCGGGCCTTCTTGCGTACGGTCTCGACTTCGCTGGCCTTGCGGCCCAGGCCGATCTTCTTGGCGAAATCTGAACGCTGCGCGGCGTAATTTGGCGCCACCATCGGATAGTCGGCCGGCAAGCCCCACTTGGCCCGGTAGTCATCCGGGGTCATGTTGTAGGTGGTCCGCAGATGCCGCTTGAGCATCTTCAGCTTCTTGCCGTCTTCAAGACAGACGATGTAGTCGGGCGTCACCGATTTGCGCACCGACACCGCCGGCTTCGGTGCCTCGATCTTGACCTCCTGAGCGCCGTTTTCGAGCCCGCTCAGTGAATTGTAGACGGCCTGGATGACATCGGGGATTTGGCCGGCCGGGAGTGGATTCTTGCTCACATAGGCGGCAATCACGTCCACCGCCATGCGGAGGATGTCTTCCCTCGACACCTTTTCGGCGATGATCTCATTCATATTGTGATTCCAGGAATTCTTGATGAACCTTTTGCCATATAACGCATGATCCAATTTCTATGTCAATTCCAGACAAGATCGATGCGAGTAATGAATGCTTGCGATGGCGATGTACTCCAGTAAAAGGGATGAAACCCTCTGGCGAAAATCAGCCCCCGGGCGGCTATTGCACGGCTTAGGGTTGCCGGCGCCGGCGGAGCGAGACGGACGGGCGCCACCGCGCACAGGGATACGCCTGCCCGTGTGGTGGCAATCGATCCCGACATATGGTAGGAGACGCCATCGTCCACCCATATCCGATGTTGCAGGTCATGCCGCTGAACACCATTGCCATCGCCTCCGATCACGGCGGCTATGAACTGAAGACGGTGCTCAAGGAGGACTTGATCGAGCGGGGCATCACCGTCGTCGATCTCGGCACCGACGGGCCGTCCTCGGTCGACTATCCCGACTATGCCGCGGCGGTCGCCAAGGTGTTGCGGGAAGGGCGCGCCGAGGCCGGAATATTGGTCTGTGGCACCGGCATCGGCATCTCCATTGCCGCCAACCGCTTCCCGGAAATACGCGCCGCATTGGTGCACGATGCCTTCACCGCGCGCATGGCGCGCCAGCACAATGATGCCAATGTCTTGTGCCTGGGCGGGCGCACCATCGGTATCGAGGTGGCCAAGGACTGTCTCGGCGTCTTCCTCGACACGGAATTCGAGGGTGGCCGTCATGCCCGTCGCGTCGCCAAGCTCAGCGACCCTCAGTAATCACCGCACGGAAGAACCGCACCATGCCAGTCGCCACAGGCTTCTTTACCGCCTCCCTTGCCGAGAGCGACGCCGACATTTTCGGCGCCGTCCGTCGGGAACTCGGTCGCCAGCAAGATCAGATCGAGATGATCGCTTCGGAGAACATCGTCTCGCGGGCGGTGCTCGAGGCGCAAGGAACGGTGCTGACCAACAAGTATGCCGAAGGCTATCCCGGCAAGCGCTATTATGGCGGCTGTGAGTTCGTCGACATTGCCGAACAGGCGGCCATCGACCGTGCCCGGCAATTGTTCGGCTGCGAATACGCCAACGTCCAGCCGCATTCGGGTGCCCAGGCCAACAGCGCCGTGCAGTTCGCCCTGTGCCAGCCCGGCGACGTGGTCATGGGCATGTCGCTGGCGGCGGGCGGCCATCTCACCCATGGCGCCGCGCCAGCGCTGTCGGGCAAGTGGTTCAAGGCGGTGCAGTACGGCGTTCGCCGGGACGACCATCTGATCGATTTCGACGAGGTCGAGCGCCTGGCGGTCGAGAACAAGCCGAAGCTGATCATCGCTGGCGGCTCGGCCTATCCGCGGATCATCGACTTCAAGCGCTTCCGCGAGATCGCCGACAAGGTCGGCGCCTATCTCATGGTCGACATGGCGCATTTCGCCGGCTTGGTCGCCGGCGGCGTCCATCCCAGCCCGCTGCCGCACGCCCATGTCGTCACCACCACCACCCACAAGACCCTGCGCGGGCCGCGTGGCGGCATGATTCTGTCCAACGATCCCGAACTGGGCAAGAAGTTCAATTCCGCCGTATTCCCGGGCACCCAGGGCGGGCCGCTGATGCATGTGATCGCTGCCAAGGCGGTGGCCTTCGGTGAAGCGCTGCGCCCCGAATTCAAGCAGTACGCCGCCGCGATCAAGGAAAACGCCCGCGCTCTCGCCGAGACCCTGGTCGAGCGCGGCCTGGCCATCGTTTCGGGCGGTACCGACACCCATCTGATTCTGGTCGATCTGCGGCCCAAGAAACTGACCGGCAACATCGCCGAGAAGAGCCTCGAGCACGCCGGCATCACCTGCAACAAGAACGGTATCCCCTTCGACCCGGAAAAGCCCATGGTCACCTCGGGCATTCGCCTGGGCTCGCCGGCGGCGACGACGCGCGGCTTCGGTGTCGACGAGTTCCGCCTGATCGGCAACCTGATCGGCGACGTTCTCGACGGACTGGCGGCCAATCCCGAAAACAACGGCGCCGCCGAGGCGAAGGCGCGGGAAGCGGTGGCCGATCTCTGCCGCCGCTTCCCCATCTATCCGGGGCTTTAACGTCGGGCGTCAGTCAGGGGGGAGAAGGGCATGCGTTGTCCGTTTTGCGGCAACGAAGACACCCAAGTGAAGGACTCGCGTCCCACCGAGGACAATTCGGCGATCCGCCGGCGGCGCTTCTGCACCGCCTGCGGCCAGCGCTTCACGACCTTCGAGCGGGTGCAGATCCGCGAATTGATGGTGGTGAAGAAGGATGGCCAGCGCGTCCCCTTCGATCGCGACAAGCTTGCCCGCTCGATCGACATGGCGGTGCGCAAGCGGCCAGTGCCGCATGAGCAGGTCGAGCGCATCGTCAACGGCATCCATCGGCGGCTGGAAAGCTCGGGCGAGAGCGAAATTCCCACCGAGCACATCGGCGCGCTGGTCATGGATGCGCTGGCCAATGTCGACCAGGTCGCCTATGTACGCTTCGCCTCGGTCTATCGTGATTTTCGCGAGGCCAAGGACTTCGAGGAATTTGTCGGCAAGCTGGGCGCCGAGACGAACTAAGATCCAGGTGCCGGTGCGTCATGGCCCGCGCTCTGCCGCCCATGACGGTGACGGGCGGCCAACGAGGGGGCTGGCATCGTGACGATCTCGCGCGAGGACGATCTCGATCACATGCGCGCGGCGCTGTCGCTGGCGCGGCGGGGCCTGGGAGCGACGTGGCCAAATCCGGCGGTCGGCTGTGTGATCGTCAAGGACGGCCGGGTCGTCGGACGCGGTTGGACACAGTCGGGCGGCAGGCCGCATGCCGAAACCGAGGCAATCCGGCGAGCCGGCGAGGCTGCGCGCGGCGCCTGCGCCTATGTGACGCTCGAGCCGTGCAGCCACCACGGCAAGACGCCGCCCTGCGCCGAAGCCCTGATGGCGGCCGGGATCGTGCGTTGCGTCGTTGCCGTCGAGGACCCGGATCCGCGGGTGTCCGGGGCGGGCATCGATGCCTTGCGGCAGGCCGGGATAGAGGTCGTGGTCGGGCCGGGGGCCGAGGAAGCGGCGGAAATCAATGCCGGCTTCTTCCTGCGTGTCGGCGCCGGGAGGCCGTTGTTGACGCTGAAGACCGCCACCACCCTCGATGGGCGGATCGCCACCCATACCGGCGAGAGCCAATGGATCACCGGCGAGGCGGCGCGCGCCGCCGCGCACCGGCTGCGTGCAGACCACGACGCCATCATGATTGGCATCGGCACGGCGCTGGCGGACGACCCGATGCTGACGTGCCGACTGCCGGGGCTAGGCGATCGGCGGCCGGTGCGCATCGTCTTCGACAGCCGGCTGCGGCTGCCGCTGACCAGCAGGCTGGTCGTGACCGCCCCCGAGGTGCCGACCTGGATCGTCTGTCTCGCCAGCGCCGATGCCGCACGTCGGCAGGCATTTGCCGATTGCGGCGTACGGTTGATCATGGCCGAGACCGACGATGACGGCTACCCGGACATCGTCGCCGCCCTGCGGGCGCTGGGGCAGAGGGGGCTGACCCGTGTTCTGGTGGAGGGCGGCGCCCACCTGGCCGCGGCCCTGTTGCGCCGCGATCTCGTCGATCGGCTGGCATGGTTCCGTGCGCCACGGCTGATCGGTGGCGACGGCATCCCCGCCGCCGTCGGTTTTGGTGTCGACCGGTTGGCGCAGGCGCCGCAGTTCCGGCGTATGGCCGCCAACAGCGTCGGCGAGGACGTGCTGGAGATGTACGCGCGCGCCTGACGTGCTATGAGCATGGCGGAAGCCATCCTCTCCACGTCACCCCGGGCTCGACCCGGGGGTCCATGGATTGCCGGGTCACGCCCGGCAATGACGAACGAGAGGCGGTCGAGCCGGAACGCAAACGATCCGAGGGGAGGGAGTATGTTTACCGGGATCATCACCGACATCGGCCGCGTGCGCAGGGTCTCGGGGAGCGGTGACGTGCGCTTCGACATCGCCACGCGCTTCGACATGACGACGGTGGCCGTCGGGGCGTCGATCGCCTGCAACGGCATCTGCCTGACCGTCATCGAGACGGGCTCCGACTGGTTTGCCGTGCAGGCCTCGGAAGAGACGTCGTCGATGACGACCGCCCGCACCTGGCGCGAAGGCACCTCCCTCAATCTCGAGCGCGCCCTCAAGCTCGGCGACGAACTCGGCGGACACATCGTTTCGGGCCATGTCGACGGCATTGCTCGTATCACCGACATTCGTCCCGAGAATGATTCGCTGCGCTATACCTTCGAGGCGCCGGCAGGCCTGGCGCGCTTCATCGCCCCTAAGGGTTCGGTGGCCCTCGATGGCGTGTCGCTGACGATCAACGAGGTCGACGGCGCCCGTTTCGGCGTCAACATCATTCCCCACACCCAGAAGGAAACGATCTTCGGCGAACGGCGTGCCGGCGATCCGGTGAATATGGAAATCGACATGCTGGCACGCTATGTTGCGCGCCAGCTTGGGAAGGACTGACCGTGCCGCATCGCCAATACCTGTCCTCGATCGAGGAAATCATCGAGGAGGCCCGCAACGGCCGCATGTTCATCCTCGTCGACGATGAGGACCGCGAGAACGAGGGTGATCTGGTCATCCCGGCGCAGATGGCGACGCCGGACGCCGTCAATTTCATGGCCAGGTACGGTCGCGGCCTGATCTGCCTGACGCTGACCGGCGAACGTGTCGAGCAGTTGGGCCTGCCGCTGATGGCGCGCGACAACGCCGACCGCCACAGCACCGCCTTCACCGTCAGCATCGAGGCGCGCGAGGGCGTGACCACCGGCATCTCGGCCTCGGACCGCGCCCGCACAATTGCCGTGGCCATCGACCCGGCCAAGGGCAAGGCCGACATCGTGACGCCGGGGCATGTATTTCCGCTGGTGGCGCGCGAGGGCGGCGTTCTGGTCCGCGCCGGCCACACCGAGGCCGCTGTCGACGTCGCCCGGCTGGCCGGGCTCAACCCCTCGGGCGTGATCTGCGAGATCATGAACGACGACGGCACCATGGCGCGGCTGCCCGACCTCATCAAGTTCGCCCAGTTCCACGGACTGAAGATCGCCACCATCGCCGACCTGATCGCCTATCGGCGTCGCCACGACAAGATCGTCCGCCGCGCTCTCGATACGACCTTCAACTCGCTTTATGGCGGCGCTTGGCGCATGCACGTCTACGTCAACACCGTCACCTATGCCGAGCACATCGTCTTGGTGAAGGGAGACATCAGCGGCGAGGCGCCGGTGATGGTGCGCATGCACGCCCTGAACGTGCTCGACGACGTGCTGGGCGACCAGGATTCCGATCGCAGCGGCGCCCTGCACGCAGCGATGCGCATGATTGCCGAGCATGGCTGCGGCGTCGCCGTGCTGATCCGCGAGCCGCGCCCGACCTCGTTGAGCGATCGCGTGCGCGCCCGTCTCGATTCGCAGCCGCCCGCGGCCGCCTTGCGCGACTACGGCATCGGCGCGCAGATCCTGCTGGATCTCGGCGTCCATGACATGATCGTCCTGTCCAACACGGCCAAGACCATCATCGGTCTCGAGGGCTATGGCCTCAAGGTGGTGGAGACGCGGTCGATCGAGATGAAGGAGGAGGACAGGTGGCCGTGACCCGCGTTCTGATCGTCGAGGCCCGTTTCTACGACCACATCGCCGATGGCCTTCTCCAAGGCGCCATTGCCGAGTTGGCCAAGAACGACGTCGACTTCCGCAAGATCACCGTCCCGGGCATCCTCGAGGTGCCGGCAGCCATCGCCATGGCCCTTCGCGCCCAGGAATCAGGGAACACGGACCATCATTACGACGGCTACATCACCCTCGGCTGCGCCATCCGCGGCGAAACAGACCATTACCACCATGTCTGCCGCGAAGCCTTCCGGGGTGTCCAGGATCTGGCGGTTGAGAAGCTGCTGGCCGTCGGCAACGGCATCCTGACCGTGCACAACGAAAAGCAGGCCCTGGACCGGAGCATGCCGGAGAAGAAGAACATGGGCGGGCAGGCGGCCCGCGCCTGTCTGCGCATGATCGAGATGAGGCGCGCGTTTTCGCACGCGTGAGAATGATGACAAAACGTCGCCCCCCTTCCCCAGCCATGCGTCGCAAGAGCGCCGCCCGGCTGGCCGCCGTTCAGGCGCTGTATCAGATCGAGCTCGGCGACGTCACGCCCGACGCCGCCTTGCGCGACTTCCTGCAGCACGGCATCGCCGCCACCTTGCCTCACACCATCGGTGACGAGGACGAGGGGCGCGAGATCGAGATGGCGCTGGTCGAGCCCGACAGCGCCTTGTTCACCGCCGTCGTCCGTGGTGCCCTGGAGCGTCATGAGGACCTGGATCGCCTGATTGGCGGCGCCCTCAACAAGGACTGGACCCCGGATCGCCTGGAGGCGGTGTTGCGTGCCATCCTGCGCGCCGCCGCCTTCGAACTGATGTCGCGCAGCGACATTCCGCCGAAAGTGACGATTTCGGAGTTCGTCGACATTGCCCATGCTTTCTATTCCGGCCCCGAGCCGGGATTGGTCAACGCGGTGCTCGACCGCATCGCCCGCGTCCTCCGCGCGGAAGACTTGAGCCGTGACAACGACCCCGCCCCCCGATGAATTCGGACTGATCGAGCGGTTGTTCGCCCCCCTGGCCGCGGCTTACCCCGGGGCCTTGGGGCTCAAGGACGACGCCGCGCTGGTCGAGGTGGCCCCCGGCCACCGGCTGGTGATCACCAGCGACGCCATCGTCGCCGGCGTCCATTATCTGCCCGACGACCCGCCCGCGCTGGTGGCGCGCAAGCTGATCCGGGTGAACCTGTCCGACCTTGCCGCCATGGGGGCGAGGCCGATGGCGCTGCTGCTGGCGGCCGCCTTTTCCCAATCGGCGTCCGCGGAATGGCTGGAGGCCTTCGCCGCCGGCTTGGCCGCCGACATCGGCAGCTTCGGCGTGCCGCTGATCGGCGGCGACACCGTGGCCACGCCGGCGCTGCCCACCTTTGCGCTGACCGCGCTGGGCGAAGTGGAGGCGGGGCGGGCGCTTCTCCGCTCCGGGGCGAAAATCGGCGACGATGTCTGGGTGTCGGGGACCATCGGCGACGGCGCGTTGGGGCTGTTGGTGCTGCAGGGCAGGGTGCGGCTACCGGAACCGCTGGCCGAGTTCGCCGCCGATCGCTATCGCCTGCCGCAGCCGCGTCTGGCGCTGGGGCAACGGCTCGCCGGACTGGCAAGCGCCGCCTTGGACGTCTCGGACGGCTTGTGCGGCGATCTCGGCCACATCTGCACCGCCTCGGGCGTGGGAGCGGTGGTGGAGGCGGCGCGCGTACCGCTGTCGGCCGCCGGCCGCGCCGCCGTCGATGCCGAGCCGTCGCTCCTGATCAGGCTGCTCTGCGGTGGCGATGACTACGAATTGCTGTTCGCGGCACCGCCCTCGGCCGCTGCCGGTATCGCCGCGCTCGGCGACGAGGTGCCGGTGACGCGCATCGGCCGGATCGTCGACGGCAAAGGCGTGCAGGTGGTCGATTCGGCGGGGCAATTGATGGCGCTGCCGGATGGCGGCTACCGCCATTTCCGAGGTGCGCCTTGATCAAGCTGGTTCTCGGCGTCGTGGTGCTGATCGGGCTCGCTGCCGGCGGGCTCAGCCTCGCCGGTATCGGGCCGCTGGCGCATCTGCTGCCGCGCGAGACCGAAGCGGCTGCCCCGGCGCCCCCGGACCTGGCCGCGATCGCCATGGAAACCTTCGGCGTGCCGCTGTTTGCCGGCGATAGCGTGCGAAGCCGTTTGCTGCTCAACCTCACGCTCAAGGTCGAGCGCCAACATCAAGACCGGGTGGAGGCGTACCTGCCTCGCCTGCAAAGCGCCTTCGTCGAAAGCCTGCTCGACTATTTGCCCCGCCATGCCGCGGAGAGCGAGCTTCCTGAGGTCGAGCAGGTGGCGGCGCACCTCTTGTCGGTGGCCCATCGGGTGGCGGGCACCGCCGTGCGCGCGGTCGAAGTTCGCCACCTGTTCGCGCGCTGAAGCGCCTCCCCACCTCGACAAAAGTCATATATTCCGGGTACTTGGCGGATGCGGCGCGTCTACCGACTCGGTTGCGTTGCCTCCACTGTTCTGGCACCGTTGATTGCCGCTGGCCGACGAGCGACGTGCGGGCGTCCCACAGCCCGGGGCTGCGGAGCACTCACGGAGGGGAAGCAAAGAGAGATGCTATACGCACTGATTATCGCGGGCGGCGTCGTGGCGGCGCTCGTCTGGTCCTATTATGCCTACCAGCAGGTGATGCGCACCTCGGCCGGGACCGAGCGCATGCAAGAGATTGCCGGCGCCATCCAGGAAGGGGCGGCAGCCTATCTCAATCGTCAATACAAGACAATCGCCATCGTCGGCATCGGCGTGTGCATCCTGCTGGGCGCCACGCTGGGCTTCAAGACGGCCTTCGGCTTCATCATCGGCGCCGTGTTGTCCGGTGTTGCGGGCTACATCGGCATGAACGTGTCGGTACGCGCCAATGTCCGCACCGCCGAGGCGGCGCGCTCGGGCGGTCTGCAGCCGGCCCTCGACGTCGCCTTCCGTTCGGGGGCCATCACCGGCATGCTGGTAGTGGGGCTCGGTCTGTTCGGCGTGGCCACCTATTACGGCATCCTGCGCGTCGCCGGCGTCGACGAGCGCGACCTGCTGGAGTCGCTGGTCGCCCTGTCGTTCGGCGCCTCGCTGATCTCGATCTTCGCCCGCCTCGGCGGCGGCATCTTCACCAAGGGCGCCGACGTCGGCGCCGACCTCGTCGGCAAGGTCGAAGCCGGCATTCCCGAGGATGATCCGCGCAACCCAGCGGTGATCGCCGACAATGTCGGCGACAATGTCGGCGACTGCGCCGGCATGGCCGCCGACCTGTTCGAGACCTATGCCGTCACCGTCGTCGCCACCATGCTGCTCGGCGCCATTTTCTTTGACGGTGCGGCGCAGACCCTGATGATGACCTTCCCGCTGATCATCGGCGCGGTATGCATCTTCGCCTCGGTGGCCGGCACCTATTTCGTCAAGCTCGACGACTCGGGCAAGATCATGAAGGCGCTGTACAAGGGCTTCTGGGTCACCGCCGGCCTATCGGCACTTCTGATCGCCTTCGTCATCGCCGCCATGTTCGGCTTCAACGACACCTACACCACCACCGGCGGCCGTGCCATCACCGGCAGCATGCTCTTTGTCTGCGCCCTCGTCGGCCTGGCCGTAACCTACGCCATGGTGAAGATCACCGAATATTACACCGGCACCGATTTCCGGCCGGTGAAAAGCGTCGCCTTCGCCTCGACCACCGGCCATGGCACCAACGTCATCCAGGGCCTGGCGGTGTCGATGGAGGCCTGCGCCCTGCCGGTGCTGGTGATCTCGGCGGGCATCATCATCACCTACATGGTCGCCGGCCTGTATGGCCTGTCGGTGGCGGCGACGACGATGCTGGCCCTGGCCGGCATGGTGGTGGCCCTCGACGCCTACGGCCCGGTCACCGACAACGCCGGCGGCATCGCCGAGATGGCGGAGTTGCCCAAGGACGTGCGCAAGACCACCGACGCCCTCGACGCCGTCGGCAACACCACCAAGGCGGTGACCAAGGGCTATGCCATCGGTTCGGCCGGCCTTGCCGCCCTGGTGCTGTTCGCCGCCTACACCGAGGACCTCAAGCATTACTTCCCGAACTTGAATGTCGAGTTCAGCCTGCAGGATCCGTTCGTGGTGGTCGGCCTGTTCCTCGGCGGCCTGCTGCCCTACCTGTTCGGGGCGATGGGGATGCAGGCGGTGGGCCGTGCCGCCGGCTCGGTCGTGGTCGAGGTGCGCCGCCAGTTCAAGGAAATCCCCGGCATCATGGAAGGCACGGCCAAGCCCGACTACGGCCGCGCCGTCGACATGCTGACCAAGGCGGCGATCAAGGAGATGATCATCCCGTCGCTGCTGCCGGTTCTGGCGCCGATCGTGCTCTACGTCGCCATCGGCATGATCGCCGGCCAGGCCGCCGCCTTCAGCGCCGTCGGCGCCATGCTGCTCGGCGTCATCGTCACCGGCCTGTTCGTCGCCATCTCGATGACCTCGGGCGGCGGCGCCTGGGACAACGCCAAGAAATACATCGAGGACGGCAATTTCGGCGGCAAGGGCTCCGACGCCCACAAGGCGGCGGTGACCGGCGACACCGTCGGCGATCCCTACAAGGACACCGCCGGCCCCGCCGTCAATCCGATGATCAAGATCACCAACATCGTGGCGCTGCTGCTGCTGGCCGTCGCCGCCGGCGGCTGAGGCATGCCGGAGTGCGGAGCCCAGCTCCGCACTCCGCCCTTTTTTCTCGCCGACGGCGCTGCCGCCCGTCGAAAAGCCGTTGATTTTCCCGCCATGCCCGGCTATCAAGGCCGCCGCCCGCCCTACGACGTCCCCTTCGTCTAGAGGCCTAGGACACCGCCCTTTCACGGCGGCGACACGGGTTCGAATCCCGTAGGGGACGCCAATAAAATCAAGCGCTTATGGCCGCCTCCGGCGGCCTTTGTCGTCGGTATTTTTGTACGGATCGGATCTCAACGCCAGTTGCTCTCCGCGCGTGAGAAGGCGGCGGGGTAGTGGAACGATCCACCCTGGGAATGGCCGAGGGTCCTCAGGACCGACTGTGAACCAATCCCGGCGACAGGACGTAGCGCCACGGGCACTGTCCCGTCCCTGAACATCAGGAGACCATGTCCCAGGTCGAGGCGCTTGGGCCATCCGAGGCGGCCGCAACAGGACGGCGCGGACTGCGTTCATGCTCGGCTGCTCACTGCTGCGGGCGGCAATGCACCACCCAGGCGCCGGACAGCCCTGCGACGGCCGCGCCAACAGCATCCATGATCAGATCGGAGATAGTGTCGATCAGGCGAAGATCGAGGAAGGCCATCTCGGCGATTTCCCATAGGATGCCGAAGCCGAGGCCCAGCCCGGCAGTGGTCGCGGCAAACTGCCCATACCGCGATGGATAATCTCCGTCTCGCCACAGCCACAGCGCCGCTGCCAGAGCCAGTGCGCCGGTGGTGTAGGCGTGGACCAACTCATCGTAGAGTACAACCACGTCGAACCAGTTATAGACCCAGCCATACCCGTTGAGGAAGATCGCGAGGACCACCAAGAAGTGCACCAGATGGGGCAGGCGCCGCACGAGCAGCAGGAGAGTGAGCGACAGCACCAGGAAGCTCAGCAGTCCGAGGACGCCCCACCAGGCGCCAGCAATGGCGGAGACGACCATGCCGCCGGCCAGCGTGGCCACACCAAGCCATGCCAGCCAGTGCCAGCACCGCCAGTTCAGGGTTTCCTTATCCATGATCGCGGCTGCGGTAGGGCGGCACAGGCACCCGCTCAGTGATTAATTCCGCTGCGGCGGGTTGCGACGGCACCGGTGGTGATACACACATCTGCGCACGGCAAGGGCCGCGATACGCGGCCCTTGCCGATCTCTCAATCCATAAGCTCGTACTCAAAGGGCTCCAGCTCCGCCACCTCGTTTTCGGCGAAGGGGAGTTCGTAGTAGTCCCAGCCCGGGTTCCAGGCGTCGTCGACGTACGGAAAGGCATAGACGCCGCCGCCAAAAGAGACATCACGGTTGACCAGCACCGCCTTGATGGCGCCCTTTTGGTCGAAGATCACGTCCTCGACATAGCCGTAGCCGCGATTGCCCGGCAGCAACGCATAATCATCGATCAGAGACGACACCTTCCACAGCCGAGGCCCGGTACCGGGTCCCTCGTCGGTCTGCCTGATGCTCCTTGCTTCCCGCAGGCTGAGGATATCCTGCGAGAACAAGGAATAGGCCTCGATCTTGTCCTCGGTGACCGGAATCGTGATCTTGCTGGCGCCCGGAGCCATCTCGACCTGTTCCCAGGGAATGTTGGCAGTGGTCACCCCCAAATTAACAAAGCCGCCGATCTCGACGATCAGACTGGTGATACGGTTATCGGGACCGATCAGGATGTTCTCGACCTCGCCGATCTCCTCGCCGCCGGGACCGTAGACGTCGGCACCCAGCAGGGACTCGGCGCGCCAGCCGGTGTCGTACAGATCATGGTAGCGCCATGCCGCCAACGTCTGGATTTGCTGCTGGTCCTGCTTCTGCGCCTGGCTCTGCCCTTGCTTCTGCGACTGGCCCTGAGCCTCCATCTGCGAAGGGCCGCTCATCTTGTCCTGCGCCCAAGACGGCGCGGCTGCGGCCAGGGCCAATGCGGTGATACAAATCAATGCTTTCATATCCATCTCCTCGAGCCGGGGGAGCGGCCGAGCCGCCCCGCCGAGCTTGTCACTGGCTACGGCCCTGGGCGGGATTTGCCCGCTGGCTCCCGCTGGACTCGCCCTTCGTGCCACCTTGCGCCTGCTGGCTCTGAAGCGAGGTCTGGCCGCTACTCGGACCCTTGAATTCGGGTGCCTGCGCCAGTTGCGCTTCGGTCATCGACAGCACGTAGTCGCTGCCTTGCGGGGATAGGCTGATGATGGTGATCAGTACCGGTTTGTCGTTCTGCTTCTCGAGCTCAATGACAGCTTCGGTCGGCTTGCCGTTGCTGACGATGACGTCGGAGATTTCGCCGACCGTCTGCCCATTCCGCAGCTTGACCTTCTTGCCCAGCATTTCGGCACCGGCATGAAGGCCGGCAGCCGGCATGGCGGATTGGCCGGACTGCTCAGGAGCCTGACTGGCGCTTTGCGCAAGTGCCCCAGCGACGGGGACTGCGAGTAAGGCGAGGGCGGCGCAGGCCCCCGCGATCCACGTGGTCTTCATGATGCTCCTCCTGTTGTGATGGGATGCCCCGCTAACCCACACTTCGTTCCCATGGTTCGGCGCGAAATGGTGGTGCGGAACCCCGCCACCCCGGCGATGTTCGTACTGCAGCCAAGAAGTCCCGTAGGGGACGCTACTCGACAAGACTCATCCCTTCAGCGGATACCGCCATCGGCTCCCGCCGATTGGCTAGGCAGCGGCTGTTCGTTCTTGGCTTATGCTTTACGGCCATCTGCACGCCATCAGGTTGTGCGAGGCGGCTCGAATGCTAGGATTCCCTGCGACATGCGCCGGAGTCGGATCCGGCGGTATGGCACGGCCTTGTTGCTCTAGCAGACGGTCGAGGGGAGCCGATGAGCAAGGAACGGTTGCATTGGGTCGACGCTGCCCGCGGTGTGATGATGCTGCTCGGGCTGGCGATCCACACGGCCGAGCTCTACCGCGTCGGGCCATCCGTGTTGTATACCGATAACATGGAGCGCAGCTACGTTATGAATGCGCTTGCCGAGTTCATCCATGTTTTTAGGATGCCGGCATTCTTCCTGGTCGGCGGCTTCTTCGTCAACTTGTCGTTGACGCGCACATCTTCATCGGAGTTCATATTTCAAAGATTTGTGCGATTGATTGTTCCGGCACTGGCAACGTCGACGTTTGTCATGGCGCCAGTCATTCTTTACATTCCTTACCCCTTGCATAGGTTGTCGGTTTTTAGCACCCATCATTTGTGGTTTCTGTATGATCTTTATGTCTTGACATTCGTTGCCGTCGTCGCATCAAGCCATGGCTCGAATTTCGTTGCTGCGCTGGACCGGATGGTGGCATATATATCCCGCAATAGTGTCGTCTTCATGTTGTTGCTGTCATCAGTGTATTCCGTGTTCTCTAGGATAATTATTAGTGCAGCAAATATAGACCTGATGGTTACGAGCACAAATAGCTTATTATTCGGCGCGCCATACTTTTTTGTCGGGATGTATGTCCAACGAAGGCGCGAGGTGTTGTTGTCGTTGACGCAAATTCCGACACGATGGTGTGCCATAATAATTTTACTTGGCCTGATTCCGTTGGACGATCAAGCGACGGCACTTCTGCCGAGAACGTCCGAGTTGCGATTTCTCGGGGTGGCATTCCGCGAACCGTTGGTGGTTTTCGCCATCCTGAGTCTCTTCGCCAGGTTCGCCAACCACACGAACGCCGGCTGGCGCTATCTTGCCGCAGCCTCCTTCAGTATTTACCTCTTGCACCTGCCGGTAATCCTGGTCATCGGTTATCTCCTTCTCGACGTCGACATGGGTGTCGCCATCGAGGCGATGATCGTCGCCGCCGGGACAGCGGCAAGCTGCTTGGCTTTCTACGAGCTGGTGGTGGCGCGGAGCCGCGTGGCGGCACTGCTCTTCGGCGGCCCGGCGACGAGGCGCATCAGCCCAACCAGCACTCTCCCAAGTTATTCGAGGAATTGAACATGGCGGGTGCGAGGAGCGCGTGCGCCGGCTAAAGCCCTTGAAGCCCCTGCCAAAACGGTGGCAGGCTAGAGGGGTGAGCAGGAGGAGGGACTATGCCCCGGCATGATCGCGAACCCCCGTATGTCGAGCTGCCCCGCCTTCAGTCGCCGCGCTGGACGGCCTTTGCCGCCCGGCTCGGGCAGACCGTGCCGGCGGCAGTGCCCGGCCCGCCACTTTATTGTTGGCAGTCGCTGCTCACGCCCGAGGCGCTGGCGCGGTTCAGACAAAGCGACCCCGAGGCCGAAGGGCCGCGTTCCTAAGGCCGCTTTCGGCCGGTGATGATCGCCCGCACCAGGTTTTCGCGGTGCGCGAAACTGGCGAGGGCGACACCGAGTATATGGGCGATCACCAGCGCCGGCGAAGAGCGCTTCGTGCGCGTCTTCCCAGAGACACCGCCCTTGCGTCCGTCCAACCCGGTGCCGCTGGCAGCTCCTGCGCCAGCCGCCGCTCACCCCATCTTGCCGGTGATGTAGGCGGTGGTGCGCGGGTCGGACGGATGGGTGAACATCGTCTCGGTGTCGCCGAACTCGACCAGTTCGCCCAGGTACATGAAGGCCGAGTGATCGGAGCAACGGGCCGCCTGCTGCATGTTGTGGGTGACGATGACGATGGCATAGTCCTGGCGCAGCTCGGCGATCAGTTCCTCGATGTGGGCGGTCGAGATGGGGTCCAACGCCGAGGCCGGCTCGTCCATCAACAGCAGTTCCGGGCGGACGGCGACGGCGCGGGCGATGCACAGGCGCTGCTGCTGGCCGCCCGACAGCGACGCCCCGCTCTGGCGCAGCTTGTCCTTGACCTCGTCCCACAGCGCCGCCTGCCGCAGCGCCGCCTCGACGCGGCCCTCCATCTCGGCGCGCGGCAGCCGCTCGTAGAGGCGGATGCCGAAGGCGATGTTGTCGTAGATCGACATCGGGAACGGCGTCGGGCGCTGGAACACCATGCCGACCTTGGCGCGCAGCTTGGTCAGCGGATATTCCGGCGCCAGGATGTCCTCGCCGTCGAGCAGCACCGAGCCGGCGGCGCGCTGGCCGGGATAGAGCTCGTAGATGCGGTTGAGCACGCGCAGCAGCGTCGACTTGCCGCAGCCGGAGGGCCCGATGAAGGCGGTGACCTGGCGGTCGGGGATGGCCACCGAGACGCTCTTCAGGGCATGAAAGCCGCCGTAGAAGAAGTCGAGGTCACGGATGGCGACCTTGGTGTCGCCCACGGCGGCAGCGGCGGAGTTGGGCAGGATGTCCATGGCGGGGCTCGTCAAGAGGTGCGCTGCCGCGGCGCGGTCAGCAGGCGGGCGGTGATGGTCAACCCCAATACCGCCAGGGTGATGAGGAAGGCGCCGGCCCAGGCGAGGTCGCGCCAGTCGGCATAGGGGCTCATGGCGAACTGGAAGATCACCACCGGCAGGTTGGCCATCGGCGCATTGAGGTCGGTGCTCCAGAACTGATTGTTGAGGGCGGTGAACAGCAGCGGCGCCGTCTCGCCCGAGATGCGGGCCACCGCCAGCAGCACGCCGGTAAGGATCGGCTGGAAGGCGGCGCGCCAACTGACCTTGACCACGGCCACCCAGCGTGGCGCCCCCAGCGCCGCCGCCGCCTCGCGCAACGGGTTGGGAACCAGGCGCAACCCGTCCTCGGTCGTGCGCACGATGATCGGCAGGGCGATCAGCGCCAAGGCCGCTGCCCCAGCCATGGCGGAGAAATGGCGCATCGGCACCACCAGCACGACATAGATGAACAGGCCGATGATGATCGACGGCGCGGCGAGAAGCATGTCGTTCAGGAAACGCACGCCATCGGCGAAGGGTCCCCGGCCGATTTCGGCGAGCCACGTGCCGGCAAGGATGCCCAACGGCAGGGCCATTCCCAAGCCGAGGCCGGTCATGATCAGGCTGCCGACGATGGCATTCGCCAGGCCGCCGTCGCTGCCGGGTGGCGGCGTCGATTCGGTGAACAGCGTCGGCGACAGGGCGGCGATGCCGTTGCCGACCAGCGTGTAGAGGACGCTGCCGAGGAGCCCAAGGGCGAAGGCCGTCATCAGCGTGGCGAGGGCGACGACCGCCAAATTGCGGGCGCGGCGGATACCAACGATGCTCATCGGGCTTTCCCTTCCAGGCCGGTTCGCGCCAGCAGCCAGCGAGCGGCGCCCAGGACCAGCACCGTCAGCCCGAACAGCACCAGGCCCAGCTCGATGAGCGCACCGGTGTAGAGGTCGCCCACCGCCTCGGTGAATTCATTGGCCAGAGTCGAGGCGATGGTGGTGCCGGGGGCGAACAGCGAGGCCTTGATATGGTGGGCGTTGCCGATGACGAAGGTCACCGCCATCGTCTCGCCCAGCGCCCGCCCCAGCCCCAGCAGAACCGCGCCGGCGGCGCCGGTCCGGCTGTAGGGCAGGACGACGTGCCACACCACCTCCCAGGTGGTGGCGCCGAGGCCGTAGGCGGATTCGCGATAGATGGGCGGCACCGTCTGGAATACGTCGCGCAGGATGGTGGTGACGATGGGCAGGATCATGATCGCCAGGATCAGGCCGGCGGTGAGCATGCCGATGCCGAGCGGCGGCCCGGAAAACAGCCGGCCCAGCCCGGGAACTTGACCCAAGGTCGCCGCGAGCGCCGGCTGCACCGTCGACTGCATCACCGGCGCCAGCACGAACAGCCCCCAGATGCCGTAGATGATGCTGGGCACCGCGGCCAGCAGTTCGATGGCGGTGCCGATGGGGCGGCGCAGGGGCCAAGGGCACAGCTCGGTCAGGAAGATGGCGACGCCGAAGGCCACCGGGACGCCGACAATCATGGCGATCACTGCGGTGACGATGGTGCCGAGCAAGGCGCCGAGGCCACCATACACGTCCTCGACCGGATTCCAGGCGTCGGTGGCCAGGAAGCTCGGGCCATATTCGACCAGTGCCGGCCAGGCGCCGATCACCAACGTCAGCAGGATGGCGAGGAGGAGCGACAGCAGCGCCCAGGTGGCGAGGCGGCTGGCACCAAGGAACAGGGCGTCGCGGGCGGGCTGTTCAGGTGTCACGGGCATCTCGGAGGCAGGTGAGGCGGCACCGGAGTGCCGCCCGTGGATGCGCAAGGGGCTGTCACTTCGTCCACACCGGCTTGCCGTCCTTGTCGCTCATGTTCTTGGCCCAGCTGGCCTCGACCACGGCCACAACCTTGCCGGGGATGGGAACGTAATGGAGTTGCTCGGCCATCTGATCGCCCTTGCGGTAGGCCCAGTCGAAGAAGGCCAATACCCGCTTGGCGGTCTCGGGCTCGTCCTGCGTCTTATGCATCAGGATGAAGCTGGCACCGGTGATCGGCCAACTGTCCGCACCCGGCGGGTTGGTCAGCACCAGATGGAATCCGGGGGCGTTGGCCCAGTCGGCGTTGGCGGCGGCGGCCTGGAAGCTGGCGCCGTCCGGCGTCACGAATTGGCCGGCGGCGTTCTGCATCTGGGCGTAGGTCATCTTGTTCTGCAGGGCGTAGGCATATTCGACATAGCCGATCGCGCCGACGGTCTGGCCGGTCATCGCAGCCACGCCTTCGTTGCCCTTGCCGCCCAGCCCGGTCGGCCATTCGACGGCGGTGCTGACGCCGACCGAGTCCTTCCAAGTTGGGCTGGCCTTGGCCAGATAATCGGTGAAGATGAAGCTGGTGCCGGAGCCGTCGGAGCGGTGGACGGGGGCGATCGCTTGGTCGGGCAGCGCGAGCGACGGATTGAGCGCTGCAATCGCCGGGTCGTTCCATTTGGCGACCTTGCCGAGGTAGATGTCGGCCAGGACGGCGCCGGTGAGCTTCAGGTCGCCCGGCTTGATCCCGGGAACGTTGACCACCGGCACGACGCCACCGATCACCATCGGCCACTGCATCAGCCCGGCCATGTCGAGGACCTCGGGTTTCAGCGGCATGTCGGAGGCGCCGAAATCGACGGTCTTGGCCTTGATCTGCTTGATGCCGCCGCCGGAGCCGATCGACTGATAATTCACGCCGATGCCGGTCTCGGCCCTGTAGGCCTCGGCCCATTTCGCATACAGCGGATAGGGGAAGGTGGCGCCGGCGCCGGCGATGTTGTCGGCGTGGGCCACGGTCGGGATGGCGAAGGCTGCCGCCAGGGTCAGGCAACTCAGGATGCGCATGATGGTGCCTCACTCGGTTTCGCTGGCACGGCGGGGCCGCCGTGTCGAACTTGGTGTCGTGGAACGGCAACCACAGATCAAATGATGGTTTTGTGACAGGACCGGTCGGGACTGCCATCAAAGTTTCATGGTCGCGACATGCTACCGCTGGCATAGTCCGTGGCGGGTATTATCTGGAGACCTGCGTGGAGCCGCTGATCCTGATCGTCGAGGACGAAAGCGCGCTGTCGACCCTGCTGCGGTATAACCTTCAGGCGGAAGGCTATCGCGTGCTGGACGTCGACGACGGCAGTCAAGCCCTGGAAACCATCCAAGCCCGCCAGCCCGATCTCGTCATCCTCGACTGGATGCTGCCGGGGCTGCCTGGCATCGAGATTTGCCGCGAGCTGCGCCGCCGTGCGCAGACCCGCGACTTGCCGGTGATGATGTTGACCGCGCGGGCCGAGGAAGCCGATCGCGTGCGTGGCCTCGACATCGGCGCCGACGACTACCTGACCAAGCCGTTCTCGTTGGCCGAGCTGAAGGCGCGGGTCCGCGCCCTGTTGCGCCGCGCCCAACCCGTGGCGCAAAAGGAGCCTCTGACCTTCGGCGATCTGCTTCTCGATCTTGCCTCTCGGCGAGTTGCGCGAGGCGGCAGACCGGTGCACCTCGGCCCCACCGAGTTCCGCCTCCTGCATTTCCTTGTCCAATACCCAGGCCAGGTGTTCTCGCGCGAAGAACTGCTGGCCGCCGTGTGGGGCAGGGATATCCACGTCGAGGCCCGCACCGTCGACGTGCATATCCGCCGCCTGCGGGCGGCGCTGAACGCCGACGCCTCGCCAGACATGATCCGGACGGTGCGTGCCGCCGGCTATGCCCTCGACCTGCCGGGGGCGCCAGCATGACTGTGGCGCGCTCCCACTGGGCCTGGGGGCTGCCGCAAGGCCCCGAATCCGTTACCGCCCAGGCTGGAGCCGAGCACTTGGCGGCCGAGCTGGCGAGCTGCCGGGCGGCGCTCGACGGCCTGGTCGATCCGCTGTTCCTGCTCGATGCCGAAGGCCGCATCGTCCTGGCCAACCGGGCTGGCGAGGAGTTTGCCGGCCGCTCCGTCACCGGCGCCTATCTGGCGAGCTTTCTGCGCGCCCCGCCGCTGCTGAACGCCCTCGACGCCGTTCGCGCGGGCACTCCGCGCGCCCAGAGCGAAGTCACCACGCCGGACGGCAGCTTCCTTGCCCGTTTGGCGTGCCTGCCATCCGGCGACAAGGCGCGCATCGTGCTGACCCTGCAGGACATCACCGCCGCCAAACGGCTGGATCGCCTGCGCGCCGATTTCGTCGCCAACGCCAGCCATGAGTTGCGCACGCCGCTGGCCAACCTGATCGGCTATATCGAGACCTTGCAGGGGCCGGCCCGCGACGATGCCGAGGCGCGCAGCAGCTTTCTTGCCATCATGCATCAGTCGGCGCAGCGCATGACCCGCCTGGTGGCCGACCTGCTATCGCTTTCCCGGATCGAGTTCGACGAGCATCGAGCGCCGGAGTTCCCGGTCGAGATCCCGGCCGTCTTGACCTGTGTCATCGAGGCCCTTGCACCGCAGGCGCATGCCCGTGACATGCGGATCGAACTCGACCTTGCCCCCGATTTGCCGCCGGTGCCGGGGCAAGAGGATCAACTGGTGCAGTTGTTCCAGAACCTCGTCGACAACGCCTTGAAATACGGGCGTCATGGCACGCCGGTCATGATCCGGGCCCGCCACCTCGATGCGGCCGCGGCGCATGGCCGGCCGGTGGAGATCTCGGTGAGGGATCAAGGCGAAGGTGTCGCTCGTGAGCACCTGCCTCGGTTGACCGAGCGATTTTTCCGCTGCGACCCCGGGCGCTCGCGGGCCCTCGGTGGCACCGGCCTGGGCCTTGCCATCGTCAAGCACATCGTCAACCGCCATCGCGGCGCCCTTTCGATCATCTCCATTCCGGGCGAAGGCAGCACCTTCACCGTCACCTTGCCTCGATACCCGAGCCACAGGAGTCTGCCGTGACCGGCGACGAACATCACATCATGAAGTCGTTCGACAGCGAACTGCAGCATCTGCACGCCGATCTTGCCCGCCTTGCCGGCCAGGCCGAATCGCAGCTAGCCGACGCCTTGAAGGCGCTCGCCGAACGCGATGACGAACTGGCCACCCGCGTGGTGGCGGCGGACGATCAGGCCGACCGGCTCGATCAGCACATCAATGACAGCATCTTGCGGGTGTTGGCGCTCCGTGCCCCCGTGGCCGACGACCTGCGGGCGGTGGTGACGGCGCTCAGGGTATCCACCGAGCTCGAGCGCATCGCCGATCTGGCCGCCAACGTCGCCAAGCGCAGCCTGGTGCTCAGCCACTCCGGCGACGTGCAACCGGTGCGCGCGGTGGTGCGGATGGGGCAGGTGGTGCTCGCATTGCTCAAACGGGCCCTTGACGGCTATTTGGCGCCGGATGCCGAGGCTGCGATGGCGGCATGGAGCCAGGATCAGGAAGTCGACGACCTCTATTCCAGCCTGTTCCGCGAGATCCTCACCTACATGATGGAGGATCCCCGCACCATCACACCGTGCACGCAACTGATGTTTGCGGCGAAGAACCTGGAGCGCATCGGTGACCACGCCACCAACATTGCCGAGATGACCTACTATCTGGTCAAGGGTACGCCGTTGCGCGAGCCACGGCCGAAGCACGACGTATCGGCCTATATCGGCCGCGACGGGTCTTGAAGGGTGAGCGCACGGGCAGTTGCGTCGAGCATCGCCTCAGCTCTCCGAAAGTCTCATCCATTTGAGACTTAGACTACGAAAGAGGAGGGGGGGGTTCCATTTGGCCGCGATCGGGTGTAGCTTATATTCATGAGGACGATCCGAGTGTGAGAACACAAAGATTATCCTCAGCAAGGGCCGGCTAGGTGACACCTAGCCGGTCCTTTGCTTTTTCCGGGCAGGTGACGGCTGGTGTCGGTACTGCTCGGCCGGTTGAGGATGCCCAGTTCGTCCGACCACACGCGGAAGCAGGTCTGACACCAAGCATACACTTCACCATCCAATTTTTGGACGACGTGCGGTCCGCTCTTGCCACAACAGCGGCAGTCCAACCGTTCATGAGACATGGCTCACCCCCTATATGGCTCGATACTATACGCACGAAAGAGGTAGGCCCCGTTGGGGCAATTTTGTGGCGGAGACGCGGGGGTGAACGAACGGGACTCTTGTTAAGCCTAGGAGACAGGCCCATCTTGATCCCGTCGAATCCGCTTGGGCCGCCGCGTCGGCGGAAGCTGTCAGACCAGGGAGGATCCATGCCCACTGGCACGATCAAATGGTTCAATGCAACCAAAGGCTATGGTTTCATCCAGCCCGATGACGGGTCGGCCGACGTCTTTGTCCACATCTCGGCCGTCGAGCAAGCGGGGATGTCGAATTTGCGCGAAGGGCAGAAGCTGTCGTTCGAGCTGGAGCGTGGGCGCAATGGCAAGAACGCGGCGGTGGCGCTGAAGGCGCTGTAGCGCGAAATGGGCCACCGCTATCGTTACTCCCGCCGCAACGCCTCGATTGGATCGAGGTAGGCGGCACGCCGCGCCGGAAAGTATCCGAATACAACGCCGACCAGCGCCGAGAAGCCGAAGGCGATCACGACGATCATCGGATCGACCAGGAACGGCACCGCCATGGCCTTGGTGGCGATGGCGGCGAGGCCGAGTCCGCCGGCGACGCCCAACAGGCCGCCGAACAGCGACAGCACGATGGCCTCGCCCAGGAATTGCAGCAACACCTGATGCTCCAGGGCGCCGATGGCGAGGCGAATGCCGATCTCGCGTGTTCGCTCGGTTACCGAAACCAGCATGATGTTCATGATGCCGATGCCGCCGACCAACAGGCTAGCCGCCGCCACCGCCCCCAGCAGCGCGGTCATCATGGCGGTGGCGCCGGTCGTCGCTTGGACGACCTGCCGCATGTCGCGCACGGTGAAATCATCCTCCTCGCCGACGCTGATGCCCCGGCGCTCGCGCAACAGTCGCTCGATGTCGGCTTGCACCTTGGCGGTGTTGACACCGTCCTCGGCCGAGACCTGGATGCGCGGGATGTCCACGTTGCCGGCGATGCGCCGCTGAAAGGTGCGTAGCGGCATCACCACCACGTCATCCAGATCGCTGCCGAAGCTGGACTGACCGCGCGGCGTCAGAAGTCCCACCACCTCGCAGGCGATGTTGTTGACGCGGATGGTCCGCCCGAGCGGGTCGGCAGGTCCGAACAGCGTGTTGCGCAGGGTTTGGCCAATCACGCATACGGCGCGACCGGCCCGCACCTCGGTGTCGAGGAACAGGCGGCCGGCCAGGGGCTGCAACTGCTGTGCAACGAAATAGTCGTTGTCGGTGCCGGTTACGGTCGTATGGCGGCTTTCCGTGCCATAGACGGCGGTGACCGAGTCCTGGGTGGTCGGCGCTACGGCGCGCACGCCGCGCAGTTGATCGCGCATCGCCGCGATGTCGCGCGCATCGAAGGACCGCGCGTCGGCGCTGGCACGCCCAGGGCCGGATTGCCCCGGCGAGACGAACAGCACGTTGCGGCCCAGTTTGGACAATTCGGCGGTGACCCGGGCGGTGGTGCCGTTGCCAATGGTGACCATGGCGATGACGGCGCCCACGCCGATGACGATGCCGAGAACGGTGAGGAACGAGCGCAGCGTATTGCGGCGGATCGACTGCAGGGCGAGCTTGAGTGTTTCGACGAGCATCAGGCCTGCGCTCCCGCGCTGTCGCCATCCGCGACGATGCGGCCGTCGTGGAACAGGATGCGGCGTTGAGCATACGCAGCCATGTCGGGCTCGTGGGTCACCATGATGACGGTGATGCCCTGGTCGCGGTTGAGGCTGCGCAGCAGGTCCATGATTTCATGGCTGGTGTGGCTGTCGAGATTGCCGGTCGGCTCGTCGGCGAGCAGGATCGCCGGCTCGGTGACGATGGCGCGGGCGATGGCTACGCGCTGCTGTTGCCCGCCCGACAGCTCGGAGGACGTGTGCCGTTCGCGGCCGGACAGCCCGACCCGCGCCAGTACGTGCAATGCGCGGGCGCGCCGTTCCGCCAGTGGCAGGCCGCGATAGACCAACGGTAATTCGACATTGTCGACAGCGCTGGTGCGCGCCAGGAGATTGAATCCCTGGAACACGAAGCCGATGAAATGGCGCCGCAGCAATGCGCGGCGCCGGCGGTCGAGACGGCCGGCATCGACGTGCTTGAACAGATAGCGGCCGGCGGTGGGAGTGTCGAGGCAGCCGATGATGTTCATCGCCGTCGATTTGCCCGAGCCCGACGGCCCCATGATGGCGACGAATTCGCCGGCGGCGATGGTCATGTCGACGCCGGCGAGGGCCGGCACTGCCGCCGCCCCGCGTCCGAAGGTCCTGCTCAGGCCGCGGAACCTGATCAGCGGCTCGGGTCTGGGCAACTGGTGAATCACCGCTGGCCTCTCAGCGTGCGGCGGGAGTGATGCTGTCGACAACGACGTCCGTCCCTGGCTCGAGGGCGCCGTCGACGATCTCGGTGAAGCTGCCATCGCTGGCGCCGACCACGACGCGAACGGCTTGCGGAATGCCGTTCTCCAGCACCCATACCTGTCGGGCCGCCTCGGTGGCCGGCGGCTGGCTGGGCGCGCGGAAACGCGGCGCCGGCAGCAGCCGGCGGAAGAAACCCACCTCCTGCGGGGGCGGCTCGACGGCGGGTGGTGAGAAGCGCAACGCTCCATTGGGGACCAGCAGTGCATCGGTGACCTCGCGCGCGACGATGTCTGCCGTCGCCGTCATTCCCGGGCGCAGCAATCGCTCCTCGTTGTCCACGGTCAACACCGCCTTGTACGTCACGACGCCCTGGATGGTCTCGGACGCGAAGCGCAGTTCGCGGATGGTGGCGGGAAAACGGCGATCGGGATAGGCGTCGACCGAGAAGGTGGCGTTCTGGCCCTCGCGGACCTGGCCGATGTCGGCCTCGTCGACATCGACCTGCACCTCCATCTGGGTCAGGTCCTCGGCAATGGAGAACAGGATGGGGGCCTGGAATGACGAGGCCACGGTCTGGCCGGGGTCGACGGACCGTTGCAGCACGACGCCGTCGATCGGCGAGCGGATGAAGGCCTTGGCCAGATTGGTCTCGTTCAGCCGGAGGTCGGCCTCGGCGACGCCGACCTCGGCGCGGGCGCTTTCCAGCACGGCGGTGGCGCGGTAGTGAACGGCGCGGGCGATGTCGATGTCGCGCTCCGAGGTGATGCGGCTGCCGGCCAGGCTGCGCTTGCGGGCGTATTCACGCTCCGACTCGCGGACGGTCACCTCGGCCTCGGCCACCTTGGCCTGGGCCGCCGCCAGCTTGGCCCGCGAGTTCTCGACGGTGGCCAACAGCTTGGCCGTATCGAGCTCAGCCAGCACTTGGCCGGCGGTAACCGCGCTGTTGAAGTCGACGAGAACACGGCGCACGATGCCCGACAATTCGCTGGAGACGTCGACTCTGGTCGTTGGCTGGATGCTGCCGGTGGCGGTGACGATCACCTCGAGGTCACCTCGGTGCGCCGTGCCGGTCACGTAGCGTAGGCCGTCGCCATTGCGCCAGCTCAGGTAAAGCGCGACGGCCCCTGCCAGCACGGCAATCAATACGCCGACGGCTACCGCCCTTATCCAGCGCCGCCGCGAGAAGCGCCCCAAAGGTTCGATTTCCAGCAGCACGTCCAGGTCTTCCGCGGGATTCCGCCGCAGGCGCATCCTTGTCTCCAGCCGGCTTGGTCCTGACGCTACGCGATTTGAGATTGGCGTTTGCTGATCCTAATCAAAGGTGTCGGTTCGTTCTCGCCGATTCGCCTGCACGGCGCCGATCTCATTGGGATTAAGCTGCTACCTCGTTTTGTGTTTGATCCCAAACCGGCACGGTCGTGTTTCCCTAGCTGATTCGTGGACTTCAGCGCTGGGGACAGCCATGGCAGAGCGTCTGACGAAATCGGCCGCCCGCAACATCTTTTATGGCGGATCCGCGTTCTTTTTCATCACCTTCGTGATCCTGACCGCGCACAGCCACTACTACATCGTGACCCAGAGTTCCGACGAGGCGACCCTGAGCGAGGCCGTCCTTCGCGGCAAGCACGTGTGGGAGCGCAATTCCTGCATCAACTGCCATTCGTTGTTGGGCGAGGGCGCCTATTTCGCGCCCGAGTTGGGCAATGTGTGGGTGCGCTATGGCGGTCGCGATGATCCGGAATCGGCACGCGCCGCCCTGTTCGCCTGGATGCAGTCGCAGCCGAGCGGCGTCGAGGGCCGGCGGCAAATGCCCCAGTTCAACCTTACCGATCAGGAACTCAACGACCTCGTCGACTTTCTGGAGTGGACCAGCCGCATCGACACCCAGGGCTGGCCGCCGAACACATCCGGATGAGAGGGCTGCCATGCTGAGATACCCGACGCAAGCCATCGCCTACTGGTACTTCCTCGCCGCGATGGCGCTTTTCGTCGTGCAGGTTTTGGTCGGCTCGCTGGCGGGCACCGTCTACGTGCTGCCCAATTTCCTGGCCGAGCTGCTGCCCTTCAACATCCTGCGCATGATCCACACCAACGCCTTGCTGGTATGGCTGCTGTTGGGCTTCTTCGGTTCGACCTATTACTTGCTGCCGGAGGAAGCCGAGCGCGACATCGAGAGCCCGCTGCTCGCCTATGTGCAGTTGGTCATCCTGGTGGTCGGCGCCTTGGCGGCGGTCGTGGGCTATACCTTCGGCATTCACGAGGGACGCGAGTTCCTCGAGCAGCCGCTGTGGGTCAAGGTTGGCATCGCCATCGCCGCGGTGATCTTCCTCTACAACGTGAGCATGACCGCGCTAAAGGGCCGCAAGACGGCGGTGACCAACGTGCTGCTGCTGGGCATGTGGGGGATCGTCATCTTCTTCCTGTTCGCGTTCTACAACCCCGGCAATCTGGCGCTCGACAAGCTGTACTGGTGGTATGTCGTGCATCTGTGGGTCGAGGGGGTATGGGAATTGGTCATGGCGGCCATCCTTGCCTTCCTCGTCATCAAGATCACCGGCGTCGATCGCGAAATCGTCGAGAAATGGCTATATGCGATCGTCGGCCTCGCCCTGTTCTCGGGGCTGCTGGGGACCGGCCATCATTATTATTGGATCGGCGCCCCGGGCTACTGGCAGTGGGTGGGCAGCCTGTTTTCGACCCTGGAGGTCCTGCCGTTCTTCGCCATGGTGATATTCGCCTTCACCATGGTGTGGAAAGGGCGGCGCGAGCACCCCAACGCCGCGGCGCTGCTGTGGACCCTGGGCACGCCGGTGATGGCGTTTTTCGGCGCCGGCGTGTGGGGGTTCATGCACACGCTGTCCTTCATCAACTACTATACGCACGGCACCCAGGTGACGGCGGCGCACGGGCACCTCGCCTTTTTCGGCGCCTACGTCATGCTCAACCTGGCGATGATCACCTATACCATGCCGTCGTTGCGCGGCCACGTCATGCCCTACAACCAGATCATCAACATGTGGAGCTTCTGGATCATGACGTCGGCGATGGCGTTCATGACCTTCACCCTGACCTTCGCCGGTGTGGTGCAGGTGCATCTGCAGCGTGTCATGGGCCTGACCTACATGGAGGTGCAGGACCAGTTGGCCATGTTCTACTGGATGCGGCTGGGCTCGGGGCTGTTCGTCGTGCTCTCGGTGCTGCTCTTCGTCTGGTCGGTGTTGGGGCGCGCGCGCGACCAGGTGCCGTCGCGTCTGGCGGCCCGCGCCGGGGCGGCGCAATGAGCGGGGTGGTGCGCCGTGAAATCCCGGAATCGGCGGCGGCCATTCCGTTCTACGCGCCGATCGGCGGCGAAGTGGCCCTGTTTGAGCATGCCTACCGCAATCACCTGCCGCTGCTGCTCAAGGGGCCCACCGGTTGCGGCAAGACGCGTTTCGTGGCGCATATGGCGGCGCGGATGGGGCGGCCACTCTACACCGTCGCCTGTCATGACGACCTTACCGCCGCCGATCTCACCGGCCGCTATCTGCTCAAGGGCGGCGATACCGTTTGGGTCGATGGCCCTTTGACCCGGGCGGTGCGCGAGGGCGCCATCTGCTATCTCGACGAGGTGGTGGAGGCACGCAAGGATGTGACGGTGGTCCTGCATCCGCTTACCGACGATCGCCGCCTTCTGCCGCTGGAACGCACCGGCGAGCTGCTGGACGCGCCGCCCTCGTTCATGCTGGTGATGTCCTACAATCCCGGCTACCAGGCCATTCTCAAGTCGCTGAAGCCGTCGACGCGCCAGCGGTTCGTCGCCGTGGAGTTCGACTTCCCGCCCTTCGATGCCGAAGTGGGGATCGTCGCCGCGGAAAGCGGCTTGCCCCGTGAGTCGTGCGTGCCGCTGGTGCGGCTGGGGGCCGCCATGCGTCGGCTGAAGGGCCAGGACCTCGAAGAGGGCGTGTCGACACGGCTGCTCGTCTATTGCGCCATTCTGATCCGCAGCGGCTTGCCGCCGCAGGCGGCGATCCTCACCGCGCTGGTTGAGCCGCTGACCGACGATCCCGAGGTCAAGCGGGCGCTGCTGAGGGTGGCGGAGATGGCGGGGTGATGCCATGGCCGGCTTCTGGGAACCCGAAGAAGCCGTCGGCACATTGTGGCATCGCATGGTGGGCGGCGGCGCCAGTATCCGTGGCCATCCCGAGGCCGCCGTTACCTTTGCGGAAATTCGGCCCCGCTTGGCCCTCATCTTCCGCGCGCTCGGCGGAGCCGGCGCGGTCCGCATGGCCGCCGGCAATGCGGAGCCAAGCCGACATCGGCAGCCGCTGATCAGGCGCATCGGGCTGGGGGGCGACGAGAAGCTGGGGCGCCCGCGCTTCGACGGCTCGGTGCTGCATCTTCCCGAGCGCCTCGATATGTTTGGCGACCGCGCCGACAATGCCGCGCTGTACGAATGGCTCGTGGCGTTTTTTGCCCTGGCGCCGCCATGGTCGCCGCTCCCCGACGACCCGCTGCAGGCGGACCTGATGCGGTTGCGCTATGCGCGCCGGGCCGTGGCCCTGACCCTGGCAGCGTGGCCGGGCCTCGCCGGCACCTACGGCCGGCTGTCGGCGGCCGTGTGCAGCCTCCGCCCCGTGCGCCGGCTTCCGCCCCAGGAGGCCGCCGTCGAGGTGCTGATCCAGAACATGCTTGGTGCCGCGGCCGCGCCCGACCCCGCGCTTACCGCAGTGGTCGCCGACGATGCCGCCGGGCTTCACCACCTCCAAGCCGCGCCACAGTACCAACCGTTCCTGCCGGTGCCGCTGTGGGGCGAGACGGTGCCGCCGCCGCTGGGTGGGGCGACGGAGGACGGCGCAACCGAGGGCGGCGTTGGCCTCGCGGGCGACGCCAAACGGCGCCGGGCGCGACGGCGGCGAACCGACCAGATTCGTCGCAAGGACCCGCTCATGCTCAACCGCTTCGAAAAGATCTTGGGGCTGGCGGAAATGGCTGACCGAAACCGCAAGACCGAGGATGACGACCCGGAAAGCGCCAGGAAAGCCGCGGACGACCTGGACGAAATTGCCATCGGCAGCCATGAGCACCGGCCAGCGACGCGCTTGGCACTCGACCTCGATATTGCCGTCGCCGACGCGGACACGGCGCCGGTCATTGCGGATACGACCTACCCGGAATGGGACTGGAAACGCCGCGCCTATTTGCCTGACCACTGTCGAGTCGTCGTCGGACCGGCGGCGGCCGAGGGCGAGGACTGGCAGCCCGACGCGGTGACGCTGCGGCGAATGCGCCTCGTGCGCCGCCAATTCGAGGCGCTTCGGCCCCAACGCCAGATCATGCCGGCGCAGGCTGACGGCGATGATCTCGACCTGTCGGCCCTGGTGCGGGCGGTCGCCGATCGACGGGCCGGCGGGCCGGGCAGCGATCGCGTGTACAGCGCCGTGCGCAAGGTCGCCCGCGACCTCTCCGTTTGTTTGTTGGTCGACGTGTCCATGTCGACCGACGCCTGGATCGAGGACCGGCGGGTGCTCGACGTCACCAAGGAGGCGCTGCTGGTGCTGACTCACGGGCTGAGTGCGTCCAATGACGAGCATGCCATCCTCACCTTCACTTCGCGGCGGCGCCATCGGGTCGACGTGCGCTGGGTCAAGCACTTCGATGAGCGCCTGAGCCCGGCGGTCACGCGCCGCATCCAGGCGCTCAGGCCCGGCGACTACACGCGCATGGGGGCCGCGGTGCGTCATGCCACCAGTCAGTTGGAACGGCGTCCGCACCGGCACCGGCTGTTGCTGCTGCTCACCGACGGCAAACCCAACGATGCTGACCATTACGAGGGCCGTTACGCCATCGAGGACACGCACGTTGCCGTTCAGGAGGCGCGCCGCGCCGGCCTCAAGGTGTTCGCCGTGACCGTCGACGCCAAGGGCCAGGATTACCTGCCTTATCTGTTCGGCCCCACCGCTTATGCAGTCTTTCCGCATATTGCGCGGCTGCCGGCGGCGCTCCCCGCCATCTACCGCCAGCTCACCGCGTGATCGATACATGGAGTGCTGTCATGCCCATGATCCTTGTTCTTCTTGCGCTCGGGGTCTTCGCCGCTGTGTCGCCGGCCTGGAGCCAAGCCAATTTGCGCCCGGACCCGGTCCCGCGCGTACCGCCGCAGGCGGGCCAGGGACTGCCGCTGGAGGACGTCGAGTTCCTGAAGGCCGCCGTCGCCGAAAGCCGTGCCGAAATCGAGCTGGCCAAGCTGGCGGCCAAAGCCCAATCCCCGCAAATCAAGGACATCGCCGCCGGGATCGGCGCGACCCATCAGGAACTGGCTGATCAGCTGGAGGCCTTGGCCAAGCAGCGTCAAGTCGACTTGTCGAAGGTCGAGGGCGACGTGCCGGACCAGGGCGGGCCCGGAGGTGCCGCCAGTGCGGTAACGGCCGAGAAACACGCGGAGGCCAGGGGCAAGCAAGCGCTGTCGCGTCTGTCGGGAATGTCGGGCGAGGGCTTCGGCGCCGCCTACGTGCAGGAACAGATCGCCATCCACGATCGTCTGGTCGACCTGTACCAGACGCAGGCATCGAATACGCCGGACAGCAAACTGGCAGCCTTCGCCATCGAGGGGCTGGTCGTTATCCAGCGCGACCGCGCCGCCTTGCGCCGTGTGGCTGGCCAGTTCGGCATCGCCGTGGAAAAGGAGGGGCAGCCCCCCCAATACGGGGACGTGAACCGCAGGCGCGAATAGGTATCCTGAATTGCCGCGACATACCTCCGCCGTGTCGAAGCGGCATCCGCGCATCGGCGCCAAGCTGTTGGCGCGACTTTTCGCCGTCGGAGGGCACAATGTGGCAGGAATTCAAGGAGTTCATCTCGCGTGGCAGCGTGATCGACCTTGCCGTCGGCGTCATCATCGGCGCCGCGTTCACGGCCATCGTCAACTCGCTGGTCAACGATATCCTGATGCCGCCCATTGGCTGGCTCATCGGCGGCATCGACTTTTCAAGCTATTACATCAACTTGTCGGGTCAGACCTATGCGTCGCTGGTCGAGGCTCAGCAGGCGGGGGCGCCGACCATCAACTACGGCCTGTTCCTCAACGCTTTGGTGCGTTTCCTGATCATTGCCGCCGCCATCTTCATCATCATTCGTCAGGTGAACAAGCTGTGGCGCTCAGAGCGCGCCGCGCCACCGCCACCGTCGCCGCCGACACGCCAGGAGCAGTTGCTGGCCGAAATCCGTGACGTGCTGCGCGGCTCGCCGGCGGCATAATTTGAGACGTCACCCCAGCGCATGCCCCTAAACATCGAGAACCATTGGTGAATTTTCGTGTTTTCCGAAGGTGACCTATCGGCGCGGATTCGCTCTCTTTTTCATGATCATCCTCGTGGTGGCCGCAGTGGGCGTAGCGGCCTTGCGGCTGGTCGACTGGCCGCAACTGAAAGGCTGGGCGAACGAGCAGGCACGCGGGACCACCGGCCGCGATCTCGCCATTGATGGGCGCCTTTCCATCGATCTGTTGTCGTGGACGCCGTCGCTGATCGCCGAACGGGTGCGTCTGTCGAACCCGCCCTGGGCATCGCGCCCCGACATGGCCACCATCGGCCGGTTGAGCCTGGTCATCGATCTGAAAGCGATCCTTCGCGGGCAACTGCGCATCACCGACCTGCGCGTGCAAGACATCGACCTACGCCTGGAGGAAAACGGCGATGGCCGCGCCAACTGGCAATTCGGCGCCACCGACGGCGATGCCGCCGCAGTCGAGGCGGTCGTGCCCGAGGATCGCGGCGACTTGCCGCGCATTGAGCGGGTGGATGTCGAGCGCGGGCGCTTGACGTATCTGAGCCCGAAATTGGCGGAGCCGATTGTCGCCGAATTCAACCGGATCAAGGCGGAAAATCGCCCGGATCGCCTTATCCTGGCGGCGGCTGGGACCTATCAGCAGCGCAGCTTTGATCTCGATGCGGAAGGTGGCGGTATCTCGCTATTGCGCGACGAGGCCAAACCCTATCCGCTGACCGTCGCGCTCGTCGTGGGCAGCACCAAGGCGCGGCTGAGCGGCACGATGGTCGATCCCATTCAGTTTCTCGGCTTCGATGCCGAGCTGGCTTTGGCCGGCAACAATCTCGCCGAGCTGTTCCCGATCCTGGGCCTGCCGCTGCCGTCGTCGCCTGCCTACGAGCTCGAGGGACGGCTAACCTCGTCCAAGGGATTGTGGCGCTTGGACGATTTCACCGGCCGACTGGGCGGCAGCGACATGCGCGGCATGCTGGTGGTGGAGACCGGCCGTGAGGTCCCCCTGCTGCGTGCCGATGTCACCTCGACGGCGCTTCGCATCGAGGATCTGCAAGGCTTCGTCGGCGAGGATGACGATGCCGGCAAACGGCGGGCGAGCGCTCGCGGAGGCGATGACGAGGGCGGCCTGGTCCTGCCGCGCGAGCCCTTCAATCTGGAGAAAATGAAGGCGCTCGACGCCGAAGTGCAGTTCGAGGGCAAGCGTATCGTCACCGGCGGTATGTGGCTGAACGATGTCGCCACCCGCTTCACCTTGAAGGGGGGCCGGCTTGTGGTGGACCCCGTGCGCTTCGGCGTCGTCGGCGGGTCGGTCGCCGGCATGCTGGTCATCGATGCCAGCCGCAGGATCCCCGAACTGCGCGCCGACCTGAAGCTGCGCCGGCTCGATTTCGCCATTCTGATGCAAGGAATCGACCCGCAAAAGGTGTCCACCGGCAAGATCGGCGGGCGCACCGACATCGTGGCGCGCGGCCGTTCGGTGCGTGAGATGGCCCTCAATGCCGAGGGCAGGGTGCTGGCCTATATGAGCGGGGGCACCATCGGCAACCAGATCCTGGAGATGATTGCGCTCGATCTGCCGCAACTGGTGGCGGATTGGTTCAGCGGCGGCGGCGAGGTGTGGGCAATCAATTGCGCCATCTTTCCATTCACCATCCGCGACGGCGTGATCGGCAGCAACCATCTGCTGCTCGATGCCCCGTACGACACCATCGTGGGGATGGGCCACATCGATCTTGCCAGCGAGCGGCTGGAGTTCAAGCTGACGTCGAAGCCGCGGGACTTCAGCCTGTTCAACACGCCCTCGGTGATCACCGTGCGCGGCAGCCTTGCCGAACGCAGGGCCAATGTCGATACGCTCGAGGTCATCGGCGAGACGTTGAAAAAGCTTCTCCTTGCACCCTTCACACCCTTCACCGAGATGGCACCGGACGAGATCGAGCCGTGCCGCCCGGTGGCTCGCGCCAGCGCCCCGCCCGCGCGGCGCTAGACTCAAAGGTCGTAGGGTCTTCTACCGCAATCGTGGGATAGGCAAAGCATCAATGTCTAGTAATAATCGTTTGCATTGCTTATCTCCCTTAGAGGCATGGCCGGCCAACGGAGGTACAGAATGCCCGATGAGGCGGATGTGGATCGCGACCGCGAGGACCGGACCCGCGATCTCCTGGCGTCCGCGGCTTTTTTCAAGGGCGTCTTTGACATCGCCGTCGATGCCATTATCTCGATGGACGAAAGCCAGCGCATCATCCTGTTCAACCAAGGGGCGGAGCGTATCTTCCAGTATCGAGCCGATGAGGTCCTGGGGCAGCCGCTGGCGATGCTGCTGCCGGAGGATGCCCGCCACCAGCATCACCATCAGGTTGATCGGTTCGGCGATTCGCCAACGGTAGCGCGCCAGATGGGCGAGCGCGGCAGCATCTGGGGGCGGCGCAAGAATGGCGTCGTATTCCCGGCCGAGGCTTCGATCTCGCACGTCAAGATCGAGGGCCGTCTCGTGTTCACCGCGATCTTGCGCGACGTCACGGCGGCGCGCCAGGCCGAGCGGGCCATCCGCGAGCTCAACGGCGACCTCGAGCATCGGGCGGCCCAACTCGAGCACGCCAACCGGGAGCTCGAGGCCTTTTCCTATTCCGTATCCCACGACCTGCGCGCACCGCTGCGCACGATTACCGGGTTCAGTCAGATCCTGATCGAGGACTTCGCCGACCAACTGGACGCCGAGGGGGCCGATTACCTGCGACGTATCGTCGACGCCGGCGGCCGCATGGCGCAGCTGATTGACGACCTGCTCAACCTGTCGCGCGTCTCGCGGCAACCGGTGCGCACCAGCCCCGTCGATCTGACCGCGATGGCACATGCCGTTGCCGACGAACTAGGCCGCGCCGATCCCACGCGCAGCGTGCGTTTCACCGTGGCGGATGGCCTCAGTGCGGTCGCCGATGCGCAACTTCTGCGGGCGGCCATGTACAATCTGCTGGGCAACGCCTGGAAATACACGACCAAGCAGTCTCGGGCCGTCGTGGAATTCGGCGCACGCCCGGACGACGGCGGGCGGACCGTGTTTTTCGTGCGCGACAACGGGGCCGGCTTCGACATGGCCTATGCCGACAAGTTGTTCGGCCCATTCCAGCGCCTACATGCCACGGCGGAATATCCCGGTACGGGCATCGGCCTGGCAACCGTCCAGCGCATCATCCACAAGCACGGTGGCGAGATCTGGGCGGATGCGGCGGTCGGGCAGGGTGCCACCTTCTATTTCACCTTGGAATGAGGAGTTGGCCGACGTGAAACCGATACTGCTGGTCGAAGACAATCCGGATGACGAATTGCTGACACTGCGCGCTCTCAAGAAGAATCACATCCACAACGAGGTCGTGGTGGCGCGGGACGGCCCGGAGGCGCTGGCCTACCTGCTCGGCAGCGACGCGAAGTCGCCAATCTCGCCGGCGATGGTGCTGCTGGACCTCAAGCTGCCCAAGATCGACGGTATCGAGGTGTTGCGACGGCTGCGCGCCAATCCGGCAACGCGGCTGACGCCGGTGGTCATTCTGACGTCGTCGCGCGAGGACCAGGATCTGATCGCCGGCTACGAGCTCGGCGCCAACAGCTATATTCGCAAGCCTGTCGATTTCGGGCAGTTCAGCGAGGCGGTGCGCCATCTCGGGCTTTACTGGCTGGTTCTGAACGAACCGCCGCCGGGATGAGGGGAGAGCACGTCATGCCGCCGCTGCTGCGGGTGTTGATCGCCGACGACAACGACGACGATGCGGTGCTCATGGTCCAGTGTATCCGCAAAGGTGGATACCAAGTAGAGCACCGTCGGGTCGACACGGCCGATGCCATGGAATTGGCGATTGGCGAGCCGGCGTGGGACATCATCATCTCCGACGTCAATATCCCGGGATTTGGCGCCAAGGCTGCCCTGGAGCTCTACAAGCGCAGCGGGGTCGACCTGCCCTTCATCGTCGTCTCGGGAGTGGTCGGCGAGGAAGCCGCGGTCAGTTTGCTCAAGAGCGGCGCCCATGACTTCATCCTGAAGACCAACCTGGCCCGGCTCGTCCCGGCCATCGAACGCGCCTTCGGCGATTGGGAGGTGCGACGGGCGCGGCGCGAGGCCGAGGAAGCGCTGCGCCAGAGCGAGGAACGCTATACGCTGGCCGCCGCCGGCTCGAATGATGGCCTGTGGGATTGGGATCTCATCGATGGGCGCGTCTACTATTCCGAGCGGTGGAAGGCGATGCTCGGGCATGCCGAGGCCGACATCGGCGATTCGCCGGCGGATTGGCTGGAGCGTGTGCACCCCGATGACCTGACGGCACTGCGCGAATGTCTGGATGCCCATCTCGCGGGACGGGCGCCGCATTTTTCGGCCGAGCACCGTTTGCGCGACCGCGATGGCGAGTGGCGCTGGATGCTGGTGCGGGGTCTGGCGGTGCGACGGGACGACGGCACACCCTGCCGCATCGCCGGCTCGCTCACCGACATCACGGGCAGCAAGTTGGCCGAGCAGGCGCTGCGCGAGGCCAAGGACGATCTTGAAAATGCACTGACGGCCAAGACCCGCTTCCTGGCCGCCGCCAGCCATGACTTGCGTCAGCCGGTGCAGGCGCTGCTGTGCTTCGCCGCCGTACTGGAAAGCGAGCTGCGCGGTCACCCGTCCGAGCGGGTCATTGGCGAACTGCAGGCGTCGCTGAGCGGGCTTACCTGCTTGCTCGAAAGCCTGCTCGACGTATCGAAGTTGGATGCCGGCATCGTCCAGCCGAACCTGGAAACCATACAGTTGGCCCCGTTCCTCGAACAACTGGCGGCCGAGATGCGGCCTTCGGCCGAGCAGAAGGGCCTGGAACTGCGTGTGCGGAGCCTCGACGCCGCGGTACGCAGCGACCCGGTGTTGCTGGGGCGAATCTTGCGCAACCTGGTCGAGAATGCCATCCGCTACACCGAGTCGGGCGGTATCCTGCTCGGCTGTCGCCGCCGCGACGGCCGAATCGCCATCGGCGTGTGGGACACCGGCATCGGTATCGCGGACGAGCAGCGGCGGCAGATCTTCGAGGAGTTCTACCAGGTCGGCAATACCGAGCGCGATCGCCGCAAGGGCCTCGGCCTGGGGTTGGCCATCGTCGAGCGCTTGAGCCGATTGCTCGATCACTCGGTGGACGTGCGCTCGCGTCTGGGCCGGGGCTCGAGCTTCACCATCACCGCGGATCTGGTCGAGGCCACGCCGGAACCATCGGCCGCGCTCGAACACATCGAGTGCAAGTCCGGAACGGTTCTCGTCATCGATGACGATTTCCTCGTGGCGAAGGCGACCGCCACACTGATGCAGGCTTGGGGATTCGAGGCGGTTGCCGCGACCTCGATCAGGCAGGCCCTGGCGGCATTGCCTGACCCGCCCTCATGTCTGCCGTGCCTCATCCTGGCCGATTATCGGCTGCGTGAAGGCGAGACCGGGCTCGATGCCATCGAACGCATCTGCCGTCACTGCCAGCGCGACATTCCCAGCATCATCATCACCGGTGATACGGCGCCCGAGCGGCTGCGCGAGGTCGAGCGCAGCGGCTTGACCATGCTGCACAAGCCGGTCGACCCCAATCAACTGAGGAACGCCCTTGCCGCCGTGATGCGATGCCGCGCAAAGGCCACGCCGCTGCCGCCATGAGCCACCGTGCAACGCGCTTGCGATGCTGCTCGCCTTGTAGGACCCTGCGCGCATGAAGATCTTCGGGATTGCCGGCTGGAGCGGCAGTGGCAAGACCACGCTCATCCTCAAGCTGATCGGTGAGTTGCGCCACCACGGCGTGCGCGTGTCGACCATCAAGCGGACCCATCACCGCATCGAGATCGACGAGGCGACCGACGACAGCCGCCGTTTGAGAGATGCCGGTGCCGCCGAGGTCTTGGTGGTGGGCGGCCGGCGCTGGGCCTTGATGCACGAGCTGCGCGACGGTGCGGAGCCGACGCTGGAGGGGGTGCTGCCGGCATTCGCCGATACCGAGCTGCTTCTGGTCGAAGGGTTCAAGCGCAACCCGCATGCCAAGCTTGAGGTGTATCGCCCCGATCTCGGCAAGCCGCTGTTGTGCCGAGACGATCCTTCGGTGGTGGCGATCGCCAGCACGGCTGACGGCCTTGATTTTCCGGTGCCGCGCTACGCCCTGGATGACGCGGCCGCCATCGCCGCCTTCATCATCGACTATTGCGGCTTGGCGGCGTCGGCGCCCGTACGTTGACACAAAGCCCTTCACCAGTCCGGGGGAAGGCCGTACATTGCCCGTTCGACTTTCGTTTGATAGGGACGACCATGGCGGGCAGCGTCAACAAAGTGATCCTGGTGGGCAACCTCGGCCGTGACCCGGAGGTGCGGCACGCACAGGACGGCTCGAAAATCGTCCAGCTCAACCTCGCCACCTCCGAGACGTGGAAGGACCGCCAATCGGGCGAGCGCAAGGAAAGGACCGAGTGGCACCGGGTGGTGATCTTCAATCCCAACCTGGCCGAGATCGCCGAGCGGTACTTGCGCAAGGGCTCGAAGGTCTATGTCGAGGGGCAATTGCAGACCCGCAAGTGGACGGACCAGAACGGCGCCGAGAAGTACACGACCGAGGTGGTGCTGTCGCGCTTCAGGGGCGAGCTGACCTTGCTCGACGGCCGCGGCGAGGGCGGCGGTGGTGCCGAGCGTGGCCCTGGCGACGACTATTCGCGGGCGCCGGCGGCGCGCAGCGGCGGTGCCAAGCCGTCCGGTGGCTGGGAGCCGCCCCCGGACCTCGACGACGAGATCCCGTTCTGAGATAGACATCCCTCATGACGACTGCCGACGAGGCGTAGGGCGGGCGGTGCGAAGCGGTTGTTCGCAATGGCGATATCTGCTAGCGTGCCGCCGGCGTCATAGCGCGTCCCCGCCGCATTTTTCCTAAGCGAATCAGCAGTCTCCGAGTCTGGACTTGACCGAACCGACCAACCCGCCACCTTTCGACATTACCGCCGTCACCATCGAAGAGGAGATGAAGCGCTCCTATCTCGATTACGCGATGAGCGTGATCGTGGCGCGCGCGCTGCCCGACGTCCGCGATGGGCTGAAGCCGGTGCATCGCCGTATCCTCTATTCGATGAAGGAGAGCGGCTACGATTGGAATCGGCCGTTCCGCAAGTCGGCGCGCATCGTTGGCGACGTCATGGGCAAGTACCATCCCCATGGCGATTCGGCGATCTATGACGCCATGGTGCGCATGGCCCAGGACTTCTCGATGCGGCTGCCGCTGATCGATGGGCAGGGCAATTTCGGCTCGATGGACGGCGACCCGCCGGCGGCGATGCGCTATACCGAGGCGCGCATGGCGCGCTCGGCGCACAGCCTGATCGAGGATATCGACAAGGACACCGTAGACTTCGGCCCCAATTATGACGACAGCACCGTCGAGCCGCTGGTGCTGCCGGCGCGTTTTCCCAACCTGCTGGTCAACGGCGCCGGCGGCATCGCCGTCGGCATGGCCACCAACATCCCGCCGCACAATCTGGGCGAGGTGATCGACGCCTGCTGCGCCTATATCGACAATCCCGACGTGACCGTCGAGGAATTGATCGAACTGGTGCCGTCGCCCGATTTCCCCACCGGCGGCATCATTCTCGGCCGCAGCGGCAGCCGCTCGGCCCTGACCACCGGCCGCGGCTCGGTGGTGATGCGCGGGCGCGTCCACTTCGAGGAAGTCCGCAAGGACCGCGAGGCCATCGTCGTCACCGAGGTGCCCTACCAGGTGAACAAGGCCCGCATGATCGAGCAGATCGCCGAACTGGTGCGCGACAAGCGCGTCGAGGGCATCTCCGATCTGCGCGATGAATCGGATCGCGACGGCGTGCGCGTGGTCATCGAGTTGAAGCGCGATGCCGTCGGCGACGTGGTGCTGAACCAACTCTATCGCTTCAGCCCGCTGCAGACCAGTTTCGGCGTCAACATGCTGGCCCTCAATCATGGCCGGCCCGAGTTGATGGCGCTGAAGGACATCATCGTGGCCTTCGTCGCCTTCCGCGAGGAGGTGATCACCCGGCGCACCGCCTACGAGCTGGGCAAGGCGCGCGAGCGCGCCCATGTGCTGGCCGGCCTCGCCGTCGCCGTTGCCAATATCGACGCGATCATCGCCCTGATCCGCAGTGCGCCCGATCCGGCGACCGCGCGTGAGCAATTGATGGCGCGCGACTGGGCGGCGGGCGATGTCGAGCCGCTCATCAAGCTGATCGACGAGCCGGGCCGCCAGGTCGTCGATGGCACTTATCGGCTGTCGGAAATCCAGGCCAAGGCCATTCTCGACCTGCGTCTGCACCGGCTGACCGGGCTCGAGCGCGACAAGATCGGCGAGGAACTGCGCGAGATCGGCGCCCAGATCGCCGAATACCTGGCGATCCTTGGCTCGCGCGAGCGTCTGTACGAGGTGTTGCGTCAGGAACTGGTGGACATGAAGGCGCAGTTCGCCACGCCGCGCCGCACCACCATCGAGGAGGCCGAGTTCGAGGCCGACATCGAGGACCTGATCCAGCGCGAGGACATGGTGGTGACGGTCACCAGCACCGGCTACATCAAGCGGGTGCCGCTGTCGGCCTACCGCGCCCAGCGCCGCGGCGGCAAGGGCCGCTCAGGCATGGCGACGCGCGAGGAGGATTTCGTCAGCGACGTGTTCGTCGCCAACACGCACACCCCGATGCTGTTCTTCAGTTCGCGCGGCATCTGTTACAAGCTCAAGGTCTACAGGCTGCCGCTGGGCAATCCCCAGTCCCGGGGCAAGGCGATGGTCAACCTGCTGCCGTTGACGGACGGCGAGACCATCTCGACCATCATGCCGCTGCCCGAGGACGAGACGAGCTGGAGCGACCTGCACGTCATGTTCGCCACGGCGTCAGGCAGCGTGCGCCGCAACCTGCTCTCGGATTTCGTCGATGTCCGCGCCAACGGCAAGATTGCCATGAAGCTGGACGAAGGCGATCGGCTGATTGCCGTGCGGACCTGCGGCGAGGACAATGATGTGCTGCTGGCGGCGCGCGGTGGCAAGTGCATCCGTTTCCCGGTGACCGACGTGCGGGTGTTCAAGGGCCGCGATTCGACCGGCGTGCGCGGCATCCGCCTGGATCAGGGCGACGACGTCATCTCGATGTCGATGCTCCGTCACATCGAGATCGACACGGAGACGCGCGACGCATACATCCGAATGGCCAATGCGCGGCGAGGGGCCGCCGGCGAAACGGTGGATGGCGACGAGGAGGTCGGCGCCGGCGGCGCCTTGGCCGCCGAGGAGTTCGATCGCCTAGCCGGCGCCGAGGAATTCATCCTCACGGTGACTGCCAACGGCTTCGGCAAGCGCACCTCGGCCTATCTGTACCGCATAACCGGGCGTGGCGGGCAGGGCATCGCCAACATCGAGACATCGGAGCGCAACGGTCACGTGGTCGCCTCCTTCCCCATAGGCGAAGACGACCAGATCATGATGGTCACCGACGGCGGCAAGCTCATCCGCTTGCCGGTGCACGGCATCCGCATCGCCGGCCGCAAGACGCAAGGGGTGACGCTGCTGCGCACCGCCGATCACGAACGCGTGGTGTCGGTGGCGCGACTGGCGGATATCGGCGCGAACGGCGACGATTCCGGCGACGAGGCGGAAGATGACGGATCTTCGGACGAGGGCGAGGAGAATGTCTAAGCGCATCGGAGTCTATCCCGGCACCTTCGATCCCATCACCGCTGGTCATCAGGACATCATCGCCCGCGCCGCCCGCGCCGTCGACCATCTGGTGGTCGCGGTGGCGATCAATGCCGGCAAGGGGCCGTTGTTCAGCCCCGAAGAGCGCGTCGAACTGGTGCGCGACGAGCTGGCGGTGATGGCCTTCCCTACCGGCACCACGGTCGAGGTGCGCCCTTTCGGCAATTTGCTGATGCAGTTCGCCATGGATTGCAACGCCAAGCTCATCATCCGCGGCCTGCGCGCCGTGTCGGATTTCGAATACGAGTTCCAGATGGCGGGGATGAACGCACGCCTGAACCCCGAGATCGAAACGGTGTTCTTGATGGCGTCGGAGCGCTGCCAGTTCATCTCGTCGCGATTCGTCAAGGAGATCGGCCGTCTGGGCGGCGACATCTCGTCGTTCGTGTCGCCGCGGGTGCGCGAGCGCCTGAACAGCAAGTTCGCCGAGGAGCGCGCCGCCGAGGCGGCCCAGGGCGGCTGAGACGTTTTTTCGGTTGATCACGCATTAGCAGGAGTTCCCCCATAGGGATTGCCGTCACCCCCGCGAACGCGGGGGTCCACCTTCCAGAGACGCTGGGCGGATATGTGTGACGCCATCGCGGCGGAAATGCACAGGCCTCTGGAAAAGGATGCCCGCCTACGCGGGAATGACGTCCTTTGAGGATGCTCCCGGCCGATCCGTGATGAATCTTTTTTTTGGAGGAACACCGATGGCGGAAGCGGCCCTCGATCCGGAAAACACGCTGTACATGGACCTCAAGGACGGTCGCGTCATCATTCGACTGAGGCCCGATCTCGCCCCCGGCCACGTCGCCCGCATCAAGGAGCTGACGCGGCAAGGCTTCTACGACGGCCTGCCGTTTCACCGCGTCATCGACGGCTTCATGGCCCAGGGCGGCGACCCGGCGCGCAATGGGACGGGCGGATCCGGCAAGAAGCTGAAGGCCGAGTTCTCGAACGAGCGCCACGTGCGCGGCACCACGTCGATGGCGCGGGCAGCCAATCCCGACAGCGCCGATTCGCAATTCTTCATCATGTTCGACACCGCGCCGCATCTCGACGGCCAGTACACCATCTGGGGGCAAGTGGTGGAAGGCATGGAACACGTCGATACCATCAAGAAGGGCGACGCCCGCCGCAACGGCTCGGTGGAAGACCCCGATTGCATCGTGCGCATGCGCGTTGCCGCCGACGCTGCGGAGTAGGCGTATGAAACCCGTCCTCATTGGCCTCGCGGCCGGGATGCTGCTGGCGGCCGCGCCCGCCCTTGCCGCCGACCCCGAGAACACGCTGTATCTCGACCTCAAGGACAACTGCCGCGTCACCATCGAGATGCGCCCCGATTTGGCGCCTCGGCACGTGGCCCGCATCAAGGAACTGACCCGCAAGGGGTTTTATGACGGCGTACCGTTCCACCGCGTCATCGACGGTTTCATGGCGCAGGGTGGCGACCCCACCGGCACCGGCACCGGCGGTTCGGGCAAGAATCTGCCGGCCGAGTTTTCGCAGGAGAAGCATGTGCGCGGCATCGCCTCGATGGCACGAACCCAGGACCCCAACAGCGCCGACAGTCAATTCTTCATCATGCTGGGCGACGCGCCCTATCTTGATGGGAAATACACGGTCTGGGGCAAGGTCAGCCAGGGCATGGAGTGCGTCGACAAGATCAAGAAGGGCAACCAGGCCCGTGGTGGCGTCGTCGCCAATCCCGATACCATCGTGAAGATGCAAGTGGCCGCTGACGCCAAGAAATAGCCGGGCAGGCGGGCGTGAACCCAACGAATCGTTGACCGTCCGCCCCGTGCTCCCTATGGTGTGCCCCCTTGCGAGCGCGTAGCTCAGTCGGTAGAGCAACTGACTTTTAATCAGTAGGCCCTGGGTTCGAGTCCCAGCGCGCTCACCATAGCAAGAAAGGGTCCCGTCGCCGTGCGGGACCCATTCTTCGCTTGAGGGCCGCGAACCCTCGTCGCGGAAACCTCGTCGCGGCGCCCGCACGCGTTCAGACGATGGCCGGCCTATCGGGCATGATCACGTTGAGGACGGCGATGAGCACGTCGGGCGCTACCGGCTTGTGCAGGAAGCAGAGGCCGGATTCCGTCACCTGCTGGCGGCGGTCCGGGGCTGAGTCGCCCGAGATGATGACACTGGGAAGGTCCTCGCCGAAATGTTGGCGAATGGCGTTGACGGCGGCGATGCCGGTATCGCCGTCCCGCAGGCGGTAGTCGGCAACGATGACGCTGGGACGGCCGCCATGACGCACCAACTCGACCGCCTGGCTGGTGGAGCTGGCGCACAACGGTGCGTAGCCTGCCGATTCCAGGACCAGCGCCAAGCCCTCGCGCGTCAAAGCCTCGTCTTCGATGATGAGAACGGCGCCCATGGCCCCTCGACGGAAATGGCCAGTCATGTAACCAGATACGGCGGCGCCGGTGAGCGCGCATTGGGCATAGGCGGTCTACCGCAATCGGCTTAGCCGTGGCGTGTCCTCGGCTGCTGGCGCGGGGGTTACCCGATGTGGGTTCAATAAAACGAACAGTCGACTGAGGCACGCGTTACGCGCCGCACACTGCGACATCAGGGCGCAGTTCATGGCTGCGGCGATGCCCCGAGTAGAGGCTTCGCCGGCAGCCCAGTCGGATACCGCCTGATCAAAGGGGCAATTCGACGGCGCATCGACGCGTACAGGCATGACATACTCATGACGAAGGGTGGTCAGTCCCTCAGGTATGCTTCGAGCGGTCGCAATCAAGGGGATAGGTGAAGAACGCCCCTCCGGAAGGGGTACGTTCGATGGCCGCCGAAACCTGATGCAAGCACACCACCCGCCGCGGGCAGTCGGACAGCAATGCGCAGTTCAGCGCGGCGTGCAACCGCCGCCGCGCCGCCGGCACCACGACGTCGTCGATAAGACATTCTTGGCCAGTATCCGCCCCCGACATCCCGCCTTGATATCACAGTTTCGATCCAGGCGAGCAATTTTTAGGCGAAGGTCACATCCATCAGTTGATGACGTGGGGCGGTATTCGATTGGTGGCGCCGCAATGGCCGCATCTGAACACCAGGTCGCGCACCTGCGCGTAGAACATGCGGCGCAGCAGCACGCTACCGCACGAGCCACAGACGTAATCTGTCTGGCCCTTACCACTGATGACCGGGGCCATGACACTCTCGATGGCGCCCCGCTCGCCGATCTCTTGAGGCGGAATCACCTGCATTCTGACGGTCGACATCGTTCCCTTCCGGCGCAATGGATGGAATTCGAGGCCGTTCAGTATACCGATGGGAACCGGGGCAGCGGCCCAGCCATGAGTGGTAGCGGGGCCGCTTTCGCTTCAGACCTAGCGTGGCATGCCGCGTCCGAAGGTCGAGTTGGCGTTGGCGCCATCGGTCTGGAAGCGGCCGATGTTGCCGAAGAATTGCTGAAGGATCGACATCTGCTTGCCGGCAGTCGGCGTTTCACGCTCGACGAACTCGACCGTCTTGCCGTCGTCGAGGCCATAGGTCTCCAGATCCTTCACATACCCGTCGTCGTCGAACTCGACGGCGACGATTTTGCGGTCGGTCTCCTCGGGCGCAAACAGGCCGACGGTCTCGGTGCGGTAGCTGACGTAGTACCATACCGGATCGCCGAAGGCGGACAGGGTCGACGGTGTGCCCAGGATCTGCGCCACCTCCTCGCGCGTCTGCGCCCCCGGCTTGACTTGCGCCAGTCGTTCGGGGGCCGGCAGGTTGCCGCGGGCATCAACGATAGGCGCGCAGCCGCCGGCAGCGAGCAGGCACAGCACGACAGCGAAGCGAAAGCGTGTGGTCGGGCGACGTGATGGCATGGTATCCAAAGCGAATGCGGATTGACGGAAGGCAAGAAGGCGGCCGACATTCCGAAATTGCCTTGTCCCACCTCCAATTGTCAATGTGCGGTATGAGGGTTAAGGATCTGTTGCCTTTCAAATTCTTTCGGCGCCGGCCGCACGAAGATGCCGCAGTGCGCCTGTACACCGCCGTGATAAGCCAGGCGCGCCGCCCCGAGTTCTATCGTGATCTGGCGGTGGCCGATTCGGTCGATGGACGGTTCGAAATGGTCGCGTTGCACGCCTTCTTCATCATGCGGCGGCTGCGCGACCAGGGGGCCGCGGAGCGTGCCTTGTCCCAGGCGGTGTTCGACATCATGTTCGACGACATGGATCAGAACCTGCGCGAGCTCGGCACCGGCGATCTCGGCGTGGGCAAAAGGGTCAAGAGCATGGCGCAGGCCTTTTATGGGCGCATTGCCGCCTATGATGCAGGTTTGGCCCAGGCCGACGACATGGCGCTGATCGCCGCGCTTCGGCGTAACGTGTATCGTCAAGCATCGGTGGAGGACGGCGTGGTTGCGGGTCTGGCCGCCTACGTGCGCCGACAAGTTGCCGCGCTCGATCGCCAGCCGTGCACGGAGCTTCGGGCCGGCCACGTCACCTTTGTCCGGATCGAGCCCTAGAAAGATGACGCAGACGATCACTCCAGAATTTTCGCGACCCGTCGTGGTCGAGCGGCTTGGTCCGCGCGAGACGGTGGTGACCATCGAGGCCGATGTCGGCGAGCGTGCGGCGCTGGCCCGGCGCTTCGACATCCCGGCCGTGGAATCCCTGTCGGCCAAGGTTAGGTTGAAGCCGATGACGGGCGGCTTGGTGCGCCTCAAGGCCAATTTTGCCGCTGACGTCGTCCAGGCCTGTGTGGCGACGCTGGAGCCGGTGCGCTCCGCCATTGCCGAAGACTTCCAGTTGATCTATGCGCCGCCCGGTGACGAAGCGGCGGAGGAGGAGGTCGAGTTGGTCTATGAGGAGGAGGATCCCCCCGAGCCGATCATCGATGGCGCCATCGATATCGGCGAGGCGGTGGCCGAGCATCTCGCCTTGGCGCTGGACCCGTTTCCACGGGCGTCCGGTGCCACTTTCGATCAGGGGCTCGTCGATGCGGGCGACGACGCGACGGCGGGGCCGTTCGCGGCGCTGGCGGCGCTTAAGCCGACCGGTTCCCGCGGGTCCGGCGAAGAAGAGTAAGCGAGGCGGGGACAATCGGCTTGCCCCCCTTCGGGATTTTGGTTAAGAAGGCTGCCTTCCCGACGACGGATCGGTTGCGAGTACGATCATGGCTGTACCTAAAAAGAAAACATCCAAGTCCCGCCGCGATATGCGCCGGGCGCATCACGCCCTCAAGCCGTCGGCTTATGCCGAATGCCCCAACTGTGGAGAGGTTCGGCGGCCGCATCATGTGTGCGGCGCCTGTGGCCACTACGATGGCCGCGAGGTCGTCGTCGAGGCCGGCACCACGGCGTAAATCACGACTGCGCCATTCATAGGGGGCGGCGTGAGCAGACCTGTCACCATTTCCATCGATGCCATGGGCGGCGATGCCGCCCCACATGTCGTCGTGGAAGGGCTGAAGCTGACGCGGACCCGCTTTCCGCGCGCCGAATACTTGGTGTTCGGCGACGCGGCGCGTATCGAGCCCCTGCTGGATACGGCGCCCGAGTTGAAGGAGCGCCTGCGTCTGCACCATACCGATGGCGTCGTTACGAACGAGGCGAAACCATCGCAGGTGCTGCGCAATGGTCGCAATACCAGCATGTGGCTGGCGGTGGACGCCGTGGCGCGCGGCGAGGCCGCAGGAGTCGTCTCGGCCGGTAACACCGGCGCCCTGATGGCGATATCAAAATTCGTTCTTCGAACCCTACCGGGCATCGACCGGCCGGCCATTGCCGGCTTCTTCCCCACTCAGCGTGGCGAAAGCGTGATGCTGGACCTAGGGGCTAATGTCGACTGCAGCGCCAACAATCTGGTGGAATTCGCCGTCATGGGCGAGGTGTTCGCGCGGGTGCTGTTCGGCACCGAACAGCCGACCATCGGCCTACTGAACGTCGGTTCCGAGGATCTGAAGGGCAACGATGCGGTGCGCTCGGCCTTCAATACGCTGCGCACCAGCCGTCTGCCCATTCGCTTCCATGGCTTCATCGAAGGCAACGACATTGCCGCCGGAACGGTCGATGTCATCGTCACCGACGGGTTCTCCGGCAACATCGCGCTGAAGACGGCGGAAGGCACCGCCAAGCTGTTCGCGGATCTAATGCGCGGCGCCTTCCAGAACTCGCTGTTGGCTCGAATCGGCTATCTGCTGGCGCGCCGGGCATTGGCGAAAGTCAAGCTGCGGCTCGATCCGCGGCGTTACAACGGTGCCATGTTCCTCGGCCTCAACGGCATCGCGGTCAAAAGCCACGGTGGCACCGACGCCCTGGGCTTCGCCAATGCCGTCGGTGTCGCCATCGATCTCGCCACGAATGGCTTCAATGAACGCATCAAGGAAGAGTTTGCGCGCCTCAAGGCCGCCGAAACGCCTCCGCAGGCGGCAGCCAGCTAGATGATCCGCTCCATCATTGCCGGTTGCGGCGCGTATCTGCCCGAGCAGATCGTCACCAACGATGCGCTGGCCCGCCAGGTCGACACCAGCAACGACTGGATCGTCGAGCGCACCGGGATTCTGCAACGCCATGTTGCGGCCCCGGGCGAGTTGACCAGCGATCTCGCCACCAAGGCGGCACAAGCGGCGCTTGCCGCCGCCGGCATGGCGGCCGGCGACGTCGACATGGTGGTGGTGGCGACCACCAGCCCTGACGATACCTTCCCGGCGACCGCCACCAAGGTGCAGGCCAACCTGGGGATGCGCCGCGGTTTCGCTTTCGACGTGCAGGCGGTTTGCTCGGGATTCATCTACGCGCTGGCCACCGCCGACAATTTCGTACGCACCCGGCAGGTGCGTACGGCCCTGGTCATCGGCGCCGAGACCTTCACCCGGTTGCTCGACTGGAACGATCGCACCACCTGCGTGCTGTTTGGCGACGGCGCCGGCGCCGTCGTGCTGCATGCCGGCGAGGGGCAGGGCGGGGCGCAGGATCGCGGCGTGTTGTCGACGCACCTCCATTCCGACGGTCGCCACCACGACCTGCTCTACGTCGACGGAGGCCCATCGGCGACGGGGACGGTCGGCCATGTCCGCATGGAAGGGCGCGAGGTCTTCCGTCACGCCGTGGTCAATCTGGCCGCGGCGGTGAACGAAGCGCTGGCCGCCAATGCGCTCAAGGCTTCCGACATCGACTGGCTGGTGCCGCACCAGGCCAACCGCCGCATCATCGACGGCACGGCGCGCAAGCTGGGCGTCGGCACCGAGCGCGTCATCATCACCGTCCAAAAACATGCCAATACTTCGGCGGCCTCGATCCCCTTGGCCCTCGCCGAGGCGGTGGGCGATGGCCGCATCAAGCCGGGGCAGTTGGTGCTGCTCGAGGCGATGGGTGGCGGCTTCACCTGGGGCTCGGCCCTGGTCCGCATGTGAGCCGCGGCGGGCCGCCGCGGTGATGCCGACCCGGGCCATCCCCTTGATGTTGACGGGTTTCCCGCGACGGAATACTGTCCTTGTCAGCCTTTAATGAAAATTCCACCAAGAGCGGAACGGCAATGGCTGGGAAGACAATCACGCGCGCGCAGCTCAGCGAAGCGGTCTATCAAGAGGTCGGCCTGTCGCGCAATGAATCGTCGGATCTGCTCGAGCATGTGCTGAGCGAGATTGCCGATGCGCTTGAGCGTGGCGAGACGGTGAAGATTTCCTCCTTCGGCAGCTTCTCGGTGCGCAGCAAGGGCCAGCGCGTCGGCCGCAATCCGAAGACCGGCCAGGAAGTTCCCATCCTGCCGCGCCGAGTCTTGGTGTTCCGCCCGTCGCAGCTCCTCAAGAGCCGCATCAACGGCGACATGCAAGACGTGATCGAAGAGACGTGAACGTCGAGTCGCCGGCGGCAGCGCGACGGACCGCCAAGTCCGACGCCGCATTCCGCACCATCAGCGAAGTCTCCGAGGAGTTGGACGTCCCGCAACACGTCCTCCGCTTCTGGGAAAGCAAGTTCGCCCAGATCAAGCCGCTCAAGCGCGGCGGCGGCCGCCGCTACTATCGGCCGGCCGATCTGGCGCTGCTGCGGCGCATCCGCGACCTGCTCTACCGCGACGGCTACACCATCAAGGGCGTGCAGAAGCTGCTGAAGGAGCGCGGCGCCGCCGAGCTCGAGCCTTCCGCGGCCGCGACCAAGGCCGCGATCGCCGCTCCGACAACGCTTGCGCCTGTACCCATCGACGATGCGAAGGACGCCGCCTTGCGGGCGGTTCGTGACGAGCTGCTGGAAATTCGCGCAATCTTGCTGCGGCACGCGAAGTGACGGTTGCCATCATCGGGCGGCGTGGCTATATTGCCGCCTCTCGCCTGGGGGGCCTCCCTTCGGGCGCCGGTCGGAGCGTAGCGCAGCCCGGTAGCGCATCAGTCTGGGGGACTGGGGGTCGTGGGTTCGAATCCCGCCGCTCCGACCATTCTTTCAAGAGCTTGAGGGGAAAACCCTCAAGCTCTTGTCCCTCTAGCCCCAACCGGATTGCAGAGGGCGAAGGTTCGGCTGCTGACCGGATTGCAGAGCGTGCACTGGATAGGCCCGCAATCCAACTGAAGGGCCATTGGCCCATTGCGCGCTCAGGTTGGAGCAGGCGCGATGCCCTTCCCACTGGACGCCGTCGCTATGGTACAATTGCCGCGTCTAGGCCAGGAAATCAGCCAATGCCCCCTATCGAAATCGACCGCCTTTCGCCACGCGAGCGGCTCGAACTGATCGAAGCTCTTTGGGAGAGCCTTGACAGGGATGAAGCCGAAGAACTCGACCGGCGCATTGGCGCGGCAGACGCCGATCGAGCCGCATCGGTGCCATGGGGAGCAATACGGGCGGAACCGGCCGATCGCTATCGCTGATGGTGCCGGTTGTCTTTACGCCGGCAGCGCGCGCCGAATTCTTCTCAGAACCATGCTCCAGAAGTTTCCGTACTTGCTCTATTTCCGCATTCTCCCCCATGTGGTGCAGGTGATCGCCTGTTTCCACGCCAGCCGGAACCCGCGGCATTGGCACGAACGGACTTGACCCCCATGATGGGCGATCGTTGACGATTGCGGCGAAGGTATCGGCGGCGGCAGTGGCAATGGCGTGCGCCCACATACGCAGTTGGACGGCCGAGGGAGGTTCGGCATGGAGCACAGCCTGATCTACATCACCGCAGCGTCGCGCGATGAGGCGGTGATGCTCGGGCGATCGCTGGTCGAGGCGAGGCTGGTCGCCTGCGCCAATGTCATCGACGGCGCCATCTCGATCTATTGGTGGGAGGGCGCGGTCCAGGAGGAGAGGGAAGCCTTGTTGGTGGCGAAGACCGTCTCCGGCAACGCCGATGCCGTGATCGCCAAGGTCAAGGAGCTGCACAGCTATAGCTGCCCGTGCGTCGTTGCGATGCCGATCGCGGCGGGCAATGCGGCCTATCTGGAGTGGATCGAGCGCGAAACCGAACCGCGCCGATAGCCTAGCGGGGCAGTCGCACCATGGCGACCGCTTGAGCGGCGATGCCCTCGCGGCGCCCGGTGAAGCCCAGCCCCTCGGTGGTGGTGGCCTTGATGCCGACACGCCCCTGATCGATGTCGAGGATCTCCGCCAGCCGCGCCGCCATGGCGCCGCGATGGGCACCGATCTTCGGGCGCTCGCAGACGATGGTGACGTCGACGTTGACGATGGCGCCGCCCAGGCCTCGCACCAGATTTGCCGAGTGCCGCAGGAAGATGTCGGACGAGGCGCCCTTCCAGCGGGCGTCGCTCGGCGGGAAATGGCGGCCGATGTCGCCGGCGGCAATGGCGCCGAGGAGGGCATCGGTGAGCGCGTGCATGGCAACATCAGCGTCGGAGTGCCCTTCCAGCCCTGAATCGTGCGGTACCAGCACGCCACACAGCCACACCCCCGTTCCCGGCGCGAAACGGTGGACATCGTAGCCCGAGCCGACCCGCAACTCGCCGCCGGCGGGAAACTGGCGCAGAGCCCGCTCGATATCGGCGGCGGTCGTCACCTTCACGTTGTCTTCGGAGCCGGCCACCAGCGCCACCGTCAGCCCCGCCCGTTCGGCAACCGCGGCGTCGTCGGTCAGTTCCTGGCCGACGACGGCCTGGTGGGCGGCGAGAATGGCGTCGAAACGAAAGCCTTGCGGGGTTTGCGCCCGCCACAGGCCGGAACGATCGACCGTGCCGGTGATGGTGCCGCCGTCGCCGCGCTTGAGGGTATCGCTGACCGGCAGGGCGGGCACGGCGGCCGGGTGCTGGTCGAGCGCGGCGATGACGCGGCCGATCAGGCCGGCGTCGGCGAAGGGGCGTGCGCCGTCGTGGATCAAGACCACATCGGGGGCCAACTCGGCCAAGCTGAGCAATCCCAGCCGCACCGAGTCCTGGCGCTCCGCACCCCCTGGCACCGGCTCCAGCAACCCCAGGCCGGCAGCGGCGCCTTCATAGGGCGGGCGATCATCCGGGTGGATCACGACGCGCACGGCATCTACCTGCGGGTGTGCCGCGAAGGTGGCGAGGCTATGGCGCAGCACCGGCCGGCCGGCAAGATCGATGTACTGCTTGGGCAGATCGCCGCCAAAGCGCCGCCCCCGCCCCGCCGCCACCACCAGCGCCACGCAGCGTGCCATACCTTACTCTCCTCGCCATCACGCGGCGCAGGGTAATCGGCGGCGGCGGCCGTGCCAAGCCCTGCGGCGGCCCCCCCCGGACGATGGCACCCTTTTCCAACAGCCGTCGATGATATAATCTGCCCGTCATGTCCAACCCGGTGTTTTTCAACGTTGCCGCCCTGGTGGCCCTGATTCCCGCTGCGCTGGTGGCGTTTCGCCGCGGGCAGGGCAAGGATGGCCTGTTCCTGGCCGTCCTCGGACTGGCCATCGCCGGCCCCGTGGTGTGGGCGGCGGCGCAGTTGTCGGACACTTGGCAGACCGGCCTGTCGACCACCCTTTGGGTGATCATCGCCACCAGCCTGCTGTTGTTCGGGGGATTGGTGGTGACGGTGCGGCAGGCGTGGCGACTGACTCCGCTGCTGTTGCCCTACCTGATGATTTTGGGCGTTCTCGCCTCGCTGTTCGCCCGCGGACCGCACCCCGATCTCGCCGGCACCGCGCCTTTGGCCTGGCTGGAGGCGCATATTCTGGTGGCCGTGGTGACGTTCGGCCTGCTGACCATGGCGGCCGTCGCAGCGCTGGCGGCGTTCCTGCAGGAGCGGGCGCTGAAGACCAAGCGGCCGACGCCGCTCACGCGCATGCTGCCGCCCGTCGCCGACAGTGAATTGTTGTCCAGCCATATGCTGCTGGGCAGCGAGGTGGTGCTGGGCATTGGCCTGCTGACGGGCATGGTGACGCTCTATTTCGAGCAGGGGCGGTTGTTCGCATTCGACCATAAGGCCGTGCTGTCGGTCCTGGCCTTCGTCGTGATCGGTGCGCTGCTCATCGGCCGCAAAGTGTGCGGTGTGCGTGGACGCATCGCCGCGCGGATCATCCTGCTCGCTTACCTGCTGCTGATGCTGGCGCTGCCCGGCGTCAAATTCGTGACGCAAGTGCTGCTCGCTTAGGCACGGGGCCGGTGCATTGTGCTTGCTTGGCCGGCACCTGCATAATAATTATGCAAGCATGAGCATCCAGATCGGCCCCGTAGCCCTTGAAAGCCCAGTTATTCTCGCCCCGATGGCGGGGGTGAGCGACTTGCCGTTCCGCCGCTTGGTCAAGGCGCACGGCGCCGGCATGGTGGTCTCCGAGATGATCGCCAGCGAGGCGATGGTCCGCGAGAACCGGCAAACCCTGCGCATGGCCCAAACCGAGGCCGAGGAGCACCCGATGGCGGTGCAACTGGCGGGCTGCGAGCCGGAGGTGATGGCCCAGGCGGCCAAGCTCAACGAGGACCGCGGCGCCGCCGTCATCGACATCAACATGGGCTGCCCGGTCAAGAAGGTGGTCAAGGGCGACGCCGGCTCGGCGCTGATGCGCGACGAGGTCCTGGCCGGGAAAATCCTCGAAGCGGTGGTGAAGGCGGTGAAGCTTCCGGTGACGCTGAAGATGCGCACCGGCTGGGACCATGAGTGCCGCAACGCGCCGCGCCTGGCGCGCATCGCCGAAGAGTGCGGCATCAAGATGGTGACCGTGCACGGCCGCACCCGCAATCAGATGTACAGCGGGCGGGCCGACTGGGCCTTCATCGGCGAGGTCAAGCGGGCGGTGCGCATCCCGGTCGTGGGCAATGGCGACGTGAACTCGGTCGATGACGCCAACGACATGCTGCGGGTCTCCGGTGCCGACGGCGTGATGGTGGGCCGGGGCACCTATGGCCGCCCATGGCTGCTGCGTCAGGTGGCGCATTTCCTGCGCACCGGCGAGCGTCTGCCCGACCCGCCGCTGGCCGAGCAATTGGCCATCATCCTCGAGCATTTCGAGGCGATGCTGGCGCATTACGGGGCCGAGGCTGGCGTGCGTATCGCGCGCAAGCACGTGGCGTGGTATTCCAAAGGCCTGCCGGGGTCGGCCGAGTTTCGCTCGGCCATCAATCAATCGATCGATGCCGGGACCGTGCGGCGGATGATCGTCGAGTTCTATTCGCCGCTGCTCGATACCGTGGCCGCGTGATGCCCGACCACCTTGCCGCGCCGCGGCACCATGCCGCCCCCTTCATCGACGTGGATCCGGCGGCGGTACTGGGCGCCATGGCTGCTGCGGTTCTGGTGCTGGACGAGGATGCGCGCGTCCACTACGCCAATGCCGGGGCCGAGCAGTTGTTCGATTCGGGGGCCAGCCATCTTTGTCACCTCGGCCTGGCCGATCTCATCCCCGCTGACAGCCCGATTTTTGGCTTGATGCGCCAAGCTCAGGCGGGGTGCGCCAGCGTGTCCCATTATGGCGTGGTCATCGACACGCCGCGGACCGGGATGCGCACATTGACCGTGCAAGTGTCGCCGCTGCCGGAACCCCGAGGGCTGCTGGTGGTGACGATGCACGAGCACTCCATCGCGCTGAAGATCGGGGCGCAGCTCAGTCACCGCGGCGCCGCCCGCTCGGTGACGGCCATGGCGGCGATTCTGGCGCACGAGGTGAAGAACCCGCTGTCGGGCATCCGTGGCGCGGCGCAGCTGCTGGAACAAAATGTCGGCGATGGCGATCGGGTGCTCACGCAACTGATCTGCGACGAGGCCGATCGCATCGTCGCTCTCGTCGACCGCATGGAAGTGTTCTCGGACGAGCGGCCGATCGATCGCCAAGGCGTGAACATCCACCGCGTGCTCGAGCATGTGCGCCGGCTCGCCGAAAATGGCTTCGCACGCCATGTGCGCTTCATCGAGCACTACGACCCATCGCTGCCCAAGGTGCTCGGCAATCGTGACCAGTTGGTCCAAGCCTTTCTCAACCTGGTGAAAAACGCTGCCGAAGCCGTACCCGCCGACGGCGGCGAGATCGTGCTGTCGACCGCCTATCAGCACGGTGTGCGCTTGGCGGTGCCCGGGAGCGAAACGCCCTTGCACCTGCCGCTGGTGGTCAGCATCCAGGATAATGGGCCGGGGATCCCCGAAGACCTCCGCCCACACCTGTTCGATGCGTTCGTGACGACCAAGGCGACGGGAACCGGCCTCGGCTTGGCCCTTGTCGCCAAGATCATTGGCGCTCATGGCGGGGTGGTCGAGTTCGACAGCCTGCCCCGGCGCACGACCTTCCGGGTCATGCTTCCGATCGTACATGAGGATGATGCCTGAGCATGACGACCTCCACCATCCTCGTCGCCGACGATGACCGCGGCATCCGCACCGTCCTCAGCCAGGCACTTGGCCGCGCCGGATATGACGTGCGCTGCACCGGAAACGCGGCGACCCTGTGGCGCTGGGTGGCCGACGGCGAGGGCGATCTGGTCATCACCGACGTGGTGATGCCGGACGAGAACGGCCTGGACCTGCTGCCGCGGATCAAGAAGGTCCGCCCCGATCTCCGGGTGGTGGTCATGAGCGCTCAAAACACGCTGCTGACGGCGGTCAAGGCGACGCAGCGCGGGGCTTTCGAGTACCTGCCCAAGCCGTTCGACCTCAAGGAACTGGTCGGCGTCGTGCAACGCGCGCTGTCTCTGCCGCACAGTCTGCCTGCCGCTGCGGTCGCCGCCGAGGACGAGCAACTGCCGCTGATCGGCCGCTCGCCGGCGATGCAGGAAATCTACCGCGTCCTGGCGCGCCTCATGGGCACCGACCTGACCGTGATGATCTCGGGCGAGTCGGGAACCGGCAAGGAACTGGTGGCCCGGGCCCTGCACGACTATGGCAAGCGGCGAAATGGGCCATTCGTCGCGCTCAACATGGCGGCCATCCCGCGTGAATTGATCGAGAGCGAACTCTTCGGTCATGAGAAGGGGGCCTTTACCGGCGCGACGCAGCGCACCGCCGGGCGTTTCGAGCAGGCCGAGGGCGGAACCCTGTTTCTCGACGAGATCGGCGACATGCCGGCCGAGGCGCAGACCCGACTGCTCCGCGTGCTGCAGGAAGGGGAATACACCAGCGTCGGCGGCCGGCTGGCCATCCGCGCCAATGTCCGCATCATCGCCGCGACCCACCGTGACCTCACCCAGCAGATACGCCAGGGCTTGTTTCGCGAGGACCTGTTCTATCGCCTGAACGTCGTCCCCATCCGCCTGCCGCCGCTGCGCGAGCGCACCGAGGACATTCCCGAACTGGTGCGCCATTTCATGGCGCAGGCGGTTCAACAAGGCCTGCCGGCGAAGACGTTGGATGCGGCGGCGGTCGAGCGGCTGAAGCATTACCGCTGGCCGGGCAACGTCCGCGAACTCGAGAACCTCGTCCGGCGGCTGGCCGCACTTTATGCCGAGGAAACCATCGCGGTCGACGCCCTCGAGGCCGAGCTCGGCGGCAGCGCAGCCGCCGCCGAGAGCGTGGATGGCGAAGGGTTGTCGGCAATGGTCGAGCGCCATCTGCGTGATTACTTCGCCGCTCATGAGGACGGCTTGCCGGCGGCGGGAATATATGACCGCGTATTGCGTGAGGTCGAGCGGCCGCTGATAGCGCTGACGCTCGAGGCGACGCGGGGCAATCAGATCAAGGCCGCGCACCTGTTGGGGGTCAACCGCAACACGTTGCGCAAGAAGCTCAGGGAGCTCGACATCAGCATCACGCGGGGCGGCAAGTAGTGCCATGAGCGGGTCTGTCGTCGGCCGCCACCTGTCGCTCAAGCTGGCCGTGTGGGCACGGCGGGTGCGCCTTGCCCGCAAGCTGGCCTTTGGCCTTACCATTGCCGCCGCACTGTCCGGCATCGCCACCTATGTCGTGTTGACCGAAGGCATCGGCAGTCGGGGCGATGCCCGTGACGTCGTCTTGCTGCTGAACCTCGACCTGATATTGCTGCTGTTGCTGGGCACTATCGTCGCCCGGCGCATCGCGGCGGTGTGGGCGCAACGGCGCAGTGGCGGTGCGGGGTCGCGCCTGCAAGGGCGGCTGGTCCTGCTGTTCAGCTTGGTGGCGGTGACGCCGGCGATCATCGTCGCGGTGTTCTCGGCGTTGTTTTTCAACCTGGGCGTTGAGGCGTGGTTCAGCGACCGCGTGCGCACCGCCGTCAACGAGTCCTTCGAGGTGGCGCGGGCCTATCTCGAAGAACACACCCAGATCATCGGCGGCGACGCACTGGCCATGGCGAACGACCTCAACCGTGAGGCCGCGCTGCTCATGCGCAGCCCTCAGCGCTTCAACCAGTTGGTGGCCACCCAGGCGGCGATCCGCTCGCTGCCCGAGGCCATCATCTTCGAGGGGACAAGTGGGCGGGTGGTGGCCCGCTCGCCCTTCACCTTCTCGATGGAACTGTCACTGCAGCAACTGCCGACATGGGCGGTGGAGAAGGCCCGCAGTGGCGAGGTCGCCATCCTCACCACCGAGAACGACGACCGCGTGCGCGCCTTGGTGCGGCTGGACGCGTTTGTCGACACGTTCCTTTACGTCGGCCGCTTCATCGACCCGAAGGTCATCAGCCACATGGAGCGCTCCAGCGCCGCGGTGGCGGAATACGAGCGCGCGGAGGGCCGGCGCTCGGGCATCGAGATCACGGTCTCGCTGATCTTCATTCTGGTGTCGCTGCTGCTGTTGCTGGCCGCCGTCTGGGTGGGGCTGACCCTGGCCACGCAATTGGCGCGGCCGATCGTCGAACTGATCGACGCCGCCGATCGCGTGCGCGGGGGCGACCTGGCGGTGCGGGTGGCCGAACCCGAAGGCTCGGACGAACTGGCGTCCCTGTCGCGTGCTTTCAACCGGATGACGTTGCAGCTCGAAAACCAACAGCACGACCTGATGGAGGCGAACCGTATGCTCGACGAGCGTCGGCGCTTCACCGAGACGGTGCTGGCCGGCGTTTCCGCCGGGGTCATCGGCCTGGACTCCCACGGCAACGTCAACCTGCCCAACCGCTCGGCTTCAGAGCTGTTGGGGGTCGATCTCGAGGACAAGATCGGGCTGCCCCTGCCGCTGGCGGTTCCCGAGATGTCGGACCAACTGGAAGCCATCCGGCAGCGGCCTGATCGCCTTCTGCAGACCGAGATCAAGCTGCAGCGGCAGTCAGGGCCGCGAACCCTGCTGGTGCGCATGGCGCCGGAACGTCTGGGCGCCGACGTCATCGGCTACGTCGTGACCTTCGACGACATCACCGAACTGGCCTCGGCGCAGCGAAAGGCAGCTTGGGCCGATGTGGCGCGGCGCATCGCCCATGAGATCAAGAACCCGCTGACCCCCATCCAGTTGTCGGCCGAGCGCCTGAAACGCAAATACCTCAAGGAGATCCACTCCGACCCCGAGACCTTCACGGCCTGCACCGACACCATCATCCGGCAAGTCGGGGACATCGGGCGCATGGTCGACGAATTCTCCGGCTTTGCCCGTATGCCAGCGCCCCAGATCCGCACCGACGATTTGGCCGAGCTGCTTCGCCAGGCTGTGTTCCTGCAGCGCAACGGCTATCCCGACATCGAGTTCGAGACCGACATTCCCGACGGTGTCGTAGAAGTCCCTTGCGACCGGCGCCAGGTGGGACAGGCGCTGACCAACATTCTCAAGAACGCCGTCGAGGCCATCCACGGTCGGGAAGGCGGGGGGCTGGTGCGGGGGCATGTGCGGATCGCCCTGGACGTCGGTGACGACCGGGTCGCGGTGGTGGTCGAGGATAACGGCAAAGGCCTGCCTCGGGAATTGCACGATCGGCTGACCGAGCCCTATGTCACGACGCGCGCCAAGGGCACGGGATTGGGCCTTGCCATCGTCAAGAAAATCATGGAAGACCATGGGGGCGAGCTGCATCTGAGCGACCTGGCTGAGGGTGGGGCGCGCGTGCGGCTCCTGTTCCCCACCGTGGCGGCGCCCGCGGCCCAACCTGCCCCGACCGAAGCATTCCATGGCGCATGACATTCTGATCGTCGACGACGAAGTCGACATTCGCACGATGATCGCCGGCATCCTCGATGACGAGGGCCACCGCACGCGCCAGGCGGCCGATGCCGATTCCGCCCTGGACGCGGTGCGTCAGCGCCGGCCGAGCCTGGTGATCCTCGATATCTGGCTGCAGGGCAGCCGTCTCGACGGCATGGGCATCCTGGCCGAGATCATGCGCGACCATCCCCAGGTTCCCGTGCTGATGATCAGCGGTCATGGGAACATCGAGACCGCGGTGGCTTGCATCAAGCTGGGTGCCTACGACTTCATCGAAAAGCCGTTCAAGACCGATCGTTTGCTGCTGATGGTGCAGCGCGCCATCGAGGCGGCGCGATTGCGCCGCGAGAACGAGGAACTGCGGCTGCGAGCCGGCACCTTCACCGAGCTGCTGGGGCAGTCGCCGGCGGTGCAGCAGGTGCGGCAGGCGATCGACCGCGTCGCCCCCACCGGGTCGCGCGTGCTCATCAGCGGGCCGGCGGGCGCCGGCAAGGAGGTGGTGGCACGCATCATCCATGCCCGCTCGCGCCGTGAGCCCGGCCCGTTCATCGTGATGAACTGCGCCGCCATGCATCCGGACCGCCTGGAGATCGAACTGTTCGGCATCGAGCAGGGGGCCGACGACGCCGATGCGCCGCGCAAGATCGGCCTGCTGGAGCAGGCGCACGGGGGCACCCTGTTGCTCGACGAGGTCGCCGACCTGCCGCTGGAGACGCAAGGCAAGTTGGTGCGCGCCCTGCAGGACCAGTCCTTCGAGCGGGTCGGCGGCGGGCGCCGGGTCGAGGTCGACGTGCGGGTAATCGCCGCGACCAATCGCGATCTGCAGGCGGAGATCACCCATAGCCGCTTCCGCGAGGACCTGTACTATCGGCTGAGTGTCGTGCCGATCCGCGTGCCGGCATTGCGCGAGCGGCGCGAAGACGTGCCGATCCTGGCGCGCCATTTCATGGAGCGGGCGGCGCAGACGGCGGGACTGCCCGCACGCCCGGTCGCCGATGATGCCTTGGTGGCCCTGCAGGCTTACGACTGGCCCGGCAATGTGCGCCAGTTGCGCAACGTCATGGATTGGGTGCTGATCATGGCGCCTGGCGATGCGCGCGAGGCGATCCGCGCCGACATGCTGCCGCCCGAGATCGGCGCCATCACGCCCGAAGTCCTGCGCTGGGAAAAATCCGGTGAGATCATGACGTTGCCGTTGCGCGACGCGCGCGAATTGTTCGAGCGCGAGTACCTCGTCGCCCAGGTCAATCGCTTCGCCGGCAATATCTCGCGCACCGCATCCTTCATAGGCATGGAACGCTCGGCCCTGCATCGCAAGCTGAAGTCGCTGGGAGTGCAGGCCGAGGAAAAGCGGTAGACCATGAAAGTCATCATTTGCGGAGCCGGCCAGGTCGGCTTCAACATCGCCCGTTATCTGGCCGAGGAAAACGACGTCGTCGTCATCGATCAGCGACCGGAACTGATCCGCAAGATCGGTGATACCTTGGACGTGCAGGCCATCGTCGGCTACGCCTCGCACCCGCCGGTGCTCGAGGAGGCCGGCGCGGCCGATGCCGACATGATCATCGCCGTCACCGCCGCCGACGAAGTGAACATGATCGCCTGTCAGGTGGCGCATTCGCTGTTCAACGTGCCGACGAAGGTGGCGCGGATCCGTAACCAGAGCTATCTGCAGCCGATCTACGCCAATCTGTTCTCACGCGACCATCTGCCCATCGACGTCATCATCTCGCCGGAAATCGAGGTGGCGCGCGCGATCATCCGCCGACTTCAGGTCCCCGGCGCTTTGGACGTCATCCCGCTGGCCAACGACCGCGTCCGTCTGGTCGCCGTGCGCTGCACCGAGAACACGCCGCTGATCAACACGCCGATCCGGCAGTTGGCGGTGCTGTTTCCCGACCTCAACATCATCGTGGTCGGGATCATCCGCGACGGCCGGGCGCTGGTGCCGACCTCGGAAGACCAGATGTTGATCGGCGACGAAGTCTACTTCGTCATCGACACCCAGCACATCGACCGCGCGATGGTCGCTTTCGGCCAGGAGGGTGAGGAAGCGCGCCGTATCGTGATCTTCGGCGGCGGCAACATCGGCACGTTCCTCGCCCAACAGCTGGAGGAGCTGCATCACGGCGTCACCGCCAAGGTGATCGAAATGAACAAGGAGCGCGCCGAGCAGGTGGCCAAATCGCTCGCCCACACGGTGGTGCTGCATGGCGACGTGCTGGACGCGGAAATCCTGGAAGAGGCCAATGTCGCCACGGCCGAGACCATCGTCACCGTGACCAATGACGATGAAACCAACATCCTCTCGGCCTTGCTCGCCCGCCGCTACGGCGCCAAACGCTCGATGGCGCTCATCAACAAGACCGCCTACAGCACCCTGGTCAGCAACCTGGGCGTTGACGTGGTGATTTCGCCGCGCGCCATTACCGTGTCGACCATCCTGCAGCATGTGCGGCGCGGCCGCATCCATGCCGTGCATTCACTGCAGGAAGGCTTTGGCGAACTGATCGAGGCCGATGCCCTGGAGACGTCGAGCTTGGTCGGCAAGCCGCTGAAGGAGATCAAGCTGCCGCATGGCGTGCTGGTGGGGGCGATCGTGAGGGACGGTACCGTCATCAGCCCGCGCGGCACCACCATCATTCAGGCCAATGATCGTGTGGTGCTGTTCGCCGCGGCCGAGGCGGTACGGAAAGTGGAAAAGATGTTCTCGGTTCGGCTCGAGTACTTCTGATGAGCCGTATCGCCTACGTCAACGGCCGCTATGTCCCCCACCGCCAAGGAACGGTCCATATCGAGGATCGCGGGTATCAATTTGCCGATGGCGTTTATGAGGTCATAGCCGTGGTTGACGGCCAACTTGTCGATGGGCAGGCGCATCTCAACCGGCTGGCACGTTCGATGGGGGCGTTGCACATTCAGCCGCCGATGGGCGAGCCGGCCCTACGCCACGTGCTGGCCGAGGTTCTCCGTCGCAATCGCGTCCGCCGTGGGATGGTCTACATGCAGGTGACGCGCGGCGTCGCGCGCCGCGATCACGCGTTCCCGCCGCCGGACGTGCGGCCTTCCCTGGTGGTGACGGCCCGCGGCCTGCGCCAGTTCTCCGCCATTCAGGCTGAACAGGGGGTCAAGGTCATCGGCATTCCCGATTTGCGGTGGAAGCGCTGCGACATCAAGTCCATCGCCCTACTGCCGAACGTGCTGGGCAAGCAGCAGGCCAAGGAAGCGGGGGCGTTCGAGGCGTGGATGGTCGACGATGCCGGCAACGTGACCGAGGGCACGGCCAGCAACGCCTGGATCGTCACCGAGGCGAATGAACTGGTGACGCGCCACATCGACGAGCATGTCTTGTCCGGTATCACCAGGCGGGCCGTCATCGGCATCGCCAGGGGTCTCGGACTCGAATTGATCGAGCGCCCGTTCAGTCTCGACGAGGCCAAGGCGGCGCGCGAGGCCTTCGTGACTGGGACGACCTCGCTGGTCATGCCGGTGGTGCGAATCGACGATGCGATCGTCGCCGACGGCAAGCCCGGGCCGATGACGCGACGGCTGCGGGAGGCATACGAGAGGGTGATGACGGAGGGACCTCGTGGCGAGTGACTTGCGACCGCCGAAGGCGATCGTCTTCGACTGGGACAACACTCTGGTGGATAGCTGGGAGTGTATCCATTTTGCCAACAACGCCACCTTGCGTCACATGGGCCTGCCCGAGTGGACCCTGGATGAGACGCGTCAACGTGTGGCCAAATCGCTGCGGGATTCCTTTCCCGTGCTGTTCGGCAACCGCTGGGAGGCGGCCCGTGATTTCTTTTACGCCACCTTTCGCGCCATCCACCTCGACCATCTCAAACCGCTGCCCGGCTCGGCCGAACTGCTGAAGGAGCTGGCCGAGCATGGTGTGTGGCTGGCGGTGGTCAGCAACAAGAGCGGGGAATTCCTGCGCAAGGAAGCCGAGCAATTGGGCTGGAGCCGTTATTTCCGCCGCCTTGTCGGTGCCAACGACGCGAGCGAGGACAAGCCCTCGGCAGTGCCGGTGCTGATGGCGCTGGAAGGCTCCGGCGTCGCCCCCGGCGAGGATGTCTGGTTCGTCGGTGATTCCGCCATCGACATGCATTGCGCCGTCAACGCGGGGTGCGCCCCGGTGCTCGCGCGGGACATACCGCCGCTTCCCGGTGAATTTGCCGTGTATCCGCCGCGGTGCCATGTGGCCGGCTGCGAGGGCTTTGCCGCTCTTGCGCGTGAACTATTGGTTCCCATATCCCCTTTTTGATGCTAACGAAGGCGCACCGAGGGGACGCACTCCTGTTACGGTAAGGGGCAATAACAACGGGTTACACCCATGTCTTCAGAAAAATCACAAAATGTCCAAGACGTTTTCCTGAACCACATTCGCAAGAACAAGACGCCGGTCACCGTCTTTCTGGTCAACGGCGTGAAGCTTCAGGGAATCGTCACTTGGTTCGACAACTTCTCGGTCCTGCTGCGTCGCGACGGCCACACCCAGTTGGTGTACAAGCACGCGATTTCCACAGTCATGCCGTCGGCACCGATTCAGCTGTTTGAACCGGCGGCCAAAGAGGCTGCCGAAGAATAACTTTGAGCGAGGCACTCGAAAACACCGAGCGACCGCTGACGAGGTCCCTGGTCGTGCGCCCCGTGCCCAAGGGCACCGGCGACGGCGGCCGGTTGCCCGAGTCGCAGCTCGACGAAGCCGTCGGGCTGGCGCAGGCGATCGAGTTGGATGTGGTGCATGCCGAGGCGGTGCCGCTGGCCAAGCGGCGGCCGTCGACCTTGCTGGGGGAAGGCACGGTCGAGCGGCTCGGTGCGGTCATCGCCGCCGAGGAGGTCACCGTCGCCGTCGTCGACACGCATGTGTCGCCGGTGCAGCAGCGCAATCTCGAGCGCGCCTGGAAGTGCAAGGTCATCGACCGTACCGGCCTGATCCTCGAGATTTTCGGTGCCCGTGCCCGAACACGCGAGGGCCGGCTGCAGGTGGAATTGGCGGCACTGTCATACCAGGCCAGCCGCCTCGTGCGGTCGTGGACCCACCTGGAACGGCAGCGCGGCGGCTTCGGCTTCATGGGCGGCCCCGGCGAGACGCAGATCGAGGCAGACCGCCGCATGATCCGCGAGCGGATGGCGCGCCTGAAGAAGGAACTGGAAGAGGTCAAGCGCACCCGCGACCTGCATCGAAAGGCGCGCAAGCGCGTGCCTTATCCGGTCGTGGCGCTGGTGGGGTACACCAACGCCGGCAAGTCGACGCTGTTCAACAAGCTGACGCGTGCCGAGGTCGTCGCGCGCGACCAGCTATTCGCCACGCTGGATCCCACCATGCGCGGGCTGATGCTGCCGTCGGGCCGCAAGGCCATTCTGTCCGATACCGTCGGCTTCGTCTCGAATCTGCCGCATGAATTGGTCGCCGCCTTCCGTGCCACCTTGGAAGAGGTGCTGGAAGCGGACATCGTCGTTCACGTCCGCGACGTGCACCATCCCGACACCGCCGCGCAGCAGGATGACGTCGAGAAGGTGCTGCATGACATCGGCCTGCCGGCGACGGTGGAACTGATCGAGGCTCTGAACAAGATCGACCTGCTGGGCGACAACGCTCGCGCCGAAGTGCTCAATCAGGCGGCGCGGGACCCACGCCTGGTGCCGTTGTCGGCCCTGAGTGGCGAAGGCACCGAGCGGTTGTTGCTGGTGATCGACGACCGCTTGGCCCAACAACGCCTGGTCATTTCCGTGACCATTCCGCTCAGTGACGGTGCGGCGATTTCCTGGCTGTATCAGCACGGTGAAGTGGTGGAGCGCGAGGATGACGACGAGCGTGCCCGCATGCGGGTGCGTCTCGCCGCCGCCGATGCCGCCCGCTTCGAGCGGCGCATGCCGCCCCCTGGGCCTGGGGCCATCGCATGAGGATCGACGTCGGAAAGGTCGTCGACATCATCCGCGATGCGGCCAAGGCCGAGATCGTTCCGCGCTTCTGCGCGCTGCAGGCGCATCAGATTCGCGAAAAGGGACCGGGCAACCTGGTTACCGAGGCCGATATCGAGGCGGAAAAGGTTCTGACGCGCCGGCTGCAGGAGTTGTTGCCCGGTGCGCGGGTCGTGGGTGAGGAGGCGGTGGCGGCCGATCCCCACGTGATGGACCTGCTGCACGGCGACGCACCGGTGTGGATCATCGATCCGGTGGACGGCACCGCCAATTTTGCCAAGAACCGCCCGGTCTTCGGTGTCATCGTCGCACTCGTGCACGGCGGGCGCACCTTGGCGGGGTGGATCCACGACCCCCTTGCCGATGTGACGGCCACGGTCGAAGCCGGGCAGGGCGCCTGGATAGGCGATGTCCGCTTGCGTGCCGCCCCGTCCGCGCCGCTGTCGGAGTTGGTGGGCAGCCTGGGGTTTCGCCGCAACAAACAGTTGAGCGGCAGGGTACGGGAGATGCTGGTGCAGGGCAGTGTCGCCCACGACTATCTCGGCCTCGCCGGCGGCCGCATCCATTTCGCCTATTACCGGCGGCTCAATCCCTGGGACCACGCGGCCGGCGTGCTGATGTTCCAGGAGGCCGGCGGCCATGCCGCACTGCTCGACGGTGCGCCATACCGCCCGTTCCCAGGCCCCACCGGCGTCTTGCTCGCGCCTGACCAGCAGGTGTGGGACGAACTGCGGCCCTTGATCGAGGCCTAGACCCGGAGCGCGGAGCTCCAGCTCCGCAGACGCAGGCGGAGCTGGAGCTCCGCGCTCAGGTCACATCACTCCAGCTCGCGTTCGCGGCGGTAGGGGCCGGCGGCGCGGAGGGCTGCGATCTCTCGGGCGACCGATCGCCGCTCCTCGGCCAAGTATTGGGCAATGGCCCGGCCGAAGCGCTCGTCGGCGATCCAGTGGGCGCTGTACGTCGCCTGCGGCAGATAGCCGCGCTGCACCTTGTGCTCGCCCTGGGCGCCCGCCTCGACGCGCGCCAGGCGGTGAGCAATGGCGAAATCGATGGCCCTGTAATAGCAGGCCTCGAAATGCAGGAACTTGAAATCGGAATGGGCGCCCCACAGCCTGCCGTAGAGTGTGTCGCGGCCCATAAGGTTGAGCGCCGCTGCGACCGGGGTGCCGTCCAGTGTGGCCCACACCAGGACGACGTGATCTGCCATGGTGGCGCCCAACCGAGCGAAGAAGTCGCGGTTCAGGTAGTCATTGGCCCATTTGCGCTCGACGGTGTCGAGGTAGAAGCGATGGAATGCGTCCCAGTGCGCCGATGTAATCGCTTCGCCGCGAAGCGTTTCGATGGCAATTCCTTGTGCGGCGACCCGTTGGCGCTCCTTGCGGATGGCCTTCCGCTTGCGCGACGACAACTCGCCCAGGAAATCTTCGAAAGTGGCGTAGCCGCGGTTCCGCCAGTGATATTGTAGGCCCAGACGCGGCAGGAGACCGGCACCGCACAGCCGTTGCCACTGCTCCTCGGTCGGGAAGGTAACATGCAGCGACGACACCTTGTGACGACGCGCCAGTTCCAGCATCGCCTCGATGAGCAGTTCCTCCAATGGCCCAGCAGGCTGTTCCGCGCGCACGAGCAGCCGGCGACCGGTGACCGGAGTGAAGGGCACGGCACATTGAAGCTTCGGATAATAGCGGCCGCCGGCGCGACGATAGGCGTCGGCCCAAGTCCAGTCGAAGACGTACTCGCCAAGGGAATGGCTCTTGAGATAGAGCGGCGCGCAGGCCAGCAACCGCGCTTCGGCATCCTCGACCAGCAGGTGCCGTGGCATCCAGCCGGTGTCGCTGCAGGCCGAGCCGGATTGTTCCAACGCCGACAGAAAGGCGTGGCTGAGGAAGGGATCGTCGGCGCCCGAACACGCGTCCCATTGCCCCGCATCCACGTCATGGATGCCGCCCGAGACGCGCACCCGTACCTCGCCCGCCTTGGCCATCGCTTCCGCCTCGTGACTTCCGCCCCCCGGCGAGTCAATGGGCTGACCTCGCGGGCAGGTCAAGGGACCGCGCCATGATCGGCGGGCCGTCCGATGTGCAGCGCCGCGCCGATCTGCGCCGGATGCGCGGCGTCGCCACCGGCTTGCTGGCGTTGATGCTGGCGACCTGGCTGGCAGCCCGCTGGGCGCAAACGACCTACGGCTTAGCTTGGCTTTCTTATGCCGAAGCGTTCGCTGAGGCGGCAATGGTGGGCGGCATTGCCGACTGGTTCGCGGTAACGGCGCTGTTCCGCCATCCCCTGGGCCTGCCGATCCCGCACACCGCCATCATCCCCCGCAACAAGGACCGGCTGGGCGCCAGCCTCGGCAACTTCATTGCCCGCGAGTTTCTGACCGTGGATACCGTGCGCCAAAGGCTGCACAGCGTCGATGTGGCCCGCCATCTCGCCGACTGGCTCGTCGAACCGGGTAATGCAGCCGCGGTCGCCCGCCGCGTGGCGGAAAGCGTGCCGGCGGTGATCGACGCCACCGGCGACGAGAACGTGCGGCGTTTCATGCGTGATGGCATCGTCCGCGGCCTCCGCTCGGTCGAGGTTGCCCCGGTGCTGGGTCGTGTGCTGTCGGTCCTGGTGACCAATCGTCGCCACCAAGCCCTGTTTGACCGTATCATCGACTTGGCATGGCAGTTCCTGAACGCCAATCACGACGCCATTCGCCACAAGATTTCCGAAGGCAGCAAGTGGTGGATGCCCAAGGTCGTCGACGAAAAATTGTTCCGCAAAGTGGTCGACGGCATCGAGAGCACCCTCGACGAGCTTCGTGCGCCCGACCACCCCTGGCGCGACCAATTCAGCGCCGCGGTCGAGGAGTATGTCGTCCGCCTGTCCAGCGGCGAGATCTCTCACACGCGCGCCGAGGCCATCAAGGAAGAAATCCTTTCCAATCCGGTCGTGGCCGCCTACATCGATTCGGTATGGGGCGACATCAAGCAGAGGATGCGCCAGGATGCCGAGTGCCTGGATGGCACCATGGCGCGGGGCGTTGAGCGATTGCTCTTCGCCATCGGCGAGCGCCTGAGCCGTGACGAAGCGATGCGCGGGGTCGTGAATGGCTGGGTCGAGCAGCTAGCCATCCATCGCCTGGTGCCGCACCGCGATCAGATCGCCGCCTTCCTTAGCGGCGTCGTGCATCGCTGGGACATGGGGACCGTCGTCACCAAGCTGGAACTGCTGGTCGGCAGGGATTTGCAATACATCCGCATCAACGGCACCGTCGTCGGCGGCGCTGTCGGCCTGTTCATTCACGCCACGTCGGCTGTCGTTGGCTGAGGTGCGCCGCGGCGGGTGGGCGAGGCCGCCCGCCGCCACTGCTCGCCATCAATCCCAGAACGACGGATCGTCCCAGACGGGCTCACCCAGTTGGACGTCGCTGGGTTCGGTGACCGCGCCGCCGGCGGCGCCGATCCCGGCCCCGGCCAGCGCACCGACCGGCCCACCCACCAAAGCGCCGCCCGCGGCGCCCATTCCGGCACCGCTCAGGGCGCGGTCCTGCTCAGCGGTGCCGCAGGCAGCCAACAACACCGTGAACGCGCCGACGGCCATCACCTTGCGGATCATCCAAGCCTCCTTCCGCATGTTCGACGGGTAGTGAACGCCGGCGCCCGGAGGTGAGTTCCATGCCGCCGATCAGGCGATCTCGAACAGGCCCTCCACTTCGACCGCGACGCCGAGCGGCAGCGACGGTACGCCGACCGCGGCGCGGGCGTGGCGCCCGGCGTCGCCGAAAACCTCGACCATCAGATCGGACGCGCCATTGACCACCTTTGGATGATCGGTGAATTCCTGTGTGCAGCTGACGAAGCCGCCAAGCCGGATGACCCGCCGAACACGATCGAGATCGCCAGCACAGGCGGCCTTGAGCTGCGTGATCAGGTTGAGACCACACAGGCGCGCCGCCCGATAGCCCTGCTCGACGTCGTATTCGGCGCCCAGCCGGCCGAGGAATTGCGGCTTGCCGTCGACGAGGCCGATCTGGCCGGAAACGAAGACGAGATTGCCGCTGATGACGAATGGGACGTAATTGGCCACCGGGGCCGTCGCTGCCGACAGGGTGAGACCAAGTTCCTCCAGTCGTGCCTCGATTCTGCCGCTCATGCTGCTTCTCCTTCTATCAACTGCGGAAACATGGGCCCAAACAGCCTTCGCCATTCGGCCGTCGCGTCTGCCATTTCGCCCGCCGCGGCCCGCCGGTCGGCCAGAACGAGGCGCCAGTAGGCAGCCTCGGCCTGACCGTGCCAGGCGGCATCCACCTGCAATCGGCCAAGGCGGCCGGGCAGTTCGAACTCGGCGGGCGTGTGCCGCCTGGCCCATACCATGAAGTCGCTCAGCCATCGCGGCAAGGGGGCGGCCAGAGCATCGGCAGCAAACTCGCGCGCCAGCACCTCGAGGGCGAACGGGGGCGGGGCGGTTGCCACGGTCAGTCGCCAAGCCTTGAGCAGGGCAAGCAGGTCGCCCAATCGGCCCGCGCTGACGCCATCGGCCAAGCGCAATGCCGCCGCCTCGGCGGTGGGATTGCTCTGGCGCCAGCCGCCGGGGCCAGGGATCAGAAAACCACCCCGGTGGCCGAAACAAGGGATGGCGGCGACGACAATACCTGCGGCAACGATGCCGATGCGCCAGCCGTCGAGCCTATGCAACTGCCAGCCGGCCTCGGTCAACGTGGCGGCGACCTCGTCGAGCACAGCGGCCGATGGCGGAACGCCTCTGACGCATCGGTGGCCAGGTATCAGGTAATACAGGTCGACCGCAGGCAGCGGCCGAATGACCGTGCGTTTGCCGAATGAGCCACCAATCAGGTGGTCCTCGCGGAATTCCTCAGGGGCAGTGGGGCGGAAGTGGCGACGCAGGGTCGCGGCGACCGCCCGCGCCACCGCCCGCGCCAATGACACCTCGCGCGGCGTCGGCCGCAGCGCGCCCAGGAAGGCGGTAAAGGCGGGAACACTGGCGTCCATGCCCGACTGATACGCTGAAAGTCGCCAGGGCGGAAGTCCGAGCGCCCCACGCCCTAAAGATGACAGGAGGCGCGGCCGCGCTTTTCCAGGTACTGCTGGTGGTAATCCTCGGCCGGCCAGTAATCACCTGCCGCCACGATCTCGGTCACGATGGGGCGGCGGAACCGCCCCGAGGCGGTAAGCCGCTCCTTGGCGGCGCGCGCTGCCTGTTCCTGTTCGGGTGAGTGAAAGAAGATGACCGAGCGGTACTGGCTCCCGACGTCCGGCCCCTGGCGGTTCAGTTGAGTCGGGTCGTGGGTCTGCCAAAAGACGTCGAGCAGGTGCTCGTAGCTCACGACGGCGGGATCGAACTCGATTCGCACCGCTTCGGCGTGGCCGGTGCGGTCGCAGCACACCTGTTCGTAGGTCGGATGAGTGCTGTGGCCGCCGATGTAACCGACGCTGGTAGCGGTCACGCCGGGCACCCGGCGGAAGGCCGCTTCGACCCCCCAGAAGCACCCCGCCGCCAAAGTAGCAACTTGCATCATGTTCCTCGTGTCCGCTTATGCCGTCACCGTTTGCAAATGTAAGGATGCGGGCCGCGGTGCGCCAGCCGGTGCGCGATATGGTGCGCACGGCCGGCGTCGCTCATTCCGCGGCGGCGGCGGCGAGGTATATCTTGGTCATCTCCACCAAGCCATCGGCGTCGGGGCGCAGGGCGAATCCGAAACGCTGGGCCAATTCCTGCATCTTGCGGTTTTCGCGCATGGTCTGGCCCGTGATGGTGCGCACGCCTCGGGTCTCGCAATAGCGGAGCATCTTCTCGAACAGAGCGCTGCCCAGGCCACAGCCCTTCAGGTCCGAACGGATGATGATCGAGAATTCGGCCGAGCTCATGTCGCCATCCAGCGCGACGCGCACGACGCCCAGGGTCTCGCCTTCGCACGTGGCGATGAATGCCATCTCGCGGTCGTAATCGATCTGGGTCAGCCGTGCCATCTGGCTGTGGACGATTTCCTTGACGAAGGCGAAATGACGCAGCCGAATGTCATCGGGCGACAGGCGCGCGTGAAACTCATGGTGCGCCGGCTCGTCCTCGGGCCGGATCGGCCGCAATAGCGCCGTGCGGCCGTCGGACAGGACCAGTTTTTCCTCGAGCTCCGTGGGGTAGGGGCGGATGGCAAGGCGCGGGCGCCTTTCGGACAGGGGGGCGATCTTGATGCGGGCATCGAGTGCAATTACCCCCTGGGCGTCGACCACCAGCGGATTGATGTCGAGTTCGCGCAGCTCGGGAATATCGCAGACCAATTGCGACACGCGGCACAGCGTAGCGGCAATCGCCCCCCGATCTGCCGCTGGCCTCTCACCATGACCGTGCAGCAGTCGGGCGATCCGCGTTTGACCGATCAGATCCTTGGCCAGAGCCATGTTGAGTGGCGGCAGGGCCACCGCATGATCCTGGATCACCTCGACGGCGGTACCGCCCTCGCCGAACAGGATGACCGGCCCGAAGACTTCGTCATCGGCAACACCGAGGATCAACTCATGCGAGCCGGTGCGCCGTACCATCGGCTGCACGCTGAAGCCGCGAATCCTGGCGGTCGGCAAGGCGGCGGATACCCGCTCCACCATCTCGCGGGCGGCGGCGGTGAGCTCGTCGGCATTCTTGAGATCGAGGCGAACGCCACCGATGCCCGATTTGTGCGCGATGTCGTCGGACAGGATCTTGAGCGCCACCGGATAGCCGATCTCGCCGGCAACGCGCGCCGCGTCCTCGGCCCTGCCGGCGATACGGCTGGCGATGACCGGGACGCCGTATATCCCGAGGATCGTCTTCGCCTGATGTTCGTCCAACATCGACTGGCCGCGGCTCAGTGCCGCCCGGACGATGGTGCGTACCTGCTCGACATCGGGGCGAAAGACCTTGGGCATCGAGGTTGGCGTCTGCATCAGGATCTCCTGATTGCGCCGATACTCGATCATGTGCATGAGCGCGCGCACCGCCTGTTCGGGGGTCGGGTGGCTGGGAATGTGTGCTTCGTCGAACAACTGGCGCGCCGCGGCGACGCAGCCTTCGCCGACGAAACAGGTCGAAACGGTCTTGCCCTTATGAGTCCGTGCGACGTCGGCGATGGCTTTGGCGATGTCGGCGGCGCCGACGGTCGCGGTGGGGGCATGCATGGCGAGCACTGCGTCGACCTCGTCGGCGGCAAGCAGCGCCTGCAGGGTCTGGGCATAAATGGGCGCCGGCGCATGGCCACCGATGTCGACGGGATTGCCGCGCGACCAGCCCTGCTTGAGGAATGCGTCGAGCTTCGCCAGGGTCGCCGGCGCCAATTCCGCCATGTGGCCGCCGGCATCGGCGAGCGCGTCGGTGGCGAGAACGCCGATCGACCCGGCATTGGTCACGATCGCCAGACGTTCGCCGCGCGCCGCTCTGGCGGACGTCGTCGCGTGGCCGAGCGTGCGCACCGCTTCGAACAACTCGTCGAAATCGTGAACCCGCAGAATGCCGGCGCGGCGCAGGGCGGTGTCGTAGACGTGGTCGACGCCGGCGAGATTGCCCGTATGCGACAGCGCCGCTTGCGCCCCGTGGCGCGAACGGCCGGCCTTGATCGCCAGAACCGGCTTGTTGCGCGAGGCTGCCCGGGCCGCCGACATGAACTTGCGGGCGTCGCGGATTGATTCGATGTAGAGCATGATCGCCGTCGTATCGGGATCGCTGGCCAGGTAGTCGAGGACATCACCGAAATCGACGTCGGCGGCGGCGCCGACCGACACGAAATGGGAAAAGCCGATATTGTGGCTCTCGGCCCAGTCCAGCACGGCATTGCACAACGCCTTCGATTGCGACACGAAGGCGATCTTGCCCGGCCGCGCCGGGCGCGCGGCGAAACTGGCGTTCAGCCCGATCGGTGGCACCAGCAGGCCGATGCCGTTGGGGCCAAGCAGGCGCATGCCGAAACGACGAGCTTCGGCTACCACCGCGTCCTGCAGTGAGCGCCCGCGGGCGTCGCGGTCGCGGTCGAGGCTGTCGCCCACCAGCAGTGCCGCGCGTGTGCCCTTGTCGCCCAAGGCCGTTACCGTTGTCATAACGTCCGTCGGCGGGGCGATGATGATGGCCAGGTCGGGGGCAGTGGGCAGGGCGGCGACGTCCGGGTAGGCCAGAACGCCGCGCACGGCGCGATGCGCACGCGATACCGGCATCACCGGTCCAGCGAATCCGCCGGCCAGGAGGTTCTGCATCACGATGGCGCCGATCTCTTCCCGGCCTTCCTCGGCGCCGATGACGGCGACGGAATTCGGCTGGAAAAGGTTCTTCAGGTTCTTGACCGACATCGACTGCTCCAAGCAGTGAACTTGTGCGGTGCAGCACATAGCGAGACGTATCGCATGTTGCAATGCAGCATGGGGTCGCGTTTTACGCGGGGATGCCTTCGCAAAAACTCATACCTAGGTGGCAGACGCCGCTATCCATTTTGATCAAGAAATGTCAGGCGTTCGCGGGTGTGCTACGCACAAGGTGATATGGCACGCCGCCCCACTGGCGGGGAGGCGACACGGTGTCGCAGGGATGCTGCGCCTGCGAAAGGCTTAGCCTTGTGCGAAGATGTACAGCAGTGCCGATAGGGTGGGAAGCGACGCCAAGGTCGACCAGAGGATGACCTGGGAGGTGCGCTCGACATAGATGCCGTATTGCTGGGCGACGACGAAGGTCAGGCCGCCAGTGGGCAGTGCCGCCAGCAGCAACGCCGACCCCGTCCAGAACGGATCCAAGGGGAAGACGAACAGAATCAACGCCCAAGTGAGGGCGGGTTGCACCACTAACTTCAGCGCGGATACCCAACTCACCTCCGTCCACTCGGCGGCCAGGGGCCGCCCGGCGAGGAACAGGCCGATGGCAAACAAGGCGCCGGGGCCGGCGGCGGCGCCGAGTAGTTCGCAAAAGGTGGCGAGCGGCTTCGCCACCGGCAGGCCGGCCATGCTCCAGGCGAGCCCCGCCGCTGACGATATGATCAGCGGATTGCGGATCAAGGCGCGGCCGACATCGGCCAGGGCATGGCTCAGGCTTGCGCGCTTACCGTCCTTGGTCAGTTCGATGGCGACCACGGCGATGCCGACCATGACCGCCCCCATGATCACGGTGGCGATCAGGGCCGGCAGCAGGCGGTCGGGCCCGAAGGCGGCGATGAACAGGGGGATGCCCATATAGCCGGTATTCGAGAAGCTGGCGGTCAGCGCCTGCAGGCTATGGACCGGCTGTGATTCGCGGCGAATCGCCATGCCTACGAGCCAGGCCAACGCATAAGTCAACAGCATCCCGCCGAGGAACGCGCCGATGAACGGGCCGTTGAGGATCTCGTCCAGCGGCCGGCGCGCCATCGACAGGAACAAGACCGCCGGCAAGGCGAACCAGTAGACGAACTGGTTCAGGGCTGCCGACGATTCCTGGCCGAGAATTCCGCTTTTTCCGGCACCGTAGCCGGTCAGAATCAGCGCGAAGACCGGCAGGGCCACTTCAAATACCACGTGCATGGCGGCATCTTCCGACGTTGCTTTGCGGGTGGCAAGGTGAGGCGTGAAAGGATTTTCTTCGGCCCAGTAAAAATCACTTTTCATTGCCGCGAAAACGCGTATATAGCGGGCGATAGACGCATAAGCGCACGTGCCTCTGGCCCGCTGATTGGTTAAGCAACGACGTCAAGCGTTCTTCTGAAGCACCACCCGGCCGATGCCGGTGCCCGGAGGATTTGCATGACTGTTGTCCGCCTCGGCGCAAGGACGCCCAAGGCCAGCACCGCGCTCCGCGGTGACTTCGGCTTCTACTCGAGCACACCGGTCGGTGCCAGTACGACCGTCGGCGCCTGACCAGGGCGCCGACGCCGTGCCGTAATCACGGCCGCTTTCCGAACATTGCAAATCGACATCCCCCTTTGAGAGGGCCGTACGCGGTGACCGAGAAGATATCCCGATTCCTCGCCGAAGCGCAGCCGCAGACACCGTGCGTGGTCGTCGACCTGGACGTGATCGCGGAAAATTACCGCACGCTGCGCCATTACCTGCCGGTGGCCCACGTCTATTATGCGGTCAAGGCCAATCCGGCACCGGAGATCCTGCGTCTGTTGGTGGGCATGGGCTCGAACTTCGACACGGCCAGCGTGGGCGAGATCGAGTTGTGCCTGTCGTGCGGCGCAGCCCCCGAGCAACTGTCGTTCGGCAACACCATCAAGAAGCAGAGCGACATCGCCTGGGCCTACGAGCAGGGCGTACGCCTGTTCGCCTTCGATTCGGAAGCCGAGCTGCGCAAACTGGCGGAGGCGGCGCCGGGGGCCAAGGTGTTCTGCCGCATCCTGATGACGTGCGACGGTGCCGACTGGCCGCTGTCGCGCAAGTTCGGCTGCGAAGTCGAAATGGCCCGCGACCTGTTGGTGCTGGCCCGCGATCTCGGCCTGGTGCCGCATGGCGTGTCGTTTCACGTCGGGTCGCAGCAGACGGACCTCGACCAATGGGACATTGCCGTGGGCAAGACGGCGATGCTGGTCACCGCGCTCAACGAGGCCGGTATCGAACTCAAGATGGTCAATTTGGGCGGCGGCTTTCCGGCGCGCTACCGCTCCGACGTCGCCTCGATCGACCGCTATGCCGAAGCGGTGATGCACGCGATGACCAAGCATTTCGGCAACAATCTGCCGACGATGATCATCGAGCCCGGCCGCAGCCTGGTCGGCGACGCCGGTGTGCTGCAGGCCGAGGTCGTGCTCATCTCGCACAAGGGCTATGACGACGACGTCCGCTGGGTCTATCTCGACATCGGCAAGTTCGGTGGTTTGGCCGAGACGCTGGACGAGTCGATCAAGTATCGCATCCGCACGCCCAAGGACGGCGGCCCCGCGGCGCCGGTGATCCTCGCCGGCCCGACCTGCGATTCGGCCGATATTCTGTACGAGCGGCACAAGTATGAGCTGCCGGTGGATTTGGCGATCGGCGACAAGATCGAGTTCCTTGCCGCCGGCGCCTACACCACTACCTATTCATCGGTGAACTTCAACGGCTTTGCCCCGCTGAAGGCCCATTACATCTGAGCTTGTCCAGATGGCGAAGGGCGGCCGGACACGGCCGCCCTTCGCGTTTTGTCGGCACAAATTTCCCGCTCGGCAGTTGTTGCCGGGCCTCGCCAAGCCCGTGATGCGTCGATGGCCGGCGATAGCGCGTGTTCCTATTGGCACAGTACTTGCTTATCCGGTGGCGAGGTCGCGAACGGAGAATCGGATGAGCATCTGGGGGGCGATGACCAACAGCGTGACGGCGATGAACGCCCAAAGCCGCGCGCTCGGCAACATCAGCCAGAATATCGCCAACATCAGCACCACAGGCTACAAACGCACCGACTCCAACTTCGCCACGGTGCTGTCGGAAGGCCTCGCAACGCTCGATGTTTTCTCGGTCAAGAATGCCGACCGTACCTTGGTCGAGTCGCAAGGGATCGTGAGCAGCACCGGCCGCTGGTCCGATCTGGCGATCCGCGGTCAGGGCATGTTCGCCATCAGCACCGAGCCGCGCGGGGGCGAGGTCCTGTACACGCGCGACGGCAGTTTTGACGTGCGCGGTATCGACGACCAAATCTATCTGGTCGATGACAACGGCTATTTCCTGCAAGGATGGGCCGCCGATGCCGACGGCACCGTCACCGGCGGGGGCAACCTCGGCAGCTTGAGCTACGATCCCGAGGCCCTCGTCGCCGGGCGCCCCACGGGGCAGCTTTCTGTCGCCGGAAACGTCAGTGCCAGCGCGGCGGCCGGAGACAGCGGCTTGTTGTCGGCATCGATCCACGACACGGCCGGTGACCTGCACGCCCTCGATCTCACCTGGACGCGGACGGCCAACCCCAACGAATGGGCTGTCACGTTCGCCGCAAACGGCGGCAGTTCACCGACGACCGTGACGGCGACCTTCGACGGCGCGGGCAAGCTGGTGACGCCGGTGAGCGCCGCCGTCACCATGGCCTGGGAGGACGGCAGCAGCAGCGCGTTCAACCTCGACCTCAGCCAGATGACCCAGTTGGGCGAAGACACGGCATTGGTCGACTACACGCAGGACGGCTATGCCGAGGGGCAGCTGACCGCGATCAACATGAACGCGCTCGGCGAGATCGTCGGCAGCTACAGCAACGGCGTCGGGCGCACACTCGGCAAGGTGGCGCTGGCGACCTTCGTGTCGCCGAACAACCTCGAGCAGCGTTCGGGCAACCTGTTTGCGGCGACGGCGGCGGCGGGCGACGTCGAATATCGCTCGGTCGGCGAGGACTGGACCGGTTCGACCTTCGTCGACAGCGCCCTCGAGGCCTCGAACGTCGACATGGCCGGCGAATTCACCCGAATGATCCAGACACAGAAGGCCTACACCTCGGCCTCGAAGGTCTTCCAGACTGCCGACGAAATGACCAAGACGGCCAGCGACATGAAGGGCTGACGCGGAAGGGCGGCCGGCGCGCCGCCCTCGTGTCGTGCCGGTGCGAAGAGCCTAGCTCTTCTTCTCTTGGGGCTTGCGCACCTGTTCGATCAGGTTCTTGAGCGTGCCCTGATCGATGGCGCCGGGGATGATGCGATCGCCGATGACGAAGGCCGGCGTGCCATTGAGGTCGAGCGCCCGCGCCAGGTCCATGTTGCGCTTGAGTGTCGCCTCGATCTCGGGGCCGCCCATGTCCTTCTTGAGCTTCTCGACGTCGAGGCCGACATCGGCCGCCGTCTTCATGATCGTCATTTCATTGACGACGCCGCGCATCTTCATCAATGCACGATGGAAAGCCTCGTATTTGTCCTGATGGCGCGCGGCCAGCGCCGCCCGCGACGCATACACCGACTCCGGCCCGAGAATGGGAAATTCCTTGAATACCAGGCGAACGTTGCCGTCGCTCTTGACCACCTCGAACAGGTCGTCGGATACGGATTTGCAATAGGTGCACCGATAGTCGAAGAATTCGACGATCGTCACGTCGCCCTCCGGATTGCCGGCCACCGGCGAGTCGGGATCCTGGAAGATTTCGTTGGCGCGTTCGACCAGCGCTTTCGATGCCTCGGCTTCGGCGGCCAGACGCTGCTTCTCGCGCAAGGCCTCGATCGCTTGGGCGATGATCTCCGGGTTGGCCATGATGTAGTCGCGGACGACTTTTTGGACCGCCTCGACCTGCTTCTGGTTCAGCGGCTGCTCTTCCTGTGCGGCGGCGGCAAGCGGCGCCGCCGCGAGCAGCAGGGCGAGGGAGGCGGTGGAAATCGACTTCAACATGCCTGTAGGCACCTTCTAATGGCCGGGGGTGGTGATCGCGCGGCATCATGCGCCAGGATGGTTGGGGGGGCAAGGGGCCGGCGCCATCGCTTCCGAGGGGCTACTTCTGACGCTGTTCGACCCGCAGGGTCGCAGCGCGCTCCTTGACGTCCTGGGCCTGTAGCCACGCCGGGCTGCCGCGCCGCAGCAGTCGCTCGGCGCGGCCGGCATGGAACGTGGCCTCGGCGGAACGGCCATTCAGCAGCGCTTCCTCGGCTTGTGCCAATGATGCCATCGCCTCGTCGCCCAAGCGGCTATGGGTGGTACCGAGCAGACGCCAGGCGAAGCGGTTTTCGCGTTCGCTGCGCAAGGCGAACTCGACATGTTCCTGCGCCTCCTTCAGCAGCGCCGCATCGCCGCTTTCGATCTGCACTTGGGCAAGACTGAGCCGCAGCAAGGCCGAGGTGGGGAGCAGGCGCACCGCCTCGCGGTACGGGGCCAGCGCCTCGCGGGCGCGGCCGTTCTCGAACAGCACCTGCCCCTTGAGTTCGTGGAAATAGGGATCGTTCGGCCGCTCGGCGATGAGCCCGTCGATCAGGGCCATGGCCTTGCCGATGTCGGGTTTGCGGTAATAGGCAATGGCCCGGGCGTAACGGGCCGCAATGCTGGGATCAGTGGCCTTGTAGCGCTGGAGCGTGCGTGCCGGGCTGTCGAGGAAGGCGAACAATTTTGCGCGCATCCGCCGGTGCATCTCGGCGAACTCGGGCGGCACACTCGCCGAGGATTGGCTCGACGTGTCTACGTGGTGGCGCAGGAAACTCACGCGGTCGCGCGTGAGCGGATGGGTGCGGACGTAAGGATCCTGCTGCGTCGCCAGGAGGAGCTCCTGATCGCCCAGGATGTCCATGAACTCGAGAAGGCCCTTGGCGCTTTGACCCGTGCGCTCCAACAGCTTCACCGCCGCTTGGTCGGCCGCCTGTTCGTGGGCTCGGGTGTAGGACAGCATCGAGCGTTGCGCCATGCTGGCGCCGCCCATCATCACCCCGGCGCCCACGTCGCCCCGCCCCACGGCTACCGCTGCCGCCGCGCCGAGAATCATGCTGATCATCGATTCCGCCGTGGCGTTGGCCATGGCCTCGTCGAGGCGGGCGAGGTGGCCGCCGGCGAGGTGGCCGGCTTCGTGGGCGATGACACCGATGAGCTGGCCGGCGTGCTCGCTGCGGATGAGCAATCCGGTGTTCAGAAACAGCCGCAGCCCGCCGGCCACGAAGGCATTGAGTGACGAATCCTTGACGATGTGAATCCGCACCGCTTCCGGCGACACCCCCGCGGCCAGGAACAGCGGTGCGGCGAAGGCGTGGACGGCATTTTCCACTTCCGCGTCGCGGATAAAGCCGATACGGTCGGCCGCCCGGGCGGGCACGACCAGCGTGGCCAGGGAGAAGGCGACAAGAACGACGATGCGTAAAAGCAAGGAACGACCCTCGGCAGCCAAATCGATACTTAACGGCCGCCACCGCCCCCGTCAACGTATGGTCGCACTGGCGCTGGCTGCGGCCTTGGCCGGGTGCAGTAGCGGCCCGACCGTGCCGATGGGCCAGCCCGGCCACGTGCAGGGCTTCGCCGGCATGGTGGCGGCCGAGGAGCCAAGTGCGGCCCTGATCGGCCGGGATGTGTTGTCGGCCGGCGGCAGCGCTGCCGACGCCGTGGTGGCGATGGGCTTCGCGTTGGCGGTCACGCTGCCATCGGCCGCCGGCATGGGCGGTGGTGGTGCCTGCATCGTCTATGACAGCGCCAGCAACAAGGCCGAGGCATTCGAGTTCATGCCGCGGGGCGGCGTGCCGGGGCTGCCGCGGGGCCTGTTTGCCGTGCACGCCAAACACGGCCGGCTGCACTGGGGCGCGGTGGTCACGCCGGCCGAGGCTTTGGCGCGCTTCGGCGTGCCGTCCTCGCGTGCCTTGTTGAGCGACATCGCCGCGGCGGGGGCCCACGTGCCGGCGCGGTTCGCCGGCCTCGCAGAGGGCCAACCGGTGGCACAGGTCGAATTGGCGGCGTTGCTCAGCCGGATGCGGATCAAGGGGCCTGGCGACGTGCAGATGGCCGCGGACGGCGCAGCCGACGCGGCAATGTCGCGGGGATTCGTGCCAACCGTGCGGGCGACGTCTGCACAGCCGGCGGGCGATGCGACCGCACATCTGCTGTCGCGACCGGCTCAGGATCCGCTGGCGCGGCAAGAGGCTGCGCAGACCGGGTACGTGGCCCTGGATGCCGACGGCGATCTGGCGGCCTGCGCCCTGACGATGGGCCGCCCGTTCGGGAGCGGGCGATTTGCCGCCAATACCGGCATGCTGCTTACGGATCTGAGCGATGCTGCGCCTCCACCCATCGCCGTGGTGGCCAATCATCATACCAAGGAGCCGCGCCTGGCGGTCGCCGCCAGCGATATCAGCGTGGTGCGCCGACTGGTGGAGGCCCGCGAACGGTACGAACCGCCGCCGCTGGGGAGCGTGGCCGCGGGCGGTACGGACATCAACGCGATTGCCTGCGGCAGCGGGGAGCCTTCGGCCGAGCGCTGCGAAGTGCTTACCGATCCGAATGGCAGCGGCCTGGCGATCGTCGTGGGGAAATAGCATGACCTTCAAGGTGGCCAAGCGTGGCGCCATCCCGCCGTTCATCGTGATGGACGTCATGCGGGCGGCGGCCGAGCGCGCGGCCACCGGAGCCGGGGTCTTGCATCTCGAGGTGGGGCAGCCTTCGACGGGCGCTCCGGCGCGCGTGCTTGCCGCCGCCAAAGCGGCGCTCGACAGCGACAAGTTGGGCTATACCCTGGCCCTGGGCATCGATCCGTTGCGGCAGCGCATCGCCGCTCATTATCGCGAACGCTATGGGGCGGCGGTGACACCCGAGCAGGTGGCGGTGACCACCGGCTCGTCCGGCGCTTTCATCCTGGCTTTCCTTGCCGCGTTCGACGCGGGTGATCGGGTCGGCATGGCCAGCCCTGGTTATCCCGCCTATCGCAACATCCTTTCGGCGCTCGGGGTCGAGCCGGTGATGATCCCGTGCGGCGCCGAATCGCGATTCCAGCCGAGGATCGCTCATATCGAGAAGCTTGGCACCAAGCTCGACGGCCTCATCGTCGCCAGCCCCTCGAACCCGACCGGCTCGATGATTCCGCCCGAGGAGTTCGCCCAGCTTGCCGCCTACTGCCATGCCGAAGGCATCCGCCTGATCTCGGACGAGATATACCACGGCATCGGCTATGGCATGACGGCGGCCACGGCGGCGGGACCAGAGGCGAGCGCGATCGTCGTCAACAGCTTCTCCAAGTATTTTTCGATGACCGGCTGGCGGCTGGGCTGGCTGGTGGTGCCGCCCGATCTGCTGCGCGCCGTCGAGTGCCTGGCGCAGAACCTGTTCATTTCGGCGCCATCGCTGTCACAGCACGCGGCGGTCGCCGTGTTCGATTGCAAGGACGAACTCGACGCCAATGTCGCCCGCTACGCGCGTAATCGACAGCTGTTGCTGAGCGAACTGCCGCAGGCCGGTTTCGATCGCCTGGCGCCGGCCGATGGCGCCTTCTACATCTATGCCGATATCGGGCATATGAGCAACGACAGCCCGGCATTCTGTCGCCGGATGCTGCTCGAGACCGGGGTCGCCGCAACGCCCGGAATCGATTTCGACCCCGATCAAGGGCATCGGTTTATGCGCTTTTCCTTCGCCGGTGCCACCGAAGACATGGCGGAAGCCGCCCGTCGAGTTAAGGAATGGCGGAAGTCTTAGCGCACTGCCGCGAAAGCGTTTCTCTTGTTCTTGCCGGTTCTTTCCGTCTAAGACCTAAGTGGTTCTTGGCCAAGGCCTGTATTGACGACTAGGCTGGTTTGTCGTGGGGATTTGTCCCCCAGCCATACAACAATACAGCTCGTCGCCATGCCCTACGAATATGAAGACGAATCGCCGCCGCCGGTGGACCCCAAGCGCCTTCTGATCGAGATGGGCTTGGCCATCCTCGCGTTGGCGGTGCTGCCGCCGCTGATCCATTACACCTTGTTGTAGATTATCAAAACCGAGGCCGCTGGCGATCAGATGAGGCCGGCCAGCGGCGACGACGGATCGGCATAACGTTTGCGCGGCATGCGCCCGGCGCGATAGGCCAAGCGTCCCGCCTCGACCGCCAGCTTCATCGCGCGCGCCATGCGCACCGGATCCTTGGCTTCGGCGATGGCCGTGTTCATCAACACGCCATCGCAGCCCAATTCCATGGCGACCGTGGCGTCCGAGGCGGTGCCGACGCCGGCGTCGACCAGCACCGGCACCTTGGCATTCTCGATGATGATGCGGATATTGACCGGGTTCTGGATGCCCAGGCCCGAGCCGATGGGCGCGGCCAGCGGCATGATGGCGACACAGCCCAGTTCTTCGAGGCGCTTGGCCATGATCGGGTCGTCGGAACAGTAGACCATCACCTGAAAATCGTCCTTCACCAGACGTTCCGCGGCCTTCAAGGTCTCGACCATGTCGGGGTACAACGTCGTCCGATCGCCCAGGACTTCGAGCTTGACCAGGTTCCAGCCGCCGGCGTCGCGGGCCAGGCGCAGCGTGCGCACGGCATCCTCGGCAGTGTAGCAGCCAGCGGTGTTGGGCAGGAAAGTATAGTCCTTGGGGCTGACGTAATCGACCAGCATCGGCTGCGACGGGTCAGACAGGTTGACCCGGCGCACTGCCACCGTGACGATCTCGGCGCCCGAAGCGGCGATGGCGCGGGCCGTTTCCTCGAAATCCTTGTACTTGCCGGTACCGACCAGCAGTCGTGACCGGAAGCGGCGGCCGGCCACCACCAGTGCGTCCTCGTCATCGCCGTCGCTGGAGGGGGCGCCGCCGCCGATGAAATGGACGATCTCGAGCCGATCGCCGTCGGTGACGTCGACCTGGGCATAGGTCGAGCGCGGCACGATCTCCAGATTCCGTTCAACCGCGACCTTGGCGGGATCGACATTGAGTTCACGCAGCAGGGCTTCAAGGCTGCGAGGGGCGGACAGCTGCCGCTCCTCACCATTGATGGTCACACGCATCCGATAAGTCCGTCCTGGCCAAAGAGCATGGCGGGAAGAGGGCGCAGTATGGTCCCCCATGCACCGCAGTTCAACCGCGGCAACGCAGATTCCGCGAAGGCGCCCGCCGCAACGTTCCAACGGCCCATTGCACCCCCGGCCATGCGTGATATAACGGCCGCTCACGAGTAATGGCAAGCGGACGAGGGGGCTGAGTGGGCGCGACGGTTCTGATCCTCAACGGGCCGAACCTCAACATGCTCGGCACCCGCCAGCCCACGATCTATGGCCGCGAGACCCTGGCCGACATCGAGGTGCTATGCCGGCAGCATGCCGCCGGCTTGGGCTTTGGCGTCGACTTTCGCCAGAGCAATCACGAAGGCCAACTGGTCGATTGGATTCAGGAGGGCCGCCGGACCGCCGCCGGCATGATCGTCAACGCCGGCGCCTACACCCACACCTCGGTGGCGATTCTCGATGCCCTGCTGGCCTGCGACCTACCGATCATCGAGGTTCACCTGTCCAATATCCACCGGCGGGAGGCGTTCCGTCAGCATTCCTATGTCGCGCAGACCGCGCATGGCATCATCTGCGGCTTCGGCAGCCACGGCTATGTGCTTGCGCTCGACGCCCTCGCCAGGCTGACCGCCGCGGACGGCCCGGTCACTACCGCAAGTAAAGAGGCATAATGGCAAAGACCCCCATCGACAGCGACCTGGTCCGCTCGCTCGCCGACCTTCTCGACGAGACCGGCCTGAGCGAGATCGAGTACGACACCGGCTCGATCCGCATCCGTGTCGCACGCGCCCTTGCGGCCGCGGCCCCCGCCGTCCACCACTTGTCGGCCGCCCATCATAGCCCAGCCGCCGCCGCGGTACCGGTCGTCACCGAAGACCTCGCCAGTCATCCGGGTGCAGTGGTCTCGCCCATGGTTGGTGTGGTCTATCTTGCGCCGGAACCGGGGACGCCGAGCTTCGTCAAGGTCGGTGATGGCGTCCAAGAAGGCCAGACGGTGCTGTTGATCGAGGCGATGAAGACGTTCAATCCGATTCGCGCGCCGCGCTCCGGCAAGGTAACCCGTATCCTGGTGAGCGACGGCCAGCCGGTGGAATACGGCGAGCCTCTGGTGATCATCGAATAGCATGTTCGAAAAGGTCCTCATCGCCAATCGGGGCGAGATCGCGCTACGGATCCATCGCGCCTGCCGCGAGATGGGCATCAAGACGGTGGCCGTGCATTCGACGGCGGACGCCGACGCCATGCATGTGCGCCTGGCGGACGAATCGGTCTGCATAGGGCCGGCGCCGGCCCGTGACAGCTACCTCAACAAGGCGGCGATCCTGTCGGCCGCCACCATCACCGGCACCGATGCCATCCACCCCGGCTATGGGTTCCTCTCGGAGAACGCCGATTTCGCCGAGATGGTGGAGGAGCACGGCTTTACCTTCATCGGGCCGACCCCCCAGCTCATTCGCATGATGGGCGACAAAATCACGGCCAAGCGTGTGGCGCGCGAAGCCGGTCTGCCCTGCGTGCCCGGCTCGGACGGCTCGGTCGACTGCGAGGACGAGGCGCTGAGCACGGCGGAAGGCATTGGCTATCCGGTACTGATCAAGGCGACCGCCGGCGGCGGCGGTAAAGGCATGAAGGTAGCCAATAGCCCGGCCGAGTTGCGCGAGGCCTTCCGCCTGGCGCGGCAGGAGGCCAAGGCCGCTTTCGGCAATGCCGACGTCTACATGGAAAAATACCTGGGGCGGCCGCGCCATATCGAGATCCAAATCCTTGCCGACAACTACGGCAACGTGGTGCATCTCGGCGAACGGGATTGCTCGCTGCAGCGTAAGCACCAGAAGGTGTTGGAGGAAACGCCGTCGCCGGCCCTGAACGCCGATCAGCGCGCGCGCATCGGCGCCATCGCCTGCGCGGCCATCGCCAAGCTGGGCTATCGCAACGCCGGTACCCTTGAATTCCTCTACGAGAACGGCGAGTTCTATTTCATCGAAATGAATACCCGGCTGCAGGTCGAGCATCCGGTGACGGAGATGATCAGCGGCATCGATCTCGTCCGCGAGCAACTCCGTATCGCCGCCGGCGCACCGCTCGGGTACTCCCAGGCTGACCTCCGTTTCTCGGGCCACGCCATCGAATGTCGCATCAACGCCGAGAATCCGGACACCTTCGCCCCGAGCCCGGGCCGGGTGCAGGGATACCATGCGCCGGGTGGGCTGGGCGTGCGGGTCGATTCGGGGCTGTACTCCGGCTATCGGGTGCCGCCGCACTACGACAGCATGATCGCGAAACTGATCGTCCATGGCACCAGCCGCAACGAGTGCCTCATGCGCCTGCGACGCGCCCTCGGCGAATTCGTCATCGAAGGGCTGCAGACCACTATCCCGCTGCAGTCTCGGATCATCGGCGACACCGATTTCATCAACGGTGCCTACGACATTCACTGGCTCGAGAAGTTCATGGGGCTCAAGTAGGCCGCCGCCCAGTCTCCACGGCGGTCGGTCGGCAACGGGGCAGGGCAGGGCGTCCATGGCATTGCTGAACCCCGACATTCTTCTACGCGCCTATGCCAGCGGCATTTTTCCGATGGCGCGCAATCGTCGCGACCAGAAGCTGTATTGGATCGACCCTGAACTTCGCGGTATCATTCCGCTTGATGCCTTCCACGTGCCGAAAAGCCTGCGCAAGGTGTTGAAGCGGGGCGCCTACGAGATTCGGGTGGATACCGCGCTCGAGCGCGTCATGGTCGAATGCGCCGCACCGACCGTGGAACGACCGGACACATGGATCAACGACGAGATCGTGCGGTTGTTTGTCGAACTGCACCATTTGGGCATGACGCATTCGGTCGAAGTGTGGCGCGCCGACGAACTGGTGGGCGGCCTCTACGGCCTATCGCTTGGTGGTGCTTTTTTCGGCGAGAGCATGTTCTCGCGGGTGACGGATGCCAGCAAGGTGGCCTTGGTCCATCTGGTGGCGCGACTGCGATGGCGTGGCTATCTGCTGCTCGACACGCAATTCGTCACCGATCACCTGCAGCGATTCGGTGCCGTCGAAATCGCCCGGCAGGACTATCTGCGCCGATTGGCCCGCGCCGTCGAGCATAAGGCGACTTTCGCGCCACATCTGGAAGTCGACTGGCGCTGGGCCGTGAACCGCATCACGACCGCATCGAGCCGGGAAGAACGCTAGACTTAGAGATAGCGCGGACCGCCAGGCCCGCAAAGGGGACAATGCGGAGCTGGGGCTCCGCGCTCCGGTTCAGCCGTCCTTGCAGTCGAGCACCCAGATGTCGTAGACGGGGTGCTCCATCGCCGACAATGCCGGCGATGAGGCGAACATCCAGCCGCGGAACCGGCTGACGGCCGGCTGATCCGGGCGGGTCTCCCAAATGTCGAGGAAGGCGGCGCTCTCCGGGGGTTCTTCCGGCGGTCGCTTGCGACAGGTCTTGACCACGATTTCCAGCGTGCCAAATCGGACAGGTGTATCGATGGGTGCCTCGATCCGTTCCACACGAGCCGTCACCTTGTCGAGCCCTTGCAGTACGGCAATGCCAAGCGACATCTCCTCGGCGGCGACGGGCGAGGTGCCGAGCAGCGGCATGCAAACAACGATGATGGCGCCCCACTGCCTCACTGGGCGCTACTTCCAGGCTGGCCGGTGGCGAGGAAAATGATTTCGCCGACCAGTTCTTCGAGCGAGCGATAGTCACGCGTTGCGGTGATCCGCTCGCCGGCGGACAGCATCGTCTCGCTGCGGCCTGGCTCGAGCCGGACGTGCTTGCCGCCCAAGATCCCGTCGCTGGCGATGCCGGCGACGGTGTCTTCGGGAACGGCCAGCTTGCTGTTCAGGGTCAGGTTCAGTACCGCTTGATAGCTTTTCTGATCGAGGAACTCACCGCTGACCACGCCTACCTTGATGCCGTTGACGCGAACGTCGCTGCCGACCTCGATGCCGCCGACACTGTTGAACGCGGCCGAGACGACATAGCCCGACGGCATGTCGAGTTCGGCATTCTCATAGGCGAACAGCAGGAACAGCCCGGCCACCAGGAGAACGACGGCACCCATCAGGGTCTCGATGACGTTGTTGCTCATGGCTGTTCCTGCTCCTGCCCGCGGCGCAGCTTGGCCTCGGCGATGATTGTCTCCAGCAGATCCTCGAGGACCACAGCATCCTGGGTGTAGATGATCTCGCCGCCCGGCACGATCATCGCGTCATCCCCGCCGGGCTGCAAGGCGATGTACTTGGCCCCCAGCAACCCGTCGGTCTGAATGATGGCGGCGGTGTCGCTGGTCAGCTCGATGTTGGGATCGAGGCGCATGCGGACGACCGCCCGATAATGCTTGTCGAGCTCGTGGCCGACGACTTCGCCGACCGACAGCCCCGACAGCCGCACGTCACTGCCTACGGTGATGCCGTCCGAGCGATTGAAGCGGGCGTGGACCGGATAGCCGCCATCGCCGCCCGGCGCCCCAGCCGCGTACAAGGCCATAACGATCGCAGTGCCGAGTACGATCGTCGCCGTGCCAATCAGCAGTTCCGTCCGCCGCTTCACCATGTCGCTATGCCAGGCAGCCCATCACGATCAAGGCGTCCAGCTCTCATAGTCAGCCGCCGAGCGGGCGCGGTGGCCGCCGCGCAGGTCATGACCGGGCGGCAGATACGCGGCATTGGTGCCCGTCAGATTCCGCACGTGTTCCCTCTGCCAAGGCTTTTCCTGTTGGTCGCGGCGCAGTGGTTCGGCGGTGGTGTAATGCAGCCAGGCGTGCCATTCGGCAGGAATGGTTGAAGGCTCGGCGGCACCGGCATAGAGCGCCCAGCGCTTGCGTCGGCGTCCCTGGGGCGCCTTCCTCTCCTGGAAGTAGCGGTTGCCGAAGTCGTCCTTGCCGACGAATTCCCCGTACAGGCGCGTGTACAAGTGCGTGGCGATGCTCATGAGCGAGAAGATCTCCGATGATCTCTGCCTTTTCCTGGCGCGGACTATAGGGGCAATCCGATCAACCCGTCCAGTGGAGTTATACCTTTCGCCTTGTCGGCGGCGGCGACGGCGCCCATTCTCGGTCGTGCCATGACTGCGAAGTCCCATGCGCCCGCCACGCTGCGCAACCGAGAGGCCATTCTCACGGTCCTGCGACGCGTCCTGCCGGATACCGGCGTGGTGCTGGAAATTGCCTCGGGCACCGGCGAACACGCCGCTTTCTTCGCGGGAAAATTCCCGCGTCTCGAGTGGCAACCTTCGGATTGTGGGGACCTGGGCAGCATAGCGGCCTGGAGAGCCGAGGCGGCATGCCCGAACCTGCGGGCGCCAATTCATCTTGATGTAACGGAATGGCCGTGGCCTATGGCGCGTGCCGACGCCATGTTTTGCGCCAATATGATTCACATTGCGCCCTGGGCGGCAACAGAGGGGCTGATGCGGGGGGCCGGCACGGTGTTGTGCCCGGGCCGCCCGCTCGTGCTCTATGGTCCGTTCCGCATCGGCGGAAAGCATGTATCCGAGAGCAACGCCCGGTTCGATGCGCAACTGCGTGCGCAGGACCCATGCTGGGGCGTGCGGGATATCGAAGGCGTCATCGCGGCGGCGACCGCGCGCGGGCTGCGGCACGTTGAAACGATCGACATGCCCGCCAACAACAGGAGCGTCATCTTCGTGAAGGACGAGACATGAGCGGCGTGATCGGTGAGTTTGAAGAGCAACTGCCCGAGATCAAGGCGTGGCGCCATCACCTGCATGCCCATCCCGAGACGGCATTTCATGAAGATGCGACCGCTGATTTCGTGGCCGAAAAGCTCCAATCGTTCGGACTCGAGGTGCACCGAGGCGTGGGGCGCACCGGTGTCGTGGGTGTCCTGCGCATGGGCGACGGCCCCAGTATCGGCCTACGCGCCGACATGGACGCGCTGCACGTCGAAGAGAGCACCGACCTGCCGTGGCGCTCGCAGCATCCGGGCCGCATGCATGCCTGCGGCCATGACGGACACACGACAATGCTGCTGGCCGCGGCCCGGCACCTTGCGCGAACCAGAAGCTTCACGGGGACGGTCGTCTGCATTTTCCAGCCGGCGGAGGAGCACGAAGGCGGAGGCCGGGCCATGGTGGAAGAGGGACTGTTCCGCCGCTTTCCGGTCGACGCCGTCTATGGCATGCACAATTGGCCGGGGCTGGCGCTGGGCCGGATTGCGGTAATCGCGGGGCCGGTGATGGCGGCGACCGAAAGCTTCGAGATCGTGGTGCGCGGCAAGGGCTGTCACGCGGCGATGCCGCATACCGGTAGCGATGCCGTGGTCGCTGCCGCACAGCTTGTGACGACCATGCAGACCATCGCCGCGCGCAACATGCATCCCGTTGACGCCGCCGTGGTCAGCGTCACGCAGATCCACGCCGGCGACGCCTGGAACATCATTCCCGAGGCGGTTCTGCTTCGCGGCACGATCCGTACCTTCAAGGAATCGGTGCACAGACTGGTGCGGGAGCGCATGGCCGCCCTGGCCGCCGGTATCTGCGGCGGGATGGGGTGTGCGGCCGAGGTTCGCTTCATCGAAGGCTATCCCGCCACGGTGAATACTGCTGCCGAGGCCGATAATGCGCGCCGCGCCGCAGCCGCCGTCGTCGGTGACGCAAACATCGATCACGATCCGGTCCCCAGCATGGGCGCAGAGGACTTTTCATTCATGCTGCGCGAGCGGCCAGGCTGCTACGTCTGGTTGGGGAACGGCCCGGGCGACGGGGGCAGGGTCCTGCACAGCCCGCATTACGATTTCAACGACGACGCCATTCCCGTCGGCGCCAGCTATTGGGTGCGCTTGGTCGAAAGCCTGCTGCCGGCACCTTAGGTCTGCGGCAGGCGCTGGCGTGTGGTGGCGGACTGCATCATCCCGATGATGCGGCCGTCGGCATCGACGACGGGCATCCGCCGAATTTGATGTTCCGCCATCTTGCTTTCGGTTTCCTCAGCGGAGTCGTCGGGACGGCATACCACCAGTGTCGAGGACATCACCTCGGAAACCGTTGTCGTGCAGGGGTCGAGGCAATGCGCGACTGCCCGCAGGACAATGTCGCGGCCGGTCACGATCCCTTGCAAGGTGGCTGCATCGCCCACGGGCAAAGATTCGGTGTCGAGATCGGCCATGAGCTGCGCCGCAAACTGCAGGGTATCGCCCGGCGCAACGGTGGCGAAGTCGCGCGACATCACGTCGCTTACCCTCATACTCAGCCTCCCTACTGGGGTGTCCAACGAAGATGGGCGTGCCTGGATTGTTCCGCTAGGGCCAGGGGAAGGCGGCGAGCGTCACGAGACGCTGCGCATCCGCAGGAAATTTCCCAATTTCTTGTCGGAATGCAGCATGTGGTTGGTAAGGTAGCCGCCAAGGAAATCCATCAGTTCGATGACCGATGCGACGTGGCCGTCATCGGCATTGCGCTTGAATTCGCGCAACCGTTCCATCAACGCAGCGTGCTCTTCCTCATGCCGCTGGACGTCGGGATAGCCGTGCCGATGCATCGCCTCTTCCTCATGACGGAAGTGTTCGATGCTGTAGTCCAATAGCGTATCGATGGTGGTGGCAATGACCTGCCGGTTGCCGGCCTCTCCCATCGAATCCTGCAAGTGGGCAAGAATGTCGACGAGCTTGCGGTGGTCGACGTCCAGCACGGACACGCCGACACTCATGCTCTCTTCCCAGTGGAACTCCGCCATTCCCGCCCCCAGCGGCATCATCGGCACCGCCGCGTTTCCGACCCTTCGACATATCCAGAAAGCCGGTTGATTGGCAACCTTCGAATGATCGGCGGCGCTGCGATTAGGGTGGGGCAGGAGATGCTGGCGCGCCCCGCACTGCTGCCCGTGGCCGGCGCAATGCCAGCGCCCAATCTTTGCCGTCGCGCCGCAGCGCCGCGTCCCTCTGCTTCGGGGGGGCGGGCTCCTGCTGAAGCAGGGAAGGGTCGCCAGCGCCCCCGAATACGTCGTTATCGGCGCCGGCCATGGCAATGAAGGCGAGTAACGTGACCGGAAGCAGGGTGACTGGCATGGATGCCTCCCCATTGGCGACCGGCATGTTACATGGGGCCGAGGGTGCCGATCGGCGTCGGTATCGTCCGAAAAATCCGTCCGCTATCCAGCGGCGTCTGAGAGATTATGCAAAGGGGTCGTGGCCCAAGTCAGCCGCAGTCCCCAGCGCCTGACTTGATCTCGACCGGCATATCAGCGAATATGTATGTGTCGGCTGCCGCAGTCGGGGCCGACGTATCGAGGTCCGACCCACGTGGTGGACCTGCTGTCATGTTGCTCAATGGAGGATATGACGTGACGCACGCAATTTCTCTTCCGGCCACACCCGATGGCGGGCTGACGATTTATCTGGCCACCATTCGCCGCATTCCCATCCTCGCCGCCGACGAGGAATACATGCTGGCCAAGCGCTGGCGTGAGCATGAGGATGTTGCTGCCGCACAGAAGCTGGTGTTGAGCCATCTCCGCCTGGCCGCCAAGATCGCCATGCGGTATCGCCACTATGGCCTGCCCGTGGCCGATCTCGTATCCGAAGGCAATGTCGGCCTGATGCGAGCGGTGAAAAAGTTCGATCCCGAGGTTGGCGTGCGGCTGTCGACCTATGCCATGTGGTGGATCAAGGCATCGCTGCACGAGTATCTGCTGAGCTCGTGGTCGCTGGTCAAGCTCGGCACCATTGCGGCGCAGCGCAAGCTCTTCTTCAATCTGCGGCGGATCAAGGCCAAGCTCGGGATCCTCGACAGCGACGTCTCGCCGGCGCAGGCGCGGGCCATCGCCGCGGAACTGAACGTTGGCGCCGGCGACGTAATGATGATGAACAACCGCCTGTCGTCGCGCGATGCCTCGCTGAACGCCCCGGTAACGGTGGACGCGGATGTCGAGATGCAGGATCTGCTGGTCGACGGCGCCACCGATCAGGAAACAGCCCTCGGCGAGCGGCAGGAATGGCGGACGCGGCGGCTAGCGCTGGCCGACGGCCTGAAGGTGCTGAACGAGCGCGAGCGCCACATCGTCGAGGCAAGACACCTGCGGGACGAGCCGACGACCCTCGAGGAGTTGGGGCGGCACCATGGCGTCAGCCGCGAGCGGGTGCGCCAGATCGAGGCGCGGGCCTTGAGCAAGCTGCAGGAGGCGGTGCGCGCCGCCATGCCGTCCTGAGGCCTTGCTCAGCGCCGCGGCGGACGCTTCAGCCAGAAGGCGGCCCACAGGGCTGCGCCCGCGGCGGCAAGGGCGACGAAGAAGCCGGTCCAGCTGGCCATGAGGAATGGCAGCGCGAAAATCAGGACGGCGGCGCTCGCCCAGGCGATGGCGAGCCAGATGCTTGTGCGCAATACTTTATGCCCCTCTGCTCAAAGCCGACGCCGCAGCGGGTTGTCGCCGGCGGGCCAGACACCTTTGTCCACCACCTTGGCGCCGTCGAACACCAGCCAACTGTCTCCGCCGTAATGGGGCAGGGGGCGCACCAGCGCGGCCAGCCCCGCCGTATCGGCAGCCGCAACGACGACGACCACGCCGCCGTCGCGTCGGGCCGCCCAGACGCGGGCGCTGCCCGGTGACGCCGGCGGCTGGATAAGGCCGAGCCTTTTCACCAGCGGCGCCACCTGTTCCTCGATACCGATGACCAGGAGCGGCCCGGCATGGGTGGCCGCCGCGTCCGCAGCGATCGGCTTGCCGCCGGCATCCAGCAGCTGCCGCGCCAGAACCTGCGCCGTCTGCGAGGCGACGCCCTCGGCCAGCACGACAATGCCGACTGCGTCCGACAGGATAATGTCGCGTAGCCGCGGCGGCGCTTCCCCCGGTGCCAGATGGCGGAACAGATCGTAGTCGGGGTCGACAGTCACCGCCGTGGGGCGTTCCATCATCAGGAAACTGCCGGTTGCCTCAGTGCCATCCATGGCCATACGGAAGGTCTGACGACCGGCGTCGCTGTCGATGCCGATGGGGACACTCAGCGCATATGCGGGCGCATCCTGCGCCAGACGCACCTCGACGCGCCAGCGCCCGGCGTCCTGCGTCGCCGTGGCCCCGGCCAAGCGCAGCGAGGGCGCGCCACGTCGCTGCAGCCATTGTGCGAAGAACGTGTCGAGGCAGTGGCCCGAGGCCTCCTCGAAGGCCGACTGCAACTGGGGCCAACCGGCGCTTGCGCTGTGGTGCGTGGTCCAGAAGCGCCTGATCCCCTCATCGAAGGCTCGCTCCCCGATGGCATGGCGCAGCATGTGGAAGACGAACGCCACCTTGTCGTAGCCGACGACCTGTGCAGCGCCGTGCTGTTTGCTGCGGAACTCCGCAACCGTCGTCTCGCGCGCGGCGGGCAGGGCGGCATGATCGCGCAGCCAGTCCAGCCGCATCTGCCGCTGCCGATCGGGAGCCGCCATACCGTAATCGGCCTGGAACGTGGTCAAGCCCTCGGCCCAGTTGCCGCGGGCGTAATCGGGGACCACGCCGTTGCCCCACCAGTTGTGCAGAATTTCATGGGCCAGGGATTGGCCGCGGATGAACGGTAGGGGCAGGATTCGGCGACCGATATAGGTGATGCCGGGGAAACCCAGTCCGACCGGCAAGGGTGCCGATACGATATGAAACGAATCAAATGGATAGGGGCCGATGCTCGCGGCAAAGCGCCCAATCACCCGCTCCGAAAACTCCAGATACTCCCGTCCGAGCGTATCGGGCAGTTCCGGATGAAAGTAGGCGCGCAACAGCAGGCCGTCGGTTTTGCGCTCCAGCACCTTGTAGGGGCCGACAAACAGCGACGGCGCCTCGCCCGGGTAGGAGGAAGCGAACGTGGCGCGGTAGTGGCCGTCGCCGCGCTCCTCATCGATCAGCCTGCCGGTGGCGACCGCTACCAACGGGTACCGGGTGGCGACGGTGAGGCGATAGCTGACGCGAGGGTCGTCGAAATCCGGCAGCCACGACGACCATCCGGGCAGGAAAGCGCCATCCTCCGTGGCGAATGGAGCAGCCGCCGCGCCATGACGGCCACCCGTCTCCTGCCGCGGCATCATACCGCCATACTCGACGGTGATCGTGCGGGTGCCCGGCGGAATCCGATAGCGCCCGGACTCGTCGCCGACAGCCACGGGCCGGCCGTCCGCCTTTAGATCGGTCACCGTCAGTTGCGGCGCCAGTCGGAAAGTGGTCCCGGCCCCTTCGGAAAGCTCGATACGGTCGCGGACACGCAGACCAGTCTCTGGCGACAGCGAGACGTCGATGTCGTGGTGAATTCGTGCCGCCGCCGGAGTGGCGATCAGCAACAGGCACAGCACAGTTTGCAGGACGTTGGGCATGGCGAAACGGATGATGGATCGCGACAGCTTATCCACCTTGCCCCGCGCTGTCGCCCCCAACAGATTAGAAGAGCGGACCACCCACGCCATAGGGCGAATAGCCATGATCTTTCGTGCGTCGCCACCGCCTCCCGATCAGTTGCGCCGCCGCATCCGCGACAGCCTTTATGCCGATGAAGCGGCATGCGTACATGCTCTTGTCGATGCCGCCCGGCCACCTGCGACGATGGCGAGCCAAATCCAGGCCGAGGCGCGGCGCCTGGCCCTAGGGGTGCGGCAGAAGCGGGCGAGCGGGCTTGATGCCTTCCTCAACGAGTACCGGTTGTCGACCGATGAGGGTGTCGTCCTCATGTGTCTGGCCGAAGCGCTCCTGCGTATTCCCGACAGCGACACTCGTGACCGGCTGATCCGCGACAAGATTGGTGGCGCCGACTGGAGCCGCCATCTCGGTCGAAGCGATTCCCTGCTCGTCAATGCTTCGACCTGGGCGCTCATGCTGACCGGACGGGTGGTTCGCCTCGATACGCCGGGCGTGGGCGAGGGGGAGGCGGGCGGAATCATCGGGCGGCTGATCGCCCGCTCGGGCGAGCCATTGATCCGCGAGGCGGTGCTGCAGGCGATGCGCATCATGGGGCGGCAGTTCGTCATGGGCCGCACCATCGACGAGGCGCTGGAGCGCGGCCGTGCCGCCGAGGCTCGCGGCTATCGCCACTCCTTCGACATGCTGGGCGAGGCCGCCAAGACGCGTGCCGACGCCGAGCGCTACGTGGCTGCCTACGGCACCGCCATCGGCGCCATCGGCCAAGCCTCGGCCGGCCGTGGCCCCATTGCCGGGCCGGGCATCTCGGTCAAGCTGTCCGCCCTGCACCCGCGTTACGAGTTCGCCCAGGCCGAGCGCGTCATGGCCGAGCTGGTGCCGCGCCTGCGGCGGTTGGCGCTGCAAGCGCGACAGCTGGACATCGCCCTCTGTGTCGACGCCGAAGAAGCCGATCGGCTCGATTTGTCGCTGGACGTGATGGCGGCGGTGTTCACCGTCCCCGAGCTTGCCGGCTGGGAGGGATTCGGCCTGGCGATACAGGCTTATCAGAAACGGGCGCCAGCCGTGCTCGATTGGCTGGCCGATCTGGCGCGCAGTCATGGTCGGCGCCTGCAGGTGCGCCTGGTCAAGGGCGCCTACTGGGACAGCGAAATCAAGCGCGCCCAGGAGCGAGGCCTCCCCGGCTATCCGGTGTTCACGCGCAAGGTCAACACCGACGTGTCGTGGCTGGCCTGCTGCCGCAAGCTGCTGGCGGCGCCCGACGCCTTTTACCCGCAGTTCGCCACCCACAACGCCCACAGCATCGCCTTCGCCCGGGTACTGAGCGGCGGTCACTATTGCGAATTTCAGCGCCTGCACGGCATGGGTGAGGAGCTTTATGACCAAGTGGTGGGCGAAGGCGGCAGCGCCTGCCGGGTGTACGCGCCGGTCGGCAGCCACGAGGATCTGCTGCCGTATCTGGTACGGAGGCTGCTGGAGAACGGGGCCAACACCTCGTTCGTCAACCGCTTGGCCGATGCCGAGCAGCCGGTGGACGAATTGGTGGCAGACCCGCTCGGCAAAGTAGCGGCGCTTCGTTCAGTATCGCATCCCGGCATCCGCTTGCCGGCCGATCTGTATCAGTCGGAACGGCGCAATTCCCGCGGCGTCGATCTCAACGATCCGATGGCATTGACGGATCTCGCCGCGGCCATGCTGCGGGCCGAAAGCGCGTGGGCGGCTGCGCCACTGGTTGCCGGGACGTCAACGAGCGGTTCCGCCCCACGCGCCGCGATCGATCCAGCGGATCGGCGGCGCCAAGTGGGTACGGTGATCGACGCCGCAGCCGCCGACGTCGAGGCGGCCCTGGTCGCGGCGGAGGCGGCGGCTCCGGCCTGGGCGGCGCTGGCAGCCGAATCACGTGCCGCGCTGCTCGACCAAGCCTCCGACCTGTACGAGGCCCATACCGCCGAACTGATGGCACTGTGCGTACGGGAAGCCGGCAAGACCATCGCAGACAGCCTTGCCGAGGTGCGTGAGGCGGTGGATTTCCTGCGCTATTACGCCGCGCGCGCTCGCCGCGACTTCGGCGTCGCGCAGCTATTGCCGGGACCCACGGGCGAGAGCAATCGCCTCGGCCTGCATGGCCGCGGCGTGTTTGCCTGCATCAGCCCCTGGAACTTTCCACTGGCCATTTTTACCGGCCAGGTTTCCGCCGCTTTGGCTGCCGGCAATGCGGTCATCGCCAAGCCGGCCGAGCAGACGCCGCTGATCGCCCACCGTGCCGTAAGGCTGCTGCATCAGGCCGGGGTACCGCCGCAGGTGCTGCAGCTGCTCCCAGGCGACGGTGCCGCGATCGGCGGGCGGCTCGTCGCCGACGGGCGCATCGCCGGCGTGGCGTTTACCGGTGGCACCGATACCGCGCTAAGCATCAACCGCACCCTGGCCGGGCGCCTGGGGCCGATCGTGCCGTTCATCGCCGAAACCGGTGGGCTGAATGCGATGATCGTCGATTCCTCGGCGCTGCCCGAGCAGGTGATTGGCGACGTGCTGACCTCGGCCTTCCAGAGCACGGGCCAACGCTGCTCGGCCCTGCGGTTGCTGTTCCTCCAGAAGGAAACGGCCGAGCGCACCCTGCGCATGCTGGCCGGCGCCATGGACGAATTGCGCATCGGCGACCCGGCCCTGCTGTCCACCGACGTGGGGCCGGTGATCGACGACGAGGCGCGCCAGACGCTGCATGCACACAGTGCGCGCCTGGACCATGAGGCGCGGCCAATCCGCACGCTCGACCTTCCGTCAGGCACCGAGCATGGGACCTTCTTCGCTGCGCGGGCCTATGAATTGGCCGATGCACGCCTGCTCGAGCGTGAGGTATTCGGCCCCATCCTCCACGTTGTCCGCTTCGCCGGCGATCGCCTCGACGCGGTGCTGGATGCCATCGGCGCCGCCGGCTATGGCCTCACCTTGGGAATCCACAGCCGCGTCGATTCCACCATCCGCCACATCGTCGCGCGCGCGCGTGTCGGCAACATCTACATCAATCGCAGCATGATCGGCGCCGTGGTCGGGACTCAGCCGTTCGGTGGCGAAGGCCTGTCCGGCACCGGCCCCAAAGCCGGCGGGCCGTACTACCTGCCTCGCTTCGCCACCGAACGCACGGTGTCGGCCAACACGGCCGCCGCCGGCGGCAACGCGACGCTGCTGTCGCTCGAGGACGAGGATTGAACCGCGGCCGGGGAATGTTCAATCGTCGTCGGCGAAGTTCTGGCCACCTTCGAGGCGCCCTTGCCGTGGACAATCCGGCCGCGGTGGCGGGGGCCGATAATGGAACGACGATTTACATCATTTCCGACGATGTTTTTCCGTTTTTCAAAGCGCTTTGCTCTTGTCCTTCCATTTTCCTTAAGGCGATGAAAAGCGCCCGAACGATATAATTCCGAGGGCTTATTGTCCTTGCGCGAGGCGGATGGCTAGCCTGTTCGAACGAGCCAAAGGGCACGTCCTGGCATAAAGGGGGTAGCGGTGGCTGCGACGGTAGTTGAGGGAAGCGAGCCGGCGCTGGATCTGGCGCTGTTCAGGACATTGATCGAGTCGGCCCCCGAGGGGGTGATCGTGTGGGCGCCGAACCGGCGCGTCGTCTTCGTCAATGCGGCGTTCGAGCGAATGCTTGGCTTGCGCCCACAGAGCCTTGCCGAATGGCAGGCGGCCTATCCGTGCACGGCGCGAACCGCCCTGGAAACGGAAATGTTGGCATCGCTGTCGAGTAGCGGGGCGTGGGGCGGCGTCCTCGATGCGCGAGGTGCGGATGGCGAGCGAGTGCCGCTCTCGCATCGGGCAGGCGTCCTTCGCGACGGCCAAGGCAAGATCGCCTTTCATTATTGCTACCTGCGCGACCTCTCGCGCCAGCGCGCGCTCGAACAGGAGGCGGCGCGGGCCAGGGAGGCGGCACAGCAGGCCAATCACGCCAAGACTCGTTTTCTGGCGGCCGCCAGCCACGACATTCGCCAGCCGCTACAGGCGATGGGCATGTTCGTTGCCGTTCTTGCCAACGGCGAGCACTCCGCGGCCAATCGCAAGCTGATCGACCGTATACAGGAATCGCTGTCGGCAACCGAACAACTGTTGTCCAGCCTGCTCGACGTATCGAAGCTCGAGGCGGGGGTCGTCGAACCGTCGGTGGGCAGTTTCCCGGTCGCCGATCTGTTGGAACGGTTGCGGGCGGAATTTGAACCGGTGGCGCGCGCCGCCGGCCTGCGCTTTCACGTCGTATCGAGTCGGATCGGGTTGCGTGCCGACCAGGCGTTGCTCGAACGCTTGTTGCGCCATCTGCTGGCAAATGCCGTCCGCTACACCGAAACCGGCGGCGTGGTTCTCGGCTGCCGCCGCCGCGGTGATCAATTGCGCATCGAGGTGTGGGACAGTGGCAGCGGCATTCCCGAAGATCAGATACCGGCCATCTTCCGCGAGTTCCACCAGCTGGGCAATCCCAGCCGCGACCGCCGCCAGGGCCTTGGTCTCGGCTTGGCCATCGTCGACCGCTTGGCCAAGCTGCTGGAACACCCGGTCTATGTGCGCTCCACCCTTCATAAGGGCTCGGTGTTTGCGGTCGAGGTGCCCCTGGCCGAGCCGCTCGCACCCAAGCGGCCGGTTCAGCTCGATCTCGCCATCGGCGGCCGTGACGGTGGGCTCATCGCGCTGATCGACGATGAACCGGACGTGCTCGAGAGCATGAGCCTGTTCCTCGAAAGCTGGGGGCACACGGTCGTCGCCGCGGCAAGCTGTGACGAGCTCGTCGACCGGCTTGCCGAACTGCGCCAGATTCCGGATGTGATGATCGCCGATTACCGCTTGCGCAACGGCACCACCGGTGGGCAGGCGATAGCGCGGCTGCGCGTGAGCCTCAACGCCAACATGCCGGCAATCATCGTCACCGGTGACACTGCACCGGAGCGCCTACGCATGGCCACGGCCAACGGCCACTCGCTGTTGCACAAGCCGGTGCAGCCGGCACAGCTCAAAGCCGCGATCGACGAATTACTCGCGCCACGCCGCCAGCCGCGGCCGGGCAAGCACGCCAACGAGGTCGCGGCGAACCGCTATTGATCGCCGCCGGCGAGCCTCCACCTTTACGGGGCCATTCCCTACAGGAGGCTCTGCCATGGCCCGAGGCCCGTTTCCACCTCAGCATCAGGCGCGGCAACCCGGCCTCGAATCGGCTATGCGGCCGAAGCCGGAATCGGAGGCCCGGAATTATCGGGGAAGTGGCAAACTCGGCGGCAAGGTGGCCATCGTCACCGGCGGCGACAGCGGCATCGGGCGCTCGGTGTGCGTACATTTCGCCAAAGAGGGGGCCGACGTGGCCATCCTCTATTTCAACGAGCATCAGGATGCGGCCGAGACCAAGGCATTGGTCGAGGCGCAGGGGCGGCGCGCCCTCGCCATCGCTGGCGACGTGGGCGATGAGGCTTTCTGCGCCAGGGCAGTCGATGAGGTGACCAGGACCCTGGGCCGGCTCGACATTCTCGTGAACAATGCCGCCGAGCAGCATGTCTGCCAGTCGCTGGCAGAGATCACCGCAGAGCAGCTGGAGCGCACCTTTCGTACCAACATTTTCGGCTATTTCTTCATGGCCAAGGCGGCACTGCCGCATCTCGATCAAGGCGCGGCCATCATCAACACCACGTCGGTCACGGCCTATCGTGGCAGCGGTCACCTCGTCGATTACGCGTCGACCAAGGGCGCCATCGTCGGTTTCACCCGCTCGTTGGCCCAGCAACTGGCCGAGAAGAAAATCCGGGTGAACGGTGTGGCGCCGGGCCCGATCTGGACGCCGCTCATTCCCGCATCTTTTCCCGCCGAGAAGGTGGAGACGTTCGGGCAGAAGGAGCCGCTGGGCAGGGCCGGCCAGCCCGACGAGGTGGCGCCGAGCTACGTGTTCCTGGCCTCGGCCGATGCCTCGTACATGACCGGTCAGGTGCTGCATCCCAATGGTGGCGAAATCTTGGGCGGTTAGGCCGATGGCCTCGCTCGACCAGAAGACGCTTGCTCCGGCTTGCCAGCGCGACTAGCGTGAGAACCGGTGCAAAGGATGCGTGCATGGCACTGCCCTCGTCGCGTTTCGTTAATCCCGGTGACACCATGGTCGCCAGCGCCGCCCATCGGGTGGCGACGGGAACGCGCGCCTCGAGCGAGCAGCGCATCGATGCCAGCGCCGGCGGAACGGGCGTGGCGGGGCGGCACGAATGGCGGCCGGCCGAGGACCACGGCTTTGGCGGGCGGGGCAGTTCCGGGCGCCAGTCGCGCCTGCCGTATCGTCCCCAGTTTGACTTCACGCCGCTGGTGCACCGTTTCGCTCTGGGCTATGTCGCCAATGAACCACCGCCGGGCGCCGAGCCCTACTCGCTGGCGCGTGGCCGGTTCGCCGACATGCTGCGCGGCGTGCGCGTCTACGAGACCAATCTTCGCATCCTGGCGCCGGCGAACCACGCTTACGCCGCGCGTGGACAACAGCTCAACCGCCTGCTGTAGTCCGACATGGGCACGCTTCGCGAATGCGCGGCGCGTCTACTGCGTGAGGCCCCGCAGGGCCTCGGGTGTGTCGACGTCGAGCAGAATGGCAGCATCCGGCATGGTGACCTCGCTCACCCGACCGGCGTTGGCGGCAATGATGTGGCGGGCGCCGACATCGCCCGAGAGGCGGGCCATTTCGCCAAAGAAGGCGCGGCCGATCAGCACCGGATTTCCCCGTTTTCCTTGATAGGCCGAGATGCAGATGTCGCGGCCGTCGGCGGGGGCGAAGGCGCGGACGAGGCGGTCGATGTGCTCGGCAGTAACCGCCGGCATGTCGCCAAGGCAAACGACGACGCCGTCGACGTCGGCGGGCAGCGCGGCAAGGCCGTGACGAAGCGACGCCGCCATGCCTTCGGCATAGTCGGGGTTGTCGACGAACTGTACGGCGCGTCCGGCGAGGGCCGCCTCGACGCGTTCGCCTTCGTGCCCGGTGACGACCAGGACGGGGGTGGCGCTCGAGGCGATGGCGGCATCGACCGCATGGGCGATGAGCGGCTTGCCGGCCATTTCCACCAGCAGTTTGTTCGCGCCCATGCGCCGCGACTGGCCGGCGGCCAGCACCAGCGCGGCGACCCGCGGTGTCGGCGGCGGCGGCGCCTCGGCGCGCACGGCACGATCGCGCGGCAGCGGTCGCGCGGCGATGTCCGCGATGTCCTTGAGTAGGCCACCCACCCCCATGGCCTTGATTTCCGCGGCGCCGACCGGTTCGCTGGCCAGCATGCGCGGCAGCACCCAGTCGAGGCCGTTGGGCTTGGGCGAACGGCCGCAGCCCGGCATGTCGATCACGGGAATGTTGCCGATGTGGGCAAGCAGCAGCAGGTTGCCGGGATCGACGGGCATGCCGAAATGATCGATGACGCCGCCCGCGGCGACGATGGCGGCGGGCACCACGTCACGGCGATCGACGGTTGCCGAGGCCCCGGACACCATCACCATTCCGCAGCCCGCGGCCAGCGCCTCATCGATTGCGATGCGCAGCGCGCCTTCCTCATGCGGGACCCGCCGCTCGTACACCAACCGGCTGCCCAGGGCATGGAGCCGCGCCCGGGTCACGGCCACGGTGGCATCGAGCACCGCACTCTTCATGCCCGGCAAATGACTGAGAATCAGTCCGACATCAGTGGCCTTCAGCGGCGCGGCGCGGAGGGGGGGCTCGACGGCGATCTCGCGCCACGCGGCCAGGGCGGCGCCGGGCACGGCAAACGGAATGACCTTCACCGTGGCCACGATCTGTCCGGGTGTCACGATGTCCCAGGGGGACAGCGTACCGACGGTCAGGGATTCGTCGACGGCGTTGAGGGCATCGATGCGTGCGCGGTCGACCACCAGTACGCCAGAGGCCGCCGCGGTGAGGTTGCAGCGCCCGGTCTTGGCTGCCGATGTGGCCAGCCATGGGCCACAGAGCAAGGTAGCGATGGTGGCGGCGGCCTCGTCCTCGGCCACGTCGCCGGATTCGAGGCGAGCGCCCATGACCTCGGTGTATCCTGCCGCGCGCAGCGCCGCGACCTCGGCGGCTTGCAGGAGGCGCCCCTTCTTGATCGCCCCGGTCGGAAGGCGCAGCGAATGGGCGAGAACGATACCGGCCGCGTCGTCGAGCGGAAACGTCTTGAAAATCATGGCCTTCCGTATCGACTCTTGAGTATCTGCGCGAGAACCGCGACGGCGATCTCGGCCGGAGTTCGGCCGCCGAGGTCGAGGCCGATGGGCGCATGGATTCGGGTAATCTCCGAGGCGGTAAAGCCCGCCCCCGTCAGTCGGTCGACACGCCGGGCATGAGTGCGCCTGCTGCCGAGTGCGCCGATGTAGAAAGCCGGAGAGCGAAGCGCCGCCTCCAGGGCCGGATCGTCGAGCTTGGGGTCGTGGGTCAGTGCCACGACGGCGGCTCGGCGGTCGAGCGGCTCATCAGCGAAGAACTCGTCGGCCCAGCGATGCACCACGCGCAGATCGGGGAAACGCTCGGCGGTGGCAAAGGCCGCGCGCGGATCGATGATGCTGACGGCGAAACCGCAAGCGGCGGCCATCGGTCCCAGGTGCTGCGCTATATGGACCGCACCGATGATGTTCATGCGCCACGGCGTCGCATACACCCGCAGGAACAGGTCGCGTCCAGGCGACGGCAGGGCGCCGCTGGTGCCGTCGGCCAGCATGGCGTGGGCCGCCGCCAGCAGTTCGGAATCCAGATCGAGCTCGCCGGTGGTGTCCGTCTCCGTGAGAAGGGCCTGATTTCCGTCGGCCAGATCGGTGACGACGGCGACCGGGGTGCCGGCCCGACGCGCTGCAGCCAGCGCCTCACGCAACGCCGCGTTCATTCAAGCGGCTCCACGTGGATACGGATGCTGCCGCCGCAAGCCAGGCCTACCGCCCAGGCCTCCTCGTCGGTCACACCGAAGTCAAGAGTGCGGTGGCGGCCGTCACGGATCGTGGCAATGGCTTCCTCGACCACCGCGCCCTCGATGCACCCCCCGGAAACCGAGCCCAGAAAGCTGCCGTTGTCGGCGACGGCCAATTGGCTGCCGAGGGGGCGCGGCGACGAGCCCCAGGTGGCGACCACCGTTGCCAGGGCCACGCCGCGCCCGGCGGCACGCCACGCCAGCGCCTGATCGAGCACGGCGAGATCGCTGGTTGCGGTCATTTGCGCCGCCAATTGCCGGAGCTATCCATGACGTAGCTGCCCGATGGCGACTGGGCGATGGCCTTCTCGCCGGCGATGGCCTGGACTGCCGGCAGGCTGGTGCCGGTGCGTGTGGCGATGTCACGGTACTGATCCAGGCGCTGGCCGTTGATGCCGCGCACCAGCGCCTGGATCTCCGAGGTTTGGCGCACGATCCCCAAGAGACCGTCGGGCCTTTCGCCGACAAGTCCTTGCGCCTTGGCCTGTTCCAGCGTCTGGGCGGCCGCGGGGGCGGCCAGCAGCAGCAGCGTCACGAAGATCGCATGGGCGAGACGTTTCATGAGACCTCAGAACAGTTGCGGATTCTGGCGCATCAGGTCCTCGACCTCGCGCTCGACCCTGACCCTGATTTCCTGCTCCACCTTGACGTTCAGATTGATCACGATCGGTTTGTCGGGCGGCTCGATCTTCACCGTCGGCTGACATGCCGCCAGCACGCCGATCAGGGCCGCGGCAGCGACCGCGGCCGCTCGCCTAGCGGCTCGGCCGGCGCAAGATGTCAGGTAGTTCATCGGTGATGCGTGCCTTGTCCAGGATGCTGCCCAGTTTGCCGGACACATTGAGATTGAGCTCGATGGGATAGCCGTCATAGAGGCCAGGGTTGGCGCCATTGATGGTCATGCCCGCCAGCAGATCACCTCCGGCTTCGCCGTGCAAGGTCATCGACAATTTGGTGTAATGAAAATCGTCGAGCGCCTTCAACACCAGGTCCATCGACTCGCCCATGCCGGCGATCCCCGACGGATCGGACGGCTGGTAGCGCAGGACTCCGGGGGCGATGGAGTCGAGCCGCGCGCTGGCAATGGTCACATCACCTTGCGCGAGGACCAAGGGAATGGTGCCGGTCAGCCGGCCACTCCCCGAAAGGCCGTCCACCTGGATCATCTCGATCACTTGGGCCAAATCCAAACCGGCCACGGCGAGGGTCAGTTGCTGGCGTGTGGCGCGGGGATCGACCACGGCGTCCGTCACCGAGACCATGCCTCCCGCCAGTTGCGCCGACGCCCGCGCCACCATCACCCGGCCGCGGTCGAGGCGGAAGGTGAGGCGGCCATCCGTCAGCGGCACGGCGCTGTCGATGCGCTGCACCGACGCCCTCTGGTTCGGCGGCGTCGACAGTGGTGCCAAGCCGTCGAGGTGGATGCCGGCGTCGAGGTGGTGGGCGGCGACGCTACCGACATGGCCGCCCATGTCCTGCAAGGTGATCCTTAGGTCGGGGGTGAAACGCGTTCTCGACCAGGAAACCGCCCCGGCCATCGCGGCCGTTCCGGAGACCTGACTGAACGCGCCCAGGCCGGGGAAGAGTTGCCGTGGCTGCAGTTTGCCGGGGGCGAAGGTGATAGGCGCTGATTCCAGTGTTAGCGAGCCTCCACCGCCGAGCAAATCGTGGAATCCGGCCAGGGCAATGTCGACTCCCGGCCCGACGAGATGCGCACTCAGCCGCAGTCCATCTTCGACCGGCGAAACCTGTGCCGTTGCCGACATGACGCCGCCCTCGGCCGGGCCGAGGCGCGAGGCGCTGAACTGAAGCGCCGGGCCGGTGGGGGACGGCGCCATACTCGCCACCACGTCAGCCGCGCGCCACGACCATTCCACGACGTCGAGCGTCGCGTCGGAAAGGGTGACCCCCGGCAGCAAAGGCCCTTCCGGCCATGCGATATCTCCACCGACGTCGCAGCGGGGGATCGTCGCCAGCATACGGACACCACCCGCGCGCAGCGAGAGCTCGCCCTGGATCGCCACGTCTGGTCGAAGCATCACGCCATCTTCGCTCAACGAGGCTTCGATGGTCGCTCCGGGCAGGATCGTCAGCGATGCGGGACTGACCGCGAAGAATTCGCCAAAATCGGCGTCGCCGGTGTCGAGGCTGCCCGGCCCATCGAGCGCCAATTGGAAGCGCCTGCCGTCGTAGGTGACGCCGCCACCGAGGCGGAGATCCACATGGCGAAGCCGCAGGTCGCCGGTGTCGAGATCCCGCGCCTTAATTTCCAATGCCGCCCTGGCTTCGCCGCCGCTCCTATCTCCCCGGGCTTGCAAGAGCTCGATCGTAGCATCCACTCGCCCGCCGCCAACGCGCAGACCACGGATTTCGGCGTTCAAGGCTGGGACGTCGATGTGTGTGCCGGCGCCAAGAGTGATCCGCCCATCGGCCGTCACGGTCAGCCCCTCGGCCTCGGGGATGGTCGCCCGAATGCCCAGTGCGGTCGCCGCCTCGTAGCCTCCGCTGGGAAGCGTCCGGAGGGCGAGGCGCCAATCACCGCCGTCACGCCCGGTTATGGTGAGCACACGGCCGTCGCCAAGATCCACCTTCCAGGGCGATTCGGCGCGCAGCCAGAGCACACCATCATCTTCTTGAAGGGTGGCGCTGCCCATCTCGGCGACGGAGAGCAGGCCGCGGCCAGTGATGCCGTCGAAATCCAGCGACAGCGAGAAGGGACGGCGGCCCCACGGCAACGGCGCCTCGATCAGCGCATGGCCGATGTGAACGCGATCCACGGCCCAGCCGACGCCGTCGAGACCCGCGCCCCCTTGGGGCCGCACATGCGCGTACTCGACCGTCAATTCGTCGAGCCGGCGGTCCAGGAGGGGCCGCAGGCGCCACCGCAAGTGAACGCCCGTGAGCTGCAGGCTGTCGCCCACCTTGATACTGTCGATGATGGCGCCATCCAGGCCGAGGGCGGCAACGGAGACCGAGACGGGCTCTCTCGTCACCGCCGCTAATCTGCGCTCCATCATCCAGCCGGCGATCGCCTCGGCGAAGGGTAGGGTCAACGCGGCCACGCCCACAAGGCTAGCCACCAGGCCGATCAGGGTGACAAGTGCCATTCGCACACGACGCATGCTGCCATCATATCGCGGCAGAGCGGCTCGTGGTTGCTATCTCTATGGGCCGATGGTCCGGCAATCAACGGGAGGCGGTTGCCGCCATCCGGCGGGTTGGCGCAGGAGGCCGGCTTTCGCTATGGTTGTCCTGTCCCCTGGAGCGCGACCCGATGCCCGCCGCTGTCGATTCGAGCCTTGATGTCGTCTGCTGGTTCCTGAACCGTGCCATGGCCGAGCGCGAGTATTTGCAGCCGCAGAAGATGCATCGGCTGCTCTACCTCGCCCAGGCCTATTACGCCGTGGCCTACCACGGGCGCAAGCTGATGCCGGCGATGTTCGTCGCCGACGAACCGGGCCCGGTCGAACCCACCATCTTCCGCCTGTTCGACGGCGGCCCACCGCAGATTGAGCCGCGCCCTATCGCGGACCACGTCGATCACTTTCTCGACAGCGTCTGGCGGCGGTTCGGCGCGCATTCCGTCGACCATCTCAGCAAGCTCACCAAGGGGCACGCCCCCTACCTCGAGGCCCGGCGCCGCGGCGTCCGGGCCGAGATCGCATTGGAGGCGATGCGAAAATTCTACTCGCCCGAGCACCCCGGCGACGGCGCTCCGCCGGTCAGCCAGGTCCTCCGCCCGCGGCTCATGCGCTCACACACCGGTCAGCCGGTGGCGGTGCGGAAGTGGATTCCACCGACGAAACCGGCGGCGAAGCCGAAATGACCGTCATTGGCCGGCGGGCGGCAATGGCCGGGGATTCTTCTTGAAGTGCTCGGCCAGCGCTGCACATGGGTCGGCGCCGCCGACGCGCGGCGTGAACCACACCGCGTCGAACGGCAGGGTTTCGACGCCGTACGAGGAGCCATATGCCGCGGGTTCGATAATCTCCTCCGAGACTTCGACGAAGGCCAGCGCGAAGGTGTGGACGTCGGGGGCAAGGTCGTGGAGCACCATGGGCACGCCGCGGTCGTTGCGGACGTGTCCGGCGCCGGCAATCAACACGGCGCCGTCGATGCCGGTCGCCCGGGCGGCCTCGGACATGGCGCGCGCCATGCTGGCGTCCTTGGCGCGCTGTGCCATCACCATGGGCGGCACCGCCTTCTCGGGCAAGAGATTGCAGTGGCTTTCGCGGATGTCACGGGCCAGCGATTCGTGGAGTTCGGCGGACATGGGCCGATCCAGGCCGAGTTGGTTGAGGCGCTCAGGCGGCACCGATTGGCGGCGGCTCATCGCCTTGACCTCGGCGTCGGGCAGATTGGCCGCGACGATCGGCAAGGCGGCATCCAATGCGGCTTGGGCGATGGGCCGGTAGAGGGCCCAATCCGGCCAGCCGGACTTCCCCCATTCGGTGGCTGCGCCGAGCCCATCGGCATCGCGCGGTCTTTGCGCGAGATGCTTCTCGATGGCTGAAGTCTTTTCCGCACCGAACATCTCGAATGCCACCGCCGGCCGCCGGCCGCCGACGATCAGGCGGTCCAACAACCATGCCTGCAGCCTGTGGTGGTCGACGTTGTCATGCCTTTCGCCCAGTAAGACGAAGCGGGCCGAGCGCAGGGCGCCCAGCAGTTCCGCGACGGAGATCGCACGCCGCTGATCCGGTAGATAGATGGTGCCGACCAGCGGATGCTCCTGCGATAGCGCGCTCTGCCAGGGCGGAGTAGGCGGCGTTGCCTCGATGGCCTTCGCCGCGCGGGGCAGAAGGGAAACCACGGCAGCGAGTGCCGCACCGATCAGCAACAAGGTGCGTACGGGGGTCATGGCACGAGCCTAGCACGGGCCTGGCCGCCGGTGCCATCCACGCCAGCCGCGCTTGCCCCGGAAGGGAGATGCCGGTATACCCGAGCATAAGTATAAACGCGTATAAGCGCATGATCGCGGGTGGAGGAGCGTTTCAGAAATGAATTGCCGAACGATCATGACTCAGGCGCCGGCGATCTTGACGGCGCAAACCCCCGTCGGGCTGGCGACGAAAACTCTGCTGTCGAGCCAGCTGACCGCACTGCCGGTCGTCGATACCGGCGGCCTTTGTCTGGGGATGTTCAGCCTTCACACGCTGATGGGGACCATGCTGCCGCGGGCGGTGACCATTGCCGAGGATGTCGACCTGTCGTTCGTCAATGACAGTGCCGACATCTTGCGATCGCGCCTCCAGGCCATAGCCGGTGACGGCGTAGAACGGCATCTCGAGCGCGATTTCCCACGCGTCACACCGGATACGTCGTTGGTGGAGGCCGTGCTGTTGATGTATCGCGGCCGCCGCGTGCTGCCGGTGGTCGATGACGATAACAAGCTGTTGGGTATCGTTACCACGTGGAGCGCCGTCGCGCGCATTTCAGGGAAGATATGATGCACGGCGCGACTGCGGAATGGGTACCCAACGTCCTGTTGGGAATGAACCCGATGTGGGTGGCCACCATCGTGTTGATCGGCACCTACGCCGTCATCATCACCGAGAAAATGAACCGCGCCATCGTCGCCCTGCTGGGCGCCGGCGTGATGATCATGGTCGGCGTCCTCAATCAGGAAGCGGCGATTCGCGGCGTCGACTTCAACACCATCGCGCTGCTCACCGGCATGATGGTGCTGGTCGCCATTACCCGCAAATGCGGTGTGTTCCAGTATGTGGCGATCTGGTCGGCGAAAAGGGCCAAGGCCAGCCCCGCCGGCATCCTGTTGATGCTGCAGGTGGTAACCGCCGTATTTTCGGCTTTCCTCGACAACGTGACGACGGTCCTGTTGATCGCGCCGGTGACGCTGGTCATTACCGAGGAATTGAAGGTCAAGCCGTACCCATTCCTGGTGGCCGAAATCTTCGCCGCGAACATCGGCGGCACCGCCACGCTGATCGGCGATCCGCCCAATATCCTCATCGGCTCGGCCACCGGCCTGTCCTTCAACGATTTCGTCTTCAACCTCGCGCCTGTGGTGGTGGTCATCCAGATCGTCAGCCTGGGCATCTTCCACCTGCTGTGGGGGCGGCGCCTTCATGCCTCGACCGAGGATCGCCAGCGCGTGATGGCCTTCGACGAGGCCGAGGCGATCACCGATGCCCGGCTGCTACGCCAATCGCTCGGGGTGCTGGCACTCGTCGTCGCCGGCTTCATCATGGCCCATCCCCTGCATCTCGAGCCCGGCACCATTGCCATGTTCGGCGCGGCGCTGCTGATGCTGCTGCACAATTTCGGGAAGTCCGCCGAGGAGCAGGCGCATGAGGTCCATCACACCCTCGCCGAGGTCGAATGGATCACCATCTTCTTCTTCGTCGGCCTGTTCATGGTGGTTTATGGCGTCGAGACCGCCGGCGTGCTGAGGTATCTGGCCGAACATCTGATCGCCCTCACCGGCGGCGACCTTACCGTGACCGTGATTGCGATCCTGTGGGCTTCGGCGATTCTGTCGGCGATCGTCGACAATATCCCGTTCGTGGCGACCATGATCCCGCTGATCAAGAACATGGCGCCGTCCTTCGGCGGGCCCGATGGGCTGCTCCCGTTGTGGTGGGCGCTGTCGCTCGGCGCGTGCCTGGGCGGCAACGGCACGCTGATCGGCGCCTCGGCCAATCTGACCGTGGCAGGATTCGCCGAACGCGCCGGGCACCCCATCCGGTTCCTGCCCTTCATGAAAATTGCCTTTCCAATGATGCTGGTGAGCATCGTCATCAGCACGATCTACATGTGGTTGCGCTATCTGTGAGCGCGCAGGCGTTAGCGTATTGTCAGCGGGGGGCTCGGGGCGCCAGGATGGCATGATGATCAAGCGCCTCCCGTTCTTGCTGTTGCTGATGCTGCTCGGCATCGTGTCGGGCGCTTTGGCGCAAACAGCACAGCGGCAGGCGCCGCTCACCATAGCGACCGCCGACGGGCGCCAGCTCGCATTTCACGTCGAGCTGGCTGACACCGATGAGCAGCGGGCGACGGGGCTCATGTACCGTTCCCGCCTCGCCGCCGATGCCGGCATGCTTTTCGATTTCAAGCGCGATCTCCCGGTGGCGATGTGGATGAAGAACACCTTCATCCCCTTGGATATCCTATTCATCACTGCGGATGGGCGCATCGCGGGGATCGTGCAGCGGACGGTGCCGCAGTCGTTGGCGACGATCGCTTCGCCGGGACATGTGCGTGCCGTACTCGAGGTCAATGGCGGGACGGTCGAACGCCTGGGGATCGCCGTCGACGATCGCGTCCACCATCCGATGTTCGTGCGCTGATCAGGCTTCGTTGCCCAGGGTGGCAACCTGCGGCTCGACCGGTTCCCATGCCTCACCAGTGGCGACCACGCAGCTCTGGCCATCGGGGGTGGTCATCAGGATGGTCCAGGTGGCGCCGTCGCGTGTCGACAGCACCTCGATGACGGCGCCGTTGTCGGACATGCCAAGGGCGGTGGGCGTTTCGGAATAGTCTTTCAACAGGCTCGAAACCAGGACGTCGCGGCTGGCGCACACATTCTGGGCCAAGGCGGGCTGGGCCAGGCCGGCGATAGCGACCAGGGCGCTGGCGGTGCGGATCATGACCAAACTCCTTTTACTCGGGTGCAAGCAGTGGTCTCCCTCCCCAAATGGCTTGCCGCAGCCGCCTTGTCACCGGCCCGGCGACGGCGTGGGGCGGGCGGCAGGCGCCAAGCCGTGGCGGCGCTATGCATGGGCTGCAGTTTCGGTGGAGAATATGCGAATTTTGCGGTCGGCAACCGTCTTCTCTCCGCCAACGGAAGTACCGCTTATTCCGCCTGCATCCGAAAACGCCTTTGGCATACGCCGCCTGAGCCGCCCGCGCAAACCAATGGGTGGTGGGGCGGCGGAGGCGCTTGCGCCGACTCGCGAAAGCCCTTAGGTTGCGCCGCACGGGGTGTAGCTCAGCCTGGTAGAGCGCCAGCTTTGGGAGCTGGATGCCGGAGGTTCGAATCCTCTCGCCCCGACCACGCCGGCAACATGCGAAAAGCGCTTTGCCGACGGCGGGGGAGGCGCTAAAACCGCGGCGAAGCGTCAAATCGCCTTGGAGGCACAGCTCATGCAGGTCCGCATCTATCGCCCGGCGCGCTCGGCCATGCAGTCGGGGACAGGCAACACCAAGCGCTGGCTAGTGGAGTTCGAGCCGCAGTCGTCGAGGCAGATCGATCCGCTGATGGGGTGGATCAGCTCACGCGACATGCGCAGCCAATTGCGCCTGTCCTTCGACACCAAGGAGGAGGCGATCGCCTATTGCGAGCGCGAGGGCTTCACCTACAAGGTTTTCGCCGAACGGCCGCAACGGCCGGTGCGGCCGAAGAGCTATGCCGACAATTTCCGCTTCGATCGGATCGCCTGAGCGGTCGCAGGCGCGGCACAGCGGCCCCGTAGCTCAGCTGGATAGAGCAACGGCCTTCTAAGCCGTGGGTCGCAGGTTCGAATCCTGCCGGGGTCGCCAACACAGCAACATTACCAGTGTCGTCATCCCCCAGCGGCAGGCAGAGGCGTCGTGGCTCGGCAAATCAACGGCCGGACCGAGAAATGCTTGGGCTTAACCAAAATCAATGCAGCGGCTGGACCGGTTGGGGAATTCTGGTCAGGCAATAGCGCATAAGACGCTGCGAGAGAGGGGGCTATACGTGGGCGCGGAGGAGCGGATGGCTCCCCGCGCCGTTTTTCGTATGGGCCAACGGCGCATTCCGCAGCGGTTGCCGTTCCTCCGGCGGAACACCTTCTTCCTAAAAAAACGCCCCGTTGCCGGGGCGTGAAGTGAGAGAGCGAGGGAAGACTGGGGCGCCGCGGCGAGAGAGGAGGGGGGAGCCGCGGCGCCGTCCAGCCGTCAGGCGGTGCGGTCGATGCGCACGCGCCAGACTTGCGGGCCGGATTCCAAGTAGTTCCAGGCGAAGCTACCGGGCCGCTCGGCATTGAATTGGTAATAGAGGGGCAGCGGGTCGTGGTCGTTCACCAATGTGAAGGACTGGCCCGGGGTGAGGCCGTCAAACGTTTGGAAGATCCGTGCGTGCCGCTCGCGCGGCATGATCTGACGGACATCGAGAGTGGTTTCGGTCATGGCTCAGTCCCTGGTGTCATCGGGTAGGCGCATGGTCGGGTATTGCGACGCGAACGATCTTTGCGCCATATCAATGATCCGATAAAAACAGTCGGAAAAGCCCCGACGGCCCCGCGGCCCGTCTCGGGCTGGGTGCGGCTGGTCGGCGGCAAAGCGCCTGCGGCGAAAGCCCTAGCCGGCGATTCAAATTTTTTGTTCGACTTTGGTCATCAGGGTACTTGCGGCGTCCGGGCAAAAGTTAAATAAGGGTCTCGGAACCGAGCTTACCCCGATGGAGAGCCGTATGCCGGATACGATCGTTCTGCCGGCCGCCAACGCGCTGACCGAGAAGGACATTGATCCTCTTCTCGATCTATCCGCCGAGGTGGCGCGCCTGCGTCGCGAACGAAATGCCATCATTCTTGCGCACTATTATCAGGATGGCGAAATCCAGGATCTTGCCGATTTCGTCGGCGATTCGCTCGACCTGTCGCGCAAGGCTGCGGCCACCGACGCCGAGGTCATCGTCTTCTGCGGCGTGCGCTTCATGGGGGAAGTGGCGAAGATCGTGTCGCCACAGAAGACGGTGCTCATCCCCGACGCCGAGGCGGGGTGCTCGCTGGAAGATTCCTGCCCGGCGGACGCCTTCAAGCTGTGGCGTGAGCAGCATCCCGGTCATGTCTCACTTACCTATGTGAACTGCTCGGCCGAGGTGAAGGCGTTGTCCGACATCATCGTGACCTCGTCCAATGCCGAGGCGATCATCAACCAGATTCCGGCCGACCAGCCGATTCTGTTTGCGCCCGATCGCCATCTCGGGGCCTATCTGCGCCGCAAGACCGGCCGCGACATGGTGCTGTGGCCGGGGACTTGCGTGGTGCACGAGACCTTCTCGGAAAAGGAGCTGGTGAAGCTCAAGGTGCGCCATCCGGCGGCCAAGATCGCGGCGCATCCCGAGTGCCCCGAGACCATCCTGAACCACGCCGACCACATCGGCTCGACCCGGTCGATCCTCGATTTCGTCGTCGGCGATGAGGCCGGCGAGTTCATCATCGCCACCGAGCCCCACATCATCCACCAGATGGAAAAGGCTGTGCCGGGCAAGCGCTTCATTCCAGCCCCCGGCGCCGACGGCGGCTGCAGCTGCTCCAATTGCCCGTTCATGGAGCTGAACACCTTGGAGAAGGTGTATCTGGCGCTCAAGAACGACGCGCCGCGCATCGAGATCCCCGAACTGCTGCGGGTGCGCGCCCTCAGGCCGCTCCAGCGCATGTTGGAGATGTCGACCACGATCCCCGTGCGAAATGCCGCAGAATAATCGGGTTCCTCCGCCGCAGGCGGCGGAGGTCGAACGCGTCATCGCGGCGGCCCTCGCCGAAGATGTCGGGCCAGGCGATCTCACCTCGCAGTGTGTCATCCCGGAAGGCCTGCAATTTCGCGGCGTCATGGCGGCGCGCGAGCCGATGGTCCTCGCGGGCCTCGACATTGCCGCCACGGTCTTTCGCCGGGTGGTGCCCCACGTACGGTGGACGGCATACGCGGCCGACGGGGCAAAGGTCGTTGGCGGGACGGTGTTGGCCGAGGTGTCGGGACCGGCGCGCGGCCTGCTGACCGCCGAGCGTACGGCGCTCAATCTCCTCCAGCACCTGTCCGGTATCGCCACGCTGACGCGCAGCTATGTCGAGCGCATCGCCGGGACCGGCTGCACCTTGCTCGATACGCGGAAGACGGTCCCCGGCCTACGTCATCTGGCCAAGTACGCCACCCGCGTCGGTGGCGCCCGCAATCATCGCATGGGCCTCTACGACGCTATCCTGATCAAGGACAACCACATCGCCGTTTGTGGCGGGGTCGGCGAGGCCGTCCGGCGGGCCCGGGCCGCCGACGTTCCGGTCGAGGTCGAATGCGATGAACTCGACCAGGTCGGCGAGGCGGTGGCTGCCGGTGCCGACATCATCCTGCTCGACAACATGGCACCGGCCGTGTTGCGGCAAGCGGTTTCTCTGGTGGCGGGGCGGGCCAGGCTCGAGGCCTCGGGCGGGGTCAATCTCGACACCATCCGTGCGATCGCCGAGACCGGCGTCGACTTCGTCTCGGTCGGCCGCATCAGCCAGTCGGCGCAGGCGGTGGATATCGGCCTCGATTGGGGAACGCCATGACCGCCTTTGACGTGCTGGTCGTCGGAAGCGGCGGTGCCGGACTCACCGTGGCGCTGCAGCTTCCCCAATACCTGCGTGTTGGTGTGCTTTCCAAGGCGCCCCTGACCGAGGGCAGCACCTTTTACGCCCAGGGCGGCATTGCCGCCGTGCTCGATCAGGCGGACTCGTTCGAAGCACATGTCGAGGATACGCTGATCGCCGGTGCCGGCCTTTGTGACCGGGACATCGTTCGCTTCGTCGTCGAGAACGCGCCTGCGGCCATCGGCCGGCTGGTCGATTACGGCGTGCCCTTCACCCGCGCCGAGCCTGGCAGCGGGCTGGACTACCATCTGACGCGTGAGGGCGGCCATCGACACCGCCGCGTCATCCACTCCGCCGACGCGACCGGGCGCGCCGTCGAGTTGAGCCTGGCCGAGCAGGTACGCCGGCGGCCGAACGTGACCGTGCTCGAGGGCAGAATGGCCGTCGACCTCATCGTCGGCACCGATCATCGTGGCCGCCCGCGGCGCTGCATCGGGCTCTATGCGCTCGACCTTGCGACGCGGCAGGTGGAGAGGATGGTGGCCAAAGCGGTGGTTCTGGCCACCGGCGGCGCCAGCAAGGCCTATCTCTACACCAGCAATCCCGATACCTGCACCGGCGACGGCATCGCCATGGCCTGGCGCGCCGGCTGCCGCGTCTCGAACATGGAGTTCGCCCAGTTTCATCCCACCTGCCTCTACCATTCCCAGGCCAAGTCGTTCTTGATCACCGAGGCGGTGCGCGGCGAAGGGGGGCGGCTGGTGCTGCCGGACGGCAGCCGGTTCATGGACCGGTTCGATTCGCGGGCGGAGCTGGCGCCGCGCGACATCGTCGCCCGCGCCATCGACCACGAGATCAAACGGCTGGGCATCGACTGCGTTTACCTCGACATCAGCCACAAGCCGGCCGATTTCATCCGTGAGCATTTCCCGACCGTGTACGAGCGCTGCCGGGAGTTGGGCATCGACATGACCAAGGAGCCGGTGCCGGTCGTACCCGCCGCACATTATACGTGTGGCGGCATCGTCATCGACCGTGCCGGCCGCGCCGACCTCGACGGCCTCTACGCGGTGGGCGAGGCGGCGTGCACCGGCCTGCACGGGGCCAACCGCATGGCCAGCAATTCGCTCCTCGAATGTTTCGTGTTCGGGGCCGCGGTGGCGGCAGACATTGCCGAGCGATGGGCCGACCTGCCGGAGCCCCCGGTGGTGGCGCCATGGGACGAGAGCTGGGTCACCGACTCCCACGACGAGGTGGTGGTCTCGCACAACTGGGACGAGCTGCGCCGGTTCATGTGGGATTACGTCGGCATCGTACGCACGACCAAGCGACTGAAACGAGCGAAGCGCCGTGTCGACCTGTTGCTGGGCGAAATCCACGAATACTACGGCAGCTTCTTCGTCACGAAGGATCTGTTGGAACTGCGCAATCTGGCGGTCGTCTCCGATCTGATCATCCGCTCGGCGCTTGAGCGCAAGGAGAGCCGCGGGCTGCATTACAGCCTCGACTACCCCTGGGCCACACCCGGTAGCGTCGGATCGGCGACGGTCCTCGTGCCGGGCAACTATGCCCGGCGTTGGGACTAAGGCGGACCTAGCGATAGGCGACGCGCAGGCCGCCCCAGTGGCGGCCCTGCACCATGATCGGTGCCGAGACGTCCTTCATCATCACGAATTGGCCGCCACCCATGTCGCGGCGATAGCTCTGCAGCAGGAACGGGCGCATGTTGCGTGCCGCGGCAAGGCCGGTGCGATCGTTGAACATGCGGCGGTTACGGCTGTAGACGGCATTTTTCTTGGGGTCCGGCCCCTGTGGCTGTGAGAACTGGGTGTTGTGTGTGGGCAGGAAGCCATTGCGGTCGACGGCGCAGCACAAAGCGATCTTTTCGTGGGCCCCAAGTAGGGGCTCCTGGATCGCGGGCAGCACCTGGTCGGTGAAGGCGACGAACCGGGTCATATGCTGCTGTGGGTTGGAGCCCTCGATCGGGGCGTAGTTTTCGTCGAACAGATCGCTCATCGTGATCCGACCGCTGGCGACGGCCTCTTCAAATACCGCCTGCACCTTCGCCGCCCCCTCCACAGCCAGCTCGATGAACGGGGTATCGTGGGTGCGGCGGCCGCTTTCCGCGATGAACCCGATCAGACGCTCGCTGCTGTTCAACACGGTGACGATGCGATCGTCGGCAACCTTGAGGTTGCTGCCGGTCAGAGTCACGCCGTCGACGAATTTGTCGATGTCGCGCATGACCTCGTTGCATTGATCCAGGGTCTCGGCTGCGGCTTGCGAGATCTCGGACACGCGCGCTTCGACCGTCTGGATGGCGTTGCCGAAGGTGGCCACCGCTTCGTTGATGCTCCCGACGCCGGTCCCGACCGAGTCGGCCGTCGAAGCGGTCTCGGTGCTGACGCTGATCAATTCGGTGACGTGGCTCGACAAGGCGTTGACGGTGCTGTCGATGCCGGTGGTGGCATCGCCGGCTTGGCGCGCCAAGGTCTTCACCTCGGTGGCAACGACGGCAAAGCCCTTGCCCGCCTCGCCGGCACGGGCCGCCTCGATGGTGGCGTTCAGCGCGAGCAGGTTTGTCTGGCGGGCGATGGTCTGGATGCTGCGCGACATGCTGCGCACGTCGCCCAGGGAGTTCTCGAGCGTGCCCAGCCGCCGTTCCATGCCCTCGACATCGCCGACCAGACGTTGCACGTCCGAAACCGCCGCGGCGATGGTTTGCTGCGACTGATTGCTGCGCGCGGCCGCATCCTCGGTGATGTGGTTCGTTTCCCGGGCTGCCGTATCGATCTCGACAATGGCACGCGCCATGGCCGCGGCGATCTCCTTGAGCTGCCCGAACAGCACCTCCTGGTGCTTCACGAATCGCGCCACGCCCTCGATACTGCCGGCAATGTCGGCCACTTCCAAGGCCAGTTCTTGGACCTTCAACAAGACGTCGGCGGCAAACGCATCCACCTCGTCACTGTTGGGAGAGTGCTCGATTGTTGTCTCCGGTTTGGCTTGAGACACTTCTGACCTCCCTTTGATTATTGTTGTATTTCCCCAATGCGGGAATCGGCTGGCGTCAGCGACATGACGACCGAGTGCGGCCTAGTGTCGAGCCAACACCGCGCCCCGCGAAATGCCGGGCGGGCTGGGGAAGCGCCCCGGTCGGCCGTCAGGCCTCGATGGTGAACAGTGTTTCAAACTTGCTCGATGTGAATATTTTTTGCACCTGACCGCGCGGGTGGCGCAGTATCACGTCGGCTTTTTTTTGCTCCGCGGTATCGCGGACGATGAGCAGCATACCGAGACCGGCAGAATCGATGAATTCCACATTGTTCAACTCGAAGACCAGTGTCTGTGCCGCCGATTCGGCGAGGCGGGACATGATGCTGCGAAACGAGGGGTGGTCGGCATAGGTGACTTGGCCCCGCAGTTTCACTTCAATGATCCCAGGGCGCTCCTCGGTTTCGTACTGCATTGGACGCTCCCGTTACAGAACAAGGTCTTGCCTATTGGCCCAGGCGGCTGGCATGAACCATATCCTACCTATAATGGCGAGCCAAGGCCCGCGCTAAGATTGAGTCCCCGGTGAGCGCCTCTCTCTCGTACGTTGCAGATCTCGTCAAAAAATTTGATCGCGATCGATTCGCGACCGCGATGTTTGCACCGGCCGACCGACGCGATGCGTTGTTTGCCCTTTATGCGTTTAACCTGGAGATCGCCAGAATCCGCGAAAGCGTCCGCGAGCCGATGCTGGGGCAGATCAGACTGCAGTGGTGGCGCGACGTCCTCGACCGGCTAGCCAAAGGCGATGCCGCGCCGGCCCATCCTGTCGCCGAACCGCTCGGCGAGGCCGTACAGTGCTTTTCCTTGAGCCATGGCGAGTTCGAGCGACTATTGGAGGCACGCGAGGCCGATCTCGACGACGCGCCGCCATCGACCCTGGCGGCACTAGAGCGATACGCCGACGATACCGCCGGCACCGTAACGCGCCTGGCCGTGGAAGTCCTGGATGTTCGCGAGTCGAATGCCATGTGCGCCGCTCGCCATGTCGGCATCGCATGGGCCTTGGCCGGCCTGTTGCGGGCGGTGCCGTTTCATGCCGTGGCCGGGCGGCTCTACCTGCCGCAGGAGCTGCTCGAAGGCCATGGCGTCACCGCTTCGCAGATATTGTCGGGAGCATCGTCGCCCGAGTTGTGCGCCGTAGCGGCCGAGGTTGCGGGGCGCGCTCGCCATCACATCGCAGCCGCCCGGGAACTGCGCCGCGATGTGCCGCGCCGGGCGGTTGCGGCGCTGCTGCCGGCGACTCTGGCCAGCCGATATCTAACGATGCTGCAGCGTCATCACCACGACCCATTCGCCGCAGGATGGGCGGCGCCGCGGCCGCAGCCGCTGCGCCTGTCGCTGGCGGCACTTTTGGGGCGTTACTAGGAAAACCGGACTCGGTGCGTGAGCGTATCGGGGCAATTTACGAGGGGGAGGAACCAGTGCGCAGATTGGCAATAGTTATGATGGGCCTACTCATTGGTGGCAGTGCCTTGGCCGAAGAGGTGACGACGGTGCATGAAGGCCGCCGGCTGGTGGCCGAGGCGACCTTGGCACCCGGCAAGACCTGGGCCGACAATGCCGTGCTTCTTGTCCACGGAACCATGGCCCACAAGGATCAGGAGACGATCCGAACCCTGCGCGAATTGCTCAAGGAGCGCGGGTTGAACACCCTCGCCATCAATCTCAGCCTCGGCCTCTCCGATCGCCGCGGCCCTTACGAGTGCAGCGTGCCGCACAAGCATCGCCACGTAGAGGCGCTCCTCGACATCGGCGTGTGGCTGAAATACCTGCAGGGGCAGGGGGCTCAGCGGGTGTCCCTGATGGGCCATTCGCGCGGTGCCGCCCAGGTGGCGTGGTACATGTTCGAAAAGCCGAAGGTCGAGTTTCTGGGGCCAGCGGTGCTGCTGGCGCCGATGACGTGGGACAAGGACCGCGAAGCCAAGCGTTACCAACAGCGCTTCGGCCACGGTTTCGAGGAGACGCTGAAACAGGCGCAGGACATGGTCAAGATGGCCCATGGGCCGGATTTCCTGCCCGAGCCGGTCGATTTCCTGACTTGTCCCAAGGCGAAGGTCACGGCCTTTGCCTTCATGGACTACTACATCAACGATCTACGCAAGGACACGCCGGCGATTCTGGCGGGAATCGCGCGCCCGGTTCTTGTGATCGCCGCCGCCAATGATGAAGTGGCGCCGGATCTCGTTGAGAAGGTGCAAGCCCGCCGCCTGGCCCATGTCGAGTTGAAGGTGATCGACGGTGCCGATCACTTCTTCCACGATCTGGCGGCCGAGGAGGCGGCGGACGCCGCCGCGGAATTCCTTAGGGAGAAGTTAAAGGACCCGTCGTAGCGGCAAGCCACGCCTGGAGATCGGCGAGGGCGCGGCGGCTGTAAAGCCGCTTGCGCTCTCGGCCGCGCACCGGCCGTCCGCGCGCGTCCAGTTCGGCCTCGACCGGCGGAAACAGGCCGAAATTGACGTTCATCGGCTGAAACGTCTCGGCGACGGCGCCACCGGTGATATGGGCCAGCAATGCGCCCAATGCGGTGGTCGCCGGCGGCGCCGGCAGTGGCTGATCGGTGCGTTCGGCGGCGGCGAAACGCCCGGCCAGCAGCCCGACGGCGGCACTCTCGACATAGCCTTCGCAGCCGGTGATCTGCCCGGCAAAACGCAGGCGTGACTGCGCCTTGAGGCGCAGGGTCGCGTCCAAGAGACGGGGACTGTTCAGGAACGTGTTGCGGTGGATGCCGCCCAGGCGGGCGAACTCGGCGCGTTCGAGGCCTGGAATCGTCCTGAACACGCGCGACTGCTCGCCGTGACGCAGCTTCGTCTGGAAGCCGACCATGTTGTAGAGCGTGCCCAGCGCATTGTCCTGGCGCAGTTGGACCACCGCATGGGGGCGCTTGCCGGTGCGCGGATCGCGCAGCCCGACCGGCTTCATCGGCCCGAACGACAGGGTTTCGCGGCCGCGCTCGGCCATCACCTCGATGGGCAGGCAGCCCTCGAAATACGGGGTGTCCTTCTCGAAATCGTGGAATGGCACCTTTTCGGCGGCCAAGAGCGCATCGATGAACGCGTCGTATTGCTCACGCGACAATGGGCAATTGATATAGTCGGCGCCTTCGCCCTTGTCATAGCGCGACTGGAACCAGGCAACCTCGAAATCGATCGAGTCCTTGTGAACGATCGGTGCGATGGCATCGAAGAATGCCAGGGAGTCGGTGTCGGTGATCTCGGCCACGGCCTGGGCCAGGGCCGGCGACGTCAGCGGCCCGGTGGCGATGATCACGGACTCCCACTCGGCAGGGGGTAAGGCGGTAATCTCCTCACGCACCACCTCGATCAGCGGATGCTCGAGCATCGCCGTCTGGATGGCCGTGGCAAAGGCGTCTCGGTCGACGGCTAAGGCGGCACCTGCCGGAACCCGGTGGGCATCGGCACTGCGCATGATGAGCGAATCGCAGCGACGCATTTCCTCATGCAGCAGGCCGACGGCATTGTACTCGGCATCGTCCGACCGCAGCGAGTTGGAGCACACCAGTTCGGCCAGGGTTCCGCTGGCGTGGGCACCAGTGCTTGCGTGCGGCCGCATTTCGTGCAGGGCCACGGAAATGCCGCAGCTTGCCGCCTGCCATGCCGCCTCACAGCCCGCCAGGCCGCCGCCAATAACATGGATCGTTTTCATGCGCCTCAATTAAGCTGCCGCGCCCAGCGTGTCCAGCTTGACTCTGCGACATCGGCAGGTCTAAGGCTGCCGCGTGGAAGATGCCGGGAAACGGATCTCGTTCGCCACGCTGATTGCGGCGGGCTGGTATGTTTGCCGTAGGCTCGGTGGCGTCACCATCGAAGCCATCGCGCTCAGGCGCCGCCTGTGGGCCATCGCGGCATTGCCTCGACGGTTGTCAAGGATGTATAAGCACCGGCAAAGGCGACAGAAAATTATATAAGACGTGGGGATACGATGAGTAAGTATTATGTCGTCGGCGGTGAGTACGCTGATACCAGCTTCATGAGCATTGCGGACGGCAAGTCTGAGGAGATTTACGGCCCGTTCGCCGAGCGCGAGGCAAACGATTTCTGGCGATCCATCACCGGCAAGACGGTCGATAACGCCATGATCCGCTACCGAATTCGGCCCGACGAAAAGCTTGAAGGCAAGGCCTACTACGTCGTCGGCGGCGAGTATGCCGATACGAGCTTCACGGCCATTGCCGCCGGTAAGACGCTCGAAACCTACGGCCCGTTCACGCGCCGAGAAGCGCTCGATCAATGGCGCGCCATTACCGGGCGGACCGTCGATTCGGCGATGACGCGCTACGACATCGCCCCGGAGGAAGAGGTCCGCAGCCGCAAGTAGGGCCGTAAAATCAGGCCAGCTTGCGTTCGGGCTTGCGCAGATACGGCGCCAGATACCGCCCGGTATAGCTGGCGGCCGTCGTCGCCACGTCTTCAGGTGTTCCCGCAGCGACCAATTGCCCGCCACGTGACCCGCCTTCGGGCCCGAGGTCGATCACCCAGTCCGCGGTCTTGATGACCTCGAGATTGTGCTCGATCACCAGCACCGTGTTGCCGCCCTCCACCAGGGCGTGCAGCACCTCGAGCAGCTTGCGCACGTCCTCGAAATGCAATCCGGTGGTCGGCTCGTCCAGGATGTACAGGGTTCGGCCGGTCGACCGCCGCGCCAGTTCCTTGGCCAACTTGACTCGCTGCGCCTCGCCGCCCGACAGGGTCGTCGCCTGCTGACCGAGATGGATGTAGCCAAGGCCGACGCGCTTCAGCGTCTCCATCTTGTCACGAATGGCCGGCACTGCCTTGAAGAACTCGCAGGATTCCTCGATCGTCATATCGAGAACGTCGGCTATGCTCTTGCCACGAAACGTTATTTCCAATGTCTCACGGTTGTAGCGCTTGCCCTTGCAGGCGTCGCACTGGACGTAGACGTCGGGCAGGAAATGCATCTCGATCTTGATGACACCGTCGCCCTGGCAGGCTTCGCAGCGTCCGCCCTTCACGTTGAACGAGAAGCGGCCGGCCTTGTAGCCGCGCGCCTGCGCCTCGGGCAGGTTGCAGAACCAGTCGCGAATGGGGGTGAACGCGCCGGTGTAGGTGGCAGGGTTCGAGCGCGGGGTGCGGCCGATCGGCGACTGGTCGATGTCGACGATCTTGTCGATATTGTCGACGCCGTCGAGGCGATCGTGCTCGGCCGGCTGTTCCCTCGCGCCGTTGAGCCGCCGGGCCAATGCCTTGTAAAGCGTTTCGATCACCAAGGTCGACTTGCCGCCGCCCGAGACGCCGGTGACGCAGGTGAACGTGCCCAGGGGCAGATCGACGCTGAGGTTCTTCAAGTTGTTGCCGCGGGCACCGACGATGCCGATGCTGTTACCGCTACCGGCCCGGCGGATCGTCGGCGCCACGATCTGCCGCACCCCGTTCAGATATTGCCCCGTGAGGCTGTCGGGGTTCTGCATCACTTCGTCGGGAATGCCCTCGGCAACCACTTCACCGCCGTGGATGCCGGCGCCCGGGCCCATGTCGATCAAGTAGTCGGCCTGGCGAATGGCGTCCTCGTCGTGTTCGACCACGATGACGGTATTGCCGAGGTCGCGTAGGCGCTTGAGCGTGGCGAGCAGGCGGTCGTTGTCGCGCTGATGGAGGCCGATCGACGGCTCGTCCAGCACGTAGAGCACGCCGGTCAGGCCGGAACCGATCTGCGAGGCGAGGCGGATGCGCTGGCTCTCGCCACCGGACAGGGTGCCGGAGCCGCGGGCCAGGGTGAGATAATCGAGGCCGACGTCGTTGAGGAAACCCAGACGCTCGTTGATCTCACGCAGGACACGCTTGGCGATCTCGCGGTCCTTCGGCTTCAGGTGCTCGGCGAGGCCGGCAAACCAGTTTCCGGCGTCGGCAATGGACATCTCGGCGACTTGGCCGATGTGAAGCGACTGGATCTTGATGGCGAGCGCCTCGGGCTTCAGGCGATGGCCGCCGCAGGCGTCGCACGGCGCACTGATCTGGAAGCGCGACAGCTCGTCGCGAACCCACGACGACTCGGTCTCGCGCCAGCGCCGGGCGAGGTTGGGGATCACCCCCTCGAACGGCTTCTGCGTCGAGAACTGGCGGCTGCCGTCGTCGAAACTCAGGGTGACCGCTTCCGCCCCGGACCCGAACAGGATCCTTTGGCGCACGGTATCGGCCAGTTCGTTCCACGGCGCGTCCATCGAGAAGCCGTAATGACCCGCCAGGCTCGTCAGTGCCTGCTGGTAGTAGTGCGCCGTCGGGCTGGACCACGGCACGATGGCGCCTTCGCCCAGCGACAGGTCCCCATCGGGAACGACCAGCTCCGGAGCGAATTCCAGCCGGACGCCGAGGCCGTCGCAGCTGGGGCAGGCGCCGAAAGGATTATTGAACGAAAACAGCCGCGGCTCGATTTCGGCGATGGTGAAGCCCGACACGGGGCAGGCGAACTTGGCCGAGAAGACGGTGCGCTCGCCGCCATCGGCCGTTTCGGCAATGACCAAGCCGTCCGCCAGCGACAGCGCCGTTTCGACCGAGTCGGCCAAGCGGTTGCCCAGGCCGGCTTTTACCACAAGGCGGTCGACCACCACTTCGATGTCGTGTTTGAGTTTCTTGTTGAGCGCCGGCGCTTCGTCGATCTCATACAGCGTCCCGTCAATCTTGACGCGTTGGAAGCCCTTCTTCTGCAGGTCCTGCAATTCCTTCCGGTACTCGCCCTTGCGGCCGCGCACGATGGGGGCGAGCAGGTACAGGCGCGTACCTTCCGGCATATCGAGGATGCGGTCGACCATCTGCGAGACCGTCTGGCTCTCGATGGGCAGGCCGGTGGCAGGCGAGTGCGGCACGCCGATGCGCGCGAACAACAGGCGCAGATAGTCGTAGATCTCGGTGACGGTGCCGACGGTCGAGCGTGGGTTGCGCGACGTCGTCTTCTGCTCGATCGAGATCGCCGGTGACAGGCCCTCGATCAGGTCGACGTCCGGTTTCTGCATCAATTCGAGGAACTGCCGGGCATAGGCCGACAGCGATTCCACGTATCGCCGCTGCCCCTCGGCATAGATGGTGTCGAACGCCAAGGAAGACTTGCCGGACCCCGATAGCCCGGTGATCACCACCAGCGCGTCGCGCGGTATGTCGATATCGACGTTCTTGAGATTGTGCTCGCGGGCGCCGCGCACGCGGATCAATGAACTCATCGGTTCCACACGAATGGTCAAGGCAGGCCTACCGAATCGCCGTTTCTGGATCGCTACTGCACCGTGCTGCGGCGGGAGTTTGGTCAAATGGTGGTTTGCTACCCTGCCGGCAACGGAGGCCGGAACATTCGCGGCCGTCCGCGTGTAACCTGCACGAACCGAAAGCCCGGAGGCAAGGATGACGATCGAGCGACAGCCCGCCGGAACCCATCGCGGCGACGAAGCAAGGCCAGGGGTCCCCGGTACGGGCGAGAACATTTGCCGCGAGTGCCGGGGTACCGGTCGCATCAACGGCGCCGAATGCGCCGAGTGTGGCGGCACCGGTAAGGTCATCGAGGGTATCGGTGGCGCCTGATCTCAGGCGAGAGCCGCCGCCGGTTCCCGCCCCGCCTCGTGCGCCAGGTCGAGCAGCCGCAGGAGGACGTGCGGCTCCTGTGCGCCGGCCACGGCATATGTTTCGTCGAAGACATAGCAAGGCACGCCATTCACGCCAAGCCGGTGCGCGCGGGCGCTGTCGACCTGCATCGCGCCCGGTGAATCGCTGATGCTCAGTGCGCTGTCCAGTGCGTCCGCCGGCAGGGACAAGGCCGCTCCGATTTTGCGAAGAACCGCGGGGTCACCGATGTCGGCACCCTCGCCGAAATAGGCGGCAAACAGGGCCTTCACCGCCGTCGTGGCGCTGCCGAAGGTATCAGCCAGCGCGATCAGACGGTGGGAACGCGTCGTGTTCGGTGTCCGCGTGATCCGCCGGAAGTCGAAACGGATCCCCTCGGCTTCACCCGCCTGATCAAGCGCCCCGAGCATCCGCGTGACCCGCGCTCGGCTCCCGAACTTGCGTTCAAGATAGAGCGCGCGCGGCATACCGTCCGCGGGCATGTCCGGATTGAGCAAGAACGGCCGCCACCCGATCCGGGCCGTCATGTGCGGCCGCATGGCCAGGGCGCGATCAAGCCGCTGCAACCCGACGTAGCACCAGGGGCAGATTGTGTCGAAAATGACCTCGACTTTGACCATGTGCCTCAGTGCCCCCGTACCACCGCGGTCCAGACGCGGGGCTCATGCTCATCCGGTTTTTCGTGCCGAATTCTTTGTAAGCTACAGCATAATACGCAGGCTGTGGACGGGGAAGGCAAGCACCGGCAAGGCTGAGTGCCCATGAGTGCCGATTGACTACTGAACGGTTCAGTCTAACTTAACGCTTCCGGCTGGGTGGGGGGAACGAGGCTTCAATGCGAAAGAGTGTGGTGTGGCTTGCGGCGCTGGCGTGCTTGGTCGTCGGCGGCTATGCCATTTGGTACACACAGGGGCAGCCCCCGTTGTCGGCCTGGTTCGGCACAGCGCCAGCTAGCAATGATGCTGCGGCTCAATCGCAGAAGCAGCAAGATTCGGACATGCGGGCCACCGTCGAGGCGGTGAAGGTCACGGTCGGGACGATCACCCGAGAAATTTCCGCCATTGGCAGCGTGCGCTCGGACGAGTCGGTGGTCGTCCGGCCCGAAATTCCGGGACGCATCGCCAAGATCCTGTTCGATGAAGGCCAGCGGGTAACCCGCGGCCAGCCGCTCATCAGGCTGGACGGCACCATCCTGGCCGCACAATTCGAGCAGGCCAAGGCCAACCTCGCCCTGAGCCTAGCCAACAGCGAACGCGCCCAGAAGCTCTATCGGCAGGGCGCCGGCACCGAACGGGCGCGCGACGAAGCCGCGGCCAAGCTGCGCGTGGACCAAGCGGCGATCGAGGTGTCGCGCGCCGCCCTGGACAAGACGGAAATCGCCGCCCCCTTCGACGGCATCCTCGGCCTTCGCAAGGTCAGCGTCGGTGCTTACGTCACGGCAGGCGAGGACATCGTCAATCTCGAGAAGATCGATCCGGTGAAACTGGACTTCCGGGTGCCCGAGACCTATCTGCGGTCGGTGCGCATCGGCCAGCCACTGGCCGTTTCCGTCGATGCCTTCCCGGATCGCACCTTCTCGGGAGAGATCTATGCCATCGACCCGCTGGTGGACAAGAACGGCCGCAGCATCGTCATCCGCGCCCGCGTCCCCAATGAGGATCTGATCTTGCGGCCGGGCCTGTTCGCGCGGGTCAAGCTGGAGGTCGAACGGGTCGCCGATGCCATTCTGGTGCCGGAGGAAGCGGTTGTACCGCGCGGCGACCAGACCTTGATCTACAAGGTGGTCGGCGACGGCTTCGAGGAGGTGCCGGTCGAACTCGGCCTGCGTCGTGGCACCCAGGTCGAGGTGGTCAGCGGGTTGTCGCCCGAGGATGTCGTCATCACCGGCGGCCAGATGAAACTGCGGCCTGGCACCAAGATCAACGTCGTCTCGGCCACGGCCGACGGTGATCCGGCCGCCCGGCGGCGGGGGGCCTGAGCCGATGACACTCCCTGGTCTCTGTATCAGGCGTCCGGTTCTGGCTACGGTCATGAGTCTGGTGGTCGTCCTCCTGGGCATCATCGCCTACGATCGATTGTCGGTCCGCGAGTACCCCAATATCGACGAGCCGGTGGTGACGGTGCAAACCGAATACCCCGGCGCCAGCTCCGAAGTCGTCGAGAGCCAGATCAGCAACGTCATCGAGGACTCGCTGGCCGGCATCGAGGGCATCGAGATTTTGACGTCGATCAACCGCTCGGAGCGCAGCCAGATCACCGTGCAGTTTCGCGTCGACCGTGATCCCGATGCTGCGGCGAACGACGTTCGTGACCGCGTTGGCCGGGTGCGCGGCCGCCTGCCGGACGACGTCGAGGAACCGGTGATCGCCAAGGTCGAGGCCGACGCCCAGCCCATCATGTATCTGGCCTTTTCCAGCGAACGCCATTCACCGCTGCAGGTCACCGACATCGCCGACCGTTTCGTCAAGAACAAACTGCAGAACCTGAACGGCGTCGCCGACGTCCGCATTTTCGGCGAACGTCGCTATGCCATGCGGATTTGGCTCGACCGCGCCCGGCTGGCCGCCTATCAACTGACGCCCCAGGACGTCGAGAACGCGCTGCGCCGCCAGAACGTCGAGATTCCGGCTGGCCGTATCGAAAGCGCCGAGCGTGAATTCACGGTCCTCAGCGAGACCGACCTGCGGACTCCGCACCAGTTCGAACAGATCATCATCAAGGATGCCGAGGGCTATCTCATCCGGCTCAAGGATGTGGCGCGCGTCGAGATCGGTGCCAGCGACGAACGCCGCGTTGTGCGCTTCAACGGCGAGAGCGCCGTCGCCTTGGGTGTCGTCAAGCAATCGGTGGCGAACCCCTTGGAGGTGTCCGCTGCCGTCCGCGTGGCCTTGCCGCAGATCGAACAAAGCCTGCCCGAGGGCATGCGCGTGCGCATCGCCTATGATTCGTCCATCTTCATCGAACGCTCGATCGGTGCGGTGTTCAACACCATCGGCGAAGCCATCGTGCTGGTGATGGTGGTCATCTTCCTGTTTCTCCGCACGCTGCGGGCCAGCATCATTCCGCTGGTGACCATCCCGGTATCGCTGGTCGGCACCTTCGCCCTGATGTACTTCCTCGGCTTCACCATCAACACCTTGACCTTGCTGGCCATGGTTCTGGCCATCGGCCTGGTGGTCGACGACGCCATCGTGATGCTCGAGAACATCTTCCGTCACATCGAGGAGGGCGAGCGGCCGATGGCGGCGGCGATCAAGGGCAGCAAGGAGATCGCCTTTGCCGTCATGGCCATGACCATCACCCTGGCCGCCGTCTACGTGCCCATCGGCTTCATGGAAGGGCGCACCGGCAAGCTCTTCACCGAATTTGCCTGGACTCTGGCGTGCGCGGTCCTGGTGTCAGGCTTCGTGGCGCTCACGCTGACGCCCATGATGTGCTCGCGCATGCTGCGCCACGAAACCAAGCATTCGCGCTTCTACAATCTGATCGAGGCCGGCCTGGATGCCTTGACCGACGGGTATCGCGCCGTGCTGCGCCGGGTGCTGCGGGTCCGCTGGCTGGTCGGCTTGGGAGTCGTCCTGGTGGCAGGGCTGGCCTATGGCACCTTCACCACGCTCAAATCCGAACTCACGCCTACGGAGGACCGTGGCACCATCGTCGGCATCGGCATTGCGCCGGAGGGCGCCACCATCGGCTACGTCGACAGGTATGCGCGCCAGATCGAGGACATCATCGCGCAGCACCCGCAACTCGAACGGTACTTCGTCATCAGCGGCAGCCCGGTGGTCAATCAGATGCTGGCGTTTGTTCGCCTCAAGGACTGGAGCGAGCGCGACGTGCCCCAGCAGCAGGTGGTGCAGGAACTGGGGCAGAAGCTGTTCGAGGTTCCCGGCCTTCAGGCCTTCGCCGTCAATCCGCCATCGCTGGGTCAGCGCGCCACCTCCAAGGCCTTCCAGATGGTCATTCAAACCTCGGGCGATTACCAGGAACTGCAGCGGATCAGCGAGGCAATGCTGGACGCGGCGGCGGACTACCCCGGGCTTCAGGCGGCCGACAGCGACCTCAAGCTCAACAAGCCGCAGATCCGCGTTGAGGTGGACCGCGACAAGGTAGCCGATATCGGCACATCGGTGGACGTCGTCGGGCGCACGCTGGAAACCATGCTGGGCGGGCGCATCGTCACCCGCTTCAAGCAGGAGGGTGAGCAATACGATGTCATCGTCCAGGTCACCGATGCCGATCGCCGTGACCCCGACGATCTGTCGACCATCTATGTGCGCGCCGATGATGGCGGCATGGTGCAGCTATCGAACCTGGTCACCGTCACCGAGACGGTGGCCCCCCGCGAACTGAACCATTTCAACCAGCTTCGCTCGGCCAAGATTTCGGCCAATGTCGCGCCAGGCTACGCGCTGGGCGATGCCATCACCCACATGGAAGCCGCGGCGGAGCGCATCCTGCCGCCAAGTGCCCGCGTCGATTGGGATGGGCCGTCGCGCGAGTTCAAATCGTCGAGCCAGGGCCTCTACATCACGTTCGTCCTGGCGCTGTTCTTCATCTACTTGGTGCTGTCTGCGCAATTCGAGAGCTTCGTCGATCCGCTGGTGATCATGCTGACGGTGCCGCTGGCCATGGCCGGGGCGCTGGTCGCACTGAAACTTACGGGCGGCACCCTCAACGTCTACAGCCAGATCGGTTTGGTCACGCTCATTGGCCTAATCACCAAGCACGGCATTTTGATCGTCGAGTTCGCCAACCAACTGCGGGAAAGCGGAATGGCGTTGCGCGACGCCGTGATCGAGGCGGCGACGCTGCGGCTGCGGCCGATTCTGATGACGACCGGCGCCATGGTGCTTGGCTCGATCCCCCTGGCATTGGCTACGGGCGCCGGGGCCGAGAGCCGCCAGCAGATCGGCTGGGTCATCGTCGGCGGCATCAGTTTCGGCACGGTGCTGACGCTGTTCGTGGTGCCGGCGGCCTACACCATGTTGGCGCGGCGCCAACGTGCGGAACCGCTGGCCGAAGGAATCGCGCCCGCGCCGCCGGCGAAGGCCGCCGAATAGACGAGGACCTATCCGCAGGATGCGGGTGCGGGGTCGGCGAAGGGCGCCCATCTGAGGGCGCATGAGACGAAGCGCCGCCAAGAAGGCCTGGAAGCTCGCCGGCAGCATCACATCGCTGGCCATTCTGGTGTTTGCGCTGTGGCTGCTGCAGCGGGCGCTGGGAAAATACGAGTTCAGCGACATCGCCGCCCGCCTCGGCGAGACCTCGTGGGTGGCGATCGCGGCGGCGCTGGGTGCGACCTGCGGGAGCTATCTGGCGCTCGGTGGGTTCGACTGGCTGGCGACCCGGTACATCGGCCGCGATGTTCCCCTGGGCCGGGTGATGATGGCCTCGTTCGTCAGCCATGCGGTGAGCCACAGCGCCGGTTTTGCCGCGCTGACCGGGGGGGCCATCCGTTACCGTATGTATGCCGCCGCCGGCCTCACCGCGCTCGAGGTTGCCAAGGTCATCGTCTTCTGCGGTCTGACCTTCATGGTCGGAGCGTGTACCCTGGCGGCGCTGGCCTTACTGATGGAACCATCCAAGTTTGCGGCGCTGACCGGCTTTGGCGAGCCGGTGCTGCGCGTTTCCGGAGCCGCAATCCTGGGGTTGGTCGCAGCCTACCTGATGCTTGGCGCGCTGCGGCGGCGACCGTGGCGGATGTTCGGCCGCTCGTTCGTCGTGCCGCCGCTGCGCGTTGGCCTGCGACAGATACTGGTGTCGGCGGTGGATCTGGGCTTTGCCGCGACGGCCCTGTACGTGCTGCTGCCCGTCGGGGCCCCGACGCTGTGGGCGATGATCGGCATCTATGTCCTGGCCAATCTGGCGGGTCTGGTCACGCACGTGCCGGGTGGCTTGGGCGTCTTCGAGACCGCGGTGGTGCTGATGCTGCCCGAAGTGCCGCCCGATGCCACCCTGGGGGCACTCGTGCTGTTTCGCGTCACCTACAATCTGGTGCCACTGGCGCTGGGCGCATTGATACTGATCGCCTTTGAGGTGCTCAGCCGGCGCCGTTCCGCCGTGCACGCCGCTCGACTGGTGACACGCGAACTCGAACCCACGGTGCTTGCATTCCTGGTGTTTTCGGTCGGCGCCATGCTGCTGGTCACCGGCGCGGTACCGGAAAATCCGGCGCGGATGGCGACTTTGCAGGCGTGGCCAGCGCCTGTGGTGCAGGGCAGCCATCTTGTCGCCTCGGCGGCCGGCGCGGGGCTGCTGTTGGTGGCGCGCGGCATTTTTCGGCGGCTGGCAGGTGCCTATAGGGCAGCCCTATTGCTGTTGGTCCTTGGCGGTGCTGCGGCGATGATGCGCGCCTTGGACTATGAAGAGGCCACTGCATGCGCGGCCCTCACGCTGGCGCTGGTGGTGTCCAGACGCGGGTTCTATCGACGGCAATCGGTGGCCGCCTTGGGCTATTCCTCGGGGTGGACCGTCGCCGCCGCGGCTATCGTCATCGCCACCGCGTGGCTGACCGTGCTCGCCTTCCGTCGCGAAACGGCCAACCTCGATATCGAGGCTTTGCTGCGCATGGACGAAGCGGGGCGTGCCCTGCGTGCCGCGGTGGCGGCGATGGGCGTCTTCGCCGCCGGGCTTCTACTGAGCGTACGGCGGCGCGTGGTGACGTCGCACCTGCCCGATGCGGGTCAGTTGGCCGCGGCGGCAGCCATCATTGCCGCAACCGAGACTGTTGCCGGCTGTCGCGCCCTGTCGGGCGGTCACCACCTGATGTTCGACGGCCGCGGCGAAGCGTTCATCATGTACCGCCGCAACGACGCGTTCTGGGTGGCCCTGGGCGAGCCCGTGGGACCCAGAAATGCATGGCTGGATTTGGCTTGGCGATTTCGCGAGGCCTGCGAGGCGGCCGGTGCCTCCCCGGTTTTTTTTCTGGTGCCGTCGCGCACCCTGTATCTTGACCTGGGGCTGACCTTTGCCGGCATCGGTGAGCGCGGTCGGGTCGAGTTGGCGCAATTTTCCCTCGCCGATCCGCAACATGCCGAGTTGCGCCAAGTTCACGCGAGCGTGCAGCGCTCCGGCCTGCAGTTTGAGATGATGGCGGTGGGGACGCGGCCCGACCTCGATCCGAGCGGGCGCTTTCCCATGGCCGTGGCGCGGCAGGCCGGCGGCGAGTTGGTGGCCGCGTCGCCGCTGTGGCAGGCGGGCGGCGAATTGGCCCTTGCCGATGTCCGACTGCTGTCCGCGGCCCCGCAAGGCATCGATGATTTCATGGCGGTGGAAGTCATGTTGTGGGCGCAGCACAATGGCGGCCGCGGGTTCGAGTTCGACCCGCTGCCGCTCGATCCGGCCGATCCCTTGCTCGACAAACTGGCGCGCTTGGCCGGGCGACCGTGGTCGAAAGACCTCAGATTGCGTCAGAAATACCGCGCGCAGTGGTTTCCGCTGCACGCCGCGGTGCCGCCCGGCCTCACCTTGCCGGCAGGTGCCAAGGTGCTGACGGCCTCGCCTAGGGCTGGTTCAGCGCATCCTGGCGGGCGCGGATTTCCGGCGGCCATTGTGACTTGATGTAGGAGAGCACGGCGCGGATCTCGCGATCGCTCAGAACGTCGTCGAAGGCCGGCATGTCGCTCGCATAGCCGGGCGGCGCCACCGACTGAATGCCCTCCTTGGTGATCCGAAACAGCACCGAATCGGGGTGATGCCAGGTGTGTCCGCTGGCATCGTGGGGCGGCGCCGGCAGCCGCCCATTCGGCAGGCGCGTCCGCCAATTCGGTTGCCCTTCGAACTGGGCGCCGTGACACGTGGCGCAGTGTGTCGAATAGATGTCCTGCCCCAATGCCACCAGCGCGGGGGCGTCGGGCTCCAGGCGGGAACCATCGTCACCGACCAGGACGGTGAGCGCCGCGCCGCCGGCGCCCACGGACGCCAGCGCGACCACCCAAAGCCATTTCCTCTTCATTCGCGCACCGTCCGCCGTTCGTGTTGGGGGCAGAATAGCGGTTCGTCGCCGTCGTGGCGACCTTGTGAAGCGGGGACAAGCTGGGTGGGACCCCCTTGATTTACCGCGCGTGTTTCCCAGGAAAGGGCGGGAGAACCACGAGGAAAAAGCACATGCCCCTGCTGATTTGCCCCAACTGCCAAACCGGGATGAAGGAGATCGAGCGCGACAGCGTCCACATAGACATGTGCCCCCAGTGTCGCGGCGTGTGGCTGGACCGCGGCGAACTGGAAAAACTGCTGTCGAACCTGCGATCGGCCGGCGAGCAGTGGGAGCGCCATGAGAGCCGCGCGCCTTATCCGCAGAGCCACGGCTATGGGCACGGCCACCACCACAAGAAACGCAAGAAGCCGTGGGATTTATTCGAGTTCTTCGACTGATTGTCGACAGGATCGGGCCACTCGGGGGAGGGGACACGCGATTGCGGCTACCTCCCCCGAGGGAGAGTGGAAAGGTATGGAGAAGGGTGATACCTAGTTCCGGGTAAGCAATCCCCTACCTCCACCGTAGAGGTTTCGATGGCTCAGTCCGCTCACGCTTTCGCCGCCAAGGTTGCCACCGCGCCGAAGGCACCGGCCCACAAAAACTATATGGTGTACAAGGACGGGCGGCCGTTCCTGATCGTCAACGCCACCTTGGCGCATGTCGATCATCTGGTGCAACGCTTCGCCCTCTACGAGGCGGAATACAACTGGACGTTCTCACCTCACGCCGCGTGACCCGGCAGCGACGCGAACATCTCGGCATATCGCGAATCATGGCGGAGGGGAGGCGAAGCCCATGTCGCACGGCCGCCGCAGACCGTTCCAGCGGGTGAAGAAACCTACCCAATACTGGTATGCCCGCCCGGTCGCAGGCTATAGTGCGGATCGCGGATCCGCTTGCGCAGCTGGTCCAGCAGCGCGTAGACGCCAGCAGAGGAGCAGCGACTTTGGCCTATCCGTTAGGAGCACCTCGGTGGCGCATTGGCAGCCGTTTTAGTACATCAGGATGAATCGACGATGAAGCTGATCGATACATTGCAAGACGAACATGTGCTGATCGATCAGGTGCTAGGATCCTTGCGCGCGTACGTCGGCGGACTCGTCGACGGGACTGCGGACCCGGATGACGGCAGACGCTTCGCCGCGTTCTTCACCGGGTTTGCCGGCCATTTCCATCACGATCGCGAGGAGCGAGTGTTCTTCGATGCGCTCGTGACGGGTGCGGAACTGCCGGGCGACCGCGGACCAGTGCACGCCGTCAGACACGAGCACGCCGAGATGGAGGAGTGGCTGTGCGAGATGACGCCGTTTCTCGAACAGAGGCCGCAGTCCGAGGAGGATCTTGCTCGGCTTCAGGCTCTGGCAACGCGCTACTCGCACGCGCTCTGGCGTCATATCGACGCGGAGAACTCCGTCCTGTACCCCGAGGGTGTCGAGCGACTCATGCGGCGCGGCATTCGCGAGTTGCCGGATCGGCCGATGAGCGAGGCGGAAGCGGCCGCGCGCGAGGGCGGCGCGGCCCTGCTGGTCCGTTATCCGCCGGTCGAGGACTTTACGCTCACGCGCGGTGACGGTTGTTTCATGTGCCGAGCCCACGGTGAGACCTGCGACGGACTCGAGGCCGAGTGGTGGAGCGAGCTCGAGTGGGAAGAGTTTTACCTCAGGTGACGCAAGCGACCGAAACTCCTGCTGCGCCACGAAAGCCAAGCCCATCTTAGGCACTTCGAGGAACACGCAGGCACCGAGCGCCGCCGCCTTGGGAGCCACTCTTGGCTCTGATGTTGCCAGCGCCTCACGCCCTCGGGTGCGGGGCACTGCCACGACCGATAAACCCTGAATTAGTCGGTCTGACCGCTGAAAAGGCTTGCCGTCCTTGTGGTTAAGTCGGTGGAGCCTGCCGCGTTCTAGCCTATTGCGAGCAGGTCGCCTATTTCGTAGCTTGGTGCGCCTCGACCATGAAGAGAATGGTCGTTGCCGTGAGGTTCAACGTGTACCGAGCCAAGTATTCGGGCACCGCTCTTGTTCCGCACTGTCGGCACACCGCTTTCCAGCAGCGAGCGAATGGACGAGAACTGCGAATCGAAGTAAGCCGGGAACAGGCCATTGCTCATGCAGGTGGCGATCAGATTTTTCGCCGTGTCCGTTGGCTGTGTCGGCCAGCCTCGAAGACTACAAATCGTCTTCATAGTGCTCTCAAATGCCTTCAGCGCGTCAACAAGGCATTCTTTGTAGCGTCCGTGTCGATAGTGCTCGTGGGCTTTTAGGAACTCTTCGTTTGCTCCCTTGAAGTTCTTGTCACGCAGAACCTCCAGCGTTGGCTTGACAGCCTCCGCATGCAGGAACTGAGAATCGACTCGGATGATCTCGCCAGACTCGAACTGGTAGCCGACCCCGTGCTCCTTGAAACGCTCGTTCAACTCGGCAACGGCGTCGTCGGGCTCGATCTTTCTTCGCGTGTTGTACTGGTACGATTGATTGTCGGCTATGAAGCCTTGAATGACATTAAAGCACAACTCCACAACATCAAGAGCTCGCTCAATCGACTGTTCCTGCAAGAAGAAATTGAAGACAGAATCTTGATCGGACTTGGGGTATTTGACCAGTTCAAAAACGCCAAATTCTCTGCATAACGTTTGCTTGACAAATTCATACGCATGACGGGCATGGGTCATGTTGTACCCGTCTTCCCCAAAGGCGTCACTAATGATGTGAACGATCTGCACCCGCAGCGGTTGCGGCAGGTCGTCATAGACGTAAACATCAGGCATTTCGCCATGAGCGCGCTTTTGTCGCTTAGAGAAAAGATCGAAGACCCCCACAACCATCCCTCAAAGGCTAAGGAACATCCATAAGTTTGGCGGTGGGTCAGGGATTCGAACCCTGGAAGGGGTTGCCCCCTTGCTAGTTTTCAAGACTAGTGCCTTCAACCGCTCGGCCAACCCACCGTATTTCGTGACGTGCTACGAATCTGCTAAACGGCACCCCGTTGGAATACAAGCAGAACACGCTAACACGTGTTTGTATTCCCGTTTCATCCATTCCCTAGTCGAGAGACAACCAGCTTTCAACACCGGTGCCATCAACCGCTCGGCCACTCCTCTGCTGGCGGTGCGCCTAGATAAGAGCCTGTCGGCCCCGGGGTCAATGGCGGCAATGCGGGCGGTTGAAAATGGTGCGGCCGGGGATCGTTGCCAAGGCGCGCGTCGATGTGGCAGAACTCCCCCTTCGCCGCCGTTGGGAGCCAGCATGATCCGCATCGTCGCCTTGGCCGCAGCCGTCGCCGTGGCCGCCAGCCCCGCCTTTGCCCAGCCGCGTGATTTTGCCGGCTGGCTCGCCGACCTGCGCCAGGAGGCGCGCGCCGGCGGCATCTCCGATGCGGTGCTCGATCGCGCGCTGAGCGGCATCGAGCCGCTGCCGCGCGTCATCGAACTCGACCGCGAGCAGCCCGAGTTCACCCTGACCTTCCAGCAATATCTCGACCGCACGGTGACGCGGTTGCGGGTGGAGAAGGGCCGCAAGTTGCTGGCCGAGCACGGGCCGCTGCTCGAACGCATCTCGAACCGATACGGCGTGCAGCCGCGCTTCATCGTCGCGCTGTGGGGCATGGAAACCGATTACGGCCGCATCACCGGCAACTTCAAGGTCATCGACGCCCTCGCCACATTGGCCTGGGACGGGAGGCGCAGCACCTTCTTCCGCAGGGAGCTGATGGATGCCCTGAGCATCCTCGAGGCCGGCGACATCGCCGCCGAGGCCATGATCGGCTCATGGGCCGGCGCCATGGGCCAATGCCAGTTCATGCCGTCGAGCTATGTGCGGTTCTCGCAGGACGGCAACGGCGACGGCCGCCGCGACATCTGGGGATCGCTGCCCGACGTCTTCGCCAGCACCGCCAATTATCTGGCCAACCATGGCTGGAGCAAGGATTATACCTGGGGCCGTCCGGTGGCGCTGCCGGCCGGCTTCGACCCGGCGCTGCTCGGCCCCGATACCGTCAAGTCCCTGCAGGACTGGGCGCGTCTCGGCGTCCGCCGGCCCGATGGCCAGCCATTGCCCAGCGCGGCCATCACCGCCTCGGTGGTCAAGCCCGAGGCCGATGGCGACGCCGCCTTTCTCGTTTACGACAATTGGCGGGCGGTGATGAAATGGAACCGCTCGACCTACTACGCCTTGGCGGTCGGGCATCTTGCCGATCGCATCGCCTCCCGTTAAGCTGGCGCCGACTACCACATTCGACGTACGCCTAGCGGGGGGATCCCAACACATGCGAGGAGCGGCGCTCCACATCGCCGTGCTGTTGGCTGTCGGCTCGATGTTGGCAGCCTGTGCCGAGACCAAGGTGGCGACCCATGCGGTCAAGCAGGTGCCGTGGGATGAGCGCGGCACCTACAAAATCGGCAAGCCCTACCGGATCAATGGTGTCTGGTATTATCCGGCGGAAGATTACGCCTATGACGAGACCGGCATCGCGTCCTGGTACGGCAAGCAGTTTCACGGCAAGGAAACTGCCAACGGCGAGGCCTTCGACATGAACGAGGTGACGGCGGCGCATCGCACGTTGCCGATGCCCAGCTTCGCGCGCGTCACCAACCTGGAGAACGGCCGCTCGATCGTCGTACGCATCAACGACCGCGGCCCCTATGCCCACGGCCGGATCATCGATCTGTCACGCCGCTCGGCGCAGTTGCTGGGATTCGAACATCAGGGTACGACCAAGGTGCGCGTCCAGGTCCTGGCCGAGGAAAGCCGCACCCTCGCCATGCGCCTGCAGGGCCGGGAGGGCGATGGCCAGCCGTCCCCGGCGGCGGCGCCCCGTATCGCCGTTGCCGCCGAAACCCTGCCTCCGCCAGGGAGCAACGAGACGGCGCAGCCCGTGACCGTCGCGCCGTCGCGGCAGCGCGTTGCCGCAAGCATCCGGGGCGCCGACCCGGCCGATGCGGCTCAGCCCGTGCAGACATATCCGGTCACCGCAGGCAATCTGTACGTCCAGGCCGGCTCGTTCCAGCATTACCATAACGCCAATCGCGTCGGCGCCCGTCTCTCCGGCCTGGGCCAGCCGGCCATCATCCAGGCCAAGGTCGACGGCAACGACGTGTTCCGCGTGCGCATGGGCCCGTTCGGCAGCATTGACGAAGCGGACAAACTGCTGGAGCGGGTGATCGGAGTCGGTTACCCCGACGCCCGGGTAGTAGTCGATTAACATCCTTGCGCCACAATCGTACGCCCGACGCACATTGCCACCAGCTTGTCAGGAAGTCATTGCCGATGCTCGTGAACGCCTACCGCCGCCTGCTGTTTGCCGCCACGGCGCTGCTGCCGCTGACCCTTGCTCCGGCGGCGGCCCAGACCATCGACACCGCCGCCAAGCAGGCGATTCTGGTGGATTTCCACACCGGGACGGTATTGCTCGAAAAGAACGCCGACGAGTTGATGCCGCCCTCGTCGATGAGCAAGCTGATGACCACCTACATGGTCTTCGAACAGATCGAGAAGGGGCAGCTGAAGCTCGATGATCTGCTTCCGGTCAGCGAAAAGGCCTGGCGCAAGCAAGGCTCGAAAATGTTCGTCCACGTCGGCGACCGGGTGTCGGTTGGCGACCTGCTGAAGGGCGTGATCGTGCAATCGGGCAACGACGCCTGCATCGTCTTGGCCGAGGGAATCGCCGGCAGCGAGGAAGCCTTTGCCGACGACATGACGCGGCGGGCGCGTGAACTCGGCCTGACCGCCAGCGTATTCAAGAATTCGACCGGCTGGCCCGAGGACGGCCACGTGATGACCGCCCGCGATCTCGCGGTGCTGGCCAAGCGCATCATCCTCGACCACCCCGAGTACTACAGCTATTACGCCATCACCGATTTCACCTTCAACGACATCAAGCAGGGCAACCGCAATCCGCTGCTCTACAAGAACATGGGCGCCGATGGCCTCAAGACCGGCCATACCGAAGCCGCCGGCTACGGCCTGACCGCCTCGGCCAAGCGCGGCGATCGCCGGCTGATCCTGGTAGTCAACGGCCTCACCAGCATGAACCAGCGCTCCGAGGAGTCGGAGCGTCTTCTCGAATGGGGCTTCCGCGAGTTCGACAACTACGTGCTGTTCGACAAGGGCGAGACGGTGGCCGAGGCCGACACATGGCTGGGGGCGCCGGAGAGGCTGCCTTTGGTGGCCGGCGAGCGCGTTTACATTACCTTGCCGCGCAACGACCGCGATGACGTGAAGATCAAGGCGGTCTGGAACGGCCCGATCGCCGCGCCGGTGCGCCGCGGTGACGAGGTTGCCAAGCTGATGATCGAGGCGCCGGGACGTGCGCCCCAGGAAATCCCGCTGCTCGCCGGCGCCGACGTGGAGAAGCTGGGGTTCGTCGGCAAAATCGGTGCGGCCGTCCGTTACATCCTGCTGGGCGCCGGCACCAGCGCGGCCGCCAGCGCAGGCAGCTGATGACGCAGGCGCGCGGGCGGTTCATCACCTTCGAGGGCGGAGAGGGCGGCGGCAAGTCGACGCAGCTCCGCCTGCTGGTGGAGCACCTGCGTGCCACCGGCCGGAACGTGGTGGCGACGCGCGAGCCGGGGGGCGCTCCCGGCGCCGAAGCCATCCGGCGGCTGTTGGTGGAAGGCGAGGTCGGCCGTTGGGACGCCCTGACCGAGGCATTGCTGCATACGGCCGCGCGCCGCGATCACTTGCGCACCACCGTATGGCCGGCCGTCGAAGCGGGGAAATGGGTGGTCAGCGACCGCTTCGCCGATTCGACCATCGCCTATCAGGGGGGCGGCCACGGCCTCGGCGTGGAGGTGGTGCGCAACCTGCAGGCCATCGTCACCGGCGGCTTCGCTCCTGATCTCACCATCATCCTCGACATCGACCCCGCGCAAGGTCTAGAGCGTGCCGGACGGCGGGGCGGCGGCGAGGATCGCTACGAACGCATGGATCTCGGCTTTCACCAGCGGCTACGTCAGGCTTTTCTCGATATCGCCGCCGCCGAGCCGGAACGCTGCGCCGTCATCGATGCCACCCAACCGGTCGAGACGGTCCACGCGGCGGTATGGGCCAACGTCCACGCTCGATGGCCCGAGATCCTGCGGTGACAGCCCCCGCGCCGGCGGCCAACCCGCACCTTCTCGGCCATGCCGCCGCCGAACAGGCCTTCCTCGATGCCTGGCACTCGGGGCGGCTTGCCCATGCCTGGCTGATTTGCGGGCCGCGCGGGATCGGCAAGGCGACCCTGGCCTACCGTATCGCCCGCTTCGTCCTGGCGGGTGGCGGGCAGGGCGGGCTATTCGGCGGCTCCGCCTCGCTGCACGTCCCCGAAGACAACCCGGTGTTCCGCCGTGTTGCCGCCGGCGGCCATGCCGACCTGAAGGTGGTCGAGCGCGGCTGGGCCGACGACAAGCAGACGCGCCTGCGCAGCGAGATCGTCGTCGAGGACGTCCGCGGTATCGGTGGTTTCCTCGCCCTCACCCCGGCCGAGGGCGGCTGGCGCGTGGTCATCATCGATGCCGCCGACGAGATGAACCGCTCCAGCGCCAATGCCGTGCTCAAGGTGCTGGAGGAGCCGCCGCGCCAGGCATTGATGCTGCTCGTCAGCCACAGCCCGGGGCGGCTGCTGCCCACCATCCGCTCGCGTTGCCGGCGGCTGACGCTCAACCCGCTGGCCGAGGCCCAGGTCGCGCAGTTGCTGCAGCGATTCGGCGATGCTTTGCCCGAGGGCGACGACAGCGCCCTGGCGCGCCTGGCCGAGGGCAGCATTGGCCGGGCCTTGGCCCTGGCAGAGCAGGGGGGGCTTGGCCTCTACCGCGACATGGTGGGCATGCTGCGGGGCCTTCCCAAACTGGAGGTGCCGGCGCTGCACGCTTTCGCCGATCGCGTCGCCAAGGGCGGCGGCGATGCCGATTCCTTCCGAACCGTGTCGGAGTTGTTCACCTGGTGGCTGGCCCGGCTGGTCCATGCCGGCGGCACCGGCGGCGTCGCCGAGGTGGTGGAGGGCGAGGCGGCGGTGATGGCGCGGTTGCTGGCGGCGGCCAGCCTTGAACAATGGGTGGAGGTGTGGGAAAAGATCAGCCACCTTTTCGCCCGCACGGAAGCGGTCAATCTCGACCGCAAGCAGGCCGTTCTCAACGCTTTCCTGATGGTGGAGCGCCAGGCACGGCCTTGATGACCTCCGGCGGGGCCATACATCTCGTGGACCTGCCAGGAGGCCGCTCATGTCCGGGCTCAAGACCTACTATATCACTACGCCGATCTATTATGTGAACGACAGCCCGCACATCGGCCACGCCTACACCACGCTGGCTTGCGACGTGTTGGCGCGCTTCAAGCGCCTGGATGGCTTCGACGTCAAGTTCCTGACCGGCACCGACGAGCACGGCCAGAAGGTCGAGAAATCGGCCAAGGCTGCCGGTGTCGACCCTCAGGCCTTCACCGACAGGGTATCGCAGAACTTCCGCGACCTGGCGCGGGTGATGAACTTCACCAACGACGACTTCATCCGCACTACCGAGGATCGCCATATGGTGGCGTGCCAGCGGCTGTGGCAGGAACTGGAGGCGCGCGGCCATATCTATCTCGACAAGTATTCCGGCTGGTATTCGGTGCGCGACGAGGCATTCTACGCCGAGAGCGAGCTGGGCGTCGGCCGCAATGGCGAGAAGCTGGCGCCCACCGGCGCGCCGGTGGAGTGGGTCGAGGAAGAATCCTATTTCTTCCGCCTGTCGGCGTGGGAACAACCGCTGCTGGAGTTCTACGAGCGCAACCCCGACTTCATTGCTCCGCAGTCGCGCCGCAACGAGGTGATCAGCTTCGTCAAGGGCGGGCTGCAAGACCTGTCGATCTCGCGCACCACCTTCGACTGGGGCATTCCGGTACCCGGTAACGACCGGCACATCATGTATGTGTGGCTGGACGCGCTGACCAACTATATCACCGCCGTCGGCTACCCCGAGTTGGGCGGCGACTATGCGAAGTTCTGGCCGGCGGACCTGCACATGGTCGGCAAGGACATCCTGCGTTTCCACGCCGTGTATTGGCCGGCGTTCCTCATGGCGGCGGGACTGCAGCCGCCGAAGCGGGTGTTTGCGCACGGCTGGTGGACCAACGAGGGCCACAAGATCTCGAAATCGGTGGGCAACGTCATCGACCCGCTGCACCTAGTGGAACGCTACGGTCTCGATCCGGTGCGCTATTTCCTGCTGCGCGAGGTGCCATTCGGCAATGACGGCGATTTCTCGCACCGCGCCATGGTCGGCCGGCTCAACGGCGACCTCGCCAACGACTACGGCAACCTGGCGCAGCGCGTACTGTCGATGATCGCCAAGAATTGTGGTGGCGCCGTTCCGCAGCGTGCGTCTTTCAGCGAGGACGACCAGCAGTTGCTGGACGCCGCCGCGGCGCTGCATCCGAAACTCGGCGACCTTATGGATCGCCAGCAGTTCCACGAATGCCTGGAGGTGCTGTGGCAGGTGGTGCGTGCCGCCAATGGCTATGTCGACCGCCAGGGGCCGTGGGCGCTGAAAAAGACCGACCCGGCGCGGATGCAGACGGTGCTCTATGTCCTGGCGGAGACCCTACGCCATCTCGCCATCCTGACCCAGCCGTTCATGCCCGAGGCCTCGGCCATGTTGCTCGATCAACTGGCGGTGTCGGCGGACAACCGTGATTTTGCCGCCTTGACGGGCGGCGCTGCGCTGGTACCGGGAACGCCGCTGCCCCAGCCCGCGGGGGTGTTCCCGCGCTTCGTCGAAAACGAGGAGGCCGCCTCCTGATGCTGGTGGACAGCCACTGCCATCTCGATTTTCCCGATTTCGCCGAGGAGTTGCCCGACGTGCTGGCACGCGCCCGCGATGCCGACGTGGGCCTGATGCTGACGATCTGCACTCACGTCACGCGCTTCGCGCGGGTACTGGCCATCGCCGAGGCACACGACAATGTCTATTGCACGGTGGGCATCCATCCGCATGAGGCGGGCAAGGAGCCGGCCACCGATATGGCGCGTCTGGTGGCACTGGCGCAGAACCCGAAGGTCGTCGGCTTCGGCGAGACCGGGCTCGATTATTTCTACGAACACAGCCCACGCGCCGAGCAGCAGCGGAGCTTTCGTGCCCATATCGGCGCGGCGCGCCAGACCGGGCTGCCGGTGGTCATCCATACCCGCGACGCCGATGCCGACACCGCCGCCATCTTGCGCGAAGAGATGGAGGAGGGGGCCTTCCCCGGGCTCATCCATTGCTTCAGCTCCGGCTCGGAATTGGCGGAACTCGCCATAGAATTCGGGCTCTACGTGTCGCTGTCGGGTATCATCACCTTCAAAGGTGCCGAAGCGCTGCGCGACACCGTGCGCATGCTGCCGCTCGACCGCGTGTTGGTGGAGACGGACGCACCATATCTGGCGCCGGTGCCGAAGCGCGGCAAACGAAACGAGCCCGCGTTCGTCGCCCACACCGCGGCCAAGCTGGCCGAGATCAAGGGCGTGGCGCCCGAGGCGATCGCCGCCGCCACCACGGCGAATTTCCTGCGCCTGTTCAGCAAGGTCGCGCGATGAAACTGACCATCCTCGGTTGCGGCGGCGCTGGTGGCGTGCCGTCGATCTCCGGGGGCTGGGGAGAATGTGATCCCGGCGAGCCACGCAACCGCCGCCGGCGCACCTCGGCACTGGTCGAATCGGGCGCAGCCACCATCCTCATCGACACCAGCCCCGACTTGCGTGAGCAACTGCTGGACGTCGGCGTGCGTCGCTTGGATGCAGTTCTCTACACGCACGCACACGCCGACCATCTGCATGGCATCGACGATCTGCGCGAGATCAATCGCCTGATGCAGGCGCCGCTTCCGGTGTACGCGACGGCCGATGTCCTCGATACCGTCCGGCGGCGCTTCGGCTACGTGTTCGAGCGGCTTGAAGTAGAGTATTACTATAAGCCAGTCCTGCAACCGACGGAAATTGTTGGCCATTTCAATGTCGGCGACGTGACGGTCCAGCCCTTCGTCCAGGACCATGGCACCTGCACCAGCCTGGGTTTTCGTATCGGCGAGGCGGCTTATTCCACCGATCTGGTCGGCCTGGACGACGAGGCCTTCGCCACGCTGGCAGGGGTGCGTGTGTGGGTGGTCGACGCCTTCGTCGATCGGCCGCACGATACCCATGCCAATGTCGAGCTGGCGCTGTCCTGGATCGACCGACTCAAGCCCGAGCGGGCGGTGCTGACGCACATGGGTCCCGGTCTCGACTACAACGCCTTGCGGCAGCGGCTGCCACGCCATGTCGAGCCGGCCTATGACGGCATGGTGATCGAGGTCTGACGTAAGCACCTCGTCGCTTGTGGCACTGGCGCCCCGGTGCCAGATAGGATTCCCGGCTCAGGGACAGGAGCGTGCGTGCGGGAAGAAGAAATCATCATCCTGGTCCGCCTGGCCGCGGCGCTGGTCGCCGGGGCGTTGATCGGCGTGGAAAGGACTTTCCACGGGCGGCCGGCCGGGTTCCGTACCCATGCGCTGGTCTGCCTGTCGTCGGCCTTGCTGATGCTGGTGACGGTGTATCAGGGCGAATGGATGACGGCGGTGCCGCTCGAGGCCATCCGCACCGACCCGACGCGCATGGCGCAGGGCATCATGACCGGCATCGGCTTTCTGGGAGCCGGCGTGATCTTCAAGGAAGGGCTGACCATTCGCGGGCTCACCACGGCGGCTTCGGTGTGGATCACGGCGGCCCTGGGCATTCTGCTGGGCGTCGGATTTTATTACCCAGCGGCGATCGGCGTCGTGATGACTCTGGCCGTGCTGGCCGGGTTTCGCCTTATCGAGCGGCATCTGCCGACCGAGTTCTTTGCCCATCACTGGCTACGCTTCGCCCGCGACGCCGCCATGCCCGAAGAAGAGTTGCGCAAGCTGATTGGCACACACGGCTTCAGCATTGCCAATTTGTCCTATCGCTTGACGGACGAAGGCAGGACCTTCGAATACCGGATGGTCATCCGCAGCCGCAAGCGACAGAGCGCCGAAGCATTGTCGCACCATCTGCGCAACCTGCCGGCGGTGATCGAGTTCCGCATATCGCCGACCGGCGACTGACTGCGGCGGCGGCCACAATGCGCCGGCACCATTATGTTTATGCATAATCGGCATTATGCGACTGATGCCAACATGCATGCCGTGCGAACAGTCTCCTTTCGCGGATCCCTCAGGCTCTCGCCTGTTCGGCAGTGGGTCGACGACGGACGCTCCCTTCTATTGGCGAAGCCACCACCCCATCCACCGCACCAGCCGTGGCATGATGACGTAGGACATCGCGACCACCACCATGATGGTCAGGACTGCAATTTTCAGGAGATACGGCATCCCCTCCAGCAACGGCAACACAAGCCACAGGCAAAGCGCCACGACAGGATAGATGCCCAGCCAAGTGACCACCGCCAGCCGCCACTGGGCGGGTGGCGAACCGGGTGCAGCGGGTTCGGGCGCACACCAGAGATCTCGGCCGCTCAGCAGCCGGTATTCGGGGCCGGCTTCCACGACCGGGCACAGGCGTTCATGCCAGGCGCCGCTTTCGTCCGAGTGTGTCCAACGGTCGAGGTCCTCCTCGGAGGCGAAGCGCTGGACGATATGGAACTCCTGGCCCGCCCTCTTCGGCGGGATCACCACCGCCGAGATATAGCCAGGGAACTGGCTCGAAGCCTCCAGCATTGCTCGCGCGAGACGTTGGTAAGCCTCGTCGCAGCCGGGCTTGGCCCGTCGATGAACGATGCGCGAGACTTCCGTCATCCGTTTCGGCCTCCATGAACGAAGCCGTTTCCCTGCCTGGACGGCAAGGTTATGTCAACAGGGAGTCGGCGTGCTACGCCATACGTCGCCCCCTGCCGACACGCAACCGCCCCTCACCGCCAGCCGCCCCGACGGCTCGGGGCCAAGTCGATTACATTCGGTATTCTCATGCTTTGGCTGAACGACGGAAACGTAGTGACGCCCCCTGCGACTGTCATGGAAGCTGGAGCGGAGAAGGTGTGACTCGGAATTGGAACCCGCTGTCGCCGGCGGCGTTCTGCTGGGAAGGTTTGTAGGTGCAGCCATGTGGAAACTTGCTCCGCTCCTCCTCCTGCCCCTGATGAGCAGCGCGGTCGATGGCCAAGAGCAATCTTGCGGGGCATTGGTCGACCGGCTCTCGGAACGGCTGGGCTTGGCCACCGAGTCCGCCGACGTGCCGTCGCAGTCTGAAAGCCTCACCGAAACCCTCAAGGGCAGCGGCGGGGTCATCGAACCGCCCGATGTCGGCGCCCCCGCCGCCATCGAGCCGCCGGCGGCACCCGATAGGATGAGAACGGCGCCACCGGTAGAGCCACAGGCCGGCAAACAGCCCGACGGCCCATCGACCGAGCCGGCGGGTCGTCGGTTACAGATCGAGTCGCTGCTCGCCGCAGCGCGCACTGCCGCCGAACGTGGCGACGAACACGACTGTGCCATGCGCCTGGCAGAGGCCGAACAGTTGGCGGCTGCCGACGACAGCGGTGATCCCTCGCCGCGCTGACCTGTCCAACGACGAGGAAAGCATTGCCACCGGCGCCCGGCTGGGCTAGTCCCTGGCAGGGAGGTTTCTGTGTCCGTCGATCCCATGCACCGCCTGCTCGACATCATGGCTCGTCTGCGCGACCCGCAGGGCGGCTGCCCATGGGACATCGAGCAGGATTTCGCCAGCATTGCGCCCCACACCATCGAGGAGGCCTACGAGGTCGTCGAGGCCATCGAAACCGGCGACACGGCCGGCCTGCGCGACGAACTCGGCGACCTGCTGTTCCAGGTGGTCTTCTACGCCCAGATGGCGAAGGAGCGGGCCGCGTTCGACTTCGCCGCCGTCGCCGGCGCCATCGCCGACAAGATGGTGCGGCGCCATCCGCATGTTTTCGCCGACGCCGACATCGACAGCGCCGCGGCCCAAAGCCAGGCCTGGGAGGCACAGAAGGAGCGCGAGCGCCAGGCCCGTGGCCAAGACAGCGTGCTCGCGGGTGTGTCGACCGCCCTTCCCGCCCTCACCCGTGCGCTGAAGCTGCAGAAGCGGGCGGCGCGCGTCGGCTTCGATTGGGCCGATGCGCTGCCGGCTCTCGAGAAGATCATCGAGGAAGCCACGGAAATCAAAGCGGAAATCGAAGGCGGCGCCACACCGGATCGCCTTGACGAGGAGTTGGGCGACCTGCTGTTCGCTTGCGTCAACGTGGCCCGCAAGCTCAATATCGACCCAGAGGGCGCCTTGCGCCGCGGCAATCGCAAGTTTGAACGCCGCTTCCGCCAGATCGAGGATGCTTTGGCCGAATTGGGGCGGAGCCCGGTCGATGCAACGCTGGCGGAGATGGATGCGTTGTGGGAAGCCGCCAAGCGCGGCGAGCGGCAAGACGGCGGCTGAATATGCCGCCAGCGGGGGCAGGCGTGACATGACCGGGGTGACGCAACGGATCGGGGCGACGGTGGCATTGGTGATGCTGCTTGCCTCGTGCTACCTGCCCAATGATTTCACGTCCGAGATCCGCATCAGCCGCCATGGCGATTACGCCATGACCTATGTCGGCGATTTGATCTACGCGTCACTTTATCGGGACATCAGCCAACACAAGCTCAGTGGCGAACAGATCGACGAGAAAGTGGCGGTGCTGATCCGCGATCTGCAGCGCGACAAGACCTACGATCCCACCGGCCGCCAGGCGCCGCGCCCGCTGTTCACCGAAATCGAGCACGAGGGCAATGGGCGCTTCCACGTCAGGTATGAACGCGAGGGCAGCGTCGACGCCGATGCGCTGGTCACCTTCGTGCGGCGTAACAACAACATCCTGTCGATCCGATCCGGCGATGGTGTCATCGTCATTCGGGCGAATGCCTTGTCGGCGAGCGACAGTCAGCGACTGATGGCGCTGGGCCTCGATATGAAGGGCGAGTTTCGCGTGGTCGCGGATGGCGAGGTGATCGAGCACAACGCCAACAGCGTCCGCCCCTATGCCGGCCATCTCGTCTACGTCTGGAATATCGACAACGCCCTGGCACCGGCACCGCGCCTGGTGATGAAACACGAGCCGCGCAGGCCGTCCTGATCGCTCAGCCGCCGCGCGGCGCGTGGCTCTCGGGCCGCCCGGAGCGCGGAGCTCCAGCTCCGCATTCCGCTGCGGACCTAGAGCTCCGGCTTCGTCCGACGGCGCAGCCGGCGCGCGGTCGGCTGCCTTCTCTTAGTGGACGATGCCGTCGGGCAGGTCGAGATCGTCATCGATAAGCCCCGGCTCGCGGCTCTGCATTTGCCAAGGGTCGTTGCCGGGCCCGTCTTCGTGTTCCGGATCGAGCATCTCCCCGTAGGGGCCGACCCCGGCGTCCAGGCGGGCTTTGGCCAATTGCGACTCGGTGGCGCCGATCCCGCAACCGGCCAGGGAAATGCATATTGCCAGCACAGTAAGCGCTCTCATTGCCGACCCCTGTCGATTTCTGGTTCCTACCAGGAATGTGGGGAGGCATGGAGGCGGCCCTAAGCGGGCAAGGGGTGAAGGCTAGAGCCCGAGGTAGGCCTGCTTGACCTTTTCGTCGGCCAACAGCCGCGAACCGGCATCCGACAGCACCACGGCGCCGGTCTCCAGAACATAGCCGCGATCGGCGATGGCCAGTGCCGCATAGGCATTCTGCTCGACCAGGAAGATGGTGGTCCCCTGGGCCTTCAGTGCCTCGACGGTCTTGAAGATTTCGGCCACCAATAGCGGTGCCAATCCCATGCTGGGCTCGTCCAGCAGCAGCAAGCGCGGCCGGCCCATCAGCGCGCGGCCCATGGCCAGCATCTGCTGTTGGCCGCCCGACAGGGTTCCTGCCGGCTGTAGGCGCTTTTCCTTGAGGATGGGGAACATCGTGTAGACGCGTTCCATATCGTCGGCGACCTTCGGCCCGCGACGGCGATAGGCGCCAAGTCGCAGATTGTCCTCGACCGCCATCGCCCCGAACACCTGGCGACCCTCAGGCACTTGAAGGATGCCCAACCCGACCCGCTTTTCGGCAGGCAGTCTCGTGATGTCCTGGCCGTCGAAGCGGATGGTCCCCTCACCGATCGGCTGTACGCCGGACAGGGCGCGCAGCAGGGTCGTCTTGCCGGCGCCATTGGCGCCGACGAGCGCCACCAGTTCGCCCTCGGCGACGCTGACGTCGATCCCGCGCAACGCCTGAATGCGGCCGTAATAGCTGGTCAGTCCGGTGATCTCGAGCAGCATGTTGGTTCATCTTCCCTTCGTTCAGTGTCGCGCACCAGGGCTGGCCATGACTACGGCGGGCCTGTCCAGCAGAGCGAACCCGCGGCGGGGCAACGGCATTCAGGCCGGGTGGTGCTTACAGGGCATCCACCCCACCTCGTCGCACCAGGGGGCGCAACAGCGGAAAACGCCCGCCGTTCGGCAAGAAACGGCGGGCGGTCGTGTCCGGCAGCGCGGACTAGTCGATCAAATTCCAGTCGCCGTTCTTGATCTCGACGATATGGAACGCCTGCGGGCCGAGGCCCATATGATCCTTGGGCGACATGGACACCAGACCGCCGGTGCCGACGTAGCCCGAGGTCTGTTCGATGGCGTCGCGCACCTTTTCCTTGTCGGTGCTACCGGCACGATTGATGGCCGCCAGGGCGATCTGCAAGCCGTCGTAGGCATGGCCGGCGAAGGTCGACGGCTCCATGCCGTAGGCCTCCTTGTAGTCCTTGATGAAGGCGGTCACGACCGGCTTCTGCGGATCGGTATCCGCCAGCTGCGTCGCGACGACCAGACCGGCCGCCGGCAGGCGGACACCCTCGGCGGCGTCACCGGCGAGCTTGATGAAGTCCTTCGAGGCGACGCCATGCGACTGGTACAGCGGCACGTCGATCCCAAGCTGCTTATAGTTCTTGGTGACGAGGGCCGGTCCCTGGCCGAAGCCGAAATTGAACACCGCCTGCGGGTTGGCGCTCTTGATCTTGGTGAGCTGCGCGGTGGTGTCCGGGTCCTTCGGCGAATAGGTCTCGTCGGCGACGATCTCGATGCCGTAGTTCTTGGCCACCAGCAGCGACTGTTCGTGACCAGACTTGCCGAAGCCCGCATCCTCAGAGATCAGGCCGATCTTGGTGATGCCGCGCTTCTTCATGTCGGCGAAGACCTTCTCGGCCGCCATGCGGTCGGTGTGGGGGGTCTTGAATACCCACTTCTTCACCGGCTCGACGATGACCACGGCACCGGCCAACGAGATGAAGGGAACGCCGGCGCGCTCGACCAGAGGCACCGCCGCCATCGTCGCGGCCGTGGTCGAACCGCCCACGATCACGTCGACTTCGTCGCTTTCGATCAGGCGCTTGGTGAAGGTGGCTGCCTTGTCGGCGGCACCGCCGGCATCATAGACGATCAGCTCGATCTGGCGGCCGAGGACACCGCCCTGCTTGTTGATCTTGTCGACGTAGAGTTCAAGGACCTTCTTCTCGGGGTCTCCGAGGAACGAGGCGCCGCCGGTGACCGCTAGGATGGACCCGATCTTGATCGGCTCCGCCGCCTGCGCGACCCCGCCGATCATGACGCCGGCCATGGCGGCTGCCGCGACCATCCCCGTCTTCAAAATGCTCTTCATTCGTGTCGTCCCTCCCAAGACTTCGGCGCCGCCGCTCTCAGCGGCGGCGTTGGTTTGGCTGCCTCAACAGTTACAGAATGCAGCCGGATGGGAAAGACAAAAGTATATGGCGGGCAAGTGCCCCTTGACGAGGGGCGATTGGCTCACCCGGTGCGTAGCGCCTGCTCCAGACGCCCCCGCGCTCTGCCGAAAGCCTCCACCGTGTCCTCATATGCCTCGCGCGCCTGGGCATAGGCCTCCACCAAGCCGTCGTCGATGCCGGCCTGGAGCAGTTTGGCGTGCATGGTCTCGCACACCTCGAGGCGCCTGTCGGCATCGACGCGTATTTGCAAATACTCTTCCGCCGCACGCCGCTGCAGCGGCGTCAGGCGGGCCCATTCGGGCACCGCCATCGGGAAATCACCCGCAAGCGTCGACCATACCCCCGCGAAATCGAGTTCGCCGGCACGCGGGCGATAGCCATAGCGGCCCAGGACCTCACGCCCGCGTTCGAACAGGTCATTGCCGAAGCTGCCCATGGTTACTCAGCCGCCTGTATGTTCTCGTCCTCGCCGCCGTAGCCCATACGCATGTCGTAGTCGGGCTCGATCCCCTTCGGCACCTCGAAACCGATCTCGCTCAGGCGCGACTCCAGCAGCTCCATGTACTCTGCCTGCAACTCCTCCGGCCGCTTGGTCTTGATACCCCACTCATAATACTGATCGAACATCGCCGACTTGGCCTCGCCATGCGACGGACGACCGTAGAAGCCCAAGCCGACACGCATGAATTTCGGGATCCGCTCTTGCATGAACGCGCGGGTCTTCTCACCGCCGAACTCGATGCAACGTTTGGACGCCCATACGCCGAAGGCCAGGTGGCCGTGTTCTTCCTTGTGGATGCGCTGGTTCACCCGTGCCCATGGCAGGAATGAACACTCGCGGTACTGGCCGAGGAAGGCCACCGCCGCCGGTGTCACCACCGTCGAAAACAGTGCCACGTCTTCCCAGCATTCGAACCACTGCGACCAATTCTCCTTGCGGAAGCCATTGATGACCTTGACCTTGCGCGGATCGGGATTATCGGAGTGCTCGACCAGTTCGCGCAGCCGTCCGTCGACGTCGACGCCCAGATCCTGCATGATATTCCACACGTAGTAGGCGTGGCCCATTTCCTCCATCACCTTCTTCGACAGGCGATAGGCCTCTTCCGGGCGTGGCGCAAAACGCATGTTCTCGGCCACCCGCTGGCCGCCGGCGTATTCGGAATCGGCCTGGAAGGCCATCAGGTTGAGCAAAGCCTCGCGGTAGCCGTCCGGCAGGACATCACCCTTGTCATAGGTCTTCATCGTTCCCTCCTGGCGCCACGTCTTGACGTACGTCATCATGTGACACAAAATCAAACTCACGAACCGCAGTATTGTATCATGATGCCGGCGAGTCAAAGGTAAACAGGAATTATTCCAAAGAACGTACTCCGTCCGGCGCGCGCCTCCGGCCAACCGCGCATGACCGTGTGGAGGGATGCCGCGGCGTATCGAGAAGGATCGACCACAAAATGGCCAAACCCCATCGTGCCGAGGACCAGATCCAGCATCTGTTGGGCACACTGACCCTGCGGGCAAAGTCGCTGATCGTTACCATCTATGGTGACGCCATCCTCACCCATGGCGGCGCGGCGTGGCTGGGCAGCCTGATCAAACTGGTCGAGCCCTTCGGCCTTTCGGATCGCGTGGTCCGCACCTCGATCTTTCGCCTGGCCAAGGACGACTGGCTGACCGGAACCCAGATCGGCCGTCGCAGCTACTACAGCATCACCGAATCGGGCCGTCATCGCATGGAGGCGGCGCATCGGCGCCTATACGGCCCGGTCCACCTGGCCTGGAACGGCGAATGGTGCATCGTGTCGACGGCCGCCGCCGAGCTGGAGCCCGAGCAGCGCGAGGCCTTCCGTCGCGAGTTGATCTGGATGGGGTTCGGCATGATGGCACCGACCGTGCTGGCCCACCCCTCGCCCGACTACGACGGCCTGCGCGAGCTGATGCAGGACATGGGGCTGTCCGACAAGGTCGTGGTGATGCGCTCGACCAGCCTGTCGTCCACGGCGCCGCTGCGCCGACTGGTGCAAAGCTGTTGGGATCTCGATAAGCTGTCATCGGCCTATGCCGTGTTCCTCGACCATTTCCGCCCATTCTGGCGAGCGCTCGAATCCGCCGGGGACCTCGATCCACAAAGCTGTTTCCTGATCCGCATCCTGTTGATGCACGAGTATCGCCGCCTGACGCTGCGTGACCCGATGCTTCCCGACGAGCTGTTGCCGGCCGACTGGTCGGGCACCGCATCGCGGGTGCTGTGCCGGAACCTGTATCGCCTTGTCCGCGACCCCGCCGAGCAACATCTCATGAGAATGCTGGAAACCGCCGACGGCCCGATCCCCGAAGCCTCCCCTGCCCTTTATGCCCGCTTTGGCGGTTCGGCCGAGCCCTTGGCCGAGGCTGGATGAGCGTCTGCGTAGCCATCGTCGGTAGCGGCCCCGCCGGCTGCTTCATGGCCGATGCGTTGATTCGCAAGCTGCCGGCGGCGCGCATCGACGTGCTCGATCGCCTGCCCTCGCCGTTCGGTCTGGTGCGCGGTGGCGTCGCGCCCGATCACCAGGGGACGAAGGCCGTCGCCCGACAGTTCGAGCGGCTGTTTCAGCGACAGGAAGTCGCCTTTCTGGGCAACGTCGCCGTCGGCGCGGACATTAGTCTGAACGAACTGCAGGCCTTGTACGACGTCGTGGTGCTCGCGGTCGGTGCCCCGCAGGACCGCCGCCTCGGCATCGATGGCGAAGATCTGCCGGGAGTGTATGGCTCGGGCGCATTTGTCGGCTGGTACAATGGCCATCCCGATCACAGCGCGCTGCGCCCCCTTCTCGACCGCCCGGGCGTGGCGGTGATCGGCAACGGCAACGTCGCTCTCGACGTGGCACGCGTCCTGGCCAAGACCCCGACCGAACTGGCCAGTTCCGACCTGCCCACTCATGCCGCAGCCATTTTGGCTTCGGCGGCCATCGACGACATCTGGATCATTGGCCGGCGTGGCCCGAACGAGACCGGCTTTGCCCCCGCCGAGTTGGGCGAGCTCGGGCGCTTGGAGCGCGCAGCACCGTTGGTCGATGCGGACGACGTCGCTTCCGGCGAGGGAAAGGTGCCGAGTGTCCTGCGCACCTATGTCGGATTGCCGCCCAAGCCGGTGCGCATCCGGTTCCTGTTCCATGCCGCGCCACTGGTGATGCTGGGAAACACTCGGGTCGAAGGCCTGCGCCTCGCCCGCACCCGGGTTGTGGATGGCCGGGCGCTCCTTACCGACGAGACGTTTGAGATCGCCGTGGGCAGCGTCATCACCGCCATCGGCTACACCACGCCGGTTTTTGCCGACCTGCCGATGGCCGGCGGGACCATCCGCAACGAGGAGGGTATGGTGTCGCCTGGGCTTTACGCCACCGGATGGTGCCGACGCGGTTCGCAAGGCACCATCCCTGCCAATCGGGCCGACGCCTTCGCCCTCGCCGAACGCATCGCCGCCGCCGCCCAGGGTGGCAAGCCCGGCGGAGCCGCCCTGCGCCGCATCTTGCTCGAGCGCGGCGTACCTTGGGTTGGATTCCCCGAGTGGCAGCGAATCGCCGCCGCGGAGGCTGAGCGGGCGGCAGTGGGTCGTCCCCGCGAGAAGTTCGTCACCATCGCCGAAATGCTGGCCGTACTGAAATCATAGCTGCCGAGGCGAATCTTGGTTCTCCTTCGTTCGGTGTTGATCACGCTACCCGCTGCCGTAGCCGTTTTACTGGTCGAAATTGCCGTCGCTCCCGCAGCCGCGCCTACCCACGATGTAGTGGTGCAGAACGAGAAGGTTTCGACCAGCCACCGCAGCGCCACGCCGGCATGGGGCCATGCGGTACGGCAAGAGTTGGTGGCGATGCTCCGGGCCGCAGACCGGGAAGGCTTGGATCCGCGCGACTACGCCGTCGACAGGATCAAGGTCCAGCCGGGGCGCGATAAAACCGAGGGGGAGCAAGATCGCATCCTCACCCAGGCGGTTGCCCGCTATGCTACGCACCGGCGCCTCGGCCGCGTCGACCCGCGCACGGCCGGACAGGACTGGCAGCATGCGGGCCAAGCCTTCGACGCTGCGGTGTATGTGGCGACCCTGGCAGGAACCGACCTCGACCAGTTGGCAATGCTATCCCCGCCCCATGCGGGCTATGAGCGACTGCGCGAGACGCTCGCCCGCTATCGCGGCCTACGCAAGAGTGGGGGCTGGACAAGCGTTCCCCATGGTCCCCTCATCGAACCGGGGGGCACGGACGATCGAATCCCGGCGGTCCGCGAACGCCTCCGGACCACCGGAGACTATGCCGACGGGGCGGCCGGGCCTACCTACGATGATGGCCTGGTCGCCGCGGTTGCCGCGTTCCAGGTACGCCATGGCCTTTCCGCGGATGGCATTATTGGCCGCCAAACCATCAGCGCGATGAATGTGCCGGTCGAGGCACGCATCGAACAGATCATCCTCAACATGGAGCGCTGGCGCTGGCTGCCGCGGGCGTTGGAACCCGACCACATCGCCGTCAATATCGCTGCCGCTCACCTCGACTTGGTCGAGGATGGAAAACCGACGCTGTCCATGCGGGTGATTGTCGGGACCCCGAAGCACAAGACACCCTCGTTCCGCGCCTCGATCGGCTCGGTCACGCTCAACCCCGTGTGGAACGTCCCCTACAGCATCGCGTCGAACGAAATCCTGCCGGCATTGAAAAGGCATCCCGACTATCTGGTTGCCAACCGGCTGCGCATCGTCAACGCCTTCCCCTCCGGTAGCCCCCAGGAAGAGGGCCTAGGCATCGATTGGTCGCGCTACGACCATTTCCCCTACCAACTGCGGCAGATGTCAGGGCCGGAAAATTCGCTGGGCCGCATCAAATTCAACATGCCCAACGGCAACAGCGTGTTTCTGCACGATACGCCGTCGCGACAGCTTTTCGACACGGCCCGCCGCACCTACAGCCACGGCTGCGTGCGCCTGGCGCAGCCGCTGTTGCTCGCCTCGCGCATCATGGGCCGACCGGAAACGACTCAGGAGATGCTGCAGAATCTGATCGACACCGGCGTGACCGATTCGCTCCGGCTGGCCAAGGCATGGCCCGTCTATCTGTTCTATTTCACCGCCTGGATCGACGACGCCGGCAGCGTGCAATTCCGCGACGACGTCTATGGCTACGACGAGTTGCTGAGCGCCGCCATCCGTCGCGCTGACGGCGCCAAGGCAGCCCCGCCCGCCGCAAATTAATCGATCGCTTTCCCCGAACGTTGCTATCGGCCTTTCAAAAGTGGTACCCATGATTCGCGTTTGGACATGGGGGGAAGCAGCATGCCGGCAGCGAGCCGACGGGGCGGCGCATCGTGAATCGCCGCCAATTTGTGACCTTGGGCATTGCTGCCGCCACCAGCGTCATTACCGCACCGGCCATCGCCACTCCGACGAGCCGTCTTCCCGAGCGCCGCGTTCGTCTTTACAACCTTCACACCGGCGAATCGATCGATACGCTCTATTGGACGGATGGTCTCTACGACCGCCGTGCCCTTGCCGGTATCAACCGGGTGCTGAGAGACCATCGCACCGACGAGATCCATCCCATCGACACCCAGGTGATCGACCTCCTCCACCACCTCGGGAAGAAGATCGGCCTGCAGAGCCAGTTCCAGATCGTGTCCGGCTATCGATCACCAAAGACCAACGCCATGCTGGCGCGACTGAGCGACGGCGTCGCCACGCGCAGCCTGCATGTCGAGGGTATGGCCGTCGACATTCGGGTCGCCGGACTTTCGCCTTCGACGCTGGGCCGCGCGGCCAAGAGCCTGAAGGGCGGAGGCGTCGGCGTCTACCAGAGGTCGAACTTCGTCCACGTCGATTCGGGGCGCGTCCGTTACTGGTAGGTCATGCCAGACTGATAGACGATGGTTGCGCCGCATCCCGGCGCTCCTTCTCCAGCCAAGCCTGGAACATCAAGGCGTTCCACAGGCGATACTGCCAGTTGCGCCGGCCCGACAGATGCTCGTCCCATGCCTGGCGGAGCGACTCGGGCCTGAGATAGCCCTCGCACGCGAGGCGGCCGGCGTCCAGCAGGTCTTCCGCCCAGTCGCGCAGGGGGCCGCGTAGCCAGGCATCGATCGGCACGGCAAAACCCATCTTTGGCCGATCGACGAGTTGTGGCGGCACATGGCGGTAGAGCACCTGTCGCAACAGCCACTTGCCCTGGCCGTTGCGGATGCGGAAGCGTCGTGGCAGCTGCCAGGCAAACTCCACGAGGCGGTGATCGAGCAGCGGCACCCGCGCCTCCAGGGAAACCGCCATCGAAGCGCGATCGACCTTGGTGAGGATGTCGTCTGGAAGATAGGTCAGCGAATCGAGCAACTGCATGCGCTCGGACAAGCCGGGCACGTCGCCGGCCACCGTGGGGTCGAACACGACGTCGCCCACCTCGCTGCCGTCGCTTACGACATCGGTCGGCCGCGGCCATTGTGAGATCAATTGCAGGTACAGCCCGTCGGCATCGAGCGGCATCACATCGGCCAGCTTGGCCATTTTGTCGCCCGGTTGGGCCGGCTTCCACCGTGCGGGTAGGGGCGCGCACAACCGCGACCAAACCGCCGGCGGTGTGGCGCGGATGGCCGCAGCGGCGGCTCGCCGCGCCCATACCGGCAGGCGTTGCAGCGCGCCCGGCAGCGATGCCGCCAACACGTGCCGATTGTAACCGGCGAACAACTCGTCGCCACCATCGCCCGACAGGGCTACGGTGACATGACGGCGCGTCAACTGCGACACCAGCAAGGTCGGGATCTGCGAGGCATCGGCAAAGGGCTCATCGTACCAGTGCGGCAGGCTCGGAATCACCTCCAGGGCTTGCCGGGCATCCAGATAGAGCTCCGTATGGTCGGTTCCCAGATGCGCCGCGACGGCCTTGGCATGGTGGGCCTCGTCGTAGCCGTCTTCGCGAAAGCCGATGGTGAAGGTCCTGATCGGTCGCGGGCTTGCCTTTTGCATCAATGCAACCACGGCCGACGAGTCGATGCCACCGGAAAGGAACGCTCCCAGCGGCACGTCAGCCACCATACGCCGCCGCACGACGTCGCTCAGAAGTCCTTCCAGCCGCTCCACGGCTTCCTCGTCCGACCAGTCGATTGGCGCCGCCATGCCGCGGCGTGCAATCCGTCGCAGATCCCAATAGCGCTCGATCCGCGGCTGGCCTCGCCACGGGAACGATAGGATGGTTCCCGGCGCCAGCTTGTGGATTCCGGTATAGATGGACTGCGGTCCAGGTACGTAGCTGCGCCGCATGAAGGCGGTCAGCGCGCGGCGGTCGATGTCGCCAACAAAGGCCGGATGGGCCTTGAGGGCCTTCAACTCCGAGCCAAACAGCAAGGCTCCGCCCAGCAGCCCCCAGTAGAGCGGCTTGATACCCAGGCGGTCGCGCACCAGCCACAGCGTGCGCTCGCGGGTATCCCAGGCGGCGAATGCAAACATGCCGATGAGGCGCCCCACCGTTGCGGCGACGCCCCAGGCGGCGCAGCTCTCGACAATGACCTCGGTATCGGAATGGCCGCGCCAGGCTACTGCCGGCAGTTCGTGGCGCAGTTCGGCAGCATTATAGGCCTCGCCGTTATAGGCGATCACCCAGCGGCCGTCGGCCGACACCATCGGCTGATGGCCGGCCGGCGACAGATCGACGATGGAAAGACGACGATGCGCCAGAGCGGTGCCGGATTCGACATCATGCCACACGCCGCCGTCGTCCGGGCCGCGGTGCTCGAGCGTGGCCGCCATCGCCGCCGCGATCGCGCGGAGGTCGTCCCGGCTGCGCCACTGATCCCCGACGAACCCCGCAATCCCGCACATTGGCTCACTGGCTCCACAACGCTGGCCGACCGGTATAGCAGGTCATCGGGGCGCGAGAAACCAGCGCGCCGTCGCGGCCAATTCCTCGTCGACGCTGCAAGGCGGCGACCAGCCCAGTTCGTGGCGGATGCGCGAATCGTCGATCTCCAGGCTATCCAGCAGGCGTTTGGCAGCCTCCGAGTGGCCGGTCGCGCTGGCGCCCAGGCGCAGCAAGCCCTGGGGCGCCGGCCAAAGCCTCGGCGCCACCCCCAGTGCCGCTGAGATGCGGCGGATCAGTGCGCTCGTCGACAACTCCTCCCCGTCGCGAACCAGATAGGTTCGCCCGCCGGCTGCAGGGTGCATCAAGGCGGCAACAATCGCATCGACGAGGTTGGTCAGGCCGATCAGGCTACGGCGATTGCCGATGCCGTCCAGCGGCAGCGGCCATCGCCTGCTGCAGGCCTTGAGGAGGGCCAGGAAATTGCCCTTCACTCCCGGCCCGTAGACCAGGGGCGGCCGCAGAACGGTGGCGGCCAGCGGCGAACCCTTGGCCACCTGCCACAGGGCCTGCTCGGCTTCCCATTTTGACCGTCCATAAGCGTCGTCGAAGCGGGGCGCGCCATCTTCGATGAACGGCTTGTTGCCGGTAGCGTTGCCGTTGACCTTGATGGAACTGACGAACAGCAGGCGTGCGATCCCCGCCTGCGCCGCCTGCTCCGCCAGCCGGCGAGTACCGCCCGCATTGATGCGCCGGTAAGCGGACAGAGTGTCGCCGGCCGTCTCACGCGTGACATGCGTGCGCGCCGCCAGATGGACGACACGCTCGACCCCGGCCAATGCCTCGGTCCAGTCGGTGGCGCCGTCGAGGTCACCCACGCCGACGGGAACGACTCCGGGCAAAGCCGCCGGCGGCTTGCGGCCTGTGGCCACCACCGACATGCCGCGCGCCGTCAGTGCCGCGCACAGAGCCCGGCCGACGAACCCGCCGGCGCCGGTCACCAGAACCCGCATCCCCTCACCTCCGAGGCCGAGCATAGGACGCAGCCGACGCGAGCGGAAGCCCTGCGGGGAACCGTCACTTGATCGGGGTCGACTGGTTCTGCGGGACGCACAAAAGATAGGTCATCACCGAACGCAGACGCGCCGGCTTGACCGGCTTGTGCAGCAATTCGAAACCGCGGCGGCGTACCGCGGCACGCAGATCGGGCGAACGATCGGCGCTTATCACCACGGCGCGTGGCGCGCGCGGGATATGCGCCTCGATCTCGCGCAGCATGTCCAACCCTGACAACCCGCCGCCCAGGTGATAGTCGACGATGCACAAATCGGGCGGCGGTTCGAGATGCGCCAGCGCCTCGTCAAAATTCTTGGCGGCAACCGGCTGACAACGCCACGCCGTCAGGATCACCAAGAGGCTGTCCAACGAATTAGGATCGTCATCGATTGCCAGCACGCGCTTGCCCGCAAGCAACGACGAAGGCGCCGGGTCGGCCTCGTAACCAAAGGCCAGGGTGGCGGCGCGCGAGGCGACGCCATAAGGGACTCCGACACGGAACACCGAGCCCCGCCCCTCTTGTGAGCGGAATTCGAGCTCGAGCCCGAGGAACTGGCACAAACGCTCGACGATCGTCAGGCCAAGTCCAGAGCCGCGTTCGCCGCGCGCGGGGTTGTTCAACTGGTAGAAGGGCCGAAAGATGTCCTTGAGCTTGGTATCGGGAATGCCGGCGCCGGTGTCCCACACCTCGATGAACAGGCGGTGGCCGCGCCGGCGGCAGCCCACGAGCACCCGCCCCTCGCTGGTGTAGCGGATGGCATTGCCCAGAAGATTGCGCAAGATGCGCTGAAACAGCTGGCGGTCGGTGCGCGCGACCGCCGTGGATGAAACGACTTTGAGGGCGAGTTCACGACGACGGGCTTGCGGTTGGTACTCCGCCGCCAACTGATTGAGCAGCGGTCCGATGGCGAAGTCACTTTCCTGATGCGCAACGGCCCCTGATTCCAGCTTCGCCACATCGAGAAAGTCGCCCAGCATCTCCTCGGCCGTCTCCAGCGCCCCCTCGATACGCCCGACGAGGCCGCGTCCGCCTGCGGAAAGGCGTTCCTCCGACAGCGCCCCCAGCAACAGCCGGGCCGCGTTCAGCGGCTGCTGCAGGTCGTGGCTGATGGCGGCGAGGAACTGGGTCTTGCTCGCGTTGGCGCGGTCGGCCTCGGCCTTCGCCTGCAACAGGGCGGCCTCGATCTCACGGCGCTTGAACAGCTCGCGATTGAGCTGCTGGTTCAACTCTGCCAGATCGGCTGTGCGCTTGCGCACGGTCTCTTCCAGCAGAACCGTGTTCTGGAACAGGCTGAAGGTGTCGCCCGGCACGTTCATGCTGCGCTCCAGGCGTTGCAACAGCACCCGCACCGTCTTGCGCAGCTTCGTGTTTTCCTGGCTGAGGCGCTCGACCTGGCTTTCCTCGGTTGGCGGCGGTGCAGCGATCTTCACCGTCTCCATCCCGGCGCCGATGGCGACGCCGGTGAAGGTGTGATTGACGTGCATCGCGTTGATCTGCTCGCCATAAGCGGAGAACCCGACGACATGGTTTAGGTCGAACAGCCGCCGCATGTCGCGGTCCAGTCCGACGGCTTCGGCCTTGCGCATACAGCAATCGGCACCGATCACCACCTGCGGCGGGCCGACAGTGCGGCGAACGTCGTCAAAGACGCGCTCGAGATTCGCCACCATCCCCGTATTGCGGCCGATCGACAGTGGCACGCCTTCGTCGATGGCACAGGCAAGCGTCAGCGTGTTGTCGGCGTTGATCCGCTCGATGCTCCGCGCATAGTAGGCGCCCCCGATGCGGACGACGAGCGGCGGCAGCAGGCTCTGGTCGGCGCGCAGTCGGTCAATGTCCTGGCCGAGCAGCCGCGCATACTCGACGGCGGCGCTCTCGCCATTGAGCTCGATTATCGATCGGCGGGCGGGATCGGCGGCAGTGACGATCGCCTGTTGCTCGGTCCCGACGAAATGCTGGGTCGAGAACACCTTGAACGGCCGATTGGTGTAGACCAGCGTCAGCACCGCCGCATCGGCGTGGAACGCCCCATCGCAATAGACCAGGGTTTCACGATGCTGGCGATCGTCGCCCGCCGACCCGCCGAACAGTGGGAGGGTTCCCAGAGACGTGCTGATGGCGCTGGTGACCTGCTCCTCGACGAAGGCCATACCATCGACCAACAGAAAACCGAAGGTGGTCAGCGGCGACGGCTGGCCGCCCATGCGCTTGATCTCCTGGATCAGCGCGGTGGCGGCATCACGGCCATCCGAGCCGTGAAACGCCGAAATTTGAGGGATCAGCCGTGACGCCGAGAAGCACGCATCGCCGGCGATACTGACGCCGGCAATGGCGCCGTCGGTATAGCCCTCGGCCGATACCTCGCCGGCGGTGGTGCAGCCGACGACGTTTGCCCCGGGCATGCGCCCCGACAGTTCGTTCGCGATCAGCCGCAGGTCGTGGCGGGGCGAGCAGAACACGGTGGCGAAGCCGACGTCCGGCTGCGCGATGGCATCCAGAAGCTCGCGCACCGCTTGCCCGGTGTCGGAAGCAGTGGAGACGCCGTGGCGAATCCCCGCGTCGGGGCCCCGCATCCCTCCCCCTATGTGGTTTCGCTTTCTTGGATGGCGGTTTTTTTTCACCGCTTTCCCCCACTCTATGGAATGTCGGTTCGCCGTGCAATCGCACGTAGGTCAGAGTGTCGGCGCCGGCCGCGTGAGGACCTCGCGGTAGTAGCACATGTAGCCGCTGTCGCAGAGGTCGGGCCGGCGGCGTATTCCGCGGGCCAAGGACACGGCGTCGCCGCCCGCAGCCATGGCGTCGCGCACCCTGCGCACCATCTCGACGCTCTTCAGCTTGCGCGGCAGCGCCGCCTCGCGGCCGGCGATCTTGATCGCCGACAGCCGATGCTCGGCCATCTCTGGTACGGCGCATAGGCCGCAGGGGCCGAAGGGATAGCCCTCCTCCGTCACCGAGAACCCGCAGCCGAAGCGGTACCACAGCCACTCCTCGTAGCGGGCGTCGTTTGCCGCCAGGGCCTCCGATTCCGCGGCCGAGAGCTTGGCGCCGTCGGCGCGTGCATAGCTGTTGCCGTAGCGGTCCAGGCAGATCGGGCCGCCCAGTCGTCCCGGCAAATGAATGGTGTGGCAGGTCCCTTCCTCGAAGACGCAACCGTCGTTGAGCACGAAGGCCTCGAACTCCAAGTCGGGGTTGGCGGCGGCGACGCCGGCCATCTCCGCCAGGGTGACGTCGCGCGGGAAGATGACGCGCCGGGCACCCAAGCCGCCATAGAAAGCCGCGGCCTCGGCGTTGCGACAGGCCAGCAGCGAACTGACGTGCAGGCGTATATGCGGCCCTTCTTCGGCCAGCAACGCCAGCAACCCGGCATCGCCGACGATCAGCGCATCGCCGCCCAGATCGGCGAAACGTGCCGAAAGCTCCAGCAACGCCACCATGTGTTCCTCGGAATAGTGCGGTGCATTGAGCACCAGCGATACACTGCGCTCACGCCGGTGGGCCTGCTCGATGGCGGTCGACAGTTGCTCGAACGTCGACAGATTGCCGAAGATGCGCCTGTTGACGCCCGAGTTGTTGAACCGTTCGGACCATTCCCTCGGCACGATGCCGCAGTAGAATTCGTCGGCGCCGGCCTCGGCCAAGGGCACCACCTCGTCGGGGCTACTGATGGGCGCAACGATTTTCATTCCAGTCTCCCGAGACGATGATGCGGTCGATCCAGCCTTGGGCCAGCGCCTCCTGCACGACCGAAGTCATCGCCGGAGAGTGCCGGTAGAAGACGGTATTGCCGCGCTGGAAGGTGGCGAGGTCGACGGTGCCAGTGGTCGGCCGCGACAAATCGGCCACGTAGGTCAGGCACTCCTTGCGGCAGCGATGACCGGTACTGAATTTTTCCCCGTCCGGCTGGTGCAGAGAGCCGATGCGGCAGGCGCGCCCCTTCACCGAATAGCCATAGGGTGCGTGGACCGACACGCGCATGGTGCGCGAGCGAAAATCCGCGGCTGCGGCGAAGGGCGGCACGTCCATCTCGATGCGCGCGACTCCCAGGCTGGCCAGGAGCTTGCCAAACGCCCGCGAGTGGATGCCGTGAGGATAGAGTCTTGCCCATTCTGCCGAGGGTAGCCGCGGATCCTTGACCATTTTGCACATCAGGCGCCCGGCCACCGGCACCAGCCGCGGATGAGCGCGCCGCAACAGATGCAAGGTGCCCCAGTCGTTGGCGATCACCTCGGCGCCGTCGGGCAGCATCGGCAACAAGGGTCGCAGCCGCTCCAATGTGCCGTCGGACAGCATCGGTGTCACCAGGGCGAAACCGAGGCCGCGGCGCTCGGCTGCGGCAATGGCCGCCGCCACGTGGCCGGGCGACGGCAGCAGCGTTTCGCAGAACTCGTTGCCGAAATGAAGGCGGTCGAGCGGCTGGCGCCCGAGCGCTTCGTCCACGGCGCGCACGTCTACCAGCGAGAGCGCTGTGACCACGGCGGCGCTGGCGCCTTCGATCTTCTCCTGCACGGTCATGCCAGTTCTTCCTTCTTGCCCTTCCGTTGGGGGATGATCCGCCAGTCGAGAATGGCCATGCCGGCAGCGGCCAGCACCGCGGTGGCGAAGCCCAGCCATACCCAGGTCACCATCGGGTAGACCTTGACCACCAGCGGAATCTCGGCCGTGGCCGCGGTCGGATCGGCCGTGCCTACCCACACCTGTACGTCCCGCCACAGATCGCGGTCGATGTGCGGGGTGATCATTTGCGCCGAACCGCCGGCGAACCGCGCATAACGGTAGTCGAGGATCTCGCACATGATCCGGACCGGGCCGCGCTCCGCGGCGGAGACGGCATCGACGTACCCAACGTTGCCGGCGCCGCTGGCCTCCGTGGACGACCAAGCGACCTCGCCGCGGCCGACGGTGACGCTGATACCGTCTGCCAAGGACAACGGCCGGTCGAAGTCGTCGGGCCAGCGCAGCATCCTCTGGGCGTAACTGTCGAGAACCGTGGCCAGCAGCAGGGCAGCGAGTCCAATGGCGGCGCCGGTGTGGGCGAGCCCGACCAGCATCCGCCGCACCGAGTCGAGGGGCTGATGGCGAAGCCGCCAACACCCCGTTCCGGCACGCGCGGCCCCGGCCAGGGCGACATATCCGAGCGTCACCAGCACGGCATCCAACCAGGGCAGAGCCGCGACCGTCGCCGAGGCTGTCATGCCGCGGCCGGCATACGCGGCTTGCAGCACTCCGCCTAGTTCGGCGCTGGCCAACGCCGCCACCCCCATGGCGGTGGTGATGGCCCGGCGCAGACCCAACCTGCGCAGCGGCAACAGGGTATGCCCCGCCAACAGCGCCAGCGCGCCGACCACCGGCAACGCCGCCGCGTTGATCGCCGTCGGGTCGGGCTCCCAGCGCGCAAAGGCCGCATTGAGCGCCACCAGCTCGGCCGACGACGACCATCGCGCCAGCATCTCGTAGTACGGCATGGCGGCGGCGGCTTTCTCGATACCGAGAGTCTGCGCCACGGTCGCGGCACCCAGTTCGCCCAACGCAATGAACGCCGTGAAAGCGAGACCGGCAATGGCCGCCGTCAATACGACGCTGCCGGTTCCAAGTCGGAAATGCGAGGCGCCACGCGCATATCGGGCCGCGATGGCCCATCCTGTCATCAGCATGAGCGCCGCGGCTCCCATCACGAGCAACGGCAGAGAGGTCTCGCCGACGTAGCGGTGCGACGAGGCAAGCTGCGGATGGCGCGTCGCAGCCATCGTGACGAATACGGCCAGCGCCGCCAGCAACGCCAGCAGCGGATGCCATAGCGCGAGCATGCGGCCTTCGCTCGATCGATAGGCGTGCAGACAGTGCAGATGGGCACAAGTCAACGCCCACACGGCGAAGACCGCACTCTGCACCGGGTCCCAATGCCATAGCGGGCCGAAGGTGAAGTCCTCGTAGGCCCACGCCATGCCGGTAATCAGGCCAAGGCTGAGCAGCAGCCACGCCGAGCGGGTGGTGCGTGCGGCGATCTCGGCCCACGCATTCGGCCGCCGCGCGACGGCAGCCACCGCCGCACCGATGGGGGCCAGGACGAGGACATATCCGGCCAGGACCAGAGGTGGATGCACCGCCATCCACACCGTCTGCAGGTGCGGATTGGCCGCCGGCCTGACGCTCGCCGGGGCTTGGACAAACGGGTTCCATACCAGGGCGCCGGTCAGGAACAATCCGGCGACGATCGCGGCACCGCGCCCGGCCCAACGATCCTGGCGGTCCAGCATCGGCGCCGCGGCAGCGCAGCCGGCAGCCAGGACCAGCAGCGTCGCTTCGTCCCCGGCCCATAGCCCGCCTAACCGCAGATACCACGGCGCGTCGGCGGCGCCGTACAGCCATACCAGGCGATAGGCCGCGTGATCGAGCAGCAGATGACCGGCGAGGGCCAGCAACGACGCCATGAGAAGCGTTGCGGCCATCCAGGTGGTGCGTGGGTGGACCAACAGTGGCAGGGCCAAGGCTAACGCCACACGTTCCCAGCCGCCGCCGATGCCAATGAACGCCGAAGCCAGCACCAAGGCACCTGCGAGCTCAACCATGCCACGCCGCCCGCTGTGGCCCATGATGATGCGCGCGAGCCATCAGCTCTTGCACCAGTCGATTGGGATCGGCCTCGGGGTTGACGATAAGAGTGGCGGCCAGTGCCCCCGTAATACGCGCCGCCGCCACGCTGGCCCCGGCGATGTTCCCACCGGCGCGGGCGTGGAATGCAGGATCGGCGCCCAAGTCGGCGCGATCGCTGCAGATCGCCGCCACCTGATCACCGCGGCAACGGCCGTCGCCGGTCACGCGCACGAGTCCCGGATAGGCCGCGGGATAGACCTGCGGCCCCATGGCCGGCACCGAGGCGACAATAAGCACCCCCGCCGCCACCGCTTGCGCGCAGGCCTGGCGTAGCGGCTCGCGGTCCTCGGTGAGGCCAAGGCTCATGTTCACCAGCCTCACCCCCCGCCCCACCAGCCAATTCAGCCCGGCGGCGACGGTCAGCGGCGTGGCCAAGCCGCGCTTGTCGAAGACCTGGGCGACGTAGAGCAGGGCTGTCGGCGCCCGGCGCAGGATCAATTCGGCCACCGCCGTACCGTGGCCCAGGCGATCCGCGCGCGCCGGCAGCACGTCCACCGCCCCATCCGAGTCGACGACGAAACGCGCGGCAGCCGCGGCCACCCCCTCCCCGGCGCCACTGTCGATGATGCCGATGCGCACCGTCACGCCGCCGGCTCCAGGCCGTCCGGGCGCAGCACCAGCAAGGAATCGACGTGGGTCAGCGCCGCCGCATGATGCGAGATGACGATACGGGTGCGGCCCGCGAACAAGCGATCGATGTCGTCGAGGATATGTCGCTCGGTGATGCCATCGACGGCCGCCGTGGCTTCGTCGAGGATCAGCACCAGCGGGTCCTGCAGGATGGCGCGCGCGATGGCAATCCGCTGCCTCTGGCCGCCGGAGACGGCGGTGCCGTGCTCGCCCACCTGTGCATCCAGGCCCAGATCGCCGATCCGTGCCAACGTCGCCGCGCGTTCCACGGCCGACTGGCTGGCCAGAGGCGCGGCGTAACGGATGTTGTCGGCCACCGTGCCGCTGATCAGCAGCGCATCCTGGCCGACGACGGCGACATGCCGCCGCAAATCTTTCAAGGCCAAGTCGCGCAGATCGACCCCATCCAAGAGAATGCGCCCCGCTTGCGGATCGTAATGGCGATGCAGCAGATCGATCAGCGTCGACTTGCCGACGCCGGACATGCCGATGATGCCGATCTTGTCGCCGCCGCGAACACGGGTGTCGAGTCCATTCAGAATCAAACGCCGGTCAAAGGCGAAGCGCACGCCCTCGATGCGGATCTCGCCGCCGGCTTCTCTCGCCAGCGCGCGCGGTCGGGCGGGTTCGACAACGTCCGGAACCTGCGCCAGCAGGTCGATGACTCGCCTCAGGCTGACGCGCGCCCGTTTCTGCGCGACCCACAGCCCCAGCAGCGTGTTGACCGGCCCCGCCGCGCGGGCGAGGTATGCGGTGAAGGCGATGAGGGTGCCGATGGTCAGGGTTCCGTCGAGCACGAGCGAGCCGCCGACCAGGAACACCGCGGTGGTCGCCAGCCCGCCCAGCAGCCCGGGCAGCGCCGCACCGGCTTGGCCGGTCATCTCGAGGCGGCGCAGGTCGCCGAGGAAATCGCGATTCAGGGCGCGCAGACGGTCCTGCTCGCGACGCTCGGCGCCCGAGGCCTGCACCAGCTTCATCAGGCCCAAATTCTCGACGATGAAGCCGGTGAGCTCACCGCTACGCTCGCGCAAGGCGCGCGTCTGGCGCTCGATCCGTGGCCGCAGCACGGTAAGCACCAGCACCTGCGCGGGGAGTGCCACGAAGGTCAGCGCTGTCAGCAGCGGGCTCAGCACCAGCATCACCGCAAGCGCCCCGGCCAGGACCAATACGGCATTGACGGCGGCCAGCAGGGTGTCGACGGCGAAACGCTGCAACTCGGCCACGTCCCCGTCAAGGCGGGTCAATATGTCGCCGCGCGCCCGCCGGGCGAAGAAAGCCGGCGACAGGCGCTGCAGGTGTGCGAACAGGTGCTCGCGCAGGGCGAACAGCACGTGGCCCGACAGGGTGACGTAGTGCCAGCGGTTCACCGCGCCCAACAGCGCCGCGGCGACACCAGCAGCGAGAAGGGCAAAGGACAGCCAAGCCACCAGATCGAGGCGGCCGGCCAGCAGGCCGTCATCGATGATCAGCTTGGTAACGTAAGGTTGGGCCAGCGCCAGCCCGGAGGCGACGATCGATAGGGCTACCACCAGGCAGAGTCGGCCCCGATGGGGGCCGACCAGACCGAACAGCCAGCGGAATCCCGCGCGCTCGTCCATGGATCAGCGTTGGACCATACGTATCCAGCTGCTGCCCATATCGGCGCCACCCGGCATCTTGATCTCGCCGATGCGCTCCATCGTCTCCGTCGAATAGACGCCGATGTCATCCATGGTGCCCGCCACGTATACTTCCTTCCCATCGCCGGAAATGTTGATGGCGTAGTAGGTGTGCGGCAGTTGCACGCGCTTCACCAACTTGTCTTCGGCAAGGTCAGTCTTGCTCAACTGCGTGTAGACCGAAAAGCTTTCCGTGGGCTTGGCGGGGTTTACGACCGAGGAAAAAATGATGGCGCTCGAGTTCTCGAAATCGGCCATCTCGAATTCGCCGGTCTTCAAGTCGAGCGTCATCATCCCCGTCTTCATCGCCGACGGATCGGTCGGCGGCACGTCGGTGCGGGCGGTGAAGTACGGGTTGATATAAACCTTGGCCTGCTCGTATTGATTCCACACCCCGAACACGTCGGGCGGCGCATAGCCGGGGCGCTCCCAATTGGCCACCTTGTGCGTCTCCAGCACCTTGCCGTCCTGAGGGTCGATGGCGACGATATCCCAGTTGACGCAGTACAGCTTCTTGCCATCGGCGGAGAACAGCAGGGTGGTGGTGCGCCGCGGCACCGGCAGGAACCGCACCGGTTGGGCGTCGAGGCCACCGTCGGCGCGATAGACGGCGATGCGCACGTCCTGCACCTCGTACTCACCGAGTCCCAGGCGCACCGGTGATTGCATGACGAACAGCTCGCGGCCGTCGGGGCTGATTTCCAGGCCGAACGTATTGCGCACCCGCAGGTCGCCGTCGGAGAAATCCGCGCGGAAAACCTCCTTGCCGCTGTCCAGATCGATGCCGACCAGGCTGCCCCAGTGGTTGGTGGTGGCATAGGCGATCTTGCCGTCCGGCGACGTCACAATGCCCAGGATACCGCCGCCGCCGGGTAGATCATAGGTACGCTCGACCTTGCGCGCCGCCGCGTCGACCAGCACCAGCCGGTTCGGCTTGACTGCGGTCAGGATGTATTCCTTGGCTGCTGCGCCTTGGGCGGCCATACCGGCACCGAGCAGCAGCGCGGCAAGAAACAATTTTTTCATGAACCCCCTCCTCGCCTTCGGCGTCACTTCTTCGGGAACACGCTCTGCAGATTGCGCCAGTCGCGTTGCACCGAAGGCGTCTCGCTGCTCCACTCGGGATAAGTGTTGATGGTGTCGGGCACCTGTGCCGGCCACCAGCACGGATCGGAGCAGCCGTACAGATCGGCTTCCATCGGCTGGCACAAGGCCGCAACACCGCCGAACGGATCGACCTCCCAGCCGGGGTCGAGGGTCGAGGTGCAGCCGGCAACCACCTGCATCACCTGCACTTCCTCGACCTTGCCTTCCGCGGCGGCCTGTTCGATGCGGTTGGCCTTCTCATTGATCGGCTTGACGTGCTTCATACCGTCCTCCCGGAAACGGAACTGTGACGCAGGAACTTGGGGTTCGCGTCCATAAGGTCGAGGTAGATGCCGACGCCGAATCGGACCCATTCGCGCATGAGTTCACAATAATGGTCGGTGATGTGCATCGGATCGCCGTGGCGGGCGTAGGCCTCGTGATAGCAGCCGCCGGCGCAGAGATGACGGACCCAGCATGAGGCGCACTCGCCCTCGGTCCTGGCCTGCGCCCCGTCGATGAAGGTCTCGACCGCCGCGTGATCGATGCCGCTGTCGACATCGCCGAAACCGCCAAGGCCCGAGCCGGTGAAGCGGTGACATAGCTGCAGTTGGCCTTCGGTGTCGACGGCGAGCAGAGAGACCCCGGCACCGCAGGCAACGCGCTTGCTGGCGCCCTCGTGCAGGACCCGAATCAACTGCGACAGGTTCGAGAAACCGATGTCCCGCCCCTGTCGCGCCTCGTCCAGCCAGCGACGGCCAAGCGCCTTCAGGCCCTCGAAGAAGGTGTCGGTCTCACCGTCGCCCATGCAGTGCCCGGCGGGCAGGCCTGCCGTGACCGGGGCGAAGCCGACCTCGGCAAAACCAAGCTCGTCCTTGAGGTGGCGGTGAATGGCCAAGACATCCGTGGCGCCGGCGGTGACGGTGACGCGGGCGCCGACCGGTCGCGACCGGTAGCGATCGAGCAATCGCCGTACCTTGGGCACCAGTGCCTCGTAACTGCCGCGTCCACCGGGGGTGCGGCGGTTGCGGTCATGCACATCAACCGGGCCGTCGATGCTGACCGTCAGGCCGAAGCGGTGCGAATCAAGCCATTCGATCACCGCGTCGTCGAGCATCAGGCCGTTGGTGGTCATCGAATAGTCCACCTGCTTGCCGCACTCGGCGGCACGGCGGTCGGCGTAATCGACGACGGCACGGATCACCGGTAGATTGGTCAGCGGCTCGCCACCGAAGAACGTGAGATTGATGCGTCGCCGCGCCCCGGATTCGCGCAGGAGCAGCTCGACGGCCGCCTGCCCCGCTTCGATGGACAAGCGGCTCGCCGTGGCCGCCGTCTGCAGGTCTTCCTTGTAGCAGTAGGTACAGGCGAGATTGCAGCCGGTGGTGACGTTCACCACTAGGGTGCTCAAGCCATGGTTGGGCACCGGCACACGGTGCGCCGGCCGCTCGGCGAGCAGGCCGAGATGGGCCAGCTCACCCAGTGCTTCCTGTACCGCCTCCGGCGCATGCCGCCCGTTCAACGCGCCGACCAGTTGCTCGGGCACACAGCCCTGGCGCAACAACTGCAACACCGAACGGCCAGCCCCGTCCAGTTCGAACAGGCTCGTCGTCGGCACATGGAACAACACATTCCTGTCACCGAGCGCGATCTCCTCGAAATCCGCCGTCCTCACCCGCAACGCCGTCATCATCGCCTCTACAGGATTGGGGGATTGTTCCAGCGCTGGGGCACGACGATCAGCCGCGCCGTTCCCTCCACCTCGGCCGCGCCGTCCTTCACCGTCGCCTTGACCGTCAATTGCCCGTTGTTGTTGAGCAATTCGCCGCGCGCCGGATTGATGCCGGCATCGGCGGGGCGGAACAAGCCGTTGGCCTCGAGCACGCCCACGTACTTCACGTCGTCCAGCTCTTCGGCGAAGGCATCGTAGTTGGCCGCCGACCAGATGGCGGGCATGACCCCGATCCGCACGTCGTCGTCAGAGCCCGCTTTGCCGTCGGCGCCTGCCATGTAGCCGACCGCCTGGAACTGCGCCGGCTGGTGCGGGATTGGCCCGCCGCCCCCGCCCAGGCGGGCAATGTCCACGGATGGCTCGACGCGCACGGCCGCAACCTTGTCGTAGACGATCACGGCGTCCTCGCTCCGGGTACCGCCAACCGAAACCGCGCAAGGTCCGACGGTGGCGCTCGCATCGACGCGCGCCTCGACGATGACGCGATCGGGTCCGGCGGCAACGGTCTTGATCACCTTCGCCCCGCCCAATGCCACCTCGCCCTCGAGGCCAGCGCCGACAATGGTGACGCGCGTCGTTTCACCCACCTTCAGATAGGGCGGCTGCACTGCCAGGATAGCCTGACGCTCGGCGCGAACGCCATCGAGGTCACCGCCGACGGCATTCTCAACATCGTCGAACCAACGCCCCGACAAGCCCCGTCCGTCCGCATCCACGGTGAATACTTGGCGGATGTCCTTGCCGCCCAGGTCCACCGTGCCGCGCCATTCATAGCCAGTGTAGACGATGGCGCTGCCCTTGCCGCTCGCCTTGCTGCCGTCGGCATAGGTGACGTCCATCGTCACCGCATACTCGTCGGTGCCCGTCCGCTTGACGGTCATTTGGCCGTCGTACTGCCCCTTGCCCGGCCGCTGACCGGCAATACGCCACGTCCCCGACAGGTCGTGCGGCTTGGTATGGCGCCACTCCGTCCACGCCGGCGTCTGCAGCGGCCATTTCTGCCCGAGCTTGGCGGCGATTTCGGTGGTGGCCAGCTTGAACCACTGCCGGTCCCGCGCCATCGCCTGGTATTCGATCGTCGGCCACTGGCCCAGATGCATATGAACCAGCTTGGTCCAATCCTCGCGATCGCGGCGCTGCAGGCCGACCCGGGCGTAAGTGTGGCATCGCCCGCAGAAGGTGGCCAGTTCGGCGTCGTCGGGAGTCTCGACCACGCCCGGCCGCCGTTCGAGCACATAGCGGAACGGCGCGGCCTCGGCCGGCGCCAGACCTTGGGTGTCGGCGAGGTGCTTGACCAGCACCTTCTCCTCCTCCTCGGTCAGGCGCAGACCGTGCCACATCTGCATGCGCCGCAGCGTCATCAACCATCCTTCGGGCGTCTTGCGCTGCTCGCTGATGCGAGACAGTCCGCCGGCATCCTCGCGTTCGTGGCAACTCGCGCACTTCGCGTTGAGGACCGCTGTGGCGTCCACCGCGGCCCAAGCCGGGCTACTGGCCAGGAATGACGCGAGCAATGGCCCCGAAAGCCTGCGTGCCAAGCGGATCATGTCCCCCATCCCCCGCTACTTAGACCGCCGCACAGACGGACTTGGTTTCGGTATACGCTTCGAGCGCCGCCTTGCCCAGTTCGCGGCCCCAGCCCGACTGCTTGAAGCCGCCGAACGGCATGGCCGAGTCGACGAGGCTGTGGCAGTTGACCCAAACCGTGCCCGCCTTGAGCGCCGGGGCCAGGCGGTGCATCTTCGAGATGTCCTTGGTCCAGATGCTGGCGCCGAGGCCATAGATGCTGTTGTTGGCTTCGCGCACCACCGCATCGAGATCGGCGAAGGGCATGGCGACCACCACGGGCCCGAAGATTTCTTCCCGCACCACCTTCATGTCGGGGCGCGTGTCGACCAGCACCGTCGGCTCGACATAATACCCGGGTTGATCGAGGCGGCGGCCGCCGGCGACGGCGCGAGCGCCGGCCTTGAGGCCCTCCTCGATGTAGCTGCACACGCGCTTGGCCTGTTCCTCCGAGACCAGTGGCCCCATCTGTGTCGTCTGTTGCAGGCCGTGGCCGATCTGGAACGACTTGGCCACCTCGGCGACGCCGGCCACGACCTTGTCGAAGATCGACTCGTGGACATAGAGGCGCGATCCCGCCGTGCACACCTGGCCCTGGTTGAAGAAGATGGCCATGGCGGCGCCGGGGATCGCGGTTTCGAGATCGGCATCGTCGCAGACGATCACCGGCGACTTGCCGCCCAACTCCAGAGTGACCTTCTTGAGGTTACCCAGCGCTGCCTGCGCGATCAGCTTGCCGACCTCGGTCGAGCCGGTGAACGCCACCTTGTCGACATCCGGGTGGGCCGACAGGGCGGCGCCGGCGGTATGGCCGTAGCCGGGGCAGACGTTGACGACGCCGGCGGGGTATCCGGCTTCGAGGATCAACTCACCCAGGCGCAGCGCCGTCAGCGGCGTCTGCTCCGCCGGCTTGAGAATCACCGTGCAGCCGGTGGCTAGCGCCGGCGCGATCTTCCACGCCGCCATCAGCAGGGGGAAGTTCCACGGAATGATGGCGCCGACGACACCGATCGGCTCGCGGGTCGTGTAGGCGAAGAACTTGCCGTCGGGCATGTAGGGCACCGACACCGGGATGGTGGTGCCTTCCATCTTGGTCGGCCAGCCGGCCATGTAGCGGCAGAAATCGACCGCGGCCGGGACGTCGACATAGCGCGCCAGCATCACCGACTTGCCGTTGTCGAGGGATTCCAGTTCGGCCAGTTCGTCGGCATTGGCCTCGATGAGGTCGGCCAGCTTGTTGAGCAGCCGCTCGCGATCACAGGCCTTCATGCCCGCCCAAGCCTTGTCCTCGAAGGCGGCGCGCGCCGCCTTGGCCGCACGGTCGATGTCGGCGGCGTCGGCTTCGGCCACCCGCGCGATCTCGTGGCCCGAGCCGGGATCATAGACGGGGAAGGTCTTGCCGGAGACCGCGTCCACCCACTCGCCGCCGATCAGCAGCTTGCGCGGCGACGTCAGGAACGCCCGATTGCCGGGGCGCAGGTCTTCCAATTTGAACATGGTCGTCATGACAACCTCCCTCTGCGCGGCATTGAAAACCGCAGTTGGTCTATTGCTATTCTTGTCGGTGCGCCTTACGGCATGAATAACCTTTGAGGGTTATTTCCCGACGTCGACGGCAGCGACGCCGGACGAACCGAACACCAGCACCTGCCCGGAATCATTGGTCACCGCCGCCGCATAAGCGCTGCGATCGGGGCGTGGCACCTGCCGGAACGTCCGGCCGCCGTCCTCGCTGATCACCATCGTCCCCGCCAGGCCGACGGCCACGACATTGCCGTTGCGCAATTCGGTGATCCCGGTCAGGGATTCGTCGGTTCCCGTATCCTGCTCATGCCAGCCGTCCTCCACCGATCGGAACAGACGGCCGCCCATACCCGCGACGAGCAGCGAGCCATCATGCAGCACCTCGCTGGTCCACAGCGATCCTATGATCGGCAGGTCATCGCGCGCCCATGTCACGCCGCCGTCGCTGGTACGAAATATGGCGCCGGCTTCAGCGGCCACGACGAAGCGGCCAGGGCCGGTCGCCACGACGTGGTTGAGGTGGCGGTCTGGAATATCGCCGCCGTCCATTTTCGTGCTTGTCCAGGTCCGTCCGCCGTCGTCGCTGCGCATGGCGAATCCGTAGGTGCCGACGATCACGCCGCCGCCACGCCCATCAAACGCGATCGACATCGGAGTGATCTCAGGGCTAAAGCGCTGGGCAACCCGCCAGTGTTCACCACCATCGTTGGTGGCCAGCAGCAGCCCGCCATGCGCCGTCGCCCAACCATTGTGCGCATCGCTGAAAGCGAGGCCGGTGATGAGCGTCGTCGCCTGCACTTCACGCGCCTGGCGCCAAGTCCGGCCCTGATCGTCGGACAGCAGGACGACACCGTAATCACCGGCGGCGACGATACGATCCTCCGCCCGGGCGACCGCGACCAAAGACGCCTGCTGCGCCAGGGGCGCCAAGTATGCGCGTTCTAATGTAGGTGCCGCCGCGGCCTCGGCGGCCACTGCGGGCGGGGCAAAGCCACAGGCGGCAATCAGGGCAACAGAAAGGATGGTCTTCATCGGCCGTCTCCTCAGTGCGCCAACAGCGGTGCGCGTACCGGCCCGCGCCGTGGCACCAGCGAGTCCACCACCACCGCGAGTGCCGGCAGCAACGTAATGGCCATGACCATGTTGATCATGAACATGAAGGTCAGCAGCAGCCCCATGTCGGCCTGGAACTTCAGCGCCGAGAACGACCAGGTGGCGATGCCGATCGAGAGGGTGATCGCGGTGAAGATGGTGGCCACCCCCACCTCCATCAGGGCCCGCTTGAAGGCCGAGATGATATCAAGCCCAAGGGCGAGATGCAGTTGCAGGCGGTTGTAGATGTAGAAGGCGTAATCGACACCGATGCCGACCGCCAGCACCATCACCGGCAGCGTCGCCACGGTGAGCCCAATGCCCAGCGTCTTCATGAACCAGTAGCCGAGGAAGCTCGACAAGGTCAGCGGCACGCAGCAGGCAATCATGGCGCGCCAATCGCGATAGGTGATCAAGACCAGAGCAATGATCGTGGCATACACGTACAGCATCATCGGCAGCTCGGTTTCCTCGAGCACCTCGTTGACCGCCGCCTGAATGCCGACATTTCCGCTCGCCAGGCGCACGGTGACGCCGGGGATGGGATTGTCCTGGCGGAAGCGCTTCACCGCCGCCACCACCGCCTTGATCGTTTCGGCCTTATGATCGGCCACATAGATGTTGGCGGCCAGGAAGGTGCAGTCGGAATTGAACAGGCCGGAATTGTCGGGGGCGAAACCGATGGTGCTGGTGATCGCCTGCGGCTCGTAAGGCAGCGCCGCCCGCTTCGGATTGCCCTCGTTGAGTCCGGCGTTGGCGATCTTGGCGATCGTCGGCAAGGCCACCACCGAGATCACCCGCGGGACATTGGCCAATTCCCAGGTGAAGCGATCGACGGCGCTCATGATGGCGTAGTTGCGGCAGCCGTCCTTCGGTGTCTCGAAGACGACCGTCATCACATCGAGACCGAAGTCGAAGCTTTCGGCGATGCTGGTGGCGTCGCGGTTATAGCGTGCAGTATCGCGCAACTCGGGCACGCCGGCGGCGACGTGGCCGAGCTGGCGGCCCTGGCTCTGCCAGACCGCCAGGGCCAGCAGCCCCATCCCCGCCGCCACCAGCGGAAAGGCGTAACGCCGCTCGGCGACGCGCGCCACGAACGTCATCCATTGTTCGCGCTGCTGACGCAAACGCTCGATCTTGCCGGCGTAGGCGCCGTCGAAGTTGAAGTACGACGCGCAGACCGGCAGCAGGATCAAATTAGTGAAGATCTTGAAGGCCACGCCGATCGAGGCGGTGATGCCCAACTCGCGGATCATCGGCACGGGAATGATGATCAGGGTGGCAAAGCCGACGAAGGCGGTGACCAGCGCCAGTGTTCCCGGTACCAACAAGCCGGTGAAGGCGTTGCGCGCCGCCGTCATGGTATCGCGGCCGAGCGCAAGTTCCTTTGACAGGGCATTGACCTGTTGAACCCCGTGCGAGACGCCGATGGCGAAAACCAGGAACGGCACCAGGATGGCCAGGGGATCGAGGCCGTAGCCGAGCAGAGTGAGGGCGCCGAACTGCCACACCAGTGACACCAGCGAACAGAACAGCGTCAGGAAGGTCATGCGCGTCGACCGCGTGTACCAGTACACGGCGGCGGCGGTGAGCACGAAGGCCAGGGCGAAAAAGCCGAGGACATCGGTGGCGCTGTCGGCAATGTCGCCGATCTGTTTGACGAAGCCGATGATCTGGATCTCGAAGCGGTCATCCTCGAACTGCGCGCGGACCTCGCGCTCGATGCGCTTGTTGAGGTCGAGATAGTCGAGCGCCTTGCCGGTCTGCGGATCAGTCTCCAGCAGATCGGCCAGCACCATCGCACCGGAGTTGTCGCGTGCAACCAGGCTGCCGATATAGCCGCCGATCACGGTATTGGTGCGGATTCGGTCGATGCGTTCGGGAGTCAGCCCATCCGGGGTGACGTCGCCGCCGATGACATCCTCGGCCTGCAGGCCTTCGTCGGTGATCTCCAGTGCCCGCGTATTGGGCGTCCACAGCGACTGCACGGTGCGGCGGTCGACGCCGGGCAGGAACATCACCGCCTGGGTGACGTCGTAGAGCCGACGCAGGGCCGCCTCGTTCCAGATATCGCCCTCGCGCGGCCGCACGACGACGATGACGCGATTGGCGCCGAACAGGTCGTTACGATATTCCTCGAACGTTTCGATGTATTCGTGGCCGTGAGGCAGCTGCTTGTCAAAGCCCGCCGACATCTTCAGCTGCACGGCGAAATAGCCCATCGCCAGAGTCAACGCGATAAAACTGGCGATCACCAATGCGCGATGGCGAAACAGGTGGGTCTCAAGACTGGTTACCAGATACTTCAGCATTTTCGTTCACTCGACCCCTTGTCGCCTCGACGTCCCGAAGGGGCGCGACACCCGGTGGGAGGACCCGGGCGCCGCGCCAAACCAAACCAAACCAAACCAAACCATCAGAAGGAATAGGTGAAGCTCGCCCCGAAGAAATCACGATCCTTCATCATGTTGTTCCGCCCGCCGTCCATGAACATCGCGTAGACGAGGTTGGCCTTCATCGTGCCCAAGTAATTGAAGCCAAGGTTGAGGGCCAAGGACTTGCGGCCTTCGACGAAGGGCAAGGCATTCGGGCTGGTCCCGTGCACGTCGTGGATGAAGTCGACGAACGGTGTGAAGTTCACGGCCGTCCCCAAGATATGCGGGAAGGTCATGCCGACCTCGATGACGTAGCCCATCGAGAAACGGTCGGGCAGCGAGTAGTCGGGCAGCAGATAGGGGACGCCGCCATTCTCGTCCAGGCCGGGATAGTTGACGAAGACGACCTCGCCCAGGATCCAGCCGTCGGTGCCACCCACCATGTCCTGGAAGGCGCCCAGCGGGCTATCGGGGCTGAACAGATGGTTGGCGGTGAGGTGCGCCTGCCACTTTTCTTCCTCGACATAGCCGCGGCCCACACCGGCGAGCGGAAGACCATAGGGGCTGCCGGAGGGGGCGACGGTTGGGTCGATGGCGACGGAATCTTCGGGGCGGTACGACAGTTCACCGCCGAAGACGATATCGCCGAACGCCGTGGCCACGGGAATATTCCCGGAGATCCCGTAAAGATTACGGTATTCGCCGTAGTCGTAAAAGAAGCTGGCCGGCGTGAAATCGGTCCCGCTGCCATTGAAACTGATAAACGGCAGCTTGTCATGGTAACGGATGTAGTGCGCGGCGAGTTCGGCATCGCCCAGCTGATAGCGGAGAGTCATGCCGAACTGCCCCTGATCGCTCGGCTTGTTCGAGCCGACGCGGGGGATCGGGACCGCGGTCGAGAGGTTGTGTTCGTCCGTCAACGTCCCCGGCGGCACGCTGCCCGGCGGGAAGCCTGCCACCGAGCTCGATACGAAGGCGGGAAGATTCCCGCGGCCGACGACATCGCCCGTCGAGAAGAAGGTCCCCGCCGGATCGAACTCGAAATCATTCCACATGAACTGGTAGTAGGCCTCACCGCTGAGATTGTCGGTGATGCCGGAGTTCAAATAGACCATCGGCGCCGGAATGAACACTTCTTTCAGCGAGGTGCCCGGCGTGTGCAGTTTCCGCAGGTCGATCGCGTTGATCGAATTGATGCCGCCAGGAATGAAAATGTCTTCACCCCAGCTCACCACCTGATTGCCGACGCGGATCTTGGCACCCTGCCCGAACCACTCGAAGCCCTTGGCCACCCACGCATCCAGCAGAGTGACATCGAATTCGGTGGCGTCATCGGCATCGCCGTGCAGGCCGAAGTTCGATTCACTGTCGGCGGCCAGGTCCGAGACCCAGTTGACGCGGGTCAAGGCGCTCCAGTTATACGGCCCTTTGACCGACAGGTCGTGGGTGCCCTTGACGACCCACGACACGATGTCGCCCGAGTCATAGTTCAGGTTACCACTGTCGCTCTGCAGGTAATTGAAGTCGGGGACGGCCGCGTACCCCATGTCGAGCAGTTCGCTGCCGATCGGGGCGCAGCCGCCGTTGTCGCGGCCGATGATGCTGCAGCTGTGATCCTGGGTGCGCACCTGAAACCCGGTGGTCACCTCGGAGTCGACGCGGACGTTCCAGCCACCGCCGAGATCGGCGTCGATGGCGAAGGCATCGGTGGCGGGAAAGGTCGCCGACGCCGCGATCATCGCAAATATGCCGAAACGGAACGGCGAGCCGCGCCGAATATTAGGACGTTTCATAGCTCCCCCCTTTGTCTTTTTTGACTGTATTTGCGTGGCGATCAACGCGCGCCGGCGCGGCGCAAGGCACCGGGATCGAACTTCGTTTGGCTGATACGGCCGTCGCGACCGGCGAGCCAGTCGGTTTCCGGCGCATCCTGAGTAGCGTTTTCGCCGATATAGCGGTCGACGCTGAGGTCATAGCCGACGAATTCCTGCTGCACGCAGGCCGGCAGTTCCCAGGCCATCCACAATGTCCCCTCCTGGACCCGCCACAGCTTGCCCTGCGCATCGTAGAGATCGGCGTGCAGCATCTGCCAGCTGTCCTCGTCGATGTAGAACACCCGCTTGGTGGCGTTGTGGCGCATGTCGGACTTGACCGTCCCTTCCACCTTCCAGACGCGATGCAGCTCGTAACGCATCAGGTCACGATTGGTGTACTCGGGGCCGTAGATCTCGCTCAGATCTTCACGACGCTCACGGAACTCATAGTTGTTGTAGGGAACGTACATCTCCTGCTTGCCGACCAGCTTCCACTCGTAGCGGTCGATGGCGCCGGCATACATCGGGTACTGGTCGACCATTTCGAGGTTCTCGTAACCGGGCACCGGATTGTCATACGAGAAGGTCGGCATGCGGCGGACACGGCGCTGGCCGGGGAAATACATCCAGGCGTCACCACTCGGCCGGTCAATGTAATTGAGGACCAGGATGATCTCGCCGACACGCGAGGTTGGCTCGACCACTTCGTTGAAGATCTGCCACTCGAGACTGTCGACGTCGCTCGGTGCGTCGACCTTGGGGTCGCCGAACGGGGTCATCACGTACTGCTTCTGTTTGACGCGGTTGAAGTTGCCGCCCTTGTTCGAAAAGACGGTGGTGTATTGCTCGATCTTGCCGATGCCCATCCACCGCATCTTGAAGTTCCAGACGACTTCGGCGCCGGTGGTCGGCATCGGGAACGGCACGGCGCCACCGACCAGATCCTCGATCTGGTAGCCGTTGGCGGCGATCTTGGCGCGGCCGACATTGGCCTTGGTGCGGTCGTAGTACCAGTCGGGAAAGGCGCAACTGCGGTGGGTCGGATAGATGTCCATCCGATAGCCCGGCTTGGTCTTCAGCAGGTGGATCTGTCCTTCCGGCAGCTTGTCCTTGTACTTGTCGACATTGCTGGCATCGATGGTGAACAGCTTTTTCTCGCCCTTGTAGGGATCAGGACGGGGGTCGCCGACGTTCCAGCCACTGGGCGCCTTCGGCGCGCCGCCGGCCCAGGCGGGGATCGAGCCATCGGTGTTCCCCGCCTTTTCTGCCCCAATCGGGGTCAGTTCTTGGCCTAGCCTCGCGACTTGCCCCGCCGGCGGCGCCGCAACGGCGACGGCCCCGAACAGCGCCGTCGCCGTCACGCCGAGCATGAATTTATGTGATAGCCCCATCCTTACCTCCCTCTCCTTCCGGGCAAGCAACGCACCGACGGCGCAAACACGCCGCCGTTCGCGCGCGAAAACTCGCGCCGCGCAGTCAAATAAAACGGCTCCGCTCGCGGGAGCGGGTCTAGCGCTGGGATTGCGTCTTGAAGCGGTTCAACGTCTACTCCTCCCTGTTTGCCCTCGAAACGTCCTTCAGGAACCGGTCCGCACTTGCCGTACGGCGATCGAGTGGCTTTTTGTTGATATTAGCTTGAGCCAATCGGCTGGCGCACGGAATAACCAAATACGGTTATGGATGGTCAAATTGCCTTCCGCCGGCACTCACCAGACCTGGGTTGCAGGCCTCGCTGCCCCTGTAGTGACATGGCGGTTCCCGCGTCGGTTCCGACTTGTGAAGCACTCCGAGTTTTGCCAGAGTCGTCCCAATAACTACTGCCGCGTGATCACCAATGCTTCGAGTCTTAATCGCCGAAGATCACCCGCTGTTCCGCGAGGCCTTGATGCATATGGTGGCCACCGCCGATCCGCATGCCGAGGTCACCGAAGCAACGACACTGGAGCAGGCGCTGTCGCTGATCGACGCGGAGGACGGCTTCGACTTGGTGCTGCTCGACTTGGGCCTCCCCGGCGCCAGCGGCCTATCCGCGGCGCTGGCCGTGCGGGCGCAAGCCGCGACCACGCCGGTCATCATCGTTTCGGCCTGGGAGGAAGCGCAGGTGATCCGGCAGGCCATTCGCATGGGCGTGAGCGGCTATCTGCCCAAGAGCTCGACCAAGGCGACGATGATCGACGGCATAAAAAAGGTGCTGAGCGGCGAGACCTATTTTCCCGTGTTCGGCGATGACGGCGATACCGGAGAGGCGCCGGCGGCCGTCGACAGCCTGACGCCTCGGCAACTCACCGTGCTGCAACTGCTGGGCGATGGCAAATCGAACAAGCAGATCGCCTATGAGCTCAGCATCAGCCAGGAGACAGTGAAGATTCACATCTCGGCGATCCTGCGCAAACTGGGGGTCGCCAGCCGCTCGAAGGCCATCCTCGTCGCTCATCGCTTGATCGAGGCGCCCGGCCACGCCCGCGCCTGACCTGCTCTGGAACCATCCACCGCGCGGGCTGTTAGACGGCCAAGTTTCATCTTCGCTGGGTGGTCATGATGAAGATGCCCTTTACTCTGCTGGCGGCAGCCGGGCTGCTGGCTTTCAGCGCCACCGAGGCTGCGGCCTTCGGCGGTTACCATGGCGCGGCCGTCGGCGCCCACCGCATCTTCGGCGGACCGCACGCCGGCCCGGAGGCCTGCCTGCAGGGCTCGGTCCGCGCCTGTCAACATCTCGAGCGGCTGGGCCGCCTGCAGCCCTTGTCGCGCGAGCGGCTGGCGCTCGACGAGGAACGGCTCGAGCGGCGCACCGTGATGCCGGCCCCTGAACTGCGCAAGGTGCCGCCGCGCTAAGCCTCAGCCCCGCTTTTCCGCCTTCGCGCCGGGCGATGGAGCATCATCGACGCCGAGATGGGTCGCAAGGTAGTCGAGCACCGTCCGGCGCGTGTCGGCGTCAAGCTCCGCCATCCCCTGCTCGGCGACCATCCAGTCGATGAGTTCGTCCCAGCGTTGCCGCGACAGGCGCTGCTGGGTGACCATGCGCAGCGAATGACAGGCCGCGCAAATCGTGGCGACCAAGTCCCGCCCCTCGCCTTGCGGCAGGTCGGCGCTCCGCTCCCCCACCGGCGGCCGTGACAGGAAAGGGCTGGGCGGCTCGAATGCGGCGGCCGGGGCGGTGGCGAGCGCCCACATCACCACCGCCAGCCGAAAACGACACGTCACCGCGTCGTGCCCACACCACCGGGCTGTCCGGGCTTCGATTCGGGGGCCCGCGCGCTGCCGGTTTCGGTGGCGGCGGTCTGCGGCGTGCGGTAGTCGGGCACGCGTACGGCAACGCGATGCATGGCGTTGTTGAGATAGCCGCGGGGGTTCCATGCCACGGCAAAGGGCTGGCTGGTGCCGGCGGCATCGGTGGCGCGGGCCCAAATCTCGTAATAGCCGCGGCCGGGCAGATCGATGAGCGCGCGCCAGCGCTGCCATGAATAAGGGTTGGGCGGCTGCTCCAGCACGGCGCGTTGCCAATTGGCACCGAAATCGTGCGAGATGTCGACGCGACGTACCGGTCGGTCGCCGGCCCAGGCATGGCCGCGCACCTCGAGCGTGCGGTTGTCGGCCGGCATTTCGAAGCCGCTGCGCGGCCAGGTGATGACCGACTTCACCGGCATGCCCTGGATGATGATGAAGTCGTCGTCGGGGACGGAATCCCCCGGCGCCACCGGATAGGCGGGAACGCGGTACGACTTGCCGCCCATCTTCTCGCCGTCGTGCACGCGATCGCGCACCCAGATGCGCTCCAGCCACTTCTGCGAGGTGGAGCCGGCCCAGCCGGGGGCGACGATGCGCACTGGGAAGCCATGCAGCGGCGGAATCGGCTCGCCGTTCATGGCGAAGGCCACCAGGGTGTGTGGATCCATGGCTTTCCAGATGGGCAGGCCGCGCGAGATGGAATCCTTGGCAGGATCGCCTGAGAGATGCGGGTCCATGCCGTAGTGGCCGGTGTACACAGCACTGTCCGTCAAGCCCGCCGCCTGCAGCAGGTCGCGCAGGCGCACCCCGGTCCAGCGGGAATTGCCGATGGCGCCCACCGTCCACTGATTGCCGCTGGCCGGCGGATTGAAACCGGCGCGGCCGTTGCCGGCGCATTCCAGCTGCAGCGCCAGTTCGACCGGCTGGAATTTGGACTTCAACTCGTCGAGCGTCAGGGTCAGCGGTCGCTGCACCTCGCCGTCGATCACCAGCTTCCAGCCGGCAGCATCCATATTGGCCGCCATGTCCGGCACGCCGCCATTGTTGCGCACGAAATGGCGATCGTTGGGCGTGATGTCATCGTCGAGCAGATGCGCCGGAGTCTCGGCATTGATCGGCCGGTCGTTGTGGACGATCAGACCGCCCTTGCCCTCGACGCGGAACTCCTTGGTCTCCTCGGCCAGGGCCGCCGGAATCAGGCCGGCGGGCATGTGACGGTGGAACGGTATCGCCCCGCCGACCACGGCCCCCATCGCGGCCAGGCCGGCACCCCTGAGAAAGCCACGCCTGCCCACGCCGGCGACACGTCCGAAAACCAGCCGATCGGCGCGCTCGGGATCGTCTTGGTACAGTTCGCAGATGCCGCGTTCGTGCCTGGACATCGTTTGCCCTCCTGCTTGCCTACCCGCCCGTGCGGCGATGTCGTTGACAAGGAGGTAAGGTGCGCGCAGGAGAATCCGACTGTGCCAAAGGGCGGCGATCCCCGCTCAAATGCGCCACCAGGGCGCCGCACCGTCGCGCGACGGAAAAACCGGCCAGGAGCGGGCCACGATCCACTGCCCACTATGCGATACGACACCCTGAAAATGGCGAAACCCCCAGGTTTCCCTGGAGGTTTCGGTGGTGGGCGCGACAGGGATTGAACCTGTGACCCCTACGATGTCAACGTAGTGCTCTCCCGCTGAGCTACGCGCCCTCTCTGCCGCAGTGCGGCGTGAGGCGGCCTATTTAGCCGTATCCGAACCACATTGCAAGCCCTTCCGTGGGCGCCAAAATGACGGCGTCGGCCGGGCTCCGTCTTCCGCCGAAGATGACAGCGGCAGCGCTTTCTACTAAACAAATTGCAATGGACACGCCTCTCCGCAGCCCTCTCGCAGCGCCGCCGGCCATAGACATCCTGTCGCCCGCCGAGCAGACGGCGCCGCTGGTCTTCGCCTCGCCGCACAGCGGCCGCGACTACCCGGCCGCCTTTCTCGCCGAGGCGGCGCTCGATCCGCATACGCTGCGGCGCTCGGAGGATTCATTCGTCGATGAGCTGTTCTCTGCGGCGCCGCGAGTGGGAGCTCCCTTGCTGCGCGCGCTTTTCCCGCGCGCGTATGTCGACCCCAATCGCGAGCCCTATGAGCTCGATCCGGCGATGTTCGCCGACCCCCTGCCCGACTACGTCAATGCCCGTTCGCCACGCGTTGCCGCGGGCCTGGGTACCATCGCCCGCGTCGTCGCCACCGGCGCTGAGATCTACCGGCGGCGGCTGCGCTTCATCGATGTCCAGGCACGGATCGAGACGCTCTACCGCCCCTATCACGCCGCACTCGAGCGATTGGTCGCCGAGACCCAGGCGCGGTTCGGCTGCTGCGTACTCGTCGACTGCCACTCGATGCCGTCGGTCGGCGGACCGATGGACACCGACAATGGACTGTCGCGCGTCGATTTCGTGCTTGGCGACTGCTTCGGCAGCGCCTGCGCCGGTGTCGTCGTCGATGCCGCCGAGGCCTGCCTGCGCAATGCCGGCTACCATGTGATCCGCAACAACCCCTACGCCGGGGGCTTTACCACGCGACATTACGGCCGGCCGGAAAACGGGGTCCATGCCGTGCAAATCGAAATCAATCGCCGGCTCTACATGAACGAGGCGACGCACACCAAGGGCGCCCGCTTCACCCGTATCGCCGAGGATCTGGAAAAGCTGATGACCGCACTGGCGACCCTGCCGCTCGACGCCCTGAGGGTGCGATGACCAGCCCCGAGGCGCTGCCGGTGGCCGTTCGTGATGCGCGCGAGGAGGATTTCCTCGCTGTTCAGGCGATCTATGCCTTCTACGTCACGCGTACCGCTGCTTCGTTCGAAGAGGAGCCGCCCGCGGTCGCCGAGATGCAGCGGCGCTGGCAGGATGTGACCGGCCGCGGCTTCCCCTACCTGGTGGCGGAATGCGCGGGTGAAGTCCTCGGCTATGCTTATGCCGGGCCATGGCGCACGCGCTCGGCCTATCGCTACACCATCGAGGATTCCATCTATGTGGCGCCGATGACCGTGCGGCGGGGCATCGGCTCGGCCTTGCTGGGCGCGCTGATCGAGCGCTGCACCATCCTCGGCTATCGCCAGATGATTGCGGTGATCGGCGATTCCGCCAATCTGCCGTCGATCGGCCTGCACCGCAGCCTCGGCTTCCGCCAGGAAGGAATCCTGCGGGGCGTCGGACTGAAGTTCGGGCGTTGGGTCGACGTCGTGATCATGCACCGTCCCCTGGATGCGACCGACACGCCGCCCTGATGAAAAGCCTCGCCACGCCGTTTCCACTAGGCCCACCCGAACAGTGCCCTGCCCGCGGCCGAAAAAAAGCCGCCTTGCGGCGGCTCAAGTCTAGGGAGGAAACGTCCAAGAAAGCCAACAAACGAACGTCGGAGGACGCCGCGTTTGCTGCGCTGCATGATATAGGGGCGATGGCCCCCGCTGCGCAAGCAAAAAAACGCGTCACGCGATACAATATTGCTCATAACATCCTGTTTTTCCTAAAATTTTTCCTAACGCATCGATGCTATGCGCATGCGGACGGCGTGAATCTGCGGATCTTGGCACGCTTCGTGCGTAGCGCGAGGCCGTGGTGAGTTGCGGAGCGCGGAGTGGTGGGGGCAAGGCGACGCTTGGTAGCGGCATTGACGGGTGCGCTTGTCGTCTCCGGGCTGGCAGCGTTTCCGGCTCGGGCCCGCAATGTCCCCGATCCCTGCGGAGCGGAGACCCGTCGCCAGGAGCGCATCCTTGGCATCCCCGACGGGTTGCTCACCGCCATTTCGCTGGTCGAATCCGGACGCTTCGACAAGCTCAGCCGGGCAAGTATTGCCTGGCCGTGGACGGTCATGGCCGAGGGCAAGGGGCGCTTTCTGCCGAGCAAGGCCGCCGCCATCGCCGAAGTTGCGGCGTTACAGGCGCGCGGTGTGCGCAACATCGACGTGGGCTGCATGCAGATAAACCTGCAGGCCCACCGCGACGCCTTTCCCAATCTGGCGACCGCCTTCGATCCGCGCGCCAATGTCGGCTACGCCGCAACATTCCTGACCGGGCTGCATCGGGAGACCGGCTCGTGGGCGCGCGCCGGCACCCACTACCACAGCCGCACCCCGCACCTCGCCGCGGCCTACCGCGTCAAGCTGGCCATGGCCTGGAACCGCATCCAAGACGGTGCGATGCCCCGCGTCGCCGATATCGGCCGGGAGGCGCCGGGGGGATTGGCCCGCGGCCCCGGTACCGTCCGGCCATTCTTTCCGGCGTCAGCAGTAGCGCGACGGGCCGAGGCGACCGCGGCGACCGCCGCCAAACGCGCCGCGGCCAAGCGAACCGCCGATGCCTGGCGAGCGGAAAAGCTGGCCGAATATCACCTGCGGAAGGTCAAGCCGGGAGCCATTCCCGCGCCGCCGTGAAAAGCGCTTCCCTCGCGGTCGACGCCCCGCCAAACTGCCGGACCGCCAACCAAGGGAGCCATGGATGCCATTCTATGCTATCGACGGGCTGGTTCCCGTCGTCGACCCCACCGCTTTCGTGCACCCGACAGCCGTGCTCATCGGCGACGTCTTGGTCGGGCCGGGCTGCTATATCGGCCCCGGCGCCTCGCTGCGCGGCGATTTCGGCCGCCTCGTCCTGGGCGCGGGCGCCAATCTCCAGGACAACTGCGTCATGCATGGCTTTCCCGGTACCGATACGGTGATCGAGGAAAACGGACATGTGGGCCATGGTGCGGTACTGCACTGCTGCACCATCCGCCGCAACGCCATGGTCGGCATGAACGCCGTCGTCAACGACGGCGCGGTGGTCGGCGAGTCGGCGATCATAGCGGCGATGGCCTTCGTCAAGGCCGGGTTCCAGGTGCCGCCGCGCAGCCTGGCCGGCGGCATTCCCGCCAAGGTGATGCGCGAACTCACCCAGCAGGAGCTGGACTGGAAAGTGATGGCCACGGCGCAGTACCATCGCCTGACCGAGCGCTGCCGACGCAGCCTGGTCGCCTGCGAGCCCTTGCCCGCCGCCGAGCCCGGCCGCGCCGGCTTGCGCCCGGCCGACATCGAGCCGCTGCACGTGGTCAAAGCCAGGGGCGAAGACTGAGACCAAACACGACCCTTCGCGTTACTTCGAGAGCACCTTTGCCGCGGAGCACCCGTTGCGCGTATGACATGGCAGTCGAGGGCCACACCAAGGGACGAATCCATGCGCAACGCCGTCCTGTCCTTATCGATACTGGCCGTCGCCGCGGCCGGGCCGGCACTGTCCCAGGACGCCGCCCCGATCGGCTACCCCGACGGCTATCGGGCTTGGCACCACATCAAGTCCATGGTGATCCAGCCCGGTCATCCGCTGTTCGATCCGTTCGGCGGCCTCCACCATATCTATGCCAATGATGCGGCCCGCGCCGGTCTGGAGAGCGGCAACTATGCGAACGGGGCGATCTTCGTCTTCGATCTGCTGGAGGCCAAAGCCGCCGACAACGCGGTGACCGAGGGGCCGCGCAAACTTCTCGGCGTCATGCAGAAGGACACCGGGCGATTCGCGGCGACCGGCGGTTGGGGCTTCGAAGCTTTCGCCGGCGACAGCCGCGACAAGCGCCTGGTCACCGACGGCGGAAAGTCCTGCTTCGCTTGTCATGAGCAGCGCAAGCAGCAGGACTATGTGTTCGCAACCTGGCGCGAGTGACCAAGCTTGCTCTTGGAGCGCGGAGTTCCAGTCACATCACCCGCAGCAGATTGACCCGCATCGGCTGGTCGAAGGTTCGGCCATCCGGGCCGTCCGTGCCGAGTTCGACGAACATTCGCCGTAGTTCCGCATCCTTGGTCGCGAAGATCTGCTCGCGCTCGGCGTTGGCCGAGATGATGCGCTCGCGGAAGGCCTCGAAATCCCGATGACGGATCGTATGGACGTAGGTAATCTCGCGGACCGGGGTGAAGCCAACCGCCCGCCGCACCACCTCGTAGGCGTGGGCGCGGACCGCCGTCTCGTCGTCGACCGGCCTGACCAGCTCGAAATACGGTCCGGCGGCCACCGGCTCGGAGACGTAGAGCAGGCCGTCGGGCGTGAGCACGCGCGCCGCCTCGGCTAGCGCCTGTTTCTGCGCGGCCACCGGCACATGGTGCAGGCTGTTGAAGAATACGACGATGTCAGCGCTGGCGTCCGCCGCCGGCATGTGCTCGGCAACGCCGGCGACGAAGGCCTCGTCGGCCACTCTCCTGGCGGCGCGCGCCTTTGCAAGCTGGCGCGGACTGCACTCGATGCCGATGACACGGGCGCCATGCTCGGCCATCAGCCGGCTCAGCGCACCGTCGCCACTGCCCACGTCGATGACACGCTTGCCGGCGAGATCCAATATCTCCAGCAGCACGTCACTGTTGCGCTTGCGCATCATGGCACCACCTCCTCGCCTGTCGGTGATAGACCGCATCGCGAGCGCTGTCCATAACCACCCGAAGGCCCCCAGGGCTCCGAACTCAGGTTAACGCGGTTTACGGCTTGCCACGGCCGTGATTCTCTGCGTCGCCCAGATCGGAGAAGCCCCATGCCCGCGATTGCCGCAGCCTTCGGCGAGAAGTCACGCCT
>JAKFEE010000023.1:0-7678 GCA_036675815.1 Rhodospirillaceae bacterium
CGCCATCAACATGGTTCGCGCCGTCACCGACAAGAAATCCCTCAAGCTCAGGCGCAAGCTCGCCGGATGGGACGTTGGCTATCTCGCTTCAATCCTCGGCCTGCCGGCTCGTTAACCTGGATTTGGAGCCCTGCCCCCGGCGGCAGCGCTTGTCGCCGCAATTGTGCGGCTGCGCTTCGCCCTCACACGGTGCTGAGCGCGTTGCTCATCAGCCAATGCAGCGAGTTCAACGACTTGAGCACCTGCTTGAGGCGGGCGCGCTCGTCCTTGGATAGATGCTGCGGGTCGATGCGGTTCGAAGCATCGATGCCATCCCCGATGTCGGCGATCTGCTGCCGGAACAAGAGGCGCAACATCAGCTCATGCCCGTCGGCGAAGGCCTGCGCCTCATGGCGCGGCATGTGCCCGGCGTCCGCCAGGGCCATCAGCCGCTCGCCCGTGCCGGTGGCGGCGATGCCATGCTTGAGCGCCAGCAGCCGTACCGTACTGACCAGCGGCAGAAGTCCGGTCAGCTTGATGTCGATGCGGCCCTCGCGAGTCTTGAACTGACCCAGCACCCCCAGCGCCGTTCCCATGTTGGACGCGCTGGCGGCCAGCGCATGGAGGAAGCCAGGCGATCGTCGGGCCGCCGCCGTCAGATGGCTGCGCAAGTCGCCGGCCAGGACAGGATCGCCATACACCCCCCGAAAATCGCAGAAGATGGCGATGTTGAGCAGCTCGTCCCCATCGGCATGCCGCATCCAGGAGTCAATTGCGGTGAGCCACTCAGCCAGGCCGTGGCGCCACCTGTCATTGCACGTCATGACACCGCCCTTGCACAACGGAATGCCGGCAGCGTCCAGGATTGCGTTCAGGCGGCGCCCGAGCTCCGCGAACCAACGGTCGTCGGCGTCCGACCCGGCATGAACGATGGCGTTGTCCTGATCGGGACCGAACAGGCTTTCACGCCGTCCGCCCGACCCCAACAGGAGCAGGCACCACGTCGCCGGCGCCTCGCCCCAGGCTTCCTGACGCATCGACTGGAGCGCCAGTTCCGCCGCGCGGGCCGTCATGTCGGCCAGCACCGACGTGCTGACGGCGGCGATGCCGCGACCGTCGAGGCCCTCGGCGACGAGCGCGCCGGCCAGCGCCGGCAGCTTGGCCTTGGCGGCGGCCATCTGCCCGGCATCCATGGCGGTCATCACCTCGTCGCCCAGTGCCAGGGCGGTCGAGGTGCGAAGACGCAACAGGCCGCGCGCCGTCAACATTCCCGTTGCACGGCCAGTGCGGTCGATGGCCACGATGTGGCGCAGCTGGAGCCGGTCCATGCGGCCCATGGCCACGTACACCAACGCATCCTCGCGCACCGTGACGACCGGGCTGCTCATGATGCCACCGAGGCTGAGACCCACCGCCTGCTCGCGGTGGTCGGCCACGGTGCGCAGCACATCGCGTTCGGTGATGATGCCGACCGGCCGGCCTTGCTCGTCGACGATTACCAGCGAGCTGATGCCTGCGTCCGCCATGTGGCGGCTGGCATCGGCGATGGCGGCGTCGCCCTCGATGGTCGCCACCGGGCTGCTCATGACGTCGCGCACCCGATGACGGTAAGGAAAGCTGTCGATGCGCTCGAACGATGACGTATCCACCATGGCGTCCCCCTACCATCCCAGCCGTTTCTGGCGCCTCAGGGCGTGCGTCGCGGTACTCATCAGATCGCGCGCCGCGCCGAAGGTGGTGATTCCCCTTTCGGCCAGGATGGGCAGCAACCGGACATAGACCTCGGCCGTCACCAGACTGTCACCCAAGGCGGTGTGGCGGCCGGCGGCATCGATCGCCAGCCGCGCGGCCATCGATTCCAGATTGAGATCGCATGCGTCGGGGTCGAGGGCCGCCGCCAGCAGCAACACGTCGAGCCATGGCGGGTCCCGCCATGGAACGCCCGCCGTACCGGCGGCACGCCGGAGGATGCCAAGGTCGAACCCGACATTGTGGCCGATGACCACGCAGTCGCCGATGAAGGCGGCCAACCCCGGCAGCACGTCTCCCGGCCCCGGCATGTGCGCCACCATGGCGTTGGTGATGCCGTGCACGGCGATCGCGCGCGCCGGAATGGACCGACCGGGGTTGATGAGCTGATCAAAGGTGACGCCGCGATAGACATGGCCGCCGTGCACCCGGACGGCAGCGATGGAACAAAGGGTGTCGAGCGCCACGTCGAGACCGGTGGTTTCCGCGTCGACCGCGACCGCGGCCAGCTCGATCAGCGGCGTCTCGGGGCTGGGCGCCGTGGCCGGGGGCGGGACGTCGTGCAGATCGAGGGCGTGCTCGATTTCGGCAAAGGTCTCGATCTCGCGTGCGGCGACGACGATCACGGCGCCGGTGCCCTGGCCGAAATCGCTGACATGGGCAAGCAATGGCTCGCCGGCGACGGTTTGCAGGCGCACCTTGACCGGATGCGGCCCGGCGTCACGCGCGGTCGACATCGCCGCGGCGACACTCTCGCGGTCGAGGGTGCCATAGATGCTGGTGCCGACCGCGGCGCGGCCGTACCCCAGAAGCGACTTTCCGGTCGCGTTGATCAGGCTGATCTGCCCGCTGTTGGTGACGACGATCACCGCGTCGGCCAAGGCGGCGATCACCGATGCCAGGCGCTGGTCCGGGCGACTGCGCTCGGCGGCACGGGCACCGGCCAGGGCGGCGATCGAGCCGGCGATGACGCCGACCTCGTCCGCCACACCCGCCCGGCGCTGCAGCCGCTCAGGCGGCACTTCGCCGCGCACCAGCAACTGAACCGAGATGCGCAGCAGCGCGAGATCGTCGAAATGCTGCCGCAGCAGATCGTGGAGTATCCATGCCGCAAGCATGCCGACGGCCGTCGCGGCGATGGTGGGCAGGGCCAGCTCGGTCCGGCCCGCGGCCACCGGCACCAGGGCCAGGCCGCCCAGCGTGAAGGCGGCGGCGCCGGCGGCACCGACCAGGAGGTCAAGCCACCGGCGCAGCCGGCTCATGGTCGGCGGTCGTCAAGCATGTCGGCGACCACCGCCGCGGCGTCCAGGCGCCGCTCCATGTCCTGGGCGAAACTGGCGAGGCCGAAGCGTATCAGATTCGTCACGGCCTCTTCGTCTTCACCCCGCAGCCGCGGATGAATGGGCAGGGAGTGGAACACCTTGGGGGCCGAGACGCGCCCGACCTCGGCTGCCGGAATCGGCGCGGCCAAGCGCGCCCGCGCCAGGCGTTGACGCAGTTCGACGACGTAGGGCTCTTCGTCCGCGGCCCCGGGCTGGCGCAAGGGATCGTCGACGAGCAGGCGGCGGTAGGCGACGGCCAGGGCGTCGTCGACCCGTTCTTCGATCCCGGCGTCGACGCCACGCAGGAAACCCTGGGCGACAAGCACGACATCGCCGGCGATCCACGCCAAGCACTGGCGGCGGCACGCGTCCAACGCCTGACGAAACGGTGGCTCCTTGAACAACTCGCGCACGTGGGCGCCGGCCTTGACCCGGCAATAGGCGACCGTCGCCTTGTGCGTGATGTGGGCGGAGGTAACGGTCACGAAAGATCGCAAATCCGCAGCCTCCCGAATCGCAGGTGGATGCAGCCATTCGAGTAAGCGCCCCAGCATCAACTCCCCCTCGACAAGAAAAGATCATATCCCATTAGATAGTGTCTAAGCGACAACTCTGTTGTACTTCGCCGTCTGATGGTATCAGTTTGTGTTCGGTCTACTAAACATTTGCGAGGAATGGGCTGGGGAGGCGGCGGCTGCCGCTGCCCGGCCTCATGGTAGGCCGAAGGATGGTGGAACGCCTAGCAATCCGGAAGAGGTCATGCGTCCACATCCTATGACAACGGGAAGGAGACATGAAACAATGCCGGCAAATATAACGCAAGAGAGAGCGCGGCAATACTGGAGTACGACGTCGACGTTGATGATCACCGTTCTGGTGATCTGGTTCATCGCCAGCTTCGTCGTTCACTTCTTTGCCCCATCGCTCAATCAGATCACCATCTTCGGGTTCCCGCTGGGCTTCTATATGGCCGCCCAAGGCTCCCTGATCATCTTCGTCGTGCTCATCTTCTGGTACGCCAGCCGCCAGAACCGCATCGACGAGGACTTTGGCTTGGCCGAGGACTGAGGAGACACCCATGAAAGGCGATTTCATCAGTAATCTCGGGCGCATCTATGCCATCTACACGGGCGGCTTCATCGCCTTCACCATCGTGCTCGCCATCCTCGAGCAGCTTGGCGTGCCCAATGCGATCATCGGCTATGCCTTCATCGGCTTGACGATCGGCATTTACGCGCTGATCGGCATCCTGTCGCGCACCGCCGAGGTGTCGGAATACTACGTCGCCGGCCGGCGCGTGCCCGCCTTCTACAACGGCATGGCCACCGGCGCCGACTGGATGAGCGCGGCCTCGTTCATCGGCATGGCCGGCACGCTCTACATGCTGGGCTATGACGGCCTCGCCTTCGTGCTGGGCTGGACCGGCGGCTACGTGCTGGTCGCGGTACTGCTGGCGCCATTCCTGCGCAAGTTCGGCCAATACACGGTACCGGACTTCCTCGGCGCCCGCTATGGCGGCAACCTGGCGCGCCTGATCGGCGTCGTCGTGCTGATCACCGCGTCCTTCGCCTATGTGGTGGCGCAGATCTTCGGCGTCGGCATCATCGCCTCGCGCTTCCTTGGCATCTCCTTCGAGATCGCGGTGTTCGTCGGCCTCGGCGGCATCCTGGTCTGCTCGATGCTGGGCGGCATGCGTGCCGTGACCTGGACACAGGTAGCACAGTACATCATCCTGATTGTCGCTTACCTGATCCCGGTGGTGTGGATGTCGGTGCAACTGACCGGCGTGCCGCTCCCGCAGCTCATGTATGGCCAGGCGCTGGAAAAGATCGCCGCCATCGAACCGACCATCGGCGTCGTCAAGGGCCATGCCGCGGCCTTCGTCAATGCCAAGGGCGAGTTCGACATGATCCTGGCGGTGAACTTCTTCGCCCTGATCTTCTGCCTGATGATCGGCACGGCGTCGTTGCCGCATATCCTGATGCGCTATTTCACCACGCCCAGCGTGCGTGACGCGCGCAAGTCGGTGGGGTGGAGCCTGTTCTTCATCTTCCTGCTGTACTTCACCGCCCCGAGCTATGCGGCCTTCGCCAAGCTCGAGGTCTACCAGAACGTCATCGGGGCGCAGGTCGCCAGCCTGCCGGCATGGATCGACAACTGGGGCAGGGTCGGACTGGTCGGCGCCTGTGACGCCGCCAATGCCGCCTCGCTCTACGAAATGTGCAAGGGCGTGGTCGGCAACGGCGACGGCATTCTGCAACTCGGCGAGTTCAAGATCCACACCGACGCCATCGTGTTGGCGACGCCGGAAATCGCCGGTCTGCCCTATGTGATCGCCGGCCTCGTGGCCGCCGGCGGCTTGGCCGCCGCCCTGTCGACCGCCGATGGGCTGCTGCTGGCCATCGCCAACGCCCTGTCGCACGATGTCTACTATCGCATGATCGACCCCAACGCCGATACCAGGCGGCGCCTGATCACCAGCCGTGTGCTGCTGATCGGCGTCGCCATCGTGGCGGCCTATGTCGCCGGCCAGAAGCCCTCGACCATCCTGTCGATGGTGGCCTGGGCCTTCTCGATCGCCGCCTCGGGCCTGTTCCCGGCGTTGGTCTTGGGCATCTGGTGGAAGCGCACCACCAGTGTCGGCGCCATCACCGGCATGATCGCCGGCTTCGGCGTCTGTCTCTACTACCTGATCACCACCCAGTTCTATGGCGCGCCGCTGTGGTGGGGGATCAAGAACATCTCATGCGGCCTGTTCGGTATTCCGGTGGCGTTCCTGGTGACCATCGTCGTCAGCATGTTCACCCCGGCGCCGTCCAAGCAGATGCAGGATTTCATCGAGTCGATCCGCGTGCCGCGCGGCGACGTGGTGCTGGCCGACGCCAGGGCCGGCATCGACAAGTAGGGAAGGAGGCAAGGACATCGGCGGGGCGCCGCCCCGCCGATGTCCGCTCGTCATGGATTCATTCGTTTCCGCCTATTGGCCATTCCACCTCGTCAACTATGTGTTGGCGGTGGTGATCTACACGCTGTTCGGCCGCTTCCTGCTGGGGCTGATCATTCGCCCCGATTCCGACAACTACATCTGGCGGTTCTTTCGCCGGCTCACCGATCCGGTGCTGCGGGTAATGAATTGGCTGATTCCCGGCTACATCGCAGGGGGCCTTCGCCCGCTGGTGGCGGCCTTCCACCTTTATGTCGTGCGCGTGGCGCTATTCCTTGTGTTGTACGCCCAGGGAATGGTTCCGCGCCTGGAAGGCAATGCGCCGATGGGCTGATGGGGGGCTTTTCATCGGTGGCGGCTTTGGCCATCTAGGGCGGGGGCGAGGAAGGCTAGGGCGGGGGCGAGGAAGGCCGGTTGACAGCAGAGTCGACGCCATGGATCGCATTCGCTATTTCGCCGAACTCTCGGTCAAGCGAGCCGTCGCCTTCGCCCTGCTGGCCATCGGCACCGTCTTCATCGGCATGAGCCACGAATGGTTGGTGGCGGTGCGCTCGGCCGCGATCCTCATGTCGCTGATGACGGCCGTCCTGCTGCACTGCGCTTGGCGCGCCCATCGCAAGGATTACCGGCGGCGCGAGGTGTGGGGCCTGCTCGACCAGTGGCACGGCCTGCCCGAGGACCGCGCCCACGCCACCATTTCCGGGATCATGCGCGAGACGTTCCTGCATTACGCCGAAGTCGCCGCCTGGGCGGCGGCGGGGCTGTGGCTGACCGCCTTCGCTACGATCCTGGCTAGGATCCTGGCGCGATCGTCGCTGTAGCGCCTTGACGCATATGCCCCGTGGACGCCCGTGCAGGAATGGTGGGCCCGGAGGGACTCGAACCCCCAACCAAGCCGTTATGAGCGGCCCGCTCTGACCATTGAGCTACAGGCCCCACCGCGCCGGAACGTAGCGGGGCGGCTGCCGTTGCGCAACCGCCCCGTTCGCCCGGGTCACCGAGATGGCGTTACGTGTCGAGAAAGCTGCGCAGCTTGCGGCTGCGGCTGGGGTGCTTGAGCTTGCGCAGGGCCTTGGCCTCGATCTGGCGGATGCGCTCGCGCGTCACCGAGAACTGCTGGCCGACCTCTTCCAGGGTGTGGTCGGTGTTCATGCCGATGCCGAAGCGCATGCGCAGCACCCGCTCCTCGCGCGCCGTCAGGCTGGCCAGCACCCGCGTCGTCGTCTCGCGCAGGTTGGAGTGGATGGCGGCGTCGAGCGGCAGCACGGCGTTCTTGTCCTCGATGAAATCGCCGAGATGGCTGTCCTCCTCGTCGCCGATCGGCGTCTCCAGGCTGATCGGCTCCTTGGCGATCTTGAGGACCTTGCGCACCTTCTCGAGCGGCATCGACAGCTTCTCGGCCAGCTCCTCGGGCGTCGGCTCGCGGCCGATCTCATGGAGCATCTGGCGCGAGGTGCGCACCAGCTTGTTGATGGTCTCGATCATGTGCACCGGAATGCGGATGGTGCGCGCCTGATCGGCGATCGAGCGGGTGATCGCCTGGCGAATCCACCACGTCGCATAGGTCGAGAACTTGTAGCCGCGGCGGTACTCGAACTTGTCCACCGCCTTCATCAGGCCGATGTTGCCTTCCTGGATCAGGTCGAGGAACTGCAGGCCGCGGTTGGTGTACTTCTTGGCGATC
>JAKFEE010000016.1:0-33371 GCA_036675815.1 Rhodospirillaceae bacterium
GACGAACGGCGCCGCCCGGGCGGCCGCGTCGCCGCAAAGGCACCGCCGGTGCGCAAGGCGCCGCCGGCGGCCGAGCCGCGCCGCCGCGGCAAGCTCACCATCACCGCGGCGCTGGACGAGGACGATCGCACCGAGCGCGGCCGCAGCCTTGCCGCCGTTCGCCGTGCCCGCGAGCGCGAGCGCCTGAAGCAGCTTCAGAAAACCACGGAACGAGTAGTACGCGACGTGATCATCCCCGAGACCGTCACCGTTCAGGAACTGGCCAACCGCATGGCCGTCCGCGGTGCCGACGTGATCAAGGCGCTGATGCGCATGGGCGTGATGGCCACCATCAATGCGTCCGTCGACGGCGACACCGCCGAGTTGATCGCCACCGAGTTCGGCCACAACGTCAAGCGCGTTGCCGAGGCCGACGTGGAGATCGGCCTCGCCGGCGCCGAGGATCGTGCCGAAGACCTGCTGGCACGGCCGCCGGTGGTCACGATCATGGGCCACGTCGACCACGGCAAGACCTCGCTGTTGGATGCCCTGCGCGAGACCGACGTCGTCTCGGGCGAGGCCGGCGGCATCACCCAGCACATCGGCGCCTATCAGGTGACCATGGGCTCGGGCGAGAAGATCACCTTCATCGACACCCCTGGTCACGAAGCGTTCACCGCCATGCGCGCGCGTGGTGCCAAGGTGACCGACATCGTCGTCCTGGTGGTCGCCGCCGACGACGGCATCAAGCCGCAGACCGTCGAAGCCATCCGCCATGCCAAGGCCGCCGGTGTGCCGATGATCGTCGCGGTCAACAAGATCGACAAGCCCGACGCCCGGCCCGAGCGCGTGCGCCAGGAACTGCTGCAGCATGAGATCGTCGTCGAGGAGATGGGCGGCGACGTCCTGGCCGTCGACGTCTCGGCCAAGCAGAAGCTGAACCTCGACAGGCTCGAGGAGGCCATCCTGCTGCAGGCCGAGGTCCTCGATCTCAAGGCCAATCCGGGGCGCTCCGCCCAGGGCACGGTGGTCGAGGCCAAGATGGAGAAGGGCCGCGGCTCGGTCGCCACGGTGCTCGTTCAGAAGGGTACGCTGAAGGGCGGCGACATCTTCGTCGCCGGCAGCGAATGGGGCCGCGTGCGCGCCCTCTACGACGCTTACGGCAACAAGGTCGACAGCGCCCCGCCGGCCATGCCGGTCGAGGTGCTGGGCCTGCAGGGCACGCCCGCCGCCGGCGACGACTTCGTCGTCGTCGAGGACGAGGCGCGCGCCCGTGAGGTCGCCGGCTATCGTGCCCGCAAGGAGCGTGAGGCCAAGGCCACCGCCGGTGCCCGCGGCACCCTGGACCAGATGTTCGCCCGCATCGCCGCCGGCGAGGCCAAGGAACTGCCGGTGCTGATCAAGGGCGACGTGCAGGGCTCGGTCGAGGCCATCGCGGCGACGCTCGACAAGATGGGCACCAGCGCCGTCAAGGTGCGCGTGCTGCATGCCGCGGTGGGCGCCATCAACGAGTCGGACGTCACCCTGGCCAAGGCCTCGGATGCGCTGATCATCGGCTTCAACGTCCGCGCCAATCCCCAGGCCCGTGACCTGGCCCGACGCGACAACGTCGATATCCGCTATTACTCGATCATCTACGACGTCGCCGACGACATGAAGAAGGCCTTGTCGGGGATGCTGGCGCCGACGCTCAAGGAACGCTTCCTGGGCTACGCGCAGATCCGCGAAGTCTTCAACATCACCAAGGTCGGCAAGGTCGCCGGCTGCATGGTCACCGAAGGCATCGTCAAACGCGGCGCCAAGGTGCGGCTGCTGCGCGACAACGTGGTCATTCACGAGGGCGCGCTGTCACAGCTCAAGCGCTTCAAGGAGGACGTCCGCGAGGTGCGCGAGGGCTACGAGTGCGGCATGGCCTTCGAGAGCTATCACGACCTCCAGGTGAACGATCAGATCGAGTGCTTCGAGCTCGAGGAAGTGGCCGCCACGCTGTAGCGGAACAAGATCGACGTCATGCCCGCGCAGGAGCGTGATGGAATTGGCCATTGTTTCGTCATTCCCGCGAAAGCGGGAATCCATCACTGAACCGCACGACATTCGGTAGCTCGGGGGCTGTGCGGCCCCGATATGGACCCCCGCTTTCGCGGGGGTGACGGTGAGTTCCTTTCTTTCGGTCTTGCCCCAGACATGGACCCCCGCTTATGCGGAGTGGCAAGAGAAGCACCTTGGAGGAGGGGTGGGCCATGACACGACGCCAGAACAAAGCGCCGAGCCAGCGCCAGTTGCGCGTGGGCGAAGAGATTCGCCACGCCTTGGCGCGCATTCTCGAGCGTAGCGAGATCCACGATCCGGATCTCGTCGGCCGCGCCATCACCGTGACCGAGGTCCGCGTCAGCCCGGACCTGCGCAATGCCACCGCGTTCGTCACCCCCTTCGGCGGCGGCGACGCCAAGCCGCTGATCGCCGCCCTGAAGCGGGCGCGCGCCTTCCTGCGCCATGAGCTTGCCGGGGCCATCAACCTGCGCTTTGCGCCGGAGCTGTTCTTCGAAGCCGACACCTCGCTGGATCAGGCAAGCCGCATCGATGCGCTGTTGCGAACCCCCTCGGTGCAGCGCGACATCGGAGCGCCGGACGAGTTCGACGAACAGCGGCCGGGCGACGAGCAGGAAGGCCTCGACGATGGCGCGTAGGCGTAGCGGCCTGCCCATCAACGGCTGGATCATTATCGACAAGCCGGCCGGCATGACCTCGACCACGGTGGTGACGGTGGTCCGTCGGGCGCTCAATGCCGCCAAGGCCGGGCACGGCGGCACCCTCGACCCGATGGCGACCGGCGTACTGCCGATCGCGCTGGGCGAGGCGACGAAAACCGTGGCCTATGTCATGGACGGCACCAAGACCTACCATTGGCGCGTGCGCTGGGGCGAGGCGCGCTCGACCGACGATGCCGAGGGTGAGGTGGTGGCCACCAGCGATGCCCGGCCGACCCGCGAGTGGATCGAGGCCGCCCTGCCCGTCTTCCACGGCAATCTGACCCAGGTGCCACCGAAATACTCGGCGGTCAAGATCGCCGGCCAGCGCGCCTATGACTTGGCCCGTGGCGGCGAGGCGGTCGAGATCAAGCCACGCGTCGTGCGCATCGATCGTTTTGCATTGATGGGCCTGCCTGACCGCGACCATGCCGACTTTGAGGTGCGCAGCGGAAAGGGCACCTACATGCGCGCCTTGGCCCGTGACCTCGCCCTGGCGCTGGGCACGGTGGGCCACATCGCCCAGCTGCGCCGCATCGCCTGCGGCCCGTTCACCGAGGCCGACGCGATTTCCCTGGATAAGCTTACCCAACTTGGGCATATTGCCGCCTCTGCAAATCATGTGCTGCCGATCGAGACCGCGCTGGACGACATCCCGGCGTTGGCCCTGACGGAAGCCGAGGCCCGCCGCCTGCAGAGCGGGCAGCCCGTGTCGTTGTTGCGCGTGGCCGCCCGAGAGCCGATCGCCTTCGTTCCGCCGGACGGTACCGTGCGGGCCATGGCCGAGGGGCGACTGGTGGCGTTGGCCCGCATCGAGGGCGGCGAGGTCCGCCCGGTGCGCGTCATGAACCTCTAGCGTCTGGAGAAGACGATGTCGATTACGCCCGAGCGCAAAGACGAGCTCATCAAGGAATATGCAGCGTCCCAAGGTGACACCGGGTCGCCCGAGGTGCAGATCGCGATCCTGTCGGAGCGCATCCGCAACCTGACCGAGCACCTCAAGGAGCACAAGAAAGACTTCCACTCGCGCCGCGGCCTGCTGGTCATGGTCGGCCAGCGCCGGCGCATGCTGGACTATGTCAAGCGCAAGAACGTCGCCCGGTACGAGAGCCTGATCTCGCGCCTGGGCCTGCGCAAGTAACTGATACAGCGGCGGCGCCTGCCGCCCGGCCCGCTCGCGGGCGTGGGAAGCGTAACACGACCGCGCGGAAGCCTGGCTTCCGCGCGGCGTTGCCGTATCTGCGGACGGGTGCGCACCCATTGATTGGTCGGCGGAGCGCCGACATATGCCGGGGCGCGGGCATTCAGCGCCGGGATCAGGGTAATTCGGCCCCGATCCCCACGGAAAAGGAAGCAGTTCATGTCCATGTTCAAGGTTTTCCGGAAGGAAGTTGTGTGGGGCGGCCGCAAGCTGGTGCTGGAGACCGGCCGCGTGGCCCGTCAGGCCGACGGCGCCGTCATGGCCACCTATGGCGAAACGACCGTCCTGTGCACGGCCGTCGCCCAGAAGAGCGCGAAGCCCGGCATCGACTTCTTTCCGCTGACCGTCAACTACCAGGAAAAGACCTTCGCCGCCGGTAAGATTCCCGGTGGCTTCTTCAAGCGCGAAGGCCGGCCGAGCGAAAAGGAAACCCTGGTCTCGCGGCTCATCGACCGCCCGATCCGGCCGCTGTTCGCCGAAGGCTTCCGCAACGAGACCCAGATCGTCTGTACCGTGCTGTCGCACGACCTGGAAAACGACCCCGACATCGTCGCCATGGTCGGCGCCTCGGCCGCGCTCACCATTTCCGGCGTTCCCTTCATGGGTCCGGTCGGCGCCGCCCGCGTCGCCTATATCGACGGCGAATACGTGCTGAACCCGCCGCGCAACCAGCTGGCACGCTCGCAGCTCGACCTCGTCGTCGCCGGCACGACCGAGGGCGTGCTGATGGTCGAATCCGAGGCCAAGGAACTGAGCGAAGACGTCATGCTCGGGGCGGTCTCGTTCGGCCACAAGAACTTCCAGCCGATCATCGAAGCCATCATCGACCTGGCCGAGATGTGCGCCAACGAGCCCTGGGATCTGCCCGAGCCGCCCCAATCCAAGGCCAAAACCTGGAGCCGCCTCAAGGAAGTTGCCAGCGCCGACCTCAGCGCCGCCTACGCGGAGACGCTGAAGCAGGCCCGCCAGGAGAAGATCCGCGCGGTCAAGGAAGCCACGGTCGCCAAGTTGGCCGAGGAAGAGGTCGACATTGACCTGGTGCCAGGCCTGTTCAAGAAGCTGGAAAGCGAGATCGTCCGCGGCAACATCCTGAAGACCGGCAAGCGCATCGACGGCCGCGACACCAAGACGGTGCGCCGCATCGAGGCCGAGGTCGGCGTGCTGCCACGCGCCCATGGCTCGGCGTTGTTCACCCGCGGCGAAACCCAGGCGCTGGTCGTCGCCACCCTGGGCACCGGCCAGGACGAGCAGATCATCGACGCGCTCGATGGTGAATACCGCGAGCACTTCATGCTGCACTACAATTTTCCGCCCTACTCGGTCGGCGAAGCCGGCCGCATGGGCAGCCCCGGCCGGCGCGAAATCGGCCATGGCAAGCTGGCGTGGCGGGCCGTTCACCCGGTCATGCCCGAGAAGGACAAGTTCCCCTATACGGTGCGCATCGTTTCCGAGATCACCGAGTCCAACGGCTCGTCGTCGATGGCGACCGTGTGCGGATCGTCGTTGGCGTTGATGGATTCCGGCGTGCCGCTGCCGCGCCCGGTCGCGGGCATCGCCATGGGCCTGATCAAGGAAGGCAAGGATTTCGCCGTGCTGACCGACATCCTCGGCGACGAGGATCACCTGGGCGACATGGACTTCAAGGTGGCCGGCACCGAGGCGGGCATCACCGCCCTGCAGATGGACATCAAGATCACCTCGATCACCGAGGAGATCATGAAGATCGCCCTGGGCCAGGCCAAGGACGGCCGCATGCACATCCTGGGCGAGATGGCCAAGGCCCTGACCGGGGCGCGCGAGGGCGTGTCGGAGAACGCGCCGCGCATCACCACCTTCGCCATCCCCAAGGACAAGATCCGCGAGGTCATCGGCACCGGCGGCAAGGTCATCCGGGAGATCACCGAGACCACCGGCGCCAAGATCGACATCGAGGACGACGGCACCATCAAGGTCGCCGCGGTGGACGCCGAGGCCGCCCAGCGCGCCATCGACTGGATCAAGGGCATCGTCGCCGAGCCCGAGGTCGGGGTGATCTATAGCGGCAAAGTCGTCAAGACCATGGACTTCGGCGCCTTCGTCAACTTCCTGGGCAGCCGCGACGGCCTGGTCCACATCTCGGAGCTGGCGCCGCAGCGCGTCGCCAAGGTCACCGACGTGGTCAAGGTCGGCGACGTGGTCAAGGTCAAGGTGCTGGGCTTCGACGATCGCGGCAAGATCAAGCTGTCGATGAAGCAGGTCGACCAGCAGACCGGCGAGGATCTTGGCGGCAAGGAGCCGCCGAACAAGGACTAGGCCCCGTCGGGTCGTGAGTGATCGCGCAAACGACCTGCGACTGCCTCCGATCATCGGCCACCGCGGCGCGGCGGCCGATGCGCCCGAGAACACCCTGGCCGGGTTTCGCGCTGCGGCCCGGCTAGGGGTTTCCTGGGTGGAATTCGACGTTCAGCTCAGCGCCGACAAGGTCCCGGTGGTCATCCACGACCGCCGCCTGGACCGCACCACCAGCGGCCACGGCGTGGTGCGGCGTACGCCGCTGTCACGCCTGCGCCAGCTCGACTGCGGCTCGTGGTTCTCCCCCGCCTTCGTTGGTGAGCCGATGCCGACGCTGGCCGAGGCGCTGTCCGAAATCACCCGCCTTGGCCTAGGCGCCAATATCGAGATCAAGCCCGATCGGGGCTGGGAAGCGATGACGGCTGCCGTTGCGCTCGAAACCGCCGCCGCCATATGGCCAGAGGCGGCACCACCGCCGCTTGTCTCCAGCTTCGACCGCCAATGCCTGGCCGTCGCCCGCCAGACGGTGCCGCAGTGGCCGCGCGGCCTGTTGTGCCGCAGCCTGCCCAGCGACTGGCGCCGGGCCGCCGAGGAGTTCGCCTGCGCATCGGTGCATTGTCACCATCGGCTGGTGACGCCCGAACGGGTCGCGGCGGTGCGCAAGGCGGGATACCAAGTGCTGGCCTACACGGTGAACGATCGCGCCCAAGCGCAGCGGCTGTGGAACTGGGGGGTGAGCGCGGTTTTTACTGACTCGCCAGGGGTTTTGTCGCCAGCTTAGACAAAGAAAACTGGCCCGACGACGTGTAACCGAATATATGGTTCAGTTCCCGCAAAAAGGGCCGACGCCACACGGCCACGACGAGGAAAGAGGTAGAGTGAAAGCGCTGAAGCCACTGGTCATCTCCGGGCGCGAGGTACTCCCGCTCATCGAAGGCGGCAAGGGCGTCGCCGTGTCCAACGGTCTGAGTTCCGGCGCCTGGGCCGCTGCCGGTGGCGTCGGCACGTTTTCGGGGGTCAATCCGGATCTCTACGACGCGGATGGCAAGCGCATCCCCTATGTCTACAAGAGCAAGGTTCGGCGCGAGCGGCAGCAGGAACTGATCGCCCAGTCGATCCGCGGCGGCATCGCCCAGGCGCGCATTGCGCATGAGACGGCCAATGGCGAGGGCCGGCTGCATGTCAACGTGCTGTGGGAGATGGGCGGCGCCGAAGAGGTGCTGCACGGCCTGCTCGAGGGTGCCAAGGGATTGATCCACGGCGTCACCTGCGGCGCCGGCATGCCCTACAAGGTGGCCGAGATCGCCGCCCGCTACAACGTCTACTACTACCCGATCGTGTCGTCGGCGCGGGCGTTCCGCGCCCTGTGGAAGCGCGCCTATCACAAGGTGCCGCAGCTGCTGGGCGGCGTCGTGTACGAGGATCCGTGGCTGGCCGGCGGCCACAACGGATTGAGCAACAGCGAGGACCCACGCGCGCCGCAGGCGCCCTTCCCCCGCGTGCGCGAGTTGCGCCAGGCGATGAGCGAAGCCGGCCTGGCCGAAACGCCCATCTTCATGGCCGGCGGCGTGTGGGCACTGAACGAGTGGGAGGACTGGCTCGACAATTCCGAACTCGGCCCCGTTGCCTTCCAATTCGGCACACGGCCGTTGCTGACCCAGGAAAGCCCGATCCCGATGCAGTGGAAGCGCCGGCTGCCGACCCTCGAGAAGGGCGACGTGCTGCTGCACCGCTTCAGCCCGACCGGCTTCTACTCGTCAGCGGTCCAGAATGCCTTTCTGCTGGATCTCGTCGAGCGCGAGAAGCGTCAGATCCCGTATGCCACCGCCGCCGAGGGCACACTGACCGAACCGCTGGCCATCGGCGCCCGCGGCCGTCTGGTCCATGTGGCCCCCGACGACAGGGCCAAGGCGGCACAGTGGATGGACGCCGGCTTCACCGAGGCGCTGCGCACCCCCGACGACACCCTGGTCTTCGTCACTCCCGAGCAGGCGGAGGTGATCCGCCGTGACCAGGTGCAGTGCATGGGCTGCCTCTCGGCCTGCGCGTTCAGCAATTGGGCGCAGAATGAGGCGGGCACGACCGGCAAGAAGGCTGATCCGCGCTCGTTCTGCATCCAGAAGACACTGCAGAACATCGCCCATGGCGGCGAGGTCGAGCATGAGCTGATGTTTGCCGGCCAGATCGCATGCCGGTTCTCGGAAGACCCCTATTACGCCAACGGCTTCATCCCGACGGTGCGCCAATTGGTCGAGCGCCTGCAAACCGGCGACTAACCGCGGGACTTCAATCACCGACGCCCGCCGCCAATATATGGCACAGGCCAGTGTTGGAGGGTGTCATGGCGGAAGCGGAACCGGTCCAAGCGGGGGAAGTGCGCGAGGCCGTAGGCGTGTTCATGGACACCGACAGGCTGGACCGCGCGGTCCAGGACCTGCTGGCCGCGGGCTTCGAAATCCCCGACGTCACGCTTCTCGCCCGTGACGAGACGGTGGAACAGAAGCTGGGCCGGCGGCTGACCGACACGCGCAGCGCCGCCGACGACCCGAACGTGCCGCGGCGCAGCTGGGCTTCGCCCGAGGCCCGCATGGAAGGCCGCGGTGCCGTCGCCGGTATGCTGGGCTATGTCGGTGCGGTCGTGACCGGTGCCGTGACCTTCGCCACCGGCGGCACCGCGCTGGCGGCCATCGTGCTCGGCGTACTGGCCGGGGGGGCCTCGGCGGCGGCCGGCAGCCGCCTGGCGACAGCCATGGACCGCGAGTTGGCCCACTCGCTGCAGCAACAGATCGAGCACGGCGGCATCCTGGTGTGGGTCAAGGTGCGCGACGACGACACCGCCGAAAAGGCTACGCGCCTCTTGCGCCAGCACGGCGCCGCGGATGTGCATGTCCATCGGATCGCACTCGGATGAGGCAGGGCATCAATTTCTGTTTTCCTTTCCGGCGGAATAGTTTAGAAGTCAAATTGGATAAAATATGTTCTCCAGCACAAGGGACGCTGGCACCATGATGATTTCGCGCCCTTACAGTAAGCTCCTCGACCGGTTGCGGTCGGCGGGCCTGCGGCCGACACGTCAGCGCCTGGCTTTGGCGAAGTTGCTGTTCGAAAACGGTGACCGACACATCACCGCCGAGCAACTGCACTCCGAGGCGCTGACCAACAATATCCGCGTGTCGTTGGCAACGGTGTACAACACCTTGCATCAGTTCACCGAGGCGCAGCTATTGCGGGAGATCGTGGTCGATTCCGGCCGTTCCTATTTCGACACCAACACCAGCGATCACCACCATTTCTTCTTCGAGCGCAGCGGCAAGCTCGAGGACATCCCTGGGGATATGGTGATGGTGACGCGGGTGCCGGACGCACCGACCGGAACCAGCATCGCCCGGGTCGACGTCATCGTCCGCCTGAACGGCTGAGCCCCGCGCTCATTCGATCCATTCGCTCGGGTAGACGCCCCAGAACTCGTCGCGCTTGACCCAGCCTTCGTAGCCGCCCGCCTCGATGCGGCAGAAGGTGGAGCCGCGCGGGCATTTCAGCAACCGCGCCATGACCCCGGGCTCGACCGTTGCGACGCCGGCACTGCCGTCCTGCGGCTCGGCCCGCAGCAGGCGGGCCTTTCCCGTGATCATGAGCATGCGCCGGCCCGACAGCAGGCTCTGGTGCACCCAGCCTTCGGTGCCTTGCCAGTCGCGGATCTTTCGCCAATGGTTGAATTCGGCGACGATCTCAACGGGCAGATCGCGGCGCCCGTAGACCCATTCGATCGGGTAGCGGTCGCCGGGGCCGGCACGCAGATTCACTTCCTCGGAACGCAGGCTGACGAACCGCGGTACCGGCAGGCCAGTGCCACCGGTGGCTTGCGCCATGGCCATGGCCGGCAGCAGCACGGCGATCAGCGACATGGCCTGAAGCAGGGAGCGGGGTAAGCGAGCCATACGACCAGCGAGAGTGAATGCGGGCGGGTATACTGCGCATGCATGTGCGTCGGGTCAAGCCGCCGCCCCCGCCCACTTCCACGCTGGACAACCGCGGTCCGTCTTGCTAGAGCCAGATTGAGAAACCAGAGGGGGGTATCATGCCAGCCCACAAGAAGCCGCTCGTCATCGTCACCCGGAAGCTGCCGGAGGTGATCGAGACGCGGATGATGGAGCTGTTCGACACCAGGCTCCGCGAAACCGACGCGCCGATGTCGAAGGCGGAGCTGGTGGATGCCATGCGCGTGGCCGACGTGCTCGTCCCCACCGTCACCGATCGCATCGATGCGGCCATCCTGTCGCAGGCCGGCCCAAACCTGCGGTTGATCGCGAATTTCGGCGCCGGCGTCGACCATATCGACCTCGCCACCTGCCGCCAGCGCAACGTCATCGTCACCAACACGCCGGACGTGCTGACCGAGGACACCGCCGACATGACCATGGCGATGATCATCGCCGTGTCCCGCCGCCTGGCCGAGGGCGAGCGGCTAGTGCGCACGGCCAAGTGGACCGGCTGGGGACCGACCTTCATGCTCGGCCACCGCATCTGGGGCAAGCGCCTGGGCATCATCGGCATGGGCCGCATCGGCCAGGCGGTGGCGCGCCGCGCCCGCGGCTTCGGCCTCTCGGTCCACTATCACAACCGTAAGCGCGTCCATCCGGACATCGAGAACGAGCTCGAGGCGACGTACTGGGAAAGCCTCGACCAGATGCTGGCGCGCATGGACGTCATCTCGATCCATTGCCCGCACACCCCGGCGACGTACCATCTGCTGTCGGCAAGGCGGCTGAAGCTGCTGCAGCCGCATGCCTATCTGGTCAACACCGCCCGCGGCGAGGTCGTCGACGAGAACGCCCTCACCCGCATGCTGACCCGCGGCGAATTGGCCGGCGCGGCGCTCGACGTCTTCGAGCATGAGCCGGCGGTCAACGCCAAGTTGCTGCAGCTCGACAACGTGCTGCTGCTGCCGCATCTCGGCTCGGCGACCCTCGAGGGACGCATCGACATGGGCGAGAAGGTCATCATCAACATCAAGACCTTCACCGACGGCCACAACCCGCCCGACCGCGTGCTGGCCAGCATGCTGTGACCAATGACCCCGGCCCGCGCCGGGGTTTTTGTTTTGGACCAGCCCGTGCTTATATAGGGGAAGGACACGGGAGGCACGCATGGCGGACGCGGCACTGCGCCTGATGACGCTTGACGAGTTCCTGAACTGGAATCCCCCCGGCGATCGGCGCTACGAATTGTATGGGGGCTACCCGGTGGCGATGGCGCCGACTGTGGAGGCGCACGGCGTCGTGGTGCAGAATCTCGCGCGGCGCATATCGGAAGCGCTCGACAGGCGCCCACCCTGCCGCGTGCGCGTCGAGGCCGGCGTGCCGATCCCCCAGCGGGGCAACTGCTGGTACATTCCCGATCTCGCCGTCACCTGCGCCCCACCGCGCCATGGCCAAGTCGAGACGGTCGACCCGGTGCTGATCTGCGAAGTCCTGTCGCCGACCACCGAAGAGAACGACCGCAAGATCAAGTTGCTCGACTACCGCAAGCTGGCGAGCGTTCAGGAAATCATCGTGGTCGATCCGCAGCGGGTGTTCGTCGAAATCCACCGCCGCCTCGACGAGGCCCGCTGGCAGGTCGACTATCTGGAAGGACTGCCAGACACGCTGGTGCTGCCCAGCTGCGAGGCAGACATCCCATTGACCCAGGTCTACGCCAACGTCGCACTCGCACCCGACGAGCCGCCGACCATGTGAGGGCCGAAGCCCCGCGATCTCGCAGGATCGGGGGCCGGCTCCTTCCCACTGCTTCACTGGGCGGCGCGGCCGCGGATGTGCCGGCCCTCGGCGATTTCCTCGATCATCTTGTTGCAGAAGGCGGGCAGGTCGTCGGGTTTGCGGCTGGTCACCAGTCCCTTGTCGGTCACCACCGGTTCGTCCACCCATTGGGCGCCGGCATTCTTGAGGTCGGTCTGGATCGACGGCCACGAGGTGACGCGACGGCCGCGCACCACATCGGCCTCCACCAGCGTCCACGGTCCATGGCAGATCGCCGCCACCGGCTTCTGCGTGTCGAAGAAGTGGCGGGTGAAGGCCACCGCCTTGGGATCCATCCGCAACTGGTCCGGATTGAGGGCGCCGCCCGGCAGGACCAAGGCATCGTAATCGTCGGGGCGCGCCGCATCGAGTTGCTGATCGACCGCTACCTTGTCACCCTTGTCGTAATGCTTGAAGCCCTGGATCTCGCCGCCATGCGGCGCGACGATTTCCGCCCGGGCGCCCTCACGCTCCAGCGCCTGCTTGGGTTCCAGCAGCTCGCTTTGTTCAAAGCCATCGGTCGCCAGGATGGCGACGCGCTTGCCGCTCAACTTCTGTGCCATAGCTTCCTCCTCCGTTCGGATCCACCCGAACGAACAGGACGTCGGCGCCGAGGTTCCGTCAGATGAACAGCATGGCGCCGTCGCGCGAGGCATCGGCGAGGAAGCTGACCACGCCGCCTTTGGTCAAGGGCACGTCGGGGCGCAGCCCATCGGCGTCCATGCCCAACGCCTGCAGCCCCATCTCGCAGACCATGAAACGCACGTCGAGGGCCACGCAGGCCTCGAGCAGTTCCTCGAAGGTGGCGACGCCCCGTTCGCGGAACTGGGCATCCATGGCCGCGGCAGTCGCCTCGCCTTGGCTGGCCGGCAGGCGGTGCCATGCGGGCGTGCCGTCGGCGCCCGGCCGCTCCAGCGCCCTGCCCGCCCACATGGTGAAGAACAACGTGACCGGCGTGTTCGAGGCCGCCGCCGCCGCCGCCATCACCAGGGCATAGTGGATGCGGTCGAAAGCCCCAGAGAATACGACGATCGACAGTTTTTCGGGGCTGTTAGCCGCAGACATTGGTGGTGGACTCGTGTGCGGAGAGGTCGGTGATCGACGGCGCATCGCCGCATAGCGGGCAGGCGGGATCGCGGCGGATCTTGACCTTGCGGAAACCGGTCGACAGCGCGTCGTAGATGATCAGCGACCCCGACAGGCTGTCGCCGATGCCCAGGATCTCTTTCAGCACCTCGGTCGCCTGCAACGAGCCCATGGCGCCGGCGATGGCGCCCAGCACGCCGGCCTCGGCGCAACTGGGGATCTGCCCGGGCGGCGGCGCCTCGCGAAATAGACAGCGATAGCACGGGCCGCCGCGCTTGTAGGTCGCCAGCTGGCCGTCGAACCGCAGGATCGCCGCCGAAACCAAGGTCTTGCCGGCGAAGTAGCAGGCGTCGTTGACCAGGAAGCGCGTGGGGAAATTGTCGCTGCCGTCGGCCACCACGTCATATTGCGCGATCAGATCCAGCGCATTGCCCTTGTCCAGCCGCAGGCGGTGCGGCACGACGCGGACATCTGGGTTGATCGCGGCGACGGCGGCGCGGGCGCTGTCGACCTTGGCCGAACCGATGCTCGCCGTGGTGTGCATGATCTGACGCTGAAGATTGGTGAGATCGACGTCGTCGTCGTCAATGACGCCGATCGTGCCGACGCCGGCCGCGGCGAGGTAAAGCAGCAGCGGCGAGCCGAGGCCGCCGGCGCCGACGACCAGCACCTTGGCCGCCAGCAAGTGCTCCTGCCCGGTGCCGCCCACCTCGGGCAGGATGATGTGCCGCGCATAGCGGCGGATCTGGTCTTCGCTGAAATCCATGGCTCTCTCCCTCTCGCGCCGCGGCGCCAGCGCGATCGCCGCGGCGCGAGAGGTGCAGCTTACAGCCCTTCGAACAGTGCCGTCGACAGGTAGCGCTCGGCGAAGGACGGCAGAATGACGACGATCATCTTGCCCTCCATTTCCGGCCGCGCCCCCACCTCCAGCGCCGCCGCCAACGCGGCGCCCGAGGAGATGCCCACCGGCATGCCGTCAAGCCGCGCCACGTCGCGGGCGATGTTGAAAGACGTCTCGTTGCCGATCTGCACCACCTCGTCGATGACGCTGCGGTCGAGGATCTTCGGGATGAAGCCGGCACCCAGCCCCTGGATCTTGTGCGGGCCGGGGGCGCCGCCCGACAGCACCGGGCTGTCCTCGGGCTCGACCGCGATCATCCGCACCCCGGGCTTGCGCTGTTTCAGCACGCGGCCGACGCCGGTGACGGTGCCGCCGGTGCCGACGCCGGAAATCACCACGTCGACCTTGCCGTCGGTGTCGCGCCAGATTTCCTCGGCGGTGGTCTTGGCGTGGATGTCGGGGTTCGCCGCATTCTCGAACTGCTGGGGAATGATCGAGCCGGGGCGCTCGGCCTGCAGTTCCTGGGCTCGTTTGACGGCACCGGTCATGCCCTTGGCCGCCGGAGTCAACACGATTTCCGCGCCCAGCAGCGCCAGCATCTTGCGCCGTTCCACCGACATGCTTTCCGGCATGCACAGGATCAGCTTGTAGCCCTTGGCGGCGCAGACGAAGGCCAAGGCGATACCGGTATTGCCCGAAGTCGGCTCGATGATGGTGCCGCCAGGCTTCAATTGGCCCGAGCGCTCGGCCGCCTCGACCATGGCCAAGCCGATGCGATCCTTCACCGAGGCGAGCGGGTTGAAGAACTCGCACTTGCCCATGATGTCCGCCTTGGCGCCATGCTCGGCCGCGAGCTTCGGCAGGCGAACCAGGGGCGTGGCGCCGATGGTATCGACGATGCTGTCGTAGATGCGACCACGGAATTCGGGAGTGCGGGCCATAATCCACCCTTTCGTTATGTTATATGAGAGCTAAGTCCGGGATTGAGAGTAGATAAGCGGGCGACCCTGTTCAAACTATATTGTGAAATCCAGCTTGGCCTGCGCTTCGCTGTGGATTCCGCCCTGGTAGGCGCGCGTGCATAGTTCATCGATGTTGATGGCGTCGAGGCGCTCCATGATCTCTTGCTGGAGGTCCCCCCACATCGGGCGGATCACCTGTTTTCCCAGCTCGGAGGCCGGGAGGTCCTGATATGGGTCCTCGGCCGTCTCCAGGGCCTGCACCACGCGCACGATTTCGCCGACCGAGATGCGGCGGCGCTCGCGTGCCAGGCGGTAGCCGCCGTGCGGCCCGCGCACGCCGACCAGGATGCCGCTGCGCACCAGCTGCTGCAGCGTCTGCTCGAGGTAGCGGCGGGGAATGCCCTGGCGGCGGGTGATCTCGCGGCTTTGCACCGGCTCGCCACCGGCATGGTAGGCGATGTCGAGGACGGCCTCGATCGCGAACAGCATTTTTTTCGATGGTCGCAGCATGTGCTTTAGCCTCCGTGGGCGACGCCGGTCGACCCGAAACCGCCCGTGCCGCGGTCGGTGTCGCCGAGGGCAACGACTTCGAGCCAGCGCACGCGTGCCACCGGCGCCACCACCATCTGCGCAATCCGCATGCCGCGACTGATGGTGAAGGGCTCACTACCCAGATTGATGAGAATGACGCCGACTTCGCCGCGATAGTCGGCATCGATGGTTCCGGGGCTGTTCAGCAGCGTCACCCCATGTTTCGCCGCCAGCCCCGAGCGCGGCCGCACCTGCGCCTCGTGGTCCTTGGGCAGGGCGATGGCGATGCCGGTGGGGACAACGGCGCGCCCACCCGGCGGCAGCGTCAGGTCCGCCGTGACCGCCGCCAGCAGATCCATCCCCGCCGCATGCACCGTCTCGTAGCGCGGCAGCGGCAGCCCCTCGGCGTGCGGCAGCCGCCGCACCTCGACCGCGACGATGGCGCTCATGACCGACCCTCCGCGAAGTGCCGGGCAATGCGCCCGGCCAGCCGCTGCGCCACCTCCTGCTTCGAGAGCGTCGGCCAATCCTCGGCGCCGCCCTCCGTCACCAGATGGACGGTGTTGCAGTCGCCGCCGAACGTGCCGGTCCCCGCCGACACGTCGTTGGCGATGATCCAGTCGCAGCCCTTGCGACGGCGCTTGGCCCCGGCATGCTCGACGACCATTTCCGTTTCGGCGGCAAAGCCCACCACCAAGGGCGGCCGCTGGCCGCCGGCGGCGGCCAGCGTGGCGAGAATGTCGGGGTTGGCCGTCAACTCCAGAACCGGCGGCGGCGCGCCCTCCTGCTTCTTGCGCTTCTGCGCAGCCTGCTCGGCAACCCGCCAATCGGCGACCGCGGCGGCACAGACGGCAAGGTCGGCGGGCAAGGCCGCCTGGCAGGCGGCCAGCATCTCGACCGCGGTCTCGACATGGACCGTGGCGACGCCCGGCGGGTCGGCCAGATTCACCGGGCCGGTGACCAGCGTCACCTCGGCGCCGAGGCGGGCCAGGGCGGCGGCAATCGCGTGCCCCTGCTTGCCCGATGAGCGATTGGCGATGAAACGTACGGGATCGATCGGCTCGTGCGTCGGGCCACTGGTGACGATGGCTCGCCGGCCCGTCAGTGGACCGGGGCGGCCGAAAACCCCCTCGATGGCGGCCAAGATGTCGGCGGCCTCGGCCATGCGGCCGGCACCGGTCTCGCCGCAGGCGAGATCGCCGGCGCCCGGCCCGACGCGCAGGACGCCGCGCCGCTCCAGCAGCGCCAAATTGTCCTGGGTTGCCGGATGCTCCCACATGCGGGTGTTCATGGCCGGCGCCACCAGCACCGGCTTGTCGGTGGCCAACAGCACCGTGGTGGCCAGGCTGTCGGCAATGCCGGCCGCCATCTTCGCCAGCAGATCGGCGGTGGCCGGCGCCACCACCAGCAGGTCTGCCTCGCGCGACAGGCGGATGTGACCCATCTCGCTTTCGTCGGTCAGCGAGAACAGATCCTGGTACACCTTGTCGCCGCTGAGCGCCGCCGCCGACAACGGTGTCACGAACTGCTCGCCGCCCTTGGTGATGACGCAGCGCACACTGGCCCCGCGCTCCTTCAGCCGCCGGATCAGTTCCAGGCATTTGTAAGCGGCGATGCCGCCGCCGATGATCAGAAGAATGCACCGATTGGCCAGCACTGTGGATGCCCCTGAATTATACTGAAACGCCCTGTGATTAAGGTAGACGCGGACATGCCGCGGCGCAAGCGTTTGCTGGCGAAGGGCGGGGACTTTAGCCGGCGACGAGGACCGCCAGCAGCGTCGCGGCGACCATCCAGCCCAGCCACGGCATGATGCCGCCGTTGCGGCGGCCCCTCAGCGCGGCGACGCTATCGGGATGCAACCGCAGGCCGCCATTGGCGACCAGCGACGTGGCCTGCTCGGCTGCGGCGACGAGGTGCGGCAGGCGCTCGGCGATGCTACGCAGATCGGCGATGCCTTCGCGCACCCGCGCCTCGGGCCCGAGGTTTTCCCACATCCACTCCTCGACCAGCGGTCGCGCCAACTCCCACATATTGACCGTGGGATCGACGAGGCGGCCGACGCCCTCGGCCACCAGCATGCTCTTCTGCAGCAGCAGCAGCTGCGGCTGCGTTTCCATCGAGAACTGCTCGGTGACCTGGAACAGCTGCCCCAGCAGCCGTGCCACCGAGATCTCGTGCAGCGGCAGTTCCAGGATGGGCTCGGCAATCGAGCGACAAGCCTGGGTGAAATGATCGACGGACTTGTCGGGCGGCACGAACCCCGCCTCGAAATGCACCTCGGCAACCCGGCGATAATCCTGGCTGAGGAATCCCAGCAGCATTTCGGCGAGGAAGCGCCGTGTGCGCTTATCAACGCGGCCGGTGATGCCGAAATCGACGGCGATGAGATTGCCCTGGGCATCGACGAACAGGTTGCCCGGGTGCATGTCGGCATGGAAGAAGCCGTCGCGGAACACCTGGCGGAAGAAGGCGTCGGCGGCCTTCTCCAGCACGGCGCGGCGGTCGATGCCGGCGGCGGCGAAGCGCTCGATCTCGTCGATGGGGATGCCGATCACCCGCTCCAGCGTCAGCATGCGCTGCGAGGTGCGCAGCCAATCGACCGCCGGGATGTTGAAGGTGGCATCGCCGGCGAAGTTCTCGGCCATCTCGGCGGCGGCGGCGGCCTCGAAGCGGAGATCCATCTCCATCGTCACCGATTCTTCGAAGGTGCGCACCGACTCGACCGGTTTCAGGCGCCGCCACGCCGGCTGCGTCGCCTCGACGATCTCGGCCAGCCAGTACATCAGGGCGATGTCGCGGGCGAAGGCCTCTTCGACACCGGGGCGCAGCACCTTCACCGCCACCGGCCGGCCATCGGAGGTCACGGCGAAATGGACCTGGGCGATCGATGCGGCGGCGACCGGCTGGTCGTCGAAGGACGAGAACATGACCTCGAGCGGCCGGCCCAACCCCTCGGCCACGATCCGCCGCGCCGCGGCCGCCGAGAAGGGCGGCAGCCGATCCTGCAGCTCCGACAGATCCGCCGCCACCTGCTCGCCGACCAGATCCGAGCGCGTCGACAGTGCCTGCCCGAGCTTGATGAAGGTCGGCCCCAGCGCCTCGAGGGCCGCCGCCAGGCGCTGCCCCGGCCGGTCCTGATCCTTGGCCGGATTGCGCGCGATAATGCGCAGCGCCACGACGATGGGGCGGAACACGCCGATGCCCTCGAGCAGGAACAACGCATCGTAGCGGGCGAGCACCAACCCGATCGTCAACAGCCGATAGAGGTTGCGAAGGGCGCGGAGCATCGGTGCCTAGAGCCGCCAGCCGGAGTGGATCGCGGCGATGCCGCCCGAAAGATTGCGCACCTTCACCTGCTCGAGCCCGGCTGCTTCCATCATCACGGCTAGCCCGTCCTGATCGGGGAACTTGCGGATGCTCTCGACCAGATATTGATAAGCGTCGCGATTGCCGGTCACCATCTCGCCGACCCAGGGCAGCACACGGAACGAATATTCGTCATACAGCGCCCGCAGACCCGGCACGATCACGTGGCTGAATTCGAGGCACATGAAGCGGCCGCCCGGCTTCAACACGCGGCGCGCCTCGCGCAGCGCGGCGTCGACATGGGTGACGTTGCGCAGGCAGAAGGCGATGGTATAGGCGTCGACGCTGGCGTCGGGGATCGGCAGCCGCTCGGCGTCGCCGCATACCCAGCCGATGTCGTCGATGAGGTTGCGATCGACGGCGCGATCGCGCCCGACCGACAGCATTTCGGCGTTGATGTCGCAGACCACCACCGGGCCGCCACCCTTCTCGCGGAAGCGGAAGGCGATGTCGCCGGTGCCGCCGCCGACGTCGAGCAACGCCATGTGCGGCCGCGGCCGCAACCAGCCGAGGAACGCATCCTTCCACAGCCGGTGGACGCCGGCGCTCATCAGGTCGTTCATCAGATCATAGCGCGGCGCCACGTCGTCGAACACGGCACGCACCAGCGACGCCTTTTCGGCCTCGCCGACGGTGCGGAATCCGAAATGCGTGGTGCCGCGCTGTTGCCGGTCTTGCGTCATGGCCGGAACATAGCCGAAGCCCGCCACGCTGGCTACGGCCATGGCCGCCGGCGACGGCGCATTTTCCCTGTCGCCGGCACGGCAGTGGCATTATCCTTGCGGCGAATCATGGAGGGGATGCCAGCATGCTCGGCTTCATCGGCAAGGCATTGGCGGCCTTGCTGCTGGACAAGAAGGCGCGCAAGGCGTTGAACGCCGGGCGGGGGGCCAAGGGCAGGCCGCGCCAACACACGATCGCCGAGGCCCAGGCCAAGATGCGCGACGTGATCACTCCCGAGCGTGCCGAGCTGATCCGCCAAGCGATGGCGGTGCGCCAGGCCAAGCAGACCATCCTCGCCGACCTGTCCGACGATCAGCGCCAGAAGCTGGTTGCGGTGGCGATGAGGCGGCTGCTCAACGAAGGCCGCGGCGACGGCTGACACGGCGCGCCATCTTGCCCCGAGGGCGGTGAGGTTCTAGAAAGGCCCCAGCATGCGCCACGATCCCAAAGCCCTCGCCCACGCCGTCATCGCCGGCCAGCGCCGCGCCCTGGCCCGCGCCATCACCCTGATCGAGTCGACACGCCACGAGCACCGCGCGCAGGCCGAAGCGCTGCTGGCCGAATTGCTGCCGCAGTCGGGGCGCAGCATCCGCATCGGCATCACCGGCGTCCCCGGCGTCGGCAAATCGACCTTCATCGAAGCCTTCGGGCTGCATGTCATCGGCCTCGGCCATCGTGTCGCCGTGCTGGCCGTCGACCCGTCGAGCCCGCGCAGCGGCGGCTCTATTCTTGGCGACAAGACGCGCATGGAGGAGCTGTCGCGCGACGAGCGCGCCTTCATCCGCCCCTCGCCCTCGGGCGGCACGCTGGGCGGCGTCGCCCGGCGCACCCGCGAGGCCATGCTGGCCTGCGAGGCGGCCGGGTTCGACGTCATCATCGTCGAGACGGTCGGTGTCGGCCAGTCCGAGACGGCGGTCGCCGACATGGTCGACATGTTCCTGCTGCTGCTGGTTCCCGGCGGCGGCGACGAGTTGCAGGGCATCAAAAAGGGCATCGTCGAACTGGCCGACGCCGTCGTCGTCAACAAGGCCGACGGCGACCTGGCCGCCGCCGCCCAGCGCGCCGCTCGCGACTATGCCTCGGCCCTGCATCTCCTGCGCCCGGCCAGCCGCCACTGGAGCCCGCCGGTGCTGCGCGTCTCCGCTCTGACCGGCATGGGCATCGACGAGGTGTGGCGCACCGTCGCCGACTACCGAGGCAAGATGACGGCGGCCGGCGAGATCGCCACACGCCGCGCCGCCCAGGCCGACGCCTGGATGTGGAGCGAGGTCGCCGAATCGCTGATGGCCGCCTTCCGCGCCCATCCCGCCGTCGAGGGCGAACTGCCGCGGCTGGCCGTCCAGGTCAAGGCCGGCACCTGCACCCCGACCGCCGCCGCACAGAGCCTGCTGCGCGCCTTTCTCGCCAAATAAGTCCCGATTGTTTCTTCTCAACCAGTACCGGCGGCTATATCCTTCGCCAGTCTAGGGGATGTATGACCGCAGATGAACGATACCAACGAAGTCAGGCTATTGAAGCACGAACTCCTCGGGATGTTCGGGCATATCCAGCGCATTCGCCGGGAACTGGCCTCCATTCGCCGCCCCGGCCATGAAGACGGCGACCATTTCTCGACCATGGCCGATCAACTCGACGCCATCGTCGAGGCGACGGAGGACGCCACCGACACCATCATGACCAACATGGAGCAGATCGACTCGCTGATCGCCGAGGCCAGGGGCAAGATAAGCGACACCGCCACGGCCACCCTGCTCGGTCAGGTCGGCGACAAGGTCAACGCCGTGTTCGAGGCCTGCTCGTTCCAGGACCTCACCGGCCAGCGCGTCACCAAGGTCGTGCATTCGCTGCAGTTCATCGAGGAGCGGGTCAACACCATCATCCGCATGTGGGGCCGTGCGGAGCTGGAAAAGGTGGTGGTCGAGATGCAGGCGGCGGATCCCGACAAGGCCCTGCTCAACGGCCCGCAACGCAAGGGCGCCGGCGTCAGCCAGTCGGAGGTCGACAAGATGTTCGACAGCCCGACCACGGTCGAGTTCAACCAGGACGACATCGACAAGCTGTTCGGCTGAGTCACATTTCGCTTGACGGGCACCGGGTGGCACCGTAAAAACCCGGCCTTCATCCCAAGTACCGAGAAGACGAAGAGGACCAGGGCCATGGCACGGCGTTGCGCGATTACCGGCAAGGGCGTTCTCACCGGCAACAATGTGAGCCACGCCAACAACAGGACGCGGCGTCGGTTCCTGCCCAACCTGCAGGAGACCTCGGTGCTGTCGGACACGCTGGGCCAGATGGTGCGCCTGCGCGTCTCGACCAACGGCCTGAAGACCATCGAGCACAACGGCGGCATCGACGCCTTCCTGCTCGGCACCAACGACTCCAAGCTGTCGCGCGAAGCGCTGCGCCTGAAGCGCCGCATCCGGAAGGCGGCCGAGAGCAAGAGCGCCGCCGCCTGAGGCTGGCGCCTCTCATCGAATGCGGCAAAGGCCCGCCCCGAAGGGGGCGGGCCTTTTCCTTTGGCGTGCTTCCCTCGGCCCGGCGAACGCCCCATCTCCTACGGGATCACGAGGGAGATGAGCCGATGATTCCGCGCCGTACCGTGGTCAAGGGACTGGCCGCGGGCATCCCGCTGGCCGCCGTACTGGCCGACCCGCTGCGCGCCCGCGCCGCCGCCGAGACCACCCGCCTGAGCAAGATCACCACCCCCGGCGGCCGCGAAGTGGCCGGCGCCCTGGCCGTGCCCGAGCAGTTGCCGGCGCCCGGGGTGATGCTGGTGCACGAGTGGTGGGGCCTGAACGACCAGATCAAGGCGGTGGCCGGCGACCTCGCCCGCCGGGGCTATCTGGCCCTGGCCATTGACCTGTTCGACGGGCGGGTGGCGACGACCTCCGACCAGGCCCGCCAGTTGGTGGGCGCGGTGCGGGAGGCGGAAGCCGAGGACACCTGCGTCGCCTGGCTGCAATGGCTCAACAATCACCAGGACAGCAGCCACAAGACCGCCAGCCTCGGCTGGTGCTTCGGCGGCGGCTGGTCGCTGCGGGCGTCGACGGCGCAGCCGGTGGACGCGACGGTGGTGTACTACGGGCGCGTCAACTTGCCGGCCGAGCAGCTGCGCCGCCTGCGCGGCCCGGTGCTCGGCCACTTCGCCACCCGCGACCAGTTCATTACCGCCGACATGGTGCGCGCCTTCGAGCAGGCGATGACCGAGGCCGGCAAGCGCTTCATGGTGCACTGGTACGATGCCGACCACGCCTTCGCCAACCCCAGCGGCGCCAGCTATGACCAGGCCGATGCCCGCCTCGCCCGGGAGCGGACCGACGAGTTCCTGCAGCGTCACCTGCGCGGCTGACGATCAGACGCAGGCCGACTGGCCGTCCGCCTCGAGCAGCGTCGCCCAGTCGACGGCCTCGAACACGGCCAGCACCGCTTCCGCCACCTTGAACGGGCGCTCGCCGATGCCGGAATAGACGGCGTCCCAGCCGCGCGGGTCGACCTCGATGACCTCGGCGCCGGCGGGAACCGGCACCTCGTCGCGCGCGATGCCGCGCAGCACGCCGGTCAGCGGCGCCGCCAGCGGCATGTCGTCGAGCTGGCCGATGACGTCGCCGGCGGTGACCCAGTGGCCGATGTCGTAGCGGCTGTGGAAGGTGCCGGAGATGGGTGCGCAGATGTAGCGCTCGGCGCCGATGCCGGCCAGCGTCTCCGGCTCGCCCGCCGCCATGGTGGCGCCGCGGGTGACGATGCGGCCCAGCTGTTCCCACGCCGTCTCGATCGCCACCACCACCGACTGGCCGGCAACGAAGCCGGGGCCTATGCCGATGCTCAAGGGCGCCAGGCGCATCTGCGGCTCGGGGCGCAGCCGCATGCGGGCATCGACCACCGCCGCCCACGGCAGCGCCCGCAACAGCTCAGCCAGCGGCGCGATGCTGATCGGCAGGAAGCGCCGCCGCACCAGCATCGACGACAGCGCCGCCCGGCTGTCGGCGCGCTGGGCGGTGACCCCCGACAGGATCGCGGTGCCGTCGAACACGGCATCGGTGAAGGCCATGCGCCGGCGGATCGCCGCCGGCGTCGCCACCTCGTGCATCACCACCGGAAAGCCGGCCTTGAACAGGGCGTGGGCCACGCCCGAGGCGACCTCGGCGCTCCCGCGCACCAGGGTGTAGCAGCGACTGCCCGGCCGTTCCGTCATCATCCGCCATCCTTGCCTGCCCTCGACCATCATAGAGGGTCGGCCGCCCGGCCCGATAGCCGACGTCGGCTTTGTATCGAATGGGATGAGTGCTCCTCACCCGATCGGGCTATTCGGCAGCCCCGTCGGCGATGGCGTGGGCCAGGGTCTCGCGCGCCTCGGCGGCCTCCTGCTGGCGGCGCCACATGGCGGCGTACTGGCCGTCGCGGGCGAGCAGGGCGGCGTGACGGCCGCGCTCGACGACCTCGCCGCCGTCGAGCACCAGGATCTCGTCGGCGTCGACCACGGTCGACAGGCGGTGGGCGATGACCAGGGTGGTGCGGTCGCGCGACACCTCGCGCAGGCTGTCCTGGATCTCCCGCTCGGTGTGGGTGTCGAGCGCCGAGGTGGCTTCGTCGAACATGAGGATGGCCGGCGATTTGAGGATGGAGCGGGCGATGGCCACCCGCTGCTTCTCCCCCCCCGACAATTTCAAGCCGCGCTCGCCCACCGAGGTGCGGTAGCCCTGCGGCAGGCCGGTGACGAAGTCGTGGATGGCGGCCATGCGCGCCGCTTGCTCGACCTCGTCCTGGCCGGCGCCGGGGCGGCCATAGGCGATGTTGTAGAAGATGGTGTCGTTGAACAGCACGGTGTCCTGGGGGACGATGCCGATGGCGGCGCGCAAGGACGCCTGGGTGACGTCGCGGATGTCCTGGCCGTCGATGGTGATGCGCCCGCCGTCGACGTCGTAGAAACGGAACAGCAGGCGCGAGATGGTCGATTTGCCGGCCCCCGACGGGCCGACGATGGCCACCGTGCGCCCGGCCGGCACGGTGAAGGACACGCCCTTGAGGATCGGCCGCTCCGGGCTGTAGCCGAACTGCACGTCCTCGAAGGCGAGCGTGCCGCCGGCGACGGTCAGCGTCGGCGCGCCGGGGCGGTCGGTGACCTCCTCGGGCACGTCGAGCAGGGCGAACATGTGCTCCATGTCGATCAGCGACTGCTTGATCTCGCGATAGACGAAGCCGAGGAAGTTGAGCGGCAGGTAGAGCTGGATCAGGTAGCTGTTGACCAGCACAAAATCGCCCACCGTCATCTGCCCGGCGGCGACGCCGTTGGCCGCCATCAGCATCACCGCCACCAGGCCTACGGCGATGATGGCGCCCTGGCCGATGTTGAGCAGCGACAGCGAGGTCTTCGAGCGCACCGCCGCGTGCTCGTAGCGCTGCAGGGCGGAATCGAAGCGCTGCGCCTCGTGGGTCTCGTTGCCGAAATACTTGACCGTCTCGTAGTTGAGCAGCGAATCGATGGCCTTGGTGTTGGCCTCGGAATCGGTCTCGTTCATCGCCCGGCGGTATTTCAGCCGCCATTCGGTGATGCCCATGGTGAAGGCGATGTAGCAGGCGATGGTGGCGAAGGTGACGACGGCAAAGCGCGCATCGTACAGCGCCCACAGGATGCCGCAGACCAGGGCGATCTCCAGCAGGGTGGGCAGGATGTTGAACAGCATGAAGTTCAACAGGAACTCGATGCCCTTGGTGCCGCGCTCGATGGCGCGCGACAGCCCGCCGGTCTGGCGGTCGAGGTGGAAGCGCAACGACAGCGCGTGCAGGTGGCGGAAGGTGGCCAGCGCCACATTGCGGATGCCGCGCTGGCCGACGCGCACGAACACGGCGTCGCGCAGCTCGCCGAAGGTCTGGGCCAGCACCCGCACCAGGCCATAGCCGAGCAACAGGCCCACCGGCACCGCCACCACTGCGGCGGTGCCCGGCGTCAGCGCGTCGACTGCCGATTTGTAGAGCACCGGCACGTAGACGTTGGCCAGCTTGGCCGCCACCAGGAAGGCCATGGCCACCACCACGCGCGCCCGCAGCCCCGGCTCGCCCTTCGGCCACAGATAGGGCAGCAGGGTGCGGATGGCGCGCCAATCGTCGCGCGGCCCGCGCCGGGGCCGGGCGGCGGCGGGCTGGGAAGTGCTGGGGGAACGTCGTCTCATCGCCCTAACATAGGCGAGAGGACGCCACTTTCCAAAGGCGCCGCCGGGCCGCCGCGGCGGCGCGCCGCCACCATTTCGCACGGTTGCGCCGGCCGCGGCTTTTGGCTATCGTGCGCCTCCCTGCTGGGGCGTAGCCAAGTGGTAAGGCAGCGGTTTTTGGTACCGCCATTCCCAGGTTCGAATCCTGGCGCCCCAGCCAATTCTCCCTAGCGCTGCGTTCATTACCACGGCGCAGATCGCGCCTTGCGTTGACTCCAGCATGCCGTCAATATCGCTCCGCAACCATTGACGGGCGGGGAACTTGGCTGGAAAAGACCCATTCCGCGAGGCGGTGTCGGCATTCGGTGCCGCAGCCAAGTCAAAGTTGTCCAACCCTGCGGTGACCGGCGCACCTGAGGACCAGATACGGGCACCGCTGGAACGCCTGATCCAGCATCTCGCGGTTGTATCGGGACTGCCTGCGGGTGCCGTCAGCCTCGTGGGCGAAAGCACCCTGTCCGAACTGTCGTCTCGACCGGACTATGCAGTTGTCGTCAGTAACAGCCTCGTGGGTTTCATCGAGCTCAAGGCTCCGGGGAAGGGCGCCGATCCGCGCCGCTTTACCGACAAGCACGACAAGGAGCAGTGGAACCGCCTGAAAGCCCTGCCGAACCTGATCTATACCGATGGCAACGCCTTCAGCCTGTGGCGGGATGGTGAGATCGGGGGAGTCGTCGTTCGAATGGACGACGACATCGAAACCGCGGGCGCCGCGCTGTCTGCCCCCACGACCCTGCTGCCGCTGATTTCCGATTTCCTGCGCTGGAACCCGATCCCGCCACGCACTCCCAAGCAACTGGCGGAAATCTCCGCTCGTCTCTGCCGGCTGTTGCGGGACGAGGTCATCGAGCAGTTGTCCGCCGGCAACCCCGCTCTCACCGAACTGGCCAAGGATTGGCGCATCCTGCTGTTTCCCGAGGCGACGGACGATCAGTTCGCCGACGGCTATGCGCAGGCAGTGGCGTTCGGTCTGTTGGTGGCGCGTGCGAAGGATATTCCGCTCGCTGACGGCATCGACCACGCTGCGCGCGAACTGCGAAAGACCGACTCGCTGATCGGAACCGCTTTGCGGTTGCTGACGGACGACACGGCGAACCAGGCTGCGCTGCAAATGTCCCTAGGCACCCTGACGCGGGTTCTCGGCGTCGTCAATTGGGAGTTGGTGAGCAAGGGCAAGGCGGATGCATGGCTATATTTCTACGAAGACTTCCTGAATATTTACGATAAGGCTTTGCGGCGAAGCACGGGCTCCTATTACACGCCGCCCGAAGTGGTCGATGCCATGGTCCGCCTCGTCGATGATGCGTTGCGGTCCGCCGACCTGTTCAATCAGCCCTTGGGATTGGCTTCGCCGGATGTGACCGTCGCCGATCCGGCCGTGGGGACCGGAACCTTTCTCCTCGGAGTTCTACGGCGCATCGCCGGGACCATTGCGGCGGACCAAGGGGCGGGCGCCATCCCTGCCGCCATCCAGGCGGCGTCGCGGCGCCTGATCGGGTTTGAGTTGCAGTTCGGCCCGTTCGCGGTGGCGCAGCTCCGGCTGCTCGCCGAGATGCACGCGTTGATGAAATCGGCCAACGCCCCGGAGCTCAGGCTTTTCGTCACGGATACCTTGGGCAATCCCTATGCCGAGGAAGAGCGGCTGCCCGCCATCATGCAGCCCATCGGGCGCTCCCGCCGCGAAGCGAACGCGGTCAAGCGAGGCGAGCCGATCACCGTCGTCATCGGCAATCCTCCCTACAAGGAAAAGGCGAAGGGGCGGGGCGGCTGGATCGAACAGGGTACGCCTGGGCGGGCATCGCCCTTGGACTGGTGGATTCCCCCTGCGGCCTGGGGTGTCGGGGCACACGCCAAGCATTTGAGAAATCTGTATGTTTATTTTTGGCGATGGGCGACCTGGAAGGTTTTCGGAACAGGGCTTCACGCCTCGACCGGCATCGAGGAAACCGACCGGGCCGGCGTCGTTTGCTTCATCACCGTGGCGGGGTTCCTGAACGGCCCTGGCTTTGAGCGGATGCGCGACGACCTGCGCCGCACCTGCCGCGACATCTGGGTCATCGACTGCTCGCCGGAAGGCCATCAGCCGGAAGTCGCCACCCGCATCTTCCAAGGTGTCCAGCAACCGGTGTGCATCGTTCTGGCCGGGCGCACCCCTGGGACAGGCGGAGAGACCCCGGCTCGGGTCCGGTTCCGCGCCCTTCCGGAAGGTCCGCGCGAGGCCAAGTTCGCAGCCCTTTCCACCCTGCGGCTTGACGATCCAGATTGGACTGAATGTCCGGATGGATGGCGTGCGCCGTTCCTTCCGGTGGGTTCCGGTGCCTGGGGGAGTTTCCCCGCGTTGGAGGACTTCTTCGCCTACCACGGCTCTGGGGTCATGCCGGGTAGGACCTGGGTCATCGCGCCCGACGCGCAGTCGCTGCGCAAGCGGTGGGCAACCCTTGTCCGCGAGCGCGACCCGGCGCGCAAGGAACTCCTGTTCCATCCGCACCTCCGCAATGGCCAACCGGGCGACAAGCACATCCGTAAGCGTGTAGCGGCGGCGCTCACGGGCCATCCGCATCGGACACCGGCAGTCATCGACGATGAAGGGGAGGCCAACGCTCCGGTCCGCTACGCCTTCCGCTCCTTCGACCGGCAATGGATCATCCCGGACGCTCGAGTGATCAACCAGCCGAATCCGACGCTCTGGAACATCTATTCGAGCAGACAGATATATCTGACGACCTTGCAGGCACACTCGCCCACGGCGGGACCGGCAATCACATTCTGCGGCGCTATTCCAGACCTCCACCATTACAAGGGCAACTTTGGTGGTCGTGCGTTCCCCCTCTGGGCGGATGCCGCCGCCACACAGACCAACATCAGGCCGGCGCTGCTTGCTCATTTGAGCGCTGCCTATGGTATGGCTGTGAAGGCCGAGGATGTGATGGCCTATTTGGCGGCGGTGATGGCGCATCCGGCCTTCACGGCGCGCTTCGCCTCGGATCTCGTTCGTCCGGGATTGCGGGTTCCGTTCACGGCGGACCGCCGACTGTTCACGGAGGCGGCCGGCATCGGCCGCGAAGTCATCTGGCTGCATACGTTCGGTGAGCGGTTCGCCGATCCGGCGGCGGGCCGTCCCGCCGGCCCTCCCCGCCTGCCCAAGGCGGATGCCCCATACATCCCGGCGGAAGGTGCCATTCCCGGCGATCCGACACCGCTACCGGACGCAATCTCCTATGACCCAGCGACGCGGCGGCTTCACATCGGCGCTGGGTTCGTCGCCAATGTGCCGCAGGCGGTATGGGAGTACGAGGTTTCGGGAATGCTGGTGCTGCGGCAGTGGTTCAGCTACCGCCGCCTTGACCGCAGGCGCCCGATCATCGGCGACCGTCGCCCGCCGTCCTCATTGGAGGCGCTGCAACCCTCGGCGTGGCTGGCGGAATATACGACCGATCTCATCGATCTGCTGAATGTCCTGGGGCTGGTGGTCGCCTTGGAGACGCGACAGGCGGACCTGCTCGATCGAATCCTAACTGGTCCCCTCCTGTCCGATGGCGATTTGAGCGGGGCCGGGGCGTTCGCCGCAACAGCCGATGCGCTTTCGGGTGGAGAGCGTGCGGCGGACGAGAGGCAGGGAGTGTTGCTCTGATATGGGTGCGCAGGGCACAGCCCTGCGAATTCTGACGCCCGGGTCAGAACCACGCTCACCGCGCCGAAGTCAACCGCCCCCTATCCCCGCTGCTGGCGGCGCAGCACGGCGGCGGGCGGTTGGGCGAGGGCGCGGCGGGCCAGCAGGTAGCCGGTGGCGGCCAGCACCGCCAGTGCTGCCAGCACCAGCACGGCGGTGGTCGCCGGCAGCGCCTGCCAGCGCCCGGCCATGATCGCGCTGCGCACCGCCGCATAGGCCATGGCGGTGCCCAGCCCGGCGGCGATGGCGGCGGTGGCGGAGCCGAGCAGCAGGAATTCCAGCAGGCAGGCGGCGATCAACTGGCGCGGGCCGCCATCACCTGGATCAGATAGACGCCGAACACCAGCGGCGCCGGCGCGCCCAGGCTCTTGAGCACGGCGATGGTCGGCGTCTTGCGCTGCAGATGGGCGCTGACGGCGCCGCCGACGCCGACGCCGCCGATCAGCAGCACCGACAGGCCGAGGAGGCCGAGCAGCGCCCGGGCGATGGCGACGAGGCGCTCGATGCCGGGCACGCCGTCGGCGGCGTCGACGATGCGCCAGCCGGCCTCGGGAAAGCGCTGCTCAAGCGCCGCGATCCAGGCGCGGCTGTCGCTGCCTGCGGCGAGGCGCACGCGGTTATACCAGTAGACCTGCGCCCCCGCCGGCGCCAGCCCCGACTCCGCCAGGGCGGCGCGGGCGATCATGACCCGCGGCCCCAGGGCAAAGGCGCGCATGGCGCGGTCGGGTTCGGCGAGGATGCGCGCCCGCACCGTTGCCTCGATCTCGCCCAGGCGGATGCGCTCGCCGATGCCGATGCCCAGTGCCCGCAGCAGGTCGTCGTCGACCGCCGCGCCCCAGGTGCCGTCGGCCTGGCCGAGAGCAGCGGACAGCGAACCGGCGGGCTCGAGCGCCACCGTGCCGTACAACGGATAGGCGGCATCCACCCCCTTGAGCTCGACCAGCGTCGGCCGCGTGCCGTCGGCGCGGCGGGCCAGCGGCCGCAATTCGGCAATTTCGCTGTGGGTGCCGGAGGCGGCGAGGAACGCCCGCTGCGCCGGCGTCGCCGGCACATGGAACAGGCGCAGCGACACGTCGCCGCCGACGGACTCGTGCGCCCCGGCGCGCACGCCGTCCTGTACCGCCGCCGCCAGCGAGCCGACGGCGGCGATGGCGGCGACGCCGATGGCGATGCCGAGGACCAGGATCCAGAAGCTGCCGAGGGCGCCGCGCAGATCGCGCAGCGCCAGCCGCAAGGTCAGGCGGGCCGTTCGCATCCGGCACAACTAGCGAATATGGCAGGCGGCGTCATCGCCGCCGACCAGCCGCCGCGCTCCCCATTCGGCGAGGACGTCGTTCAGCGCCGGCAGGCAGAAATGGCGGGCGGCCTCGGCGCCGTAGCCTTCCTCCAGCATGGCGTCGTAGTCGGTGAAGTTGTGGCGCACATAGGCCACCAGCGACAGCCACGCCGCGTGCTCGGGCGCCGCCGTCTTGAGGCCGCGGCTGGCCAGCGCCTGGGCGGCGACGGCGGCGAGATCGCGCGCCGGCACATGCGGCACCAGCGCGAGCAGGGCGGCTTCGATGCCACGTTTGCGATCGATGACCATAGGCGCACCCAATCGCGCCGCTAGATGTGGATCGGCCGGCCGTCGACGGCGAAGGCGGCTTCCTTCACCGCCTCGGCCAGCGACGGGTGGGCGTGCGACGAGCGGGCGATGTCCTCGGCGGCGGCCTGGAACTCCATGCCGACGACGATCTCGGCGATGAGATCGCCGGCCTCGGGGCCGATGATGTGGCAGCCGAGGATGCGGTCGGTCTTGGCGTCGGCCAGGATCTTGACGAAGCCGTCGGCGTCCTCGTTGGCGCGGGCGCGGCTGTTGGCGAGGAACGGGAACTTGCCGACCTTATACGCGATGCCGCGTTCCTTGAGCTGCTCCTCGGTGGCGCCGACCATGGCGATCTCGGGCCAGGTGTAGACCACCGCCGGGATGGCCTCGTAGTTGACGTGGCCGGCCTGCCCGGCCAGCAGTTCCATCACCGCGATGCCCTCCTCCTCGGCCTTGTGCGCCAGCATGGCGCCGCCGATGACGTCGCCGATGGCGTAGACGCCGGGGACGTTGGTGCGGTAATGCCCATCGACCTTGACGAAGCCGCGGGGCGTCAGCTCGACGCCCACCGCATCGAGCCCCAATCCGTCGACATAGGGGCGGCGGCCGATGGCCACCAGCACGACGTCGGCATCGAGCTGCTCGGCGGCGCCGCCCTTGACCGGCTCCATCGACAGGATCACGCCGCTGCCACCGCCGCCGGCGGCCGTGACCTTGGTCGACAGGCGGAACTTCAAGCCCTGCTTTTCCAGGATGCGCTGGGCCTGCTTCGAGATCTCGGCATCATAGGGGGGCAGGATGCGGTCCATGAACTCGACCACGGTGACCTCGGCGCCGAGGCGGCGCCACACCGAGCCCAATTCGAGGCCGATGACGCCGGCGCCGATCACCACCATGTGCCTGGGCACCGCCGGCAGCGACAAGGCACCGGTGGACGAGATGATGCGCTGCTCGTCGATGACGACGCCGGGCAACGGCGCCACGTCGGAGCCGGTGGCAATGACGATGTGGCTGGCCGAGACGGTCTGCTCGCCGTCGGCGCCCTTCACCACCACCTGGCCATTGCCGGCGAGGCGGCCGGCGCCTACCAGGTAGGCGATCTTGTGCTTCTTGAACAGGCCTTCGATGCCCTTGGTCAGGCCGGACACCACCTTGTCCTTGCGCCCGAGCATGGCGGCGAGGTCGACCGCCAGCGCCTCGGCGCCGGTGATGCCGTGCTGGGCGAATTCGTGCTTGGCGACGTGGTAGTGGTGCGACGACTGCAGCAGCGCCTTCGACGGGATGCAGCCGACGTTGAGGCAGGTGCCGCCCAAGGCGCCGCGCTTCTCAACGCAGGCGGTCTTCAACCCGAGCTGCGCGGCACGGATGGCGGCGACATAGCCGCCGGGGCCGCCACCGATGACGACCACGTCGAAAGTCTGTTCGGCCATTGTTCAGGTCCCCCGGCTTGATTTAACCACGGAGACACCGAGGCACGGAGAAAACACCGAGCGATTTCTGTTCATCGTCATGCCCGCGAAAGCGGGCATCCAGTCGGCGATTCCGTGAAAACGCCTGGACTCCCGCTTTCGCGGGAGTGACGGGAAAACTCGGTGCCCCCTCTGTGTCTCCGTGCCTCTGTGGTTAGAATATTTTTTTCACATCTCGAGCAGGATGCGCTGCGGGTCCTCGATGCATTCCTTGACCCGCACCAGGAACGACACCGCCTCGCGGCCGTCGACGATGCGGTGGTCGTAGGACAGCGCCAGGTACATCATCGGCCGCGCCTTGATCGCGCCGTCGGGCATGACCATCGGCCGCTGCTGGATCTTGTGCATGCCCAGGATGCCGGACTGCGGCGGATTGAGGATGGGCGTCGAGTTGAGCGAGCCGTAGACGCCGCCGTTGGAGATGGTGAAGGTGCCGCCGGTGAGGTCCTCCATCGACAGCTTGCCGTCGCGGGCCTTGCCGCCCAGTTCGGCGATGCCCTTCTCCACCCCGGCGAAGGACAGCACATCGGCATCGCGCAGCACCGGCACCACCAGGCCCTGCGGTGTGCCGACGGCGACGCCGATGTCGTAGTAGTTCTTGTAGATGAGGTCGTCGCCGTCGATCTCGCCGTTGACCGCCGGCCATTCCTTGAGCGCGGTGACGCAAGCCTTCACGAAGAAGGACATGAAGCCCAGCTTCACCCCGTGCTTCTTCTCGAAGGCGTCCTTGTACTGGTTGCGCAGCGCCATCAGCGCCGTCATGTCCACCTCGTTGAAGGTGGTGAGCATGGCGGCGGTGTTCTGCGCCTGCTTGAGGCGCTCGGCGATGCGCTTGCGCAGGCGCGTCATGCGCACGCGTTCCTCGCGCGGGTGCTCGATCCGCGGCGGCGGCGGGGCGCTGGGCGGGCTCGGCGCGCGTGCCGGCGGGGCGGCGGC
>JAKFEE010000015.1:0-111173 GCA_036675815.1 Rhodospirillaceae bacterium
AGGCGTGACTTCTCGCCGAAGGCTGCGGCAATCGCGGGCATGGGGCTTCTCCGATCTGGGCGACGCAGAGAATCACGGCCGTGGCAAGCCGTAAACCGCGTTAACCTGAGTTCGGAGCCCTGGCGGCGGCGCCGGCGGTATTGACCGTCACCTTCTTTCGCCGCAAGCCGGGGCACTTGCTGTTCCCCGGGCGGCGGCTGTGCGGCGAGGTGGTCGTTGCCGATATCGGCATCCCGGCCGCCGTGCTCGATGACATCGCGCCACGGCAGTGGGTGAACGGTCCCGCATTATGGCCGTTGCCGCGGCCGCATCACGAGTCGCACAAATACACACGCGGCCATGCCGTCATCGTCGCCGGTGCCGGCATGACCGGGGCGGCGCGCCTGGCGGCGCGCGGCGCGCGGCGGGTCGGGGCGGGGCTGGTGACCATCGCGGCGCCGTCGGATGCCGTGCCCATCATTGCCGCCGACGCCCCCGGCGCCCTTACCGCAATGCTCGACGACTTCGACGCCCTGGTCGCCGATCCGCGCCGCAACGCCTTCCTCATCGGGCCGGGCAGCGGCCGCGGCGCCGAAACGCAGGCCCGGGTCGCCGCGGCGCTGCGGGCCGGCAAGGCCTGTTTGCTCGATGCCGACGCCCTGGAACGGCCGCCGCCTCACGGGGGCAATGTCTTGTTGACGCCGCATGACGGCGAATTCGCCCGCATGTTTCCCGATCTCGGCGGCGACCGGCTGGCGCGCGCCCGCGCGGCGGCGCGGGTCAGCGGCTGCGCCGTCCTGCTCAAAGGAGCGGACACCGTGATCGCGGCGCCGGACGGCCGCGCCGTCATCAACGACGACGCGCCGGCCGATCTTGCCACCGCCGGCAGCGGCGATGTCCTCGCCGGTATGGCCGTCGGGCTGATGGCCCAGGGGCTGCCGGCCTTCGACGCCGGCTGTGCCGCCGCCTGGCTGCAGGGGGCGGCGGCACAACGGGCGGGCAGGGGGCTCATCGCCGAGGATCTGCCGGCGGCCCTGCCGCAGGTACTGGCGGAGCTGGACGAACGCTCTAGGCACCCCGCACGCTTGCCGTGCCGGGACGACGACCGGAAGATCATGAGGGCCAGGAGGCCGTGATGGTGAACAGTCCCGAGGAGAGTCCGGTCAGCATGACCCAAGCCGTCAGCCCCACGCTGCTCGATCGCCTGCGCAATCTCCGCACCCTGTGGCGCGACATCGCCGGAACCACGCGCGAGGCGGTGGCGCCCGATCTGCCGGGCGAGCACGCCGACCTGCTCCGCGAGCAGATGCGGATTTGCCTGGAAGGTAAGGGGGGCGAAGGATCGGCGCGGGCCCGCGCCGCCCAACTCGGCCGCACCTATCTCGGCCTCAACGGCCAGGGGCGGCGGCGGTTCCTCACCATCCTTGCCAGTGAATTCGATACCGATGCGGCCCGCGTCGATGCCGCCATGTCGCGGGTGAGCGCCGCAACGGATCCGCAGCAGCGACGTTCCGCGGAACGCGAGCTGCGCCAGGCGCTGGAGGCGCCGCGCGTGCGCCTGCTGACGCAATTCAATGCCCTGCCCGAAGGCGTCAAGTTCCTCGTCGACATGCGGGCCGAACTGCTGGGCCCGGCCCGGCAGCATGCGGAACTGGCCGCGCTCGAGGCCGACCTCAAGGCGCTGCTGGCGTCGTGGTTCGACGTCGGCTTTCTCGAACTGCGGCGCCTGACCTGGCGCTCACCGGCCTCGGTCCTGGAAAAGATCATCGCCTACGAGGCGGTGCACACCATCGAGAGCTGGCAAGACCTGAAGGATCGCCTGGATTCCGACCGGCGGCTGTATGCGTTTTTCCACCCGCGGATGCCCGAGGAGCCATTGATCTTCGTCGAGGTGGCACTGGTGCGGGGCATGGCGGCCAGCATTCACGATCTGCTCGATGAGGAGGCGCCGGTCGGTGATCCCACCAATGCCGACGCGGCGATCTTCTATTCCATCTCGAACGCGCAGAAAGGCCTGGCGGGGATCAGCTTCGGCAATTTCCTGATCAAGCGCGTCGCCGAGGTGCTGGCCGGTGAGTTCCCCAACCTGCGCACCTTCGCGACGCTGTCGCCGATTCCCGGCTTTCGCACCTGGCTCGACCAGCGCCTCGCCGACAATGACGGCACCCTGCTGTCGGCGGCCGATCAGCGCGCCCTGGCCGCGCTATCCAGCGATCCCATCGACGCCCTCAGAGGCATCCTGGCGGAGCCCGCCGACTGGGTGCACGACGAAGCCTTGGCCGAGGCGGTGAAGGCGCCGCTGATGCGGCTGTGCGCACGCTACCTCACCCAGGCCAAGCGCAGCGGTGGGCGGGCGCTCGATTCGGTGGCGCATTTCCACCTATCGAACGGCGCGCGGCTGGAGCGGCTGAACTGGCTGGCCGACACCTCGCCCAAGGGCATGCGCGAGTCCGCCGGCATCATGATCAATTATCTCTACAAGCTGACCGACATCGAGGCCAATCACGAGGCCTATACCGGCCAGGGCCGTGTCACCGCCTCGGCAGGCGTGCGCGCGCTTCTGAAATAGACGCCGATGCGGCACCGCCGGAATCGCGATTGCGGGGGCGGGTTTTGTCCTGTTTCCTGCAAAATGACTGTGCTATAGACAACGCCTCCGGTGGGCAGCCGTCCGTTTCCGGGGGGGCGCGGGCGTGGTGGAATTGGCAGACACGACGGATTTAGGTTCCGTTGCCTTTGGCTTGCAGGTTCAAGTCCTGTCGCCCGCACCAGCTGGCTTTCCCCCGGACGGCTCCCCCCCGCCTGATTTTGACCTACTGGCAGAGATTCCATGCAAGTCACCGAGACCAACGCTGAGGGTTTGAAGCGCGAATTCAAGATCGTCGTGCCGGCCGGGCAGATTGCCGATCGGATCGAAACGCGGCTCAAGGAGGTGGGGCAAACCGTCCGCATCCCGGGCTTCCGCCCCGGCAAGGTGCCGATGCCGCTGCTGCGCAAGAAATACGGCCCCTCGGTACTGGGCGAAGTGATCGAGAAAACCGTCAACGAGGGCACCGGCCAAGCGCTCAACGAACGCAACCTGCGTCCGGCGATGCAGCCCAAGATCGAAATCACCTCCTACGAGGAGGGGGGCGATCTCGAGTTCTCCGTCGCCATGGAAACCCTGCCCGAGGTCAAGCCGATCGACTTTGCCAGCATCGAACTCGACCGGCCGAAAGTCGAGGTGCCGGACAGCGAGATCGATATGGCGCTGACCCGCATCGCCGAGCGCAACGAGAAGTCGGAGCCGGTCGAGGGTGCGCAGAAGGCGGCCAACGGCCACGTCGCCGTCATCGATTTCACCGGCAAGCGCGAGGGGACGCCGTTCGAGGGCGGCGCCGCCACCGCCTATCATCTCAAACTCGGTTCGGGCGGCTTCATCCCCGGCTTCGAGGATCAGGTGGTCGGCATGGCGGCGGGCGAGGAGAAGACCATCGAGGTCACCTTCCCCGAGGAGTACCACAATGCCGAGCTTGCCGGGCAGCCGGTGCAGTTCGACGTCAAGTTGCATGAAGTCCGCCAATCGGTGACGCCGGCCATCGACGATGATCTGGCCAAGAGCGTTGGTCTCGAAAACGCCGAGGGCCTGCGCCAGGCCGTGCGCGACGAGATCGAGCGCGAATACGCCACTGCCTCGCGTTCGATCGTCAAGCGCCGCCTGCTCGACATCCTGTCCGACCGCCACAGCTTCGAAGTGCCGCAGGGCATGGTGGAGATGGAGTTCGATGCCATCTGGAAGCAGGTGGAGAAGGACAAGGAGCAGGGCCGTCTCGATGAGGCGGACCAGGGCAAGGACGACGAGCAGTTGAAGCAGGACTACCGCGCCATCGCCGAACGCCGCGTGCGCCTGGGCTTGCTGCTGTCCGAGGTCGGCCGCCAGAACGAGATCAGCGTCACCCAGGAAGACGTCAATCGGGCCGTGCTCAACGAGGCGCGCCGCTTCCCCGGGCAGGAGCACATGGTGTTCCAGTATTATCAGCAGAATCCCGAGGCGCTGAACATGCTGCGCGCCCCCATCTATGAGGACAAGGTTGTCGACTTCATCCTCGAACTGGCCAAGATTGCCGAGAAGCCCGTCTCGCCCGACGAGCTGAACAAGCTGGCCCAGGAAGAGGCGGCCAAGGCCTGAGCCACCATAATCCGGGGAGTGCGGACCGCCAGGTCCGCAACACGCAAGCGGACCTGGAGCTCCAGGGACAGGAACGGAGAAGTGAGAACAATGGCTGAGCGCGATCCGATCGACGTCTACATGAACACGCTGGTGCCCATGGTGGTCGAGCAGACCAATCGCGGCGAGCGCGCCTATGACATCTATTCGCGGCTGTTGAAGGAGCGCATCATCTTCCTCACCGGCCCCGTCCACGACGGGGTGGCCAGCCTGATCTGCGCCCAGCTGCTGTTCCTCGAATCCGAGAATCCCAGCAAGGACATCGCCTTCTACATCAACTCCCCGGGCGGCGTCGTCACCTCGGGCATGGCGATGTACGATACCATGCAGTACATCCGGCCGCCTGTGTCGACCGTCTGCATCGGCCAGGCGGCGTCGATGGGCTCGCTGCTGCTGGCGGCGGGGGCGAAGGGCAAGCGCTTCTCGCTGCCCAACGCCCGCATCATGGTGCACCAGCCGTCGGGCGGCGCCCAGGGCCAGGCCACCGACATCGAGATCCAGGCGCGCGAGATCCTTGCCCTGCGTGCCCGGCTCAACAATATCTACGTCCATCACACGGGCCAGTCCCTCGATGTCATCGAACGGGCGCTCGAGCGCGACAAGTTCATGACGGCCAACGAGGCCAAGGAATTCGGCTTGATCGACGAGGTCGTGAGCAGCCGACCGACCCGCGAATCGGACACCGCTACCTCGGCCTGAGCTAGACGAAAGTCGCGCAAACCCTAACCAAATGAGGCAAGTGGGGCGGTGCTGCGGCAGTTTTTGCCATTGTACGGCCGCTGCCTCTGCGGCTAACATGATCAGCCAGGCCGCTTTATACACGGAGTACCAATGAGCAAGTCCTCAGGCGGCGACTCGAAGAACACCCTATACTGCTCTTTCTGCGGGAAGAGCCAGCATGAGGTGCGCAAGCTCATCGCCGGCCCCACGGTCTTCATCTGCGACGAGTGCGTCGAGCTCTGCATGGACATCATCCGCGAGGAGCACAAGACGCATCTTGTGCGCTCGCGTGACGGCGTGCCGTCGCCCCGCGACATCTGCACCGTTCTCGACGACTACGTGATCGGCCAGAGCCACGCCAAGCGTGTGCTGTCGGTGGCCGTCCACAATCATTACAAGCGGTTGTCGCACAGCGGCAAGAACAACGACGTCGAGCTGGCCAAGTCGAACATCCTGCTGGTCGGCCCGACCGGCTGCGGCAAGACGCTGCTGGCGCAGACGCTGGCGCGCATCCTCGACGTTCCCTTCACCATGGCCGATGCGACGACGTTGACCGAGGCCGGCTACGTCGGCGAGGACGTCGAGAACATCATTCTCAAGCTGCTGCAGGCCGCCGACTACAATGTCGAGCGCGCGCAACGCGGCATCGTCTACATCGACGAGGTCGACAAGATCAGCCGCAAGTCCGACAACCCGTCGATCACGCGCGACGTTTCCGGTGAAGGCGTGCAGCAGGCGCTGCTCAAGATCATGGAAGGGACGATTGCTTCGGTGCCGCCCCAGGGTGGGCGCAAGCATCCGCAGCAGGAGTTTCTGCAGGTCGACACCACCAACATCCTGTTCATCTGCGGCGGTGCCTTCGCCGGCCTGGAAAGGCTGATCTCGCAACGCGGCAAGGGCACGTCGATCGGCTTCGGCGCCGAGGTACGCGGACCCGACGAGCGGCGGACCGGCGAGATCCTGCGCGAGGTCGAACCCGAGGACTTGCTCAAATTCGGCCTGATCCCCGAATTTGTCGGGCGCCTGCCGGTCGTGGCCACGCTCGAGGACCTCGACGAGGCGGCACTGGTCGAGATCCTGTCGCAGCCGAAGAACGCGCTGGTCAAGCAGTATCAGCGCCTGTTCGAGATGGAAGACATCAAGCTGACGTTCTCCGACGACGCGCTGCGCGCGATCGCCCAGAAGGCCATCCAGCGCAAGACCGGCGCCCGCGGGCTCCGCTCGATCATGGAGGCGATCCTGCTGGAAACCATGTTCGACTTGCCGGGGCTCGACGGGGTGGTCGAGGTGGTGGTCAACAAGGAGGTGGCCGAAAACCGCGCCAAACCACTGTACATCTACTCCGAGCGGCGTGAAGACGTGGGGTCGAGTGCGTAGTCGTCCCTCCCCCTTGCGGGGGGGGCGGGATGACACCAATTCAGCAATATGAACCCCACGGGCTAGGCCGCTGTGGCTCCAGCCCTTCCGAAGAGGTAGTATGGCCGAGATCGCGCGAGGGGACATGTTCCCCGTTCTCCCCCTTCGAGATATCGTCGTTTTTCCACACATGATCGTCCCGCTGTTCGTGGGCCGCGAAAAGTCGGTCCGCGCGCTCGAGGACGTGATGAAGGACGACAAGCAGATCCTGCTGGTCGCGCAGAAGAACGCCGCGCAGGACGACCCGGCGGCGGAGGACATTTATCGCGTCGGCACCGTGTCGACGGTGCTGCAATTGCTCAAGCTGCCCGACGGCACCGTCAAGGTGCTGGTCGAGGGCGGCCATCGCGCGCGCATAACCGAATTTGCCGACAATGCCGAGTTCTTCCAGGCGGAAGCGCTGCCGATCGACGAGAAGTCGGGCGAGCAGAACGAGCTGGATGCGCTGTCGCGTTCGGTAGTGGCGCAGTTCGAGCAATACATCAAGCTCAACAAGAAGATCCCGCCGGAGGTGCTGGTCTCGATCAATCAGATCGAGGACGCGGGCAAACTGGCCGACACCGTCGCCTCGCATCTGGCGCTGAAGATCGCCGAGAAGCAGGAACTGCTCGAGATCGAGACGGTGAGCGAGAGGCTGGAGAAGGTCTACGGCCATATGGAGGCCGAGATCGGCGTGCTGCAGGTCGAGAAGAAGATCCGCAACCGCGTCAAGCGGCAGATGGAGAAGACCCAGCGCGAGTACTACCTCAACGAGCAGCTCAAGGCGATCCAGAAGGAGCTCGGCGAGGGCGAGGACGGCCGCGACGAGGCGGCCGAAATCGAGGAGCGCATCAACAAGACGCAGCTGTCGAAGGAGGCGCGCGACAAGGCGCTGGGCGAGCTGAAGAAGCTGCGCTCGATGAGCCCGATGTCGGCCGAGGCGACGGTGGTGCGCAACTATCTGGATTGGGTGCTGTCGATTCCGTGGAAGAAGCGCACCAAGGTCAAGAAGGACCTCAATCTCGCCGAAAAGGTCCTCAACGGCGACCATTACGCGCTCGAGAAGGTCAAGGAGCGCATCCTCGAGTATCTCGCCGTGCAGGCGCGGGCCAACAAGGTCAAAGGGCCGATCCTGTGCCTGGTCGGTCCACCCGGTGTGGGCAAGACCTCGCTGGGCAAATCGATGGCGAAGGCGACGGGGCGCAACTTCGTGCGCATCTCGCTGGGCGGTGTGCGCGACGAAGCCGAAATCCGCGGCCACCGACGCACCTACATCGGCTCGATGCCCGGCAAGGTCATCCAGGGCATGAAGAAGGCGAAATCGTCCAATCCGCTGTTCCTGCTCGATGAGATCGACAAGCTGGGGGCCGATTACCGGGGCGATCCATCGTCGGCGTTGCTCGAGGTGCTCGACCCCGAGCAGAACGTCAATTTCAACGACCATTACCTCGAGGTCGACTACGACCTGTCCGATGTCATGTTCGTGACCACGGCCAATACGCTGCGCATGCCGCAGCCGCTGTTGGACCGCATGGAAGTGATTCGGCTGTCGGGCTACACCGAGGACGAGAAGGTCGAGATCGCGCGCCGCCACCTGATCGACAAGGAGCTGAAGGCGCACGGGCTCAAGGCGAAGGAGTGGTCGATCACCGACGACGCGCTGCGCGACCTCATTCGCTACTACTCGCGCGAGGCCGGCGTGCGCAACCTCGAACGCGAGCTGGCCAACCTGATCCGCAAGGCGGCCAAGGAAACGCTGATGACCGGCCTCGCCAAGGTCGAGGTGACCAGCGACAACCTCGACAAATACGCCGGGGTCCGCCGCTACCACTTCGGCGAGGCAGAGCTGGAGGATTTGGTCGGCGTCGTCACCGGCCTCGCGTGGACCGAAGTCGGCGGCGAATTGCTGTCGATCGAGGCGGTGGGCATGCCCGGCAAGGGCGCCTTCTCGCACACCGGCAAGCTCGGCGACGTGATGCAAGAGTCGGTGCAGGCGGCGCGCTCGTACGTGCGTTCGCGCGCGGTGAACTTCGGCATCAAGCCGACGGTGTTCGAGAAGCGCGACATTCACGTGCATGTGCCCGAAGGCGCCACGCCCAAGGATGGCCCGTCCGCCGGCGTCGCCATGATCACCGCCATCGTCTCGACGCTCACTGGCATCCCGGTGCGCAAGGAGGTGGCGATGACCGGCGAAATCACCCTGCGCGGCCGTGTTCTGCCGATCGGTGGCCTCAAGGAGAAGCTGTTGGCGGCGTTGCGCGGCGGCTTGAAGACGGTGCTGATTCCCAAGGACAACGAGAAGGACCTCGCCGACATCCCGGAGAACGTCAAGCGCGGGCTCGACATCGTGCCGGTATCCACCGTCGATGAGTTGTTGGAGCGCGCCTTGGTGCGTCCGCCGGTGCCGATCGAGTGGGAAGAGCCCGCCGAGGAGGTCTCGGCATCGAAGGCCCAGCCAGGGGTGAGCGGGGTGGTCACCCACTGACCTACCCAAAGGATGTAAAGGGAGGCCATCCCGGAGTGATGGCCTCCCTTTTTTTACGTCAAATGTTGCTCAAAGCCGCGTGAACCCTAGTGTTTGCACGCTCTGTGATTGACGATGCGCCATTCGTCGTTTTAGACTTTTGCCACTTCTTTAGGGGTAGACAGCGGGCCTGCACTCACGGGCTCGATTACTAAATGCGAAAGAGGGGGTCCCAGGTGAACAAGAACGAATTGGTAACGGCGGTCGCGACGAGCACGGGCCTTTCCAAGGCCGACGCCGGCAAGGCGATCGATGGCGTGTTCCAGGCCATTTCGAACGCCCTGCAGAAGGGCGATGAGGTCCGGCTGGTCGGCTTCGGCACCTTCAATGTGGCCGAGCGCGCCAAGTCCGAGGGGCGCAATCCCCGTACTGGCGAAAAGATCGAGATTCCGGCCTCCAAATTGCCGAAGTTCAAGGCCGGCAAGGGGCTGAAGGACGCGGTGCAGTAGGCGACGCCCACGTCGGGGTACAAATGCCGGCTGCCGCGTCAGCCGGCATTTTTCTTGGTGCGCGGCAATCGGCTTGCAGCGGCGCGCGCAAGCCCGTAGAAAGGCCGGCGAGGGCGGTTAGCTCAGCTGGCAGAGCGCCTGCTTTACACGCAGGATGTCGGCGGTTCGATCCCGTCACCGCCCACCACGCCGTCCCGATGCGTGCCGCCCATTTCTTTCGAGAACCCTGGTCGGCGCAGCCGCCGCGCACACATCATGGGTGATGCGGGAGGCATGCGATGGCTCAGCCCGAAAGCAAGCCCAGTTTCGGTCAGCACGTGATCGACGCCGGCCTGACCGGCGACAAGGTCGGCGCCTACGATCCGGCAGCAGTGTCGCTGGCCGGCGATGCCGAGAGCGCCGGCACGCCGACACCGGCCGCCGACGCCGCAAGCGACGTGAAACGACAATACACGATGGCGGCCGGCCTACCACCGGCGCCTTTCGCTGCCGATCGGCAGTTGCGGCAGCGGCATGACTTGGGGCCGTGGCCGACGGCCGCGGGCTTGGCCGCACTGGCGGCGGCGGGTATCGTGGCCGGGGTGGTCAGCCTCGCCGGCCTCTAGCCGGCTCAGGCGGCCGAGGGAACGCGCCGGAACAATGTTCACGTACGGCTCGTTTAGTCATTAGCCGCCAACATTACATAGTCGAGGGTCGAACTCCCAAGGAATCGGCAGTAGTCGCTGGTCGCTGCTCGTGTCTCGAAGGAGATTTAGATGGAATACAAAGATCTCGATCAAATCCGCGCTCTGGCGGACGTGCGGTCCGAACCGGTAGCGCCGCCGCCGATGTCGCACCGCGAGCGCCTGATGCGGTGGGCTGAGGTCTTGGAACGCCAGCCGGGGCGCCAACTTCGCTCGTTGATGGGCACCGAGTTCGTCAGCCGCGGCGAGCGCATCAAGATGCGCATGGACAACTCGCCGCTGACCGTGGCCTATGATGACCCGATCCTGCGCGCCGAGGGCCTGACGAGCGACCGCCTGGGCGACGCCATCACCTTCTTCGGCCTGTCGGATCATGACGCCCACAATTTGGTGTGCTATTGCCGGCACGGCCGCACCATGCTGGCTGAGTCGGTGGCGCGTGACGTGCGCATGGTGGCCACCTACAAGGCGGTCGCCGCATTTCTCACCACCCGCGTCGCCTTCGCCGGCGCTTCGGTCCTGGGTGGCTTGGCGGCGGCGTTGATGGTCTTCTGAATTACCGCCGTCAGGCCATGGTGGCGACGGCGCGTTGCGCCAGTACCGTGATGAGGTGGACGCGGTACTGCGGCGTGGCGTGAATGTCGCCATTGAAACGGCGGTGGTCGAAGCTGACCGCGGCCACCGTCTGGGGGGTAAAGGCACGCTCCAGCGCCGCCTCGAGCTGGAGGGGGCGGAAGACGCAAGGCCCGGCGCCGGTTACCGCCACGCGCACGCGGCCGTCGCGCCTTGCGATCATCACCCCGACCACCGCATAGCGCGAGGCGGGGTTGGCAAACTTCAGATAGGCCGCCGCTTCCGGTGCGGGGAACTCGACGGCGGTAATGAGTTCACCCTCGGCCAAGGCCGTCTCGAACATGCCGGTGAAAAAGTCGTCGGCGGCGATGGTGCGGCGGTCGGTGTGGATCGTCGCCTCCAGGGCCAGCGCCGCCGCCGGGTAATCGCCGGCGGGATCGTTGTGGGCGAGGGCACCGCCAAGGGTGCCGCGGTTGCGCACCTGGCGGTCGCCGATGCCTGCCACCAGGGCGGCGAGGGCGGGAATGGCGCCACGCAGCCCCTGATGCTCGGCAACGTCGGCATGCAGGGTGCCGGCCCTGATCACCACCCGGTCGCGATCCGTACGGATGCCAGCCATACCGGGAATGCCGGCAAGGTCGACGATGTCGGACACCCGCACCAAGCGATGTTTCATCATCGGCAGCAGGCTCTGCCCGCCCGCCAGGAAACGGGCGTCACCGGATGCAGCAAAGGCGGCGACGGCTTCATCCACGGTCGATGGGCGCTGATAGGCAAAATCGTACATGACCTCAGCCCTTTCCGCGCATGGCCGTCGCCCCGGCGCCGACGGCGGCGACGATGTTGTGGTAGCCGGTGCAGCGGCAGAGATTGCCCTCGAGTCCCTCGCGGATGGCCTCGGGCGTGACCGCCGGGGGAAGGCGTTGCGCCAACTCGATGGCGCTCAGCACCATGCCGGGGGTGCAGAAGCCGCATTGGAGGGCGTGGTGTTCGCGAAACGCGGTTTGCATCGGGTGCAGGACCTCACCGGTCGCGAGACCTTCGATCGTGATCACCGCCGCCTCGGCCGCCTGCACGGCGAGGACCGTGCAGGCCTTGACCGTGCGGCCATTCATCGCGACGACGCACGCCCCGCATTGGCTGGTATCGCAGCCCACATGCGTGCCGGTCAGCCCCAGAGAGCTGCGCAAGAGCTCGACGAGAAGGGTCCGTGCCTCGACTTCCGCCGAGATCGGGCGGCCGTTGACCGTCATTGCGACCATGGGCATGGCGTGTGTCTCCGCGTCCGTCTGTGCTAGAAGAATCATGCTGGGCCGCACCGGTCAACGGGGCGTTCGGTACACCGTCCATCCCATGCCGGGGGATGGCCGAGGGGCGCGGTGCATGGCCTGCGGGATTTCTTCAGCGGCGCCGATCACTGCCTCCCATGGCCGACCGCCGGTGGGCGGACATCGACCGTCAGCCGGCTAGACCGAATCGTGACGGACATGGGCGGCACGATCCGTATCCTGCGGATCACGAGGCACGGCAGCGGGGTAATGATGCGTCCGGGAAAAGGGTCACAGCCGGCGCCAGCCGGCGAGATGCAGATGCTGGTCGACGATGTTCCGGTGCCGATGATCGCGCTCGGGAGCGATGCGGTCGTTGCGGCGAATGACGAGGCCATCCGCCTGTTCGGCGGCGACGTGCGGGGCCGGTCTTCCGAGCAGGTGCTCACGCCCGAGGGATACCGGCAGCTGGGCGCCGCATGGCGAGACGCGCGGACGGCGCGCCTCGACATGGCGCTGCGCCGGCTCGACGGGACGCCGTTCTCGGCGGAGGCCGCGACGCAGGCCGTGGGCGATACCCATGTCGTGGTGTTGCGTGAGACGACGAGCCGCAGATTGCGTGAGGAGGAACTCCGTCAGGCGCTGGCCGACGCATCGAGTGACATGCAGGCGCGCATGCGCTTCTTCGCCGGGGCCAGCCACGACCTGCGCCAGCCTCTGCAGGCGATGGCGCTGTTCCTGTCGGCGCTCGAGGGCATGACCGAGCGGCCCCAGGCGCACAACGCCATCAAATCCTTGAAGGTATCGCTCACCACCATGGAGGAGATGTTCGAGAGCCTGCTCGGCCTGGCGCGCCTGGATGCCGGCATGCTCAAGGCCCAGCCCAGCGTCTTCATGATTGGCGACGTGCTCGAGAAGGTCGAGGATGATTCGCGGGCACAAGCCGAGCAGGCCGGCGTGATACTGCGTGTCATGCCAGCGGCCGAGGCCGTGTGCAGCGATCCCGGGATGCTTGCGCGAATCTTGCGCGGCTTCGTGTCCAACGCCATCCGCTACAATGATCGGGGCGGCAAGGTACTGCTCGGCTGCCGTCGACGTGGCACGGCGCTGCGCATCGAGGTCTGGGACAACGGCAGTGGCATCGCCGAGGACCGGCTGGAAGAGCTGATCGAGGAATTCCACCTCGGCCACGTCGGCGAAAAGCAGAAGGGCGCCGGCTTGGGACTGGCGATCGCGCAGCGCCTCGCCCGTCTGCTCGATCACCGCCTGGACGTGCGATCGCGTCACGGCAGGGGGTCGATGTTCGCCATCGAGGTGCCGCTGGCGGAAACGCCCGCGATCGAGTGGGAACAGCCCTGAGCGCCGCGGCCAGAGCTCCGGTCACAGTTCAGGAGATCGGCGTGGTGCGGAAGGTGCGATTGGCGGCGATGGCCGCCTGGGTCCGATTGTTGACGCCCAACTTTTTCATGATCGATTTGACGTGGACCTTCACCGTGCCTTCCAGCATGCCCAGTGAGCGGGCGATTTCCTTGTTGGAATAGCCCAGGGTCAGCAGCTTCAGCACCTGCGTCTCACGCGGCGTCAGTGACTTGAAGTCTGGATTGAAATCGCCGCCCTCGTCGAAGGGGGTGCCTTCGCCCGCCTCGCCGCCGTGCTCCTCGCTGGCCACCGCCTGTGCCGGCACATAGAGTTCGCCGGACAGCACCAGCGGCAGCACATGCTTCAGGATCTCGCCGTTCGACGACTTCAGGATGTAGCCGCGCGCCCCCGATTCGATGGCCGCCCGGATGGTCGAGCGCTGCCGCGAGCCCGAGACGATGACCACCGGAATTCCCTTGGGCAGGCTCTCGACATAGCCCTTGAGATCATTGATGCCGTTCAGGCCGGGCATCATCAGATCGAGGAGGATCAGATCGATCCCCGGCGTCTCATGAGCGATGCGCCGCGCTTCCTCGGCATTGGCCGCCTGCAAGATGGTGACGTCATCGTAGAGCTCTTCCAGTGCCAGCGAGATGCCGTACCGGAACAGTGCATGGTCGTCAGCGATCAGTACTACCACGTTTCTCGCCTCGTCGTTCGCACCGCTTGGACTGGTATAGCCGAACAAATCCTAGAAAGAAGATCCATCTTTCGGGGCTTATCTCAAGGGTCATACCTCGATCGGCTATAAGAGATGGTGAGAGGGTCGAACCAAGTTTCCTTGTCCCCCACGCAAATATGTACGGAATGCCAAGGAATGATCAATCGCGGAAAAGGCGATTTCGTTTACGCACCACCAACGATGAGACAGGCTATCCTTGTGGAATATGCTCTTCTTTCTTCCTGGCATAGGCTAGATCGATTGGCTTCCACGCCATTTCGGCGCGGATCGGTAAATGGTCCGAGGCCAAGCGGGTCAGCGGGGTGCGGAAGACACTGACGCGCCGCAGGGCATCGCGTGGCCACACCCAGATGCGGTCCAGCGGCAGCACCGGCAGGCGCGACGGAAAGGTGCGTGGCATCATCGACTGACCGAAACGGCGATTGAGCAGGCGCAAGGCCCCGTGGTTCGGCCGCCATTCGTTGCAATCGCCAAGGACGGCCACCGGGGTGTCGGCGGGATATTGATCGACGGTGTCGAGCAATTTGCTCACCTGCTGCCTGCGCTCGGCGGCATTGAGCCCGAGATGCGTCGCCATCACCAACACCGGCGACCCGCGCACCTCGATCATGGCAAGAATGGCGCCGCGCGGCTCGAAGCGACGGACGCTGAGGTCGACCAGGCGGACGTCGCGCACCGGATAGCGGCTCAGGATGGCATTGCCGAACTTGCCGCGGTGATCCTGGATGTTGGGGCCGGCCACCGCGCTCATCCGCAGATTGCCGGCCAGGTATTCCAGCTGATGGCGATGGTCGCCCAACAGCCGCATGTCGACCTCCTGGAGCGCCAGGATGTCGGCATCGACCATGCGCAGCACCTCCAGGGTGCGCTCGGGTGTGTACCGGCGATCGGTGCCGAAGCAGCGGTGGATGTTGTAGCTGGCCATGCTCAGAACGGAAGGGTGCCCTCCCGCGTGGTAAACGGTCACACCTTGCCCTCTTCATCGGGTCCCGGGGCGATGCCGCGCGCCAGACGGCGCGTCAACGAATGCTCGATGACGACCAGCGCCGCGGTCAGCGCCAACAGCACAGCCATATGAAAAATATCGGGATCGCGCAACACGGCAGCGAGGCGATCGCCAAACAGCACCAGGGCCGCGGTCACCGGGGTCATGCCGAGAATGGTGCCGACGAGATAATCGGACAGGCGGGTTCGCGCCGCACCGGCCACCAGGTTGGCGACCGTGTAGGATGCCACCGGCACCAGACGGACGACGGTGATCATCAACACGCCGCGGCGCGGCAGGGCGCGGATCACGCGGGTCATGCGGCGCCCGATCAGGCGGCGCAGCCGATCGCGCCCGGCGATGCGGCCGACGGAAAAAGCGAGCAGCGCGCTGGCGAGCGCGCCGACGAGCCCCCACAGGAAGCCGCCCCACAGGCCGAAAATGACACCGCAGGCGATCAGCAGCAAGGTGACTGGCACGACGGTGAGGCCACCGACGAGGAATATCGCCATCATCGCGGGCACCGTCCATGCGCTGGCCTGCAGCATGGCGATGGCCTGGGCCAATTGGCTGGCCTCCAGCGGGCGTACCAGCCGGGCGATGGCCGCCGCGGCGGCGAACATGATCAGGGCTGCCATGAACGTGCCGAGGCGCTGACCCACGGCCCGATTGCCGCGGCCCGGCGCGATCTCGTCGGGCAACAGCAGCGCCTCCAGGGGCTGGTCGGGGTCGACGATGTCGGCCGAGATCAGCGCCTCGGCGCCGGCCGGCAGCGGCGCCACGATCGGCGTCAGGGTCCGCGCGCCGCCGCCACCGCGGAGCGTATCGATGGCGGTCAGCATCCCCAGCGTACGCTCTTCGATCTCATACTGATCCGGCGCGATACCGAGATGCTCGCCCAGCAGCTGGTGGCGCAGGTGCCGGATTGCCGCCTCGACCTGCGGGTCGCCGCACGCCTCGATCAACACGTCGCACTCGGTATCCAGGCCCATCGAGCGATTGTTGAGGTTGGCCGAGCCGATGCGCACCATCCGGTCGTCGATGATCGCCAGCTTGGAGTGGACCTTGACGTCGATCCCATCGACCATCGGATAGAACACGCGTAGGCGATCGTTGCGGTCGGCGGCGCGCAGCCTGGCGTAGAGGCGGGCCCGTCCGGCGCCCATGGTGGTGCGCTCGAGGAAGGCCAGCGGTTCCTGGCATGAAATCGCCAGCACTTCCGGCGGCGCGTCTTCGATCAGCCGGCCGAGCAGGGCGCGACCGACGCCGCGAGAGGCGAAGAACTGGTTTTCGAAGAAGATGAACCGCCGCGCCGCCACCACCATGTCGAGGTAGAGCCGCTCGACCTCGCGCACCGTCGGCTCGCCTTCCCATGCCGGCAATGTACGGGCGATGGCGGCCATGACGTCGCGCATCACCGGCGTGACGTCGTGCGGCCAAGGGTCGTTGCCCGGCGGTGGCGGCGGCAGCCGTTGGCCGGTGGCGCAGCGCCAGCGATTCCGGGCAAGATCGCCCAGCGCGCCCGCCACCGGCCCCGACAGCATCATCATCACGTCGTGGAACGGCGGGTAGGCCCCGGTGACCGTGTCGAAGCGGCGCGGCTCGTGGCCGGCATGCGCCGGGGTGTCCCAGCGGCCGCTGGTGAAGTCGAGCCCACCGATGAAGGCCACCGCGTCATCGATGACCACCACCTTCTGGTGGTGCGAGGCGCCGAGCGGGTGGCTGTCGTCGAGCCGGAATCGCACGCGCCGGGGCGTGAACCAGCGGAACTTGAAGTCGGTCCAGAATTCGCGATTCCAGCGATAGATCAGCGCCGTGTCCCAGATGAGCACGTTGACGCGCAGCCCGGGCTGGGCACGGGCCGCCTGCGACAGCAGTTCGCCGAGGCTGTTGGGCTCGGAGGCGCCGGGCTCGCGGTCGAGCTTGGTCCGGCTGTCGATGTCCCAACCGATGATCAACACCGAGTCGCGGGCGGACAGCACCGCCGACTTGAAGGCGTGATAATAGGCTTGGCCGTCGATCAGGAAGGCGACCCGGTCAGCGGGGAGGCGGCGCCAGCAGTTGCGCCCCTCCACCGCGACCCGTTCGTCGCCGGGGCCACGCGGGGTGGCGTGATGAGCCGACATCGACTTCAGCCACTCGCCGTCCGCAGCCACCGTTTCAGCGCACCCCGGCCCGCTGTTGGCCGTCGACCGGAATGTCCATGGCCGCCAGCAGTTCCGGCGACACGCGACCGGTCACCGGCATGGCATGGCTACGCTGATAGGCGCGAATCGCCTCGCGGGTGCGCGGGCCCATGCTACCGTCGACCGGGCCGACGTCGTAGCCGGCGGCGCGCAGCGTCGATTGCACCTCGCCCACCACGTTGAGTGGCGCCCGCTCGCCGGTCCTGGGTGGCACCGTCGCCAAATCGGCCTCCGCCAAGTGCGCCATCACGCGCGAGTCGATCTCGCCGGTCACCGGCAGGCCGGCGCTGTCCTGCCAGTCACGCAGGGCGGTCCGCGTCCGCGGGCCCAGCATGCCGTCGGGGCGCCCGGCGTCGAAGCCCAGCGCGTTCAGCCGCCGCTGGACCACGGCCACGTCGTCGCGGGTGATCCGCCGCGCCGCGGGGGGGGCGGGCGGCCTTGCCGATGCCATGTCTTGGCGCTGGCGCGCCAGATCCTGTGCCTGGGCCAGTTGCTCCGCACTCATGTCGCGGCTCAGCGCATCGCGCGCCTCCGCCGCCTTCGGCAGTCCTTGCGAGGCGGCGAGGTTGTACCACATGTGCGCGGCAACGTAGTCCTGCAGCACATCCGTGCCGTCCTGATGGATGCGCCCCAGCCGCATCTGGGCACGCGCATCACCGGCCTGCGCCGCGCGCCGGAATTCCTCCAGCGCGCGGAAGCGGTCGCCGCGCTCGTAAGCGGCCACGCCGGCGGCGTAGTCGGCGTGGGCCGGTTGCAGGCCGGTCAGAGGCAGGAATGTGCAGCCGGCGGCCACCGCGGCTGCGAGGAGGGTTCTTGGCATCTGCACGCTCCCCGAGATATCCGACTCTTCCAAGATATGTCGCACCGCCCGCGGCATAAGGGAGTCTGGTGACGCGGCCGAGGGGCTATACCGATGCACGATAAGGCGCGCATCGGTGGGATGGCGCGGCAGTGCGAATGCGGGTATCTGATGGGGCCATCGTGCCCCGAAACAACTATGGCTAGCCCGAAAGTGCTGCGATCGGTTGACTTGACAGTCGGCCTCTGCTTTACACCGTATGGTCGGAAATGGGCCACACTTTCGCCCCATATTCCGCGCACAAGTGGAATTGGCCCAGCTGGCTCACGGGGCACGTCGCCCCTGGAACAAACCCCGTCGAAAGGGAGAACCGGAATGAAGAAGATCGCGCTCGCCGCAGCAGCAGCCGCCGGCATGATGTTTGTGTCCGCCGGCGCCATGGCGCAGGAAGGCGATGCCGCCGCCGGCGAAAAGGCTTTCGCCGTGTGCAAGGCCTGCCATACGGTCGAGGCCGGCAAGAATCGCGTCGGCCCCAGCCTGCACGGGGTCGTCGGGCGCAAGGCCGGTTCGGTCGAGGACTTCAAGTACTCGGACGCGATGAAGAACGCCGACGTCGTGTGGACCCCCGAAAACCTGGACAAGTATCTGACCAACCCCAAGGAATTCGTTCCCGGCAACAAGATGATCTATGCCGGCCAGAAGGACGCGAAGAAGCGCGCCGACATCATCGCCTATCTCAGCCAGCAGAAGTGAGCGGCCTCCGGGTCCGCGACGAGGCCGCCGGTTCGCCGGCGGCCTTCTTTGATTCAGGCGGGCGGCGATTCGCCCAACGTCACGGCCAAGAGCAGCGCCAATGCGGCGGCGCCGGCCAAAATGGCGAGCAGGATCGGGGTGGCGCGCTTGCTGCGCTGCGGCTGTTGGTGGCCAGGCGACGGGTCGGGCGGCCAGCGGTCTTGCATGACGTCTCCATCCGTCCAAGGAACATGATGGTCCGCGCGGTGCCACGCAAGCCGGCCGCGACTCGGCCATAGCGGCACGGAGAGAGCCGCGCCTCGATATCCCAAAGTTGCCGCCGTTCCCCATGATGGTCCGCTCCTCGCCGGAAAGCTTGTCCATCCCCGTGCCGACTCCACCTGCAAGGGAGGAGGGCCATGCGATGAGGACACGATACTTCGCCTTGGCATTGGGCATCGGCTTCCTGGCCGCGGGCGTTCTCGGCTTCGTGCCGGCCCTGCGCACGTCCCCGGCCGGGCTGCCGCCGCTGCAGTGGGACGCCCACTACGGGCTGCTCCTCGGCCTGTTCCCGGTCAACGTCCTGCACAATGCCGTGCATCTGCTGTTCGGGCTGTGGGGGGTGCTCGCCTATCGCAGCTTTGGCGCCGCGCGTGGATATGCCGGCGTCGTTGCCATCGTCTACGCGGTCTTGACGCTGATGGGGGTGTTCGTCCCCACCAACACCGTCTGGGGGCTGGTCCCGATTTTCGGCCATGACGTCTGGCTGCATGCGGTGATTGCCGTGGCGGCCGCCATCTTCGCCATGCTGCCGGCACGCCGACCGCTGGCCGCGCCGCGCTAGGGAACCGACACCCCCTTTGACACGTTGATTTCTGCGAAGGTTCGACGAGGAGGACGACGATGGCAGACAGCATCGTGACCGGGGCGGGCGACAGCAGGGGCCGGCCCGTGGCCTCGGAGGGCGCCGCCGCAGAAGATGAGGCACGGCGCCAATTCGAAAGCACCCGAGATGCTTTGAAGGAAAGCGGCGAACGCGCCTATTTGCAGGCCAGGGAGTCGGTGGTGTCCGCCGCCGAAGAGCAGAAGCGCCGTGCGGCACAGGCGATTCACGGTGTCGCCCGCTCGTTGCACGACGCCGCCGGTAGTTTGAATTCGCAGGAGCAGGAGTCGACCGCGCGCTACGCCAATCTGGCCGCCGACCAGCTGGAGCGGGCCGCGTCGCTTCTGCAGGGGCGAAGCGTCGACGACTTGATGTCCGACGTCGAGCGGTTCGCTCGGCGTCAGCCGGTCGTGTTCCTCGGTGGCGCCTTGGCGGTCGGCTTCGTCATGGCGCGCTTCTTGAAAAGCGGCGAACAGCGCGAAGAGGCCGGCTTCGACGAGGCATCGCTCTACGGCAGCGATGACATCGGCGTCGCCATGGCGGGCCAAACGGCGGCCGGCGGTTACCGCTCGCCCGCAGGGCCGGCCGCTGGCGACGAGACGCGCGGCCTGTGATGCGCCGTGGTCGGGGATAGTTGAGGGAGCACCGCAATGAACAGATACGATGACAGCGACGAACCGCGCGGTTTTTCCGACATGATGCGCGAGAATCCCCTGCCGGTGGCGTTGCTGGGATTGGGCATCGGCTGGCTGATGATCAACGGCATGCGCGGCGGCATGCGCCAGGAAGAGCGCGGGCCGGCCCGCAGCCTGGGTTACGGCGCCCCCCCGACCGCCGGCTACGGTGCCGCGGCTCCCGAGTATGAGAGCACCGAGTATGCGGGCTATGGGGCGGGCGTCGGTGCTGGCGAGTATGGTGCCGAGGCCGGTCGCGGCCGCTTCGATGAGATGCGCGAGCGGGCCGGTCACTTCACCCGCGACGCGCGCGAGCGCGCGACGCACTATGGCCAACGCGCGCGCGAACGTGCCCAGGAGGTTGCCGCCTCCACGCGCCAGCGCATGAGCAGCCTCGGCCAGGGTATGCGTCACGGCGCCGGCAATGTCGCCGAGCGTTCGGCCCAGACCTTCCGCGAGCATCCGCTGATGCTGGGATCGATGGCCTTGCTGGTGGGGGCCGCCATCGGCGCCAGCCTGCCGCGGACCCGTGGCGAGAATCGCCTGATGGGGCACACGCGCGAAGAGGTTGTCGGTCGCGCGCGCGATGTCAGCGCCGACGCCCTGGAGCGGGCCAAGCGCGTGGCGACGCGCACCGTCGAGGCAGCGCGCGAGGGCGGTGCCAAGGCCTTCACCGAGGTGAAGGAGACGGCGAAGCACGCGACGCAGCAGGCCTACGACGAGACGCGCGAGGCGGCGCGCAAGGAGGCCGAGCGCCCGGACCTGACGGACACCGAGCCGCCCGGCAGCATCCACTAGAGGGGTCGGTGAGGGAATGCCGTGGAGCGCGGAGCTCCAGCTCCGCCTTGGATTCCACTGCCCTGTGGTACAGAGGCGGAGCTGGAGCTCCGATGGCTGTTAGTCGCGAAAGTTCACGAACTGCAGCGGTTGCTCGATCTTCAGCCCACGCATCAGGGCGATCGCCTCTTGCAGGTCGTCGCGCTTCTTGCCGCTGACGCGCAGTTCGTCGCCTTGGATCGCCGCCTGAACCTTGAGCTTGGCGTCTTTGATCTCCTTGACCAGGCGCTTGGCGAGATCCTTGTCGATGCCCTGGCGAACGGTGACGACTTGGCGAACGCTGCTGCCGGCGGCCTTCTCGGGAGTCTTGAACTCGAGAAAACCGGGATCGACGCTGCGGCGAGTCATGTGGATGCGCAGAAGCTCATGCACCTGCTTGAGCTTCATGTCATCGTCGGCGATGACGGTGATGTCGTTGTCCTTGCGCTCGAGCGAGCACTTGCTGCCCTTGAAGTCGAAGCGCTGGCTCATCTCGCGTTGGATGCCGGCGATGGCGTTGTCGACTTCAGCCATGTCTGTCTTGGAAACGATGTCGAATGAAGGCATGGGACTTTCGTTGGTTGTAGGCTCACCCAAATATGCGGCGGTCGATGCGCGAGCGCCAGCAATGTCTCGGGAATATGTTGCCCACCGCCAACTTCCGCCATAAGAATGTACCGGCGATGGCCCCCACCAAGAGGGGCGTGAGAGAACAGGTTGCACGCAGGATGGAGCCGCCGCATGGCGGGAATGCATGGCGAGGTCTTCCGGCGGCGCGTCCGTGAGCCGCGAAATTCTGCTCGATTTGAGATTGGCGCCGTTATTCTCGGGGCTGTCGGAATCCGACTTGCTCGACTTGCTGCGGGATGCCGAGATTGAAAGCCGGTGTCCCGGCGACGAATTATTCCCCGACGGTGAGGCATCCGATCGCTTCTACGTGGTCGTCGAGGGCCACGTCGAACTGTATGTCGTCGGCAGTGATGGCCGGCGCAGCGTCGTCGAAGTAGCCCAGAAGCCGGCGATTTTAGGTGAGTCGGTGATCTTCGGTGAAAAGCCGGAGATGGGCGCACACGTGCTCAATCGCACGCGGCTGTTGTCGGTGCCGGCGGCGGACTTCCGCAAGCGACTCGAAAGCCGCTTCGATCTCATGGTGCTGATGCTGGGCAGCATGTCATTTCGCCTGCGCATGTTGGTGCGGCAGATCGCCGAACTGAAGCTCAAGACAACCGCCCAGCGGCTGGGTGGCTTTCTGCTCAGCCTGACCAGCCAGGGCAAGGGGCAGGCACATGTGCGGTTCCCCTATGACAAGCGCGTGGTTGCCGAAAAGCTCGGTATGAAACCCGAAAGCCTGTCGCGCGCGTTGGTGCGGTTGAGCGGCATCGGGATCCATAGCCGCCCCGACAACAGCGTGATCATCGACGACATCGAACGCCTGCGTCGCTTCAGCATCGAGGAAGGCTTGGACTGATGCTGAGCTTGTCGCCGCAAGAACTGGAACTGGTGTCGCGGGCGCCCCTGTTCGCCGGCATCGCCGAGGCGCAGTTGCTGGCGCTGTTGGATGGCGCCGTCACCGTCGGCTTTCCCGAGCCGACCCTGCTGTTCAGCCAGGGCGACATTGCCGATCGCTTCTTCGTGGTGCTCGAAGGACGGGTGAGCCTGTTTGCGCTTACCGACAAGGGCGACCAGACGATCATCGAAGTCTGCGACAAGGGGTGGACCTTTGCCGAGGCGGCGATGTTCTCGTCGGGCAAGTTCCCGCTGAATGCCGAGGTGAGTTCCGGCAGCCGACTGCTTTGCATATCGGTGGGGCCCTTCCTCAAGCGCTTGTCCGAAAATCGGGCGCTCGGCTTCGTCATGTTGTCGGCAATGGCCAAGCGCCAGCGCCATCTGCTCAACGAGATCGCCGACCTAAAGAGCAAGTCGCCGGTTCAGCGCCTGGGTGGCTTCCTGCTCGACCTCGCCGGCGCCGAGCAAGGGTCGGTGGGCGTGCGCCTGCCAGTGACCAAGACCGTCCTGGCCAGCCGCATCGGCATTGCGCCGGAAAGCCTGTCACGCGCCATCGCCCGGCTGCGCAGCGTCGGCGTCGAGGCGCGGGGCCGCGACTTGATCATCACCGACGTCGCGGCGCTACGTCGCTTCTGCCAGTCCAGCGTCGACGAGTGACTTAACGAACATCAAGGTATTGTGCCGGTTGGAACCCCATGTTGATCGCCTTCTCAACCTGGGACCGATCCTTGCACCATGACCGAGACACCTCCCCCCGTCGAGACGCCACCCAACTGGCTGGAACAGGCCGAGGATGCGGCACACTATCTCGATGTGCGGCCGCTCCTGGCCTCGGGTGAGGACCCGCTGTCGAGCGTGATCGAGCTCAGCACGACGGTGGGGCCGAACGCGATCATGGTCATCGAGACGCCCTTCAATCCGGCACCGCTGCGCAACGTCCTCGCCAGCCAGGGCTTTTCGTCCTGGGGGCGCAAGATCAGCGACGCCCAATGGCGCATCAGCTTCCGCCGCGATGGCCTTGGCACCCGCGGTGACGACGCCGCGGGTGAGGGCGGCATCGCCGGCGAAGGCACGAGCTGGTACGAGGACGGAGTGCAGCACATCGACGTGCGCGGCCTCAATCCGCCGATGCCGATGATGCTGATCCTGCGCCTGCTCAAGCGCGCCAAGGACGATGCGGTGGTCATCGTCCACCACGAGCGCAATCCGATCTATCTGGTGCCGGAACTCGCCGAACTCGGTTGGCAGCTCGAGGAAATTCCCGGCGACGCCGATGAAGTGCGTTTCAAGATCACGCGGATGGAAGGCTGATGTTTAGCGATTTCATGCTGGGGGCGAAGAGCCGTCTCTTGCCGGCATCGGTGCCCTTCCGCTTCTTCGCGACCGCGCTTGTCTTCCACATTGTGGCATGGGCGACGTTGCTGTGGTCGGGCGATTCCGTGCCCGGCTTCATCGGAGGCATGGGGCCGGCGCTCGCCGCCTTGCACATGATCACCCTGGGCACCCTTGCCATGACCGGGATGGGTGCCGCCTACCAGTTGTTGCCGGTGGCGACGAAGCGGCCCCTGCGTTCCGAGCGTCTATGCCAGGCGACGCACTGGTTGATGACTCCAGGGCTCGTCCTGCTGCTGTGGGGTTTCGGCTACGGCCCGACCTGGGCCATGCATGCCGGCGGCAGTTTGGTCGTGGCGGCCTTGGCGCTCTTCGCCTTCCTGATCGCCGACAATTTACGCCGCGTCGACGACATGCCGCTGGTCACCGGTCATGCGTGGCTGGCAGTGGCGTTTCTGCTGGTCGTGGCGGCGATCGGCATGTTGCTGATCGTCGATTTCGGCACGGGCTTGCTCCCCAACCATGCCATGGCGGCGGCGGCCCACGCGGTGGCCGGTGGCTACGGCTTCATGGGAATGCTGGTCATGGGGTTCAGCTATGTGCTGGTACCCATGTTCGGCCTGTCGCAGGTGCCGAAACAGCCCTATGGGCGCTGGTCGATCTGGGTGTCGGCGGCGGCGGTGTCGCTGGGGGTGGTCGGCACTCTGGCCAACAGCATCCCGGTGATGCTGCTCGCCGGCTTGGTCGGCTTGGCCGCGGCGGGCCTGCATCTGACGATGATGAAGCTGACCATGAAGACGCGCATGCGCAAGCAACTGGGCGGCTCGTTCGTCCTGATGCGTGCCGGCTGGGTGCTGTTGCCGGTGTCGATCCTGGCCGGCATGGTGGCGGCGACCGGAGTGGCGCCCGCGATCGCCGTGCCGCTGTTCGGATTCCTGCTGGTGTTCGGCTGGCTGCTGACCTTCCTGGTCGGTGCCCTGCAGCGGATCATGCCGTTCCTCGCCTCGATGCACTCATCCAAGCCCGGCATCCGCCCGGCGTTGGTCTCGGCGCTGACGGCCGAGGCGCCGCTGAAGCTGCATCTCTACTGCCATTTTGCCGCCATCGCCTGCATCGGCGTCGGCATTGTCGTCGGCCAGGGCTGGCTGGTCCGCGGCGGCGCCGCCGCCGGCCTCGTGGGGGCGGTGGCTTTTGCCGTGTTCGCCATCGATCTGTGGCGGCGCTTGCACCGGCACCTCAACCCCATTCCCCAAACAGCATCGGAGTCCCCCTGATGACGGCCCAGACGCAGACTGGCGCGCTGCTTCACACCGATCACGTCGCCACCATCCAGGCGCTGCAAAGCCTGGAAGGCTTCCTGATCCGTCAGACCAAGAAATCCGCCCCCGACGTCGCCGACGAGGCGGTGCGCAAGGCGCTGCAAAGCCTGGTGACGACCCTGACCAACGAGGTTGGGCGCCATTTCGGCTTCGAGGAGAACCATCTGTTCCCGCTGCTGGCCGAGCGCGGCGAATCGGGAATTGGCGAATTCCTCAAGCATGAGCATTCGACCATCCTGCCGCTGGCCGAAGAGGTGGCCGATACCGCGCGCAAGGCGCTGGACGAGGGCTTCGACGCCGCGAGCTGGCACCGTTTCTACGACGCCAGTGTCGAACTGATCGAGCGCGAGATCTTCCATATCCAGAAGGAGGAGATGGGCCTGCTGGCCGCCATCGGCATGCTGGTTGATCCGGCGGCCGACGCCGAGCTGGCCGAGCTCTACCGCGGACTTCAGGTGGCCTGATCCCCCATTCGGCAGGGGTGGCGGCGCTCGCCGTCTAACCTTTGTCCGAGTCATTATACCCCTGGTCATGCTAATGCACGTTTGCTCGGTGCGAGGCTACTGCGCTTTGATGAGCAGGCCCCTTCGCTCTCCGACGAAAAGGCAGGCCCATGATCGAACCGCGCACCTACCCGGATGAGCCGACCCTGGCGGAGACGCTGAGCGACCCGATCATTCAGCAGATGATGATGAGTGATGGTGTCACCGCTGGCGACGTGCTGCGGCTGGTGGCCATCGCCCGGCGTGGGTTCAACGTCGAAGACGACGACATGGCCAGGGTCTGCACTCACTAATCCTTTAACGCACGGCCACCAGCAAACCCCTGACCGCTTCGGGCAGGGGCTTTGCGTGTGAACTGTGTGGCTGCCCGCTGCGGCAGGGCTGGCGAACCCGCTGGTGTCATCATCAGGGCCGGCGGCGCAAATGGTTGACAGGCGGGGCGCAATCGCCATATAGGGGGCGCATCCCAACAGACCGAAGCACGGCGTCCGCACGGCAGAGGCGAGGCGGGTTACCCCATCTGCTCACGCTATGAGGGCAACCATGACCAATCCTTTCTTGGGCGCCGAGGCGGTCGTGTCCGCGCTGCGCCCCGATGATCCGATCTACCTACTGTCCGCCGAGGCAGCCACGCAGGCCGCCCGGGACGCGGTCCGCGTCTTTCCTGGCAACGTCGCCTATGCGGTCAAGGTGTGCGATCGGCCCGAGGTGCTGACCGCGATCGCCGCCGGTGGCGTCAGCCACTGGGATGTTGCCTCCATCCAGGAAATCCGCACGGTCCGCGGGCTCATGCCCGAGGCGACGCTGCATTACATGAACCCGGTGAAGGCGGCCGGCCACATTGCCGAGGCTTATGGCCTCGGCGTGCGCACCTTTGCCTTCGACTGCGAGCGCGAACTGGTGAAGATCGTCGAGAACACCGGCGGCGACCGCACCGTCGTACCGACGGTCCGCATCACCGTGCCCAACGACAAGGCCAAGTTTCCGCTCGATCGCAAGTTCGGCTGCTCCGAGGACGAGGCCGCCCGCCTGATGCATCTGGCGGCGACCAAGGGCTATCGCTGCGGCGTGACCTTCCATGTCGGCTCGCAGTGCGAGGATGCCGATGCCTACCGCGTCGCCACGGAGGCTGCCTGCCGCACCGCGCGCAAGGCCGGTGTGCAGCCGGCCGTGATCGATATCGGCGGCGGCTTCCCCGCATTCTATCGTGGCGACGAGCCGAGCTTCGCCGCCTGCGTTGCCGCCGCCAAGAGCGCGCTGGAGACTTGGCTGCCGCACTACCGCGGCATGTTCCAGTGCGAGCCGGGCCGGGCGCTCGCGGCCTCCTCGGCGTCGGTCCTGGTGCGCGTCGAACTGCGCAAGGGCCAGGGCCTGTTCCTCAACGACGGCTATTACGGCCTGTTGAGCGAACTGCGCTGGATGCCGGGGATGCACCCGGTGCGGATGATCCGCCCGGGCGCGCGTAGCCGTGGGCCGCTGGCGCCCTTCGCCTTCTATGGGCCGACCTGCGACTCCATCGACGCCCTCGAAGGGCCGTACCTGCTGCCGGCCGACATCGACGAGGGCGACTGGATCGAGATCGGGCTTTTGGGCGCCTATTCGACGGTCCTGGCAAGCCGCTTCAACGGCTTTCCCGAGGCGCGGACAGTGGCCGTCGAGACGGCCCGCCACCTGCACGCCGCCGCCTGATCACCACAGGCCGAGCCGCCGCAGCTCCGCCGCCATCTCCGGCGGCGGCTCCTCCTGGCCGGCGATTCGGTCAAGTGGCGCGTCCTTGCCGGCAAGATATCGCCAGCCTTGGAAGGCCTTGCACGGACGGCGCTCGACCTCGACCAGATTGGGGTCGAGCACTAGCCGGCAACGCCGCACCCCCTCTTCGTCCAGGAAGTCCTCGATGGCGAGGATGGGCTGGCGGCCGGTGACCAGCCCCTTGATCACCCAATAGATCGAGCCGCCCGAGAGCAGTTCCTCGGCCCGTTTGGGCACGGCGCGGGTGATGTGGAAGGCGTGGCCATGGGTCTGCAGGCGTTGCGCCTGGATGCGCCGGAGTTCGTCGAGATCCTCGACGCGGACGGCGAGCTTGATCAGATGGAGAAGCATGGCGCGCATCCTATACCGCCCCTGCGCTCCGGGCTATGGCTGGCGAAGGCAGGCTATGACCGATGATCGACGCCGCACCCCCTTCGCGGAAAATCTCATCCGGCTGCCCCGCTTACCGCCACCGAAGTGACCGTCTACACTTCACCCGCATCGTTTCGGTCACGGGGGCTCGATGGACGTGGATGCTGGATGGGCGGACTGCGACTGGCAAGATCGCGCGCGCCGGCTGTCGTTCTGGCTGGGGCCGGTGTCTCTGGGGTCGAAGGCCCTGCAGCTACGCGAAGTCGACGTCGGCCATGACCCCAACGCCCCAATTCTCGATCCCGATATCGAGCCGCTCGAGGCATGGCGGGGCGGGGAGGACGGCGTCTACCTGCGCTCGCAACCCATCCCAACCAATCTGCCGGCGCTCGAGCGCATGCCGCGCACCATCCGTTACGTCATCAAACGCTACGATCGTCACTTCATCGACTTGTCGGGAACCTTCGAGGCCTATCTAGCCAAGTTTTCGCCGAAAAGCCGCCAGACGTTGCAGCGCAAGGCCCGCAAATTCCATGAGTGTTTCGGTGCCGTGGACGTGCGCGAATATCGCACCGCCGCCGAGTTGGAGACGTTCTACGCGGCGGCGCGCGCCATATCGGTCAGGACCTATCAGGAAAAGCTCTACAGTGCCGGATTGCCGACCGATGAGGCTTTCCAGGAAGAAATGCGCCGAATGGCGGCCGCCGATCGAGTGCGCGCCTATCTGTTGTTCGCCGATGGCCGGCCCGTCAGCTATCTATACTGCCCCGACGAGGGCGGTGGCCGCCTGAGCTATCGCCACCTCGGCTACGACCCCGGCTACGCCAGGCACTCGCCGGGCAGCGTGTTGCAGGTCGCCGTGCTCGAGCGCCTGTTTGCCGAGGGGCGTCACGCCGTCTTCGATTTCACTGAAGGCGACGGCGAGCACAAGCGGTTCTTTTCCACCCACCGCATCCACTGCGGCAACGTCCTGTTCCTGAAGCCGCGGACCATGCTCTTGGCCCTGGTCCACGGGCACCATGCCGTATCGGCGCTGGAGCGGGGTTTGTATCGCATCGCCGAACGGGTGGGGATACGGGCGCGGCTCAAGCACCTGGTGCGGCGGCCGTGAGCGGCCGCCGCACCGGCCATGCCCTCAGGCAGCCGCCCGCCGTCCGCGCAGCCAATTCAGCATGGTATCGGCATCCGAGATCTCGAACGGGTCGGTGGGGCAGTTGTCGGCGAAGCCCGCCTCGCTGAAGATCTTCACGATTTCGCCATCGTCGGCGAACATCGAATAGCGCCAGCTGCGCATGCCGAACCCGAGATTCGACTTGTCGACCAGCATGCCCATCTTGCGCGTAAATTCGCCGTTGCCGTCGGGCAGCAGGACGACGTTCTGCGCCCCTTGTCCCTTGCCCCACTGGTACATGACGAAGGCGTCGTTGACCGACAGGCAAATTACCTGATCGACGCCCAGCTTGCGAAACTCGTCGTAGAGTTCCTCGTAGCGCGGCAAGTGGCTGGTCGAGCAGGTCGGCGTGAAGGCGCCGGGCAGGGCGAACAGTACGGTCTTCTTGCCGGCAAAGATCTCGTCGGACGTAAGGTCCTTCCACTCGAACGGATTGGGGCCGCCCAGGGCCTCATTGCGCACCCGGGTCCGGAAAGTCACTGACGGCACACGCATCACTAATCTCCTGTTGTCGCTGAAGGCGAGAGTGGGGGCGGGGGCGCCGCGAGTCACGCCCTCCGTGGCACTATACCGGACGGGCAGGTGGAGCGGCATGGCCGCAGAGGCGATGTCCGGCACGCGGCTCGCCGGTGGCGATCTCCGCCGTCATCGCCGGGAGGCCGTCGGGTGTAAGCGCCCACAAGGTAGCGCCGCCCGGCCGCGGCCGGCCGCGGATGGCGAAGGGCCTCGTGTCGAACAGGGGCCGCTGCGCCCGAAACGAGAGGGTCGATAAAGGTGCTGCGGGATGGTGCCGCAGGAACAGGTCGACGAGCAGCATCGCCGTCAGCGGTCCGTGGAAGACCAGCCCGGGATAACCCTCGACGTCGCGGCAGTAGTCGCGGTCGTAATGGATGCGGTGGCCGTTGAAGGTCAGCGCCGAGAAGCGGAACAGCAGCACCGGATCGGGGGTGATGGTGCGCGTCCACGCCGCCTCGGGGAGGGGTTCGGCCGGTTTTGCCGGCACTTCGGCGCCGGCTTGCGGGGCCGGGCCGCGGTAGACGATGTCGTGCTCTTCGCGCACCGCCAGGCCGGCATCGCCGAACACCTCATGCACCACCTTGACGAAGCACAGCTCGCCCGAGCGGCCGGTCTCATGGGAGATGTCGGCGACGGTCGAGCGGCGGCGGACGTCGGCGCCGAGCCGCAGCGGTTCATGCCAGCTCAACCGTCCCCCCGCCCACATGCGCCGCGGCAGCGGCACCGGCGGCAGGAAACCGCCGCGCTTGGCGTGGCCGTCGGCGCCGACCTCGGACTGGCGGTAGAGCGGCAGGAAATACAGCCAGTGGCCCAGCGGCGGCACCTCGCCATCGCGCCATGGCGGCGACTCGTGGTCGAGGGTGGCCGCCAGGGCGGCGACCGGTGCTGGCGCGGCGACGTCGCGGCGCTCCTCGCTGCGGCCGATCCACGCTTTCAGGGGGGCGAACCAGTCGGACATGCGGCCTTCCTCAGCTTCCTCTCCCGCTTTGCCAAGGAGCGCGGAGCTCCAGCTCCGCATTTCACTTTGCGGACCTGGAGGTCCGCGCTCCCTGGCGAGGGGATTATGTTCCGAATTCCTGCCGAATCGCCTCGGTCTGCTCGCCGATGGCCGGCACCGCGCTGAGGGCCTGGCGGCCGGCGCGCAATTGTACCGGCGGCGCCACCAGCGTCACCGGGCCGGTCGGCGTAGCGATCTCCGCGCGGCGGATCTGGGGGTGGCGCGACAGGTCGGCCACTTCATTGACCGAGCCGAACGCCACCTTGGCCGCCGCCAGCTTTGCCACCAGTTCGGCATGGGGGAAGGTGCGGAAGAAGTCGGCGATGGCGCCGTCGAGCGCCGGACGATTGGCGACGCGCTGGCGGTTCGAGCAAAAACGCGGATCGTCGGCCATCCCGGGCCGCTCCAGCACCTTGGCGCACAAGTCCTTCCACTCGCGCTCGTTCTGGATAGAGATGACCACCTGCTTGCCGTCGGCGGTGGGAAAGGCGCCATAGGGGGCGATGGAGGGATGGGCCAGGCCCACCCGCGCCGGCGCCTTGCCGCCGTACTCGTAATGCAGCAGCGGCACCGTCATCCAGTCGGCGATGGCATCGAACAGCGACACGGTGACGCCCGAACCCTGGCCGGTGCGCTCGCGCTGGTACAGCGCCTGCAGGACCGCCGCGTGGGCAGACATGCCGCAAGCGACGTCGACCACCGAGACGCCGACGCGGCCGGGGCTCTCGGGGGCGCCGGTGATCGAGGCCAGGCCGGTTTCGCACTGGATCAGCAGGTCGTAGGCCTTCATGTCCCGGTAAGGCCCGTCCTCGCCATAGCCCGAGATGTCGCAGGTGATCAGGCGGGGATGGCGGCGGCGCAACGCCTCGGAGCCGAAGCCGGCGCGCTCGGCAGCACCCGGCGCCAGATTCTGGATGAACACGTCGGCCTTGGCGATGATGCGCTCCAGCAGCGCCGCGTCGTCGGCCTTCTTGATGTCGAGGACCAGAGACTCCTTGCCGCGGTTGAGCCACACGAAATAGGCACTCTCGCCATGCACGACGTGGTCGTAATTGCGGGCGAAGTCGCCTTCGGGCCGCTCGATCTTGATGACGCGGGCGCCGGCGTCGGCCAGGCGGCCCGAGCAATAGGGAGCGGCGACGGCCTGCTCGAGGGCGACGACGAGCAGTCCGGCCAGCGGCTTGGTGGGATCCATCATCTTAGAACGACTTCGGTAGGTCCAGAACGTGGGTGGCGACGTGCGACAGGATCAGATTGGTCGAAATCGGAGCGATCTGGTAGAGGCGCGTTTCGCGAAACTTGCGCTCGACGTCGCATTCCTCGGCGAAGCCGAAGCCGCCGTGGGTCTGCAGGCAGGTGTCGGCGGCGAACCACGACGCCTCGGAGGCCAGCAGCTTGGCCATGTTGGCCTCTGTACCGCAGTGCTCGCCGGCATCGAACAGCTCGGCGGCGCGATTCACCATCAGGGTGGCCGCCTCGGTCTGCACATGGGCGCGAGCGATGGGGAACTGGACGCCCTGGTTCTGGCCGATCGGACGACCGAACACCTGGCGTTCCTTGGCATAGGCGGTGGCCTTGCGCACCAGCCAGCGGGCGTCGCCGATGCACTCGGCGGCGATGAGGATGCGCTCGGCATTCATGCCGTCGAGGATGTAGTCGAAGCCCTTGCCCTCGACGCCGATCAGGTTCTTGGCCGGCACCCGCAGGCCGTCGAAGAACATCTCGGTGGTGTGGTGATTGATCATGGTGCGGATCGGCCGGATGGTCAGGCCGTTGCCGACCGCCTCGCGCAGGTCGACCAGCAGCACGCTCATGCCCTGCGTCGGCTTCTCTACCGGGTCGCGCGGCGTGGTGCGCACCAGTAGCAGCATCAGGTCGGAATGCTCAGCGCGCGAGATGAACACCTTCTGGCCATTGACCACGTAGTCATCGCCGTCGCGCACGGCGGTGGTGCGAATGCGGGTGGTATCGGTGCCGCTGGTCGGCTCGGTGACGCCGAAGGCCTGCAGGCGCAGCGCGCCGCTGGCGATCCTGGGCAGATAGGCGGCCTTCTGCGCCGGGCTGCCATGGCGGAGGATCGTCCCCATGGTGTACATCTGGGCGTGGCAGGCGCCGGCATTGCCGCCCGAGCCGTTGATCTCCTCGAGGATGGCCACCGCCGCCGAGATGCCGAGGCCGCTGCCGCCGTGCTCCTCGGGGATCAGCACCGACAGGAAGCCGGCGTCGGTCAGCGCCTTGACGAAGGCCGTCGGGTAGGCCTTTTCGCCATCGAGTTCACGCCAGTATTCATTGGGGAACCGCGCGCACAGCCGGCGGACCGCGGTGCGAATTTCCGTGAAAGTGTCGTTCGTCATGGCGACCTTCGAATTCAGCCCACATTGCCGAGCCCGGTTTGCGGCGGGTGCTGGTGGTTGGGCAGCGACCGGATCGCCGCGGCACGCGGCCATGGATCGGCTCCTCAGGGGATTGGTCGCGCGGAAAGGGGGCCGTTGGACGCGGCGGGGCATGAGATGGGCGGGGAACTTGCCCGCACCTGAGTAGGGTGGCCCAGAAACGGAAATGGCAAGACCCTTCGGCCTTGCCATCGTCCATCGTCAGATCCCGCGTTCGCCTCGGGCACGGACGGGACACCTCCCCAAACTTGAGCCGCCTCTTAAACCGAGCGCATGCCCCCTTTTTTTTATGCAAGGGACTGTACGAAACTTCCTGGCCGGAGTCATCCCCTTTCTGGCGCTCCTTTGGCGATACCCTTGGCAGTTCCCGCATTTCCGCAGTTAGTATTAGAATGAATCCCATCCTAGCCGGAAGTGGTAGGGCGCGTGACGCATTCGAGAACGGTTTACGGCCTTGCGGGGGCAATCTATCGGAGGCCGCCCATGATCCTCATGCTGGTGCTGGCGCCAGGCCTGCTGATGGCGGCCTCGGCCTCGGCCGCCGATCCTTGGCTGGTGCGGATCGACCGCGGTGATTGCCTGCGGCTGAGCGCGCATCGCCCCGCAGCCGACGTCGAATATCGACCGGGTGTCGACGTGCGTGGCCGCCCGGTGGCCGCGGCCGACATCGGGGGTGGGAGTCAGTTGGCGACGGGTCCCATCACCATTCCCATCGAGATCGATCTGGCGCACCGCCATGGCGTGGCGGCCGGCCGCTACACGGCCAACGCCGAGGTCGGCACCGTGACCCTGCGCGGGCGACAGGTGTTGTTCAACGGCCAGCCGATGAGCGACTTCGACCAGTCCCTCGTCGCCCAGGCCTGCCACGCGGCCGGCATTCATCCGCCGTGATTGCCAGCCAGGGCGGCTTCTCCTAAAGTCACCGCCTTCCGTCAACGCCCGAGGGTCGCATGCGTCTGTCCGTTTACTTTCTGCCCACGCTCAAGGAGAACCCGGCCGAGGCGCAGATCGTCTCGCACCGCCTGATGCTGCGGGCCGGCATGATCCGCCAGTCGGCGGCCGGCATCTATTCGTGGCTGCCCCTGGGCCATCGCGTGCTGCGCAAGGTCGAGCAGATCGTGCGCGAGGAGCAGGATGCGGCGGGCGCGCAGGAATTGCTGATGCCGACGGTGCAGCCGGCCGAGCTGTGGCGCGAGTCGGGGCGCTACGACGCCTATGGCAAGGAAATGCTGCGCATCGTCGATCGCCACGACCGCGAGATGCTGTACGGCCCGACCAATGAAGAGTTGATCACCGACATCTTCCGCCGCGACGTCAAGAGCTATCGCGACCTGCCGAAGATCCTCTATCACATCCAGTGGAAGTTCCGCGACGAGGTGCGGCCGCGCTTCGGCGTCATGCGCGGGCGCGAGTTCCTGATGAAGGACAGCTATTCCTTCGGCCTCGATTTCGACGGGGCCAAGCGCTCCTACGAGGCGATGTACACCGCTTACCTCAAGACCTTCGCCCGCATGGGCCTGACGGCCATCCCCGTCGCCGCCGATCCCGGCGCCATCGGCGGCAACATGTCGCACGAGTTTCATATCCTTGCCGAAACCGGTGAGAGCCAGCTCTATTACGATGCCGCTTACGAGGACGTGATGAAGAGCGGCGTCATCGACATCTCGGTGCTGGGCAAGTACTACGCCGCCGCCGACGAGAAACACGACCCCAACGGCGCCGGCGTGCCGCCGGCCGACCGGCTGCGCACGACGCGCGGCATCGAAGTGGGCCACATCTTCTACTTCGGCACCAAGTATTCCGCCCCGCTCAACGCCGTCGTCGCCGGCCCGGACGGCGAGCCGGTGGCCGTGGAGATGGGGTCCTACGGCATCGGCGTGTCGCGGCTGCTGGGCGCCATCATCGAGGCCAGCCATGACGATGCCGGCATCATCTGGCCGGAAAGCGTGGCGCCGTTCCGTGTCGGCCTCATCAATCTGAAAACCGGCGACGCCACCTGTGATTCCGCCTGTGAGGATCTCTACCGCACCCTGTCGGAAAGCGGCATCGAGATCCTCTACGACGACCGTGACGAACGGGCCGGCGTCAAGTTCGCCAACATGGATCTCATCGGTCTGCCGTGGCAGTTGGTGGTCGGCCCCAAGAGCCTGGCCGCCGGCAACGTAGAACTGAAGAACCGCAAGACCGGCGAGCGCCACGAAATGTCGCTGGAGAGCGCGGTGGCGCGCTTGATCGGCTGAGCGGAGTGCGGACCGCCAGGTCCGCAGGGTTTATCATGCGGAGCTGGAGCTCCGCGCTCCTCGGGTGGGCGGCGGATGATCTTTTCCTCCTTCGAACGCATGGTGGCACTGCGCTATCTGGGGGCGCGGCGCCGCGAAGGCGTGGTTTCGGTGATCGCCGGGTTCTCGCTCCTGGGCATCGCCCTGGGCGTCGCCACCCTCATCGTCGTCATGGCGGTGATGAACGGCTTTCAGCATGAGCTGTTGGGCCGCATTCTGGCGCTGAACGGCCATATCGGTGTCTACGGCAGCAATGGCGTCGTCACCGCCTATGACGAAATGGCGGCCGACATTGCTGCGGTGCCCGGGGTGGTGCGCGTCGTGCCGATTGCCGAAGGCCAGGTGATGGCGGCGGCGCCGGGTGGCGGCGCCGCTGGAGCGGTGATCCGCGGGATTCGCGCCGACGACCTCAACGCGGCGCCGGTTTTGGCCGACGCCATCCGCTGGGCCAAGGATGCCCGCTTCGCCGGCGACGCCGTCGTCGTCGGCGAACGGCTGGCCGAGAAGCTGGGGCTTGGGCCGGGCGACCAGATCACCCTGATCTCGCCCAAGGGCAATGCGACCGCGTTCGGCACCATGCCACGCTTGAAGCCTTACACGATTGCCGGCACCTTCGGCGTCGGCATGTTCGAGTACGATGACTCGTTCGTCTACATGCCGCTCGAGGCGACGCAGACGTTTCTGCGGCTGCCGGAGGCGGTGACCCATCTCGAGGTCTTCCTGGCCGACGCCGAATTGACCCAGGACGTGCGACCGGCCCTGTTCGAGGCCATCGGCGGCGGCGCGCGCCTCTACGACTGGCGCCAGGCCAACACCGGCTTTTTCGAGGCGGTGCAGGTCGAGCGCAACGTCATGTTCCTCATCCTCGCCCTGATCATCCTGGTGGCCGCCTTCAACATCATCTCCAGCCTGATCATGCTGGTGAAGGACAAGGGGCGGGACATCGCCATCCTGCGCACCATGGGGGCGACGCGCGGCATGATCATGCGCGTCTTCTTCATCGACGGCGCCGCCGTCGGCATCGTCGGCACGGCCGCCGGCGTGGCGCTCGGCCTAGCCTTCGCCGTCAACATCGAGAGAATCCGCCAATGGATCGAAAGCGTCACCGGCACCGACCTGTTCGCCGCGCAGATATATTTCCTGACCGAGCTGCCGGTGCAGATCGAATGGCCCGAGGTTGCCGGCGTCGCGGCGATGGCGCTGGGCCTGTCGTTCGCGGCAACCCTGTACCCGTCGTGGCGGGCGGCCAAGCTCGATCCGGTCGAGGCGCTGCGCTATGAGTAGCGACGCCATCCATCTGCAAGGGCTGCGGCGCTCGTTCCGCCAGGGCCGCGAGGCGCTGGAGGTGTTGCGCGGCGCCGATCTGCGGGTCAGGGCCGGCGAGATCGTCGCCCTGGTCGGCCCCTCGGGCGCGGGCAAGTCGACGCTGCTGCACATCGCCGGGCTCCTGGAGCGTCCCGACGGCGGCGAGGTCCATCTGGCCGGCGAGGCTTGCGGTGACCTGTCCGACGACCGGCGCACCGAACTGCGCCGCATCCATCTCGGCTTCGTCTACCAGTACCATCATCTGCTGCCCGAGTTCTCGGCGCTGGAAAACATCGTCCTGCCGCAGATGATCGCCGGCAAGTCGCGGGTCATCGCCGCGCAACGGGCGATGGATCTGCTGCAGCGCATGGGCCTCGAGGCCCGCGCCCAGCATCGGCCCGGGCAACTGTCCGGTGGCGAGCAGCAGCGCGTCGCCATCGCCCGCGCCCTGGCCAACGCGCCGCGCATGCTGCTGGCCGACGAGCCCACCGGCAACCTCGATCCGCATACCGCCGAGACGGTGTTCGACGAACTGTTGCGGTTGGCCCGCGATTCGGGGCTGGCCGCCATCGTCGCCACCCACAACCCCGATCTCGCCCGCCGCATGGACCGCACCGTGCGCCTGGATGACGGGCATCTGGTGGAGGTGACGTGATGGGTGCCGGTGCGCGGGTGACGGAGGGGCGGTGGCGATGACCCTGTTCCGCCCCGTCGAGCGCCTGATTGCCATGCGCTATCTGCGCACCCGCCGGCGCGAAGGCTTCATCTCGCTGATCTCGTGGTTCTCGCTGGTCGGCATTGCCCTGGGCGTGGCCGCGCTGATCATCGTCATGTCGGTGATGAACGGCCTGCGTGACGACTTGCTGTCGCGCGTGATCGGCTTCCACGGCCAGGTGACGGTTCGCGGCGTCGGCGGCACGCTCGCCGACTGGGACGAGGTGGCGCGCAAGGTGGCCGGCGTCCCCGGTGTCGTCCGCGTCACCCCCATGGTCGAAGGCGACGTCATGGTGACCTCGCGCGGCGGCGGCGGCGCGGCGCGGCTGCGTGGCCTGCCGCCCGAGGCCTTGGGAATCAACGGTCTCACCCTGTCCTTGGGCGACGGCGATTTCGAGACCGGCAGCGTCGTCGTCGGCGCCCGGCTGGCCGACAAGCTGGGGCTGGCCATCGGCGACCTGCTGACCGTGATGGTGCCCAAGGTCGGCCCCGACGGCCGCAGCCTGACGCCGCGAAGCCGCGGCTATCGCGTCGGCGGGACCTTTTCGACCGGCATGCCGGAGATCGATGGCGGCTTCATCCTGACGCCGCTGGAGACCGCCCAGACCTTCTTCGGCATCGACGAGGGGGTAAGCTATCTCGAGGTCACGCTCGGCGACGTCGAGGCGGCGGCGGCAATGCGCGCCACCATCGCCGCGGCGGTGGGCGACGCCGCCGAGGCGCAGGATTGGCAGCAGCGCAATCGCTACCTGTTCAACGCCTTGCAGGTCGAGCGCTGGGTCACCTTCGTGTTGCTCACGCTGATCATTCTGGTCGCCGCCTTCAACATCGTCTCGTCGTTGAGCATGCTGGTGAAGGAGAAGGGGCACGACGTTGCCGTCCTGCGCACCATCGGCGCCACACGCGGCATGATTCTTCGCGTGTTTTTCCTGGCGGGGGCCAGTATCGGGCTGGCCGGCACCATCGCCGGCCTAGCCCTCGGCATCTTCCTGGCCGGCAATGTCGCCCTGGTCCGCGACATCCTCGAGCGCCTGGGCGGTGGCCTGTTCGGCGCCGAGATCGCCTTCCTGGCGCGCCTGCCGGCGCGCATCGACTATGTCGAAGTGGCGGCGGTAGCGGTGTTGGCGATGGTTCTGTCGTTCGGCGCGACGCTGTTCCCCGCCTGGCGGGCGGCGCGGCTCGATCCGGTCGAGGCCCTGCGCTACGAGTAGGCGGGGTCGTTGGACAATCCTCGCGCAAACGGCTAGGTTTTTTTCGCCTATTCGATCGCAGGGGAGCCCGATGCCGGCCACAGCCATCACCATTGCCCAGCAGAAGGGCGGCGCCGGGAAGACCACCATCGCCGCCCAGCTTGCGGTGTGCTGGTGGAAGGCGCGGTTGCGCGTCGCCATGCTCGACGTCGATCCGCAAGGCAGCCTGTCGGCATGGTTCGACCAGCGCCTGCGCCACGGCCACCCGACCGACGGCCTGCATCTGGTGCAGGTGTCCGGCTGGCGCCTGGCGACCGAACTCGACCGCCTGCGCCGTGATTTCGACTTAGTGGTGATCGACAGCCCGCCGCATGCCGACACCGATGCCCGTGTCGCCGTGCGTGCCGCTCCGGTGGTGATCGTCCCGGTGCAGCCCAGCCCCATGGACCTGTGGGCGACCCGGCCGACGCTCGATCTGGCGCTGAAGGAGGGCGGGCGGCCGCTGCTGGTGCTCAATCGCCTGCCGTCGCGCGGCAGGATGCCCGAGGCCATCCGTGCCCGGATCGCCGAGGACGGCCTGCCGCTGGCGCAGGCCACCCTGGGCAACCGCGCGGCCTTCGCCGCCAGCATGATGGACGGCCGTGGCGTGGCGGAAACGGCGCCTCGTGACGTCGCCGCGGCCGAGATCCAGGCCCTGGCTGACGAGATCGGCGCGGCGGCCGGGCTCGAGATGGCGGCCCCGGCATGATCGCCCTTACCCTGGGGCTGCACACGATGGCGGCGGTGATCTGGGTGGGCGGCATGTTCTTCGCCCACACGGCGCTGCGCCCGGCGCTGGCCGCCAGCGATCCGGCGTTGCGCCTGGAGGTGTGGCGGCGTGTTCTGCCGCGGTTCTTCGCCTGGGTGTGGCTGTCGATCCTCACCCTTCTGGTCACCGGCTATGGTGTCATCGTCTACGGCTATGGCGGTTTCGCCGGGCTGGCGCCGCATATCAACATCATGCAGGGCATTGGCCTGCTGATGATGCTGTTGTATGCCGCCCTGTATTTCCGCCCCTATGCTGCATTCCGTCGCGCCCTGGACACCGGGAATAATATAGCCGCCACCGCCGCGCTGGGCCGCATTCGCCAGATCATCAGCATCAATCTGCCGCTGGGGCTGATCACCTCTGCCGTGGGCGCGACCGGCGGCTTCTGGCCGTAGCCGCTCACATTTCCAGGGTGCACCACACCGGGGCGTGGTCCGAGCACTTGTCCTTGTCGCGGCAATGCTTGTCGATGCCGGCGTCGCGCAAGCGATCGGCGGCCTGCGGCGACAGCAGCAGGTAATCGATGCGCAAGCCCAGGTCGCGCTGCCAGGCGCCGCCGCGGTAGTCCCACCAGGTGTAACAGCCGGCGGCGTTGGGATGCAGGGCGCGGAAGGCGTCGGTGAGGCCGTCGTGGAGCAGGGCGCGGATGCGCAGCCGCTCCTCGGGATGGAAGTGCACGCCGCCCTCCCAGCCGGTGGGATCATAAAGGTCGATGGGTTCGGGGGCGACGTTGTAGTCGCCGCCCAGCACGAAGGTCTCGCCGGCGGCCAAGAGCTGGCGCGCCCGTACCCGCACGCCGTCCAGCACCTCCAGCTTGAAGGGGAAGCGGTCCGATTCGGTGCTCTGGCCCATCGGCACATAGATCGAGGCGACGCGCGGCCCGCCCGCGATCGCCGCCTCGATGTAGCGGGCCTCGCCGCGCTCGGGGTTGCCGGGCAGGCCCGTCAGCGTCTCGACGATGGGATGGCGGCTGAGGACGGCGACGCCGTTGTAGGTCTTCTGGCCGCGCGTTGCCAGGTGATAGCCGCGGCTTTCGAACTCCAGGCGCGGGAAATCGTTATCGGTGCACTTGGTTTCCTGGAACAGCACCACGTCGGGGTTGGCCTCGTCCAGCCAGGCCATCACATTGTCCAGCCGGGCCTTGATGGAGTTGACGTTCCAGGTGACGATTTTCACGACAGGCTCCCTCGCTGAATGGCGGCGCAGTCTACAGTCTTGCGCCGCTTTCGTCGCGCCATGTCTCCAACGGCACCGGCCCCACGCGCAAGGAGGGGGATGATGTCGGGCCTCCCAGACAGGCCCACATCAGGGAAAACCAGACCAGGAGGAGGTCATGCCCCGCCGATATGTCGATTGCCGCGAGGTGCCGAGCGAGAGCCGCTGCACCGTCGCCATCGCCGCCGATACCGATGATGAACTGATGGAGGCGGCGATTCAGCACGCCGTCAGCGTGCACGGCCATAAGGATACGCCCGAGTTCCGTCAGGAGGTCCGCCAAGCCTTCCACGATGGCACGCCGCCGGTGTGACGACGAACCATGCTCGACCCGGCCATCGCCGGCGGTAGAGGGCGGGGGGAACCGGGGAGGCAGGTCTCGCGTGTTGACAAAAGAACAAAACGAGAACATCGTTTTCGTACCACAGAACGGAGACGCGAGATGGAACGGTTGCGGATGGTGGGCGAGGGCTTGGGTTTTGCCGGTGTGCTGATGGTGCTGCTGGTGTGGGGTGAGGTGGCGCAGGCGGTGATCGGCTGAGCCGCGCCATACCTATCCAGGCGGATATATTGTACCGATTCCAAATAGGCTTACCCTGACGTCAGGCCTTGGGAGGAATCGATGACGACGCTCGGCACCTTGGCGGAACTGCCGCCGGATTATGTGGGCGATCTGGCGGCGCAGGGGGTCACCCCGTTGTGGCCCGGCCTGCGCCAGGTCCTGCCGCTCGACAAGCCCGGCCGGCTGACATTGCCCTATGCGTGGCGCTATGGGGCGATCCGGCCGTATCTGCTGCGTGCCGGCGACCTGACGCCGATCGAGAGGGCCGAGCGCCGGGTGCTGGTGCTGGCCAATCCCGGCTTCGGCCTCGAACGGATGATGGCGACGCCCACCATCTATCTCGGCCTGCAGCTGATCTTGCCGGGAGAGACGGCGCCCAATCATCGCCACACACCCAGCGCCATTCGCTTCGTCGTCGAAGGCAGCGGCGGCTTCACTACGGTGGAGGGCGAGAAGCTGCCGATGGAGAAGGGCGACCTGATTCTGACGCCGTCGGGCCTGTGGCATGAGCACGGCCACGAAGGGCGCGGGCCGGTGGTGTGGCTGGACGCCCTCGACCTGCCGTTGCTGTACTATCTCGAAGCATCCTACGCCGTCGGCGGTCCGCCGCAGACTCCGGGCAACATGCCGGACCGCTCGCAGACCGCGTACCGGCGCGCCGGTCTGATGCCCTACGCGGTCCTCGGGCGGCAACGCGAGGATTATCCGCTGGTCCGCTATCCGTGGCGCGAGGTGCGCCAGGCCCTGCTCGACCTCGCCAACGGCTTGGCTCCGGGCGAGCCCTGCCACCTCGCCTACGTCAATCCCGAGACCGGGCGCGAATGCCTGCCCATCCTGGGCTTCTCGGCGCAGATGCTGCGCCAGGGCGAGGAGGTGGCGCCGCCACGGCGCTCGGTGAGCGCCGTCTTCCACGTGATCGAAGGATGCGGCGAGAGCGACATCGACGGCCAGGTGTTTTCGTGGCAGGAAGGCGACACGGTGGCCGTCCCCGCCCATGCGGTGGTGCGTCATCGCGCCTCGCGCACGGCGTTCTTGTTCCACATCGATGATGCGCCCCTGCATCGCAAGCTCGGCTTTTATGAGGAGTTCCCGCAGGCATGACCGACTACGTCTTTCCACCGCCGCCCCAGCCCGCCGTTCGCATCCGCGGTGAGGTTGCGCTGTTTCCGGTGCGGCGCATCTTCTGCGTCGGCCGCAACTATGCGGCCCATGCCCGCGAGATGGGCGGCGATCCTACCCGCGAGGAACCGTTCTATTTCACCAAGCCGGCCGATGCGGTGGTGGCATCGGGCGCCACCATTCCCTATCCGCCCGGCACCGAGAATTTCCATCATGAGATGGAACTGGTGATTGCGCTGGGGAAGCCGGCGTTCCGTGTCGCGCCCGAGCAGGCGCTGGCGGCGGTCTACGGCTATGCCTGCGGCCTCGATATGACGCGGCGCGACCTGCAATTCGCTGCCCGCGACAAGGGCCGGCCGTGGGACTTCGGCAAGGCCTTCGACAATTCGGCAGTGATCTCCGACATCGTCAGGGCGGCCGACTGCGGCCATCCCGCGGCCGGCGCCATCCGCCTGTCGGTCAACGGCAGCGAGCGCCAGAGCAGCGACCTCGCCGACATGATCTGGGCGGTGCCCGACATCATCGCGCATCTGTCGCGCTTCTATCGATTGCAGCCCGGCGACCTCATCTACACCGGCACCCCGGAAGGCGTCGGCCCGGTAAAGCCCGGCGACAGCCTCGACGGCAGCATCGCCGGCATCGGGGAGATATCGCTGACCATCGGCCCGGCGGAATAAGGATGCTGGCCGTGCTCAGCCACCGCGGTAGATGACGGCGCCGCCGCCGTCGGCGACGATGGACCAACGGGGCGACGTGTCGAACAGGCGGCGGGCCTGCGGGTTGATGTAGACGACATAGCTGTCGGCGAGATGGGCGCCGCAACCGGCCTCGATGTTCCCGATCACCACGCGCAGGATTTCCTCGCCGAACGGATTGTAGAGGAAAAACACGTGCGGGCGCGCCGCCGGCTTGTATAGTCGCGCGTCCTGGCACAGCAGTCGTACGGGGCCGCAGCGTTGGTGCGGGGCGAATTTGGCCAGATTGGCTTCGGCGACGGCGTGCAGTTCGGGCAGCAGCTCGATGCCGGTGACTTCGGCGAAGGGCCGCTTCGCCGCCAGAAGGACGACACGGCCCTTGCCGCAGCCGAAATCGACGAAAGCGTAGGAGGCCGGGGTGATCGGCAGCCGGTCGACGTACTCGGCGAAGGCCTCGGGGCTGGTGGCACCGTAACGCGAGGCGTGGTCTGTGGCCGGATCGGCGAGGGCCGAGGCATGGATGTCGTAGAACCCGGCGGTGTCGGTGCCATAGATCTCGTCGAAGCGCCGGTCATTGCGCATGCGTGCCCGATAGGCCGGCGAAGCCTTGTGCAGCAAATGAGCAGCGTTCAAGGGAACCAGCCGCAACGTCCCCGTAAGGCCATGGCGCCGCACCGCCCGGTGCAGACGCTTCAGGATCAGCCTCGTCATGTCTCCTCCCCCGTGCAAGATCGCCGGGGATGGTGACAGAACGCTGCGGTTCACGGCAGTAGCCGGTGGTCGAATATGCCGTCGTCAATCGGCACTGGCCGGAGACAGTTCCGGCCAGTCGTCCATGGGGCCGTCACACCTCGACTATGCCCTCCGGCGTGCCGAAGCGTTCCACGACGTCGGGCGGGATGGCGGCGCCGCGCACCCGCCCCGTCGCGTCCTTGCGCACCCAGATGCGGGTCTCGCCGCCCTCGACCGCCAACTCGCCGGCATTGTAGATGTGATGACCGACGCGAAAGGTCTTTTCCGACCAGTCGAGGATGCGGCTGTGCACCGAGATGGTCTCGCCAAACCGCGATGGCTTGACGAAGCGTGATTGGGCATCGAGCACCGGCATGCCGGCGAAGTCGGGTCGGTTGTACAGGGCCTGCGGCGGCAGCCCGGCCGTGGCCATGAGGTGCCAGGTGCCGGCGTCGAACCAGCGGAAATAGTTGGGATAGAACACGATTTCCGCCGGATCGCAGTCGCCCCACGACACCGGCACCTCCAACCACGCCGATAAGCTCATGCTGGTGTTTCCTCCATCATCTGGCGAAGCCTGTATGTCTGGATCTTGCCCGTCGAGGTGCGCGGCAGGTCGGGCAGGGCGCGAATCCAGCGCGGCCAACGGTGGCGCGGCGCCCGTTCCTCGAAACTCGCCTGCACTTTGCGGGTGGCCGCCTCGTCGCTGAGATTGCCCTGCGGCACGATGAACAAGGCGATGCGGGCAAAGCCCTGCTCGTCCTTGATCACGACTGCGGCGGCCTCGGTGATGGCGTCGCTGGCGGCGGCGACGTCTTCCAGTTCGCGTAGTTGCACCCATTGCCCCGACACCTTGATGAAGCCGTCCTGACGGCCGCGGTGATGGAGATAGCCAGCGGCATCCTGCATGAACACGTCGCCCGTACTGAACCAGCCGTCGGCGAAGCGTTCGGCGGTCTGCTCGGGCATGCCGTGATAGGCCGAGGCGAGGAAGGGATGCCGAATCCACAGCATGCCCATTTGCTCGCCGTTTTCGCCTTCATCAAGCACCTCGAGACGCAGCTCGCCACCGCTGACCGAGATGCCGGTGGCCCCGGGCTGCACCGCCTGCGGCGGTTGCGCGACGATCAGTGCGATCGTCTCCGAGCAGCCATAGGCGTTGAGGATGTCGCAGCCGGTCCGCGCCTTCCACGCTTCGGCCAGCGGGACCGGCAACGCCTCGCCCGCCGACACGAAATGGCGGATGCCGTCGAGCGCATGGGGGCGCGCCTCCGCGGCCGCCAAAAGGGCGCGGTACAGGCTGGGCGTGCTGAACACCACCGTCGGCCGATGGCGCTCGATCATGTCCAAGGTCCAATCCGCGCTCGGCCAGTCGGGTTCGAGAATGATGGTGGCGCCGGTCTGCAGCGGCCCGAGGAAGCCGTTGCCCTGGGCGTAGGCGAAGGACAGTTTCGAGGTGCAGAACACGCGGTCGTCCGGCCCGATGCCGAGATGGTCCTTGAGATAGGCGGCCATCGGCCAGGGATGTTTGTGGGTGTGGACGATACCCTTGGGCTTGCCGGTGGTTCCGGACGAATAGACGCGAAACGACTCGTCGGCCGGGCCGAAGTCACGGGCCGGGAAGGGGCCGTGCGGCAGCGCCGCCAGGGCGTCGAGTTCGGTGGCCGTCAGCCGCGGCTGGCTCAGTTGGGCGATGGCGTCGAGGCCGCCGTCGTCGTGGATCACCAACGCCGCATCGCTGTCGGCGGCGATCGAGGCAACATCGGCGGCGGGCAGGCGCGGGGACACGAACACCGGCACCACGCCGGCCTTGACCGCGCCGAGGAAGGTGGCCATCAGCAGCGGCGAATCGCGCATCACCAGCAGGATGATGCGGCGGTCGATCGCCTGCTCGGCCAGCACGTGGGCGCAGCCGTCGATCAACTCCACGAGCCGGTTATAGGTCAGGGTGCCGGCACTGCCGGTCAGCGCCGGCCGGTCGCCGACGGTTTCGAGCAATGATTCCGGCAACAGCGCATCCACCAGGTTCATGTGTCCCTCTCCATTCTTATATTTGGTTCGTTTGTCCGGCCGGCATTACCACCCTGGCAAGGCCGGCATATTCCTTCAAAACACCAGGATGCGCCCGCCGACGACACCCAGCGGCCAGCGCCCAGCGGCGAACAGGCGCAGCTTGGCGGCGAAGGGGTGCTGCTGGCCATGCCCGGCCGCCTGGGCCAGCGCCGCCAGGTACAGGGCCTGGGCGCCGGCACCGGCGGCGGCGCGGGCCATCGCCTGATCGGCGCCGCCCATTCGCGCCGCCGTCGTCGCCGCCGCAGCCATGGTTGCCGGCGTCGCCAGGGCCACGATCTCGCTCAGCGCCGCCCGCAGGGCATCGGCCCCGTGGCGGGCGCTCGCCGCATCCAAGAGCTGGCGGCGAAAGCGCTCCTCGGCCGCCCACCAATCCGGCTCGCCGATGGGCGCGCTGGCCGCCTGGCGCGCCGTCGGCCAGTCCGGCACGGCGGTCACCGGTAGCGCCGGCATGCCGAGCCCCGCCATGTGCGCGCGGCCGTCGTCGCGCTCGGCCTCGCCGAGCGGCGCGCCGAGCCGCGCGAACCACGGCAGCGCCGACGCCTGCTGGGCGAACTCCGCCAGATCGGCCGCGAGGTCGGCTTCGCCGCTCAATGCACTCCGTCCAGCTTGGGCAAGGTGAGGCCGAGTTCCTCGACCATCTTGTGGGTGCGCGTGACATAATCTTCGCGCATCGCCTCGTTGCTGCGCCGCTTGATGCCCCATTTGCGGTAGATGGCGTTGTTTGTCGAGCCGGGGCGGCCGAAGAAGGCCGGCAGCCTCGGATAATAGCGGTTGATGGCGTCCTGCACGGCGGCCTTGCCGTCCGGTGTGCGGCACAGCTCGCGGCAGAAATCCATGCCGAACTGACAGTGGAACTGCTCCTCGGGCATCGTCATGCGCGCCAGGGCGCGCAGCGGATGGAAGCTGCAGGTTGCCAGGTCCTCGACCTGCAGGATCTCGGCGAAATCGGCCAGCAGCTTGATGACGCAGAATTCGGCCCAACTGGTCAGTTCGAAGTCGAAGATCGACAGCGGCGACTTGGCATCGGCGGTCATCTCCTCGGCCGGGATGCCGATGTCGGCGCCAAGATCGCGAAAACGCACATGGTGCCCGTATTCCTCCATGGCGACACGGCAGGTCAGCCATTTCGCATAAGGGCTGGGCGCCAGGGCGATGGCTGGCTCATCGAACACCTGGGCGCCGAACAATTCGTTGACGGCGTGGCTGACGACGATCTTGCGGATGGCCTGCTGATACTCCGCGGGCTGGGTCTTGAGGTCGGCGACGGTCTTGACCTCGATGCGCTCCATAAACACACCTCCTCATGCGGTCAGGTCAGCGGCGCGCCGCTGAATGCCTCCAGATCGGTCGACAGATCGGTGAAGCGGCCGGCGCAGGCGGTGCGCAGCCGAACGTCGAAGTCGTCGGCGTTCCAATCCTCGACGGCCAGCTCGGCCACCGGCCGCGACTGTGAGAACAGGAACACCCGGCGCCCGCGCACCGCGAATACCTGGCCGGTGATGTCATGCGCCGCGCCGCCGCACAGATAGGCGACGAACGCGCCGACATGGCTGGCGTCAATACTCAGCGCCCGCTTTTTGTAGACGGCCTGCGCCTCATTGGCCGGCACGATGCTCTCGGTCACCCGCGTCGCGGCGAAGGGGGCGACGGCATTGCAGGTGACGCCGGATCGCGCCATGTCCATCGCCACCACCCGCGTCAGCCCGACCAATCCCGCCTTGCTGCTGGCATAGGCGGCTTGGCCGAAATTGCCGTAGAGGCCGGCGGTGGAGATCATGTTGACGATGCGGCCGCCGCCGCGCCCGGCCTTGGCCTGGTCGCGCAGCAGTGGCGCCGCCGCCGCCAGCACATAGTACGGGCCGGACAGATTGGTGCGCAGCACGGCATCGAAGTCCTCGGGCCGCCCTTTGAAGATGAAGGCGTCGCGCAGGATGGCGGCGTTGTTGACGACGATGTCGAGGCCGCCGAAGCGCTCGACCGCCAGGGCGACGGCGTCTGCGGCGCCTTGCGGTGAATCGATGCCCGCGGCATAGGCGGCGCCCAGCTCGGCCGCCGCGGCGGCAGCCACATCGGGGTCGTCTTCGCGGCCGTCCATGGCGACGCCGGAATCGGCAATCACCAGCCTGGCGCCGCGCCGCGCCAGGGCGCCGGCGATGGCGCGGCCGATGCCACGGCCGCCGCCGGTGACCAGGGCCACCTTGTCGTCGAGGTCGCCGGCCATCACACCCCTCCCTGGGCTGGGGTGTCGGCGCGGGTGACGAAGGCGTCGGCGTGGCGGTCGGCAGCGGGCAGACCCCAGGCTTCGAACAGCGCCATGGCCGCCCCGACCATGGCTGGCGGGCCGCAGACATAAGCCTTGGCGCCGTCGGCCGCCGGGTGATCGGTCCTCAGCGCCTCGGTGACGAGGCCGGTGCGCCGCGCGGTGCGGCCCTGTGGCGCCGACAGTACGATTTCCAGGCGCAGATTGGGATGAACCTGCGCCAACGCGCGGAAATGCCGTTCCAGATACACGTCGGCTTCGTCGCGCACGCCGAAATACAGGTGGATGGGATTTTCCATGCCGCGCGCCAGTGCCGCCTCGACGATGGACTTGATCGGCGCCAGGCCGCTGCCGCCGGCCACGGCGAAAATGGGGCCGCGATGTTCCTCGCGCAGCCAGCAGTCGCCGTACGGCCCCTCGACGCCAACCGCGTCGCCCGGCCGCAGTCGCTCCCACACATGGCCGCTGACTTCGCCGCCGGGCACATGGCGGATGTGGAACTCGAGTTCGTCGGCGTCGGGGCGGTTGGCCATGGAGTAGTCGCGCACCAGGCCGCCGCCGAAGTCGAGCCGGGTGAACTGGCCGGCGGAGAAGGCGAGGGGGGCGCCTTCAGGGAGGACACGGACGATGGCGATGTCGTACGTCGGCCGCTCGATGCGGCGCACGCTGGCGCGCAGCCTTTGTAGCGGGTGCGATACCGCTTCCGAGGCATCGAGCAGCGCCACCTCGCAGTCCTCCCACACCATGGCCCGGCAGGCGAGGATGAGGCCGCGTGCCCGCTCGTCGTCGGACAGGGCGTAAGGCGAATAGGGCATCATTTCGGTCTCGCCGGCCACCAGGGCACATTTGCAGGCGCCGCAGTTGCCCGATTGGCAGCTATGGGGGAAGCCGAACCCCGCCGAGAGCGCCGCCGACAGGACGGTGCTGCCCATGGGGGCAAGGACGGTGACGCCGAGGGGTCGGATGGAGACCCGTGCCGTCATGGCGCTCCCTATAATTTTCCATTTTGTTTGGTTGACCAACAATATGTCGATGAACTAATATCGTCAAACAAAAAGAGCGCCTCCGCCGGACGGAGTAGTTCCTTCCGGCTGGAATAGGTAACTGATGGGAGGGATTTCATGCGCATTCGATGCGCCGGCAGGCTTGCCGGCATAATGGCCATTTCTGTGCTTGCTTTCTCGGGCGCCGCGATGGCGCAAGAGAAAATCAAACTAAAAATTGCACACTTTCTTCCGCCGGGATCCAACGCACAGACCAAGCTGATCGAGCCCTGGGCCGAGCGCGTCAACAAGGCCGCGAACGGCCGCTTTGAAATCGAGATCTATCCGTCGATGCAGTTGGGCGGCAAGCCACCGCAGTTGTTCGACCAGGTCCGCACCGGCGTCGCCGACGTCGTGTGGACGCTGCCGGGCTATACGCCGGGTCGCTTCCCCAAGACCGAGGTCTTCGAGCTGCCGTTCATGACCGCCGCCACGTCCGAGGCGACGACGTCAGCTATCTGGGATATCTATCAGAAGCACCTGCAGGACGAATACAAGGACGTCAAGGTGCTGCTCTTGCACTGCCATGCGCCCGGCTTGGTGCATACCAAGGACAAGCCGGTCAAGACCATGGCAGACCTCGACGGTCTCAAGATCCGCCTGCCGGTCAAGCCCATCGGCGAGGCGCTCAAGTATCTGGGGGCGACCCCGATCGGCATGCCGGTTCCCGAGGTGTACGAGGCGCTATCGCGCGGCGTCGTCGACGGCACCGTCATTCCGTGGGAAGTGGTCAGCTCGATCCGCACCAACGAACTCACCAAGTATCACACCAATACCGGTCTCTACACCTCGGTGTTCCTGTTCGCCATGAACAAGGACAAGTACGAAAGTCTGCCCGACGACCTGAAGAAGGCCATCGACGACGCCTCGGCCGCGACGCTGGCCGAGATCGGCAAGGCCTATGACGAGGCGGAGCTACCCGGCCTCAAGCAGGCCAAGGAGATGGGCCACGAGATCCTGACCCTGTCGCCCGAGGAGCGGGCGAAGTGGGAGAAGACGACCCAGCCGGTGATCGACGCCTGGATCAAGCGTACCCCTAATGGCAAGGCCATCTATGACGATGCCGTTGCCGCCATCGCCAAATACGAGCAGGCGGTAAGCAAGACCCAGTAAATAGGGAGGGTGCGTGTATGGCTATGCTTGTTGGTGAAACCACAGCCGACCATGCCGCCCGCCCCCCCGCCGCGCCACTGGCGCGGCGGGCCGCGGACTGGCTCGACGGCATCCTTAACCCCGCCAGCGCCGCGCTGGCGTTGCTCGGCGGCCTGGTGCTGGTCGCCTTCATGACGGTCTCGGTGGGCAGCATAGCCAGTCGGGTCGTCTTCGGCTCCCCGCTGCTGGGCGACTATGAGTTGGTCGAGCGCGGCTCGGCCATCGCCATCTTCGCCATCCTGCCCTACACACATATCAAGGGCGGGAACGTCGTGGTCGACATGTTCGTCGGCATGATGGCGCCGGCGGTGCGCCGGTTCGCAACGCTGGCCTCCGAGGTCGCCTTCGGCGTGATCATGGCCATCATCACCTGGCGGCTCGCGCTCGGCGGCATGGAAATGTACGAGTATCACGACGCCTCGATGATGCTGCAGATCCCCACCTGGTGGGTATTCGTGCCCATGGTGCTGTCGTCGGCGTTGCTGACGCTGGTCTGCGTGCAGCGGTCGCTGGCGGCCCTGTCCGGTACTCTGGCCCCTTCGGGAGGCGAGGCATGAGCGGTATTGCCATTTCCGTTATTATGTTCCTGGTGCTGGTGGCCATGCTGGTCCTGTCGGTGCCGGTCGGTGCCGCCCTCCTGCTGGTCGGCGGCATCGGCTACGTCATCGTCGCCGGCGTGGATCCGTTGCTCAACTACATGAGCACGGCGCCTTACCACCAGACCGCCGCCTATTCGCTGTCGGTGATCCCGCTGTTCGTGCTGATGGGCCAATTCGCCACGCACTCTGGCTTGAGCGCCGGCATCTTCAACGCCGCCAACGCGTGGCTGGGCCACCGCCGCGGCGGCATCGCCATGGCCGGTATCGGCGCCTGCGCCGCCTTCGGCGCCGTCTGCGGCTCGTCGCTGGCGACGGCGGCGACCATGGCCCATGTGTCCCTGCCCGAGATGAAGCGGTTCGGCTATTCCGGTTCGCTGTCGACCGCCACCCTGGCCGCCGGCGGCACCCTCGGCATCCTCATTCCGCCCTCGGTGATCCTGGTCATCTACGCCATTCTCACCGAGCAGTCGATCGGCAAGCTGTTCGCCGCCGCCATCATCCCCGGCATCCTGGCCACTATCGGCTACATGGTGGTGGTCTCTGTCTATGTGCGGCTCAATCCCGACGCTGGCCCGGCGGCGCCCAAGGCCAATTACGCCCAGCGGTTCAAGGCGCTGCTGGACCTGGCGCCGGTGGCCTTCGTCTTCGTCATCGTCATGGGCGGCATGTATGGCGGCTTTTTCACCCCGACCGAAGGCGCGGCCGTGGGCGCCGCGCTCACCGGCGTCATCGCCGCGGTGAACGGGATGCGCTGGCAGGGCCTGGTCGACTGCCTGCTGGGCACCGCCAAGCTGTCGGGTATGATCTTCCTCATCCTGCTCGGCGCCGACCTGTTCAACGCCTTCCTGGCGCTGACCCAGATGCCGACCGATACCGCCGCCGCCATCGGCGCCAGCGGCTGGTCGCCAATGATGGTGTTGGCCTGCATCCTGCTGTTCTATCTGGTGCTGGGCTGCATCATGGATTCCATGTCCATGATCCTGATCACCATCCCGGTGTTGTTCCCCATCATCACGCATCTCGACTTCGGCATGACGCCCGAACAGACGGCGATCTGGTTCGGCATCCTGGTGCTGATCGTGGTCGAGGTCGGGCTGATCACCCCGCCGTTCGGGCTCAACGTCTTCGTCATCAACAGCCTGGCACCGGGCGTGCCGTTGAGCGAATCCTTCCGCGGCGTGTTTCCGTTCCTGCTCAGCGATTTCATTCGGGTCTTGCTCTTGATCGCGTTCCCGGCCATCACCATCGGCATTTTGCCCTACATCAAATAGGAGGGAAGACGGTGCGGGACGAGCAGGAAGGCGTATACCACATGGCCACCGAAGCCGAAGCCAATGGCGGCGAAGTCTTCGACTTCGGTGAACTGCCCGGCCTGCTCGGCTACGAGATGCGGCGGACGCAGCTCGCCATCTTCAGGCACTTCGCCGCCAATGTCGGGCACGAGAACATCACGCCGGGGCTGTACGGTACCCTGATCCTGATCGATCGCAACCAGGGCATGAGCCAGAGCAGTCTGGCCCGCGCCCTGTCGCTCGACCGCTCGACCATGGTGGCGGTGATCGACCAGCTCGAACGCCGCGGCCTGGTGCAGCGGCGCAAGGATCCGTTCGATCGCCGCCGCCATGCTCTGCACCTCACCGAGGGCGGCCGCATCTTCGTGACACGGGTGCGCGACGAGGTGGCCGCCCATGAGGCGACGGTGGCGGCGGATCTCTCGGACAAGGAAAAGGCCGAGCTCTTCCGCCTGCTGCGCAAGGTCCAGGCCGGCGCCCAGCGATAGGCGATCAACCCTATGGGCGGCCCTCTCCCGCAAGCGGGAGAGGGAGGGGATTGCGTGGGCGCCGGTCTCGCCGACAGCATGGCCGCTCATAAGGAGGTGCCATGGCCGTGCAGCCGATTACCGGGGTTTTCGCCCCCGTCGTCACGCCCTTTGCCGCCGATCTGTGCCCCGACCGCGAGCGTTTCGTCCGCCATTGCCGCTGGCTGTTGGGGCAAGGCTGCGGCCTGGCGGTGTTCGGCACCAATTCCGAAGCCAATTCGCTGTCGGTCGAGGAAAAGATCGAGCTGCTCGACGCGCTCCTCGACGCCGGCCTCGACCCGCGGCGGATGATGCCCGGCACCGGCGCCTGCGCGCTGCCGGATACCGTGCGTCTCACCCGCCATGCGGTGGCGCATGGCTGTGCCGGCGTGCTGATGCTGCCGCCCTTCTACTACAAGGGCGTGTCGGACGAGGGCTTGTTCCGCAGCTTCGCCGAGGTCATCGAGCGCGTCGGCGATGCGCGCCTGCGCATCTATCTCTATCACATACCGCCGGTGGCCCAGGTGCCGATCTCGCTGGATCTGATCGAGCGGCTGCTCAAGGCCTATCCCGGCACCATCGCCGGCATCAAGGACAGTTCCGGCGATTGGAGCAACACCAAGGCCATGCTCGACCGCTTCCCCGGCTGGGGCGTGTTCGCCGGCAACGAGACCATCCTGCTCGAGACCATGCGCCACGGCGGCGTCGGCTGCATCTCGGCCACCTGCAACATCAACCCGGCGACCATCGCCGCCTTGCATGCGCAATGGCACGGCGCGGAGGCCGACGCGCTGCAGGCGGCCTGCGATGCGGTGCGCGCGGCCATGACCAAGTTTCCGATGATCCCGGCGCTCAAGGCGGTGGTTGCCCATTTCACCGCCGATCCCGATTGGTGCCGCGTCCGCCCGCCGCTGGTGGAGTTGAGCGAGGCACAGCGGCAGGCGGTCGTGGCCGAGCTGACGGCGCTGGGCTTCGCGATGTAGCCGGTGAGAGGGCAACGCCCAGGCCGGAGCGCGGGCCTCACCCTCCCAGCCTGCGGCTGGGTCCCTCCCTCTCCCGCAGGCGGGCGAGGGTGTGGAGCGTGAATCGTGCGACTAAGGCCCGCCTTCCCCCTCTCCCGCAAGCGGGAGAGGGTCGGGGTGAGGGCGGCGCCCAGGCCGATGCGCGGCGCGATCCATTCGCAACCCGCGCGACCAGGGCTGAACTCCGCGCCGATCCTCTCCATATAGTCTGGCAGGAGGACACCCATGGGCATGCTCGACAACGGCGTCTGGCGCGACGTCTGGTACGACACCAAGAAGACCGGCGGCCGCTTCGTGCGGGAGAGCGCGCAGTTCCGCAATCAGGTGACCGCCGATGGCGCCTCCGGCTTCCCGGCGGCGCCGGGGCGCTATCGGCTGATCGTGTCCTATGCCTGCCCATGGGCGCATCGCACCCTCATCTTCCGTGCGCTCAAGCGCCTGGAGGAGGTCATCGCCGTGACCGTGGTCGATCCGCTGATGGCCGAGCGCGGCTGGATCCTGCCCGACGGCCGCCCGCTCTACGAACTCTACCGTCAGGCCAAGCCCGACTACACCGGTCGCGTCACCGTTCCGACGCTGTGGGACGATGAGCGCGGCACCATCGTCGCCAACGATTCGGCCGACATCATCCGCATGCTCAATCGCGCCTGGGACGCATGGGGCGACGCCGGCGTCGATCTCTGTCCCGAGGCGCTGTTGCCGGCCATCGACGAAATCAATGCCTTCGTCTACGAGCGCGTCAACAACGGCGTCTATCGCGCCGGCTTCGCTACCGAGCAGACGGCCTATGAGGAGGCTTACGACTCGCTGTTCGCCGCGCTCGACGACCTCGACGGGCGGTTGTCGCATGACCGCTACCTGCTCGGCGAGCGCCTCACCGAGGCCGATGTGCGCCTGTTCACCACCTTGCTGCGCTTCGACGCCGTCTATTACGGCCACTTCAAATGCAACAAGCGCCGCATCGTCGACTATCCCAACCTGTGGCCCTATGTGCGCGAGATCTACCAGCTCCCCGGCGTCGCCCAGACGGTGCATTTCGACCACATCAAGGCCCATTATTACCGCAGCCACAAGACCATCAACCCCAACGGCATCGTGCCCAAGGGGCCGGACACCGACTTCGCGCTGCCGCATGGCCGCGACCTGCTGGGCACGATCGACGAGTCCAGCGGCTACTGAGGATTGCCGGCGGCGCCTTCCGCTTCCATACTCGCCGCGGAGGTGGCGATGACCGACAAGCAGGCCCTGGTGGTGCCGGATCTCGATGACGCGCGGCTGTTTCGCGAGGTCGACGGCCTCGACCAGGACGGCCGCCGCATCGATGTGGCGGTGATCAGCGAAAAGCCGCTGACCATCTTCCTCAATGGCCGCGAGATCGTCACCGCCATGACCATCGGCGACCATCCCGACTACCTGGCGGTCGGCTATCTGCTCAACCAGAACATGCTGCAGGCCGACGACGATATCACCGCCGTCGACTACGACGCCGAGATCGACACCGTGGTGGTGCGCACCCGCCGCCAGACCGACTACGAGGACAAGCTCAAGAAGAAGATCCAGACTTCGGGCTGTGCCATGGGCACGGTGTTTGGCGACGTCATGGAGAAGTTCGACACGGTCACGCTCGATCCCAGCGTCAGGCTCAGGACCTCGCATCTGCTGGCGCTGATGAAGCAGATCAACACGATGCCCAGCCTGTACCTGAAGGCCGGGGCCATCCATGGCTGCGTGTTGTGCGACGACGACGGCGTGCTGCTGTACATGGAGGATGTCGGCCGCCACAACGCCGTCGACAAGATCGCCGGCTACATGTTCCGCCACGGCCTCGACCCGTGCGGCAAGATCTTCTACACCACCGGCCGGCTGACCAGCGAGATGGTGATCAAGACCGTGCAGATGGGCATTCCCATCCTGGTGTCGCGCTCGGGCTTCACCGCCTGGGGCGTCGAGCTGGCGCGCAAGGCCGGGCTGACGCTGATCGGCCGCGCCAAGGGCCGGCGCTTCATCGTGCTGGCCGGCGAAGACCGCCTGATCTTCGACGCGGCGCCGGTGCCTCACGACGCCGACGAGCCGGCGCATCTGCAACGCAAGGGGAGCCGCGACCATGACTGAGGCCACCGGAGTGCTGCTGGCCGGCGGCCTCGGCCGGCGCATGGGCGGGGGCGGCGACAAGCCGCTCAAGGTTCTGGCCGGCCGGCCGCTGCTCGACCACGCCATCGCCCGCGCCCGGCCGCAGGTGTCGCAACTGGTGCTCAACGTCAACGGCGACGCCGCCCGCTTCGCCGAATATGGTCTGTCGGTCGCGCCCGATCCGGTGCAGGGCTTCGTCGGCCCGCTGGCCGGGGTGCTGGCCGGCCTGGAGTGGACCAAGGCCAACGCCCCGCGGGCCGAGTGGATGGCCAGCTTCGCCACCGACGCGCCGTTCATCCCCGAGGATCTGGTGGCGCGCCTGCTCGAGGCGGTGCGGCGCGACACCGCCGACATCGGCTGCGCCATGTCGGGCGGCCGCACCCATCCGGTGTTCGCGCTGTGGCCGGTGCGCCTGGCCGAGGCGCTGCGCCAGGCCGTGGTCGAGGAGGAGATGCGCAAGATCGACCGCTGGACCGGGCGCTTCCGCGTCGCCTATGCCGAGTGGCCGAGCGCGCCGTTCGATCCGTTCTTCAACGTCAACACGCCCGAGGAACTGGCGGCGGCGGAACGCCACGCCGCCGAATGGAAATGATGGAGCTCCGCGCTCCGGCCCTAGGCCCGTCGAAAGAACCGCGGGTCGGCCAGCGCCAGTAAAGACACGGTAATCGATTCGAACTGATCGTTCTCCTTGCCGAGCTGAGCGTGCGCTGGCTCGGAAGCTAGCTGAAAGATTCGCCTGACGACCCATACGGCGGTCTGGAATTCACCAATCTTCTTGAAGCGATCACCCACCTGCACCGAGGGCTTCGAGAACACGGATGCTTCTCCTTGTCTGGGAACGGTGGTGAGTGGCGCCACGTCGGCCGGCGTCTTCTACACCAATCTTTCGATTTGCCGCAAATGGGATTTCTGTATGGACCGACGGGCGAAATGCCCTAGGCTTACTACCCTCGGGTGGTTCTCCTTGCCACGAGGAAGAGTGATGAAAGTCCTGCTGGCCGATGATCATGTGCTATTCCGGGAGGGGGTAGGGTACGTACTCGCCGGGCTGACACTCGACCATCTCGATGTCCTCGAAGTCGGCAACATCGCCCAGGCCGAGCAGGCGATTCGACGCAATCCCGACATCGGCCTGGTCCTGCTCGACCTGTCGATGCCCGGTATCGATGGGCTGACCGGCCTGCAGGTACTGCGGCGCCTCGCCCCAGATGTGCCGATGATCGTCCTCACCGCCTCGGAGGACACGCGGCATGTTCGCCGCGCCCTGCAGCTCGGGGCGCGCGGCTACATCACCAAGTCATCGTCCAGCGAAGCGATGCTGGCCGGAATTCGTGCCGTGATGGCGGGCCGCGTCCACGTCAGTCCCAACTTGGACGGGCGCGAGCCACGGGGGCGGGGCGGCGACGTTCTGCGCCAACTGACGCCGCGCCAGATCGACGTCCTGGGCATGCTGCGCGAAGGGAAGTCCAACAAGGAAATCGGCCGTGAACTCGATCTGGCCGAGATCACCGTGAAGATGCACGTCACCGCCATCCTCAAGGCGCTCGAGGTGCAGAACCGCACGCAGGCCGCCATCGTCGCCGACCAGCTCGACCTGTGATCAGGCGGCATGCCGCTGCAACAGTTCGCGCAGACGATCGGGCGCCACCGGTTTATGCAAGAGCGCGAATCCGCTGTTCTCGACCTCGCTGATGCGTTCCGGCGCGGTGTCGCCGGTCAGCACCACTGCCGGCACCCGCACGCCGCAGACCCCGAAGACGTCGCGGATCGCCTGGATGCCGGTGCGGCCCTCGCGCAGCCGATAGTCGGCGACGACGGCGCAGGGGCGACGGCCGATCTTGAGCAACGTATCGATGGCTTCGTCGGCCGATAGCGCCGCCACCACCTCGTAGCCCCAAGTCTGCAGCATCGACCGCAATCCCACCAGCACCAGCTCGTCGTCGTCGATGACGACGACCAGGCCGCGGGCATTCGCCTTGACCGGCACCTCGACCACCGGTTTGGGGATGGCCCGCGGCGACACCCGGGGCAGCCCGACCGAAAAGACGGTGCCGCGCCCCGGCCGTGAGCGGAGCTCCACCGTGTGGGCAAGCAGGCGCGCCAAGCGGCGGACGATGGCAAGGCCGAGCCCGAGACCCTGCTGGCGGTCACGCTCGGGGTTGCCCAACTGAAAGAACTCCTCGAACACATCCTCGCTGCGCTCGGCCGGAATTCCCGCCCCGGTATCCCAGACTTCGAGCCGTAGCTGATCGCCGCGTTGCCGGCAACCAATCAGCACCCCGCCGCTGTTGGTGTAGCGGACGGCGTTCTCCACCAGGTTGCGCAGCAGCCGTTCCAGGAGCACCGGGTCGCTGCGTGTCCATGCGCGTGTGGCGGCGACGCGAAATCGCAGCCCTCTTTCCTCGGCGCGCGGCCGATACTCGGTGCCCAGCCGCTCGAGCAGCGGCCCCACGGCGAATTCGGTGACATTGGGCTGGACGACACCGGCGTCGAGCCGCGAAACGTCGAGCAGGCTGTCGAGCAGCAGGCGCAGCGCGTCCAGCGATTCGCTCATGCTGGCCACCATGGTGGCTGCCGAATGGCCTTTCAATTTTTCACCGAGCGCATAGGCGAAGAAAAACAGCGATTGCACCGGCTGGCGAAGATCATGGCTGGCGGCCGCCAGGAACTTGCTCTTGGCGGCATCGGCGCGTTCGGCGCGCTCCTTGGCCTGGCGCAGGGCATGTTCCGCCTGCTTGCGCCCGGTGATGTCGCGCAGGATGCCGGTATAGTGCCGCCGGCCGCCGGCCCGCCACTCGGCCACCGACAGTTCCACGGGAAAGACGCTGCCGTCCTTGCGCTGGGCCTTGACCTCGCGGCCGATGCCGATGATGCGCCGCTCGCCGGTGCGGTGATAGCGGCGCAGATAGCCATCATGGGCCGAACGGTCGGGTTCCGGCATCAAGAAGCTCACGTTCCGCCCCACGGCTTCGCTGGCAAAATAGCCGAAGGTGGCCTCGGCGGCGCGGTTGAAGGAGACGATGATCCCGGTATCGTCGATGATCAGGATGGGGTCGACGGCCGTGTCGACCACCGCGCGATACTGCGCCTCCTGGACCAGGCTGCGGCGTGCCACCCGGTAGCGATCGATCAGGGCCAGGGCGAGGGCCATGATCAACAGGCCCATGACCATCAGGGCGATGCCGGTGGCGAGCATGGGCGGCGCCGACGCCTCGCCTGCGGACCGGGCAACGGCGCCGCCCAAGCCCGCGGCGCCAGTGGTGGCGTAATGCATGACGACCAATGCCAGCGCCGTCGTCATGCCACCCGTGACCTTCTGCCATGTCGCCAAGGGCCGACGGGCCAACCACAACACCGCGGTTGCTGTCGCGACGGCAAGGATCATGGATGCCAGGACAAGCCAACCGTTCCAGCCACTGCTTGCCGCCGCCCGCAGGCTGCCGGGGCCGAGTTGGTGCATTGCGGCGATGGCCAGGCCCATCAGGGTGCCCGCCACGGCCAGCGTATGCCGGCGGGGCCAGCCCCATTTGACGGCGAACAGGCCGCCGATCGACGCCGCGACGGCCAAGGCGAAGGCAACGACGTTGAGCCCCAGCCCGTAGTCGCTCGGGCTCGGCGCACGGTAGGTGATCGTCGCGACGAAATGCATCGCCCAGATGCCGGCGCCCAAGGCAAGCCCGGCGGCATTCAGCCACATCCAGCGGCGACGTGCGGCGGTGCGGGCGCGTTCGGCCAGGTCCAGTGCGGTATAGGTCCCCAACGCAGCGATGGCCCACGCCAGAGTCATGAACAGGGGATCGTGACCGGCGACGTTCATGGCGGTCAGGTGCGACCGCCGGTGGCGGTCGACCATCCCCCTAAGGAAGTGGCGTATGGGAAATGGCGGTTTGCCGCCTCAAAGCCGGGCCTTGGCCGCGGCGAGGCGTCCGAGGGAGGCGGTGACCTCGTACTCGCTTTGCTTGACGGTACGGCTGACCGGCTCGGGCAAGGTTACGGTCAAGGCTGCCGCCAGGCGGTTCGTCAAATTGGTGTCGGCGGCTTCACACTCCTGGATCAGCGACCGGCGCTCGTCCGCGGCGAAAAGGCTCTTCAGGCGCACGAACAGATCGTGCAGGGTCGCGTAATCGGGGTCGGTGGCATGCGGGATGTCGCCGAGGCGGCGGTCGAGGGCGCGCAGCTCGGCGGCCAGGCTTCGCCGCGCCGCGGCCATTTCGGCAAAAAGCGCGGCCAACTCACCGTCGTGGCTTTCGACGACGCGGGCCGCGGTCTCATAGGTGTCGGCCGCGATGATCGACAGGCCGATCAGCTCATTGAGTGCTACTTCCCACTCGTCGCGCAGGATCACCGCGGCCTCCCTGGTTGGCCATCAGATACGCTTCCGGCACGATCACCGACACCGCCGCCGGCAGCACATGGAACCGGGCGGGAGTCCAGGTTGTCAACTCGCCGTCGGTATTGATCGCCCTGGCCCGGCGCGTCGACACGGCGAATTCACGCCCCGACAGGGTGAGAACGCCCTCGACCCGCTTGTGGGTCCCGCGCCGCAGCGCCCAGAACAACAGCGCATAACGCAGCAAGTGACGCGGCTTCAGGCAGTAGAGATGCAGCAGGTGGTCGTCGATCGCCGCATCTTCGTCCACGGTCATGCCGCCGCCGTAGTGGCGGCCGTTGCCGACCGAAATCTGCACCGTCCTCACCCGGATGAGTTCCTCCCCACAATCGATCTCGGCGCGGAAGGGACGCAGTTGGCGGATGGCGCGGATGGCGGCGATGGCATAGCTCAGCACCCCCCACTTGCGCTTGAATTGCGGCGTCAGTTGGCGGCTAACCTCAACCGGTAGCCCGATGCTGGCGACGTTGTAGAACAGCTTGTCGTTGACGCAGCCGACGTCGATGCGTCGCACCACACCCTCGGCCACCACCCGGCAGGCGTCGGCGAGGGCCGGCGGGATCATCAGGGTACGCGCCAAGTCGTTGGCGGTCCCGAGCGGCAGGATGCCCATGGGCAAGCCGGTATCGATCAGCGCCTCGGCGGCGGCGTTGAGCGTGCCGTCGCCGCCGGCCAGCACCACCAGGTCGACCTCGTCGCGGTGCGCCCGGATGGTATCGCCGATGATGGCGGCATCGTCGATCGGCATCGCCTCTGCATCAATGCCGCACCGCTCGAGTAATCCGCCGATCTCGGCGAGGTCCACGAGGCCGCCACGGCAGTGACGGTTTACCAGAAGCAACGCGCGACGCGACATCATCCACCATCATTCCCGAAGCGCCGTAACCCCGCCGCCGTTCCTCCTCACCGTCTTGCCCGCGGACGCGGGCATCCACTCCGCGGTTCCGCGACGGCGGCCACGGAATGGATTCCCGCTTTCGCGGGAATGACGAGGAAGCGAGCTAACGGCGATTCCTTCACAACGAGAATATATGTAGATTCTTCCATCTTCCCATTACGCTTGGCTGCGCCGCAAGGCCTGGTCCAGGTCGCGGATCAGGTCGTCGACGGTCTCGATGCCCACCGACAGACGCACCACGTCGGGGCCGGCACCGGCGGCAATCTGGGCGTCCTCGTCGAGCTGCCGGTGGGTCGTGCTGGCCGGATGGATGATCAGGCTGCGGGTGTCGCCGAGATTGGCGAGATGGCTGAACAACTCGACGCCCTCGACGACGCGCACGCCGGCCTGGTAGCCGCCCTTGACGCCGAAGGTGAAGACGCTACCGCAGCCCTTGGGCAGGTACTTCTTCGCCAACACATGGTGCGGCGACGACGGCAGGCCGGCATAGGACACCCATGCCACCGCCGGGTGGCCTTCGAGGAATTCGGCGATGGCCTGGGCGTTCTGGCAATGACGGTCCATGCGCAGCGGCAGCGTCTCCATGCCGGTGATCGACAAAAAGGCGTTCATCGGCGCCATCGCCGGCCCGAAATCGCGCAAGGCGACGGCTCGCGCCTTGGTGGTGAAGCCGAAGTCGCCGAAGGTCTCGTAGAAGGTCAGGCCGTGGTAGGCCGGTTCGGGCTCGGTCATCGACGGAAACTTGTCATTCTGCCCCCAGTCGAAACGCCCGGATTCGACGATGCAGCCGCCAAGGGAGTTGCCGTGCCCCGATAGGAACTTGGTGGTGGAATGGACGACGATGTCGGCGCCCCATTCGATCGGCCGGCACAGGTACGGCGTCGCCAGGGTGTTGTCGACGATCAGCGGGATGCCGGCTTCGTGAGCGATGGCCGCCACCGGCTCGATGTCGACGATGATGCCGCCGGGGTTGGCGAGGTTCTCGACGAAGATGGCCTTGCAGCGCGGCGTCAGCGCCTTGCGAAAGTTCTCGGGGTCGCTGGGATCGACGAAATGGCAGGTCCAGCCCAGCTTCTTGAACGACAGGCCGAACTGGGTCAGGGAGCCGCCGTAGAGGTTGCGCGACGCCAGGAACTCGTCGCCGGGCTCGAGCAGGGTGAAGAAGGTGAGGAACTGCGCGGCGTGACCCGAGGCGGCGGCGCAGGCGGCGCGGCCGCCCTCGAGGGTGGCGACGCGTTCCTCCAGCACCGACACGGTGGGGTTGTTGAGCCGCGAGTAGATGTAGCCGAAGCTGTGCAGGTTGAACAGCGAGGCCGCCTGATCGGCGTCGCGGAACACGTAGCTGGTGGTCTGGTAGATCGGCGTCGAGCGGGCGCCGGTGGTGGGGTCGGGGGCGGCGCCGGAATGCACCGCCTTGGTCTCGAAGCCATAGGCCGGCTTGGCCTGATCGGCAGGGGCCTCGTCCTTGGCCGGCGCGCGGCCCTGGGTCGGCGCCTGATGCGGGCGCGACGAGATGATGCCCGAATTGACGCCGTACCACGACAACTCGCCGCCGAGGCGGCCGTACTCGATCTTCGGGCAGCGGTCCATCACCACCTCGAGCCCCGCCGCTTCGGCCCGCGCCGCCGCCGCGTCATGGCGTACGCCCAACTGGCACCACAGCACCTTGGCGCCGATGGCGATGGCGTCGTCGACGATGCCGGGCACGGCGTCGGAGGCGCGGAACACGTCGACCATGTCGACCTTGTCGGGGATCGAGCGCAGGTCGGCATAGACCGTCTCGCCCAGCAGCTCCTGGCCGGCGACGCCCGGATTGACCGGGATCACGCGATAGCCCTTGTCCTGCAAATACTTCATCACGAAGTAGCTGGGCCGGTTCCAGTTCTTCGAGGCGCCGACCATGGCGATGGTCTTAACCGTCTGCAGAACATGGCGAAGTTTCGCATCGGGATAGGACAGGGGGGCAGTCATGGGCAGAGGACCTTTCGAGACCTGTGTCGTCGCGTGATATGGAGGCGGGATATAGCCCCGACGACCGCAGCCTGGGCCATGCGGTGCGTCTTGACCACTGGGATTTCGCATCCCGCCACCGTATCGCCACGCACGGGCCCACCCCAAGTCTTTCATTTTTCGCCGGCGTTTGGCGCCATCGGTTGCGGCGCGCTGGCGCCTCGCTCTTGCATCGACCGGAGGTTCCGGGACACCCTGGCTTTTACGCACCGTAATGAGAGAGGTGGGCAATGACGACGACGATTCTGGGCGAGGCGATTGCGCAATGCCGGGCATTGCTTGGCGACGATTTCGGCGGCGTCACCGTCGAGCGTGCCGTGATCGGTCTGTTCTTCACCGGGGTGAAGCTGTCCAACGGCATCGGCGGCTGCTGCTACACGCCGATCAAGTCGTTGCCCGAGGCGGTGTGCTGCCCGTCGTCCGCCGCGGCCATGCCCATGCCCGGACGGATCCGCGGCCGCCCGGTCGCCGACTTCCTGCGCGACGTGGCCGCGCCGCAGGGCGTGCGACGGGCGCTCGCCATCGCGGTGCTCAACGCCGTGGCCGATACCTGCTGGCGCCGTCAGCCGCAGCCGCACTGTCGCCTGGAGACCGGTGCCGACGCCTTCGAGGCCGCCATCATTCCCGAGCGGGCCCAAGTGGTGATGGTGGGCGCCATCGGCCCCTACCTGAAGGCGCTGCGCCGCAGTGGGCAGCCGTTTCTGGTGCTGGAAAAGGACCCGAGCACCCTGCGCGCCGAAGAGATGGCGCATTATCGCCCCGCCGCCGAGGCTGCCTCCGTCGTCCCTCAGGCCGGCGTGCTGATCATCACCGGGGCGACCATGGTGACCGATACCCTCGACGAGATTCTGGCCCTGGCGCGGCCGGGGGCCGAGGTGGTGGTGGTCGGGCCGACCGCCGGGCTCACGCCGGAGCCGTTGTTCCGCCGCGGCGTGCGGGTGGTGGGCGGCATCCGCGTGAATGAGCCGGACGCCTTCCTCGATGTCCTCTCCGAAGGCGGCTCTGGCCTGCATTTCTTCGGCAAATCGGCCGAACGCATCACCTTGATCCGAGAATCGGCGCCGGCGGGGCTCGCGCGGTGAGCCCTCCGCGGGAGGTGGCCAGGCCAAGCGGATTGCGCTGACGCAACGTGGCGTGCTCCGACATCGACGTAAACAGGTTGGGGTAAATCGCGCCTCGCGAACGAGCGAGAGAGTCGCACATCGCCCGTCGCCATCGCCGCAACGTCGGAGGATCACGACAGATGACCATGAAATTGCTGGCCGCTGCCGTGCTAGGCACGGCTCTGGTGAGCCCGGCAGCCTTCGCCGCAGACGCCCATTGGGCTTACGAAGGACATTCCGGAGCAGCGCATTGGGCGGAGCTGGACAAGGCTTTCGAGACCTGCCGGTCGGGCAGGTCTCAGTCGCCCGTCAACATCACTACGGGTGACGCGGAGGCCTCGACACTTCAGCGGATCAAATTCAACTACGCGGCCACAGTGGCAGAGGTCGTCAACAATGGCCACACGATACAGATAGACTTGCCCAAGGCCGGCTCGGCCCGCATCGACGATGTCGAATACAAGCTCGTGCAGATGCATTTTCATACGCCGAGCGAAATGACGATCGACGGTCACGCCTATCCGCTGGTGGCTCATCTGGTGCACAGGGATGCCGGCGGGCGGCTTGCGGTCGTGGCCGTGCTGTTCGCCGAAGGCCGTGAGAATGCCACCTTGAAGCCGGTCTTCGCCAATCTGCCGGCGAGGGAAGGCGAGGCACGGGCGCTGGAATCGCCTTTCGACGTCACCGGGCTATTGCCGGACGACCAAGCCTATTATGCGCTGATGGGGTCCCTGACCACGCCGCCCTGCAGCGAAGACGTGCGCTGGCGGATCCTCAAGACGCCGGTAGAGCTCGCGCCCGCCCAGGTCGCCGCGTTCCGGAAGCTCTACACGATCAATGCCCGTCCCGTGCAGCCGTTGAACGGTCGCAAGGTGCACGCCAGCCAGTAACGGTGAGGCGGAAGGTCGTTCGGCCTTGGCCGGGCAACCTTCCGCCTGATGGCTCCGGCAAATCAGGCTTCGACGATCGACTCGAACCCGCCGTAGATCAGCCGTTTGCCATCGAAGGGCATCGGATTGGCGTCGGGCTGCAGGCGCGGGTCCGACATCAGCTTCGGCATCGCCTCGTCGCGCACGGCACGGGACGGCCAGACCACCCATGAGAACGTCACCGTCTCGTCGTCGCGGCGCTTGACCGCCATGGGGAACGACGTGACCTGGCCCTCCGGCACATCGTCGCCCCAGCATTCGACGACGTTCAGCGCGCCGTACTCCTTGAACACTTCGGCGGCGGCTTCGGCATGCAGTCGGTAGGCGTCGCGGTTGGTGGTAGGTACGGCGGCCACAAACCCGTCGATGTAGTGCATGACATCCTCCTCTGCTGGACGCGGCCCCAGGCGGCGGTCTCGTCGATGAAGGGCGCGACCACGGCGTGCCGAGCGGCACAATCCTAGATGACACCTGTGGTTTGGCGCTGTTCCCGCCGGCCTGTCACCAGGGGCACTCGGACGAAAAAGCGTGACCCCTTGCCGCGCACCGAACTCAGGCCGATTTCGTGGCCCATCAGTTCGGCGCCGCGCTTGACCACCGACAGCCCCAGGCCCAGGCCCTGGCTGCGGTCGCGCTCGGCATTGCCCACCTGGTAGAATTCCTCGAACAGATGAGGCAGGTGCTGGCTGTCGATGCCGACTCCCGTATCCCATACCTCGATGCGGACGCGGCCCTGCTCGCGCCGGCATCCGAGCAGGATCTTGCCGGAACGCGTGTAGCGGATGGCATTGTGCAGCAGGTTGCGGACGATGCGTCCCAACAACACGGGATCGCTCGCCACCACGGCCGACGACGGGACCACGCGCAGCCGCAATCCCGCCTGCAAGGCAATGGGCTGCAGCTCCCGCGAAATCTGCTCCAACAGGGGCCCGACTGGTATGGGACGCACACTCGGTTGCACGATGCCGGCTTCCAGTTTGGACATGTCGAGCAGCGACACCAGCAATTCCTCTGCCGCGGTGAGCGCTTCCGCGGCGCGGCCGAGGAGCAGGGTGCGGCGCTCGGCCGGCGGGTTGCCGTTCAGCACCTCGAGAAACAGGCGCAGCGCCTGCAGCGGCTGGCGCAAGTCATGGCTGGCGGCGGCGAGAAAGCGCGACTTGGCTTGGGCGGCACGTTCAGCCTCGCGGCGCGCCACGTCCTGGGCCTGCGCCCGTTCGCGCAGCGCCTGCTCGCGATCGGCGGCACTGCACGACAGATCGCGGGCGGCCTGCACCAGCACGCCCCGCAGGCTGGCAATTTCTTCGATCGTGCTGACGTGGGGCGCACCGATAGGTTGGCGCAGGGCCAGCCGGCGCCCGATCTCGGCCAAGCCGGCAACCTCGCCGGAAACCCGGCGAGCGCTGGCAATGGCGAGCAACAGCGACAGGGTCAGGAAACCGCCCCCGGCGCCCGCGGCCAAGCCGACGGTGCGCCAAAACGGAACGTCGAGGGCGCTGGCCGGTATGACTACCGCCAGTGTCCAGTCGGCCATGAACAGCGGTGCCACCGCAGCGATGGCGTCGACGCCATCCACCGTTTGGCCGCGATAGATCGCGGGTCCGCCCAGGGTGGTGACGGCGGCGCCATACCAGCCAGGCGCGCCGCGGCCAATGTAACGGGCGGCGTTGCGGCTGCGGCCGATGACCTTGTTGTTGCCGTCGACCGCGACGATGAAGGCTTCGTCGGCGGAACCGAATTGCTCCAGGATGCTGGTCAGGGTTTGCGTGCCGATCGCAGCCGATACCATGTAGCGCAGTTCGCCGTCACGCAGCATCGGCACCATCACGACGATGACCGGGATGCCAACGGTCGGACCCTGGATGAGGTTTGAGATCACCGGCTGGGCCGTTCTCATCTGCTGCCGGACGAAGTCATAGCCGCTGGCGTCCGGCAGCGGCGCGCCGGCCGGTCGCGCCGTATTGACGATCTGGCGGCCCGAGGCGTCCAAAAGGGCAATGTTCACCCAGTGGGGGTACTGGGTGAGCGTGGTCACCGTCCGCTCGCGGAAGGCGGCAAGGTCGTCACGCGCCAACTCCGGGGTTGCCGCCAATGCCTCCAGGACCGCCTCGCTGGACTTGAGTTCACGGTCGAGGGTCAGGCTCAGCGCCCGTGCCGTCTCCGTCAGCCCTTGCTCGACCCGGCTTGTCTGCTCGGCAGCCAGCCAGCCGATGAACACGACGCCAAGCACGATCATCGGCAGTAGCGCCGTCAGCACCAAAGCCAAAAGATGAGAGCGCAGCGTCAGATGGGGAAAACGGAAGAACCGCGCGGCCATGGGCTACCCGTGCGAATGCCCTGCCATATTGGCCATCTGGCCCGGCATTTACAAGGCCTGGTGCGGAATGGAATTGTATTGAGTTGAATCAGAATGATGGTAAATAGAGCGCGAATTCGAGTTAGAGGGCCACCATGCGGCGCGACATGACTGTCTCCGGTACCGAGCGGAACTTCCCGGACGATGGCGTCATCGTCAGCAAGACCGATCTGCAGGGGCGCATAACTTACGTCAACCGCTTGTTCATGGACATTTCGGGCTATTCCGAGCGTGAGTTGCTGGGGCAGGCGCACAGCATCATCCGCCACCCCGACATGCCGCGTTCGGTGTTTCGGCTGTTTTGGGAGGCGCTGCAGGCGGGCAGGGAGGTGTTCGCCTATGTCGTCAACCGCTGCAAGAACGGCGACCACTACTGGGTACTCGCCCATGCGACGCCAAGCTACGACCTGAGCGGCGCCGTCGCCGGCTATCACTCCAATCGGCGCGTGCCCGACCCGCGCATCGTCCGCGAGGTCATCGTGCCGCTGTACCGACAATTGCGCGACGAGGAAAGCCGCGCCGAGGACCGCAAGGAAGGACTCCGCCGCGGTCAGGCGATGCTGACGGCCATGCTGGATTCGAAGGAACTCGATTATGACCGTTGGGTCTTCTCTCTCTAAGGCGCACTTGGCCATCACCGCGGCGATGGCGGCCATCATCGCCGCCGGCGGCGCGTCTCTGATGCTGGCGCAGATGCCGCTGATCCTGCTGGCGCCCCTCGGCCTGGCCCTGACGGCAGGCGCGGCGGCATTCTGGTATCTGCGGCGGATCACCGTCGCTCTGGCGCGCACCGGCAGCGTGTGCCGCGCCGTCGCCGCCGGCGATTTCGAGGCGCGCATCTGCGGCATCGACGAGACCGGTGATCTGGGCGAGATCATGTGGAACGTCAACGAATTGATCGACCGCGCCGACGCATTCGTGCGCGAAGCGGCGGCGTCCATGGAGAACGTCTCGCGCAACAAGTACCACCGGCGCATCGTCGAGCGCGGCATGGTCGGCAGCTTCCTGCAGGGCGCCCACACCATCAACGCCGCCACCGATGCCATGGCCCACAAGGTCGAGGGCTTTGCCGGCGCCGCCGACAGCTTCGAGGCGACGGTGCAGCGGGTGGTGGAGATGGTCGCCGCCGCTGCCACCGAACTCCAGGCCACCGCCGAGAGCATGGAAAGCATCGCCGGCACCACCAGCGAGGAAGCGTCGGCGGTGGCGTCGGCGGCCGAAGTCGCATCGGCGAACGTCGAGACGGTCGCGGCGGCGGCCGAGGAGCTGTCGGCCAGCATCCGCGAGATCAGCGGTCAGGTGGCGCGCTCGGCCGAGATGTCGCGGAGCGCCGTCGGCGAGGTGCAGCGAGCCAACGGCATGGTCGGCAACCTGCGCTCGGCGGCCGAACGCGTCGGCGAGGTGCTGCGGCTGATCAACGACATCGCCAGCCAGACCAATCTGCTGGCGCTCAACGCCACCATCGAGGCGGCGCGCGCCGGCGAGGCCGGCAAGGGCTTCGCCGTCGTCGCCTCCGAGGTCAAGGCCCTGGCCAATCAGACGGCCAAGGCGACCGAGGAGGTGGAGGCGCAGATTTCCGGCATCCAGACCGCCACCACCGAGGCGGCCAAGGCCATCGAGGCGATCGCCGCTTCGATCGGCCTGGTCAGCGAGTCGGCCGCGGCCATCGCCGGCGCCGTCGAGCAGCAGGGCGCCGCCACCCAGGAGATCGCGCGCAATGTCGAGGAAGCGGCGCATGGCACGTCCGAGGTCAGCGGCCGCATCGTCCAGGTCACCCAGGGCACCAACGAGACCGGGCACTCGGCGCGCGAGGTGCTGTCGGCGGCCGGGGAGCTGTCGCGCCAAGCGGAAATCCTGCGCAGCCAGGTGCATGGCTTCCTCGAGGCCGTCGACAAGGTAATGTAGGCCGTTAGGCGACGCGCAGGCGGGCATTCCGCTTTGGCGGATCACGAGACTGTAGGTTCACGCCCGCAGGAAGGCGTCGATGTCGGCCTGACTCATCGCCGCGTCAGAGCCGTGGATCACCGCCGAGGCGCAGTCGTGCAGATGCTGCAGCAGGCGTGACGCCTCCGCGGCTTTGACCGCCAGCAAGGCGTCGTCACCGTCGCTTTGGGCGGCGGCGAGCTGTTCGAGGGCGCTGGCCGCAACCTTGTCCATCTGGCCGATCACTTCCTCGAACGGTCCCTTGAAGCGGGCCGGAACCCAGTCATAGGCGGCGATCGCCAGTTCCTTGTCGGAAAAGCCGGAATCGCGGAAATGCTCGACATACGCCTTGGGCCGCCAGCCGCGGCACACCTCGACCAGCTCCGGCATCGAGGCGACCATGCCCAGCAGCATGATAATCTCGTTGAAATGATTGAGATAATCCGTTGCCAGCAGGCTGGTGGGCGAGATGTTGGTCCCACGCACCTTGCCTTGCCAGGCCTCGAACTCCGCAGACACCTCGTCGGAGGTCAGCACCCGCTCCATACCGGTTCCCGCTTCTCCAAAAAGGCATCGATGCCTTCCTCGGCATCCCTGGCCAGCATGTTGCGCGTCATCACGTCGCTGGCATAGTCGTAGGCCTCGTCGAGCGTCATCTCCGCCTGACGATAAAATGCTTCCTTGCCCACCGCCACGGTGTAAGGGGATTTCGCTGCAATCTGGCCGGCAAGCTCGGCCACCGCCGCGTCGAGCGCATCGGCGGCGACCACGCGGTTGACTAGCCCGAATGCATGAGCTTCCGCCGCGGAGATCGGGCGGCCGGTCAGCAGCATTTCCATCGCCTGCTTGCGGCCGACGGCCCGCGACAGGGCCACCATTGGTGTCGAGCAGAACAAGCCGATGTTCACGCCCGGAGTGGCGAATCTGGCGGAGTCGGCGGCCACGGCCAGATCGCAGCTGGCAACGAGCTGGCAGCCGGCGGCGGTCGCCAAGGCATGTACCTTGGCGATCACCGGCTTGGGCAGGCGCACGACGGCGGTCATCAGAGCCGAGCACTGGCCGAACAACCGCTCATAATTGCGACGCCCGGGATTGGCACGCATTTCCTTGAGGTCGTGGCCGGCACAGAACGCCGGGCCATTGGCGGCGATCACCACCACCTTGACGGCGGCGTCGGTGGCAACCGCCTCCAGCGCCGCATGCAGCTCGGTCATCAACCCCATCGACAGGGCATTGCGCGCCTGCGGCCGGTTCATGGTCAGCGTCGCGACACCAACGGCGTCATGGCGCAACAGAACGGGTTCGGCAGTCATGGCGAGGATCTCCGGTGGTCGGCGCTGGACTAGTACTGTGCGTCTGCGGCGGCCGCCGATCAAGCAGGGTTCCGTTGCCGCATCGCCTAGGCATTATAATGGCTTCGCGATCTCAGCGGAGAAAGATGGATGCCTCGCATATCGGTCGACGAATTCCAGGCCCTGATCGACGAGCAACTGCCGCTCGTCGGCCTGTTTGGCATCCGCACGATAAGCATCGGTCGTGGAGAGGCGGAGATGCGCATGCATTGCGATGGCAAATCGGTGAGGCCGGGGGGCACGGTCGCGGGGCCGGCCCTGATGGCGCTGGCCGACGTGTGCATGTACGCGGTGGTCTTGGGGCTCGTCGGACGGGTGGAGTTGGCGGTCACCACCAATCTCAACATCAACTTCCTGCGCAAACCGCCGATGGCCGATGTCATCGCCGAAGGCCGCATTCTCAAGTTGGGGAAGCGGTTGGCGGTGGGTGAGGTGCTGTTGCGTTCGGCCGAATCGGACGATCTCGTCGCCCATGTCACCGGCACCTATTCGATCCCACCGCAACCATCGTTCGCTTAGGGCTTCGCCGAATCCTTGCCGTCCTCGGGTGGCTGTTCGCCGCCGCGTTCCGGGGCTATCGGCGGCGATTCGCCCGGACCCGTCTCGCTGTCGTTCGTGCCCGGCCCTGCCACGGGGTGCTCCAGGCTCCAGTCGTCCAACTCCTTCGCCAGGCGCCGCTTATCCGACGCACTTTCCCGCCGATCGGGCATAAATCGCCTCTCCTTGGAATCGATGCTGTCTGTGTAACCCCCAGTCGCTCATCGTGTTCCCGCCCCGAGCTTTGCCCGCGGCGACAAGCGTTGCGGCGCCGCCGCTGCCCGCGCTAGGTTCACTGGCGAAGAGAGAAAAAAGGACAACGCCATGCCGCAGCGTGACGATCACCCCGCCCTGTGGAGCCTGCTGCGCGAGGACGTGGACGCGGTCATGGAGCGCGATCCGGCGGCACGCAACCGCTTGGAAGTGTTCTGCACCTATCCGGGCCTGCACGCCCTGCTGTTGCATCGCATCGCGCATGGACTCTGGACCCGTCGGTGGCGATTCGCCGCGCGTTTCCTCAGTTTCCTCAACCGCTTCCTCACCAACGTCGACATCCATCCCGGTGCCACGATCGGCCGGCGCTTCTTCATCGATCACGGCGCCGGCGTGGTCATTGGCGAGACGGCGGAAATCGGCGACGACGTCACCCTCTATCACGGCGTCACGCTGGGCGGCACGTCGCTGTCGCGCGGCAAGCGCCACCCCACCCTCGAGGATCGCGTGCTGGTGGGGGCGGGCGCGGCGGTGTTGGGGCCGGTGACCATCGGCGAAGGTGCCAATGTCGGCGCCAATTCGGTGGTAATCAACGACGTCGGCCCGGAAATGACGGTCGTGGGCATCCCCGGCCGCCTGGTGCTGCCGGCCGAGCGCCGCCGCATCACCCATCATGGCATCGACCTCGATCATCATCTGATGCCCGATCCGGTGGGCAAGGCCATCAGCTGTCTGCTCGACCGCATCGAGGTCCTGGAAGCGCGCCTGGCGGAATTCGAGAAGCGACTGCCCGATACGGATGTGGCCGTGCAGCCCGACCATCACGTCTGTGCCGAATGCGGCGATCCCTGCGGATCGCTGCCGGAATTGGCGCCGCCGCGGGACGCAGCCACCGTATAGCATCGCCCGAGCCGCCGCAGCATCGGGTTGACGCCTGCCCGCTCGTGGTCGTATGACGGCGGCGGCAGTCGGCCCGATGCGAGCCGCGCATCGCCCCAACACGGACGGTTTACGCGATCATGTCGTCCTCGCTCCCACGTCTGTTGGCGGCCTTTCTTGTGGCCGCGATGGCGACTTTCGCCTACTGGTACCTGACCAATCGGCCTCAGGACGCCGGCCCCGACGTCCCGGGCGGCCAACTGCGCAGCGTCTCGTTCGCCGCCTATCGCGAGGGCCAAAGCCCGCTGCTCAAGGTCTATCCCAGCTTCGGCCAGATCGAACAAGACTTGGCACGGTTGCGCGGCCGGGTGCGCGGCGTCCGCACCTATACCAGCCGCGAGGGCATGGACATGCTGCCGGCGCTGGCGCGCAAATACGGGCTCAAGGTGACGATGGGCGCCTGGCTCGGCGCCGAGCACGGTGACAAGGGCGCCGAGGGCCACGCCGCCAACCGGGCCGAGATCGAATCGCTGGTGCGGCTGGCCAACGAATATCCCGACGTCATCGAACGCGTCATCGTCGGCAACGAGGTGCTGCTGCGCCGGGATCTGCGCCCCGAGACGCTGCTGGCCTATATCGAGGAGGTCAAGGGCCGAATCAGACAGCCGGTGTCCTACGCCGACGTCTGGGCGTTCCACATCAAGAACCCGCAGGTGACCCGCGCGCTCGACTACGTCACCATCCACATCCTTCCATACTGGGAGGATGAACCGGTGGCCGTCGACACCGTGGGGACGCATATCGAGCGCTATTATCGCCTGATCCAGGAGACCTTTCCCGGGAAGCCGATCCTCATCGGCGAGGCGGGGTGGCCGACGATGGGGCGCAGCCGCGGCCCCGCCGTGCCGGGGGTGGTCAATTCGGCCAAGTTCGTGCGGACGCTGGTCGACGTCGCCGACAAGAACGGCTTCGACTACAACATCGTCGAAGCCTACGATCAGCCCTGGAAGGCCGATCTCGAGGGTACCGTTGGCGCGAAATGGGGCCTGTGGTCGGTCGATCGCGTGCCGGCTTTTCCACTGAGCGGGCCGGTGATCGAACACCCGGACTGGCCTTGGCGCTTCGTCTTCTCGGTGCTTCTGGCGTTCGCTCTGGTTGCGCCGTTCCTTGGCCGCCTCGGCGGAGGGTCGGCGTTCCTGGTGATCGGGCTGGCCCACGCCATGGCCGTGCCGCTGGTGCAGTATGGGTTCACCGCCCATGCCGCCGGTATCAGCTTTTGGGCCAAGGGCAATTTCGGCCTGCTGCCGCGCCTGGCGGCGGTGGGCTTCGCCAGCCTGCTGCTGGCCTTCGCCGCCGGCGTCATCGAGCGGGCGGCGACCATGTTCGATGATCGTCGCGGCGGCCTGACGCGCCATCTCGGCTCTCTGTATCGCGGCTTCACCGCCATGGCGCTGCTGCTGACGGCGGCGATCGTCCTCGATGGGCGCTACCGCGACATTCCGGTGCTGCAGTTCACCGCACCGGTGCTGGGCATGCTCGGGTTGGTCGCCCTGCGGCTGACTTCGGGGCGTGACGTGCTGTCGGCCGCCGCGGGCTGGGAAGTATTCGGGACGCGATCGTCACGCGCCGGATGGCTGGCGCTGTCGTTGATGATGTCGGCTGCGGCGAACCTCGTCGCCGAGGGCCTGGCCATCATCGGCGAGGACTTTACCGTCATGCACCCAAGCCTCGCCGAACAGGTGCCGCTGGTGCTGCGCGCCATGGTATCCAATGCGTCGGTGCTGCTGTGGTCGGTCATGCTGCTGGCCCTGGCCGTCCCGCACGTGGGCGAGGCCTTGCTGTCGCGCCAGACCAACGTTCCGGCGCGACAGCCCGCCTGAGACCGCGGCCCCGATCGGCCCGACATCATCTCGTCCGCATGGCCGATTGACCGGACGACCAGGGTTCGCGACTCTGGCGTCCATGGAACTGTCCGGCGAATCCCGCATCCCGGCGCCCTGTGGCCGTGTCTGGCAGGCGCTCAACGACGTGAACGTGCTGCGCGCCTGCATACCCGGCTGCGAGGAGATCGCGCAGACCGCCGATAACGAACTGCGTGCGCGCATTGCCACCAAAATCGGGCCGATGAAGGCCACCTTCTCCGGGCGTGTCACCCTAAGCGATCTTGATCCGCCGCACGGCTACACCATCTCGGGGCAAGGTGACGGTGGCGCCGCTGGCTTCGTGCGTGGCAGCGCCCGCGTCGTTCTCGACGCCGCTGGCGAGTCGGCAACCCTGCTACGCTGGGCGGCGACGGTCGACGTCGGCGGCAAACTGGCGGCCCTGGGCAATCGTTTGGTGCAGGGCGCCGCCATCAGTAATGCCGAACATTTCTTCAGCCGCCTCTCGGCGGCGGCTGCGAACGGAGAGGTCATGGCCGCACCGCAACCCAAATCGGCACCCCAGCCGTCGCCAGCCACTCCGCCCGAGCGCCACGGCCCGGCCACGGCGACGACGCCCGTGACCGAGACGATGCCGCCGCAGACGACGGTGCCCTACATGCTGGGCCAGACGCCACGTCAGCAGAACACGATCATCGCCGTCAGCGGCCTTCTTTGGCTGGCCATCGTCGCCCTAATCGTGTTCCGCTAACGGGCGCTGCAAAGCCAGCCGACGCCGCGGCAGAGCAAACCATGCCAGGACCACGACCTGCAGGGCGAGCATCGTGCCGAAGGCCGCCTGATAGGCGGCGAGGGGATAGCCGCCGTCGGCTCGATGCGACCACTGGTCGATGATGGCGCCCATGCCCCATTGCGCGGCGAAGGCGGCCACGAACACCAGCAGATTGAGCGCCGTGTTGACGCGGCCGGCCAGATGGGGCGGAAACGCCTGCGACAGCACCGCATAGGTGATGGTGCCCGAGGTGCCGAAGAAGCCGAAGGCGATCCACGTCATCAGCGTCTCGCCGGTCCATCCCAGCACCAGCAGCACCTGATCGGCCATGAACAGCACCATGCCGACCACGGCGACGGCGAGCGGCGGGATGCCGAACCGCCCCAGGCGTTCGGCGATCATCCCCATCAGGATGAAGCCGGCGACCATGGCCGCGGCGGCGGCGAACAAATGGTTGGCGGCCACCAGCCGGTCCATCTCGGCGACGTCGCGCAGCCAGGGCCCCGCCCACAGCCCCTGGATGGCCATGAAGGTCGCCTGCGAGATCATCGGCAGCGGCGCGATCCGCCAGAATAGGGCGCTCCTATAGATTTTCGCCGTGTCGGCAAGCTGCACCCGCAGATGGCCCGAAGGCATACCGGTGGCGCGTTCGGGAACCAGCAGGAACAGGGCCATGGCCACCACCAGGGTCAACGCCGCCAGCAGGTAGAAGACGCCGCGCCAGTCGGTTATGGTCAGCGCCGCTTCGATGGGGGCGGTGGCGGTGAGGGCGCCGAGGCCGCCCGAGGCCATGACCAAGCCGTTGACCAAGGGCAACCGCTCGCGCGGGAAGAACAGGACATTGCCCTTGAAGGCCGCCATTAGGCAGGACGACACGCCGAAGCCGATCAGCGCCCGCCCGGTCGCCAGTCCGGCCAGGCCATCCGCCAGCCCGAAGATGAGCGCACCGGTGGCGGCGAATACCAGCAGGGCCGATTCGACGCGCCGCGGCCCGAGGCGATCGAGCAACAGGCCCAACGGCAGCTGCGACGAGGCGAAGGCCAGGAAATAGGCGCTGGTCAACAGCCCTAGCGCGCCGGCATCCAAGGCGAGGCTCGCGCTCAGATCGGGCCCGATCACCGCATTGACGCTGCGGTACAGGTACGACAGGAAATACCCGGCGGCGAAGGGCAGGAAGACTCGGCCGACCAGCAGGCCCAGGGTAGGGGGCGCGGCGGTCATGCGCCGAACGCGGTCCGTGCGGTGCCCATCGGCACCGTAGCCTCGAGAAAGCGCATCGGCGGTCGGCTCATTCCACAGGCTCCGATATGGCCGTCTGCGCGCCGCCTAGTACGGCTTCGGCTCCGGCGAGGAAAGAATGCGCCAGGGTGACGGCGAGATCGCCGAAATCGGTCGGCGCCGGCACGCCATGCAACCAAGTGCGGATGGCGATTTCCATCATCGAACCGTGCAGCGCCCAGGCGAGGTCGGTCGCGCGCCGGCCGGCTCCGTCGATCTCGCCCCGTGAGTATTCGGCGCGCAGTTCTTGGGCCAGCGGCTTGATCAGCCGCTCGGCTACCATGTGCAGCACCCGGCGGTCGAAGCCGCCGCCCCGCAGCCCCGACGAGAACAACAGTCGCACCCACTCTTCATGACATAGGGAACGGCAGTAACTTTCGACGAATTCCCGGACCCGTTCACCAAACGGCCGCGAGCGGTCGACGATCGTCGTTTCCCACTCCGGCCGCCAACGGCGCGAGAATACTTCATCGAACACGCGAGCGAGCAAGGCATCCTTGTTGGGAAAATAGCGGTAGAGCAGGGGCTGCGTGATGCCCAGCCGCTCGGCCAAGGCGCGCGTCTGCCCGTCGAGTCCGTGTTCGGCGAAGAACGATATGGCTTCGTCGATGATCAGGCGCTCGCGCTCATGGCGGCGTAGCCGGGTCTGTCGCAAGGCTGGTGCGGTGCGTGAGATCTCGGTGTCATCGGCGAACGAGAACGCCGCCAGTCCGAGGCCGCCGCGCAACCCGGCATGCAGCAACCGGCCTTTGCTCCCGGCGGCGCCCATCGCCACCAGGAGGGGCATGAGGTGCTCGCCGGTAGGGTGCGCCAAGGTGGCGTCGTTCCGCCCTTCGAAAGCAGCGATGTCATCGGCCGCGCCGCGCTGGACGGCATCGATCAGCCACTCTTGGAAGCGGTCGGCCCATTCGAGTGCCGCGCCGCACGGCGCCGAGCGCTGGGCGGGATTGTGCACGGACGCACCACTTCCCATGATCATGGTGCCGGCCCGGTGGAGCGGCGCCAGGGCGCGACCAATGGCCAGATGGTGTTCGCCGCCGGCATCGGGCTGGACCGATAGCTGGGCCACGGGCACGTCGGCCTTCGGGTACATGAGCATCAGCGGCCCCCAGGTTGCGCGGTCAAGACCACGGCGGGGGTCGACGGCGCAGGGAATTCCGGCATTGCGCAGCGCCGCGACGACATCGGCCGCGATACCGATGGCTCCCGACGCGGGGTACGATGGCTGGGGGGCGCCGGCCGATTGGCCGATCGTGGCCGGCGCGATGGCCGAGCCCACGGTGGGCACTTCGGTCTGCCAATGCGCGGTGACGCAGACGATGGCTTGCGGCCGGCCCAGGCTTTGGCCAAGCTGCCGCAGAAACACTGCGGTTCCGTCCGCCCCATCAAGGATGGTGGGCGTGCCGTGAGAGACGAAGATGCTGGGCACGAGGCGAACCGCCGCAACAGTTCAAGTTTGTTGAATGGGCTGTAGTTTACACCTGGTGTTACCTGTCTCGTCAAAAGGTATTGCTGGAGGCCCGCGCATGCTTGACCACCGTTAAGGCTGTTGGGCTATCGGGATCACATTATCGCCAGGCAAAACGGAGGTATCGCCTTGAGGATCGAAATAGAAGAACCCGGACGCTCCGCCCGGAAGGCTTCTCTCTCCCTGTTTTTTTCGGCGGGGTTCCGGCCATTCTTCCTGCTGGCAGGCGTGGCCGCGGCGGTCAATATGCTGGGATGGCTGGTGGTTTATTTTGCCCATGGCGACATCCCCCAGGCGTTCGCACCCGTGGTGTGGCACGGCCACGAAATGATCTATGGTTTCGCGGCGGCGGCGGTGGCGGGCTTCCTGTTGACGGCGGTGCCCAACTGGACCTCGAGCACGCCGGTGGCGGGCAAACCGCTGATGCTGTTGACGGCCATCTGGCTGCTTGGCCGCCTCACCTTCTGGCTGTCGGGCGTTTGTCCGGCGTGGGTGGTTGCCGTCGCCGACCTGGCGTTCCTCCCGGTGATGGGATACCTGGTCGCCCGGCCGCTGATCGCTGCCGGCAAGATGCGCAACATCGTGTTCCTGCCGATCCTGGGGGTTCTCTGGATCGGCGCCCTGTTGGTCCAACTGGAGAATCTGGCTGGTACGGCGACGGGCTTGATGGGCGTTCGCCTGGGCATCTGGGTATTGCTGCTGATGATCGCCATCATCGGCGGACGCATCATTCCTGCCTTCACCGGGGCATTCCTGCGCATGCAGGGCTTGGGCGAGGTGCGCACGATTTCGTGGCTGGAGCAGGTGGCGCCGCCCGCCGTGGTGGCTGCGGCCATCGCCGACGTGTTCATCCCCGACAATCCGCTCACCGGCGTGCTGCTGCTGATTGCCGCCGTGTTGCATGGCTGGCGGTTGTCCGGTTGGCAGGGCGTCAAGACACGGCACAGCCCCATCCTGTGGGTGTTGCACCTCGGCTATGGGTGGCTGGTGATCGGCCTGGCGTTGCGCGGCATCTCCGTGTTCGTTCCGGATGTTGTCCCGCCGTCGGCTGCACTGCACGCGCTGACCGCGGGCACCATCGCCACCATGATTCTGGGGGTGACGACTCGCGCCGCCCTCGGCCACAGTGGCCGCCCGCTCAAGGTGGCTCCGTCCATCGCCTGGGCCTATGGCCTGCTCACTGCCGGCGCCTTTGTCCGCAGCATCGGGCCGATCGTGCATCCCAGCGCCGCCGGTGATCTCATTCCGGCGGTCGCGGGCCTGTTGTGGTTGCTGGCCTTCGGTATCTATGTCGCCGTTTACCTGCCGGTATGCACGCAACCGCGCGCCGACGGCCGCCCGGGCTGATGCGGGTCTAGCCGGCGTCCTGACCCGTCAGGGCGCCGGCCGCGAGCATGCCGGCGAAGCCGGCCGCCGGCACGGCCAGGCTGAAGAAATGGCCCTGGATTTCGTCGCAGCCAAGCCGGCGCAACAGCTCCAGTTGCATCGGCTTTTCCACGCCTTCGGCAACCACCGTGAGATTGAGAGCGTGGGCCATGGCGATGATCGCCCCGACGATCTCCCTGCTGGTGTCGCTGGTGCCGAGGTCCTGAACGAAACTGCGGTCGATCTTCAGCTTGTCGAGTGGAAAACGCTTGAGATGGGCCAAGGACGAGTAGCCGGTGCCAAAGTCGTCGATTGCGAAGCGAATTCCGGCCCGGTGCAACTCGTGCATGCGCTCGGCGATGGCCTCGGGCTTGTGCATCACGGCGCTTTCGGTGAGCTCCAGTTCGAGGAACTGCGGATCGACGCCCGTCTCCTCCAGCACCGTCAACACCGTCCTGACCAAGTTCGGCTGCCGAAACTGATGCGCCGACAGGTTGACGCCGACCCGTACCGGCGGGAGGCCACGTTTCTGCCAATCCCTGATCTGCATACAAGCGGCCCGCAGCACCCAATTGCCCAGCGGCAGGATCAGGCCGGTCTCCTCGGCGACGGGAATGAAGCGCGCCGGCTCGATCAGGCCGATTTCCGGATGGCGCCAGCGGACCAGGGCCTCGGCGCCGACGATCTGCCCGGTCGCGGCCGCGACCTTTGGCTGGAAGTAGAGCATCAAATCGCCCTGGCCGATGGCCTTGCGGAGCTCGGTGTCGAGCCATAACCGCTCGCGGCTGTCGCACTGCATCTCCGACGTATAGAACTGGTAATCGCTGCCGGCCGCATTACGCGCCCGGTTCATGGCCGTCTCGGCCTTGCGCACCAGTTCGTCCACATCGACCCCGTCCTCGGGGTAGACGCTGATTCCGATGCTCGCTGCGGCGAACAACTCGTACCCGTTGGGCCGGAACGCGCCGTCGAAGGCGCGCGCCATGCACTCGATCGCGGGCACGGCCACCTTGCTGTGAGGTAGGTCGGCGAGCATGCAGCAGAATATGTCGCCGCGCAGGCGCGCAACCGTGTCCTTGGCGCCTACCGTGGCCGACAGCCGCGCCGCCACCTCGCACAGCAGAGCGTCGCCGGTGGCGTGGCCCAGGCTTTCGTTGACCTGCTTGAAGCGATGCAGGCTGACCATCGCCAACGCAACGGCAGCGTTGTTCGCCCGGCCGCGCGCCATGGCCTCGGCAACGCGGTCCCGAAACAGAAAGCCGTTCGGCAACCGAGTCAGCGGATCATAGTGGGTCAGTTGCCAGATGGTTTCCTCGGCCCGCCGATGTCGGCTGAAAATATCGTCCGGATGAGTCGCTGCGGCGCGGCGAAACAACGCGAGAACCATGATTGCCGACAACCACAGCAAAGGCCATGCCGCCAGCCCGCCGTGACGCCCCTGCGGCGCCAGCCACAGCGAACCCGTCACCAAATAGATGCTCGTCGCCAGCATGGGCGAAAGCATCGGACGACCGTTCGGCGTCACGGCGCCACAGCAAGGCATCTCAGGGGCTGCCTTTCGCATACTCGTTCCACGACCTGATGGCCTCGTCCCACGTTCGGCGACGGCGCGACACTATAGACAAAAGTCGGGTGTCTCAACCGTAAGATGTCATTGCAATATTTAGTGCTATCATTGTGTGAATAATTTTATGAAAATTGTTATGATCAATAGAGTTCTGGTCGCCGATGCTTTTGGCTTGGCCTCGCGATTGATCAGTTGGCAGGATGGGCTGATTGACCTTTTCTCATCGCCCCAACTGGCTAGAATGCGGGCACCAACCGGCGCGCAGATTGACGCCGTGCCGTGAGGAGCAGTGGATGAGCTTTTGGGTCAAGTTCTGGGGGGTTCGCGGCAGCATAGCCTGCCCGTCGCCCGGCCACGTCGTATACGGCGGCAACACTAGTTGCGTCGAACTGAACCTCGACGGTCGCGTCATCATTCTCGACGCCGGTACCGGAATTCGACGGCTCGGGCAGGATCTCGGCCGCCGCGGCCTGACCCAGGCCGACATCCTGCTCAGCCACACGCACTGGGACCACATCAACGGCTTTCCGTTCTTCGCGCCGGCGTACCGGAAGGCCCATGAGTTCCGCATCTACGCCGGGCACCTGAAGGATCAAGGGGGGATTGGGCCGGTCCTTGCCAGCCAGATGGCCGATCCCACCTTCCCCGTCCCCATGTCGGTGATGCAGGCACAACTGTCGTTCGAGGATTTCACCATCGGCGACGACCTGGCCCTTGGCGCGGGCGTCTTGGTGCGGACGACACCGCTGCGCCATCCGCACGGTGCCGCCGGATACCGGGTGGAGTACCGCGGCCGCTCGGTTGCGTATGTCACCGATACCGAGCATGTCGTCGGCCAGCCCGATGAGCGGGTGCTGTCGCTGATCGAGGGCGCCGATCTCGTCATTTATGACAGCACCTACACCGACGAGGAGTTTCCGGCGAAGGTCGGTTGGGGGCATTCGACCTGGGAGGAGGGGGTGCGCCTCGCCCGCGCGGCCTCGGCGCGGCGTCTGGCCATCTTCCATCATGACCCCGAACACGAGGATGGTTTCATGGCCGAGCTCGAGCGCGCGGCAAGGCTGCGATGGGACGGCGCGTTGGTGGCCCGAGACGAGATGGAACTGGGCATCGACTGAGGTGATTATCTTGGAGCTGTCCTTGGCGGGGCTGTTGCTGCCCGGCGCCGGCGTCGTAGCCGGCGCGGCGCTGCTATGGGCCCGTCGGTGGCGCCGGCGGTCGTGGCCGGCAGTCGCGGCGCGATCCGCCGGGCTCGCCCTCGAACATCTCGTCCTGCAAGGCCAGGGACCGGAGGCGGTGCTGCGTGCCGCCTGTGCGGCCTTGGCACGCATCGGCCCGGCTGAAGCATGGATGGTGGACGTGGCCGGCGACGTCCGGCGACGGGTGGCATCGACCGAGAACGTCGAAGCCGGCGAGGGCTTGGTCGCGCGGGCGGTGAGCCAGCGGCAGGTCGTGACCGAAGGCGACTATGCCGCCGTGCCGCTGCTCGTTCCCGACGAGGTCGTCGCCGTGATCGTCGTGCGGCGGAAACGGCGTGTCGAGCTGAAAGCGCTGCAGCTCGCGGCGCCGTATGTGGCAACCATTGTCCGCTGGGCCGACGATCAACGCCGCTCGCGCCTGCTTGCCGCCGCAGTGTCCAGCACCGCCAATGCCGTTTTCATCACCGATCGCGTCGGCCGCATCCAATGGGCGAACGAGGGCTTCGCCCGGGCGACCGGCTATGGGCTGGAGGAGGTGCTGGGCCGTACGCCGGGAATTCTGCGCTCGGGCGTGCAACCGCGCGCGTTTTATGACGACATGTGGCAGTGCATTGCCCGCGGCGACGTGTGGCGGGGCGAGCTCGTCGAGCGGCGCAAGGACGGTACCTTCTACACCGTCGAGCAGACAGTGACGCCGATGCGTGAGCCGGATGGCGAGATCGGCCACTTCGTCGTGGTCCACCAGGACCTCACCGACCGCAAACGTGCCGAAGAACGTATCCGCTATCTATCGAGCTACGACACGCTGACGGCATTGCCCAATCGGGCCTTGTTCGTAGAACGCCTGCAGCAGGCGATCCATCAGACCCAGGCCACGGGCGGCCGCCTCGCCGTGCTGTTCATGGACCTCGAGCATTTCTCGCGAATCAACGATGCCATGGGTCACGAATTCGGCGACCGGCTGCTCACCGCCATTGTCGGGCGCGTTTCCGCCGCCGCCGGCGCGGTCCACACCATAGCCCGCGTCGGCGGCGACGAATTCGCCTTCATCTCGGCGGATCTGACCGACCGGGACTCGGCGGCGGCCTTTGCCCGCCGCCTGACCGCCGAAGTGGCGCGGCCGTTCGATATCGACGGGCGGCAGCTCCAGGTCGGCGCCAGCATCGGCATTACCTTTTACCCCGATGATGGCGCCGCCCCGGCAGAATTGGTGAAGAATGCCGACATGGCGATGTATCAGGCGATGAAGGAGGCACCGAACGGCTACAGCTTCTTCTCGCCGGAAATCGACATCGCCGTCAGTCGCCGCCGCGAGCTCGAGCGCGACTTGCGCTTGGCGCTCGGCAAAGGTGAATTCAGCGTCCATTATCAGCCGCAGCTGTGCGCGCGCAGTGGCCGCATCGTCGCGTTCGAGGCCTTGCTGCGCTGGCATCATCCGCGGCTGGGCTCGGTACCACCGCCCCGTTTCATTCGCATCGCGGAAGAGACCGGGCAGATCGTGCCGATCGGCGAATGGGTGCTGGACCAGGTTGCGGCGCAATTGCGCCAGTGGCGCGAAGCGCACATTCCGGTGGTGCCGGTTTCGGTCAACCTTTCGGCGGCGCAATTGCGCCAGCCTGACTTGGCCCAACGGGTGGACGCCATCCTCAACCGGGTCGGCATCGCGGCGTCCTTGCTGGAACTGGAGCTTACCGAGACCATGGTGATGGACGACGGCAATGCCGCGATCGCCACCCTATCGGAACTGCATGACCGCGGCATTCGCCTGGCCATCGACGATTTCGGCACCGGTTATTCGTCGCTGAACTATCTCAAGCGATTCCCCGTGCACAAGCTCAAGATCGACAAGTCGTTCGTGCGAGAGCTGGAGCGGAACCCGCATGACGCGCAGATCGCGCGGGCGATCATCGCCCTCGGCCATAGCCTCGGCCTGGAAGTGGTGTCCGAGGGCGTCGAGAACGAGCATCAACTGAACTATCTGCGTAACGCCGGCTGCGACCTCATTCAGGGCTTCCTCTACAGCGCGGCGCTCCCGGCCGAAGCCGCCGCGGCGCTGTTGATGGCGCAGCCCTTCGCGGCGACGGCCGAGGTTTGACCCGGCGCCGGTTTACCGCAGGGCGAGGGAGACCTCGACGACGTCGCCCTCGCTCGGGCCACGCTTGAACCCAAGGCCTTCGATCAGCTTGAGCATGCGTACGTTGTCGGTCAGCACCTGGCCGACCAGTTGCGCCGTGTCCCGGCTGCGGCAGTATTCGATCATCTTCTGCAGGAGCCGGCGCCCCAATCCCGAGCCCTTGAGGTCGGAGCGCACGACGATGGCGAATTCGGCCCGGCTGTTGTCGGCATCGGTGACGGTGCGCACCACGCCCAAGGTCTCGTTGCCATTCCGCGGCGACGGCCGCGTGGCGATGAACGCCATCTCGCGGTCATAGTCGATCTGGGTCATGCGCGCCATTTCGGTGTGCGGCAACTCGCCGACCAGCCCGAAGAAGCGAAAACGGATGTCCTCGGGGCTGAGCTGCGAAACGAAGATATGGTGGTCGGGCTCGTCCTCGGGCCGAATCGGGCGCAGCACGGCCTCGCTGCCGTCGGCCAGGGTGAACTGCTCCTCGAGCTCCCGCGGATACGGCCGAATGGCCAAGCGATCGGCGCCGCTCATCGTCGCCGGGGCGACTTTGATGCGGGCGTCGAGGGCGATGACGCCCTGGCCGTCGGCGAACAGCGGATTGATGTCGAGTTCGGTGATCTCGGGAATGTCGATGATCAGCTGCGACACTTTGAGCAGGGTCAGGCACAAGGCCTCCATGTCGACCGGCGGGCGATCGCGGTAGCCCTTCAGCAGCTTGGAGATGCGGGTGCGCTCGATCATCTTCTGCGCCAGGCTCATGTTGAGCGGCGGCAGCGCCACGGTGCGGTCGGCGATGATCTCGACGGCCGTGCCGCCCTCGCCGAACAGAATGACCGGGCCGAAGATCGGATCGGTGGTGACGCCGATGATCACCTCATGCGCACCTGACCGCCGCGCCATGCGCTGGACGGTGAAGCCGCTGATGCGAGCCTCGGGGAAGCGTGCCTTCACCCGGTCGAGCATGGCCTCGGCCGCTTTCTCGACATCGACGGGGGCCGCCAGCCCCAGCACCACGCCACCGACGTCGGATTTGTGGCTGATGTCGGGCGAGAGGATCTTCAGCGCCACTTCCCCGCCCATCTCGCCGGCCAGCCGTGCGGCGTCGGAGGGGTTGGCGGCAATATGGGTTTCAATGGTGGGAATGCCGTAGGCCGACAGTACTGCCTTGGCCTCCGGCTCGCTCATCATGTCGACGCCGTTGGCCAGCGCGCCCTGCACCAGCAGCCGCGCCACCGGGGTCGCCGGCGTGAATTCGGCCGGTGCCGAGGGCGGCGTCTCCATCAGCAGCTCCTGATTGCGGCGATATGCCACCAAGTGCATGAAGGCCCGCACCGCGCCGCGCGGCGTGTCGAAGGTGGCGAGGCCGGCCTCGGCGAACAGCCGCCGCGCCGGCGCCACGGATTCTTCGCCCACCCAGCAGGCGGCGACGTGGCCGCGGCTACGCTCCTTGACGCAGCGCACGACCGCCTCGGCGATCTCGCTCGGGGAACTGACGGCGGTCGGCGCGTGCATCACCAGCACCGCATCGACCTCCGGCGCATCCAGCAGCACGTTGAGGGCGCTGACGTAGCGCGAGCCGGTCGCATCGCCGATGATGTCGATCGGGTTGCCGCGCGACCACGCCGGCGGCAGCAGCGCGTCGAGCTGGGCGATGGTCGCCGGCGTCAACTCGGCAAGCTTGCCGCCCAAGGCGATGAGATCGTCGACGGCGAGCACGCCGATGCCGCCGCCATTGGTCAAGACGGCCAATCGTTCGCCGCGTGGAGGCCTGGAGCGGGCCAGCGTCTCGACGCCGTCGAACAGTTCGTCGATGTCATAGACCCGCAGCATGCCGGCGCGAGCGAAGGCGGCCTCGTAGACGGCGTCGGCACCGGCCAGGGCACCGGTGTGCGAGGCCGCGGCCTTGGCGCCCTCGCTGAACCGGCCGGCCTTGATCGCCAGGATCGGCTTGTTGCGTGCCGCGGCGCGGGCCGCCGACATGAAGTTGCGGCGCTGCCGGATCGACTCGATGTACAGCAGAATGGCGCGGGTTCCGGGATCACTGCCGAGATAGTCGAGCACATCGCCGAAATCGACGTCGGCGGCATCACCGATCGAGATGAAGTGCGAGAAGCCGATGCCCTTGGGCCGCGCCCAGTCGAGGACCGCCGTGCACAGCGCCCCCGATTGCGAGACGAAGGCGATCTTGCCGGGCAGGGCGGCGGCGGGGGCGAAGCTGGCATTCAGCCCGATGCCGGGGACCAGGACACCGATGCAGTTGGGACCCAGGATGCGCATGCCGTAGGTGCGCGCATGCTCCAGCATCGTCTCCTGCAGGCTGGAGCCATCGTCGCGCGCCGCGGCCAAGCCGGCGGCAAGGACGACCGCGGCCGGGGTTCCCCGTGCGCCAAGGTCACGCACGGCATCGGGTACGCTAGCCGGGGGGGTGGCGATGACCGCCAAGTCGGGCACCAGCGGCAGGCTGGCGATGTCGGGATAGGCGAGAACGCCGGAAATCGCCGTGTAGCGAGGATTGACCGGCATGATCGGACCCGCGAACCCGCCTTGCAGAAGGTTGCGCATCACCACGGCACCAACGCTGTTCGGCTGCGCCGACGCGCCGATGACGGCGATCGAACGCGGTTGAAACAGGTGAGTGAGATTGCGAAGGCTCATGCGGCGCTCCGTCAGGTTACCTGGTGAGGCCCCTGCCAGAAGCCGGCGCCTCAGACGGAAGATGGGTGGCGCATTGTGCACTGCAACATCAGGCCCTCGTCAAGAGCCGTCATTGGGCCAACAGCGTCGACATCAAGCTCCGCAACTGTATCGGATCATATGGTTTGTGGAGGAGGGTATAGCTTTTCTCGAGCGCTTCGCGTGCCAGCGCCGGGTCGGTGTCGCCGGTCTGCAGGATGGCCGGCACCGGTTGTTGCAGGATATCACGCAGCCGTTCGACGGCTTGAATGCCGGAAACCCCGTCGGGCAGGCGGAAATCGCTGATGATGAGCGTGGGCTTGCGCGCCGATTCGTCGACGTGCGCCTCGGCCTCGACGGCGCTGCCGGCGGCCAACACCGAGCAGCCCCAGCTTTCGAGCAGCATCTGCATGGCCATGAGTTGCATGGCATCGTCCTCGATGACCAGGATCGTGGCGTTTTTCAGCGGGTCATTGTCCGCAGGGGGGCGCATGTTTTCCTCTCGGCCGTCGTGCAACCAGCTTTGACCATAATGTAAGATGGGGCTATCGTGGCGTCCCGTCTACTGTTGGTTGTCCGGGACTCAAGCAATAATGCACCGTATCAAAGTCATGCTGCTGCGCGGGATTCGCTTGGGGCTGGTCTTCGTCGCCGCAGTGTTGTCGCTGGGCACGGCGTCGCCAGCGAGGGCCGCCGAGATCTATATGCCCCTCGACCGAATCAAGGTCGGCTTCGCCGATGGAAACGTCTTCCAGGGCTCGCTGGTCATCGACATGACCCTGGCACTCCATCCGGATGCCGATGCCGGACATTTGCGCTCGCTGCGCCACGTCATCAAGGCGGAGATCGAGGCGGCGCTGCGACGGCAGCCGTTTGACCACTACACCCACGGCAATCTGGCCGAGAAGGTGAAACACCTGGCGCGGCCGGCAGCGCGACATGCCGGAGGCACCGCCGTCAAGGACGCCCTGATCCGCGATGTCGGTCTGCGCTGACGTCTTGCGGACAAGGAGATTCTGGCGTTTGCATCAGGCAGCTCCGCGCATTGGATTGAGGAGTTGCAGTCCGGCAAAGTCCTTCTCGTTGTCCGTGACCACGATACATTCGTTGGCGCCGGCGACTGCCGCTATGATCATGTCGAGCGCGCTTCGCGGCCGGCCGGCGACCTTTCCCTCCGCCATCAGCCGCGCCCAGATCAGCCCCGCCGCGGCGTCGAACGACAGGACGCGCCCGGCAAACAGTGCTTGCGGCCCTTGGGGGCCGGAGAACCACGCGCCCAGCGCATCGCGTTTCTTGCCGCGCGGCTTCTCCAGGATGCCCCTGTGGATCTCGGCGACCGTCAGGGAGGAGATGAAGAGATCCTCGTCGGGCTGCTCCGCCATCCAGGCGACAAGCGAGGGGATGGGGCCGGCCTCGTGAAGTTGCTGGTGATGTTGGTGTCGAGCAGATAGCGCATCAAATATCGACCTTGCGCCCTTCCTCATGAGGGCGGGTCAGGTCGAGCTCGGCGCCGATTAACGGCGATGCGAGTAGCGCCTTCAGAATGCCGCCTTTCCGTGGCGGTTCTCCTGAGATCGTCTGGGTGACGGCGGCTCGCAGGCGATCAGCGTCAGCACCGCCCTCAGCCAGGCGCCGGGCAACCGAGCGTACCAACTCGCGGTCGGTGTCGCGGCCGATCACCTCGAAACGCACCATGCCGCGCTCGGCCAGGCGGCTCCTGTAATTCTCGATGGCGCGTCTCTGAGAAGTCTTGCTCACGGTCGACGCCTCACGAATATAACCGGTAATATATCCAGGTCGCCAAAATCGGCAAGGCCGACGGGCCGCAGGTGACCACTGATCGGGTTCGACCCCCCGCGCATCCACATGGTCGCCACAGACGAAAATGTCAGGCCGAATCCCCTGAATGGCGTGTCAAGCACGGCCATGACGGCGAAGATCGTGCAGCGGGCGGAGATGACAGCGGATCAGTGATCCCGTTGACGGGCACTCCAACCCCTCCGGACGCGCGTTGCGCCCGGAGGAAAGCGTGGAGTGGAAACTACGGCGTTCGCAGTTTCGTTCCGAAATGGCTCCCAGGGAGGGACTCGAACCCCCGACCAAGCGGTTAACAGCCGCTCGCTCTACCGACTGAGCTACCTGGGATCAGAGCCTCGCCACGGATGGCGATGCCGAATTCCCATCATGTTCCGCACCTTGGTGCGGCACCAAGCATGTACTTCACCTTCGGCCGCTCCGCAAGCCCCGCGATGCATCCTTGCCCGCGGGGATTCGGCGCTGGAGGCCCGGGCCGGAATTGAACCGACGTACGGGGATTTGCAGTCCCCTGCATAGCCACTCTGCCACCGGGCCACTGCGGCTGCGCAACGCGGCCGGCCGTGAGGACCGGTCTTATAGACGCTGCCTTGGCCGGGGTCAAGAGACCTGCTGTAGCTTTTTGGGTGGGTGGCATCGCGTGGGATTGTCTTGCCGGCGGTCTAATTATATAAGCGGCCATCCTTACCGCTCAGGATCGCCGTCTTGCGGTCCGCCGTTTCCGGGAGTTGCCCATGGACTACGCCGCCGTCCGGCACAACATGGTCGAAAGCCAGATCCGCACCAATCGCGTGACCGACGCGCGAATTGTCGCCGCTATGGACGAACTGCCGCGGGAACGGTTCGTTCCCAAGCAGTTGCGCGGGATCGCCTATGTCGACGAGGATCTCGACCTCGGCGGTGGCCGCAGCCTGATGGAGCCGGTCGTGTTTGCCCGCCTGGTGCAGTTGGCGCAGATCGCCAGCACCGATGTGGTGCTGGATATCGGCTGTGCCACCGGCTACTCGGCGGCGGTGCTGTCGCGCCTGGCCAGCACGGTGGTCGCCCTCGAATCCGACGCCGACCTGGCCAACCGTGCGACCGGCCTGCTGGCCGAGCTGGGCGTCGACAACGTCGCCCTGGTCAGCGGCCCCTTGAATGCCGGCTATGCCAGCCAGGGACCGTACCACGTCATCATGCTCGAGGGCTCGGTCCAGGAAGTCCCTGATGCCTTGTGCAAGCAGCTGGCCGAAGGCGGCCGCTTGGTCGCCCTGGTCGAGGGTGCGGATGGCATCGGTCGCGGCACGGTGGTCACCCGCGTCGCGGGGGGCTTTTCCAAGCGGGTCGCCTTTGACGGCGCCGTCCGGCCGCTGCCCGGTTTCGCCCGCAAGCCGGCGTTCGTCTTCTAGAGCTGAGACCGACGGCGTGCCGCTATCTTGAATGGCGGCACGATCCCTTGTCATCTATGTCTAACCATAGACATACAGTTGTTGCGACATATCTCCTTGATATTCCAAAGCGTCAAGTTATTTTGAAGACATGAATCTTGCCCGTCTGGTGTGTGCAGCGGGGGCGTTGGCACATAATAAGAGGCGCGAATGCAAAGATGTTTTGGGGTATTGGCGAGCGTCCTTCTTGCGACGACCGCTTTGGCGACGCCGGCTTTCGCGGAGACATTGGCGGAAGCCATGATGGCGGCCTACGACAACAATCCCACCCTGCAGGCGGCCCGTGCTGCCCAGCGCGCCACCGACGAAGGTGTGCCGCAGGCCCTGGCCGGCTGGCGGCCGACGGTCGAGGTCAGCGGCTCGGTGGGCAAGCGGCACATCTGGCAGGAATCGGATGAGGTCGGCGAGACCGACCGCGGGCGCACGCCGCGCACGATCAGCGCCAGCCTTTCGCAGCCGCTGTATACCGGTGGCCGCGTCGCTGCGGCGGTGGCCGGCGCCGAGCAGACGGTGCTGGCCGGGCGCGCCGACCTGTTGGACATCGAGCAGCAGGTGCTGTTCGATGTGGTCATCGCCTATATGAACGTGCTGCGCGATCGGGCGGTGCTCGATTTGAACGTCAACAACGTCCAGGTGCTGCTGCGCCAGTTGCAGGCCTCGCAGGACAGATTCCGCGTCGGCGAGATCACCAAGACCGACGTGGCGCAATCCGAGGCGCGCCATTCCCGCGCCATTGCCGATCGTGCCGAGGCCGAGGGCAATCTGCAGACCAGCCGCGCCGCGTATCAGGCGGTGACGGGGCATCTGCCGGAGTATCTCGAGGCGCCGCAATTGGCGGCAGGATTGCCGGCGACCCTGCAGGCGGCGGTGGCCCTGGCCGCCGATCAAAACCCGCGGGTGATTGCCCTACAGTACGCGGCGCGCGCCGCCGAAGCCGGCGTCGACCAGATTTGGGGCGAACTGCTGCCCACCGTGTCACTGAACGCCGCCTACGACCGGTCCATCGACCCCGGCCTCCTCGATACCGAGACCGATTCGGTCGAGGCGACGCTCAATCTCAGCGTACCGATCTATCAGGCGGGAGCGGTCTATTCGCGGGTGCGCGAGCAGAAGCATACCGCCAATCAGCGCCGCATCCAGGTGTTTGAGGCGCGCCGCGCCGCCGTCGAAACGGCGATTGCCTCATGGGAAACGTGGACGGCAACCACCGCCGCCATCCGCTCGACGCGTGACCAGATCGATGCGAACCGCATCGCCCTGGAGGGCGTGCAGCGCGAGGCCCAGGTTGGCTCGCGAACCGTTCTCGACGTGCTCGATGCCGAGCAGGAACTGTTGGACAGCCGCGTCGAACTGGTGGTGGCGCAACGCGACGAACAGGTCGCGGCATTTCAGGTGATGCAGGCGGTCGGGCGCCTGACCGCGCCTGAGCTCGGCCTGCCGGTGCCGATCTACGATCCCGCCGCCCACTACATGGAGGTTCGCGACCAGTGGTTGGGCACGGGTGTGGAAACGGTGCCAGAAACGGAATGACAGATGGGTTGGGAGCAGCCATTGTTGGGCGATGGCTGTAGAGTTGATGTGAAATGAGCAACACGAAGGACCAGCAAGAACCGTCGATGGAGGACATCCTGGCCTCCATCCGGCGAATCCTGTCCGAAGACGAGGTCGAGGAGGCGCCGGCCAAACCGGCGGCAGCCGTGGCGCCCGCGCCGTCGCCGGCGGCGCCACCAGCCGAGAACGCGCCGGAGCCGGAAGACGAGGATGTCCTCGAGCTCGACGAATCGATGGTGATGGTCGAGACTTCGCCCAGCGTGGCGGCTGCGGCGGAAGGCGCATCCGAGCTCGACGGCGGGTCTCATTTCGCGGCGGAGGCGGATTTCGACGCGATGCTCGAGCCGGAGCCGACGAAAGAAGTGCGGCCGATGTTCGCGCCCGCGCCGATGCAGGCCGAGCCCGAGCTGGATCCGGAGCCCGAGGGATTGCTGGCTCCTTCCGTGGCTGAAGCGTCCACGGCGGCGTTGTCGGAACTGGCGCGAGCGGTCGCCCGCGAGCGCGGCGTCGGCCTGGGCACGCGCGGCATCACCCTCGAAGACATGGTGCGCGACATCATGCGCCCCATACTCAAGGATTGGCTGGACCAGAATCTACCTTTCATGGTCGAGCGGATCGTGCGCAAGGAAATCGAACGCATGGTCAATCGCGCCGAGAAGCCGTAGAAGCGCGAGCCTTCGTCACCGTCATTCCCGCGAAAGAGCCTGTGAAGGAATTCCCTCCTCCGTCCCCGGAAGCGGGAATCCATTGACTCAGGCCTCTCCCCGCCGTGGCGCAGTCTCTGGAAAATGGATGCCGGCGCCCGCGGGCATGACGGCGGAGGATGAGCCACGCCTCGTGTCTACCCGCATTCCGCCTTGGTCTGGGCGCGGTTTTGCGCTATCTCGTTGCCTTCGCGCTGAAAACCAACGGGAAGGACGAGTCCGGCGATGCTGGAGAAGACGTATAGCGCCGCCGAGGTAGAGGCCCGGCACTACCTAGAGTGGGAACGGTCGGGTGCCTTTCGCTGCGACCCGTCGTCGACCGCGCGGCCCTATACCATCATGATGCCGCCGCCCAACGTCACCGGCAGCCTGCACATGGGCCATGCGCTGACCTTCACCTTGCAGGACGTGCTCACCCGCTATTGGCGCATGAGGGGCCGCGACGCGCTGTGGCAGCCCGGGACCGACCACGCCGGCATCGCCACGCAGATGGTAGTCGAGCGCCAGCTCGCCGCCCAGAACGTCACGCGCCACGATCTCGGCCGCGACAAGTTCATCGACCGCGTGTGGGAGTGGAAGGCGGAATCGGGCGGCACCATCACCCGCCAGCTGCGCCGCCTCGGCGCCTCGCCCGACTGGAGCCGCGAGCGCTTCACCATGGACGAGGGCCTGTCGGCGGCCGTGCGCAAGGTATTCGTCGACCTGCACAAGCAGGGGCTGATCTACCGCGATAAGCGCCTGGTCAACTGGGACCCCAAGCTGCACACCGCCATCTCGGACCTTGAGGTCGAGCAGCGCGAGGTCAAGGGCCACATGTGGCACTTCAAATACCCGGTCGAGGGGCTTGAAGACACCTACATCACCGTCGCCACCACCCGGCCCGAGACCATGCTGGGCGATACCGGCGTCGCCGTGCATCCCGAGGACGAGCGCTATCAGCACCTAGTCGGCAAGATGGTGCGCCTGCCCATCGTCGGCCGCCTCATCCCCATCGTCGCCGACGAGTATTCCGATCCGACCAAGGGCACCGGCGCCGTCAAGATTACGCCGGCGCACGACTTCAACGACTTCGAGGTCGGGCGCCGCCACGACCTGCCGATGATCAACATCCTCGACGCCAATGCCCACCTCACCGACGAGGTGCCCGAGGCCTATCGCGGCCTGGAGCGCTACGAGGCGCGCAAGAAGGTGGTGGCCGAGATCGAGGTGCTCGGCCTGCTCGACAAGATCGAGCCGCACACGCACATGGTGCCCTATGGCGACCGCTCCGGCGTTGTCATCGAGCCGTGGCTGACCGACCAGTGGTTCGTCGATGCCAAGACCCTGGCCAAGCCGGCGATCGAGGCGGTCGAGCGCGGCCGCACGGTGTTCGTGCCGCGCCACTGGGAGAACACCTATTTCGAGTGGATGCGCAACATCCAGCCCTGGTGCATCTCGCGCCAGATCTGGTGGGGCCATCAGGTGCCGGCGTGGTACGGCCCCGACGGTGCCATCTTCGTCGAGCTGTCGGAGGAGGAAGCGCGCGACGCCGCCGAGAAGCATTACGGCCGCCGCGTCGAGCTGACGCGCGACTCCGACGTGCTCGACACCTGGTTCTCGTCGGCGCTGTGGCCGTTCTCGACCCTGGGCTGGCCCGACCGCACGCCCGAGCTCGACCGCTATTACTCGACCGACGTCCTGGTAACCGGCTTCGACATCATCTTCTTCTGGGTCGCCCGCATGATGATGATGGGCCTGCACTTCATGGGCGACGTGCCCTTCCGCGAGATCTACATCCACGCCCTGGTCCGCGACGCGAAGGGCCAGAAGATGTCGAAGTCGAAGGGCAACGTCATCGACCCGCTGGTGCTGATGGAGAAGTACGGCACCGACGCCTTGCGCTTCACCCTGGCGGCGATGGCGGCCCAGGGGCGCGACATCAAGCTGGCCGAGGGCCGGGTCGAGGGCTATCGCAACTTCGCCACCAAGCTGTGGAACGCCGCGCGGTTCTGCGAGATGAACGAGTGCCGGCCGCAGCCTGAGTTCGATCCGCGTGGCGTCGAGCTGACGCTCAACCGCTGGATCGTCGGCAAGATCGCCGACACCGCCGGCGAGGTATCGCTGGCGCTGGAGACCTACAAGTTCAACGATGCGGCGAGCGCGGCCTATCAGTTCACCTGGGGCACCTTCTGCGATTGGTACCTCGAATTCGCCAAGCCGATCTTCAATGGCGCCGACGAGGCGGCCAAGGCGGAAACGCGGGCGACGGCCGCCTGGGTGCTGGACCAGATCCTGGCCCTGCTGCACCCGTTCATGCCCTACATCACCGAGGAGTTGTGGGCGAAAGTGGCGGAGTCGCGGCCGGCAAAGCTGATCGCCACCGTCTGGCCACACTATGATTTCGTCGCCGACAAGGCCGCCGACGAAGAGATGGACTGGGTGGTGCGGCTGGTTTCGGCCATCCGCGCCGTGCGCGCCGAGATGAACGTGCCGCCTGCGGCCAAGCTGCAGGCGCTCGTACAAGGCGCCGCGGCCACCACCGTTCAGCGCCTCGACACCCACAGCGATCTGGTCCAGACGCTGGCGCGGCTGGACAGCATCGCCATCAGCCCCGAGGCGGCGCCCAAGGGCTCGGTGCAGGTGGTTGTGGACGAGGCCACGGTGGCGTTGCCGCTGGCCGGTGTCATCGACGTCGCCCAGGAGCAGGCGCGCCTGACCAAGGAACTGGTCAAGACCGAGGCCGAGATCGCCAAGCTCGACAAGAAGCTGGCCAACGACGCCTTCATCTCCAAGGCCGATGCCGAGGTGGTGCAGGAGCATCGCGACCGCCGCGATGAATACGCCCAGGCCCGCGCCAAGGTGGCCGAGGCGCTGGAGCGGCTGCGCGGGTTATAGCCCGACGGCGAGTTGCTGCAAGGCGTTGCCTGCCTTACTTTTACCTCATGACCGTAGAGTTGAAGGTAACGGCAAAAAGGGGCAGGTGACGCTGCGGCAGGCGGTGCTGGATCATCTCGGCATCGCGCCGGGACAGAAGGTGCAAGTCACATTTTTGCCCGATGGCAGGGTGGAGTTGGCCCGCACCGGGCGGCGCCAAGATGTCTCGCAAATCCGGGGCTGCCTCCGTAGGCCTGACCAGAGCCCGCTTTCGTTGGAAGAGATGCAGGCTGCGATCGAGGCGGGTAGTGATCCGTGAGGCTGGCAGTCGATACGGATGTTCTCGTTCGCTATCTCACCTGGGATGAGCCTGCCCAAGCCGAGGCGGCAGCCCGCATGATTGAGGATGCCACCGCGATCTGCGTATCGACCATCGTGCTGTGCGAGTTGGTATGGGTGCTGAAACGGGCCTACCAGTATACCAATGCCGAGATTGCCGATGCGCTGCGTCGGTTGGTCTCCAGTCACACCGTGGAAGTGGATGATGCCGCGGCCGCCTCCGGTCTGGGCATGCTGGAGGCGGGTGGCTACTTTGCCGACGGCGTTGTGCTTGAGGAGGCGCGGCGGGCGCGGTGACCGATTGGCGTCGTTCGACCGCCGTCTCGCCGATATAGCTGGGCCTGAGCGGGTGCTGCTGCCGGTCTAGCTGATCTTCTTGCCGAGGCGCCCGGCGAGATCCTGGACGAATTGCCAGGCGACGCGCCCCGAACGCGCGCCGCGGGTCATCGCCCATTCGATGGCCTGGGCCTTCAACTCCTCGTCGGCGATTGGTAGGCCATATTCGCGCACATAGCCGCGCACGATGGCCAGGAAGGTCTGCTGGTCGACATTATGGAACCCGATCCACAGGCCGAAGCGGTCCGACAGCGACACCTTCTCCTCGACCTCCTCGCCGGGCACCAGGGCGGTGGAGCGCTCGTTCTCGCTCATGTCGCGCTGCATGAGGTGGCGGCGGTTTGAGGTGGCATAGAACAGCACATTGGCCGGCCGACCCTCGACGCCGCCCTCCAGCACCGCCTTCAGCGACTTGTAGGAATCGTCCTTGGCGTCGAACGACAGGTCGTCGCAAAACAGCAGACAGCGGCGCGAGGAACCGCGCAGCTTCGCCAGCAGCCGCGGCAGGCTGGGGATATCCTCGCGGTGGATCTCGACCAGGGCGAGGGCGCCGGGCGACTCGGCGTTGATCGCGGCGTGCACGGCCTTGACCAGCGAGCTCTTGCCGGTGCCGCGCGATCCCCACAGCAGTGCATTGTTGGCCGGGAAGTCATCGGCGAAGCGGCGGGTGTTGTCGAGCAGCAGCTCGCGCTGCCGGTCGATACCCTGCAGCAACGACAGATCGACGCGATTGACCTCGAGCACGGGCTCGAGCCAGTCGGGATTGGCATGCCACACGAAAGCCTCGGCGCCGCGCAGGTCCGAGGCGGGCGACGGCGGCGGCGCCAAACGCTCCAGCGCCTCGACCAAGCGCTGCAGCAATGCCTGGGTGTGGTCGTTCATGCTCGTTCCCTCGGATACCGGACCGAACCTATCATAGGTGCGGCAAGCGAAGAACGGGGGCACACCCGGCCGCGGGCAAAAAAAACAGCCGCCCGAAGACGGCTGTGGAGGAGTTTTGAAGAGAGGGAGGCTGACCTCAGGGAGGCCAACATCACGAGAGTTAAATTAGGGCTCTGGTAACACCGCGTCAACTAAAATGATTATAAGACGCGATTGGGCTTTCGTTTTCATACGAAGGTTTAAGCCAGGCCTACGCCGTCAGGACCGTGCGCAGCAGCGCCTCGACGGTCTGCCGGCCGAGATCGCGGGTGATGAACACCAGCCGGGTACGGCGGTCATCGTCGGGCCAGGCGTCCAGCGGCACCGGCGGGTGAAACAGGTGCTGGACGCCGTGCACCACCAGCGGCCGTTCGCTGTCCCTGACATTGACCAGGCCCTTCAGACGCAGCAGGTGCTCGCCGCGGGTGGCGATCAGCAGCTCCAGGGTGGTGACGAAGGCCGGCCAGGACACCGGCTCGTCGATGGTCACGACGAACGAGGAAAGGCGCGAATCGTGGTGATGGTGGGCATGGTGGCCCTCGGCCGCGCCGTACGCCTCGGCCGACAGCCAGCGGGCCACGTCGGGATGTTTGGTGCGGGCGTTGAACAGGCCGGCATCCAAGAGCTCGGCGGCGGCGACGTCTCCGTGTGCGGCAACCAGCATGGGAGCGGCAGGGTTGATCAGCCGCAGGCGCTGGCGCAAGGCCTCGACGGCGAGGGGATCCGCCAGATCCGTTTTCGTCAGCACCAACCGGTCGGCCACCGCCGCCTGTTTCAGCGATTCCGCCTGGGCATCGAGCTGGGCATTCGCATTGACGGCGTCGACGGTGCACACGATGCCATCCAGGCGATAGCGGGCGCCGAGCAAGGGGTCGGTCATCAAGGTGTGAATGATCGGCGCCGGGTCGGCGAGGCCGGTCGTTTCCACCACCACCCGCGTGAACTCCGGCACCTCGCCGCGCACCCGCTTGAGGAACAGCTCGCGCAGGGCGTTGACCAGATCGCCGCGCACGGTGCAACACACGCAGCCGGAGTTCAGCAGCACGACATCTTCATCGACCCTGCGCACCAGCAGGTGGTCGAGGCCGACCTCGCCGAACTCGTTGATCAGCACCGCCGTCTCGCCCATCGCCGCCTGCTCCAGCAGACGGTTCAGCAGCGTTGTCTTGCCGCTGCCGAGGAAGCCGGTGAGGATGGTGACGGGCAGGGCAGCGGCGGCCTCGGCCTGCAGGTCTCGGGTCATGCCCCGTACAGGTCCTTGGGGTCGACGCGCACCGTTTCGACTTCGGCGAGCCCCTTGTCAGTGGCTGCGGTGAAGAAGCAGGTGCGGCGGCCGGTGTGACAGGCGACGCCCTGCTGGTCTACCTGCAACAGCACGGTGTCGCCGTCGCAGTCGATCAGGAAGCGTTTGAGCGTTTGCTGCTGCCCCGACGTCTCGCCCTTGCGCCACAGCTTGCCGCGCGAGCGCGAGAAATAGCAGACGCGACCGGTGTTCAGCGTCTCGGCCACCGCCTCGCGGTTCATCCACGCCATCATCAGCACCTCGCCGGTGTCGTGCTGTTGGGCGATGGCCGGCACAAGGCCGTCGGCATTGAACGTGATGGCCGCGAGAATGCTGCTGGTATCGGTCACGGGCGACTGCTCCTGATTACGGCTGCACTAAAGTCGCCGGCCATGGTTGCTGTCAATCGGCGAGGCCGCGGCGCAAGCTGTCGGCGAGGCCGCGCATCATCGCGGCATAGGCGCCCGGCCCGGCGGGGATGTCGCTGCCATAGGCATCGAGCACGCCGATCGCGACCGAGGTGTCGGCCGAGAGCATGTCGACCAGCTTCGGGCTGAACTGCGGCTCGCGAAACAGGCAACGGATGTCGCCGTCCACGATGCGGGCGCGAATGGCCGCAATCCGCCTGGGTCCTGGCGGGCGTTCAGGCGAAAGCGTCACCGAACCGGCCGGAGAGAGGCCGTACCTTTCCTCGAAATAGTGATATCCATCGTGGAACACCAGATATGGCACGCCGCGCACCGGCAGCAACACCTGTCGCAGCTCGGCATCGAGGGCGTCCAACTCGGCAGCGACGGCGCTGGCGTTGCGGCGATAGGTGGCGGCATGATCGGCATCCGCCTCGGCCAGCGCTTCGGCAGCCGCCTCCACCAGAAGGCGGGCATTGGCCGGGTCCAGCCAGAGATGTGGGTCGATGGCGTCGCGGATGTCTTCCTCGTCCCCCTGTTCGCCATGTGCATGCTCGTCGTGCAGGTGCTCCTCAGCCTCCCATAGCCCGCCCTGGCGAACCGGCAAGGTCCGGATGCCGGGCAGGCCCGCCATCTCGACCACCCGCGTCCCCGACGCGAGATTTTCCAGCACGTTGTCGAGGAAACCTTCCAGGCGGGCGCCCACCACGAACACCACTCGGGCCTTGGCCAACTGTCGGGCGTCGGAGGGCTTCAGGGCATAGGTATGCGGCGAGACGGCCCCGTCGATCAGCAGCTCGGGTTCGGCGACGCCCTGCATCACTCCGGCGATGAGGGCGTGCACTGGTTTGACGGTGACGACGACGGCCGGGGTGTCGGCGGCGGCAGGAAAGGTCAGCAGCAGGATGAGTGCGAGAAGCACGCGGCGCATCGGATGGGGTCCACTTGCGGTACGAGGCAGGTGAAAGCTATAGTATAACATATCAGGTGCGGGAAAAGGGTTGCATGACGTCGCCAAGCCGATCGCAGGCATTTCCATCGCCGGATCACGACCATGGCCGCTGTGTCGACGGCGCCATGGCCGCCGCCGAGGCCGCCTGCCGGCGGCGCGGCGCGCGCCTGACGCCATTGCGGCTGCGGGTGCTGGAACTCGTGTGGCGCAGCCACGGCCCGATCGGCGCTTATGCCATTCTTGCCGCGCTGCAGGAGGCGGGGCAGGCGGCGGCGCCGCCCACCGTTTACCGCGCCCTCGATTTCTTGCTGGAGCAGCAACTGGTGCACCGCATCGCCCGCCTCAACGCCTTTGTCGGCTGTCAGCATCCCGGCGTCGCCCATACCGGCCATTTCCTCATCTGTACGCGCTGCCGCCGTGCCGCCGAGTTGGATGATGCGGCCATCGACGACGCCATTGCCCATGCCAGCGCGCGGTTGGGCTTCACCGTGGCCGGGCAGACGGTCGAGGTCGAGGGACTGTGTCCGGCCTGTGATGCCGAAGTCGGTTCAACGGGGCGCGGCCATGCCGGCTGATGCATTGATCGAGGTCCGAGGCGTTGCCGTGATCGCCAACGGCAACACGCTTCTGGATGAGGTCAGTCTGCAGGTGCCGGCGGGCAATATCGTTACCGTCGTGGGGCCGAACGGGGCAGGCAAGACCACGTTGCTCAAGGCGGTGCTGGGCCTGGTGCAGCCGCAGGCGGGGACGGTGTGGCGGCGGCCGGGCCTGCGCGTGGGCTATGTGCCGCAGCGCCTCAGCATCGATCCGTCGCTGCCGCTCACCGTGCGCCGCTTTCTGGCGCTGGCATTGCGGCGAGGTGGAGACGGCGAGGTGGCTGCGGCGCTGGCGGGAGTCAGGGCGGCCCATGTTCTCGACCGTCAGGTGCACGACATTTCCGGGGGCGAGCTGCAGCGGGTGATGCTGGCCCGCGCCGCCCTGCGCCGGCCCGATCTTCTCGTGCTGGACGAACCCGTTGGCAACGTGGACATGGTGGGGCAGGCCGAGCTCTATGCCGCCATCGCCAAGCTGCGCGACGACACCGGCTGCGGCGTGCTGATGGTGTCGCACGACCTGCATCTGGTGATGGCTGCCACCGATCAGGTCATCTGCCTCAACCACCACGTATGTTGCGCCGGGACGCCGCAGGCGGTCAGTCGCGATCCCGCCTACGCCGCGCTGTTCGGCACCCCTGCCGCGGCCAATCTGGCAGTGTACGCGCATCACCACGACCATCGGCACGGGCCGGACGGCTGCGTCGCCAATGAGCGGGATCAGCGTCATGGATGAATTCCTGCTGCGGGCGCTGCTCGCCGGTCTCGGCGTCGCCATCGTGGCCGGGCCGCTCGGCTGCTTCGTCGTCTGGCGGCGCATGGCCTATTTCGGCGACACCTTGGCGCATAGCGCGTTGCTGGGTGTCGGCCTCGGCCTGGCTCTCGACGTCGGCGCCACCGCCGGCATCGTCATCGCCTGCGGGGCCATTGCCGCGGTCCTGGCGGCGATGCACCGGCCACGCCGCTTCACCGCCGACACCGTGCTCGGCATCCTGTCGCATTCGGCCTTGGCCATCGGCTTGGTCGGCCTCGCCTTCATGACAGATCTGCGCCTCGATCTGATGGCTTATCTGTTCGGCGATATCCTGGCGGTGGGACCTGACGATCTATGGTGGATCTGGGGCGGCGGCGGCGGCGTGCTGCTGGGGCTGGTCCCGCTGTGGCGCCCCCTGTTGCACATGACGGTGAACGAGGAATTGGCGGCGGTGGAAGGCGAGCCGGTGATGCTGGCGAGGCTGGGGCTGATGCTGCTGCTCGCCCTGGTCGTCGCCGTGGCCATGAAGATCGTCGGCGCCCTGCTGATCACCGCGCTGCTCATCATCCCCGCGGCGACGGCCCGCGCCTTCGCCCGCACGCCCGAGACCATGGCGGTGCTGGCGGCGCTGGCCGGGGCGCTGGCGGTGTTTGCCGGCCTCGGCGGCTCGTTCGCCTATGACACGCCGTCCGGCCCGTCGATCGTCGTCGCCGCGGCGGCGCTGTTCGTGCTGTCGCTGGCGGCAAAGGCGGTGCGGCGCTGAGGCATTCTGGACATTACCGTCCTTCGGCCCCATTCTGTGTGCAAGGAGCGAGGTATGGCCGATCCCGACAATCTCGTCCTGCAGCACCTGCGCTACATCCGGGCCGCCGTCGACGAACTGCGGGCGGATACCCGCGAGGTCAAGGGACGACTGACGGCGCTGGAGCAAGGGCAGGCGGCCATTCGGCGCGATCTGGGCGCCAGTGCGGAGACCGACGCAAGGATTCAGGGCCAGCTCGACAGGCTTGGCGATCGCGTCGAACGCATCGAACGCCGCCTCAATCTGAGCGACGCCTGAGCCGAGCGCGGAGCTCCAGCTCCGCAATGCGCTAGCGGAGCTGGAGCTCCGCGCTCCAAGCGTTGCCTATCCCCGCAGGCGCGCCAGCCCCGCGTCGAGGTCGGCCTTGAGGTCTTCCACGGCTTCCAGGCCGGCGTGCAGGCGCAGCACCGGTCCGGGCGGATTCCACGCGGTGGCGGTGCGGTGAATCTCGGCCGGCAGGATCAGGCTTTCGTAGCCGCCCCAACTGTAGCCCATGGCGAACAGCGTCATGCCATCCAGCATGGCGGCCACCGCATGTTTTTCCACCGGCTTCAGGATGAGGCCGAACAGGCCGCAGGCGCCGGTGAAATCGCGCCGCCACAGGGCGTGGCCGGGATCGGAGGGCAGGGCCGGATGCAGGACCTGCACCACCTCGGGGCGGCCGGCCAGCCATTCCGCCAGGGCAAGCCCGGTGCGCTGGTGGCGCTCCAGCCGTACCGCCAGAGTGCGCAGGCCGCGCAGGCCGAGATAGCACTCGTCGGCACCGGCGCTGTAGCCGAAGGCGACCACGGTGTTCTTCACCCGATTCCAATGGTCTTCGCGTGCGGTCGTAACCATTCCGAGCATGGCGTCGGCGTGGCCGACGATGTATTTCGTCGCCGCCTGGACCGAAATGTCGACGCCGTGGCGGAATGGCTTGAAGTACAAGGGCGTGCCCCAGGTGTTGTCCATGGCCACCACGGCCCCGGCGGCGTGCGCCGCGTCGGCGATGGCCGGCACGTCCTGGATCTCGAAGGTCAGCGAGCCCGGCGATTCGAGGAACACCAGGCGCGTGTTGGGCCGTATCAGACCAGCGATGCCGGCGCCGATGGCGGGATCGTAATAGGTGGTCTCTACGCCGAAATTGCGCAGGACCGAGTCGCAGAACTTGCGCGTCGGCCCGTAGACGGTATCGACCATCAGCAGGTGGTCGCCGGCTTTGAGGAAGGCGCATAGGGTCGCGCATACGGCGGCCAGCCCCGAAGAGGTGGCCACGCTGCGCACGCCGCCCTCCAACTCGGCTACGGCTTCCTCCAGCGCGAACGTCGTCGGCGTGCCGTAGCGGCCATAGTAGAGCCGGCTGTCGAATCGCCGCTCGGTCGCCTGTTCCAGCGCGGCGACCGTCGGAAAGGTGACGGTGGAGACGTGATAGACCGGCGGGTTGACCGCGCCAAACTGCTGGTCGGGATGGCTGCCGGCATGGACGAGCGTGGTGTCGTCGCGGCGGGTGTCGTTGTCGCTCATGGTCTCCGGCTCGGGGAAAGGGGCTGCCTGCCCATCACATCGCAGCCCACCCCGTGCCAGTCAAGCAACTCAGCCCAGCAGGATGGCGACGGACACCAGAAGCAGGGTGAGGAAGGAAACGGCGGCGGTGGCGTCGCGGGCGACGGCCTTGGCTTTCGGTTTGCGCATGTGGCCTCCTCTACGAAGCTTTCGGGCTATCATAGCCCCTTTCGAATCAGCTGGGCAGAGCCTATCGCGCCATCAACCGCCTTCGGCCTGTTCAAACGTATGAGAAGCTTCGGCGCGTCAGTCCTTGACCGCCGGCGTGTCTTCGCGTGCGCCCCATTCCGCCCAGGAGCCATCGTAGACCGCAACTTGGCGATGGCCGAGGAGGTGTAGCGCCAAGGCCAGCACACAGGCGGTGACGCCCGAGCCACAGGTGGTGACGGCGGGGCGGGTGAAGTCGACGCCGGCGCGGTCGACGGCCGCGCGCAATTGGTCGGCGGGCAGCATGGTGCGGCTGGCCTCGTCGATCAACTCGCCGAAGGGGAGATTGATGCTGCCGGGAATGTGGCCGACCTTCTTACCCGGCCATAATTCGGCGTCACGGCCGTGGAAGCGGCCGGCCGAACGGGCGTCGATCACCTGCTCCCGCCCGGTTTCGAGATTGGCCAGCAGGTCTTCGGCGGTGCGCGCCCTGGTGGTGTCGACGCGCGCCATGAAGTGGCGCTCGCGCGGCATCGGCGGCAGATTGTCGATCGGGCGGCCTTCGCTCAGCCACTTGGGCAGGCCGCCGTCGAGCACCGCCACGTCCTTGTGGCCAAAATGGCGGAACATCCACCATACCCGCGCCGCGGCGCTGGCGAAGCCGGTGCCGTCGTAGACGATGATGCGGTTGCCGTCGCCCAAACCCAACTTGCGCACCTTGCTGGCGAATTTTGCGGGTGGCGGCAGCATATGCGGATAGGGGCTGGCGGCATCGGCGATGTCATCGATGTCGAAGAACACCGCTCCCGGTAGGTGCCGGCTGCCATACTCCTCGCGCGCGCTGCGGTTCTGGATCGGCATGTAGTAGCTGGCGTCCACCACCCGCACGTCGGGTGCGCTCAGATGGTCCGCCAACCATGTGGTGCTGACCAGGGCATTGGGATTCGCATAGTCCATGGGGCGCGTCCTGGGCTGGATGGTTACGACAGCCAGTCCGGCACGGGCAGATTGCGCTCGCGCAGGAAGGTGGGATTGAACAGCTTGCTTTGATAGCGCGTGCCGTAATCGGCGAGGATGGTGACGATGGTGTGTCCCGGTCCCATGTCGCGCGCGATCTTGATCGCCGCCATCACGTTGATGCCCGACGACAGGCCGACGATCAGGCCCTCGTCCTTGACCAGATCGAAGATCACCGGCAGCGCCTCCTCGTCGGTGATGCGCAGCGCATCGTCGATGGGAGCGCCCTCGAGATTTCGGGTAACGCGGCCCTGGCCGATGCCCTCGGTGATCGAGCTGCCCTCGGACTTGAGCTCGCCGGTCTTGATCCAGCTATAGAGCGCCGCCCCCATGGGGTCGGCGAGGACGGTGCGCACCGCCGGCTTGCGCTCCTTGAGCGCCATGGCGATGCCGGCCAGGGTGCCGCCGGTGCCGACGGCGCAGGTGAAGGCGTCGATCTTGCCGCCCGTCTGCTCCCAGATCTCCGGGCCGGTGGTGTGGCAGTGGCCCTCGCGGTTGGCCGGATTGTCGAACTGGTTGGCCCACACGGCGCCGCCCGGCTCGGTCTGCGCCAGTTCCTTGGCCAGCCGCTCGGCGACATGGACGTAGTTGCCCGGATTGGAGTAGGGCACGGCCGGCACCAGCCGCAGGTCGGCGCGGCAGATGCGCAGCATGTCCAGCTTTTCCTGGCTCTGCGTCTCGGGGACGACGATCACCGTACGGTAGCCCAGGGCATTGGCGACCAGGGCCAACCCAATGCCGGTGTTGCCGGCGGTGCCCTCGACGATGACGCCGCCGGGCTTCAACAGGCCGCGCGCCTCGGCGTCACGCACCAGGAACAGGGCGGCGCGGTCCTTGACCGACCCGCCGGGGTTCAGGAACTCCGCCTTGGCCAGGATGGTGCAACCGGTCGCCTCGGAGGCGCGCCTCAGCTTGATCAGCGGGGTCTGTCCGATGGTTTCCAGAAAGCCATTGCGTATGTCGGTCATGACGAGCCTCACCTGCGAGAACGGCGAAAGTAGCGGTGCGCGCCGTGTCGATCAAGCCGGCCGCTCGGGTAAAGCCGCCCGCACCCACCGCCGGCGCAGGGACTCGCGGTTGAGCGCCAGCCACTGCAGGGCGATGATGGTGACGGCGTTGGCGGTGCGGCTATCGCCCAGCATGGCGATGGCCTCGTCGGCCGACACGACGAAGGCGCGGATGTCCTCGTCCTCGTCATGTACGCCGTAATGGCCGCCAACCTCGGTCGAGTCGATGCGGCCACAGAACAAAGCGCAGCTTTCGCTGGCGCCGCCGGGGCTGGACAGATAGGCGACCACCGGCACCAGATCGGTGATATGGCAGCCGGCCTCCTCCACGGCTTCACGACGGACCACGTCCTCGGGCGTCTCGCCCTCCTCGATGATGCCGGCGACGACCTCGATCATCCAGGCCGAGCGGCCGGCGGCCATCGCCCCGGCGCGGAACTGCTCGATCAGGACCACGGTGTCGCGGTCGGGATCATACAGGAGCACCCCCGCGGCATGGCCACGCTCGAACACCTCGCGCACCACCGGTCGGCTCCAGTTTCCGTCGAAGCGCCGATGGCGCAGGCGATAGCGATCGATGCGGAAATAGCCGCTGTAGGCGGCGGTCTTCTCGATGATCTCGATGTCGTCGTCTGCGGTCATGGCGGCGTCCTCTCCTGCTGCTCCCGGTTTACCCCCGGCGAACCGGAAGCAGCAACCCCGCACCCGAGATGAGGCGACTTGCACGCATCGATTCTGAACGACATGATTAAGATTGAATCACGGTGAAGGGCTTCGCCATGGCACGGACAGAAACCAAAGCACTGACCGCTCATGTGCCGCTTTCGCTGGCCGAGAAGGTCGACCAGATGGCCGAACGGCTTGATCGCTCGCGCGGCTGGATCGTGAAACAGGCGCTGTCGGCTTGGCTTGCCCAAGAAGAAGAGCGCGAGCGGTTGACCCGCGAGGCACTCGCTGACGTGGATGCGGGCCGTGTTGTCGACCATCTGGCCGTGCAGGCGTGGGCTGACAGTCTGGACGCCGACGAACCGCGGTCAGCACCACGCTGATGGACCTGAAATGGACCAGTAAGGCGCTTTCCGACCTGACCCGCCTGTACGAATTCTTGGCGTCGGTGAACAAGCCGGCGGCGGCGCGGGCGGTGCAGACGCTGAAGGCGCCGAGCATCCTGCTGAACAATCCCCGTCTCGGCGAACAGCTTTTCGAATTCCAACCGCGGGAGGTGAGGCGGCTGCTCGTCGGGCGCTATGAGATGCGTTACGAGATCCGGGATTCTGTCATTTACGTGCTGCGGGTGTGGCATACGCGAGCGGATCGTTAGCCGGTGCGCTCGCCATGTGCTTGGCTGGACCGGCGAGGCCGTCCCCTTGCCGTATCCCCCAGGCTGTTTGACGCAGCAGGTGATCCCGGTCTTGCCCAGCTGTCTGCAATGAATACGTTGATAGCATCGATTGCAGGAGCGCTCCGTTGGCCAGCATCACCATCCGCAATCTCGACGATCCGCTGAAACGCCGACTCAGGCTGCGTGCGGCCACACACGGTCGCTCCATGGAAGAGGAAGCGCGCGACATTCTCCGGAGCGCCTTGGCTGCGGAGCCGCGCGCCAGGAATCTGGCTGAGGCGATCCGTAGCCGCTTCGAGCCATTGGGCGGTATTGATCTGCCGCACCTGCCGCGCGAGCCCATGCGCGACCCGCCGTCCTTCGACGAATGATCGTACTCGACGCCAATGTGCTGTCGGAGCTCATGCGACCGCGCCTCGACGTCAGAGTGATGACATGGTTGGCAAGCTGCCCGCCCTTCGGCACCTTCACCACCGCCATCACCCAATCCGAGATTCTTTACGGGCTTGCCTTGCTTGCTGACGGGCGGCGTCGTGATGCCTTGGAAGCTGCGGCACGCGCAATGTTCGGCCAGGATTTCGACGGGCGCGTGTTGCCCTTCGACGGCGTTGCAGCGGCAAGCTTACGCCGAAATTGCGGCAGCACGTCGTCGTGCCGGCAGGCCAATATCGCAATCCGACGCCCAAATTGCACCTATCGCGCACTCACGTGGTGCGGCGGTGGCTACGCGTAACGTCCTTGATTTTGAAGGATGTGGGATCGACATCATCGATCCCTGGCGCGGATAATCGCCTCGCCGTCTCGGCAGGGCTGTTGCCTAGCCGACTGGCGCCGCCATAATGCGCGCATGCCGCACCCCGATTTCATCCACCTCCGCGTCCATACCGCCTATTCGCTGGCCGAGGGCGCCCTCAAGGTCAAGGAGCTGGTCAAGCTCTGCGGCAAGATGCGCTTCCCTGCCATGGGCATCGCCGACACCGCCAATCTGTTCGGTGCGCTGGAGTTCTCGCAGGCCTGCGCCGACGCCGGCATACAGCCGATCATCGGCTGCCAGTTGGGGCTGCGCCGCGAGGCCGAGGAGCGCGGCGGCTTCGGCCGCCCCGAGCTTGGACGCCGGCCCGACCCCGACCCGCTGGTGCTGCTGTGCCAGAGCGAGGTCGGTTATGCCAATCTGTTGAAGCTGGTCAGCAAGGCCTATCTCGACGGTGAATCGGGCGACTTGCCGCAGGTCAATCTGGCCGATCTCATGGCGCACGGCGATGGCCTGCTGTGCCTCACCGGTGGCGCCGCCGGACCGGTCGGTCGGTTGCTGGCCGGTGGTCAGGCGGACAAGGCCAAAGCCTGCTTGCTGAGCCTCGCCAAGGCCTTCCCCGGCCGGCTTTATGTCGAGCTTCAGCGCCATGGCATAGAGGTCGAGGATCGTATCGAGGGACCCTTGATCGATCTCGCCTATGCGCATGATCTGCCGCTGGTCGCCACCAACGAGCCGTTCTTCGCCAATCGCGGCATGTATGAGGCGCATGACGCGCTGATCTGCATCGCGGCGGGCGCCTACATCGCCCAGCAGGAGCGGCGGCGGCTGACGCCCGAACACTATTTCAAATCGGCCGAAGAGATGCGCGAGCTGTTCGCCGATCTGCCCGAGGCTTGCGACAACACGCTCACCATCGCCCGGCGCTGCGCCTTCATGGTACAGAAGCGCAAGCCGATCCTGCCGCCGTTCAAGGCCGAACGCCCCGAAGCCGAGGAACTGCGCCGGCAAGCCGTCGAGGGGCTGGACCAGCGCCTCAGAGTGCACGTGCTCCAGCCGGAGATGAGCCCGGACGAGCAGGAGGAGGCGGCGCGACCTTACCGCGAGCGCCTCGACTACGAGCTCGGCATCATCGAGCAGATGGGCTTCCCCGGCTATTTCTTGATCGTGTCGGACTTCATCAAATGGGCCAAGATGCATGGCATCCCGGTGGGGCCGGGGCGCGGCTCGGGCGCGGGCTCGGCGGTGGCATGGGCGCTGTCGATCACCGACCTCGATCCAATGCGTTGGGGGCTGCTGTTCGAGCGTTTCCTCAACCCCGAACGTGTGTCGATGCCCGACTTCGACGTCGACTTCTGCCAGGACCGCCGCGAGGAAGTGATCCGCTACGTCCAGGAGCGCTACGGCTACCGGCAGGTGGCGCAGATCATCACCTTCGGCAAGCTGCAGGCTCGCGCCGTCCTGCGCGACGTCGGTCGCGTGCTGCAGATGCCCTACGGCCAGGTCGACCGCATCTGCAAGCTGGTGCCGAACAATCCGGCCGATCCGGTCACCCTCGATCAGGCGCTGGAGCGCGAGCCGCTGTTGCGCGAGCAGCGCGATTGCGACGAGACCGTGGCCAATCTGATCGATCTGGCGATGAAGCTGGAAGGCCTCTACCGCCACGCCTCGACCCACGCCGCCGGCGTCGTCATCGGCGACCGCGAGCTCGACGAGCTGGTGCCGCTGTATCGCGATCCGCGCTCGGACATGCCGGTCACCCAGTTCAACATGAAGTGGGTGGAATCGGCCGGCCTGGTGAAGTTCGATTTCCTCGGCCTGAAAACGCTGTCGGTGCTGGCGACGGCGGTGAAGCACGTCAGCAAGACCAAGGGCCTGGAGGTCGATCTTTCGGCGATTCCGCTGAATGACAAGGCCTCGTACGAGTTGCTGGCGCGCGGCGAGACGGTGGGCGTGTTCCAGTTGGAAAGCACGGGCATGCGCGACGTGCTGCGCAACCTGAAGCCCGACGCCTTCGAGGACATCATCGCCGTGGTGGCGCTGTACCGCCCCGGCCCCATGGACAACATTCCCGCCTACATCAAGCGCAAGCACGGCCATGAGGAACCGGACTACCTGCATCCGCGCCTGGAGAAGATCCTGAAGGAGACCTTCGGGATCATGATCTACCAGGAGCAGGTGATGCAGATCGCCCAGGAGCTGTCGGGCTACTCACTCGGCGGCGCCGACCTGCTGCGCCGGGCCATGGGCAAGAAGATCAAGGAGGAGATGGACGCCCAGCGCAAGCTGTTCGTCGACGGCGCCGTGGAGCGCGGAGTCGACGCGCAGAATGCCTCGGACATCTTCGATCAGGTCAACAAGTTTGCCGGTTACGGCTTCAACAAGTCGCACGCCGCGGCCTACGCCCTGGTCGCCTATCAGACCGCATGGCTGAAAGCCAATCATGCCGCCGAGTTCATGGCGGCGTCGATGACCTACGAAATGGCCAATACCGACAAGCTCGACGTGTTCCGGGTCGAGTTGGATCGGTTGAAAATCAAGCTGTTGCCGCCCGACGTCAACAAGTCACGGGCGGATTTCGCCGTCGAGGATGGGGCGGTGCGCTATGCCCTGGCGGCGCTCAAGAACGTCGGCGAGAGCGCCATGCGGGCTTTGGTCGAGGAGCGCGAGGCGCGCGGGCGGTTCAAGGACATCTCGGATTTCGCCCGCCGCATCGACCCGAAGGCGATCAACCGCCGCCAAGTGGAAAACCTCATCAAGGCCGGCGCCCTCGACTCGCTCGAGCCCAATCGGGCGCGGGTGTTCAACGGCATCGACATCATCCTCGGCACCGCCGCCAACGCCGCCGAGGAGCGCACCAGCGCCCAGGTCAGCCTGTTCGGCGGCGCCGTCCAGCCCAAGCTGGCCCTGCCCAACTGCCCGGACTGGAGCCAGGCGGAGCGCCTGGCCAATGAACTCGATGCGGTGGGCTTTTACCTCTCGGGGCATCCGATGGATGCCTACGCCAAGGCGCTGAAGCGCCTCGGCGCCCTGAAGTCGTCCGAGATCGTGCGCCATCTGCAGTCGGGCGGCCCCGGCCGCATCAAGCTAGCCGGTACGATGATGTCGCGGAAGGAGCGCACCTCGGTCAAGGGCAGCCGCTACGCCTTCATCACCTTCTCGGACGCCGGCGGCGTTTTCGAGGTCATGGCCTTCTCCGAGGTGCTGGCCACGGGGCGCGAATTGCTCGATTCGGGGCAGCCGCTGCTGCTTACTGCGGATGCACGCCTCGAGGACGAGCAACTGCGCCTGAGCTGCCAGCACATCGAATCGTTGGACCAGGCGGCGGCAAAGACGGCGGCGGGGGTTCGCGTCTACATCAGCGAGACGTCCCCGCTGTCGACGCTGCGGCAACTCCTGGCCAAGGAGCCCCGCGGGCGCGGCCGCATCGTCCTGGTGCCCAAGTTCGACAATCGTGAGGTCGAGGTCGCCCTCAAGGCGACCTACAGCCTGTCGGCGCAGACCATTGGAACGCTGCGCACGCTACCCGGGGTGATCGAGGTGCAGGAGATCTGAGCGGCGCTCAGTCGTTGGGGCCGCCCGACTGTTTCTTGAAAACGTAATACCAGACCGAGAATCCGATACCGACCGCGGCATAACCCATGCCGATCCAGAAAAACGCTTCACCGACCATGCCAGTCCTCCCCCAGTTGTGATGGTCATCGCCCGGACGGCCACGGCCGTCAAGCACCAAAAGCGACACTTTTCCCGAGGCGAGGTCGATGATAACCCTGGCTCCGGCGGCAATGAAGGAGTCCAATTCATGCACCGTTGGTTTTCCGGCGCCTTGATCTTGGCTAGCTTGCTGACGCTGGGCGGCTGTGGCATCCCCGATGGCATCGCCTACGGGATCAAGTCCATCGAACGCAACCGCGCAGGGGGACAGGCGCGGCCATTGTCTGCGGCTCCCGCCGCCGTGGCGCCGACGGAACCCGAGCCGGCGCCCCTGCCGACGCCAGTGCGCCGCGACAGCGTCGAAGTCGAGCAACTGCCGCCACCCCAGTAACGGCGGGACTCTGTCAAGCGGAGATGGGGTAATCGGGCCCCATCGCTCCAAGAGACAATAGGGGCGGCTGTCCCCAAACTGATGGGATTGCACGAGGTCCGATAGCCGGCCTCACACCGTCAGGGGGACAGCCATGAAACA
>JAKFEE010000056.1:0-30379 GCA_036675815.1 Rhodospirillaceae bacterium
CCCCCGCGGAAGCGGGGGTCCATTCCGCCGGCGCTTCAGCATCGAAATCGTGGTCGGAGGCCGGCCAGAGCACCGCAGGTCGTGCAGGCGGCGGAATGGATTCCCGCTTTCGCGGGAATGACGAAACAATCGATCGATTCCTTCAACACGATCTTTCGCGGGGGTGACGCGGGGAGGGAACCCACGAAGGCTCGTGTCGGCCATGGGCGATGATGGCGGCGGTTCCGCTTGCAGCCGGTGGCGCACCCGCGCATGGTGCCGGCGATGAACCGTCTCGCCCTGCTGCTGCTCGCCGCCATCATCCTTATCTGGGGCGCCAACTGGCCGATTTTGAAGGTCGGGCTGCTCTACATCCCGCCGTTGTGGCTGGGCCTCATCCGCCTGGCGCTGGCGGCGGTGTTGCTGGCCGTGGTGGCCAAGGCGGCGGGGCAGCGCCTGTGGGTGCCGCCGCGCGCCGACTGGCCGGTGGTGATCTCGCTCGGGGTATTGCAGATGGCGGCGTTCACCGCCTTCATGAATCTCGGCCTGCAGTATGTCGAGGCCGGGCGCTCGGCCATCCTCGCCTACACCACGCCCTTGTGGGTGGCGCCGGGGGCGGTGGCGTTCCTGCGCGAGCCGCTGGGGCGCGTGGGCGGGCTCGGCGTCATCGTCGGCCTCGCCGGCGTGGCGGTGATGTTCGATCCGACCAGCTTCGACTGGAACGACGGCGACGCCGTCACCGGCAATGCCCTGCTACTGGCGGCGGCGGCGGCCTGGGCGATATCGATCCTGCATACCCGCGGCCATCGCTGGCGCTCGTCGTCGCTGGCCCTGGCGCCGTGGCAGATGCTGGTCGGCATCGTGACACTGCTGCCGCTCGCCCTGATCTTCGAGGGCGCGCCGGCCATCGCGTGGAACGCCACCAGCGTCTTCGTCATCGTCTACAACGCGGTTCTCGCCTCGGCCTTCGGCTTCTGGGCGGTGATCACGGTGACGCGCGCCCTGCCGGCGGTGACCTCGTCGCTGGCGTTCCTCGGCGTCCCCATCTGCGGGCTGTTGCTATCGGCGTGGTGGCTGGATGAGCGCATGGATGCCAACAAGCTGGTGGCGCTGGCCCTGGTCATCGCCGGCGTGGCGGCGGTGACGTTGCGGCGGCGGGCGGCGTGATGCGCGACCTGTCGGGCAGCGTCGTCGTCGTCGGTGCCGGCCCCGCCGGGTTGATGGCGGCGGAAGCGGCGGCGGCGGCCGGCGCGTCGGTGCATGTGTTCGACGCCATGCCCTCGGCCGGGCGCAAGTTCCTGCTGGCCGGGCGCGGCGGGCTCAATCTCACCCATTCCGAGCCGTTGCCGGCCTTTCTCGATCGCTACGGCCCGGCGCGCGAGACTCTGCGACCCATGATTGCGGCGTTCCCGCCGCAGGCGGTGCGCGACTGGGCCGCAGGCTTGGGCATCGGCACCTTCGTCGGCACCTCCGGCCGGGTGTTTCCCGACGACTTCAAGGCGGCGCCCCTATTGCGCGCCTGGCTGCGGCGCCTGAAGGCGGCGGGCGTGGCCTTCCATCCGCGTCGGCGCTGGCTGGGCTTCGCCGGCGACGCCCTGCTGTTCGACGACGGCGCGGTGCGGGCCGTGGCGGCGGTCCTGGCGCTGGGTGGCGCCAGTTGGCCCAATCTCGGCTCCGACGGCGCCTGGGCCGCGCCGATGGCGGCGGCCGGCATTGCCGTGGCGCCGCTCGAGCCGGCCAATTGCGGCTTCGACATTGCCTGGCCGGCCGGGCTTGCCGCCGGCTTCGCCGGGCTGCCGCTCAAGAACATCGCCCTGTCCTTCGCCGGCCGCACCCTGCGCGGCGAGGCGGTGCTCACCGCCTACGGCATCGAGGGCGGCGCCGTCTACGCGCTGTCGTCGGCGCTGCGCCAGGCCATCGAGCGGGACGGCCGCGCCGAATTGCTGCTCGATCTCAAGCCCGACCTCGGGGCCGCGCAACTCGGCGAGCGGCTGCGGCGGCCACGGCAGCGTGCCTCGTTGTCGACCTACCTGAAAAAGACCCTGAACCTGCCGGCCGGTACGGCGGCGCTGCTGCGCGGCTTCGCCCCCGGCGCCGTCGACGACGCGCCGGCCTTGGCGGCGGCGATCAAGGGCCTGCGCCTGCCGCTGTCGACGCCGCGGCCGGTTGCCGAGGCCATCTCCTCGGCCGGCGGCGTGTGTTTCACCGATGTCGACGCGACGTTGATGCTGCGGCGGCGCCCCGGCGTGTTCGTCGCCGGCGAGATGCTCGACTGGGAGGCGCCGACCGGCGGCTATCTGCTGCAGGCCTGCCTGTCCACCGGCCGCTGGGCCGGCGCGGCGGCGGCCGGGCGCCTACGCACTTTGGATGCAGCGCGGTAGAACCGGTGCGCGGACCAGGTCCGCAACGCGGAATGCGGAACTGGAGCTCCGCGCTCCAGGAGGATGAGCGCGGCGGCGCGGGTGCTCATCCCTTCCTGAATCCCATGCGCAGCGACCAAACCGCCACCGGAATGGCGGCGGCGGTGGCGGCGGTGACGACATAGCCGGCGATCATCGTTTCCGGCTGTGCCGAGCCCAGAATCCGCGCGGCGATGGTCGCCAGCAGAATGACGATGCCCGCGTCGAGAAGACCGGCGCGATTGCCCATGAGTACCCGTCCCAAGTTGCGAGGCGGGCACTCTAACGATGGTCAGCCGCGCTTGGCCTTGACGGTGGCCAAGCGCTCGGTGATGCGAATGGGTCACATCTGGCTTTGCAGATAATTCTGCGTGCCGACGCTGGCGAGCAGCCCGATCTGGGTTTCCAGCCAATCGATGTGCCCTTCGGTATCGTCCAGCAGTTCGCGCAGCAGGTGTCGCGAGACGTAGTCCGGCGACTGTTCCGCATCGGCGATGGCGGCCATGAGCTGCTTGCGCGCTTCCGTCTCCAGGTTCAGGTCGTTTTTCAGGATTTCCGGCACGTCCTGGCCGATCCACAGCTTGCCGAGATCCTGCAGGTTGGGCACCCCTTCGAGGAACAAGATGCGCTCGATCAGGCGATCGGCGTGCTTCATCTCGTCGATGGATTCCTTGTAGATATGCTCGCCCAGTTGATGGAAACCCCAGTTCTCCAGCATGCGCGCATGCAGGAAGTACTGGTTGATGGCGGTCAGGTCGTTCTTGAGGGCCGCGTTGAGATGCGCGACGATCTTGGGGTCGCCCTTCATGCCCTGCCTCCGCGATGGCTTGCGCTGTCGCAGATATGGGCGCGTCGAATGGTGGGGGAAGGGTCCCTAGACGTAGGTCTCGGAAGAGATCAGCCGCACCGGCATCCGGCGCCACAGCCGCCGGCGGCAACCGCCGACTGGCCGTCCTTCACCATGTCGCGGACATAGGGAACGCACTTGCCGCAGCGGGGGCGGACTCCGAAATGCTGGTAGACCTGCGCCGCCGAGCGCGTGCCGCCGTTGGCCAGTTCCTTGACCTGGTGATCGGTGAAACCGTGGCAAAGGCAAACGTACATGGAGTTTTTCCCTTGGGTGGCAAGGCTCGGCGCCTCTGGAGAGATATATACCTTAGGCGCGTTGGCCATGTAAATGAAAATGACTCGCAAAATCGTCAAGAGGCCGTCCGTGCCACCGCCCCGGCCGGGTGGCAAAGTCGGCGGCGCTGTGCTACATCAGCGGCGCAGAGATTCTAGAGATTCTGAAGGGAGCCAAGCCCGATGGCGTCGCGTCGCCCGTTGATCGCAGGGAACTGGAAGATGAACGGCCTCGGGGCCGACGGCCTCGCCCTGGCCGGCGGCATCGCCGCCAAGGCCAAGGATGCCGCGTTGCGCTGCGACCTGCTGGTCTGCCCGCCGTTCACCTTGCTGTCGGTGGTGGCCAAGGCGGTGGCCGGTGCGCCGGTCGGCGTCGGCGGCCAGGATTGCCATGCCAAGGCCTCCGGTGCCCATACCGGCGACACCAGTGCGGCGATGCTGGCCGACATCGGCTGCGGCTACGTCATCGTCGGCCACTCCGAACGGCGCAGCGACCACGGCGAGACCGACGCGGTGGTCAAGGCCAAGGCCGCCGCCGCCCATGCCGCCGGGCTGATCGCCATCGTCTGCATCGGTGAAACCCTGGCGCAGCGCGACGCCGGCCAGACGCTGGCGGTGAACCGCGCCCAGTTGCGCGGTTCCCTCCCCGAGGGCGCCACCGCCGCCAACACCGTCGTCGCCTATGAACCGGTATGGGCCATCGGCACCGGGCGGGTGGCCTCCCCCGAGCAGGCGCAGGAAGTGCATGCCGCCATCCGCGCCGAGATCGCCGCGATGCTCGGCCAAGACGCGGGGCAGGGCATGCGCATCCTCTACGGCGGCTCGATGAAGCCCGACAACGCCCGCGAGTTGCTGGCCCTGCCCGACGTCGATGGCGGCCTCATCGGCGGCGCCAGCCTCAAGGCCGAAGATTTTTGGGCCATCGTTGAAAGTTGCCCCTAGTCAGGGGGGGCGGGGGCGATTAATACTCCCGCCGGTCGAGTTCGTTTGCCCGGGGGGCAGGCCTAGCCGTGGTGGAGTCATGATTCAAATCATTCTCGTCATCCATCTGCTGATCGCCCTGGCCATGATCGGCATCATTTTGCTGCAGCGCAGCGAGGGCGGCGTTCTCGGCATCGGTGGCGGCGGCGGCGGCATGATGAGCGGCCGCGCCGCCGGCAACCTGCTCACCCGCACCACCGGATTCCTTGCCGCCGCCTTCTTCGCCACGAGCCTGCTCCTGGCCATCCTCGCCAGCAACCGGGTGGGGCCGACGTCGATCATCGACGACCCCGCCCTGGCGGTGCCGAGCCAGCCCGATACGGTGCCGGCGGAACCGGCGCAGCCGGCGGTGCCGACGCGCTGACCCGTCGGGCGGGACGAACGCCGCCGCGGGGGAGTCTAATTCCGTCATCGGCGGCGTTGCGGCGCCGCCTTCGTATTGAGACCAGCCTCCGGCAGCGGGGGCTCCATGGTGATTGCGATTCATGACACGCTTCATCTTCATCACCGGCGGCGTCGTCTCCTCACTGGGCAAGGGCCTGGCCTCGGCGGCGCTCGGCGCCTGCCTGCAGGCGCGCGGCTTCAAGGTGCGCCTGCGCAAGCTCGACCCCTACCTCAACGTCGATCCGGGCACGATGAGCCCCTATCAGCACGGCGAGGTCTACGTCACCGACGACGGCGCCGAAACCGACCTTGACCTCGGCCATTACGAGCGCTTCACCGGCGTCGCCTCGCGCCAGAGCGACAACATCACCACCGGGCGCATTTATTCCAACGTCATCGCCCGCGAGCGCCGCGGCGACTACCTGGGCGCCACCGTCCAGGTCATTCCCCACGTCACCGACGCCATCAAGGAGTTCATCAAGTCGGACCTCACCGACGAGGACTTCTGCCTGTGCGAGATCGGCGGCACCGTCGGCGACATCGAAAGCCTGCCGTTCCTCGAAGCCATCCGCCAGCTCGGCAACGAGGTCGGGCGCGAGCGCGCCATGTTCGTGCATTTGACGTTGCTGCCCTACATCCCCTCGGCCGGCGAGCTCAAGACCAAGCCGACCCAGCATTCGGTCAAGGAGCTGCTCAGCGTCGGCATCCAGCCCGACATGCTGATGTGCCGCTCCGACCGGCCGATCCCGGCCGGCGAGCGCAAGAAGATCGCGCTGTTCTGCAATGTACGTGAGCAGGCGGTGATTCCGGCGCTGGACGTCGATACCATCTATCAGGTGCCGATCAGCTATCATGAGCAGGGCCTGGACGACGAGGTCTGCCGCCATTTCGGCATCGAGTCGCAAAACCCCGACCTGTCGCGCTGGACCAACATCGTCGAGCGCATCCGCCACCCCGAGGGCGAGGTGACCATCGCCGTCGTCGGCAAGTACACCAGCCTGCTCGATTCCTACAAATCGCTGGCCGAGGCGCTGATCCACGGCGGCATCGCCAACAACGTCCGGGTGCGGCTCAACTGGATGGATGCCGAGATCTTCGACAAGGAAGACGCCGTCCAGCATCTCGAGCCGATGCACGGCATCCTGGTTCCCGGCGGCTTTGGCGAGCGCGGCACCTCGGGCAAGATGGCGGCGGTGCGTTTCGCCCGCGAGCGCCTGGTGCCGTATTTCGGCATCTGCTTCGGCATGCAGATGGCGGTGCTGGAGGTGGCGCGCGATCTCGCCGGCCTGCCCAAGGCCAGCTCGACCGAGTTCGGCCCGACCGACGAGCCGGTGGTCGGCCTGATGACCGAGTGGCTGCGCGGCAACGATCTCGAACGCCGCACCGCCGCCGGCGATCTGGGCGGCACCATGCGCCTCGGCGCCTATGATTGCGCCATCGCCGCCGGCAGCCGTGCCCATGAGATCTATGGCAGCACCAATATCCAGGAGCGCCATCGCCACCGCTACGAGGTCAACATCAACTATCGTCAGCGGTTGGAGAAGGCCGGCCTGGCGTTCTCGGGCATGTCGCCCGACGGCGTGTTGCCCGAGATCGTCGAGATCCCGACGCACCCGTGGTTCGTCGGCGTGCAGTTCCATCCCGAACTGAAGTCCAAGCCGTTCGACCCGCACCCGCTGTTCACCTCGTTCATCGCTGCCGCGGTGCGCCAGTCGCGGCTGGTGTAGGAAAACCTTAACCACAGAGACACAGAGGCACAGAGGAAACACCGAGTACCCTCTTGCGTCATGCCCGCGAAAGCAGAGATCCATTTTCCAGAGGCCTGAGTTAATGGACTCGCGCTTTCGAGTTCGTGAAGAAATGCCGTTATCCACCCTTAATCGTCACCCCCGCGGAAGCGGGGGTCCATTCCTGAGGATGGATTCCCGCTTTCGCGGGAATGACGGATAGCGGGCATTCCTTCACAGGCTCTTTCGCGGGAGTGACGATACAGTTCCCTTTGTGCCTTCTCCGTGTCTCTGTGCCTCTGTGGTGAAATTTCATGACCCAACCCCGCCACGTCACCATCGGCAACGTCACCATCGGCAACGATCTGCCGCTGGTGCTGATCGCCGGCCCCTGCCAGATGGAAAGCCGCGCCCACGCCCTGGAATGCGCCGCGGCCTTGGTCGAGATGACGGCGCGTCTGGGCATGCCGCTGATCTACAAGTCGAGTTTCGACAAGGCCAACCGCACCTCGGTTTCCGGCCGGCGCGGCATCGGCCTCGACGCGGCGCTGCCGGTGTTCGCCGAAATCCGTGACACCTTCGGCTGCCCGGTGCTCACCGACGTCCACACCGAGGCGCAATGCGCGCCAGTGGCCGAGGCGGTGGACGTGCTGCAGATCCCCGCCTTCCTGTGCCGCCAGACCGACCTGCTGCTGGCCGCCGGCCGCACCGGAGTGGCGGTCAACGTCAAGAAGGGGCAGTTCCTGGCGCCGTGGGACATGGCCAATGTCGCCGCCAAGGTCGAGAGCACCGGCAACCGAAGCATCCTGTTGACCGAGCGCGGGGCGAGCTTCGGCTACAACACCCTGGTCGCCGACATGCGGGCGCTGCCGAAGATGGCCGAGACCGGCTATCCGGTGGTCATGGACGCCACCCATTCGGTGCAGCAGCCGGGCGGCCAGGGCACCGCCTCGGGCGGCGAGCGCGCCATGGCGCCGGTGATGGCCCGCGCCGCGGTGGCGGTGGGGGTGGCGGCGGTGTTCGTCGAGACCCATCCCGATCCCGACACGGCGCCGTCCGACGGCCCCAACATGATCCCGCTGAAGGCCATGCCGGCGCTGCTCGACGTGCTGCAGAGGCTGGATCGGGTGGTGAAGGCGTTTTGACCACAGAGACACAGAGACAGCACAGAGAAGGTCCATGGCCGTCAGGCCCGCGAAAGCGGGAATCCATTCCGCCGGCGGCACGACCTGCGGTGCACTGACCGGCATCTCACCACGATTTCGATGCTGAAGCGCAGGCGGAATGGACCCCCGCTTCCGCGGGGGTGACGGAGAATGGGATTCCTTCACACGCTCGTTCGCGGGAGTGACGCTTCTCTCCTTCTCTGTGCCCCCTCTGTGTCTCTGTGCCTCTGTGGTTAAGGCCCCGTCGCCCCTAGCCGCTTGCGCAACTCCCGCTCACCGGCTATGTCTGCGCCATCAATTTCAGCCGTCTGGGAAGGGGTCACATGAGCGCGATCACCGATATCCATGCCCGCGAGATTCTCGATTCCCGCGGCAATCCCACCGTCGAGGTCGAAGTGATCCTCGAGTCCGGCGCGTCCGGCCGCGCCGCCGTGCCGTCGGGTGCCTCGACCGGTGCCCACGAGGCGGTGGAACTGCGTGACGGCGACAAGAGCCGCTATGGCGGCAAGGGCGTGCTGAAGGCCTGCGAGAGCGTCAACGGCGAGATCTTCGATGCCATGTCCGGCATGGAAGCCGACGACCAGATCGCCATCGACCAGACGATGATCGACCTCGACGGCACCCCCAACAAGGGCCGCCTCGGCGCCAACGCCATCCTCGGTGTCAGCCTGGCCATCGCCAAGGCCTCGGCCGAAGAGGCCGGGCTACCGCTCTACCGCTATGTCGGCGGCGCCTTCGCCTCGGTGCTGCCGGTGCCGATGATGAACATCATCAACGGCGGTGCCCATGCCGACAATCCCATCGACATCCAGGAATTCATGGTCATGCCGGTGTCGGCACCGTCCATCGCCGACGCCGTGCGCATGGGTGCCGAGATCTTCCACACCCTGCGCAAGCTGTTGAAGGATGCCGGCCACAACACCGCCGTCGGCGACGAGGGCGGCTTCGCCCCGAATCTCAAGAGCACCGACGAGGCCATCTCCTATGTAATGAAGGCCATCGAGGCCGCCGGCTACAAGCCCGGCGACGACGTCATGCTGGCCCTCGACGCCGCTTCGACCGAGTTCTTCAAGAACGGCAAATACGAGCTGGCCGGCGAGGGCAAGAGCCTCGACGCCGCCGCTATGGTCAAATACTGGGAAGGCTTCGTCGCCAAGTACCCGATCATCTCGATCGAGGACGGCATGGCCGAGGACGACCTCGACGGCTGGAAGATGCTGACCGACGCCATCGGAAGCAAGTGCCAGCTGGTCGGCGACGACCTGTTCGTCACCAACCCCGAGCGCCTGGCCATGGGCATCGACAAGGGCCTGGCCAATTCCATCCTGGTCAAGGTCAACCAGATCGGCACCCTGTCCGAGACCCTGGAAGCGGTGGAGATGGCGCACAAGGCCGGCTACACCGCGGTGATGTCGCACCGTTCGGGCGAGACCGAGGACGCCACCATCGCCGAGCTGGCGGTGGCCACCAATTGCGGCCAGATCAAGACCGGCTCGCTGTCGCGCTCGGATCGGCTGGCCAAGTACAACCAGCTCATCCGCATCGAGGAAGGCCTGGGCGGCGCCGCCCGCTACGCCGGCCGCGGCGTCATCCGCCGCCGCTGAGGCGCAAGAACCGGGGCCGTCGAAGGGATCCGCCGGTCCCTTGGGCTCATCACCGATTAGCGGGAAGGCGTTCCAGACACCTTCCACCAGCGTCATTCCCGCGAAAGCGGGAAGCCACTCCTGAGGCGTGCGGCAATATGACCGGGTGCCGCCGCGATGGCCAAGAGGCCTCCGGATTGGGCTCCCGCTTTCGCGGGAGTGACGGCGATTCGACTGGCGAGGCGGCGCCCGACAGGACCGCCGAGGCGTCGGCGGCCCCTGAGGCATTTCTGCAACAGATCGCAATCCATCTGCGGCCGGGGCCTCCGACGTGTTGACGCCCGGAATCGGCGTGTGATTCTATCCAAGGCATGACGCTCCTCGTCGACATCCGCCGTCATGCCAGGGGGCTGATCGGCCCGCTCCTCGGCGCCTGCGCCGCCGCCTATTTCGCCTACCATACGGTACAAGGCGATCGCGGCCTGCTCGCCTGGTGGCGCCTACGCCACGAGATCGGCGAGGCCGAACAGACGCTGGCGCGCCTCGAGGGACAGCGCGAAGTCATGGAGCGCCGCGCCATGCTGCTGCGTCCCGATAGCCTCGACCCCGACATGCTGGAAGAGCGCACCCGTGCCATGCTGGGCCTTGGCCGCGAGGACGAGGCGCTGATCCTGCTCCCCGATCGCCCGTGATGGCCACCACCGCTTCGGTGGCTGACCGTTTCATTCTTGATCCGACCCGCCGGCGCGCCCGTCACGCGGCTGTACTTTGCGCGGCGCGCCCCCATCTGTGGTGCGGGCCGGCGCCGGTGGCGCAAGGAACCTGCGCGGCAGCGTCGTTAACCGCAATTTAGTTAAGCGGCAACTTCCCTTTTGGAAACAATGCGTTACGCCGCCGTTTGGGTTGCATTGATGCGCAAATGGCGCTAGCGAGTATGGTCGGGCGTATACAGCATCTCGGGAGGGGCAATGGCCACGCAAAAACGGAAAGCCCGCGGCAGTGCCGTCGAGGCGCTATTCACCAGGGACGACCAGATCGGCTTCTACCGCGACATGCTGCTGATCCGCCGCTTCGAGGAGAAGGCCGGCCAGCTCTACGGCATGGGGCTGATCCAGGGATTCTGCCACCTCTATATCGGTCAGGAGGCGGTAGTGGTCGGCCTGCAGGCCCTGGCCGAGCCGGGCGATTCCATCATCACCAGCTACCGCGACCACGGTCACATGCTGGCCTGCGGCATGGAGGCCAAGGGCGTCATGGCCGAACTGACCGGGCGCAGCGCCGGCTATTCCAAGGGCAAGGGCGGCTCGATGCACATGTTCAGCCGCGACAAGGGCTTCTATGGCGGCCACGGCATCGTCGGCGCCCAGGTGCCGCTGGGCACTGGCCTGGCCTTCGCCCACAAGTACCGCGACGACGGCGGCATCTGCTTCTGCTATCTCGGTGACGGCGCGCTCAATCAAGGTCAGGTCTACGAATCGTTCAACATGGCGGCGCTATGGAAGCTGCCGGTCCTCTACATCATCGAGAACAACAAATACGCCATGGGCACCTCGACCGAGCGCCACGCCGCCTCGCCAGAGCTGTTCCGGCGCGGCGAGGCCTACGGCATCCCCGGCAAGGCGGTGGACGGCATGGACGTGCTGGCGGTACACCGCGAATCGCGCGACGCCGTCGCGCATGTGCGCTCGGGGCAGGGGCCGTTCGTCGTCGAGATGAAGACCTACCGCTACCGCGGCCACTCCATGTCCGACCCGGCCAAGTACCGCTCCAAGGAGGAGGTGGCCAAGATGCGCGAGCAGCACGATCCCATCGATCACTTGAAGGACAAGCTGCTGGCCGACGGTGTGATCGACGAGGCCGGCCTCAAGGAGATCGACAAGCGGGTCAAGGGGATCGTGACCGAAGCCTCCGACTTCGCCCAGGCGACCCCCGAGCCGGACGCCGCCGAGCTGTGGACCGACATTCTGATCGAGGGGTGAGACGATGCCGATCCAAGTGCTGATGCCGGCGCTGTCGCCGACCATGACCGAGGGCACGCTGGCCAAGTGGCTGAAAAACGAAGGTGACGCCATCAAGAGCGGCGACGTCATCGCCGAGATCGAAACCGACAAGGCCACCATGGAATTCGAGGCGGTCGACGAGGGGCGTCTCGGCAAGATCCTGGTGCCGGCCGGCACCGAGGGCGTCGCCGTCCACAGCCCGATCGCCCTGATGCTGGAGGAGGGCGAGGACAGCACCGCCCTGGCCGGCGCCATGGAAGGGGCGGCGGCCAAGGCGGCGCCGGCGCCTGCCCGGGCCGAGGCGGCGAGTTCGCTGATGCCGGCTCCGGCCGCGCCGAGGGCGGCGCCGAGTGCCGCGCCCGAAGAGCGGGCCTACACCGGGCCGCTGGTCAAGAAGACGGTGCGTGAAGCCCTGCGCGACGCCATGGCCGTCGAGATGCGCGCCGATGCCGACGTGCTGCTGATGGGCGAGGAGGTCGGCCAGTACCAGGGCGCCTACAAGGTCAGCCAGGGCCTGCTCGACGAGTTCGGGCCGAAGCGTGTCATCGACACGCCGATCACCGAATACGGCTTCACCGGCCTCGGCGTCGGCGCCGCCTTCGCCGGGCTGAAGCCGATCGTCGAGTTCATGACCTTCAATTTCTCGATGCAGGCCATCGACCACATCATCAACTCGGCGGCCAAGACCCTGTACATGTCGGGCGGGCAGGTGCCGTGCCCGATCGTGTTCCGCGGGCCCAACGGCGCCGCCTCGCGCGTCGGTGCCCAACACAGCCAGGATTTCGCCAGCTGGTATGCGCATTGCCCCGGCATCAAGGTGGTGGCGCCCTATTCCGCGGCCGACGCCTACGGCCTGCTGCGCGCGGCCATCAAGGACCCCAACCCGGTGGTGGTGCTGGAAAACGAGCTGCTCTACGGCCAGAGCTTCGAGATGCCCGCCGATCCCGACTACATCATCCCCATCGGCAAGGCCAAGACCGAACGCCCCGGCAGCCATGTCACCATCACCGCCTATGCGCGCATGGTGCATGTGGCGCTGCAAGCGGCCGAGCGGCTGGCCGGCGAGGGCATCGAGGCGGAAGTCATCAATCTGCGCTCGCTGCGGCCGCTCGATGTCGAGACCGTCGTCGCCTCGGTCAAGAAGACCAACCGCTTGGTCAATGTCGAGGAGGGCTGGCCCTATGCCGGCATCGGCGCCGAGATGGCGGCGCTGATGATGGAACACGCCTTCGATTGGCTGGACGCGCCGGTGCTGCGCGTCACCGGCAAGGACGTGCCGATGCCCTATGCCGCCAATCTCGAACGCCTGGCCCTGCCGCAGCCCGACGACGTCGTCGCGGCGGCCAAATCGGTCTGCTACAGGAGCTGAGGCCATGCCCATCGAAATTCTCATGCCCGCCCTGTCGCCGACCATGGCCGAGGGCAAGCTGGCGAAGTGGCTGAAGAAGGAGGGCGACGCCGTCAAGTCGGGCGACGTCATCGCCGAGATCGAGACCGACAAGGCGACGATGGAGTTCGAGGCGGTGGACGAGGGCACCCTCGGCAAGATCCTGGTGGCGGACGGCACCGAAGGGGTGAAGATCAATCAACCCATCGCCGTGCTGCTGGAAGAGGGCGAGGACGCCTCGGCGCTGGAAGCGGTGCGCCCCTCCCGGCCCGCACCGCCGCCCGCAGCCCAGCCCGCCGCACCGCAGCCGTCACCCTCCGTCACCCCCGCGAAAGCGGGGGTCCATTCCGAAAGCGGTTTCGCGGAAGCACGGACTGGGTTCCCGCTTTCGCGGGAACGACGGGAAAGCGCCGGCAACGACCGCATCTTCGCCAGCCCGCTGGCCCGGCGCATCGCCAAGGACAAGGGCATCGACCTCGCCGCGGTCAAGGGCTCCGGCCCGCACGGGCGCATCGTCAAGGCCGACGTCGAGGGCGCCCCGGCCGCCGCCAAGGCCGAGGCGGCGCCCGCCGCCGTGCCGGCACCGGCGGCCCGGCCCGTGCCCGAGATCGGCCCGCGCTATACCGAGGTGCCGAACTCGACCATGCGCAAGACCATCGCCCGGCGCCTGACCGAGGCCAAGGCGACCATCCCGCACTTCTACCTGACCATCGACTGCAACATCGACGCGCTGTTGAAGATGCGCGCCGATCTCAATGCCAAGTCCGACGCCTACAAGCTGTCGGTCAACGACTTCGTGGTGCGCGCGGTGGCCCTCGCGCTCCGCCAGGTGCCGGCGGCCAACGCCTCGTGGACCGAGGCCGCCATCCGTATGTACGAGGAGGTCGACGTCTCGGTGGCGGTGGCGACGCCGGGCGGCCTGATCACGCCGATCGTCAAATCGGCCGATCACAAGGGCTTGGCCGCCATTTCCAACGAGATGAAGGAATTGGCCAAGCGGGCGCGCGACGGCAAGCTCAAACCCGAGGAATACCAGGGCGGCGGCTTCTCCGTGTCCAACCTCGGCATGTACGGCATCCGCGACTTCGCCGCCATCATCAACCCGCCGCAGGGCTGCATCCTGGCGGTCGGCGCCGGCGAGCAGCGGCCGATCGTCAAGGATGGTGCCCTGGCGGTGGCGACGATGATGACCTGCACGCTGTCGGTCGACCACCGCGTCGTCGACGGCGCCGTCGGCGCCGAGTTCCTGGCGGCGTTCAAGAAGCTGGTCGAGGACCCGCTGACGATGCTGCTGTAGTTTTAAGTTAACCACAGGAGGCACGGAGGCACAGAGAAAGCAAGCACAGAGAAGCTGTTCCTGCGCGCTTCGCGCGCGATATCTTCTCTCTCTGTGTCCCCTCTGTGCCTCTGTGTCTCTGTGGTTAAAGGAGACGAGAATGGCCGATCAGAATAATTTCGACATCGTCGTCATCGGCGCCGGCCCCGGTGGCTATGTCGCCGCCATCCGCGCCGCGCAGCTTGGCCTCAAGGTCGCGGTGGTCGAGCGCGAGCATTTGGGCGGCATCTGCCTCAACTGGGGCTGCATCCCGACCAAGGCGCTGCTGCGTTCGGCCGACATCTACCGCAACATGAAGCACGCCGATGCCTACGGCTTGTCGGCCGGCAATGTCTCCTTCGACCTGGCCAAGGTGGTCAAGCGCTCGCGCGCCGTTTCGGCGCAGTTGGCGGCCGGGGTCAAGCACCTCTTGAAGAAGAACAAGGTCACCGTGTTCGACGGCCACGGCCGGCTCGCCGGCAAGGGCAAGGTCCATGTCGACAAGGACGGCAAGGCGGTCGCCGATCTGTCGGCCAAGCACGTCATCCTGGCCACCGGCGCGCGGGCGCGGGTGCTGCCGGGGCTCGAGCCCGACGGTAAGCTGATCTGGACCTACAAGGAGGCGCTGGTCGCCGACACCATGCCCAAGTCGCTGCTGGTGGTCGGCTCGGGCGCCATCGGCATCGAGTTCGCCAGCTTCTTCAACGCCTTCGGCGCCGAAGTGACGGTGGTCGAGGTGATGGAGCGCATCCTGCCGGTTGAGGACGAGGAGATCTCGGGCATCGCCCGCAAGAGCTTCGAGAAGCAGGGCATGAAGGTCTTCACCGGTGCCACGGTGAAGGCGCTGGAGAAGGTGGGCAACGGGGTCACCGCCGTCATCGAGGCGGGGGGCAAGACTACCCAGGCCAGCTTCGATCGCGTCATCCTCGCCGTGGGCATCACCGCCAATCTCGAGAATCTCGGCCTCGACGGCACCGGCGTGAAGGTCGAGCGCGGCCGCATCGTCGTCGACGAATGGCTGCAGACCGGCGAGCCCGGCGTCTATGCCATCGGCGACATCGTCGGTGCCCCGTGGCTGGCGCACAAGGCCAGCCACGAGGCCATCATCTGCGTCGAGAAGATCGCCGGCGTTCCCGGCGTCCATCCGCTCGACATCTGGAAAATCCCCGGCTGCACCTATTGCCACCCCCAGGTCGCCAGCATCGGCTATACCGAGAAGCGGGCGCGCGAACAGGGCCACGAGGTCAAGGTCGGCCGCTTCCCCTTCGTCGGCAACGGCAAGGCGATTGCCTTGGGCGAGACCGAGGGCCTGGTCAAGACGGTGTTCGACGCCAAGACCGGCGAATTGCTCGGCGCCCATATGATCGGCGCGGAAGTGACCGAATTGATCCAGGGCTACGGCATCGCCAAGACCCTGGAGACCACCGAGGCCGAGCTGATGCACGCGGTGTTCCCGCATCCGACTTTGTCCGAGATGATGCACGAGAGCGTGCTTGACGCCTATGGCCGGGCCATACACTTTTGAGTACCGTATCGGTACTGCGCCGGTCCTGGGGGGACATGCCGGGTTCTTACGCCGACTGGGTGGCGTTCAGCGAGATCGCCCGGAACCTGGGATTGTTGGCGGCCGCCGTGCTGGGCGTTGGCATCGGCGCCTGGCGAACCTATGCCGCCAACAAGCAGGCGCGCGCCGCTGAGGTTCAAGCGCGCCTCGCCCGCCGCGACCATATTACCGAATTGTTCGTCCGCGCGGTCGATCAATTGGGCAACGACAAGCTGGAGGTGCGGTTCGGCGCGATCTATGCCTTGAAACAGATCATGCGCGAGGACGAATATCGCGAGTGGGCGACGCCGATCCTGGAGACCTTGACCGCATATGTGAGGGAAAAGACCTCGGCGGCTGATGACAGTGATCCTCCGGCGGACGTTGCGGCGGTCATTGAAATGTTGCGGATGCAGATACAGGTGAACGTACAGTCGGAGACCGGCAATGGCGAACCCCGCGAAACACAGTGACGCCAATGAGTTTCGCGTCAATCTGCAAGGCGCGAACATTCGCCGCACCAGCCTGCGCAACGCGAGTTTGCGCGGGGCCGATTTGTCGCGCGCCAACATGACGTTTGTCGACCTGCGCGGTGCGGATCTGGCGGGCGCCAACCTGAAGGGGACCATCCTGATCGGCGCGGACTTGCGCGGTGTGCGGAACTTGACCCGCACCCAGTTGGCCGAGGCGATCGTGGACGTCACCACCCTCCTGCCGGAGCGCCTGGGATGATTCCTCATGAGTGAAGGACCCGACAGTTTCATTCATGCCTATTTCCGCCGCATCGAAGGAATGCTGCGCGAGTTGAAGGACGCTTCGGGCGAGATCAAGCTTCGCCTGGCGAATCTGGAACTGGCCGTCGCCTCGATGCGTCGCGGGCGCCTCGGCGTCGTCGAATAGGGGCGGGTCACAAGAAAATGAACGAGATCGCCCAGCCTCTCCGCAAGCCGTCGTGGATCCGCGTCCGCGCCCCGGCGGGCCGCGACTTCGGCGAGACCCATCGCATCATGCGCGAGAACAAGCTGCACACCGTGTGCGAGGAGGCGGCCTGCCCTAATATCGGCGAGTGCTGGTCGGCCAAGCACGCCACGGTGATGATCCTGGGCGACATATGCACCCGCGCCTGCGCCTTCTGCAACGTCAAGACCGGCAAGCCGGGCAGCGTCGATGAGAACGAGCCCAAAAATCTGGCGGCGGCGGTGGCCGAGATGGGTTTCCGCCACGTCGTCATCACCTCGGTCGACCGCGACGACCTGACCGACGGCGGCGCGTCGCAGTTCGTCCGTTGCATCGAGCGCATCCGTGAGACCTCACCGGCGACCACCATCGAGGTGCTGACGCCGGATTTTTGGCGCAAGGACGGTGCCGCCGCGGCGGTGGTCCGCGCCCGCCCCGACGTCTACAACCACAATCTGGAGACGGTGCCGCGGCTCTATCCGACCATCCGGCCGGGGGCGCGCTATTTCAACAGCCTGCGCCTGTTGTCCGACGTCAAGCGCCTCGATCCGTCGATCTTCACCAAGTCGGGCATCATGGTCGGCTTGGGCGAGGAGAAGGCGGAAGTGCTGCAGGTGATGGACGACCTGCGTGCCGCCGAGGTCGATTTCCTCACCGTCGGCCAGTACCTGCAGCCGACGCCCAAGCACGCGCCGGTGCGGCGCTTCGTCACCCCCGACGAGTTTGCCGAATACAAGGCCCTGGCCAAGGCCAAGGGCTTCCTCATGGTGTCGGCCTCGCCGCTGACCCGGTCCTCCTACCACGCCGACAAGGACTTCGCCGAACTCAAGGCGGCGCGGGCGGCGAAACCGTAAGGGGCGGGCGGCCCTTGTCGCCCGCTCATGCCATGCTATAACCGCCGCATGCCGACGCACGCCGAAAAGAAGACTCTGCCCTACACGCCCGACCAGCTGTTCGACATGGTGGCGGATGTGGAGAAGTACCCGCAGTTCCTGCCGTGGTGCGTGGCGGCGCGCATCCGCAAGCGCGACGGCGACGTGTTCTGGGCCGACCTGATGATCGGCTTCAAGATGCTGCGCGAGCGCTTCACCTCGCGCGTCCAGCTCGACCGCCGCAACCGCCGTATCGACGTCCAGTATACCGACGGCCCGTTCCAGTATCTGAACAACCACTGGATCTTCCATCCGACGGAAGACGGCGGCACCTGCATCGACTTCTACGTCGACTTCCAGTTCAAGTCGCGCATCCTGCAGAACATCATAGGGGCCTTGTTCAACGAGGCGGTCAAGTTGATGGTGTCGTCGTTCGAGAAGCGGGCGCGCCAGCTCTACGGCCCCGATGGCCGCGCCGCGGCCAAGGCCTGAGGCGATGCTGCGCCGCCGCTGGCCGGGCTGGCTCGTCGCCAGCATCATCCTCCTGCCGCTGGTGGTGATCGCCTATCTGGTGTGGAGCGTGTGGATCGCGCCGCTGCCGACCAAAGACGTCTCCGACATGATCGGCGACCTGCTCGACGGCCAGGCGGAGTTCTCCGAGGCCCTGGGCACGGTCGGCCGCGAGGAGCGCGCCGCCCACGTCTATCTGCGCTTCCGCACCACCCAGGCCGGCATCGACCAGATCGTCGGCAAGCTCGGCTTGGTCGCGTCCGAGCTGACACCGGCCGCCATCGGCGCCATCCGCGACGACGATCGCATGCCCGAATGGTGGCAGCCCAAACAGGAGCTGTCGCCCGGCCGCCGCTGGTCGGGCGAGCGCGACGGCTGGCGCTATCACCTCTATTACGCGCCGGCCAGCGACCTCGCCTACATGGACTGGACCATGCTGTAGGCGCGGGACGGGAAGGCGAAACCACAGAGGCACAGAGACACCGAGAGGATGGAGAGGGCATAGGGCCTTGAGCCGCGAAGCGGCTCGAGAAACGTCTTTTCTCAGTGTCTTCTCGGTGCCTCTGTGTCTCTGTGGTTAACTTCTCGGTCCTCACCCCTTCGGCATTTCGGCATAGGCGCGGTCGTATTTGGCGGCCATGATGAAGTCGTTTTCGTGCAGGCCCTCGATCTTGTGGGTGTAGACCAGGACCGTCACATAGCCCCAGCCGAAGGTGACGTCGGGGTGGTGGCCCTCGGCCTCGGACGACATGGCGATCTTCTCGACCAGGGCGAAGGCCTGGCCGAAATCCTTGAAGCGGTAGGTGCGGCGCAGCTTGGTGCCGTCGTCGAGCAGGTCCCAGTCGGGGACGTCCTTGGCGGAGGCGTGCGCCTGTTCCGGCGTCATCGGCGGGGTGCCGCCGCGGCAGGGCGTGCAGGTCTTCTGATCGAGCCGCATGGGGGCAGTCTCCTCCTTGGCCGCCACTCAGTGTCGCATGCCCCGCATGGGGGCGGTCGCGGGCCTGAGGGCCAGGTCGTCGGGTCGCCGTGCCATCGGCGGCGGCGCTGCCGGCCCTTCCTCCAGGATGTCGAGGAGCGCCATCCTCTCGGCATCGATCTCGATGCTGGTGCGATAGCCGAGGCGGCGGACCAGCGGCAGGGGCGGGCACCATCCCTGCAGGGCGTGCTGCAAGAGGAAACCGGCGGCCGCCGCCGGCAGCGCCAGCCAACGCCGGTCATGCACGACGGCCAGCGCCGCGCCGGCGAGGACGACGGCGGCGGCATTCGCTTCCAGCACGCGCTCGACGTCCCACTCCTGGTCCAGTTGGTCGAGGCGCCTGTCGATCTGCCAGGGGCGCTCCCGCATCGCGGCGATGCGCCGTTTCATGGCGCGGCGGATTTCGGCATTGACCTCCGGCGCCGTGTGTTGCGGTACCCGCTCTTCCGTGCCTGGCAGCATGGATCACCTCCAGTGTCGCCAACAGGCGGCCCGCTTTTTCGTTCCCGCCGCTCTGGCAAGGCAGCGTGGGGCTTGCCGGCGTGGTACCATGATACCGCATGGAGAAGCCCTTTGAAATCACACGTTTTTTCGCCTGTTGACTTGCGTGTTGGATTTGGCATACTCCGCGGCTCCGAACCGAGGGGTTTTGTGGCCCCTGTGTGTCAACGGCTTTCGAAACGGGTGCCATGAAAACCTATTCCGCCAAGCCGTCCGATATCGAGAAGAAGTGGGTTCTGATCGACGCGGACGGGCTCGTTCTCGGGCGGCTTGCCAGCCTCATCGCCATGCGGCTGCGCGGCAAGCACAAGCCCACCTTCACCCCTCACATGGATTGCGGTGACAACGTCATCGTGGTCAATGCCGAAAAGGTCGCGCTCACCGGCAACAAGCTGGAGGACAAGCGCTTCTACTGGCACACCGGCCATCCCGGCGGCATCAAGGACCGCACCATGGGCCAGCTGCTGAGCGGCCGCTTCCCCGAGCGCGTCATCGTCAAGGCGGTCGAGCGCATGATCACCCGCGGGCCGCTCGGCCGTCAGCAGATGAAGAATCTGCGCGTCTATGCCGGCCCCAGCCATCCGCACGAAGCCCAGCAGCCCGAGGCGCTGGACATTGCTGCGATGAACCCGAAGAACAAGAGGTAAGTCATGGCTGAGGGACTCAGGAGCCTCGAGGATCTGAAGAGCGTCACGCCGCAGGCGTCGGCCGCTCCCAAGCACGAGCGCAAGGTCGACGCCCAGGGCCGGTCTTACGCCACCGGCAAGCGCAAGAACGCCGTCGCCCGCGTGTGGGTGAAGCCCGGCAACGGCCGCATCACCGTCAACGGCCGTGAGGTCGAGGTCTATTTCGCCCGCCCGGTGCTGCGCATGATCATCAATCAGCCGTTCGGCGTGGCCAATCGCGCCGGCCAGTTCGACGTGGTATGCACGGTCAGCGGCGGCGGCCTCTCCGGCCAGGCCGGCGCCGTCCGCCACGGCATCAGCCGCGCGCTCACCCACTACGAGCCCGAGCTGCGCCCGGTGCTGAAGCAGGTCGGCTTCCTCACCCGCGACCCGCGCGTGGTCGAGCGCAAGAAGTACGGCAAGGCCAAGGCCCGCCGCAGCTTCCAGTTCTCGAAGCGCTAAGCGGCGCCGACAGGACCACACCAGCGAAAGGCCCGGAGCGATCCGGGCCTTTTTTCAATGCGCCGTTTACTCATGCGGCACCGCGACCGGCCCGGGGCGCGTGTTCGACCATCGCCAGGAACAGCCGAATATGGACGGGCTTGCTCGGCCTATCCGCGGGAACCGGAGCGCAACTCTGGGGAAAGCGGTTCGTCCGTCGCTCCCGCTTCCGAGCCTGTGAAGAAATCCCTTCTCCGTCACCCCCGCGAAAGCGGGGGTCCATTCCGCCCGCGCTTCAGCATCAAAATCGTGGTGGCATGCCGGCCAGAGCACTGCAATGTCGTGCAGCCGACGGAATGGATTCCCGCTTTCGCGGGAATGACCGGACAAATGATCGATTCCTTCACACGCTCCTACGCGGGCATGACGGAAGCGGAGGCCGTCTCCGGAAAGCCGCGATGAACCGAAACAAGGAGCGGTATTGCGCGGTAGCGTTGCAGCGGTAGGGGAATCCGACCGCAGCGCCGGGCTCCCGTTCCGCCCCGCCGGCTTTTGTGCTAGACCGGCGTCGTCCGCCGCGGGGGCGGCACCAGCGGCGCGTTCGGCGGACGAGGATGAAGCGCAACACTCTGCGATACCGGCTCGAGGCGATCGGCGCCCGCACCCTGCTCGGCGGCCTGGCGCGCCTCGACGTCGCCACCGCCTCCGATCTCGGCGGCCGCATGGGCCGCCTGATCGGGCCGTGCACGTCCCGTCATGCCCTGGCGCGCGGCAACATCGCCCGCGCCCTGCCGGGGTGCGACGTCGCCGCCGTGACCGCCGACATGTGGGACAATCTCGGCCGCACCCTGTTCGAGATGCCCAAGCTGCGGCCGATCCAGGAGCGCATGGACGCGCTGGTCGAGGTCCGCGGCGTCGATCTGATGGACGACGCGCTGGCCCAGGGCCGCGGCGTGGTGCTGATGACCGGCCATTTCGCCAATTGGGAACTGCTCAGCCTGATGGGCCTTTACCTGCGCCGCCGCGTCGTCGCCATCTATCGCGAGCCCAACAATCCGCTGGTCCGCGACCTGCTGCGCGACCTCCGCCTGGACACGGTGACCCTGGTGCCGAAGACCAAGGACGCGTTCAAGGCGTGTTTCCAGGCGCTGAAGGCCGGGGATTGCGTGGCGCTGCTCGGCGATCAGCGCTACAACCGGGGCATCGAGGTGCCGTTCCTCGGCCAACAACTGATGGTGGGCACCATGCCGGCGGTGCTGGCGCGCGGCTTCAAGGCGCCGGTGATCCCGCTGCGCATCGAGCGCCTGGGCGGCGTGCGCTTTCGCATCACCGCCGAGCCGCCGCTCGCCGTCGACCATGCGCTGGCGCCCGAGGCCTTCGACCGTGAGCTGATGACCGCGGCGATGGCGGCGCTGGGGCGCTGGGTGCACGAGCGGCCGGGGCAATGGTTCTGGGTGCAGAAGTTGTGGCCGGGTGAGCGGCCGGAAGGGAAAGGGTAAAGGTCATGACGTCTTCGATCGCGCGCGCCGCCATCCTCGGGGCCAGCGGCTATACCGGGGCCGAGTTGGTGCGCCTGCTGTCGCGCCATCCGTCGGTGCGTATCGCGGCGCTCACCGCCGATCGCAAGGCCGGGCAGCCGCTGGATGCGGTGTTCCCGCATCTCGGCGGCCTCGACCTGCCCGCCATGGTCACGGTCGAGCAGGTCGATTGGTCGGGCGTCGACGTGGTGTTCTGCGGCCTGCCGCACGGCACCACCCAGGAGATCATCGCCGCCTTGCCGCGCCACCTGAAGATCGTCGACCTGTCGGCCGACTTCCGCCTGGCCGACCTCGACACCTACGCCCAGTGGTACGGCCATGCCCACAAGGCGCCGGCGCTGCAGCCGGAAGCCGTCTACGGCCTGACCGAGTTGGCGCGCGCGCAGGTGCGCGGGGCACGGCTGGTGGCCAATCCCGGCTGCTACCCGACGGCGGCGCAGTTGCCGCTGATCCCGCTGGTGCGGGCCGGCCTGATCGACGCCGACGACATCGTCATCGACGCCAAGTCGGGGGCTTCCGGGGCCGGCCGCGCCGCCAGGGAAGGCAGCCTGTATTGCGAGGTCGCCGAGGGCATCCATGCCTACGGCATCGCCGGCCACCGCCACGCCCCCGAGATCGAGCAGGGGCTGAGCCAGGCCGCCGGCCGCCCGGTGATGGTCAATTTCACCCCGCATCTGGTGCCGATGAGCCGCGGCATCCTCGACACCATCTATGTGCACACCGCCAAGGGCGCCACCGCCGCCGACCTGCGCGCCACCCTGGCCGAGCAGTATCGAGGCGAGCCGTTCGTGCGCGTGCTGGCCGAGGGCGTCGCCCCGCACACCCGCCATGTCCGCGGCTCCAATGCCTGCCTGATCAACGTCTTCGCCGACCGTGTGCCGGGACGGGCGATCATCTGCTCGGTCATCGACAATCTGGTCAAGGGCGCCTCGGGCCAGGCGGTGCAGAACATGAACGTCATGCTGGGGCTGCCCGAGGCGGCGGGCCTGGAACAGCAGCCATTGTTCCCGTGACACGGAGAGAATCACCCATGACCGGCATCATTCTTCCCTACAAGGGCGTGCGCCCGGCCATCGCCGCCGGCGCCTTCGTCGCCCCCAACGCCGCCGTCATCGGCGACGTGGTCATCGGCGCCGGCACCGGCATCTGGTTCGGCTGTACCATCCGCGGCGACGTCCACGAGATCCGCATCGGCGAGAACACCAACATCCAGGACGGCACCGTCGTCCACGTCACCCGCGGCAAATCCGGCACCTACATCGGATCGAACATCACCATCGGCCACAACGCGGTAATTCATGCCTGCCGGCTGGAAGACGGCTGCTTCGTCGGCATGAGCGCCACGGTGATGGACGGCGTCGTCGTCGAATCGGGCGGGATGGTGGCGGCCGGCGCCCTGGTCACCCCGGGCAAGCGCGTCAGGAAGGGCGAGTTGTGGGCCGGCAGCCCGGCCCGCTTCCTGCGCAATCTCAGCCAGGAAGAACTCGACTTTTTTCCGGTCTCCGCCGCCCATTACGCCGAGCTGGCGCGCGAATACCTGCGGGAACTGGCGTTGCCCTGACCCCTGAGCAGCGCGTTTGCCGCCCACGGCGCTGCGCTGCTCAAAGGGGGGTAGGATGGCACGCAGAAGCGTTATCTCGAATTTCACTCTGCCCCTACCTCGGCAGTGAGGGATGGCGTGCGGTGGTAATGCTGTAGTATTCCGCTGCCACCCGCGGCGGTAGCATATGGCTGCCGCCGCAAATTTTTTAGGCAAGCGGATCCTGGGAGCGGTGCGCGGTGCGCATCTCGGATTTCATCGAAGCGACCAACGCGGCGACCACCGGCGAGGAGGTATTTCGCCTGTTCCTCGATGCGCTGGCGGCATTGGGTTACGACCGCGTCATGTACAGCGCCTTGGCCAACATGGCCCAGGGCGGCACGTCGCCGGCCATCATGCGCAACTACCCCGACGACTGGATCCGCCACTATGTCGAGCAGGGTTACGTCCAGAGCGATCCGGTGCGCCGCACCTGCATCACCGCCCGGCGGCCCTTTGCCTGGTCGGAGATCGACCGCTCGCCGGATTTCAGTGCCAAGCACTTGAAGATATTTGCCGAGGCGCGATCGGCGGGGCTTTACGACGGTGTCGCCATTCCCCTGCACGGCCCCTATGGCGAAGTCATGGGCGTCGGCCTGGCCAGCAGCACCGGGGGCACCGACCCGCTTCGCCATCTCAACAAGATCAACGTTCTCGCCACCCAGTTCCACACCGCCTACACCGGCCTGGTGGCGCCGCCGCTGGCGCCGGTGGCCGTGCGCCTGACCGAGCGCGAACGCGAAGTGCTGAAGTGGTGCCTTGCCGGAAAAAGCAATTCGATCATCGGCGAAGTCCTGTCGGTGTCGGAGAAGACGATCGAGTTTCATCTGACCAACATTTTCACCAAGCTCGACGTCTCCACGCGCGTCGCCGCCGTGGTGAAGGCACTGCATCTCGGCCTGATCGCCCCTTAGCCTAGGGGGGTCCCTAGTGCCGGGCGAACCTCCCGCCGTGCTCCCTTGGATCCAAGAAAGATCCAAGGGAGGAAACCATGATCGACTGTTTCGACATGAGCACGGCCCATCTGTTCGGCGACGCCCTGGCCGCACAGTTCCGCCTTCGTCATCGTGTGTTCATCGAACGCGAAAGCTACGCGGTGCCGACGTGGCAGGGGATGGAATACGACCAGTACGACACCCCGGCGACCCGCTATCTGGTATGGCGTGACGATGACGGCGAGGCGCGCGGCGTCGCCCGACTGGCGCCGACCGACCGCCCGTACATGCTGAAGGAGGTGTGGCCGGACATGGTCTCCGCCATTCCGCTGCCCCATTCGACGGCGGTGTGGGAGGGCACCCGTTTCGGCGTCGACAAGGCGCTCGGTCCGCAAATGCGCCGCCGCGTCGTGCGCGAGTTGGTGGCCGGCTATCTCGAATTCGGCCTTTCCGCCGGCATTCGCCAGATCATCGGCGTCATGCCGACGCTGATCTGGCGCGCCGTGTTCACGTCGAGCGGCTGGCCCGTCCGCTTCCTGGGCGAGCCGCGTTGCCTGGGCGGCGACAAATGCGTGGCCGGCCTGCTCACCGTCTCGCCCGACGTGCTCGCCCGCGTCCGCGACAGGAACGGCTTGGGCGGCCCCGTCATCCGCAGCGGCGACGGAGTTGGCGTCGGCTTCGCCGCCTGAGGCTGCCCCCGTGCCGCACAAGACATGGGAAGAGCGCGACATCGTCGCCAGCCTGCTCTTTCTCGCCTGCGAGGCCCAGAGGGCCGGCCTCACCGAGCAGGCGCGAATATTGAGACGCGCAATCGAGGAAATCGTGGAATATGCCGATGAGTATGAGAACTAAGAATAAGATCGTCGCCCTCTTTCCCCTGCGTTCCGAGCCGCTCGAGTTGCGTCAGCGCCATGCCGCGGCCCTGCGGCAGTGCATCGCCGCGATCGCCGAAGAGGCCAGCGATGGCGGATTCGTCCTTACCGGGCAGGCCCTCGAATTGGCGATCGCCGTCCTGCTCAGCGAGCAAAACAGGGCCTTGCCGGCCGAGCCGGCGTCGTCATCGCGCGAATCGGCGGAATAGGGCCGGCGCATGGACACGCCACGCCTGCTGGGCACGATCGAGACGAGCTGCCCATTCTGCGACTCGGTCACGCGGCAGGTGATGGCGCAATGCGAGCATGAACTGCTGGCCTGGTGTCAGCGATGCTTTCGGCCGCGGGTGGTGGCGAGCGAGGAACCGGAGGATTTCGGTTGATTTAGCCGGAGCGCGGAGCTCCAGCTCCGCATCGCCAAGTCGGAGCCGGAACTCCGCGCTCCGGGCGAACGCTGTGTCCTCCGGCCAGCGATCAGTGCGACGCCGCCGTGGCGGCGCCGAGGCCGGTCTGCGAGCGAATGAACTGCGCCTCGAAGGCGGCCCTCTCGCGCTTGGCCTGGTCGCTGGCGTCGAGCACCGAGAACAGCCAACTGCCGAAGAAGGCCAGGCTGATCGAGAACAGTGCCGGGTTGGAATAGGGGAACCAGGCCGAGCCCTTGGGGTTGCCCAGGACCGCCTCCCAGATGGGCGGCGACACCACCGTCAGCACCACCGCCGACACCAGGCCGATGAGGCCGCCGGCGACGGCGCCGCGCGTGGTCAGCCCCTTCCAGAACATCGACAACAGGATGATCGGAAAATTGGCCGAGGCGGCGATGGCGAAGGTCAGGCCGACCAGGAAGGCGATGTTCTGCTTCTCGAAGATGTAGCCGAGAATGATGGCCAGGATGCCGAGGCCGGCCGAGGCCATCTTCGACACGCGCACCTCGGCCGCCTCGGTCGAGCGCCCGTGGGCGAAGACGTTGGCGTAGAGGTCGTGCGAGATGGCCGAGGCCCCGGCCAGGGTCAGGCCCGACACCACCGCCAGGATGGTGGCGAAGGCCACCGCCGAGATGAAGCCGAGGAACAAGTTGCCGCCCACCGCGTGCGACAGGTGCAGCGCCGGCATGTTGCCGCCGCCGATCATGGCGCCGTTGGCGTCGATGTACAGGCTCTTCAGCTCGGCCGGCGCGCCCAGCACCAGGGTGATGGCACCGAAGCCGATGATGAAGGTCAGGATATAGAAGTAGCCGATGAAGCCGGTGGCGTAGAACACCGACTTGCGCGCCTCCTTGGCATCGGGAACGGTGAAGAAGCGCATCAGGATATGGGGCAGGCCGGCGGTGCCGAACATCAGCGCCATCGCCAGCGATATGGCGTCGATGGGATTGGTCACCAGGGTACCCGGGGCCATGATCGCCGTTCCCGACGGGTGCACTTCGGTCGCGCGCTTGAACAGGGCCTCGAGACTGAAGCCGAATTGCCACAGCACGGCCAGCGCCATGAAGGTGGCGCCGGCGAGCAGCAGGATCGCCTTGATGAGCTGCACCCAGGTGGTGGCGACCATGCCGCCGAAGGTGACATAGATCATCATCAGGCCGCCGACCAGGATCAGGGCGTAGAGATAGTCGAGGCCGAACAGCAGCTTGATGAGCTGGCCGGCGCCGACCATCTGGCCGATCAGGTAGAAGATGACGACGATCAGTGCCCCGCAGGCCGAGAAGATGCGCACCGGCGTGCGCGACAACCGGTACGAGGCGACGTCGGCGAAGGTGTATTTGCCCAGGTTGCGCAGGCGCTCGGCGATGAGGAACAGGATCAGCGGCCAGCCGACCAGCCAGCCGACCGAATAGATCAGGCCGTCGAAGCCCTTGCCATAGACCATCGCCGAGATGCCGAGGAACGACGCCGCCGACATGTAGTCGCCGGCGATGGCCAAACCGTTCTGGAAGCCGGTGATGCCGCCGCCGGCGGCATAGAAGTCGGCCGCCGTCTTGGTGCGGCTGGCCGCCCACTTGGTGATGCCCAGGGTCAATCCGACGAACAGCAGGAACATGACGATGGCCGGCCAGTTGATGGCCGACTTCTCGACCTGGCCGACGGCCTCGGCCGCCAGTGCCGGCGCAACCGCCAGCAGCGCCGCGCCCGCGGCCGCCACTCTTGCCGAAAGAATGGTCACGCGCGTCATCTACTTCGAGTCCTCGATGATTTTGCGGGTCATCTCGTCGTACCGGGAATTGGCCCGCCACACATAGATCCCCGTCAGGACGATGGCGCTCAGGATGACGCCCACGCCAATCGGCAGGCCGATGGTGGTGACGCGACCTTCCGCCACCGGTGTGCCGAGCAGCCCCGGGGCATAGGCGATGGCGAGGATAAAGCCGAAGTAGATGGACAGCATGATGATCGACAGAAGCCAGGCGAAGCGGCTGCGGCTGTTGACCAGCTCGTCGAATTGTGGGTTGTTCTTTATTCGTGCGTATACGTCTTGAGGCATGGGGCCATCCCGGACGAATATTGCGCGGTCGCGCGCGGGAGCGTGGTTTGCGGATGCCTCGGCGACCGCGCGTGGGTCCATCAAGATGTTGCTGGGGAGAAGCTATCAAGGCCGGCGGCATTCCTCGCCGGGGCATCAGGAGCTACCCCTTCGGGCCGGCCGCCACGGACGGCCGGCTTTCTTCCACAGCACCAGGATTATATGCTGGCCGGCATGGTTGATGCTCCGCCCCTGGCCCACATCGACAGTTTCGCCTACCGGCACCGCCTGGGTGAGGTGATGGCGCGCCCGGTGCTGACCGGAAGGGTCGGGTTGACGGTGGGGCAGGCGGCGGATCTGATGGATGCGGCGGCGAAGAGCTCGATCGTCATCGTCGACGGCGAGGGCCGCGCCGTCGGCATCTTCACCGAGCGTGATCTGCTGCGTCTGGTGGCGCACCATCGGGGAGAGGCTCACCAGCTGTTGGTCGACGACGTGATGACCGCTCCGGTGAAGACCGTGGGCGAGCGGGAATTGCTGTTCGTTGCCCTCGGGCGGATGTCGCGCCTGGGCCTGCGCCATCTGGTGGTCGTCGACGGCCTGGGCCGCCCGACCGGCATGATCACCGCCCGCATCCTCATCGAGCTGCGAATCACCGATGCCCTGGTGCTCGGCGACGACATCGCCGCAGCGACGAGCGTCGCCGATATGGCGCTGGCGCGGCAGCGGTTGCCGCAGCTCGCGCGCAAGCTGCTGGACGAAGGCGTCGCCGCCCGTCAGGTCGCCGCCGTCATCAGCCACGTGCTGCGCGACATGACGGCGCGCGCCGCCGAGTTGGCCCAGGAGTCGATGCGCGACGATGGCTGGGGCGAGGCGCCGGCGCGCTGGGCGCTGATGGTGCTCGGCTCGGGCGGCCGTGGCGAGAGCCTGCTGGCCTTCGATCAGGACAATGCCATCGTCCATGCCGGCGACGATGGCGACGACTCCTGGTATGCCGAGCTTGGCCGGCGGCTGAACGACATCCTCGCCGAGGCCGGCATCCCCTATTGCGATGGCCAGGTGATGGCGTGCAACCGGCAATGGCGGCGCCCGCTGGCCGACTGGAAGCGCGAGATATGGCGCTGGGTGCACGAGCCGGCCGGCCAGGAGCTGCTGAATTGCGACATCTTCTTTGATCTGCAGCCGGTTTATGGCGACCGCGGCATGGTCGAGGACCTGCGCCGCTTTGCCCTCGACACCGCCGCCGGCTCGGCGTTTTTCGTCCAATTCCTGGCGCTCAACGTTGGCAAGCTGGCGATGCCGCTCGGCATCCTCGGCAACTTCATGTTGCCGAACCGGCTGAACGCCAAGAAAAGCGGGCTGCTGCCCCTGGTCAGCGCCGCCCGGGCCAAGGCGGTGAAGCTGCGCATCGCCGAGACCGGCACCGCCGAACGCCTGGCCGCCGTCGCCGCGGCGGGGCGGATGCACCCCGAGGACCTACGCAGCCTCGGCGACGCCCATGAGGTCGTGCTGCGGGCCATGCTCGAACAGCAACTGGCCGATCTCGCCGCTGGCGGGACGCCGGGCAACCATATCGAGCCGCGGCGGTTCGACCGCGCCTTCCAGGCGCGCCTGCGCGAATCGTTCAAACGTATTCGGATGCTGAAGACGATGCTGGAATGGCTGGGAGCCTCGGATTGAGAGCCTTGATGGGCGCCGTCCTGCTGGCCCTGTCCCTGGCCGGCGCGGCGATGGCACGGGAGCGGGCGGCGCCGGGGCGTTTCGACTATTACCTGCTCAGCCTGTCATGGTCGCCGGCCCATTGCGCCACCGAGGGCGAACGGGCCGAGCCGACGCAATGTGCGCCGGGCCGGCGCTTCGGCTTTGTCGTGCATGGCCTGTGGCCCCAGTACGAGCGGGGCTGGCCGCAATATTGCGCCCGCACCGGCCGGCTGGCGGCCGAGACCATCGAGCGCATGCTGCCGATCATGCCCAGCCGCGATCTCATCGCCCACCAGTGGCGCAAGCACGGCACCTGCCAGGGCGGCGATGCCGAGGCCTATTTCGCCACCATTCGCCAGGCCTTCGCCCGGGTGCGCATCCCGGCGCCGTTGACCGCGCCGCCGGCGCCCGTGGCCACCACCGTGGCCGAACTTGAGCGGCTGTTCGCCCGGGCCAATCCGGGCCTGGACGGGGACATGATCGCCGTGCGCTGCACGGGCCGCCGCCTCGCCGAGGTGCAGATCTGCCTCGACAAGGATCTCGACTATCGCCCGTGCGCCCCCGACGTGCGCGACCGCTGCCGTGGCACCGTCACCGTGCCGCCGACCCGCTGACCGGAGCGCGGAGCTCCAGCTATCAATTGTTTCGTCATTCCCGCATCTCTTCCGTCATTCCCGCGAAAGCGGGAATCCATTCCGCCGCCTGCACGACCTGCGGTGCTCTGGCCGGCCTCCGACCACGATTTCGATGCTGAAGCGCCGGCGGAATGGACCCCCGCTTCCGCGGGGG
>JAKFEE010000041.1:0-107639 GCA_036675815.1 Rhodospirillaceae bacterium
CGAGGCCGGTCTTGTCGGTGGCGGCGCGGCCGGTCGGGCCGGGGTTGCGGGCGTCGTCGGCGGGCTTGGCCTCGGGACGCGGCGCCGCCACGGTGCGCTCGCCGGCGCCGTCGGCGGCCAGCGCCTCGCTCTGCGACTGGGCGAGGGCGGTGGCGACGAAGGCGGTCAGCATCACCGCCGGGTGCAGGAACAGCTTGGTGCCGGCGCCCGACGGCGCCTGCGGCAGCAGCAACGGTTGGCGCTGCATCAGCGTCTCGATGATGCTGCGCAGGCTGTGGCCGGTGAGCGGATGCGGGAAGATGGTGCTGACGGCGACGAAACTGCCGTCGATGCGGGCGAAATGTGCCACCACCTCGCCGGTCTCGGGGCGGCAGAAGACGAACCACGGCTCGCCCTCGTCCGACAGGCCGAGCTCGGTGTCGATCGGCAGGCCGGCGCGGCCGAGGATGTCGACGACGCGGTAGAGATCGGACAGCTCCTGGGGGCTCCAGTTGCGCGTGCGGCGCGACCGCAGCGGATCGAACCTCAGGATGGACGCCCCCATGATCCCCCGCCCCCCTCAGAGCATGTCGTCACGCGCGGTCCGCGCAATCGCCGCCCGCGCTATACCCGGAAGGATAGCACGTCCTTGCCTTCGATCAAGGGGCGGGCGGCGCGGGAGTGCAATCAGCCGTTGTCGGCGGGCCGCTCGGCGTCGCCGAACAGCAGCTTCCAGGTGACCGGGTCGTAATAGCGCATGAGGTCGCGGACGAAATCGGCCGGCGCCAGGCCGAAGGCGGCGGCCCAGTCCTGGTAGCGGTCGGGCGGGATGCGGCCGCGGCCGGCCTCGAGCTGCGAGATGAAGGTGTAGTAGTCGACGCCGACGGCGGCTGCGAGCTCGCGCTGCGACAGGCCGCGGCCCTCGCGCAGCGATTTCAGCCATTTGCCGGCCGCCTTGCGCAGCTCGGAAACGTCGTGCGACGCGCGCTGCTGGGGGTGCGAATACATGATCGGACCTGTGGCGATGACCTTGGAGTGTTACTGTACACCTGGGGCGGCGGGCGAGTCAAACCCGCCGATGGCCGCGCCGCAATGGATGGGGCTTTTACTCCGAAAGGGTGCGCAAGCCTTGCGGGTCATCGGCCTTTGTGGGTATCTTGCCCTTGGCCTGAGGGGGGCCGGGGGGCCGCGGCCATGGCGCCGCCGCAACCGACGATGGCGCCGGCCGGATGTCGCCGTCGGCCCGGAGGCAAGGAGCTTTTTCGTGAAGCGCAAGACGCCGAAGACGCCTCTGGACGAGGCATTGGCGGAGTGCCGTGGCAGCCTGGGCGCCACCGCGGTGTTCAGCCTGTTCATCAACCTGCTGATGTTCGTCTCGCCGCTGTACATGCTCAACATCTACGATCGGGTGTTGTCGAGCCGCAACGAGACGACGCTGCTGATGATCACCATCGTCGCCGGCGGCATGCTGGTGGTCTATGCGCTGCTCGAGATGATCCGCTCGCGCGTGCTGGTGCGCATCGGCATCGGCCTCGACCAGAGCATCAAGGGTCGGGTGTTCTCGTCGGTGTTCGACGGCTTCCTGCGCAATCCCGGCGGCGGCCACGCCCAGGCGGTGCGCGACCTCGACGCGGTGCGCGAGTTCCTGACCGGCAGCGGCCTGCTGACGCTGTGCGACGCGCCGTGGGTGCCGATCTTCATCGCCGCCTGCTTCTACATCCATCCCTATCTCGGCCTGCTGGCCGCGGCCAGCGCCGTCATCATCTTCATCCTGGCGCTGGCCAACGAGCTGGCGACGCGCACGCCGCTGCGCGAGGCGTCGAGCAAGTCGGTGGGGGCGACCAACTATGTCGGCGCCAGCCTGCGCAACGCCGAGGTGCTGCGCGCCATGGGCATGCTGCCGGCCATCCGCGGGCGCTGGACGGCGGCGCACAACGAGGCCCTGGCGCTGCAGTCGCACGCCAGCAACCGCGCCGGCCTCATCCTCGCCGGCTCCAAGTTCTTCCGCATCTTCAGCCAGGTCGGCGTGCTCGGCCTCGGCGCCTTGCTGGCCATCGAGCAGGAGATCAGCCCCGGCGCCATGATCGCCGCCTCGATCCTGATGGGCCGCGCCCTGGCGCCGGTCGAGATGGCGGTGGGCAACTGGAAGGGCTTCGTGCACTTCCGCGTCGCCTATGCCCGCCTGCAGGCGCTGTTCCAGGCGGCGCCCGACGAGGAGGAGCGCATGCCGCTGCCGGCGCCCACCGGCGCGGTCAGCCTGGAAGCGGTGGTGGCGGTGCCGCCGGGGCAGAAAACGCCGGTATTGCGCGGCATCAGCTTCGCCCTGCGGCCGGGCGACTCGCTGGGGGTGATCGGGCCGTCGGCGGCGGGCAAGTCGTCGCTGGCGCGGGTGCTGGTCGGTGTGTGGCCGACGCTGAGCGGCGCCGTGCGCATCGACGGCGCCGAGCTGCGCCACTGGCTGCCCGAGGAGCTGGGGCCGCATATCGGCTACCTGCCGCAGGATGTCGAGCTGTTCAAGGGCACGGTGGCCGAGAACATCGCCCGCTTCGGCGAGATCGATCCCGTCGCCGTGGTCGAGGCGGCGCGCAAGGCCGGCGTCCACGACATGATCCAGCAACTGGCCGAGGGCTACGACACGCAGATCGGCGAGGGCGGCGCGGCGCTGTCCGGCGGCCAGCGCCAGCGCCTCGGCCTGGCGCGCGCCCTCTATGCCAGCCCGGCCTTCGTCGTCCTCGACGAGCCCAATGCCAGCCTCGATCAGGCCGGCGAGGAGGCCCTGGCCCAGGCCATGGCCAGCATGAAGGCCGATGGCCAGACGGTGGTGGTCATCACCCATCGGCCCAATCTGCTGTCGCTGGTCGACCGCATCCTGGTGATGAAGGCCGGCACCGTGCAGGCGCTCGGCCCGCGCGATCAGGTGCTGTCGCAGGTTCTGCGGCCCGCCGTGGTGGGCACCCAGCCGACGCCGCCAGCGAAGGCGGCGGCGAGCATGCAGCAGGCATGAGGCAATCGGAAGCGATGACAGCCATAGCGAAACAGGCCGGTGCCGAACCGGCCGGCCCCCGGGTGCCGCCCTCGGAAACCCGGAGCTTGATCCTTCTCGGCTTCGTCATCATCGCCTTGGCCTTCGGCGGGATGGGCGGTTGGGCCGCACTGGCGCCGCTGGACAGCGCCGCCATCGCCCCCGGCGTGCTGGTGGTGGAGGGCCAGCGCAAAGTGGTGGCGCACCTGGAAGGGGGCATCGTCCATGAAATCTTTGTGCAGGAGGGCAGTTCGGTCGAGGCCGGCGACGTGCTGATCCGCCTGGACGACACGCAGGCCGGCGCCAACGTCGATTTGCTGCGCAAGCAGCGCGATTTCGCCCTGGTGCGCCAGGCGCGGCTGATCGCCGAGAAGGAGGGCTGGGCCGCCTTGCGGTTTCCCGACGAGCTCATCGCGCGCCAGGATTCCGCCGAGATCGCCGAACTGCTGGCCAGCGAGCAGCGGCTGTTCGAGGAGCGCCAGCGCTCCAAGGCCGGGCAAATCGACATCCTTCGCGAGCGCATCGTCCAGTTGAAGGAGCAGATTCGCGGCATCAGCGCCGAGCGCACCGCCCGCCAAACGCAGGTCGCGATCATGAAGGACGAGCTGGTCGGCCTGCGGGAGCTCCACGAGAAGGGCTATTACCCGCGCACCCGCGTTCTCGAGATGGAGCGGCAACTGGCGGCGCTGACCGGCGAGGTCGGGTCGGCATCGGCCAACATCGCCAAGGCCGAGACCGGCATCGGCGAGGCGGAACTGCAGATCGTCCAGGTCGAGCAGGAATTCCGGGAACACGCGGTCACGGAATTGCGCGACGTGGAAAAGCAGCTCTCGGACCTCACCGAGCGTTTGGTGGTGGCCCGGGATATTCTGCAGCGCATCGACATCGTTGCCCCCCAGAGCGGCTTCGTCCAGAAGCTCAGCGTTCATACCATCGGCGGCGTCGTTCGCGGCGGGGAGCCCTTGCTGGAAGTCGTGCCGGTCGAGAAGGAACTGCTCATAGAGGCGCAGATCTCTCCACTCGATATCGCCACCATCGCGCCCGGCCAGGAAACCGAAGTCCGTTTCAGCGCCCTCAAGAGCCGCAGCACGCCGGTCATTTTTGGTCGTGTCGAGACTGTTTCGGCGGATCGCATCGTCAACGAGCGTGCCAACACCATCTATTACCTGGCGCGGATCGTGGTGAACGAGGAGGAACGGAAAAAGCTCGCCGATCACAAGCTGCAGGCGGGTATGCCGGCCGACGTGATCATCAAGACGGGCGAGCGTACCTTCATGGAGTACCTGATCAAGCCCATCGAGGACTCCCTGGCGCGTTCCTTGAACGAATATTGAGAGGATTGCCTGCGGGGGGCTCCCGAGGACCACCTCCAACACTTCCATAAGGTGCGTTCCTCGTCCACGCCGGCCCCTTGGACGATAGGCCAATTGCAGACGACAGCGACTATCGGTAAACAGTGCCACGTGTCATTTTTCGTGGAGATGGGTGTGACGCGTATCATCCCTGTTGTGCTTTCCGGAGGGTCGGGGACGCGTCTTTGGCCGGTTTCGCGTGCGAGCCTGCCGAAGCAATTTCTGGCGCTGACGTCGTCTCGCACGCTTCTGCAGGAGACGTTGCTGCGCGTGGCCGATGCCGCGATCTTCGACGCCCCCGTTCTGGTCTGCAACCATGACCATCGGTTCCTCGTCGCCGAACAGGCGCAGCAGATTGGCGTCAAGCCGGCGGCTATCTTGCTGGAACCGGTCGGGCGCAACACCGCGCCCGCCGTTGCCACCGCCGCCCTGTTCGCTCAAAGGCATGTTGGCGATGCGCTGCTCCTGGTCATGCCATCGGATCATGTCATTGGCGACCCCGCCGCCTTCATCGAACAGGTCACGGCAGCCGCTCCAGCGGCCAGTCGGGGCGCCCTCGTGACCTTTGGCATCACTCCGGAAAGCCCGGAGACCGGCTTCGGCTACATTCGTCGGGGGAAACCTCTGGCCGACCTCGCCAATTGCTATGAAGTTGAACGTTTCGTCGAAAAGCCGGAACGGGCGCTAGCGGAGACGCTCATGGCCGAAGGCGGGTGCTACTGGAATGCCGGGCTGTTCATGTTTTCCGCCGCGACATACTTGGCTGAGTTGCAGGACCGCCACCCGGAAATGGTAAACGCATGCAGCGTGGCGTTGGCAAAGGCCCAAGTCGATCTTGACTTCCTGCGCCTCGACCCGGATTCGTTCGGCGCTTCGCCGTCGGAATCAATAGACTACGCCGTCATGGAGCACACTCGTCACGCGGCCGTGATCCCCTGCCAGATCCGATGGAGTGACCTGGGCTCGTGGAAAGCCATCTGGGAGCTCGGAGAGGGCGATACGGCCGGCAACCAGATCGTCGGCAAAGCGCTCGGTTACGACATTCGCAACTGCTACCTAAAGAGCGATGGTCCGCTTGTCGCCGCTGTAGGCGTCGACGACCTAGCTGTCGTTGCTACCGATGATGCCATCCTCGTGTCGCACAAAGACAAGGTTCAGGATGTCAAGGCGGTGGTCGATGCGCTGAAGCTCCGTGGGTGGGATGAAGCTCTTCAGCATTCCTTGGTAAATCGACCTTGGGGAAGCTATCGCTCCCTCGTGATGGGGGACCGGTTCCAGGTGAAACACATCGTAGTGAAGCCGGGATGCAAACTATCGCTACAAAAGCACTTTCATCGGGCGGAGCACTGGGTCATCGCGAAAGGGACCGCCAATGTCACGGTCGGGGATAAGGAGCTGTTGCTAAGCGAAAACGAGTCGGTCTATTTGCCTCTAGGCAGTGTGCACCGACTTGAGAACTGTGGTCGCGTGCCGCTGGAGATCATTGAGGTGCAGGTGGGGTCCTATCTTGGCGAAGACGATATTGTTCGCATCGATGATGAATATGGGCGGGCCAAGTCCTCCGCGCTCCCGGGGAGCTAGAATCCGGCGATATTGGGCTGCGGATGGCCCTTCCTTTCCGTGAGAGGCGGGCGGGCACTGCCAGTTGTTACGGCCATTGTGGCGCGGCCGGAGGACATGACCCAATGAGGACGATATTCGTCGATTGTTCATACCTTTGTGAACATGCGCATTTGAACACGGGTATTCAGCGCGTCGTTCGTAAGGTCGTGGAAAACCTCGGAGAGTTGGCCGAGGGGCATCAAATCCGGGTTCAGCCGGTGCGGGTCGCAATGGGGCGCTTCGACCTGTTGACCATAGCGGATCTTCACCCAAAAACCGCGGCGGGTGCGCGCGGTGATGGGAAGGTGACGCGAGAAAGCGTGTCAAAATATTTTCGTGGCGTGTACATTGCCGGTCGTGAATTGTTAATGGCATTGCTTGGCCACAATCGCCAAGTGGCCGGATTTGTCTATGCGCCGCGTAATGAAATCGGCTTGGGATTTATTATTGACCGCATTATATTGATGCCAGCGAAAATTATATTCGGCAGAGGCGCGGGCCGCCCAAGTTCGCCTTCGTCATTGCCGGCCTACACCGTGAACCCAGACGATGTCCTGCTTATGTTGGATTCTACCTGGTATTCAACGATATGGCCGAGCGTTTCCGAATTCCGACGACGGGGAGGTCACGTTGTCGCCGTAATATACGACCTTATTCCCATCACCCACCCACAGTTTTGCGATGACGTGCTGGCTGGCGTCTTTAGGCAATGGCTGCAGGATTCAGTGCCGTACGTGGACGGTTATATAGGTATTTCCGCCACGGTTATGAATGATCTGCGATCTTTCATGCTCCAGAGGTATGGCGAGCAGGTAAAGGCGAAGGCGTTTAACTACTTTTTGTTGGGCGCCGATTTCGAGTATCGTTCGTCAAATCAGCAGAGTGTCCGTGAGGATATTAAGTCGAAGTTGTCTGATCGCCCAACTTACCTGATTGTTTCTACAATTGAGCCAAGAAAAAACCATAACTACTTGCTTGACACATTTGAACGCCTATGGGAGAGCCACGCTCTCAACGTCAATTTGTTTATTGTTGGTCGTATGGGGTGGAAAGTTGACGCTATAAAGAAAAGAATATTTGGATCAAGCCAGTTTGGGTCTAAATTATTTTACTGGCCTGACCTCAACGATGAGGAGTTGCGGTACTGCTATCGGCATTGCAGAATGCTGTTGTTCCCGTCGGTCGTTGAAGGATTTGGCTTGCCGATTGTCGAAAGCCTCAGCAATGGCCTACCGGTATTGGCCAGTGACACGGCCATTCATAGGGAGATCGGCGGAGAAAACATCGGATATTTTGATTTGGCCGACCCGGCTGATCTGGCTAGACGATTAATGGAAATCGAGACCAACGGCATTCCGCGCGAGCTTCGGGTGCCGGATGGGCATAAATGGCTGGACTGGCGCCAAAGTTGCGAGGTTCTCCTCCAGAAGGTGCTCGCGATCGTCGATGCCAAGGCCAATGGGACAGGGCGCCTGGCCTAGAAGTCACAAGGGGCGAGAGCTGCACGCACCCGGCTCCTATAGCTCTCCGCCGAGAACATTCGTTCAGCATCGCTCCTAGCTCTGCTTCCGATTTTGGCTCGCAGGGAGCGGTCCTCTCGGAGCCGGCGTAGCCAATCGGCCGCTTGGTCGGTGTCCGGTTCGGCCCAGTGCGACATGGGAAAATGGTAGCTGCCCTGCGGGTCGATCGCCGGGGTGAGTCTGCAGTCGATCGGGATACCATTGTCATGGTTGAGAAAGTCGGTGGTTCCGGACCAGTTGGTCGAGATTACCGGCCGCCCAGCCAACATTCCCTCAGCAGCAAGAAGGCCAAAGCCCTCGGAGCGATGTAGCGAAATGACTGCGTCGGCGTTGCTGAGAAAGCGCCATACTTCCGCACGTGACATAACTTGGCTGATCACTCGAATGTTGGAGGCCTCGCCGATTTCTGCCCTTAGCAGCCGCTCACCTTCAGGATAATGGGAGCCATTCGCCATCTTTATGATTAGCCGTGTTTCAGGATCAGCGCCGAAAGCTTTCCGAAATGCGCGCACCGTGCCGACTGGGTTTTTGCGTTCAAACCCGGAAGCCATATTAAACATGGTTGCAACAACGAAGGCGCTGTCGAGGCCAGTGGGTGGTAGAGCTCGAGGGGCGGCGATAGGAAGTGGTACAACCGATATTGGCCCGTCGTAGATTTGGCGAAACGCCTCGGCACAAAACCGCGTTGGAGCCCAGACTTCATGCACATAGCGTGATCCGTGACGCCATTCTTTCGGGATGTCCGGGAGCTCCCAAAACCAGTATCCAATGACCCGCTTGTCACGCAATTTCCTGCCACTGAGCCGCAGAAGGGCATAAGGAACCAACGGTGCATTCACATGTAGAATTAGGGTCCCCGGCCCATAGGACATGACCGGCACATCAAACCCTGGCAGCTCGACCTGACCAAGAATGGTGTCGCTCAAATCGGCTTGATGGACATTCGCCCCGTCTCCTAGCGCATCGAGGCACAGCCTCGCTGCTTCGCCCAGTCCCGTTGCGGTCCTTAGCATACCGCCGATAATGAGTGGATCTAGGTTCTGGTGGGGATCTGGCAGTCTTGGTGCCAGGAGCTCGCTAAAGGCATAGAAGAGTCGGCGCCGAGGGCTCTGCGGCAGCGATCGCCAAAGCTGATGGAGAGGAGAGATAGAGGCTGTCATCGTTCCGATTGAAACCAGGAGGTGACGTGTTTTAACGGCGATCTTGAACGTCTGTAGGGGCGCCTTGCCAGGGATATAGTGTGGCACGCCGGCTCGCAATCCACATAACGTGGGCGGGTGCCTTGGCCGGCATAATCGGTACATGGAAACCATGATGTTGAGAGGGCAATTCGATGGATGCCGGGCAGCGGCTACGCTGGTGTGCTTGAGATGGGAACTGCTGATCGCATATCGGTGCTGCTCTGGCATCTTGGGCGGCATGGTGGTGGTCCGAGATACACTCATGAGATGGCGAGGTCATTGCGAAGCCATTCCCAAATCAACCTACATCTGTGCCTTTCCAAGCAATCAGAGTTTTTTGGTCAGACCGCCGATCTCGGGCTTCCCACTCTCGGCATCGACACCTATTCGGGTGCAATAAGCGCGGCTTTGGCGACGCCACGATTGCCTTTTGCGCTAAGGCAGATATCGAATTACATCAAGGAGCACCGCATAGACGTTGCCCTTTGCACGATGGCGCATCTGTGGAATCCGCTGGTCATGAGGGCCATCCGCCTGCAGAGGATTCCGAGCCTGATAGTCATTCATGACGCTCTGGCGCACGCCGGCGAAAACTGGGGTGTCAGGAATCTAATGATCCGCTCGGATGTGCGCCAAGCCGACGGCATCATCACATTAACGGCGGCAGTTCAGGACCGCTTGATTGGTCACTACAATTATCCCAGGGAGTCTACCTGGGTGATTCCCCTGGGGGCTTTTACCTACGGTTCCAGCGAAGGCCTTAGCCCGCAGCCCCGCCAGCTCCCACAGGATCGTCCGCCACGAATCTTGTTCTTTGGTCGGATACTCCCTTACAAGGGTCTGCATTTGCTTACGGCAGCCACCGAACTGTTGCGAAGCCGCGGCTACAAGTTGGACGTGAGGGTTTCAGGGCAGGGCAGCCTCGGGAGCTTGCGTCTGCCCGAAGGCACCGAGGTCGTCAATCGGTGGATTCCGGAAGAGGATATCCTTAGCCAGTTTTCTGAGGTGGATGCCGTCGTTCTCCCCTACACCGAAGCTAGTCAATCGGGGGTGCTAGCGATTTCGAATTCGTTGGGCATTCCAGCGGTCGTGACCCCCATTGGCGGGCTTCCAGAACAAATCGATCCGGATCGGAGCGGAATCGTTGCGGGTGCTGTCAATGCAGAAGCCATATCTCAGGCGATCGAGGCGCTTCTGTTCGCGGGTCCAGAATTTTACCGTTCTGCATCTGTAGCCTCGCTTGAATTCGCGAAGCGATCTAGTTCCTGGAAAACGATCTCGGACGCGGTCTGCTCGATCCTGTCAGACGTAGCAAAGCAGCGCGACGGCATGGCCAGGCACTCTGATCGAACCGAGGGAGAAACGCGAGACTGCACCTAACGTCTGATCCAATCGGATAGGGTGGCCGTCACAGGGGGGCGATGCTTCACCGTGCCCCCTTCTACAGCCTGGTGGCCAGTCTGTTGCTGGCCATCTTCCTGCTGTACGAGGATCAGTCGACCTACATCCCGGCCGGTGCCCGCCATCGCCTCGAGAACCCGGGCAAGATCCCCCTGCATCTCATCGAGGTGCAGTCGGGCAGTTATCTGGGCGAGGACGACATCGTGCGTTTCGACGATGCCTACGGCCGCGCCGCCGAGTGAGCCTTCCGGAAGATGGGGTGGCTGCGCCGCCCGAACCTTAGCCGTTAGGTGACGGAACCGCATCGCGTTTCCGGCATTTGACGGGCTACAGATTACTTTCGGAGGTTTCCATGAAAACCTTTGCCTCGCTTCTTGTCGCGGCAGCGATGGTCAGCGTTCCCGCACTGGCCGCCGATCCATCACCCCCGGCCAGCGGCAGTTCCAGCCTGGGCACCTCGGGCTCGTCCGGCGGCGCCGCCAGTTCCACCAGCCCCAGCGGCTCCTCGGCCATGGGCAGCAGCGGCAGCATGGACCAGACGGCGGCGCTGGAAAGCAACACCGAAACCGTGCGCCAAGTCGAATCGAAGCTGAAGTCGGAAGGCTACGACGTCGGCGAGGTCGATGGCGTCATGGACGACCAGGCCCGCCAGGCGCTGACGCAGTACCAGGACAAGAAGGGCCTGGAGACGTCGGGCAAGCTCGACAGCTCGACCTTGGCGGCGCTGGAGATTACCGACAGCCAGCAGGCGGCAACCCCGGGCAGCGGCGCCGGCAGCAGCACCGCGCCGTCGGTCATGCCGTCCACACCATCGTCGCCGTCGGCGCCGTCCGCGCCGTCGTCACCGTCGTCGTCGCCGTCGACCGGCACCAGCCGCTGAGGTGCGCGACGACATGAAAAACCCCGGCCCATGCGGGTCGGGGTTTTCTGTGCCAGCCATCGCCGGCCTAATCTTCGCGATGGGTGCGTTCCATGCGCTCATGGCGTTCCTGCGCTTCGATCGACAGCGTGGCGATCGGCCGCGCCTCCAATCGCCGCAGGCTGATGGGTTCGCTGGTTTCCTCGCAATAGCCGTAGCTGCCATCCTCGATGCGCAGCAGCGCGGCATCGATCTTGGCGATGAGCTTGCGGGCGCGATCGCGGGTGCGCAGTTCCAGCGCCCGGTCGGCCTCGGCGGTGGCGCGGTCGGCAATATCGGCCTCCTGCAGCCCACCCTCTTGCAGATGCTGCAGCGTCTCGTCGGACTCGCGCAGCAGCTCAGCGCGCCATTTGAGCAGCTTCTGGCGGAAGTATTCCCGCTGCGTCTCGTTCATGAACGGCTCGTCTTCCGACGGACGATATTCCGGGGGCAGAGTGACGGTCATCCATTCCCCTGTGGTTCATTGAGCCCTGACGCCGGGGAATATATGGCCGTGCAGTCGTTGCCGCAAGGGCGGATTTCGCCTCTGGGTGTGGCGCTACGGCGCTGAATTTCAAAAACAAACCCGATCATCCGGCGCGGCCGTACTTGGCCAGTTCGACCTGGGCGCGCAAGTCGATCTCGTCGAGGATGGCGGCCAACCGCGGGTCGGCGACGGCATCGCGGCGATTTCGCACCAGACTGGCCAAGGCGATGAGGCGCTGGCGCGACAGACCGCCGGCAAGCAGCCCCAGGCGGATCTCCTCGAGGCGATCGAGGATGTCGTCGCCATGGCGGACGAGGGTGCGGCGTGCTTCGCCATCGGTGGCGTCGGTGACGCACTGGGCGGCCAGCAGCGCGTCGACCGCCGCAAGGGGATTGAGGGCGTCCATCGGCGACTGCTCCGCCACGCCGTCGACGGCGCCGAGATGGCGGGCGAACTCGCCCGTGCGGCGCCCACTGCGGTCGGCCCGGCGGCCTTGCCCGGTGGCGGAACTCGATCCGGTTCCCGTTACCTTCATCGCGCGTGCGGTCCACGTGAAATTGCAGCACCACTGTAGCTTGGGGGCCAGACCATGGAAAGGCCGCAATTTCCGACCGGGGGGCGGTGCCGGGCCGGCAGTTCTTGCCGGGCGGCGGGTGTTAATTGCCCGGTGCGGCGGCGCCCTCGGCCGCCCGGCCAAGCGGTTTCGCCGCCATGCCGACTGGCACGGCATTCGCATAGGGGGGCGACGGATGTGCCGTTGAGGAAACCCATGCGTCGCTTGTTCCCCGGATGTCGCCACCTGCCCGCCGTGCTCGCCGTCGTCGGCATCTTCGCCGTCGGGCTGGTGCTGTCGGCGAGCGCATCGGCCAACTCGCGCATCAAGGACGTCGCCGATTTCGAGGGCATCCGTGACAACCTGCTGGTCGGCTACGGGCTGGTCGTTGGCCTCAACGGCACCGGCGACACCTTGAACAACAACGCCTTCACCAAGCAAAGCCTGATCGGCATGCTCGAGCGGCTGGGCGTCAACACCCGCGAGGCCAATCTGCAGCCGAAGAACGTCGCCGCGGCGATGGTGACGGCCAAGCTGCCGGCCTTCGCCCGCCAGGGCACGCCCATCGACGTGGTGGTCAGTGCCCTCGGCGACGCCAAGAGCCTGCTGGGCGGCACCCTGCTGGTGACGCCGTTGGTCGGAGCCGATGGCGAGGCCTATGCCGTCGCCCAGGGGCCGCTGGCCGTCGGCGGCTTCAGCGCCCAGGGCCAGGCGCAGTCGGTGACCAAGGGTGTGCCCACCTCGGGGCGCATCGCCGCCGGCGCCATCGTCGAGCGCGAACTGCCCTTCGAGCTGTCCAGCCTGGAAAACGTCAAGATCTCGCTGCGCAATCCCGATCTGACCACGGCGCGGCGCATCGCCCAGGCGATCAACGCCTATGTCGGCAGCGCCGCGGCGGTACCGGCCGATCCGGCGACGGTGCAGATGACGGTGCCGCCCAGCTATCGCGGCAACGTCGTCGCCATGCTCACCGACATCGAGCAGTTGCGCATCGAGCCCGACCAGATGGCGCGTGTCGTCATCGACGAGCGCTCCGGCACCATCGTCATGGGCGAAGACGTGCGCATCTCCACCGTCGCCATCGCCCAGGGCAACCTGACCATCCGCATCACCGAGACGCCGCAGGTGTCGCAGCCGGCGCCGTTCGCGAGGACCGGCGAGACCGCGGTGGTGCCGCGCACCGACATCGCGGTCGACGAAGGCGAGGACAAGAAGCTGTCGGTGCTGCAGCAGGGCGTCTCGCTGCACGAGTTGGTCAACGGCCTCAACGCCATGGGCATCGGTCCGCGCGACATGATCACCATCCTGCAGGCGATCAAGGCCGCCGGTGCGCTGCAAGCCGAAATCGAGGTGATGTGATGGACACTGCTACCACGCCGCTGCCCAGCCTGGCAGCGCTGCATCTGCAGCGGAACGCGCCGATCAAGCCGGGAGCCAAGGCGACGCCCGAGGCGGCGGCCAAGGCCGCCAAGGAATTCGAGGCGCTGTTCCTCGGCCAGATGATGCAGCAGATGTTCGCCGGTGTCGGCGCCGATTCCCTGTTCGGCGGCGGCCACGGCGAGGAGAGCTTCCGCTCGCTGTTGGTCGACGAGTATGCCAAGCAGGTCGCCAAGGGCCCCGGCCTCGGCCTGAGCCAGGCCATCGAGCGGCAGTTGCTGCAGTTGCAGGAGGCGTGAGGGCAATCATGTCGTGTAGACACCAAGGTCCACTTCAGGTAAGTTGGTAGTAAGCGCCCAAACAATATTGGCTTCCTCCACGGAAGGACGACGGCAGCGGAGGCTGTCGGAAGGGCAATACCTGGATGAGGGTTCCATGCTGAACGATATCACCGACAGCGCGGCAACAGCGGTCTTGGGCAGCAAAGATCAGGCATTGCCTTTGTCTCGCCAGCATGACGATGCCGCGTTGTCCACACCGGCGGAACAGACGGCTGAGCCGCTGGTGAATCCGGTGGTGTCGATCGATTCGAGCGGTTTGGTCGTCGTGCAGTTTCGCGAGGGGAACGGCGAGGTTCGGTTCCAGATCCCCAGTGAAGACGTGGTGCGCGCCTATGAGGAGTTGGCGCGCTCTGGCACCAAGCTACCGGTCGAGCCCGTCGCCGCGGCGTCCGCCGTGGCTGCGGCTGCCACGGCGGGCCCGGCAGATGCCGCACAACGAGGGCGCGACGCCCAGGGCAAGCCATCCATCGAGATCGATGCCTGACATATCCGTATCGGTGGGCGCCGCCGCGGCTTGCGGCGGAAAAGGCACAAATCGAGGGCAGGACATGGAAGACAGCGATCGTCGCGATGACGCTCGTACGGTGGAAGCCTGTTCAGATCATCTGATGTCGACCATCGATGAGCTTGCCCGTGCGCTGCGCGACGAGAACACGGCATTGGCCGGCGGTGATACCGCCGCGGCGAGCGTCGCCGCTGAACGGAAGGCGGCGCTGGCGCGCGTGTACGAGCAATACTCGCAAGCCATCCAAGCCGGCGGAGCAGTCTTGGACGGCTTGACGCCAGAGCAAGTCGACGGGCTGCGCGAAGCCATCGAGTATCTCAAGGACCTCTCGGTGAAAAACGCTCGACTGGTCAACGCGATGATGCAGGCTTCCAGCGCTCTCCTCGATGCTATCATTGCCAGCGCCAAGAACCAGGAGGGCTCCGCCGCCGTCTATGGTCGCAGCGGCCGGATCAATAACCGCTTGGGCGGTGTTGCGGCCAATGTCCTGACGTTCGACAGCAACTGCTGACGGGGCAGATAGCCGCCGCCGTCGGCGGGTTTCCTCGGTCGCCCGTGCAGCCAAGTCTGCGGCTATCCCGTCACTGGACCGCGGTTGCCTCACAGGATGCCACGTTCTGCTGGACGGCCGCGAAGATCTCGCGGCCCGAGGCGCACATCTGCACGAACGCCTTGCGGTAATCTTCGAAGAATGCTTGCAACAGCCGCTGGCGCGACTGTTCGTCGGGCATGCGGTAGATGAAGAACATGGCGATCCTTGGCCATGTCATCGCCGAGGCGTTGACCAGCCCGTCGACCCCGTCGTAGCGATCGCCTCCGGCGGCGAAGAAGGTTCGAAGTCGCTGGTGAAACGCGTGGATCGTCTTGTCTTCGGCCATGCCGGCATCGATCGCGGCCAGCGCTTCCTCCCACATCAGATCGAACTTGGCCAGATAGCCGGCGACCTTGCCGTGACTGAAGAAGGCGCCTGGCTCGAAATGCGGCAAGTCGCGTAACAGCGCCTGCTTCAACTGGCCCTTGTCGGCGGCCGAGGCCGGAAATGTCAACGAGGCGGCCGCCTTCGGCGTGCTGCCCTTGATCATGGCGCCATCGCTGCAGTTGAACAGGTTTGCCCGATAAACCCGCTGGAGCGCTTCAAGCATTTGGCGGGTCATGTCGTAGACCCAGTTCGACCGTACGGTGCCGCCGAAATTGCCGGGCTGGACCAGGCTATATTCCGGCCGTTTGTGGTTCTTGAGCCGGTCCATGGTGAAGTAGACGGACTCGGTGGAGTGGTCCTTCCGGGCGGGATCCCTGGCCCCGCAATCGACGCCGAACAGGTGGATGTCGCGGAAACCCAGGGTGAGGGCGGTGGCAAAGGCCGAATTGGTGCACGTTGGCGCCGCCCCGTCCAGATTGCGATAGCCGCGTCCGAACGTCTTGGTCGAACTCACCGAATCACGGAAAAAGAAGACGACGTCATCGAACAGCGCGGCGACGTCGGGGTGGAGGGTGGTCGAGCCGACGAGGGTGATACCCTCCAGGCCATAGGTTCGGCGCACATCACCCAGAATCTCGACCAATAGTTCGCCGTTTTCCAGTTCGACGTGAAAGTCGGGGCGGATGCCGGCGCGCAGGAGGACATGCAGCGCAGTGCCACAAGAAAAGATTACGGCACGATCCTGCCAGCGCCGCACGTGTGCGAGATCGGCGTCAAGCGAAGGGCCGGACCCGATGATGAAGACCGGTTCCGCGCGCTTCAGGCGGGCCTGTTGCTCCAACAGACGCCAGGAATGACGAGAAAAATTCCCCGTCACGTTGGTCATCATCTTCACTTCATCTTCGAAGTAGCCTCTGGCGATGAAATATGCGCTCGCCGCGGCCTGCATCCTGTCGTGAAGCTGATCGAAGATCCAGTTGCGGTAATGCGTGAAGACATAAGAGCCGTCGAGACACGGCAGGCTTGGACGATCGATGAGCGACCCGATACGGCGAAGGATGGCGTCGGGAGTATCGCTGAGGATGAAGTGCAATTGCCCGCCCGCCGCATCGAGCCCATTGCCGAGGCCCGCCCAATCCACCGTGCTCAGCGAATGCGCCAGGAACTCCGGGAAGGGCTCGACAATGACGACGCAACTCAGGCGGGTTCGCTCGACCAGGCGCGGTACGTGCAGCCCGAGCCCGCAACCGAACACGAACAGAATGCCGGTTTCGGCGACTTGCGGGGCGCTCATCAGCGAAGCCAGCCCTTCGCGCCCGAGTCGGCCCAGCAGGGTGTTGGCCAAGTCGACCGAGGAGCGGCTGTCGAGCCCCAAGCCAGGGACCTTATCGATCAGCACCCTTTGCGGATGACGGAAATAGTCGTCGAGCTGTGTCTCGACAAAGTCCTTGGCCGGTGTCTTGTAGAGCCGACCGCTGCCCAGATCGATGTCCTCGGGCTCGCCGGCCGGGCCATACACCACGCTCGACAGCGGCTCGCCAGCCGACTCGAGGATTGTGGCCGTTTCGGGATGGTGCTCGCGGAAATACGCCAGGTTGCGCGCCAGAATCTCGGTCGCCGGCAAGCTCAGGCCCTCGCCATGTCGATGATGCACGCCTCGATGGCAGCACCCAATCCCGCCGGATCGAATGCAGGTCCCGTGGGCTCATGCCGGAACGTTGTCGCCGCCGTCACCAAGGCCTGCGCCTTGGCCACATAATCCGCGATATCGGCGGCGACCATGGTCGGCGAAAGCCCGGCGCCATCGAGCAGGGCCGCCGCTTCGCCGCCGCTTAGGGCAACCACTGGCGATCCCGCCGCCAGTGCTTCGGCTGCCGTCTCCGCAGGGCAAATAGGAAAGGGCGTCAAAACGGTGTCGACACTGGCCAGGAAGCGGGAGCGGTTTGGCTCGCTGACGATCTCGATGCGATGGGCGATGCCGAAATTGCCCAGCAAGTCGATGAGGTGCCGGCTGTTCTCCGGCGTGGTGAAATCGTGGTCGCGAAGGACGAGCACCGAATCGGGCACCGCCATCAGCAGGCGCCCCCAACAGGCGGCGACCTCGGGATTAATCGCGGCGAGGTCGGCGTCCGCGCCGAAGGCGAAGGGACCATCGCCTCGCTGTGGCCGTTCCCGCCGCACCGGACGGAAGGCCTTGACGCCGTGTGGCAGCCGCTCCGCCAGATGTGCGTCGATACCCGGAAGGTCGAGGCCACGCGGAACGTTCAGCCAAGCCACCTGCACCGGTGCCGGCCGCAGCGCCGCCAGGGGCAGGTATTCGGGGTCGGCGAGGCCGTTGGCGATGACCAGGGCGTCGAGATCGTCACCCGTGATGATGCGGGCGGCGGTATACGGGTCAACGTCGTCGAGATCGCGCCAGTTACGCAGCGGCCCGCGCAGCGGAACATTGCGAGCCTGATCCAAGGACCCGCTGCCGTAGCCGAACAGTGCCACGGCCCGGCTGTGGCCGGCGGTGACCGAAGCGACGAGGTCGAGATCGTCACGGCCCAGCCCGCGGCACATATAGCCGACCCTCAGCGGGCCGTCGGTGGAGCGCCGCGGCTTGGCGGGGGCCGCCTCGGGCAGTTGCGCGCGCAAATCTGCCGCGGCGGCGGCAAAGGACGATGCCGCGGTCGGGTCAAATTGCAGGCTGCGCAAGCGCGCGGCATGTGCCGTCAGATCGTCTGGCGTCATCGCCACGGCAAAGCCGTGGGTGGCACGCGCGGCGGCGTGATTGCCGATCAGCGTCAGCGACGTGCCGAGCCGGCTCACCACGCTGGCGTCCTCGGGTGCCAGCAGGCGCAACGACCGCAGGGCGCCGAGCGCCGCCTGCGCCTTGCCCGTGGCGATCAGCGCGTCGGCGAGGCCGGAAAGCGCCTCCGGATCATCGGCCTCTTGGGACAGATGCTGCTTGTACAGGATCGCCGCCGTTTCGTGGTCGCCGGCCGTTGCCGCTGCCTTGGCCTTGGCGACCAACGGCCGTTCCCGGATCGTCAGGAAGGCCTCGGCAAAACCGGGAAAACTCGGCCCGAGGAGATCGAGCAGGCGACGGTCCGGCGGGCGCACCATGGCCAGCTTGCCATAGAACAATGCGTCCTGCAGGCGGCCCAGTTGGCTGTGAATCACCCCCAGCGCTTCGGCGACGTCAGGCCCCGCCTCGGGGTGATCGACGACCGATTGGAACAACTGTGCGGCGCGGGGAAGATCGCCGTGATGCCAGGCAATCACCGCCAACAGTTCGACCGCGTGCACCACCACCGCCTCGTCGCCGCCGGCGGCGACGGCGCAACAGGGGATCGCCTCTTCCCATTCGCCATTGCGGATGTGACGTTCAGCGCAAGACAGGGCATCGCCGAGTGCTGTTTCCGGCGACAAGGCGTCATTCATGGACGGGCTCCTCAAAACGGCAGGAACGGGCGCTGCTCAGACGGTCGCCGCCACGGGTTGGCTCGAAGGCTCCACCGCGGCTTCCGGCGCGTGAAGCAGGCCTCGGGCGATCTCGCGGTTGATCGAGATCAGAGCGTCGACCAGTTGCGGTCGCGGTGCTGCCAACAAGGCCACCGACTGCTTGTCGACGAAGTTGCACAGAGACAGCATGTTGGCGCGGATTTCGGCCGGAACCGGGCAATCGGGGGCCGTCAGTTCGGCCTGGAAGATCGTCCACAGGCGCCAATTCAGTCTGGCCGCCTGCAGCAGCGCTTCGATATCCTCGCGCTGCTGCGCGTCGAAAAGGCGCCGTGCCGACTCAGTCAGAGCCCAGGCCTCGATTTCACGCGGTGTGCCGGAGACGGGCGCGCTACTGTAAGGGGAAGAGCCTTGTTGGTACGAATTCTTGTACATCATGCCCTCATGGTGGGCTGTCGAGCCTTAAGACCTTCCAACAGGCTAGCGTCGAAGAAATTAACGAAATGCAAAGAATAAACCCGTGGTAGCAAAAAAAGAGGAGGCCCGAAGGCCTCCTCGACGTTGATTTTGCTGCGATTAACGGAACAGCTGCAGCACCGCCTGATCGGACTGGCCGGCGAAGGCCAGGGCCTGCATACCCAGCTGCTGACGGGTCTGCAGGGCCACCAGGTTGGCGCCCTCCTCGTTGAGGTCGGCCAAGGTCAGCTTGCCCGAACCCTCGGTCAGCTCGTTCGAGTACTGCTTGGTGAACTCGAGACGGGTCTGTAACAGCGCCACGTTCGAACCCAGGGTCTTGGCGTTCGCGCGCAGCGTCGTCAGACCGGATTCGATGTGTTCGATCATCGTATCGAATTTCGACACGCTGTTGCTGATGGCGCTCCAGGCCGCCGCCGCCGAGCCGATGCCGCTGGCCAGAGCGGACGCCTTCACCGCCACGGTGAACAGCTTGGAGGCGATGAGGTTGACGCCGTTGACGTCGAGCTTCGCCGCGCTGGCGTCCGAGAACTGCACGGTGAGTTTCGCCGTGGTCGAGTTGACCAGGTTCAGGCCCTGATAGCTGGCGTCGTTGGCGAGGTGATTTGCCTGCTTCGCCAACTCGTTGAACTGGCTCGCGAGGTCCTTGCGTTCGGCGGCATCCGCCGACTTGGCGCTGAGCACCAAGCCCTTCATCTGCTTGACGACCTTCTCGACGCCCTCGATGGCAGTCAGTGCCGATTTGATGCTGCTGATGCCCTGGTCGATGCCGTCCTTCTTTTCCGTGAAGTCCGCGGCGCGGTCGCTGAGGGCCTTGCCCTGGAAGTAGGCGACGGCGTCGTCGATCACGCTGCTCACCTTCAGTCCGGTGCTCAGCTTGCCCTGGGTCGAGCCGATCAGCGCGTTGGTGCCCTGCAGCGACAGCAGGTTGGTGCGGATGGCAGCGGAAAGAGTGATGTCAGCCATGTCTTATCCCTTCTGGATAATGAGTGGTCGTCCGGCGGTTCTGCCGGGCCGGTTTCTACCGACGGCGTCGACGCTAACCCTAAAGATGGAAGGAGGGCAAGCGAAATATTGATGGGCCGCTTCGGGAATGTACTCGGCGGGTAGGAAGGCCTTTATCGGATTGTAACTTCGCATTATGGTGATCGGACTTGTAGGCCGAAGCTGGATTGCGAACAGTCGTGGGCGATATTTACGGCAGCATTTGGCGCAATTTGATGAAATCTCAGCTTGAGGCCCACGCATTCATGCTGCAGCGCAACAATATGCTCATGCGCCAGGGCTTCGCCGACCAGCTGAGCCGTGGGCTGCGCCAGCTCGAGGACAAGTACGACGGTTCCGCCACCGCCGAGTTGGAGGCCCGCGTCAACGCCCTCGCCGAACAAAAGCTCGAACTGGTCGACAAGCGCGAGGTGCTGGACAGCGCCTTCGATCGAATCGAGGACATTCGGCTGTCGCTCCTGGCGGCGCGTGCCGCGGCCATGACGGGCGCCGCCGAAGCCTTCGACGCGGCCCTTGCCGATGCGAACTACTATGCCGGCACCAGGTCCAGCGACACGGACGTGCTGACGCGTCATCCCGGCGTGACGTGGAATGGGGACAACACCATCGTCACCGCCGCCGGCCAAGACGTGGTCATCGAGGACGTGTTCCTGGGCGTGGACTACAAGATCGAATTGGATGACGGCAGGGAGCTGCGTTCGGACTTCCGCGGCCGCATGCTCACGGGCGTCGCGCCGACCCTGGACATGGATGCGCTAAGTCTCTCGGACCCGCTCGCCGTGCCCGCGGACGGCGACAGCTTCAGCTTCACCGACGGCGCCAACACCTACACCGGCACGCTGCGCACCACCGGCGGCAGCGTCGGCAATGCCTGGCTGTATAACAACCTCGCCACCGAAGCCGACCGCTTGCGCGCCGTCGCCGACATCGACGCGGCCATGAAGCGGGTGCTGCGGGCCGAAAACGATTGGCGCCTGGACGAGGCGCTGATCTCCGTGGGCATCGAGAAGATCGGCACCGATGCCGAGGCTTTGCAGTCCGAGTATCAGGCGGTAGCCGATGCCGAGTTCGAGGCGAAGTCGGCTGAACGCAAGGCGTTGGTGGCCAGGATGGACCTGGCGGAAAAGAGCTTCGGCCTCACCGCGGCAAGCGGCCTGTCGCTGATTCAGGCAGTTTTCATGAACGAGCCGCCGGAGAAAAAGGATCTGTTCGGCATCCTGAGCGGCGGCTGACGGCCCGATTGTGTCTTTTGTTGTATCTTTAGCATTTGGCATTACGATCGGCCGCATCTTGGAAAAGAGGGCAAGATCGTGACTCGCCATAGGTTCTATGACACGTTGGCTGATCTTGACGGTCGCTCGATACTCGTCACAGGCGGCACCGGGTCATTCGGCAAGTCGTTCGTGCGGACCGTACTGCAGCATCACAAGCCGAAGCGGCTGGTCATCTATTCGCGTGACGAGCTGAAGCAGTACGAGATGGGCCAGACCTTCAGCGAGGCCGATTATCGCTGCGTGCGCTATTTCATTGGCGACGTGCGCGACCGCGAGCGCTTGACCATGGCCATGCGCGGCATCGACACCGTGATCCACGCCGCGGCGCTGAAGCACGTTCCCGTGGCCGAGTACAATCCGTTCGAGTGCATCCGCACCAACGTGATGGGGGCGGAAAACGTCGTCCAGGCCTGTATCGCCAACGGCGTCGAGAGGGTCATCGCGCTGTCGACCGACAAGGCGGTCAATCCGATCAATCTCTACGGGGCGTCGAAGCTGGCGTCCGACAAGATTTTCGTCGCGGCCAACAACCTCTCGGGCGGGGGCACCCGCTTCTCCGTCGTCCGCTACGGCAACGTCGTCGGCTCGCGCGGCTCGGTGGTGCCGCTGTTCCAGCGCCTGGTGCGCGAGGGGGCCGACTACCTGCCGATCACCGACCCGCGCATGACCCGCTTCTGGATCACCCTGCAACAGGGCGTTGATTTCGTGCTGTCCTGCCTCGAGATGATGCGCGGCGGTGAGATCTTCGTGCCGAAAATCTCCAGCATGCGCATGCCCGAGCTGGCCAAGGCGCTGGCCCCGCACCTGCCGCAAAAGGTGATCGGCATCCGCCCGGGCGAGAAGTTGCACGAGGTGATGATCACCGAAGACGACGCCCGCGCCACCGCCGAACTCAAGGACCGCTACATCATCCAGCCGGTCTTCGCCTTTTGGCAGGCGGCGGGGCTTGCCGACTACGATGCCAGGATCGTGCATGAGGACTTCCGCTACGCCAGCGACAACAATACCGACTGGCTCGACGAGAGCGGGCTGCGGCGGATGATGGCCGAGCCGGCATGACCTTCCTGCCCTACGGCCGCCATGTGGTCGAGGACGACGACGTCGCCGCCGTCGCCGAAGTGTTGCGCGGCGATTGGCTGACGACCGGGCCGGCGGTGGCGACCTTCGAGCGGGCCTTCGCCGCCAGGGTCGGCGCCCGCCACGCCGTCGCCTGCGCCAACGGCACCGCCGCGCTGCATCTGGCGGCCCTGTCCCTGAACCTCGGTCCTGGCGACCGGGTTGCGGTGCCGACGCTCACCTTCCTCGCCACCGCCAACGCCGCCCGCTTCGTCGGTGCCGACGTCGCCTTCTGCGACGTCGATCCGGACACGGCGCTGATGACCGCGGCCCATCTCGCCTCCACGCTCGACGGCCCCCACGGCAGCGCCATCCGCGCCGTGTTCCCGGTCCATTTCGCCGGCCAGTGCGTCGACATGCCGGCCCTCGCCGCGGTGGCCCGGGCGCGCGGGCTCGCCATCGTCGAGGACGGCTGCCACGCGCTCGGCGCCAGCCAGGGCGGCTCCGCCGTCGGTGCCTGCGCCTTCTCGGACATGACGGTGTTCTCGCTGCATCCGGTCAAGACCGTCACGGCCGGCGAGGGCGGGGTGGTCACCACCAACGACGGTGGCCTTGCCGAGCGTCTGCGCCGGCTGCGCGGCCACGGCATAGTGCGCGACGGCTTCGAGGTCCTCGATCAGGCCTACGGCGCCGACGGCACCGCCAATCCCTGGTATTACGAGATGGCCGAACTCGGCTTCAACTACCGCCTGTCGGACATCAACTGCGCCCTGGCCACCACCCAGCTGGCCAGGCTCGACCGCTTCGTCGCCCGACGCGCCGAACTGGTGGCGCGCTACGACGCGGCTCTAGCCGGCTTGGCGCCCCTGGTGCGGCCGCTGGCGCGCTCCGCTGGCCGACCGAGTTGGCACCTGTATGTCGCCCTGGTCGACTTCGCCACCGCCGGCATCAGCCGCGCCCGGGTGATGCAGGCGCTGAAGGCGCAGGGAATCGGCAGTCAGGTGCACTACCTGCCGGTGCACAGGCAGCCTTATTACCGGCGGCGTTACGGCCTGCTCGGTCTCCCCGGCGCCGATTCCTATTACGCCCGTTGCCTCAGCCTGCCCCTGTTCCCCGCGATGGCCGACGCCGATGTCGACCGGGTGGTGGAGGCCCTGAAGGAGGGGCTGCAGGCATGACCACCGCGATCATCGTCCAGGCACGCCTCGGCTCGACCAGGCTGCCGGGCAAGGTGATGATGGACCTGGCCGGCCGAACCGTGCTGTGGCACGTGCTGAGCCGCTGCCGTGCCATCCCCGGCGCCGACGTCGTCGTCTGCGCCACGACCACGGCCGCGGCCGACGATGCCGTCGTTGCCGAGGCCGAGCGCTGCGGCGCCGTGGTGTTCCGCGGCTCGGAGAGCGATGTCCTTGACCGCTACCACGGTGCGGCGGTCGCGGTGGGCGCCGACGTGGTGATGCGCGTGACCAGCGACTGTCCGCTGATCGACCCCGAGGTCTGCGGCGCCGTACTGCGCCTGCGGGCGGAGCAGGGCGCCGACTACGCCTGCAACAACATGCCGCCGTCGTGGCCGCACGGCCTCGACTGCGAGGCCTTCACGATGGCCGCCCTGAGCCGTGCCGCCGCCGCCGCCACCCAGCCGAACGAACGCGAACATGTCACGCCGTGGATCCGCAGCGCCGTCTGCCTGCGCCGCGCCAACCTGGCCGGCCCCGGCGGCGCCACCGCGCGCCTGCGCTGGACCCTGGACTACCCCGAGGACCTCGCCTTCTTCCGCGCCGCCGCCGCGCACCTCGAGCCGCCGCCGGCGATACCGGATTGGCACGCCGTCGCCGCCATGCTCGATCGCCATCCCGAGATCGCGCTCATCAACGCCGGGGTCGCCCGGCCCGGCGCGACCTAACCGGAGTCTGTCATGGACAGCGAACACATCCGCCAGCACTGGACGAACTGGGCGCAGCAGCACAAGACGAACCTGCGCGCCACCACCAAGACGCCGACGGCCAAGCGGATCGAGGTCGATGCCCTGAAACGCGCCATCGAACGCGTCGCGCCGGCCGGGCGCGTGCTCGACGTGCTCGAGGTCGGTGCCGGCAACGGCCAGAATTTGCTCGAGCTCGCTGCCTGCCTGCCGCACCGCTTCACCGGTGTCGACTACATCCCCGAGATGGTCGAGAACGCCGAGGCGATGCGCGCCGGACATCCGGCCGCCGGGCGGCTGCGCTTCCTGGTCGGCGATGTCACCCGCCTCGACGCGACCGAGGGCCTGGCGCCCAGCTACGACATCGTCTTCACCGACCGCTGCCTCATCAATCTCGAGACCGCCGAAAAGCAGATGATGGCCATCGACGCCCTCGCCGCCAGGGTGGCGCCAGGCGGCTGGCTGGTGATGATCGAGAACTGGCGGGGCTCCTACGGCCGCCAGAACGACTGCCGCGAGGCGCTAGGCCTGCCGCGGCGCACGCCCGACCGGTTCAACCTGTTCCTCGACGAGGCGGTCATCCGGCCGTACCTCGAGAGCCGGCTCGCGGTGATCGAAGTCGAGGATTTCATCAGTCTGCACGACCTCGTCCTCTACGTGCTGCTGCCCGCCGTCAACGGCGGCAAGATCGAGTACGATCACCCGCTTGTCCAGGCGGCGACGACGCTGACCATCGCCGCCAACGCCACGGACCGCAGCCCCTTCGGCCAGTTCGGCCAGAATCGCCTGTTCCTGTGCCGCAAGGGGCGATAGGTGACCGGCCGTTCATGTCTGTGTCTCGATCTGGATGGTACCCTCGCCGACAGCCTGGGCGTCATGCGCGCCGCCTACGACTCGTTTCTGACGGTGCGCGGGCGCACGCCGACCGATGCCGAGTTCGCTGCGCTCAACGGCCCGCCGCTGCCCGAGGTGGTGCGCCGCCTGCAGCAAGCGCATGGCATCGGCGGCGACGCCGACGCCCTGACCGCGGCCTATTTCGACGCGATCGCCGCCGCCTATCGCGGCCTCCGGCCCAATCCCGGCGCCGGCGCGCTGCTTGAGGCCGCTGCGGCGCTGGATGTGCCGGTCGCCGTCGTCACCTCGTCGAGCGAGGCCATCGCCGCCGACTGGCTGGGCGCCGCCGGCCTGGCACCCTTGGTCGGCGTGGTGATCGGCTACCAGTCCTGCCGGCTCGCGAAGCCGCATCCCGACCCCTATCTCGTCGCGCTGACCCGCCTGGGGGGCGAGGCGGCGGCTTCGATCGCGGTCGAGGACTCGCGCCAGGGCGCCCAGGCCGCCTGCGCCGCCGGACTGCGCACCTTCGTGCTCGGCGCCGCGCCCGCCGACGCCGCAGCCTGGCCGGCGGTGGCCGGTTTCGTCGACCGCCTCGACCAACTCGTCGGAGAGTTGCGCCATGCTGCGCCTGCATGAGGTGACGGACGGGCTGGTGGTGATCGATCGCGGTTCCGCCCCGGCCCTCGACCCCGCCGTCGCCGCCGTGGTCGACGCCGTCTGGGCCGAACAGCGCCGCCGCCGTGGCGCCGCCCTCCACGACGGCAGCATCTTCAGCGTCACCGAACTGTCGCCGACGCGCATCGGCGGCAGCTTCGTTCCCTACCGCCGGTTCCTGGCGCAAGCCTGCCGGCCGGACCTGCCGCGCCTGGTGCGGCCGCTGGCCGTGACCGGCCTGACCTCCGTCGCCGAGGGCATCGTCCTCGGCTGCCGCGCCGACCGCGTTACCCAGGACGTCGGCTGCTGGGAACTGGTCCCGGCGGGCGGCGTCGACGAGGGGGCGCGCACCGCGGGTGGCACGGTATCGCTGGCCGCGCAACTCGTCACCGAACTCGGCGAGGAGGCCGGTATCGCCGCCGATCCCGCCGGCGCCCGCCTGCTCGCCCTGGTCGAGGACGAGGACGGCGGCGTCGTCGACGCCGTGCTGCGTCTGCACCTGCCGATGCCCTTCGCCGCCCTGCGCGCCGCCTGGATGGCGGTGGCGGGTCGAGAGCACGACGAGATCGCGCTCCTGCCCTGGGGCGTCCGGCCCGATGCCTTTCGGCCGCTGGCGGCGGTGTCGGCCCTGGTTCTCGACCGCTTCGGCCCTTCAGCAACGGTGAGTGAGACATGAGCAGCTTCGCCATCGCCGGCCGGGCCATCGGCCCCGACCAGCCGCCCTACGTGATCGCCGAGATGTCGGGTAACCACAATGGCGACATCGAGCGCGCCTTCGCCCTGATCCGGGCGGCCAAGGACGCCGGCGCCGACGCGGTCAAGCTGCAGACCTACACCGCCGATACCATAACCATCGACCATGATGGCCCCGGCTTCGTCATCGAGGGCGGGCTGTGGCACGGCCGGCGCCTCTACGAGCTCTACCAGGAGGCGCACACGCCCTGGGAGTGGCACGAGGCGCTGTTCGCCAAGGGCCGCGAGCTGGGCATCACCGTCTTCAGCACGCCATTCGATCCGACCGCCGTCGACCTGCTCGAGTGTCTCGATGCGCCGGCTTACAAGATCGCCTCATTCGAGTTGGTCGACCTGCCGCTGGTGCGGCGGGTGGCGGCGACCAGCAAGCCTCTGATCATGTCGACCGGCATGGCGCATCTCGGCGAGATCCACCAGGCGGTGGAGGTCGCGCGCGACGCTGGTTGCCGCGATCTCGTGCTGTTGCACTGCGTCAGCGGCTATCCGACCCCCGCCGACCAGGCCAATCTGCGCACCATCCCGCATCTGGCCGAGGCCTTCGGCACCGCCGTCGGCCTGTCGGACCACACCCATGGCATCGCCGTCGCCGTGACATCGATCGGCCTGGGCACCTGCGTCGTCGAGAAACATTTCACGCTGCGCCGCGCGGACGGCGGCCCCGACGCCGCCTTCTCGCTGGAGCCAGAGGAACTGGCGGCGCTGGTGGACGGGTGTCGCACGGCGTGGTCGGCGCTCGGCCGCATAAACTATACGCGCGCCGAAGCCGAGAGGGGCAGCGTCCAGTTTCGTCGCTCGTTGTATGTCGTCGCCGACATCGCCGCCGGCGAACCGTTCACGCCCAGCAATGTTCGCTCGATCCGTCCCGGTTTCGGCCTGGCGCCGCGTCATTTGCCGCAAATCCTTGGCCGCCGGTCGGCGAGGTCGCTGCGTCGCGGAACACCGCTGGACTGGCGGATGCTGGCATCGGCGGAATGACCGCTTAGGCTCGCAGCGAACACTACGCTTTGGTAGTATACGCTTTGCGATAGAGAGGGGGGGAGATGACCGTCGACGTGTTGGACATGAAGCCGGCGGAGCAGGACGCCTTCAGCCTGTCCGAGGCTGCGGTGTTGATGGATCAGGCGCGCCAAGCCAAGGACAGCAGGATGCTGGCCGCCGCCTTGAATCACAACCTCGAGGTCTGGATCGCCATCAAGACCTTCGTCAGCCGCGACGGCCATCCGATGGCCAAGGAGACGCGCGACAATCTGATCCAGTTGTCGCGGTTCGTCGCCGAAAAGACCTTCCGCAACGGTGCCGCGATCAGCGCCGAGGCCCTCGACACGCTCATCAACATCAATCTGCAGATCGCCGAAGGCTTATTGGAAGGCCAGAAGCACTCGGCCTAAGGCCGCTCGCCCTTCGCCACGCCGTCCTCGTCCAACGCCTGCTCCTCGGCGGCCAGCATTGCCGCCTCGCGCCGGGCCTTGTAGGCGTCCTGCATCCGCCCTGTGACTTCCATCTCATGGAAGATCAGCTTGCGGCTAATTTTCAGGGCCTTGTACAGCTCTCCCCGTTGTGCGGCTTCGCCGATTTCCTGGACGATGCCGCCGGCGCTGGGGCAGGCGGCATGGTATTCGGACAGGAGTTGTTCATAAGCGGTCAGGTAATGCGCACGTTGCGCCGGGAAGATATAGGCGCATTGCAACGCAAAATAGACGCGCGAGGCAGGCGTCTGGGCGTCGGCCTCCGACAGCACTTCGCTGCCGCGCAGGATCGCCGCCTTGTTGTGGATCAACAGCTTGGCGTGGGCGCCGCTGTTCTCGACCACGGCACCATTGATGATGATCTTGTCGCCGGACTTGAAGTCGAGCAGCAGGGGCACGTCCGTTTCCTTCCGATCCGCCGCACCGGGCGAGTGGCCGCCACCTTAACCCAGTTCCGGCGGCGGCAAAAACGGTTTCGGCTCGGCAGATTCCGCCGGGCAGTTCCTGCCACCGGGCCTGTTGCCGCGTTTCGTGGCCGTCTACAGGCTGATTTATCAAGGTGTTGGAGGTTTGGCCCGCCGCTTGCTAGGTGGGTGCCGCAACATGCTTTGGGGCGTTTAGATGGCCATTGCCGCAATCTCTTCGATGGGTGTGCCGCGTGAACAGGCGCACGCGGATGTTTCGCAGACTGGCGTCGACATGTTTGCCGACCTCCTGCGTCAGTCGCGGCAAACCCTTGCGGCGGAGATGCGGCCGCACCACGCGAGCGAACGGCCCAGCCGGGACCCGGAACCTGTCGCCGCGCCGCCCCGCCACGCCAATCGCCAGGCGGCGCCGCGAGAAGACGATATTCCGCGCGTGCGAACCAGCGAGCGCGGCGCCATCCGGGAAAGCGAACTCGACGACGCCGGCGATTCCGTCGCCTCCCGCGAGGCGAGAGAGGCAACGCCTCCCACGGCCGCGGACGACGCCGCGCCCACGAGTGCATCCGATACTCCCCAGCCCGCCGAGGGCGACGCGGCTGAGTTGGCGCAGCCAGCGACCGATGTCGTCCCGCCCGGCTCGTTGCAGCCGGTAGCGGCGCTGCCCGTGACGCCGGCCCTCCAGGCGTCGCTCGCCCTGGCGGGCACCAGCGCTGCCGCCGTCGCCGGCGGGGTCGCCCAACCCGCGCCAGGGGCCGAGGGCGGCTTAGCCGCGGCTACGGATCATGGCTCTCTTGACCAGGGCAAGGCGCCCAATTTGGCTGACCAGATCGGCGCCACAGAGCAGGGCTTGGCGAGGTTCCAGGGGCCGTCGATGGCCGGGCGCTTCGGCGTGGCCCCGGCTGCTGCCGGATTGGCCGAGGCGGGCCAGGGCGCGGTGACCGGCGCCGTGGCCTCGGTGCCCCCGCAACCGCAGGCCCACGCCCTGACCCAAACCATACCGGCCGGGAGCTCGGCAACCATCGAACTGGTGCGCGACGCGCCAGGGACTCACCCGGTGCAGCCCGCCGGCGGGCTGGTCGTCGCACTCGCGGCGATCACGGGCGATGCGACCAGCGGCGGCGATGGCTCGATGCAGGGCGACGGCTCGCAACTCAACGATCCATCCGCAACCATGGCCGAGGCTGAAGTGGCTGATGGCCTCGGCGCGGATTTCGCCGATGCGTTTCTGAACCAATTCGAATCGGCCGAGGCGGTCGCCGCGGCGGTGGAGAAGGCGGTTCGACTCCCGGCCAAGCCTGCGGGCGAGCAGGCCACCGGCGGAATCGGTCAGGTCGCCCAGTCGGCGCCGCTGAGCACCGCCAAGCCGGCGACGCCGCCGGCGCTGGCGCCTCGTCCGGCCGTGCCGCCGCCGCCAGCCGAGCAGATCAGGGTCGGCATCGAGCGCGCCATCAACGAGGGCAAGGACAGCATCACCATGCAGCTGCGCCCGGAAAAGCTCGGCCATATCGAAGTCAAACTGGAAGTGGCGGCGGACGGCCGCCTCTCGGCCACCATCGCCGCCGACAACAAGGATACGCTGCAGATGCTGCAGCGTGACGCGCGCGACCTGCAGCGGGCCCTCGAGGCCGCCGGATTCAGTGCCGATCAACGAGACCTCAACTTCAACCTGCGCCAGGGGCGAGAGCAGGCCGGGCAGCATGCCGGCCGCGGCGGCCGCGCCCGGCGCGGTGGTGCCGTCGCCGAAATCGGTGCGCCGCAAACCGCCACCCCCCGACCCACCGCCAGCCGCGCCGGCGGCCTGGACATCCGCGTATAGGAGCTGACGACCATGGCAATCGAAACCAGCCAGTCCGTGTTCGGCGCCAGCGGCGCCGCAGGCAGCACCAGCAAGGCGGGCACCTCGCGGGTGAAGCTGGCCGAGGACATGGACACGTTCCTCACCATGTTGACGGCGCAGCTGAAGCATCAGGACCCGCTGTCGCCGATGGACTCGACGGAGTTCACCAATCAGCTCGTCCAATTTGCGCAAGTCGAGCAGCAGATCAACGGCAACGACCATCTGGAAGAGCTGTTGAAGCTGCAGCGAAACGACCTGTTGTCGCAGGCGGTGAGCTACATCGGTAGTAGCATCAAGGCCGAATCGGACCAACTCGCCCTCCAGGACGCGAATGCCGATTTCACCTATCTCCTGCCGGAAAAGGCGGAAACGCTGACGATGCGCATCCTTGATGCCAGCGGCATGGAAGTTCGCACCGTCGAGATGACCAGCGTGCAGGCCGGCGAGCACGTCGCCGCCTGGGACGGCACGGCCAACGGCGGAGCACAGCTGGCCGACGGCGCCTACAAGGTGATCGTCGAATACGAGAACGGCGACGGCCACGAGCGCACGGCCAGGACCAGCACCATCGGCCGTGTGACGTCGGTGTCGGCCGAGGATGGCGTCACCATGCTGTCGCTCGGTGCTACCCAAGTGGCGCTCGACAAGGTGATCGCGGTGGTCGAGAGGCAGCAGGCGGACCCTGCCTAGCGGCAAATTCTGCCGCGTCGTGACGGAAGCCATCGGTGGAACGCCGAGAAATACTGGGCCAATCTATTTGGCATGACTATTGCAGTTCGTTGTCGAGTCCCCTTCGGGATGCGAAACGGCACGGTTCGGGGAGAAGACCATGTCTCTTTACAACGCGATGACTACCGCGATTTCGGGGCTGACCGCGCAAAGCCGGAAGATGGGGCACATCTCCGACAACATCGCCAATGTCAGCACCGTCTCTTATAAGAAGGTCGGCACGGATTTCTCCTCGATGGTGACGTCGTCCGGCAAGACGATGCACAATCCCGCCGGCGTGCGCAGCGCCCCGCAATACAACGTCTCGATCGGCGGAGCGGTCACGGCGTCGAGCATGCCGACCCATATGGCCATCGATGGCGATGGCTTTTTCACCGTGCAGAACGCATCCGACGCCGCCGACACGGTTGGCCTGGACAAGCAGCGCTTCTACACGCGCAAAGGCGACTTCACCACCGACCTCGAAGGTAACCTGGTGAACAGCTCCGGTTACTATCTGATGGGTTGGGAATACAACATCGACACCGGTGATCTGGTCGACAAGGACATGAAGGTCGCCAACGTCGGCAATATCACGGGCATCTCGCAGCGTACCGAGAACATGCAAATCGGCGCCAACCTGCCGGCCGCCGACATCGACAATATCTTTGTTGCCGCGCCCGCGACCGCCGATCTGCAGACGGCCGATTACTTCAGCGAACAGGTCGTCTACGACGGCCAGGGCATTCCGCACACCCTGCGCACCGCCTTCTTCCCGCGCGGTGCCGTCGGCGACACGGCCCCGACGGCCGGTTGGGACATCGTTGTCGGCGAGTACGACGACGTAACCGATACGTGGGTCGAGCATTACCGCCTCGATGACCTTGATTTCGCGGCGAACGGCAGCATGGACAGTGCCAGCCCCGTGGTTGCCGCCGACCTCACGGTCGGTGCCGGCTCGACCGCCGTGACACTCGATGCCACCGCCGCCGCCAACGGCAAACTCCATATCGACTTCGAGCCCACCGATGGGGCCTTGAACTGGAGTTGGACCGCCGGCGACACGATAAAGATGGACTTCGGCAAATACGACTCCCCCGTCGGCCTGACGCAGAAGGGCACGGAGTACGCGACGACCAACCTGCAGCAGGATGGCCTGGCCTATGGCCAGTACCAGACGCTGTCGGTGGACAAATACGGCGATGTCTATGCCCACTTCTCCAACGGCATGTCGAAGGCCGTCTGGCGCATCCCCGTCACTGTGTTCTCCGATCCCAATTCGCTGGAGTTGCACGACGGCGGCGCCTACAGCGACACGGCGGCCTCGGGTGATCCAATCATCCTCGAGGCAGGCGTCGGCCGCGCCGGCACCGTCGCTCCGGAGGCACTGGAGAATTCCAACGTCGACTTGGCCGAAGAGTTCACGCACATGATCCAGGCGCAGCGCGCCTATTCCGCCAACAGTCGAGTGATCACCACCAGCGACGAGATGCTGGATGAGATCATCCGCCTGAAGCGGTAAACGATAGCCCTGGGCCGGCAATTCTTCCGGCCCATACTGCGAGGCAGACGGCATGTCGCTCTGGTTGTCTCTCAACACCGCCTTCACCGGCCTGCGGGCGACGCAGGCCGGCGTCCAGTTGGCCTCGCAGAACGTGGCGAACGCGCAGACCGACGGTTATACGAAAAAGGTCGCCACTTACAACCACCTGGCTTTCGGCGGCGTTTCCATGCCGACGATCTCTCGACAGGTGAACGACGCGTTGTTCCGGCAAAGCCTGGTCGAGACGACACGCCTGGCGCAGTATGACACTGCGGATGCCTATCTGAACGACATCGTCAGCTTCCTCGGCACCCCGGCGAGCGGTGGCGGCAGGCTGGCCACGGCGCTCAGCGCGTTGGCTGCGGCCGTCGACACGGTGGCGACCGTCCCCAACGAAGTGAACAACGTGATCGCGCTTCGCGACAATGTCCGTGCCGTCACCGATGAGTTTCACGCGTTGTCGCAACAGATTCAGGACCTTCGCCTGCGCGCCGATCAGGAGATCGCCACGGCGCTGAGCGAGGTGAACGATGCGGTCACGCAGATCGATCAGCTGAACAAGGAAATCGGCCGCCTGCGCGCCATAGGGCAGCATACCGGCGACATCGAGGACCGGCGCGACCTGACCATCCAGAAGCTCGCCGAGATCATGCCTGTCCGCACCGTCAGCAAGGGCGACGGCACTGCCAGCGTCTACATGAGCGACGGGCGCATCCTTGTCGATGCCACCGCGCGGATCTTCGTCGAGTACGATGCCGCCGGCACCGTCATCGCGAACGACGAATGGCAGATGGAGAGCGGCTCGGCCAATGCCGGAGGCTTTGGCGCGATTGCGCTTTCCGATCATCCGGACGAGGACAGCACTTGGCGCTTCACCGAGGGGCGTCTGGGGCAGTTGCTGCGCCTGCGCGATGGCGAGTTGCCGCAGATGCAGTCCCAGCTCGATGCCCTGGCCACGAAGCTGCGCGACGAGGTCAACCGCATCCACAACCAGGGCGCCGTCCTGCCGACCACGCCGCCGCAGGCCGATCTCGTTGGCAATCGGTTGTTCGGCTCCACGGCCGACTGGGCCGCCGCCACCGAGATCGGCATCAACATCGGCACGGCTGGCGGCACTTTCACCATCGCCACCGTCGCCGCCGACGGGTCCGCGTCGACGGCCACGATCGCCACGGCCGGCATCTCCACGGTGGACGACCTGATCACCGCGATCAACGGTACTGGCCTCGGCGTGACGGCAAGCTGGGCCAACGGCCGGATGACCATCACGCCGCCCGCCACCAGCAGTTTCGCCATTGTCGATGACGCCAACGTCACCGTTACCGCCACCACTCTCGGCGGTGCCGCGGTGCCCGCGGGGCAGCAGCAGGCGGTTCAGGGAATCAGCAACTTCTTTGGCCTGAACGACCTGCTTGTCTCGTCGCAAAACGGCGCCAGCGTCAGCACCGATACCTGGCGGCTACCGACACAGTCGATCACCAATTTCCAGTTGGATGTCCTGTCGCCGGCCGGCGCGCTCGCCGCCTACAACTCCGGCGGGACGGCCAAGTCGCTGGAGACCATCGCCGGCGAGATCAACGCCACCTATGGCGGCGCCGTCACGGCCTCGATCTATCGCAGTGGCGACGGCTATGCCATGCGCATTACCGGACCCAACGGTGCAATCCTGTCATCCTCGACGCACCGGGTGACGACCACCCCGGCTTCGGTTGCGGACAGCATCAAACTGCGCGATGGCATGGTCGGCGATCCCACGCGCATCAGCAAAGGCCGCGTCTATTTCGATGGCGATCTCGGCACCTATAGCCTGAGCGCCGGCGACGGCTCGATCATGGGCCAATTGGCCGAGAGCTTCACCGCGTCGACGACTTTCGAGAAGGCGGGTGGGCTGCCGCGGATGAAGCAGAGCTTTTCCGGTTATCTCTCGGAGATCGTCGGCCGCGCTGCCGGCCAGGCCTCCAGCGCCGCCTCCACCGCCTTGAACCAGAAAAGTGTGTCCGATGCCATGCACGCGAAGATCTCCGAGCTCAGCGGCGTCAATATCGATGAGGAAATGACGCAGTTGATGAAGTTGCAGAACTCGTATGCGGCATCGGCACGGGTGGTGAGCACCGTCCAGCAGATGCTGGACGCGCTGATGGCGATCGGCCGCTGACGGGAGCAGTGAACCCATGATCTATGGTACGAATTTTCGCTACACGTCGCTGCTGTCCCATATCTCGCAGGCGCAGTCGGCAATGAACAAGCTCCAGTATTCGATCACGTCGGGGAACAAGGCCGAGACCTTCGCCGATCAGCCCAAGGCGGCGGCACTGGTGCATTACAAGAGCCTGATCGCCAACCAGGAGCAGACCATCGACAACGGCGAGATGGCGCAAATCCGCCTCAATTTGGTCAGCACGGCCGTCGAGGGCATCGACGATCTCGCCATCGCGGCACGCAAGGCCAGCGCCGTGCCCGGCTATGAGGATGCCAACGCGCGCAATCTCCAGCACCTGGCACGCCAATGGCTGGCTGCCGCCGTCGATTTCCTCAACAGCAAGGGCGACAACGGCTATATTTTCGCGGGCCTGCGCACCGACGAGCAGCCGGTCGCCTATCCATCGCTTGCCGGTGATCCCATCACCGACGCCAGCTGGACGACGGGACCGGGAACCACCGTGACGCCGGGCTCGCCCAACGGGTTCTTCGCCGTCACCACCAACCCGGGGCCGCCGGCGACGGCCGTTGCGGACGTTCCCGCCGCGTTCGACACGGCGGCGAACGCCGATTATCGCGATTATTACTACAGCGGCGGCGGCGGCGTGGATTTGACCACCGGCGCCAGCGACGACGGGCTAACCGTTCGCGTCGACCGCGATTCGAGCGTCCCGGTCGGTTTCTCGGCGGCCGAGCCCGGCTTCGAAAGGCTGCTGCGCGGCCTGCACCTTCTGGCGGTCGCGCCTCTGCCCGACGCGAATGCCGCCAATTTCGAGGAACAGAAGGCAGCCTACGAGCTCCACGTGTCCTCCGCCCATTCCATGCTCGAGCAAGCGTCGCAGGACATCCGCGGGATACACATGCGCGCGGCCTCGGCACTCAACTTCGTCAACGGCAAGCTCGATTACCACAAGGAAGTTCTGGGCGCGCAGCAGAAGATTGCCGACGATTTGCAAGGGGCCGACAAGACCGAGGCAATCGTGAAGCTGCAGACATTGCAGACCAATCTTAGCGCCAGCTACGAAGTGACGTCGCGGCTACAAGAATACAGTCTACTCAAATATATGTAAGTTTAAGGCATATAAGTGTCACGCAGTAGGCAAATTATGCCCAGGCGTTAACCTCTCTTTAGCGATCGGAGTATACTCCTAGGCAGGGGGCCAACTGGCCTCGGTCCGGTCGTGACAGAGAGAGCCCAAGCGTGAACGCTTTTGCGCAATCGTTGCGCAGTTTAGGCCCGGTACGGCTGGCTGCGATGGGGGGCGTCGGCATTGCCGTCCTTGCCTTCTTCATCTATTTGACCACCCGTATGGCCTCGCCGCAGATGGAGTTGCTGTACGGCGACCTCGAGCTGGCCGACGCCAATCAGATCGTCGAGCAACTGAAGCAGCAGAAGGTCCCCTACGAGCTGCGCCGCGACGGCAGCGAAATCTGGGTGCCCCAGGACCGCAAGCTGGACATGCGCGTCAAGATGGCCGAGCAGGCGCTGCCCGGCGGCGGCTCGGTCAACCTCGGCTACGAAGTTTTCGACAAGTCCGACGTGCTGGGTTCGACCAGCTTCATGCAGAACGTCAACCTGGTGCGTGCGCTCGAGGGCGAGTTGGCCCGCACCATCCGCAGCATCGACCGCGTGCGTTCGGCCCGCGTCCATCTGGTCTTGGCCAAGCGCGAGACCTTCTCGCGCGAGATGCAAGAGCCCAGCGCCTCCATCATCCTCAACATGCAGGGTAACGCCCGGCTGTCGCCGTCGCAGGTCCAGGGCATCCAGCACCTGGTCGCCGCGGCCGTGCCGCGGCTCAAGCCCAGCCGCATCTCCATCGTCGACGACAAGGGCAATCTGTTGGCCCGCGGCTTCGACAACGACGGCCAGATGCTGGCGGCCACGGCCGAGCAGATGCGGCTCAACCAAGAGAACCGTCTGGCCCGCACCGTCGAGACGATGCTCGAGCGTTCGCTCGGCGTCGGCCGTGTTCGCGCCGAGGTGTCGCTGGAAATGGACCTCGACCGTGTCGCCACCACGCAGGAGATCTACGACCCGGAAAGCCAGGTGGTGCGCTCGCAGGTGACCGTCGAGGAGAACTCCCGCGACGAGAACAGCGACACGCCGTCGGTGTCGGTGGCCCAGAACCTGCCGGATGCCATGGCCAATACCGGGGCGGGCGGGCGCAGCAGCTCGAGCCAGGCCCGCACCCAGGAAACCGTCAACTACGAAATCTCGAAGACGGTGCGCAACCAGGTCAGGGAAATGGGTGTCGTCAAGCGGCTCTCGGTGGCGGTCCTGGTCGACGGCATCCATTCCACCGACGGCCAGGGCCAGCAGGTCTACCAGCCGCGCACCGACGAGGAGATGGAGCAACTGGCGGTGCTGGTGCGCTCGGCCGTCGGCTACGATGCCAATCGCGGCGACGTCGTCGAGGTGATCAATATGCGTTTCGCGCCGGTCGAGGACGTGGCGGCGGGCGATGCGGCCGACACCATCTTCGGCTTCGACCGCGAGTTCGTCGAGAAGATCGCCGCCAATCTTGGGCTGTCGGTGGTTGCCATCCTATTCCTGCTGCTGGTGCTGAAGCCGCTGGTCAGCCGTGCCGTCGAGACCATGGGCGCCGGCGGCGTACCCGACGGCCGCAAGCTGCTGACGGACCAGAGCGCGCCGCCGGCGCTGACGGGGCCGTCGGCCGTGCCGGTGCCGGGGTTGGCCTTGCCCGACGAAAACGAGCTGGATGAACTCATCGACCTCGACAAGGTCGAGGGCCGGGTGAAGGCCTCGTCCATCCGCAAGATCGGCGAGATCGTCGAAAAGCACCCGGAGGAAGCGCTGTCGATCATCCGCAACTGGATGTACCAGGAGAGTTAGGCCGTGGCGCGCGTGAAGGAAGACTATCGCAGCCTGACCGGCCCGCAGAAGGCGGCCATCCTGATGCTGTCGCTGGGCGAGGATCATTCGTCGCGCATCTTCGCCCTGATGGACGACGAAGAGATCAAGGAGATCTCCCAGACGATGGCCAGCCTGGGCACGGTCAGCTCGAACATCATCGAGCGGCTGTTCGTCGAGTTCGCCGATCAGATCTCGTCGACCGGCTCGCTGGTCGGTTCCTACGACAGCACCGAGCGGCTGCTCATGAAGACGCTGCCCAAGGACCGCGTCGAGCAGATCATGGAGGAGATCCGCGGCCCCGCCGGCCGCACCATGTGGGACAAGCTGGGCAACGTCAACGAGCAGGTGCTGGCCAACTACCTGAAGAACGAGTACCCGCAGACGGTGGCGGTAGTGCTGTCGAAGATCAAGGCCGACCATGCCGCCAACGTCATGGCGCTGCTGCCCGAGAATTTCGCCATGGAAGTCATCATGCGCATGCTGCGCATGGAAGCGGTGCAGAAGGAAGTGCTGGACGGCGTCGAGAAGACGCTGCGCACCGAGTTCATGTCGAACCTGGCGCGCACCGCGCGGCGCGACGCTCACGAGCTGATGGCCGACATCTTCAACAATCTCGACCGCAACGCCGAAAACCGTTTCATGAACGCCCTGGAAGAGCGCAACCGCGAATCGGCCGAACGCATCAAGCAGCTGATGTTCACCTTCGAGGATTTGGTGCGCATCGATGCCGCCGGTGTCCAGACGCTGCTGCGCCATGTCGAGAAGGACAAGCTGACCATAGCGCTGAAGGGCGGCTCCGATGCGATCAAGGAGCTGTTCTTCAAGAACATGTCCGAACGCGCCGGAAAAATGCTGCGTGAGGACATGGAGGCGATGGGCCCGGTGCGCCTGCGCGATGTCGATCAGGCGCAGAACATCGTGGTCATCCTGGCAAAGGAGCTGGCCAACAGCGGTCAGATCGTCATCTCCGAGGGTCGTGACGACGACGAACTGGTTTACTAGGGCGACTGACTAATGGCGGTGTTGCGCAAGTTCATGTTCGAGACCGAGTTCGATGCGCTAACGGAGCCACCGCCGGGCGCGCATGCCGCTGCCGAGGCTTCCATGGGGACGGTCGAGCCGGAGCCCGAGCCCGAGCCCGAACCACCGGAACCGACGTTCAGTGCCGGGGAGCTTGCGCTGGCGCGTGAGCAGGCGCATGAAGCGGGGCGCATGGCCGGCCGGCGCGACGTCGAGGCGTCGCTGGCGGCGACCACCGCCGCCGCATTGCAAAGGATTGCCGAGCAACTGGAGGCGTTGCAGCAGGAGAACGCGGCGCAAGCCGAGTCGCGGCGCCAGGATGCGGTCCATCTCGCCGTCGCCGTGGTCGAGCGTGCCTTGCCGGCGTTGGCGGCACGCCATGCCATGGGTGAGATCGAGGCTCTGTTTGCCGAGTGCATGTCGTTCCTGGCCGAAGAGGCGCGGGTCAGCGTGCGGATCAGTGCCGAGCTTCTCGACGAGGCGCGCGCGTGCCTTGCGCCCATAGCCGAGGCGAGCGGGTTCGAGGGGCGGCTGAGCATCCACGGCGACCCCCATTTGCCGCCCGGCGATTGTCGCATCGAGTGGGCGCAGGGTGGGGCCGAACGCGACTTCGCACGCCTGTGGCGGGAGGCGCGCTCGGCGGTGGAACAGGCGCTGGGCATTGCCGGCCCGCCCGCCGTGGAGGTTGTGTGAATGCGAACGACGGGCGCTGGCGCCCTAGGGGGAGTTTGATATGGGCGACAACCAGATTCAGTTTTCCGAGCTGAACGACGAAGCCGACCAGGAGCTGCACGATCTCGACGCGCCGCGCTCGGCGCGCGATCTCGAGGCGGTCTACGACATTCCGGTGCAGGTCTCGGCGGTGCTGGGCAAGGCGACGATGCAGGTCAACCAGCTGCTGAAGCTCGGGCGTGGCGCGGTCGTCGAGTTGGACCGCAAGGTCGGCGAGGCGATCGACATCTATGTCAACAATCGCCTGGTGGCGCGCGGCGAGGTGGTCGTGGTCGAGGATCGCCTGGGCGTGACGATGACGGAAATCATCAAGACCGATCGGACCTGAACGCAAATGCCGGACGGGACCGAGCAGATTCGCCTGTCGCCGCGGCGCGGAAGGCTGGATCTCGCCACCGTCGTCGGTCTTGGCGGCGGGATGGCGCTGGTGGGGCTCGCCGTCGCCTTCGGCGGCTCGTTCGCGGCGTTCTTCGACCCGTCATCGCTGGCGATCGTGGTCGGCGGCACCATCGCCGTCACCACCGCCAGCTTCACCCTGCGCGACATGGCCCGCACGCTCGGCATCATCGGCAAGACCCTTGTGCACAGCCGCCGCGATCCGTCCGCCGCCGCCACGCGCCTGCTGCAACTGTCGGAAGCGGCTCGCCACAACGGGCTGTTGACCTTACAGACCGCGGTACACGACCTGCGCCACGAGCCGTTCCTGCAGAACGCCGTCGCCCTGGCGCTCGATGGCACTCCGCCGGCCGAGGTCGAGGCCATCCTCAATCGTGAGCTTCAGGCGATGGTGGTGCGGCACGACAAGGCCGCCGGCATCCTGCGGCGGGCGGCCGAGGTCTCCCCGGCCATGGGGCTGATCGGCACGTTGATCGGCCTGGTGCAGATGCTGGGCAATCTTGACGATCCCTCGACCATCGGCCCAGCGATGGCCCTGGCGCTGCTGACCACCTTTTATGGCGCGGTCCTGTCCAACATGATCTTCCTGCCGCTGGCGACCAAGCTGGAAGCCAACTCGGCCGAGGAGGGTCTGGTGAACCAAATCGGTATCATGGGGGTGGTGTCGATCTGTCGTCAGGAGAACCCGCGGCGGCTGGAGATGCTGCTCAACAGCATCCTGCCGCCCGCCCAGCGCGTGCGGTATTTCGATTGAGTCCGGGAGTTTCGAGCACATGCGACTGCTGATCATCGGCGGCCTTGACGGACAGATCGGTGCGGCGAGCAAGATCGCCATGGCGCGTGGCGCCAAGGTGATCCACGCCGCCGACGTCGAAGCCGGTCTCGACACGCTTCGCGGTCAAGGTGCCGATCTGGTGATGATCGACGTCACCCTCGACACCCAGCTCCTCATGGACAGCCTGGGTGCCGAGCGCATCAGCACGCCCGTCGTCGCCTGCGGTGTCGGCAACGACACGGGTGCGGCCGTGCGCGCGATCAAGGCCGGCGCCAAGGAATACATTCCGCTTCCGCCCGATGCCGAGTTGATCGCCGCGGTGATCGCCGCCGTCACCGCGGACAGCCATGCGGTGATCTTTCGCGATCCCCTGATGGGGCAGACCCTGAAGCTGGCCGAGCAGATTGCGCCCAGCGACGCCAGTGTCCTGATCACCGGCGAATCCGGCACCGGCAAGGAGCTGATGGCCCGGTTCGTGCACCGGAAGAGCCGGCGCTCGGGCCAGCGTTTCGTCGCCGTCAACTGCGCAGCGATTCCGGAAAATCTGCTGGAGTCGGAGCTGTTCGGTCATGAGAAGGGCGCCTTCACTGGCGCCGTGGCCCGCCGTGTCGGCAAATTCGAGGAAGCGAACGGCGGCACCTTGCTGCTGGACGAGATCAGCGAGATGGACGTGCGCTTGCAGGCCAAGCTGCTGCGTGCCATCCAGGAAAAGGAAATCGATCGCGTGGGCGGCAGCGCCCCGGTCAAGGTCAATGTGCGCATTCTCGCCACGTCCAATCGCAATCTCGAGGAAGAGGTGCGCAAGGGGACGTTTCGCGAGGATCTGCTGTTTCGCCTCAACGTCGTCAACCTGCAGATCCCGCCGCTGCGCGAGCGGCCTCTCGACGTCGAGGCCTTGGCCGGTCATTTCATGAAGAAATACGCCGAGGCCAACGGCGTTGCCGAGCGGCCGCTGGCGGCCGCCACCAAAGCCATGCTGGCCCGCCATGCCTGGCGCGGCAACGTGCGCGAACTCGAGAACGCCATGCACCGCGCCGTGCTGCTGGCGAGCGGTGCCGAGATCGGCCCCGACGCGATCCTGCTCGGCAATGGTACGGCGTTGACGGCCGCGGCGCCGGCCGCAACCGCCGGCGCGCCGTCACCGGCAGCCGGCACCGCGACGCCGAGCCTGGTCGGCAAGACCGTGGCCGAGGTCGAACGCGACCTGATCATCGATACCCTGCACCATACGCTGGGCAACCGCACCCACGCCGCCAACATTCTGGGCATTTCGATCCGGACCCTGCGCAACAAGCTCAAGCAATACAGCGAAGAAGGCCTTGCCGTGCCCGCACCGGGCGACGGTGAACGCCTCTCGGTCTGATCGCCGGTGGAGCGCTGACGAATGGCGGAGCAGATCGAGGCGGCAGCCGGCGGCGGTGGAATGCCGGCGAGGGCGATCCTCACCCGGCTCACGAATGCGCTGAAACGCGGCGACCTGATGCTGGCGCTCGGCATCATGACCATCCTCGTCGTGCTGATCATGCCGCTGCCGGCGTGGCTGCTCGACATCTCGCTGGCGCTGTCGATCACCTTCTCGGTGCTGATCCTGATGACGGCGATCTTCATCGAGAAGCCGACCGAGTTCAGCACCTTTCCGGCGGTCTTGCTGATCGCGACCCTGCTGCGCCTGGCCCTCAATCTGGCGTCGACGCGCCTGATTCTATCGCACGGTCACGAAGGCACCGACGGGGCCGGGATGGTGATCCAGGCCTTTGCCGGCTTCGTCATGAGCGGCAATTTCGTCATCGGCATCATCGTCTTTTCGATCCTGGTCCTGGTGAACTTCGTCGTCATCACCAAGGGCTCCACCCGTATCGCCGAAGTCGCCGCCCGCTTCACCCTCGATGCCATGCCCGGCAAGCAGATGGCCGTCGACGCCGACCTGTCCTCGGGCCTGATCGACGAGGCCGGCGCCAAGGCGAGGCGCAAGGAGCTGGAGGGGGAGGCGTCGTTCTACGGGGCGATGGATGGTGCCTCGAAGTTCGTCCGCGGCGATGCCGTCGCCGGCCTGCTGATCACCTTCATCAATGTGATCGGCGGCATGATCATCGGCATGGCGCAGAACGGGCTGAGCTTCGCCGAGGCCGCCGACGTCTACACCAAGCTGACGGTGGGCGATGGCCTGGTGTCCCAGGTGCCGGCCCTCATCGTGTCGACGGCCGCCGGCATGTTGGTGACCAAGGCGGGCATTGGCGGCGAAACCGATCGCGCCCTGGCCCGCCAGCTCACCGGCTACCCCAAGTCACTGGGGGTCAGTTCGTTCCTGCTGCTTGCCATGGCGCTGCTGCCCGACATGCCGATGCTGCCGTTCCTCATGCTGGCGGCCATCACCGGGGGCGCCGCCTGGTGGCTCCAGCGGCGGGCCCAGGCCGCTGCGCAGGACGAGGCACGACAGCAGGCGGACATGTCGGCCGAGGCGGCGCCGGTCGAGGACGAGCCGATCGCCACGGCACTGCGCATCGACAGCATTCGCCTCGAACTGGGCTACGGATTGCTGCAGTTGATCAACAGCCCCAAGGGTCAGCGCCTGACGGACCAGATCAAGTCGCTGCGGCGTGCCATCGCCCAGGAAATCGGCTTCGTCATGCCGTCGGTGCGCATCCAGGACAACATGCAGTTGCCGGCCAATGCCTATGTCGTGTTGATCAAGGATGTCGAAGCCGGCCGCGGCGATCTGCGCCCCAACATGCTGCTGGTGATGGACCCTCGCGGCGAGGACATCACCCTGCCGGGCGAAAAGACCCGCGAGCCCACCTTCGGGCTGCCCGCGGTATGGATCGAGGCGGTCAATCGCGAGGAGGCGCTGTTCCGCGGCTACACGGTGGTCGATCCGCCGACCATCATCACCACGCACCTGACCGAGGTGATCAAGGACAACATGTCCGAACTACTGTCCTACGCCGAGACGCAGAAGCTTCTCGACGAGGCGGACAAGGACCACCAGAAGCTGATCGCCGATCTCATCCCGGCGCAGATCACCGTCGGCGGCCTGCAGCGCGTCCTGCAGAACCTTCTCGCCGAGCGGGTGTCGGTGCGCGACCTTCCCACCATCCTCGAAGGCGTATCCGAGGCCAGCGGGCACACGCGCAGCGTTATGATGATCACCGAGCACGTGCGCGCCCGCCTCGCCCGTCAGATCAGCGACGCCAACACGGGGCCGCAAGGCTTCATTCCGCTGGTCACCTTGTCACCGGAATGGGAGCAGGCCTTCCTGGAGTCGCTGATCGGCAACGGCGACGAGAAGCAGTTGGCGATGGCGCCGTCGAAGCTTCAGGAATTCATCAACAAGGTGCGGCAGACGTTCGAGCGGTTCGCCATGCAGGGCGAAACGCCGGTGCTGCTGTGCAGCCCGATGGTGCGGCCCTATGTGCGCTCCATCATCGAGCGTTTCCGGCCGATCACGGTGGTCATGTCGCAAAGCGAGATCCACCCGAAGGCCAAGATCAAGACGCTGGGGCAGATCTAGGCGATGCGGCTCAAATCCTTCAGCGCCCCCAGCATGGCCGAAGCGATGGCGCTGCTGCGCCGCGAATTGGGCGACGACGCCATCATCGTCTCTACCCAGCGTGCCAACGGCGGCAAGGGCGTGCGCATCACCGCGGCCCTCGAAGTCCACGAGGCCGAAGAGGCCATCGGCGACATGTTCGCCGACTCGGGCAGCCGTGCCGCCGACCTGGTACGCAACGCCCTGCTGGAGCACGGGCTGCCGCAGCGGCTGGTGGAGCGGCTGAGCAATGCCGCGCGGTCGACCGAGCTGGACGACCCGACGCTGGCGTGCGCCGCCGCCCTGGAAGCCGGCTTCACCTTCGCGCCGCTGCCCGAGCAGGCGGCGCCGCACCCGTTCATGCTGATAGGGCCGCCGGGTGCCGGCAAGACGGTGACGGTGGCCAAGCTGGCGGCGCGCGCGGTCATCCGTGGGCGCCAGGTCGGCGTCATCACGGCCGATTATCAGCGGGCGGGCGCGGTCGAACAACTTGCCGCCTTCACCCGCATCCTGCGCATCGACTTGAGCAGCGTGCGCAGCCCCGAGGCACTACGGCACGAGATCGAGCGGCTGGCGCCGAGCACCGACATCACCTTCATCGACACCCCTGGCCTCAATCCGTTCAAGCCGGGCGACATGGGCTTCCTGCGGGAGCTGGTCGAATCGACCGAGGTCGAACCGATCCTGGTCATGCCCGCCGGCGGGGATGCCGCCGAAGCAGCGGAAATGGCCGAGTCGTTCAGCGCGATCGGCGCGACGCGGCTGTTCGCCACCCGTCTTGACATGACTCGCCGCCTCGGAGCAATCATGTCGGCTGCCGACGCCGCGCAGCTGATGCTCTGCGATGCCAGCTCGACCGCGCGCGTGGCCAACGGCGTCAGCCCGCTCAGCCCCGTCGCCCTGGCGCGGTTGATACTCCCGCCCGACTTGCGGACCGATACCAAGGACGAGACATTTTGGACAGAGGCGACCTCATGAGCATGACGCAGCCGCCCACACTCGCGCCCCGCCCGCAGCCACGCGTCAAAGGTCGCAACATCATCGCCGTTGCCTCGGGCAAGGGCGGTGTCGGCAAGACCTGGTTCTCGATCACCCTGACCCACGCATTGTCGCGCGCGGGAAGGCGTACCCTTCTGTTCGACGGCGATCTCGGGCTGGCCAACGTCGACATACAGTTGGGCCTCATGCCCAAGAACGACCTGGGCGGCGCCGTCGCCGGCCGCCTGACGCTCAACCAGGCGGTCACCCACTATGGCGACGGCGGCTTCGACGTGATCGCCGGCCGCTCGGGTTCGGGCGCGCTCGCCAACGTACCGCTGTCGCGCCTGCAGATGCTGGCCGACGACTTGGTGCTGCTGGCCGGCACCTATGATCGGGTCGTGCTCGATCTGGGTGCGGGGATCGACAAGTCGGGGCGTCATCTGGCTTCCAATGTCGGCACCGTCTTGGTGGTCACCACCGACGAGCCGACCTCGCTGACCGACGCCTACGCCTTCATCAAGATCACCCACCTCGAGCGCCCGGGAACCGACATGCGCGTGGTGGTCAACATGGCCAACTCGACGCGCGAGGGGGAGCGCATCTACAGCACCTTGCTCAAGGCGTGCGAGGGCTTCCTCAAGGTGTCGCCGCCGCTTGCGGGGGTCATCCGGCGCGACGTCAAGGTCCGCGACGCCATCCGCAACCAGACGCCGCTCCTGACGCGCTCGCCCAATACCGAGGCGGCCGCCGACATCGAGGCCATCGCCGAGAAGTTGCTGCGGCCGCTATGACTTCGGTCCCACCGCCCGCGCCACCGCCGCTGCCGCCCTCTGCCGGGGTGGCGCCGGCGGCGGTCGAGGTGGTGCCCGTGTCGCCACTGGCGCCCGAGCTCATGGCCAGGTTGCTGGCCGCCCGGCAGGTGACTGCCGTCGTCCAGGCCCTGTCGGCGCCAAACCTCGTCACCCTGCGCACCGATCTGGCGACGCTGACCGTGCGCCTGGCGCTGCCGGTGAAACCGGGAAGCGAATTGACGCTCCAATTGGTCATGCCGCCAGCCGGCGGGCAGCCCCGCCTCGTCGCCGTTGGCTCACGCTCGCCGGCGCCGCGTATTCAGCCGCCATCCCCCATGCCGGCCGCGCCGGGCGCGGCAGCAACCCAGGCATCGGCGGCCAGCGGTTCCCTCGTCGCGACCATCGTGCATCCCGAGCCGCACGGCTGGGTTTTGGCGCCGCAGGGCGCCAGCTTCGTGGTGCGCGTGGTCGGAGCCGTGGCGCCCGGGGCAGGGGGCGCCGTCGCGCCACCCGATATCCCCAGCCGATCGCCCGTCGCCCCTGTCGGCGTCGCGCCGCCGCTTGCGGCCGAGGGCGGTGCCGTGCAGGCCGGCATCGGCCCGGCCCCGACCAAACAGATACCGTCGGCGGCGCCAGCGGCCCCGCCCTCGCCATCGGGGGGCACGTCGGCGGCCCAACCTTTGCCACCAGCAGCCCCCTTGGGCGGGGCTGTTCCGGCGCAGTTCGACGGCATCGTCCAGTCCAATTCGCATGTTGGCCAACCGATCGTCCGAACGCCATTCGGCTTGATTTCGCTCGAGGGCAGCATCGGCCTTCCCCCGGCGGGCACCTCGGTCCGTTTCGAGGTCGCCGGCCCGCTGATGTCAGCGCCGTCGCCGGCTTCGGCACCGGTGCCGCCACCGACGCCATGGTCTGGCTTGGTTGAGGCGATGCAGTGCTTGCGCCGGGTCGATCCGGGCGCTGCCGAGCGCCTTGCCATGGCGCTGCCGCAGCCGGGACCGCGACTGGCAGCCGGACTGATGATTGCGGCAGCGGCGGTGCAGGCGAATTCCATGGGCGGCCTGGTTCCCGAGGCGGTCGTGGCGGGGCTGGAGCGGGCCGGGCGCCGCGACTTGATCAAGCGCATGGCCGAGGACGTCGCCGAGGCGCCGGCACCCTCGCGCGGTGTCGGGGGCGAGTGGCGCGCCCTGACCCTGCCGCTGCTGATCGGCGTGGCCATCGAGCCGGTCCGTCTGTTCATGCGCCGCCCCGACCGTGCCGACGACGATGAGGCGCATGACGGGAAGGCTCAGGCGCGGGACGGCGGCCGGTTCATCGTCGATGTCAGGCTGACCAGGGTCGGCCGTCTGCAACTGGATGGATTGCTTCGCCGATCGGCAAAGCGGTTCGAGATGATCCTGCGCAGCGAGCAACCCTTACCCGACGCAGCGCGCCACGACATCGTCGGGATATTCACCACCTATTGCGATGGCATCGGCCTTACCGGCACCATCCTGTTCCACGTCGGGCGCGATTTCGTCGAGCCGTCTGCCGGTTCAGCGCCGCGTGCCCGCGCCGGGCTGGTGGTATGATCCGCTGGTAATCGCTAAGCGCGTTGCTTCCGGCGGTGAAGCCCGAGGCCGATCTCGTCGAGCGTCGCCTGTTCCCTGCGCTCCGCCTCGGCGCGTTCGCGGCGCAGTCGGTTGGCCTCGGCGGTTTCGTAGGTCTTGAGCTGCCGATAGGTCTCCGCCAACTCGTCGCGGGCGATCTCGATTTCGGCACGCAATGCGTCCAGTTGGCGAAGCAGCGCCTCCCGGCGCTCTAGATGACGGCCGTAGAAGCCGCCGAAGGCGAGGCCGGCACCCAAGGCATCGCCCTCGGCCGCCGCGCGTTCATAGACCAGTTCCTCATCCGACAGCCGCAGCGCCTCGAGCGTCTGATCCTCGCGCTCATGAAGGGCGGCGAGCGCTCGCCGCCTCTCGTCGAGATGCCATTTGCCCAACCGGATCAGGCTCTGCAGATTCGTGGCCAAGGGGAACCCTCAGATCATTGCGCCAGGACTTCGGCGAGCAGCGCGTAGCTGCCGGCGAGGTCGGTGGGTTCGGTCTTGCGTTGCGTCAGGAAGGCCTCGAGCGCGGGCTGGTATTCGATGGCTTCGTCGACGGCCGGGTCGGTGCCGCGCCGATAGGCGCCGAGCCGGATCAGCTCGGCCATGTCCTCGTAAGTTGCCATCAGGCGCCGTGCCGTGCCGACGAGTGCGTTCTCCCCATCACTGTTGCAGGCTGGCATGGTCCGCGAGACGCTGCGCAGGACGTTGACGGCCGGGTAGCGGCCACGTTCGGCGATGGCGCGATCGAGAACGATATGGCCGTCTAGGATCGAACGCACGGCGTCGGCGATCGGTTCGTTATGATCGTCACCGTCGACCAGCACGGTGAACAAGCCGGTGATGGAGCCGCTGTCGGTGCCGGGGCCGGCGCGCTCGAGCAGTTTGGGCAACTCGGCGAACACGCTCGGGGTGTAGCCCTTCTGGGCCGGCGGCTCGCCGGCCGCCAGGCTGATCTCGCGCTGGGCCATGGCGAAGCGCGTCACCGAATCCATGAGGCAGAGGACGTCGCGGTCGAGGTCGCGGAAATATTCGGCCACGGTCATGGTCACATAGGCGGCCTGACGGCGCATGAGCGCCGATTCGTCCGAAGTCGAGACGACGACCACGCTGCGACTCAGCCCGACTTCGCCCAGGTCGTCCTCGATGAATTCCCGCGCCTCGCGCCCGCGCTCGCCGATCAGGCCGACGACGCTGACCTCGGCCGAGGTATTGCGCGCCATCATCGACAGTAGCGACGACTTGCCGACCCCCGAGCCGGCGAAGATGCCCATGCGTTGGCCGCGGCAGCAGGTCAGGAAGGCATTGATGGCGCGCACGCCGAGGTCGATCTTGCCGCCGACGCGCTGGCGCGAATGCGCCGGCGGCGGACGATTGTGGATCGGGTAGGCCATGTCGCCCATGGGCAGCGGCCCCTTGCCGTCCACCGGTTCGCCCATCGCATTGATGACCCGGCCCAGCCAACCGGGACTGGGATACATCACGGGCTCCGCCAGCGACACCTCGACCCGGCAATTGAGGCCGACGCCGACCAGTGGCGAGAACGGCATCAGCAAGGCGTTGCCGCCGCGGAAGCCGACGACTTCGGCGGCGACCACGCCGGCACGGCCGTGAATGCGGCAGATGTCGCCCAAGGACAAGCTGCGCGGAATGCCGGCCGCCTCGACCAGCATGCCTTGGATGGCGGTGACGCGCCCGTAAATGCTATGGCTGGAAACGCGGGACAGCGCCCCGATCAGGTTGCGCCTCAGCACGCTCGCGCCGCTCGTATGACCCATCCGAAGCCTGTGACAACGCCGTGGCTTTAATGGTATACACTACCGCAAAACGCGCTATTTGCTACCCCTTTCGATGAAGAGAGGGCAGTCTCTTAATACCTCTTAATAGTGGCTAAACGGCATGCATCCTAGGTTGCGTCATAGGACGCTACCCTCATATGGTTACCTCCGCGCTCAATGTAGAGGGGGTCGTTGATGCGGGTCCTTGTAGTCGAAGATGATGCGCTCGTGGCCAGGAGCGTAGAGAAAATGCTTCGTGCCGAAGGTATGGTCGTCGACGCGACAGCCTTGGGTGAGGACGGTATCGAAATCGGAAAGCTCTACGATTACGATATTATTTTACTCGATTTGATGCTTCCCGACATGGATGGCTATGAGGTCTTGCGCCGACTTCGTGCCGGGCGCATCGAGACGCCGGTGCTGATTCTGTCGGGGCTCAGCGAACCCGACAAGAAGGTGAAGGGCCTGGGCTGTGGCGCCGACGATTATGTGACCAAGCCGTTTGATCGGGCCGAGTTGGTGGCGCGGATCCAGGCGATCGTCCGCCGCTCGCAGGGGCATTCGCAGTCGGTCATTTGCACCGGCAAGCTGACGGTCAATCTCGATGCCCGCGCCATCGAGGTCGATGGCCACCCCCTGCACCTGACCGGCAAGGAGTACGGCATCATCGAGCTGCTCAGCCTGCGCAAGGGGCAGACCCTGACCAAGGAGCAGTTCCTCAACCACCTCTACGGCGGCATCGACGAGCCCGAGCTCAAGATCATCGACGTTTTCATCTGCAAATTGCGCAAGAAGCTGGCGCAGGCCACCGGCGGTGACAGCTACATCGACACGGTGTGGGGCCGGGGCTATGCCCTCCGTGATCCCGAAAACGCCGCCACCGCCGTGAGAGAAAGCGCCTGACGCGCAGCGCGAAGGACAACGAGGGTAACGTCCGTAGGGATTGCGCGATGCCCGCGAACGGCATGGATCGGGCAGACGACGCAGCGCCCGCCTCGCAAGCGATACTGTGGTGGCTTCTCGGCTTTCTTGCCGTGGCCGGCTTGCTGTTGCTGGGCCAGCAGCTTTGGCGCGACTACCAGGGGCGGCTGGACCATGCCGCCACGTCGACCGCCAATGCCAGTCGCCTGCTTGGCGGCCACGCCCGTCGCATGATCCTGTCCACCGACGTCATCTTGCGGCGCGCCGTGAATGTCATGGCGGCGGCGCCGGATGAGGCCTGGCATCGCGACCGCGGGCTGTGGAACATGCTGAAGATGATGGTCGACTCGTCGCCAGGCGCCAAGTCGCTGGTGATTGTGGATGCCGAAGGCGACGCCGTGCTATCGACGGCGACCTTCCCAACCCCGGCGTTCTCGGTGGCCGATCGTGAGTATTTCCAGGCGCATTCCGCCGGCAAGGGGTTCCATGTCGGTCTGGCGATTCGTGGAAAAGTCAGCGGCGAGTGGTTCTTCACCGTGAGCCGCCCCATCCGGCGCGCCGATGGCCGGTTGCGAGGGGTGGCCATCGTCGGCATCGACATCGACTCCTTCATCGATTTCGAAATGTTCGCCGATTTTCAGCGGCAGGATGGCCTGGGGTCGGCGTCGAGTTTCCTGCTGATCCGCGAAGACGGGCGGCTGTTGATCCGTCAGCCTTATATCGGTGAAATCGAAGGCACGCGTGTGGCCGGTATCGCCGCCCGCGCCGGAAGCGCGAGCGAAGGGACTCTGACCGCCGTCTCACCGGTCGATGGCGTGGCGCGCATCGTGTCCTTCAAGAGGGACAGCATGTTGCCCGTCATCATCGCCGTCGCGGTGCCGCGCGTTGACGTGCTCCGCCCGTGGTGGGCAACGGCCTATCGTAGTCTCGTCGCCACCAGCCTGATCTACGGTTTCCTCGGCATGGCGGCGGTGCTGGCATGGCGCAGTGGGCGTCAGGAGATAGCGGCGACCGAGGCCTTGAAGCGCTCGCACCTCGAACTGGAGCACAAGGTGGTCGAGCGGACCGCGGCCCTGGATGCCCAGCGCGCCGCGGCGCAGCGCAGTGTCGAGCAACTCCGCTTCGCCCTCGACGCGGCGAAGGCCTGCACCTGGGAATGGAATGTGGCGTCGGGGGTGACGGCGTGGTCGGAGGGGGCGTATCGGCTCTACGGCCTGAGCGATGGCGCCTTGTTCTCCTCTGACACGTGGCGGGAACTGGTACATCCCGATGACGTGGCGGCGGCCGAGGCGGTACTGAAGCAGGCCTTTGCCACCCGCTCAGTCACTGTGCAGCTGGAGTTCCGCGTGATTCCCCCCAATGGCTCGTTGCGCTGGATCGCCGGCATCGGCGAGGTGACGTACGACGGCGCGGGGCTGCCGTTGCGGGTGACCGGGCTCAATCTCGACGTCACCTCGTTGAAGCAGGCCGAGACGGCCATGCGCGACGCCAAACTCGAGGCGGAGCGCGCCAATATCGCCAAGAGCAAGTTTCTCGCCTCGGCCAGTCACGATCTGCGACAGCCATTCCAGGCGATGCGGCTGTTCCACGATGTCCTTCTCGGCCTCATCCTCGACGAGCGGGCACGCCTCGTGGCCGACAGGCTGAGTGAAGCCATGCGCAGCGGCGAGGATCTCCTGCGGGCGCTGCTGGACGTCTCCACCCTCGATGCCGGGACTGTGCGCATCTCGCTGGAAACGTTTGCACTCGACGGCGTGCTGTCCCAGGTGGTGGCGGAATGCGAGCCGCAAGCCCAGGCCAAGGGCCTGCGCCTGCGCTACGTGACGACCTCCGCCATGGTGATCAGCGACCGCATCCTGCTGGCGCGCATGATCCGCAACCTCGTCGTCAACGCCATCCGTTACACCCAGCGCGGCGGCATCGTCATCGGCTGCCGCCGGCATGGCTCCGCGGTGCGCGTCGAGGTGTGCGATACCGGCATCGGCATCGCCGCCGACCAACTGACCTTGGTCTTCGAGGACTTCTATCAGGTGGGCAATGATGCCCGCGACAAGAGCAAGGGGTTGGGCCTTGGCCTGTCGGTGGTCGCGCGTACCGCAAGCCTGCTCGGCCATCCGGTGGGGGTACGCTCGCGGCCGCATCGCGGCTCGATTTTCTCGCTCACACTGCCGCTGGCTGAATTCGCCGACATGCGACCGGCCGCGGCCCTTCAGCCGCCGGTCACGCTCATGTGACGGGCCACCGCCGGCCGGCGGTGCTCGCGATCGATGACGAAGTCATGCCCCTTGGGCTTGCGGGCGATCGCCTCGTAAATCGCCTGCGTGATCAGATCGTCGTCGGCACTAGCACGCAGCGGCGCCCGCAGATCGGCCGCGTCCTCTTGGCCCAGGCACATGTACAGCGTGCCGGTGCAGGTGACGCGGACGCGATTGCACGATTCACAGAAATTATGCGTCATCGGTGTGATGAAGCCGATGCGATGGCCGGTTTCCGCCACCTCGACGTAACGCGACGGCCCGCCGGTGCGGTAGTCGGACTCGACCAAGGTCCAGTTCTGCTCGAGACGCGCGCGCAGCTGCGACAGCGGCAGGTAATGGATGGTCCGGTCGCCGTCGATGTCGCCCAGGGGCATGGTCTCGATGAAGGTGAGGTCAAAGCCCTGCTCGCCGCACCAGGCGACGAGGTCGTCGAACTCGTCGTCGTTGACCCCCTTCAGCGCCACCGTGTTGATCTTGATCCGCAGGCCGGCATCCTTGGCCGCGGCCAGGCCGTCCAGCACCTTGCCCAGCTCGCCCCAGCGGGTGATGGCGCGGAACTTGTCGGCCTTCAAGGTGTCCAGCGACACGTTCAGCCGGCGCACCCCCGCCGTCTTGAGTTCGGCAGCGTATCGCGCCAGCTGGGTGCCGTTGGTGGTCAGCGTCAGCTCGTCGAGCGCCCCTTCGCCGATCAGGCTGCCGAGATTGTCGATCAACTGCATGATGTTGCGGCGGACCAGAGGCTCGCCCCCGGTCAGGCGCAGCTTGCGCACGCCCTGGCGGACGAAGGCCCGGCATAGGCGCTCGAGTTCCTCGAGCGTCAGGATGTCGGCCTTGGGCAGGAACGTCATGTCCTCGGCCATGCAATAGATGCAGCGCAGGTCACAGCGGTCGGTCACAGAGACGCGCAGGTAGGTCACCCGCCGCCCGAAGGGATCGATCATGCCCGACAATCCTGGCCTCCTCCGGCGCCCGCTCGATTGGGCGTTGCGCTCGCGCGTATACAACGTAGGCATTCTAATGTGCGCTCATGCCAATGTCGCCCAGAAAATCGGGTAGGATTGGAGCGCGGAGCTCCAGCTCCGCAAAACTCTGGCGGAGCTGGAGCTCCGCGCTCCGGTCATATCAGCCGTGCCGGCGCATCAGCGTGGCGAATTCGGCCAGATCGTCGGCGATACTCGCCGCCGCCTTGTCTTCCATCCGGCGGTAACGGCGAAGCACGTCCTGGCCGAGTTCGGTGAGGCGCGCCCCGCCGCCGCCGTGGCCGCCGGTGCTTGTTTCGATCAGCGGCGCGGTGAAGGCGCCGTTGATGGTGTCGGTCAGCAACCAGGCGCGCCGATAGCTCATGCCCATCTTGCGCGCCGCCGCCGAGATCGAGCCGCTGCGGCCGATCGTCTCCAGCAGGGCCACCTTGCCAGGCCCCAGGGCGGTATCGGCTCCGATCAGCAAGCGGATCTTCGGCATGACTCGTGGCAGCATTTGTAATACGACCATGAATCCCGCCAAGGAAGAGGGCCTGTCAATGCTAAAGCCCACCGAACTCGCCCGTGCCGCCGCCGGCGCCATCGTCTACACGCCCGGTGCGGCGCCCGGCGCCATCCTCGCCGCCTTTGCCGAACGCATCAAGCAGCGCGGTTGGCGGGTTGGCGGCCTGATACAGCGCACCGTGCGCGATGGCGAGGGGCGCAAGCTGGGGATGGAACTGGTCGCCCTCGATACGGGCGAGGTCATCCCCATCGGTCAGGCGCTGGGGCAGGGGGCCGCCGGCGATGCCTGCGCCGTCGACCCCGCGGCATTGGCCGAGGCCAGCGGTGCCTTGCGCCGCGCCATCGCCGCGCGCGTCGATCTTCTGGTCGTCAACAAGTTTTCCTACCATGAACGCGACGGCGGGGGCTTCGCGCAGGAGCTGCTGGCGGCGATGGCCGAGGGCATTCCCGTGCTCACCGCCGTGCAGGCCGAGCTCATCGAGGAGTGGTGGCGGTTCTGCGGCGGCCAGTGCTGCCTGCTGGCCCCCGACGAAGTGGCGCTGTGGCGGTGGTGGGGGCCGCGCCGCATCTACCAGGATCTCGCACAAGGTGTGGGCGAGGGCAGTGCGCGTCGCGTCGTCATCGGCCTGAACTGGACTCTGGTCGAGGGGCCCGACGGCGTCGGCGTTGCTCAGACACCCGCCCGCGACACCGCCGGCTGCTACGGCAAGCTCGACGCCGGCACCTATTCCGGGCGTCCTCTACGGGATTTGGCGGCGATGATCGATGGCTGGAACCCGTTCGCGACCGCGATCGCCATGGCGGCGGCCAACGCATACTACAATCGTTTCGATCTCGTCGGCGACGAACGCAACGGTCTCGACATGGTCCCGGCGGGCGGTCGCGTCGTCGTCGTCGGTGCCTTTCCCGGAATTGCCGAGCGAGTGCGGGGCTGCCACGTGATCGAGCGCGCGCCCAAGGCGGACGAGTATCCCGAACGGGCGGCCGAGTGGTTGATCCCCGGCGCCGACGCCGTCGTCACCACCGGCTCGAGCCTTGCCAACGGCTCGCTGCCGCGCCTGGTGGAGCTGGCGCAGGGCGGGTTGATGACACTGGTCGGCCCCAGCGTACCGTTGTCGCCGCGATTGTTCGACCATGGCCTCGGCGTTCTATCGGGCTTCGTCGCCGAGGATGTCGAGGGGCTGGTCCGTAGCATCTGCGAGGCGGGGGCGGGCGGCGCCATCAAGCGCTTCGGTCGTCAGGTCAGCCTGATCGCGCCACGCGTGTGAGTTGTCATTGCCCTTCGGCCAGGATGGTGGTCATATACAAATTGGTGGTACTATTGAAACCAACTCGGTAAGAGCTTCGAGTGCAGCTTCAGCACGACATATCCAAGCTCCTGGCGCAGTCCCTGGCCGCCTACGCGGCGTTTTCCGGGCTTCGAGACCTGGCCGAGGACTTGCGCATCCTGTCGCTGAACGCGGAATTGGCGGCGGCGCGCGCCCAGTCGGAGGGGCGGGCGATCAAGGCCCTCACGCAATACACGCGCGAGTTGGTGCGCCGGCTGAGCCATATCGATGGCGAGCTCGATTCCCTGAAGGCGCACACTTACACCGGTGCCGCCGATACGATAAAATGGCTCAATCGGCTGAAGATGATCGAGCGGGCGCGGGCGGCCGAGCAGGGCGAGGTGGCCGCCCAGGCCGCCAGCCGCATGACGGAGCGCGTCGTCGAACGGGTCGGCGCCATCACCGCCATCGTCGCCACCATGGCGGCCGCCACCGATCGCATCTCCGAGGTTGCCGGGCAGGCGAGCGCCATCGCCACCAACGTGTCGGTCGAGGCGGCGCGGATTTCCGCCGGGGGCGGCGTGTTCGATGCGGTCGCTCGTACCATGGCCGGCTATGCCCAGCAGTTGCAGGACATGATCGCCCAGGCCGGCTCGGCCGTGCGCGATGCCACACAGACCAGCACACGCCTGCGTGCCAGACACTTTTCGAGGGCTTCATGATCTGCGAGACCATCTACCGCAAGGGCGGGCATTCGTGGCTGGCTTTTGGGGCGGATGCGGGGCGGCCGGAAAATATCGTCGACACCAACCAGTACGTGGTGCGCTACGGCGACGTGGCGGCCCTGCTCGATCCCGGTGGCACGGAAATCTTTGCCCCCATGCTGGGCGCCCTGACCGGCAAACTGGCCATCGAACAGATCGAGCACATCTTCCTGTCCCACCAGGACCCGGACATCGGCTCGTCGCTGCCGCTGTGGCGCCAGGTCTGCCGGCCGGACGTCCATGTGCACATCTCGTGGCTGTGGACGCATTTCGTGTCGCATTTCGATGCCGAGGCGGGGTTGATCCCCATTCCCGACCAGGGTGGCGTCATCCGCCTGGGCGCGCTCGAACTGCAGGTGATACCGGCTCATTTCCTGCACTCGCCCGGCAATTTCCACATCTATGATCCGGCCGCGCGTATCCTGTTTTCGGCCGACGTCGGCGCGTCGCTGCTCAGCCGTAAGACCAACTCGAGCTTTTTCGTCGAGGATTTCGACAGCCACACGCAGTACATGCGCCTGTGGCATCAGCGGGCCATGGGCTCGGAGAAGGCGCGCGACGCGTGGCTGTCGCGGGTGAGCCAACTCGACATCGACATTCTGGCGCCGCAGCATGGCCTGTTGCTGCGCGGCGACGACGTCAAACGTTTTTATGACTGGTTCCGCAGCCAGCCTCTGGGCGAGGTGGCCGCCGCCTAGGCTGGCCGTTCGACGACGTCGAGGGCAATCACGCCGACATTGATCACCTGCTTGCCGCCGTGCTCGAAGTTTACGGTGACGCGATCGCCGATCGCCGACTGTATCCGGCCCAAACCCCACTCCGGCTGTGCCGGGTGTCGCACGACCGCCCCTGGCACGTAATCCAACTGCATTTCCTGCCCCTCGCCGCATTCTTGCTTGTTAACGTGGGGTGGGGCGGAATGCGATTCAGGTACGACGATGGCGGCTAGCGACGATTTGCGGTTGGTTGAACTCTTGTGTGCCCGGCTGTGCCATGACCTTGCCGGGCCGATCGCCGGCGCCGCGGCCGGGGTCGAACTGCTGGCCGACGGCGGCCCGGCGGCGGCCGATGATGTCGAGTTGTTGACCGCCAGCGTCTCCGCCGCGGCCAGCCATCTGAAATTCCTGCGCGCCGCCCTTGGGCACGGCACCACCGCGATGTCGACGGCGGAACTGCGCGACTTGACCGAGGCGATCCTGCCGGCCGGCGGCGCGGTTGGCGTGGATTGGGACGCGGAAGGCCATGGCGACTGGCCGCGGCCGTGGGCCAGGCTGGTGCTCAATCTGGTGATGGTGGCCAGGGATTCGCTGACCCGCGGCGGCCGCATCAGAATCACGCTGCGGCCACAGCCGCCGCGCGTCAGTCTCGAAGCCGAGGGGCAGGCTCTGGCCCCGACCGAGATGCTGGCGCTGCTCCACGACGGCGACGTCCAACTGCTGACGCCGCGTAGCGCCCAGATCTACTACCTTCGCCGTTTGGCCGAGGAGGTCGGCGCCACCATCGACATCTCGCGAGGCGCCGGCGCATTGCGGTTGCTGCTGGAAGACCGGGCGACCGGCGCGGCCCAGTAACCCCGATTTTTTGGGTGCGATTACAATCATGCATGCTATCAATAAGGGGTAGATAGTGTGCACAGAGGGGGTAACGTCCCCTTCGCGACGCGTGCGAGGACTGATGGACGATCTTCTTAGCGAGTTTCTGACAGAAACGTCGGAAAGCCTGTCGGTACTTGACATCGAGTTGGTGAAGCTCGAGCAGAATCCCAATGATCCGGGCATCCTGCAGAATATCTTCCGGCTGGTGCACACCATCAAGGGCACGTGCGGTTTCCTCGGGCTGCCGCGCCTGGAGACGGTGGCCCACGCCGCCGAGAACGTCCTGGGTAAGTTCCGCGACCGCGAGCTCGAGGTCACGCCCGAAGCCGTTACCCGGATCCTCCAGTCGATCGATTGCATCAAGCTGATCCTTTCGCACCTCGAGCAACATGAGGTCGAGCCCGAAGGCGACGATGCCGAGCTCAAGTCGGCGCTGAACGACTTGGCCGACGGCAAGACGCCTGCCACGACGCAGGCCGCTTCCGCCGAGGAACCAGCATTCCCGGTGGCCGCCGAGTTGCTTGCCGAGGTCGAGGCGGCGCTGGCGGTGGGCAAGCGAGCGGCTACCGAAGCCGACCTTGCCGCCGAGATGGCGTTGGAGCGTGCCAGGCAGGGCGACGACGAGGACGAGCCGGCGGAGACCTCGCGCACGCCCGTTCCGGTGGCGAACGCGTTGCCGGCGGCTGCCGGTGGAACCACCGCCGTTTCCGGCAGCCCCCCCGCCGCCGAGCCGAAGGAATCGGCGCTCGCGGCGCAGACCATTCGCGTCAACGTCGAACTGCTCGAAAACCTGATGACCCTGGTTTCCGAGCTGGTGCTCACGCGCAACCAGCTGCTGCAGATGGTGCGCGGCAAGGACGACAGCGAATTCGCGACCCCGTTGCAGCGTCTATCGCACATCACCACCGACCTGCAGGAAGGGGTGATGAAGACGCGTATGCAACCGATCGGCAACGCCTGGGCCAAGCTTCCGCGCATCGTGCGCGACCTGTCGGTCGAAATGAACAAGAAGATCGACCTGCAGATGGTCGGCGCCGAGACCGAGCTCGATCGCCAGGTGCTGGAGCTGATCAAGGATCCGCTGACGCACATGGTGCGCAACTCCGCCGACCACGGCCTGGAAGGGCCCGAGGAACGGCGGCGTGCCGGCAAGCCCGAGACCGGCAAGGTCGTGCTCAACGCCTATCACGAGGGCGGCCACATCATCATCGAGATCACCGATGACGGCCGCGGCCTGCCCGTCGGCAAGATCAAGGCGAAGGCGATCGCCAACGGGTTGGCCACCGAGGCCGAACTCGATCAGCTCACCGATCAGCAGATCTATCAGTTCATCTTCAAGGCCGGGTTCTCCACCGCCGAGAAGATCACCAGCATCTCTGGCCGCGGCGTCGGCATGGATGTGGTGCGCAGCAATATCGAAAAGATCGGCGGCACCATCGAGTTGAAGTCGTCGCCCGGCAAGGGTTCGACCTTCATCATCAAGATCCCGCTGACCCTGGCCATCGTCTCGGCACTGATCGTCGAGTGCGCCAACGAGCGCTTCGCCGTACCGCAGATATCGGTTCTCGAACTGGTGCGCACCACCGCCAGTTCCGAGCACGCGATCGAGATGATCAACAACGCGCCGGTGCTGCGCCTGCGCGATCGCCTGCTGCCGCTCGTCGGGCTGCGCCAACTGCTGCACCTCGGCGGCGAGAACGACGAACGCGACGAGACCTTCATCGTCGTCACCCAGGTCGGCACCTACACCTTCGGCATGATCGTGGACCGCGTCTTCGACACCGAGGAAATCGTCGTCAAGCCGGTGGCGCCGATCCTGCGCCATATCACCATGTTCTCGGGCAACACCATCCTGGGTGACGGCAGCGTCATCATGATTCTCGACCCCAACGGCATCGCCTCGCTGGCGACCGCCGGCGACACGGCGTCGGCCGCGGCCTCGCAGAGCACGGAGACGGCGGCGGTGCGCGACGTCCACGCCGACGAAAAGAACTCGATGCTGGTGTTCCGCGCCGGCAGCGACGACCTCAAGGCGGTGCCGCTGGCCCTGGTCGCCCGCCTGGAAGAGGTCGACTTGGCGAGCATCGAGCACTCGCACGGCAGCCCGGTCGTGCAGTATCGCGGCCATCTCATGCCTCTGGTCTTCATCGACAGCAGCTACGGGCTCAAGGCCGAAGGCCGTCAGCCGGTGCTGGTGTTCGCCGATCGCCATCGCACGATGGGCCTGGTGGTCGATGAAATCGTCGACATCGTCGAGGATCGGCTCAAGGTGGAACTGGCGGTCAATCAGCCGGGGCTCATCGGTACCGCCGTCATTGCCGGCAAGGCCACCGATATCCTCGACGCCGGCTATTACCTGAGCCAAGCCTATGGCGACTGGTTCGGGTCCATGGACGAAACCAGCTTTGGCGACGCCGAGGCGCAGCGGCGGGTGCTGTTGGTGGACGACAGCCCGTTCTTCCGCAACCTGCTGAGCCCGGTGCTGGCGGTGGCGGGCTATGACGTCACTGCCGTCGACAGCGCCGACAAGGCACTGGCGCTTCGTGATGCCGGGTCGCGCTTCGATCTCATCATCAGCGACATCGAGATGCCCGGATTGAGCGGCTTCGAGTTCGCCGAGGCAGTGCGCGCCGACACACGCTGGCAAGCGACGCCGCTGGTGGCGTTGTCGTCGCACGCCACCGATCACGACCTCGCGCGGGGGCGCGAGGTGGGCTTCAACGACTATGTCGCCAAGTTCGACCGCGATGCCCTGCTGCAGACGCTGGCGCAAACCTTGGCCGCCTCGGGAGGGGCAGCATGAACCAATCCCTCGTCCCCGCCGGCAACCGCCACGTCCAGGAGGCCTCGGCGGCCACCCAGGACTACGTCACCATGTACATCGAGGACCAGTTGTTCGGGATTCCCGTGCTGACGGTCCAGGATGTCCTTGGCGCCCAGAAGATCACGCGCATCCCGCTGGCCCCCCCGGAGGTCGCCGGCTCGCTCAACCTGCGGGGACGCATCGTCACTTCGATCGACGTGCGCAAGCGCCTGCGCTTGAAGGAGCGCGCCGGCGCGGCGGCCAGCATGAGCGTCGTCGTCGAACTCGGCGGCGAGCTGTACAGCTTGATGGTCGACTCGGTGGGCGAGGTGCTCAGCCTGCCGGCTGCCGCCTTCGAGCGCAATCCGCCGACCCTCGATCCGCTGTGGCGCGAGTTCTCGGCCGGCATCTATCGCCTGCAGGGCACGTTGCTGGTGGTCCTCGACGTCACGCGCCTGCTGGACTTCACCAGGACCGAAGCGGCCTGAGACCCGTGTGGCCGCATCAAGCGAACGAAGAGACCGAATGAAGTCCTGTCTGATCGTCGACGATTCCAAGGTCATTCGCATGGTGGCCCGGAAAATCCTGCATGAACTCGCGTTCCGCACCGAAGAGGCCGAGGACGGCATCAAGGCGCTGGACTTGTGCCGGCGGAGCTTGCCCGATGCCGTATTGCTGGACTGGAACATGCCCAACATGAACGGCATCGATTTCCTGCGGCAACTGCGCCGGCTGCCCGATGGCGATCGCCCGGTGGTGGTGTTCTGCACCACCGAGAACGACATCGGGCATATTCAGGAAGCCATCATGGCCGGGGCCAACGAATACATCATGAAGCCGTTCGACAGCGACATCCTGCAGGCCAAGTTTTCACAGGCCGGCTTGCTCTGACGGAACGATCGCGCATGCCCCCCGACGCAGGCCGCCTGTCGGCGGCTTCGACAGACACCGCCATTCGGGTCATGGTGGTCGATGATTCCGCCGTCGTCCGCGGCCTGATCACGCGGATGCTCGAAGAGGATCCGGCCATCGCCGTCGTCGCGTCGGTGGCCAACGGCCAAATGGCGCTGTCCGCCCTGGAACGCCAAGCCGTCGATGTTGCCATTCTCGATGTCGAGATGCCGGTGATGGACGGATTGACGGCCTTGCCGCACATGCTGCGGATTGCGCCGGGCCTGCAGGTCATCATGGCCTCGACCCTGACCCTGAGAAATGCCGACATCAGTCTGAAGGCGCTGCAGGCCGGCGCCGCCGACTACATCCCCAAGCCGACGTCGTCGCGCGACATATCGGGCGGGGCCGGCGACTTCCGGCGCGAGCTGGTGGAAAAGGTGCGGGCGCTCGGCGCCAATCGACGGCGCGCTGCCGGACATGGCGACCGGCCGATGCCATTGCGGGTGGCGCGCCCGGCGGCAGCCCTGGCGCCGCGCCCGGCACGCCCCGCCAAACCGACGGCGCCGTTGCAACTGCGCCCGGCCTCGACCGAGGCCCCGGAAATCATCGCCATCGGCAGTTCGACGGGCGGGCCGCAGGCATTGTTCACCTTGCTGGGCGCCATTCGCGCCGGAAGCATCCGCCAGCCCATCCTCATCACCCAGCACATGCCGGCAACCTTCACCACCATCCTCGCCGAGCACATTTCCCGCATCAGCGGCTGGGAAGCCGCCGAGGGCAAGGATGGTGAGGTGGTGCGCAGCGGCCGCATCTATATCGCCCCCGGCGATTTCCACATGGTGGTCGAGGTGCGCGGCGCCGAAAGGCTCATCCGCCTCAACAAGAACCCGCCGGAGAATTTCTGCCGGCCGTCGGTCGACCCGATGTTGCGCAGCATGGCGTCGATCTGGGGCAAGCGCGTGCTCGCCTGCATCCTGACCGGGATGGGTTCGGACGGGCTGCGTGGCGGCGAGGCGGTGATGGCCGCCGGCGGCACGGTGATCGCACAGGACGAGGCGACCAGCGTCGTCTGGGGCATGCCGGGTGCGGTGGCCCAGGCCGGTATCTGCAGCGCGGTGTTGCCGCTGCCCGAGATCGCCCCGTGCATCCTGAAATTCGCGCACAGGCGCTGATATGTTGCGGCCAGACGACTTCGATTTCGTGGCGCGATTGCTCCGGGAGCGCTCCGGGCTGGTGATCAACCGCGACAAGGCCTATCTGCTGGAAAGCCGGCTGATGCCCCTGGCACGCAAGCGGGGCCTGAAGGGGATCGACGAGTTGGTCGGCGCCATGCGCGGCAGCCGCGACGAGGCTTTGCTGCGCAGCGTCACCGAGGCGATGACCACCAACGAGTCCTTCTTCTTCCGCGACATCAAGCCGTTCGACCAGTTTCGCGACCTGGTGCTGCCGCGATTCCTCGAGGCCCGTGCTGCCAGGCGGTCCTTGCGCATCTGGTCGGCGGCCTGTTCCTCGGGGCAGGAGGCCTATTCGCTGGCCATGATCCTCAACGAGCAGGCGGCGAAGCTGGCCGGCTGGCGGATCGAGATCATCGGCACCGACATCTCGCAGGAGATCTTGGACAAGGCCAGGGCCGGAGCTTATACGCAGTTCGAGGTGCAGCGCGGCCTGCCGATCCAACTGCTGGTCAAGCACTTCCAGAAGAAGGGCGACAACTGGCAGATTGACCCGACGCTGCGCGCCATGGTGCAGTTTCGCGAGTTCAATCTGCTGCACGACATGCGGGCGCTCGGCCAGTTCGACATCGTCTTCTGCCGCAACGTCCTGATCTATTTCGATCAGCCGACCAAGTCGCGGGTGCTGGAGAACATCTCGAAGCAGATGCCCGATGACGGTATGCTCTATCTGGGTGGCGCCGAGACCGTCCTGGGGATTTCGGATCGGTTTCGACCGTTGCCCAATCAGCGCGGCATCTATTGCATCAATCGCGGCGCTGGCGCCGTGACGGCGCCTGTGCCGGTCGGCGCCGGCATTCCCGGCTGACGGCGCGCCATAACCCGGAGCCGCCATGGCTTTCGAGAAGATCTGCTTTGTCGCCGCCGATGGCGAAGTCGCGCAGGCGGCGCTGGCGCTGCTCGGCAAGCGCTATGGCCAGGTGGCTCCGGAAGCCGCCGAGGCCATCGTCGCCTTGGGCGGCGATGGCTTCATGCTGGAGACGCTGCACCGCCACATCGATCGCGGCATCCCCATCTACGGCATGAACCGCGGCACCGTCGGCTTCCTCATGAACATCTACCGCGAGGAGGGGCTGCACGAGCGGCTGCGGCGGGCGCAAGCGGTGACGTTGCACCCGCTGCGCATGGTGGCGCGGACCATGGATGGGACCGAGACCGAGGCTCTGGCCATCAACGAAGTCTCGCTGCTGCGTGAAACGCGTCAGGCTGCCAAGATCCGCATCCGCATCGACGGCCGGGTGCGCCTCGACGAACTGGTCTGCGACGGCGTGCTGGTGGCGACGCCGGCGGGCAGCACCGCCTACAATCTGTCGGCGCATGGCCCGATCCTGCCCATGGGCTCGGGCATCCTGGCCCTGACGCCGATCAGCGCCTTCCGCCCGCGGCGCTGGCGCGGCGCCTTGCTCACCCACAAGGCGCGCGTGACGTTCGAGATCCTCGAGAAGGAGAAGCGGCCGGTGAGCGCCGTCGCCGACTACACCGAAGTGCGCGACGTCGCCCAGGTCGAGGTATGCGAGGACCGCTCGGTGGCCCTGAGCCTGATGTTCGATCCCGAGCACAATCTCGAGGAACGCATCATCACCGAGCAGTTCCTGCCGTAGGCGAGGCATCAACAAGGCCGCCGAGCCCCGCGCAGAGATCATCGAGACGGAGCGCGGGCCTCCAGGTCCGCACGCGGAATGCGGAGCTGGAGCTCCGCGCTCCGGGAGAGAGCCACGGCCGCAGGCGCCTACCAGCGCAGGGCGGGCACGGCGTAGGTCGGCCGCAGGCCGTCGTGATGGGCGATCAGCGCCTCGAGGCGGTCCGGCTGCGGTACCTGGCCCGGCACCACGCCGAGTTCGACATGATGGATGCCGCCGGTGACGAACAGCGCGTCGAGACCCGCGCCGCAGGCACCGGCGATGTCGGTGTGGAAGGCGTCGCCGATGCCGAGCACGCGCTTGCGATCGGAAATCGCCAGCAGGTCGAGGCAGAAGTCATAGATGGCCGGGTCCGGCTTGCCGCGATAGCTGACTTTGCCGCCCAGTTGCTCGTAGCGCTGCGCCAGCGCCCCGGCGCAGATGAGGCGCCGCCCCTGACGCATGACCACCAGGTCGGGATTGGCGCACACCATCGGCAGGTTGCGGCTCCGCGCCTGTTGCAACCGCTCCTCGTAGTCGGCCACCGTCTCGTCGAATTCCCAGGGTCCGGTGTTGACGATGAACTCGGCGACGTCGAGCGGCACCAGCTCGACGTCGAGGTCCTCGAAGATGCTGAGGTCGCGCTCGGGACCGAGATGATGGCAGCGCCGCCCGAGCCGGGCGTACCAGGGATCGCGCCGCTGCTGCAGCTCGATATGGACGGCCTCGCCCGACGACATCACGTCCAGGTAAAGGTCGCGCTCGACGCTCATGGCGTTCATGCCGCTGATCAGGGCGTGCGAGCGCCGCGGCGCGTTCGACAGCATCACCGCGCGTTTGCCGGCTTCCTTGAGACGATGCAGCGTGTCCCGGGCTTGTGGATAGGGCTTGGTGCCGTCGTGCACCACGCCCCACAGATCGATGATGAAGCCGTCGTACCGGTCGGCGACCTCGGCGAGGCCGGAAAGAATGGGGAGCGCCATGTTGTTCCTGGAAGGGCTAACGGTGGTCGGCGGCGACCGCCTCGGCGACCGAGGCGAAGCCGTCGCTCCGGAGCAGGGCGGCCAATTCCGCCTTGATGCGCGTCACTACCGCGGGGCCGTGATAGACCAGCGCGGTATAGAGCTGCACCAGCGAGGCGCCGGCGCGGATCTTGGCGTAAGCCTGGGCGCCGCTGGCGATGCCGCCGACGCCGACGATCGGCAGGGTGCCGCCGGTCAGTCGGTACATATCGCGCAGCACTTGGGTCGAGGGCGCAAACAGTGGCGCACCCGACAGGCCGCCGCTTTCGCCGCGATGCCATGAGATCAGCTTCCAGGAACGCTCGATGGTGGTGTTGCTGACGACGAGACCGTCCAGCCCCCCTGCCGTGGCGACGGCGGCGATGTCGGCCTTGTCCTCCTCGGTGAGGTCGGGGGCGATCTTCAGCAGCAGCGGCGGCCGATGGGCACCTGCCGTCGCCGAATCGAGTGCCGTGCGCACCCGCGCCACCAGCGCCTCCAGCTGCGACCGTCCCTGCAGCGCACGCAGGCCGGGGGTATTGGGCGACGATACGTTGATGACGAGATAATCGCTGTGGCGCGCCAATGCCGCGATGCCGGCCTCGTAGTCGGCCGCGGCATCCTCGGTGTCCTTGTTCTTGCCGAGATTGGCGCCGACGATGCCCTGGCGCGACCGGTTCGCCAGTCGCGCGGCAACCGCCTCCAGCCCCTGATTGTTGAAGCCCATGCGGTTGATGACGGCATCGTCGTCGACCAGGCGGAACATGCGTGGCTTGGGGTTGCCCGGCTGTGGGCGAGGCGTGACGCTGCCGATCTCGACGAAGCCAAATCCCTGGCGCAGCATGGCGTCCGCCACCTCGGCGTTCTTGTCGAACCCGGCGGCGAGGCCGAGCGGATTGGGAAAGTGTCGGCCCCACACGGTGGTCGCCAGGATGGGTGGATCATCGGCCGGCTGTGGCGGCACGAGCCCGGCGCGAAGGGCACGGATGGTCAATCCGTGTGCGGCTTCGGGATCGAGCAGGCGGACCAGCGGCCCGGTCAGGCGATAGTAGTCGAACACGGTGGCTGGTCCAGTTTCGGCAATTCATGGCGGCCGTCGGCGGACAGCGGCAGGTCCCAGACCGCCGTCACCGCCGTCATCGGCAAGGGTCCGTACAGGTGAGGAAAGAGCTGGCCGCCGCGTGCCGGCTCCCAGCGCAACGCGGTGCCCAGCCTCGTCGGATCGACGCCCAGCAACACCAGCCCGCGTTGGCCGGCGCGATGCTTGGCGGCGCTGGCGGGCAACTGTTCGGCGGTCGAGAAGTGGATGAAGCCGTCGGCCGCGTCCTGGGATGACCCCTGATGGGCGCCGACTTGGGCGGCCTCGCGCCATTCGTCGCGGCGGCACATATGGTAGATGAGCGGCATGAGCCGGACCCTAGCGGAAAGCCGCGGCCAAGCATAGAGCGGGATGAAGGCGGGCAATCGGATGGCTCATGGCCCAGCGTGTATGGCCGGAGCGCGGAGCTCCAGCTCCGCAATCCATGTGCGGACCTGGAGTCCGCGCTCCAGACGGATCAACCTAAACCCATCACATCTAGGGGTAGGTGCAGACGCGATTGCGCCCGGTCTTCTTGGCCTTGTACAGGCCCTGGTCGGCCGCTTCCATGATGTCGTCCACCGACACCTGGCGTTTGGCGGTCATGGTAGCGACCCCGACCGACACGGTAATGTGTACCGGCTCGAAGCGGGTCTCGATGGGAATGTTCAGGCTTTCGATGGCGTGGCGCAGCTTCTCGGCGACGACGGCGGCCCCGCCCACGTCGGTCTCGGGGAGCAGGACGATGAATTCCTCGCCGCCGAAGCGGGCGACCAGATCGATCTTGCGCACGGCCAGCATCAGCATGTCCGCGACGCATTTCAGGCAGAGGTCGCCGGTGAGATGGCCGAACTGGTCGTTGATCATCTTGAAATGGTCAATGTCGAGAACCAGCAGCGACAACGGCTGGCCATGGCGGTTCTGCCGCCCGGTTTCGAGCTTGAAGCGGTCGACGAACTTGCGGCGGTTGGCCAGACCGGTCAATGCGTCCATCAGTGCCATCCGCTCGAGTTCCTTGCGGATGTTGGTGGTCTCGGTGACGTCGAAGCCCACGCCGCGATATCCGGCGAAGGCGCCGCTGGGGCTCAGCATGGGCTGGCCGCTGACCGACAGCCACAGGTGGGTGCCGTCCTTGTGCAAGGCGCAGGTCAGCACGTGCTGGTAGGGGCGGTGATTGCGGAAGACGTCATCGAGGGCGTTGCGAAACTCCCGGCAGGAAAGGTCGCGGCAGCGTAATTCGCCGAAGCGCCGGCCCAATAGTTCCGCCTCGCTGTATCCGAGGACCTTCTCGGTCCCCTTGAGAAAGGTGAAGGCCCCGTCGGCATCGACTTCCCATACATAGGTCGGCGAATAGGCCAGGGCCTCCTCGAACAGCGTGTAGACCCGGCGCAGTTCACGCTCGGTCCGCCTGCTTTCGGTCACGTCGGTATAGGTCGTCACGAGCCCGGCGACGGCGCCGTCGATGAACATCGGGTTGCCCTGGACATCCAGGATGCGGCCACTGGGGCGGATGCGTTCGAAGCGATGGGGCTCGAACCGCAGGAGCATGCTGGTGCGCATCCCGACATAGTCGTCAGGATCGTTGTCGCCGTATTCGCCGAGCGCGGCGTGATGGTGCAAGATGTCGAGAAAGTCGGTCCCCGGCTGGACGATGTCTTGCGGCAAATCGTTCGCCTGCGAAAAGACGCCGTTGCACAGCACGAGTTTCAAGGATTCATCGAATACGGCCACCGCTTGCGGCAGGCTGTCGAGCACCGCGCGCAGATAGGTGGCGAGGCGCCGCGCTTCGTTTTCGACGCCCTTGCGACGGGTGATGTCGTTGAAGATCGCCACCAGGCCACCATTGGGCAGCGGTGCGCCCCTGATTTCGAGGACGGTGCCGTTGGGGCGGGTCCGTTCGTAGACGTGTGGCTGTCCCAGGCGCGCGCACGCGAGGATCTCGCTTACCTGCGCCTCCGGGTGGGGGCCATACTCGCCGCGGGCGGCATTGAACCGGATCATCCGTTCGAACGATAGTCGGCCGTCGACGAACACCTCGTCGGGGAGTTCGAGCAGGCGCCGGAACAGGCCGTTGCAGGCGATCATCTCGAGGTCGGCGTCGTACATGCTGACGCCGCTCGGCAGGCTTTCGAGCAGGGTGTGCAGGGCCGTTCCCGCCAAAGCAGGGCAAGCGCCATCCTCATCCGCCGCCAACCGCGTCGCGGCGGCGTTCGATATAGGATCGTGCGACATATCGGCCGTTCCCTCGTGACGAGCGCTCTATAGGCACTCTTGTCGGCGACAGTACGCGTTTTACGCGCGTTGCGCCAGCACTGGCGTTCTGGACTCGGGTAAGTTGCAAAGAGCGCGAGGTAAGCGAGCAAGCACTCCCATGAGCGGGAGCGGCCAAATACCTGCCGGATGAGCCGGTTCCGCAGGCGTGGGTACCGGGAGGCAACGCTGCAGGAGGTGCTGAAGGCGCGCGTTTGGACGCTATGAGCGCATGCAAAAAAGCGCCGCGGGTGTGCCCCACGGCGCTCGCTTGCTCGGCGGGGCCTGCGTGGCAGGCTCCGCGACGGCCCCTCAGTAGACGTCGTTCTGGGTGTTGTAGACGTTGAACTTGCCGGTCGGCGTGACCAGGCGCTTGTCCTTGATCACCTTCTTGAGCTTGCGGGTCTTGTCGTCGACGACGACGATCGCCGATTCCTCGTCCTTGCCGCCCCACACCGAGAACCACACCTCGTCGCCCGCCTTGTTGTACTCGGGCTGGACGATGCGCGGCTGCGCGGCCTTGACTTCGGCCCATTGGGCGATGGGCAGGACCTCATAGCCCTTGTCCAGGTTCTTGATGTCGAACACGGCCACGGAACCCGAGATTTCCGCTTCGGGGTTGAGCGTGGTGTCGACCCACAAATTGTTGGATTTGGGGTGGGTCTTGATGAACAGCGAGCCGCCGCCCTGGGCATTGAGGGTCTGGACGACCTTCCACGCTTCGTTCTTGTGCTTCTCGGGATCGGTGCCGATCAGCGCCACCGTCTCGTCGCCGAGATGCGAGGTCGCCCACACCGGGCCGAACTTCGGGTGCACGAAATTGGCGCCGCGGCCGGGGTGCGGCGTCTGGCCGACGTCGACGATGGCTTCCAGTTCGCCTTCCTTGGTGTCGACCACGGCGATCTTGTTACGGGCGTTGGCCGCCACCAGGAAGTAGCGCTTGGTCGCATCGAAGCCGCCGTCATGCAGGAAGCGCTCGGCCTTGATCTGCGTGATCTCGAGATTCTCGATGTCCTCGTAGTCGACGAGCAGAATCTGGCCGGTTTCCTTGACGTTCACCACGAACTCCGGCTCGTAATGGCTGGACAGGATCGAGGCGACGCGCGGCTCGGGATGGTATTCCTGGGTATCGACGGTCATGCCGCGGGTCGAGCCGATGCGCAGCGGCTCGAGGGTGTCGCCGTTCATGATCACGAACTGCGGTGGCCAGTAGGCGCCGGCGATGGCGTACTTGTCTTCGTAACCCTTGGCCTTGGACGTCTCGACCGAGCGCGCCTCCAGACCGATCTTGAGTTCGGCGACCTTGTCCGGCTTCTCCATCCACAGGTCGATCAGGTCGATGCGGGCATCGCGGCCGATGACGTAGAGATAGCGCCCCGACGCCGACATGCGCGAAATATGGACCGCATAGCCGGTGCCGATGATGTTGATGATTTCCTTGCTGTCGCCATCGATCAGGGCGATCTGGCCGCTGTCGCGCAATGTGACCGAGAAGATGTTGTCGATGTTGTACTTGTTCATCTTCTTGGTCGGGCGCTTGTCGACCGGGACGGTGACCTTCCAGGTGTCGCGCATTTCCTTCATGCCGAACTCGGGCGGCGTCGGCGGCTCGTTCAGCAGATAGCGCGCCATCAGGTCGACCTGCTGCTCGGTGAACTGCCCCGAGGTCCCCCAATTGGGCATGCCGGCGGGCGAGCCGTAGGTGATGAAGGCCTTGAGGTAGTCGTACCCGCGCTCACGCGTGATGTCGGTGGTCAGCGCCTTGCCGGTCGCGCCCTTCCGCAGCACGCCGTGACAGCCGGCGCAGCGCTGGAAATAGATGTTCTTGGCTGTCTCGAATTCCTCGGGCGTCAGCGTGGGCACGCCTGGCTTGGCGCCGGGCTGCTCCAGCGGCACTTCCTTCAGCACGTCGTGCTCGGGAACGTAGCGGTCACCCGGTTTGGTCTTATGAGATTCCTTGGGGTCCGGGCGCGGGCCGGCGTTCTGTGCGCCAGCCAGCGACGCGCCGAAAACAATCGGTGCCGCCACGGCAATGGCGAACCCGATCGCAAATGTTTTGCGCATGGTACGAGCCTCTCTCCAAATTTCAAGCTGCATATCCCCACTCGCGATGCCGGCATTACAGCCTGCCGCAGCTTCAATGCGAAGTGATCAGACCATACAAGAATCAGGTGTATTTGACATATGTCAGATTGTCGCACCTTGCCAATGGCAAGGTACCGCTCTTCGTCTATGACTTGACGGCGATGGTGATGCTTCACCCCGCCGATGGGGCGACGGCGGCCGGGGCGACGGACAGGGGCAGCCACACGGTAAAGGTCGTGCCCACATCCCGCCGGCTGTGCACGTCGATGTGACCGCCGAAGCCGGTGACCAGGGAATTGACCAATGCCAGCCCCAAGCCGGTGCCCCGGCCCACTTCCTTGGTGGTGAAGAACGGATCAAAGATGCGGTCGATGATGGCATCGTCGATGCCGTCGCCGGTATCGCTGACCGCAAGTTCCGCCCAGTGGCTGCCGTCGGAACGGGCCGTGCGGCAGGCACGGATGGTGATCGTGCCGTTGCGCGGGTCGATGGCGTGCACGGCATTGGTGCACAGGTTCATCAGCACCTGCTTGATCTCACCGGCATTGGCCTGGACGGTGATGTCGCCGTCGCTGATATCGAGCTGTAGCGTCACCGTGCGCGGCACGATTCCCTGCAGGATGGCGACGGTGTCGTCAATGGCTGTCCCCAGGTCGACGGTTTCGCGCGCCAACGGTTCGACCCGGCTGAACGAGGTGATCTTGGCCACGAGATCGCGCGCCTGCTGGCCGGCCAGCAGCACATTTTCGATGAAGCCGCGCACCCGTGTCTCCGGTGCCAGCTCCATCAGGGCGAGTTCGCTGAGACCGATGATCGGCTGCAGGAGGTTGTTGATCTCGTGGGCCATGCCGCCGGCCATTTGCGTCAGCGCCTGCAGCTTGTAGAGCTGGCTCAGGCGTGCCGCCGCGGCCGCCCGCTGCTCCTCGACGTCCTTGAGTTCGCTGACGTCGAGCGCCAGCCCATCCCAGACGATCGCACCCTCGGTCGTCGGGCGAGGCGCCATGGCCACGCGCAGCCATCCCGGCGCGCCGTCCGGCAGCAGCACCCGAAACTCGCCATGCATCGGCGCGTTCGCGGTGACGGCGGCAGCCATCTGTGCGTCGACGCGCTCGCTATCGTCGGGGTGGACGTTGACCATCAGCCCCTGATCGGCATGGCCGACGAAGGCGTCCGGCGTTCGACCGGTGTAGTGCTGGACTTTTTCGCTGACGTAGGTGCAGACGAGGTGACCGCCGGGTGTCTTGGCCAGCTGAAACAAGATGCCGGGAACATTGTCGGCGATTCCGCGCACCAGGCTGGACACCTCGAGTTGCGCCTGCAGGCTGAGCAGGTCGCGGTTGATCAGGCCTTCACGAAACGACTGCACCGTGCGCGCCATGGCGCCGATCTCGTCGCGCAATTCGGTGCCGGGAATCTCGACGGTCTTGGTGCCGGCGGCCAGGCTGCGCATCGCCTGGTGCAGCGCCGCCAGTGGCGGCAGCACGGTCGCTCCCAGCAACGCCGTCGGCGCCAGAGTCGCGACCAGCAGCACCAGCGCCCCGCCGATGACCCAGGCGATCTGTCGCCATGCCTCGTCGTGCAGCGCATCGGCTTGCTCGACGATGTGCTCGGCCAGCGCGTCTTCGACCTGTTTCATGGCCTCGATGCGGGCCGAGGTGACGGCAAGCCACTGCTCGGCTGCAACTTCCGGCGGGCGGCCTTGGTCGGCGGCGGTGAGAATCCTGTCGCGCAGCGCGGTCACGCGCGCCGTCGGGACGGCCACGCCATCGCGGTACCGCACCACCGCCGCATCGTCGGCAACGGCCAGGAACTGCTGTGCCAGCAGACTCTGCTCGGCAGCGAACAGGCGAAGCTGCCGCAGCGACGCTGGCGGGGCGGTCACCAGGTCCAGGGTGCCGGTGGCGCGTTCGATCGCGGCCCGCTCCTTGCCGCGCATCAACAGCACGTAGGCCAGGGCGTCGCTGGCGACGTCCGGGCCTACGCCCGCCGTTACCGTCTGGTGTACGCGCTGCAGCAGGCTTGCGATCGCGTCGTTGTAGAAGCTCAATGCCTCATGCGCGCTGATCAGCCGCCGATCAATCTGCGCGCGCGCCTCGGCCAACTCGGCACCGGGGCCACGATCGCCCGTGTCGAGCTGGCGCGCGTGGGCGGTCAGCAGTCTTTGGGCCTCGTCGGTGCGGGTCCGCTCGGTGGCGAGGGCGCGGCCTTCCTCTCCATCCGGGGCTGCCAAGTATTGGGCCGACAATCCACGCTCGCGCTGCAGTTCGTGGATGAGGGTGCCGAGGCGGGTGCCGAACACCATTTCGGTGCGCAATTGGCTCATCTGAGCGGCTTTGCCCATGCGCTCGACCACACCGAAGGCACCGGCGGCCAGCACCGCCAGCAACGGCAGGACGGCGATCAACAGGATTCGCCAACGCAGCGCCAGAAAGTCGAGCCGCCCGGTGAGCCGCGCCATCCAGGAGCGTTCGGCGCGTGGCGGTTCATCGCAGGCCTGCTTCTCGCGAAGGAAGTCGCGCAGGCGCAGATCGTGGCAGATGATGTGGTGCAGCAGCCAGGTGCGCAGGTAGGCCGAGGTCTCGTCGGTGACGCGGCCGTGGCGGCTGATCATCGCCAGCACGGTGAACAATGGCCGTAGCTGTTCCGTATGATGGTGCTCGAGCGTCTGGACCTCGGGGTGGCCGAGGTCGCGCATCAACTGCTCTTCGCGGGCAACGTGCTCCTGGAGCAGGCGGCGCAGCTCGCCAAGAAGCTGGTCGAGTGGCTGGTCCGACGGTTCGAGGCCAATGATGCGGCGCACTAAATCGAACACCGTGCGGTGGTCATCGTCGATGACCGCGGTGCCGAGGCTAAAGCTGTCGCTCCACTGGAAGTTCTTCATGCATCGCCTTTCGTCGGCGCCCACCACAGCACTATAGGTGAGCGGCCGACCTCGGGCAAAGACATGCGACGGGCGGGCGCCCGGCGGTCATCTCGGCGGCGGCGCCGGGCGTCGTGGTGCTTCATCCGCGGTCGCCGCGGGCACCGCCAGCGCGTCGGCATTGGCGCCGCGCTCGGGAACGGCGATGACCAGCGGCATCTTGCTCGGGACTGTCGGCTCGCCGTCGCGCTCGGCGCGCAACGCCAATTGCCGTGAGCCCGAAGCCAAGGGGGTTTCGGGCAGGAATACCCATTCGCCGCGCTCGTCGGCCACCACGCGGCCAAGTTCGGCGGCCCCGTCACTGATGATCACCGCGGCGCCGGGGGCCGCACGGCCGGCCATGACGGCGTGCCCCTGTCGGTTCACCCGCACGACGTCGAATTTTGGGGCGGACGCTTGGGACGGCGAGGCCGGCTGCGCTGTGGCCACGGCCGCCGGTTCGTTCTGCTGCACGGTGAGCACGGTGGCCAGACCCAGCAGGGCGGTTCCGGCGGCGGCGATGGCGAGCGAGTGTAGCGACACCGCGCGACAATAATATGAGGCCGGCCGCGCAGGCAAGGCGGGTCAGCGGGCCGGCATTTGCGCGGTGACATAGGCGACGGTTGCCGCGAGGCCGACGGGCAGCAGGCAGACCAGCGCGAGAAGCAGCGGCTGAAGGATCTTGCGGGCCAGCCCCGAGCCGCTGGGCAGGCGGTTGGCCGTGCCATCGGCGAAGGGGATAAGCAGCAACACCGCCAGCGCCGCTGCCATCGTTCTGTCGGACAGGGCCTGCGCCGTCGCCAGCGCCAATACGGCGCCGCTGCCGCCGAGTAGGGCGGGGGCGAGGAATGGCAGGCCGCCGAACCAGTTCCACGCGAGGAAGCCGAGTGCGGCGGCGGCAACTGACAGGGACAGCCGCGCGTTGCCGATGTCGCCGTCGAACCACGAGGCGGCAGCAATGCCACACGCCAACATCATTAGCATGACGGCGGCGACCGGCTCCTTGGCGGGCCGGCTTTCCAGGCGCAGCAAGACCACGAGCCAGGCGCACAGCAGCAACCCTGCCTCGAGCGCCAGCGGCCATGACGGGGCGATGGGCCGGCCGAGGAAAAACCATGCGGCAGCCAGTGCGGAGGCCACGATCAGCGTCAGCATCATGGTCCGGCCAAAGGCTAGGCCAAGCACCCCTGCCACGGCTCCAATCCCCGCGACGTAGGGCGTGTATGCGGCAAGGCCGCGCGGTGGCAGGGCTGGTATTCCGCGCAGCAGCAGCCAGCCGGCCAGCGCGCCGCAGGCGATGCCAAGGCCGGCAGCGGCGCTGCCCCGGCCGGGGCCGCCCACCAGACGGACCAGTCCTGCCGCGGCGGCCGATATCGCGAAAGGCAGCAACAGGATCCAGCCGAGGCTGCCGGCGGTGAAAAACCCGCTCACGGCGCAGCCGCCGAGAATGGAATTGCCGGGGTGGTTGGGCTGGACTCTCCGTTCATCGCGGCCATGGCATAGAGCCTGGCGCCAGGCTTGTCCAGAGGCCCGTGAACGTCGACGGTGAAGGTGTGTAGCCGCCTGCGGCGGCCTTTCCGTCGCCGCAGAGCTTTGCTATGTTGCCGCGTCCGTCGCTCCTGGTGGGAGCGGTCGCGGGGCTTGGGGCGCACCCCAGCGGACAGGCAGTCGAAGCATTGCGGGATTCCGAGACATGAAGAAGATCAAGGTTGCCAATCCGGTCGTCGAACTCGACGGCGACGAGATGACGCGAATCATCTGGCAGTTCATCAAGGACAAGCTGATCCTGCCTTACCTCGACCTCGACCTGAAGTACTACGACCTGGGCGTCGAGCATCGCGACGCCACCGACGACCGCGTGACCGTCGACGCCGCCGAGGCGATCAAGAAGTACGGGGTCGGCGTCAAGTGCGCCACCATCACCCCCGACGAGGCGCGGGTGAAGGAATTCAACCTCAAGAAGATGTGGAAGTCGCCCAACGGCACCATCCGCAACATCCTCGACGGCACCGTCTTCCGTGAGCCGATCATCTGCAAGAACGTGCCGCGCCTCGTCCCCGGCTGGACCCAGCCGATCGTCATCGGCCGTCACGCCTTCGGCGACCAGTACCGCGCCACCGACTTCAAGGTGCCCGGCGCCGGCACCCTGACCATGAAGTTCACGCCCAAGGACGGCGGCCAGCCGGTCGAATACGAGGTGTTCCAGTTCCCCGGCGCCGGCGTCGCCATGGGCATGTACAACCTCGACGAATCGATCAAGGGCTTCGCCCGCGCCTGCTTCAACTACGGCCTGAACAAGGGCTGGCCGGTCTACCTGTCGACCAAAAACACCATTCTCAAGGCCTATGACGGCCGCTTCAAGGACCTGTTCCAGGAGGTCTTCGATGCCGAGTTCAAGGGCAAGTTCGACGCCAAGGGCCTGACCTACGAACACCGCCTGATCGACGACATGGTCGCCTCGGCGCTGAAATGGTCGGGCGAGTTCGTGTGGGCGTGCAAGAACTACGACGGCGACGTGCAGTCCGACACCGTGGCCCAGGGCTTCGGCTCGCTCGGCCTGATGACCTCGGTGCTGATGAGCCCCGACGGCAAGACCGTCGAGGCCGAGGCGGCGCACGGCACGGTGACCCGCCACTACCGCGAGCACCAGAAGGGCAAGCAGACCTCGACCAACCCGATCGCCTCGATCTTCGCCTGGACCCGCGGCCTGTACTACCGCGCCCAGTTCGACAATACGCCTGAGGTGGCGAAGTTCGCCGAGACCCTGGAGAAGGTGTGCGTCGACACGGTCGAGTCCGGGTTCATGACCAAGGACCTGGCCATCCTGATCGGGCCGGAGCAGCCGTGGCTCACCACCAACCAATTCCTCGACAAGCTGGACGAGAACCTAAAGAAGGCGATGGGCTACGCCTAACGCAAAAGGCCCGCGGAGCCATCCGCGGGCCTTTTGCCTCACCGCCGCGCCTCCCATGGATTGATGACGTTCAGGCCGGCCGCTTCATAGGGGCTGGTGTCGCGCGTAGCGACAATGAAGCCATGAGCGGCCGTAATGGCGGCGATATAACCGTCCGGGGTCGGGAAGCCTTTGCCGGCGGCCCTGGCCTTTACGGCCAAATCGGCATAGTGCCGGGCCGCCTGGGTGTCGAACGCCAAAACGCGCTCCCCGAATAGCTCCAGCAGGCCATCGAGCGTTTCGGCCAGCGCGTTCTTGCGACGGCCGCCCGGCATCGCGCCGATGCCGAACAATAATTCGGCAAGCGTGACGCTGGACAGGTAGAGGGTCTCCGCAGCTTGTTCGTCCAGCCACGCCCGCACGGCTGGATGCGGCTCTGGCTTCATCGCCTCGGAGATGACGTTGGTGTCCAGGACGATCAATCGAACTTCACCGGCTCGGCCGGTGTCTTGTCCCGCTCCTGTTCGAGGATGGCGAAGTCCTCGTTCGTCAGCCCGACTCGACGGCCCAATTGAGCCAAGGCAGTGCCCATGCGGATGCGCTGCTCGGGCTTCACGACGCCTTCAAGAATATTGCGGATCTCGGCCTCGGTGCTGCGCCCATGCGTAGCCGCCCGCACCCGAAGCGCGCGATGCACCTCGTCTGGTAGATTCCTGATGGTAACCGTCGCCATGCCAGCATCCCGCCTTTCATGCCGTCAGTGATAGCATTCTATGGGACGCGATAGTACACGGCAAGCGGCGGCCGCGCTCCCTAGGCGACCTTGCCGATGATCCCCACCGCCGGGATGGTCATCAACAGCGCGACCGCCAGCCACACATACATCGAGTGCGGCGTGCTGTCGCCGCTGCCCGACAGCCGTTCATAGATCGCCGCGGGAATGCCGCTCAGCAGCAGCGTGCCGAAGGCGGTGATCATCGCCGACAGCGCCAGTGCCAGCGGCATGCTGGCCGGCACGAACTCCGGCAACCAGAACGGCACCAGGGACAGTACGACCACCAGGAACGGCGAGAACAGGCCGTTGACCAGCGAGACGATGGCTATGGCGATGAAGATGTGCTTCTTGTCCATCAGTCGAGCGTAACCGCTGATGGCGGCGGCGCAAAGTGCCGTCGTGGCGAGCGGTCCGGAGTGGCGTCAGCGCCCCAAGGCGAACGCGTCGCCCGGCCGCACCTCCATGGCCTCCGAAGGCTTGCCGTTGAACAGGCGCCGATAGCCGTCGGCGGCCTTGACGACGGCGGTGCAGTATTCGCGCCCGGCCGCCCAGGTGCGGTGGGTCATACACAGATGGCCGGCATCGTCCACCCGCCAGGCCCCCGCGTCGTTCGTGCCTTTGGTGACATTGCGCGACACCAGTTCGCCGCTGGCGGCGAACCAGCGCTCGTAAACCTGGCCGAGTAAGGGGCTCTCCAGCACGATGGTGCCGCGGGTGCTGTTGCCCGCCAGCAGGGCCCGAACTTCGGCCGGCGACAGCGGCTGCTCGGCACGCGCCGGCGCCGTGGCCACCACGGCCAGCAAGGCGGCGAGCGCCAGCCGGATCACCGGTTCAGCTCGCGCATGGCGGCATCGAGGCCTTCCAGGGTCAGCGGGAACATGCGCCCGCCCATGAGGTCGCGCATCATCTTCACCGACTGCGTCCACGGCCACTGGCCCTCGGGGATGGGGTTCAGCCACACCGCGTGCTGGAAGGTGTCGGTGAGGCGCTGCATCCAGACGTGGCCGGCCTCTTCGTTCCAATACTCGACGGCGCCGCCGGGATAGGCGATCTCATAAGGGCTCATCGAGGCGTCGCCGACGAAGATCAGCTTGTAGTCGGCGGGATAGGTATGGAGCACGTCCCAGGTCTTGATGATGTCGGCGTGGCGGCGGCGGTTGTCCTTCCACAAGGCCTCATAGGGGCAGTTGTGGAAGTAGAAGTGCTCGAGATGCTTGAACTCGGCCCGCGCCGCCGAGAACAGCTCCTCGCAGACGCGGATGTGATCGTCCATCGAGCCGCCGATATCGAGGCACAGCAGCACCTTGATCCTGTTGTGGCGTTCGGGGCGCATCTGCACGTCGAGCATGCCGCCGTGGCGCGCCGTCGACGAGATGGTTTCCGACAGGTCGAGCTCGGTGGCGGCGCCCTCGCGGGCGAAACGGCGCAAGCGGCGCAGCGCCACCTTCATGTTGCGGGTGCCGAGTTCGACGTTGTCGTCGAGATTCTTGAACTCGCGCTTGTCCCACACCTTGACGGCCCGGCGATGGCGCGACTTGTTCTGGCCGATGCGTACGCCCTCGGGGTTATAGCCGTTGGCGCCGAACGGTGAGGTGCCGCCGGTGCCGATCCATTTGCCGCCGCCGTGGTGCGCCTCCTTCTGTTCGGCGAGGCGCTGGCGCAGCGTCTCCATCAGCTTCTCGAAACCACCCAGGGATTCGATCTTGGCCTTCTCTTCGTCGGTGAGGAAGCGCTCCATCAGGCCTTGCAGCCACTCCTCGGGGATGTCGGCGGCGATCTCGTCGACGTCGGTGGCAAGCGACTCGATACCCTTGAACACCTGGCCGAACACGCGGTCGAACTTGTCGAGGTTGCGCTCGTCCTTCACCAGGCACGAGCGCGACAGGTAATAGAAATCCTCGACCCGGTAGGAGGCGAGTCCGGCCTTCACCGCGTCGAGCAGGGTCAGGTACTCGCGCAGGGTGACGGGGACCTTGGCGGCCTTCAGCTCATAAAAGAAGCGCAGGAACATGGGATAGGGGCCTCGCTAACCACAGAGGCACCGAGACACAGAGACGGCACAGAAAAGGATTTCTTTGCCGGCTTTGCCGGCCATCCTTACATCTCTGTGATTCCTCTGTGTCTCTGTGCCTCTGTGGTTCATTACGTGTCCTTCTACCGCCCTTCGCGGCGCGCCATGAACGCCAGCCGCTCGAACAGGTGCACGTCCTGCTCGTTCTTGAGCAGCGCGCCATGCAGCGGCGGGATCACGGTCTTGCCGTCCTTGGCGCGCAGGGTCTCGGGCGACAGGTCCTCGGCCATCAACAGCTTCAGCCAGTCGAGCAGTTCCGAGGTCGACGGCTTCTTCTTGAGGCCGGGCACCTCGCGCACCTGGTAGAACAGATTGAGGGCCTCGCGCACCAGCGCCGCCTTGATGCCGGGGTGATGGACGGCGATGATGCGCTCCATCGTCTCGCGGTCGGGGAAGCGGATGTAGTGGAAGAAGCAGCGGCGCAGGAAGGCGTCGGGCAGCTCCTTCTCGTTGTTCGAGGTGATGACCACGATCGGCCGCACCTTGGCGCTGATCGTCTGGCGCGTCTCGTAGACGTGGAACTCCATGCGGTCGAGTTCCAGCAGCAGGTCGTTGGGGAACTCGATGTCGGCCTTGTCGATCTCGTCGATCAGCAGCACCGGCGCCGGCTCGGTTTCGAAGGCCTCCCACAGCTTGCCGCGCACGATGTAGTTGGCGATGTCATGGACGCGGGCGTCGCCCAACTGCGAATCGCGCAGGCGTGACACCGCGTCGTACTCGTACAGGCCCTGCTGGGCCTTGGTGGTCGACTTGACGTGCCACGCCAGCAACGGCCGCCCCAACGCCTTGGCGATCTCCTGGGCCAGCACGGTCTTGCCGGTGCCCGGCTCGCCCTTCACCAGCAGCGGCCGCTGCAGGGTGACGGCGGCATTGACCGCGACCATCAGGTCCTTGGTGGCTACGTAGGTGTCGGTACCTTCGAATCTCATGGTGTCTCCCTCGCCAGTCGCCCGACCATAGGCAAGCGCCGCCGCACGTTCAAGGAAGACCGAACAGGCGAACGGCCCGGCGGGGTGCCCGCCGGGCCGTTCGGGTTCGCGACCGCGTCGCCCCCGGTCAGGCCGTGACTTTGTAGAGGTCGGCGGCGGCGCGCATCCGCGCCTGCAGCGGCTCGAGCGCGCTGGTGACGACGGTCTGAACGATTTCCACCACCTTGCCGCTCTCGGCGACCAGGTTATCGGTGTTCTCACGCATCAGCTGCGCCTGCACCTGCAGCAATTCGTTGGGCGACTTGACCCCCGAGAGTGCCTGCGCGGCGGCGGTGGCCTTGCGGAAATTGGCTTCGGCGAACGCGGCGTACACCTTGCCCAGTTCCTGCACGCCCTTGGCGGTCAGGGTGGTGCTCTGCACCATGGCTTCGACGTTCTGCTTGCCGAAGGAGGCGAGTTCCTCGTAGTTCATCAACATGACGCGGTCCTTCCATCAGGAAAATTGCTGCACTGCAACATAGCCTTTAAGATAAGAATCCATTCGGGGAACGCAAGGTATTTCGTAGCCGGCGTGTGACGCGTTTCGGCAACATCCCCACACCGCGCCATGACAAGGTCCAATCCCCGGTGCTAACCTAGGGAAAAATCACAGTTTCAGGACGGCCAAGGAGGAAGCGGTGGCGCGGCGGGTGCTGGTCGTCGATGACGAACCCAATATCGTCCTCTCCCTGGAATTCCTGATGAAGCAGGCGGGCTACGATGTGCGCGTCGCCCGTGATGGCGAGGCGGCGCTGGCGGCGGTGGCGGCCGAGCCACCAGACCTGATTCTATTGGACGTCATGCTGCCGAAGCGCGACGGCTATGATGTCTGTCAGAGCATTCGCGCCGATCCCGCCTTGCGCGGGGTGCGCATCATCATGCTGACGGCGCGCGGTCGCGAGATCGAACGGGAAAAGGGCTTGGCGCTCGGCGCCGACGACTACATCACCAAGCCGTTCTCGACACGCGAGGTCGTCGAGAGGGTGCATCATTATCTGGATCCCCAGGCGTAAGTGCGGGGGGCGCGGCATGACGGCGCGACAGACTCTGGCCATCATGTACGGCACCATTGCCGGCGTTGTTCTCGGCATCGTCGTGGCCGCTGCCTGGTCGGTCCAGGACGTCGCGCAGTTGCCCGAGGCCCAGCGCCTGGCACTCACGCGCATGGCGTTCCTCATCGGCACGATCTTGGCGGCGCTGGTGATGGCGTTGTGGCTTTATGTCGACCGTGCCGTGCTCAAGCCGCTGCAAGCCATGGGCGCTGACGCCCGCATGCTGGCCCAGTCGCGCCAGACCGAAAGGCCGCTGAGGGTGCCGGCGGTCCACCATCTGGGAGACGCGGCCCAGGCCTTCACCGATGTCGTCGACGCGATGCAGGCGTCGCGTCAGGATCTGGTGCGGGCCATGGAGACGGCCCGGACCCAGGTGGCCGAGCAGAAGAGTTGGCTCGAGGTGATTCTGCTCGACTTGTCGGAAGGCGTGGTCGTATGCAACGGCGCCCATCAGGTGATGCTGTACAATTCGGCGGCGATGCGCGTGGTTGGCGGGGAAAGCCTGGGCCTCGGCCGCCCCGTGTTCGACGTGCTTGCCCGCGCGCCGCTGCTGCATACCTTCGAACTGCTGGTGCACCGCCGGCATGGCGCCGCCGGCAGGCCCGATCACAGCGCCCCGTTCGTGTGTGCCACGGCCGATTCGCGCCTGCTGCTGCAGGCCCGGATGGCGTTGATCGAGAGCGACGGCGGGGCCAGCGGCTATGTTCTCACCCTGGTGGACATCAGTCGTCAGGTGGGGCTGCTGAACAAGGCCGACGCCGTGCGGCGCGCCATTACCCGCGAGCTGCGCGGCCCTTTGGCGGCGTTGCGCGCCACCGCCGAAACCGTTGCCCAGTTTCCGGCGATGGGTCCCGACCAGCGCGCCGCATTCGACCGGGCGATTCTCAGCGAAGCCGTGGTGCTGTCCGAGCGCATCGAGGAATTGGCGGCCGCGTGCCGCGATCATGAGCTCGCGCGCTGGCCGATGGCCGACATCTATTCGCTCGATCTCTTCAGCATCGTTGCCCGTCGGGTGGCGTCGCGCCACGGGATCACGGTGACGCTGATCGGCATACCGCTGTGGCTGCAGGGGGACAGCCATTCGCTGATGCTGGCCCTCGAACATCTGTTCGGCCTGCTGCACCGCCATGCCGGCGCCACCGCCTTCGACGTGGAGGCGCTGCTGGGCGACCGCCGCACCTATCTCGACATCGTCTGGGACGGCGACGCGGTTCCGTCGCACGTCATCGAGCAATGGATGGGGGAAACCATCGAGGGCGGGATCGAGCCTATGACCCTGCGCGAGGTGTTGGATCGCCACGGCAGCGAGCCATGGAGCCTGCAGCAGCGACCGGGGCGGGCGCTGTTGCGCCTGCCGATGCCGGCGCCGCAACGGCCGCAGTTCGAGGAAGGTGTGGGGCAGCTGCCGCCACGCCCGGAGTTCTATGACTTCGGCCTCATGCACGAATATTCCGTGGCCGGTGACCAGGGCGAGCGCAACCTGCGCGAGCTCTCGTTCGTCGTCTTCGACACCGAGACCACCGGTTTGCAGCCGACACAAGGTGACGAGGTGATTTCCATCGCTGGCGTACGCGTCGTGCGCGGCCGCGTCCTCTCGGGCGAGACCTTCGAGCGCCTGGTTGATCCGCAACGGCCAGTTCCTGCGGACTCGATCCGCTTCCATGGCATCACCGACGCCATGGTGCACGGCAAGCCGCCCCTTTCGGTGGTGCTGCCTCAGTTTCGGGCGTTCGTCGGCGATGCCGTGCTGGTGGCGCACAATGCGGCTTTCGACATCAAGTTCCTGCGCATGAAAGAGGCGCACAGCGGCGTCCGTTTGCGCAATCCCGTGCTCGACACGCTGGTGTTGTCGGTGCTGCTCGATGGTGAGGCCGCCGACCATTCGTTGGACGCCATCGCCGAGCGGCTGGGGGTGCGGGTCAAGGGCCGCCACACCGCGCTGGGTGACGCCCTGGCCACGGCCGAGGTGCTGGTGCGGATGATTGATCGGCTGGAGAGCCGCGGCCTCGCCACGCTCGCGCAGGTCATGGCGGCATCGAACATGGCATTGGAGTTGCGGCGGCGAGAGACGGCCTTCTAGCCGCGCTCATTCCCAGCGGGGCAGGGGCTTCTTCGCCCAGTTCAGGGTGATCGACGGTTCGGTGACGAGATGGACCCGCTTGCAATCCTGGCACCAGGCGACGTCCCCCTCGTCGAGAGATTCGACGATGTGTTCGGTCAATTGCAGGCAGGACGGACACAGCAGCTGCTGGCGGGCCATCACCGTTCTCCCAACGACGCTTGCTATTGGGCGTTAGATGGGGCCGGGCCAGTGCGAAAAAAGTGCCGAAATCCTCCCCTGTTCGGGGCAGGGCCGCCGGTGCAAACGAATGCCATGGAAGAGATGTAATGCCGACTCCTTCGCAAAAGTCAGGGGATGACTTTACGGTTGTCCAGTACAGCCGCTTGACACGCCGTCTCGCGGCGGTCTTTGTCCTGGCGTTGGTGCTGTTCCACCCACCACTGATGACCATCTTCGGGCAGGGCGGGCAGATCGGCGGCTATCCTCTGCTGTTCGCCTATCTCTTCGCAAGCTGGGCCGCGGTGGTCGTCGGATTGTTCCTGGCGGTGCGGGCCGTCGGGCGGGATGGCGGCGTTGACTGACGGCTGGCTCATACCGACGGCGGCGATCGCCTATCTCAGCCTGCTGTTCGGCATCGCCTATGTCGGTGATCGCCGCGCCGAACAGGGGCGCAGCCTGATCAACAGCCCCTATGTCTACGCCCTGTCCATCGCCGTCTACTGCACGTCCTGGACCTTCTACGGCAGCGTCGGCCGCGCCGCCCAGGCCGGGCCGCAATTCCTGCCGATCTACATCGGGCCGACGCTGATGGCGGCGTTGTGGTGGGTGGTGCTGCGCAAGATCGTGCGCATTGCCAAGCGCAACCGCATCACCTCGATTGCCGACTTCATCGGCTCGCGCTACGGCAAGAGTCGGCTGCTCGGTGGTTTGGTGACGGTGATCGCCATCATCGGCATCGTCCCCTACATTTCGCTGCAACTGAAGGCGATCGCCGCCAGCTACGGGGCGCTTACCGGGCAGGCCCTGCTCGAACCGCAGCCCTTGCTGACCGACAGTGCCTTCCATGTCGCGGTTCTCCTCGCCGTCTTCTCCATCCTGTTCGGCACCCGCCACATCGACGCCAGCGAACACCACGAGGGCATGGTGGCGGCGGTGGCGTTCGAATCCTCGGTCAAGCTCGTCGCCTTTCTCGCCGTCGGCGTGTTCGTCGTCTACGGGCTGTTCGACGGCTTCGGCGACCTGTTCGCGCGTGCCGAACGGCATCCCGAGTTCGCGCGCCTGTTCACCTTGGATGGCCGGGCGCAGATCAGCTGGGTTGCGGTGACGTTGCTGTCGGCGCTGGTGATCGTCTGCCTGCCGCGCCAGTTCCAGGTGGCGGTGGTCGAGAACGTCGACGAGCGGCATGTGGCCAAGGCGATCTGGCTGTTTCCGGCCTATCTGCTGGCCATCAACGTCTTCGTGCTGCCCATCGCCCTGGCCGGCGTGCTGTCGCTGCCCGCGGGAAGCGTCCACCCCGACCTGTATGTACTCGCCTTGCCGATGGTCAGTGGGGCCGAGAGTATGGCGCTGTTGGTTTTCCTGGGCGGGCTCTCGGCCGGCACCGGCATGGTCATCGTCGAAACGGTGGCCCTGTCGACGATGGCGTGCAACGACCTCATCATGCCCTTGCTGTTGCGCTGGCATTGGGCGGGGCTGGGCCGACGCAGCGATCTCAGCCGGCTGCTGCTGTTGATCCGGCGGCTGACCATCGTCGGCGTGGTGATGCTCGGCTATTTCTACGAGCGGCTGATCGGCCAAGCCTTCTCGCTGGTGGGTATCGGCCTGATGTCGTTTGCCGCCGCGGCGCAATTCGCCCCGGTCCTGCTGGGCGGCATCTTCTGGAAGGGGGCGACCCGCCGCGGCGCCCTGGCCGGGCTTTCCGCCGGTTTCGCCGTCTGGGCCTACACCCTGTTGCTGCCGTCCTTGGCGTTGTCGGGGTGGCTGCCTCACACCATCGTCGAGCACGGGCCGTTCGGCATCGCCCTGTTGCGGCCACAGGAACTGTTCGGGATGAGCGGCCTCGACCCGATCAGCCATGCCCTGATCTGGAGCATGCTGGCCAATGTCGGCAGCTATCTCCTGGTCTCGCTGTTCACCGAGCCCACCGACATCGAGCGGGTGCAGGCGGCGCTGTTCGTCGACGTCTTCCGCCCGGCGGGACACAGCGCCCAGGCGAGGGCTTGGCGCGGCACCGCCACGGTGTCCGACCTCGTTGCCCTGGTTGGCCGCTTCGTCGGCATCGAGCGTACGCAAAGCGCCTTCGCCCGCTACGCCCAGACGCACCGCCTCGACCTCGCCAGCCTTGCCCAGGCCGATGCCGATCTGGTGGCCTTCGCCGAACGGCTGCTAGCTGGCGCCATCGGTGCCGGCTCGGCGCGGGTGATGCTGGCTTCGGTGGTCAAGGGCGAGACGCTGGGGCTGTCGGGGGTGCTCGAGATCCTCGACGAGGCACAGCAGGTCATCGCCTACAGTCGTCAGCTCCAGGCCAAATCATACGAATTGGAGAAGACATCGGCCGAGTTGCGCGCCGCGAACGAGCGCCTGCAGCAGCTCGACCGGCTCAAGGATGATTTCATCAATACGGTCACGCACGAGTTGCGCACGCCGCTGACCTCGATCCGTTCGTTCTCTGAGATCCTGCGCGACAACCCCGGCCTGCCGATGGTGCAGCGCCAGGAGTTCCTGGGCATCGTCATCAGCGAGAGCGAGCGCTTGACCCGGCTCGTCAACCAGGTGCTGGATCTGGCCAAGCTCGAAGCCGGGGCGGTGCAATGGACCATAACCCAGGTCGACATGGGGGCGGTGGTGCGTGCGGCCATCGAGGCCACCGGCAGTCTGTTCAGCGACAAGCGCGTGGCGCTGGTCGCCCGGCTACCCGAGCAGCCCCTGCCGATTCGGGGCGATCGTGATCGGCTGATCCAGGTCGCCATCAATCTTCTGTCCAATGCCGTGAAGTTCTGCCCGCCCGAGAAGGGCCGCGTCACCGTGACCCTCGAGCGCGAGGACGACAGGATTCGGCTGTCGATTGCCGACAACGGCCCCGGCATTCCCGACTGGGCCAAGGACGTGGTTTTCGAGAAGTTCCTGCAAGTCGGCGACACGATGACCGAGAAGCCCCAGGGAACCGGCCTCGGGCTGGCGATTTGCCGCCATATCGTCGTCCATCTCGGCGGCCGCATCTGGGTGGAGAGCGCCGCCGGCCAGGGCGCCTGCTTTCGCATCGAACTGCCGGCGCTGGCCCCGGTTGCGCATGGCGCCGCCGTCGCCTAGGCCTTCCACAGCCGCTTGACTGAGCCGTGCATGATCTCGGAGGCGCGCGACCGGCTGCCCAACACCTTGGCCAAGTCGCGCTGCTCGTAGCCCGCTTGCTCCATGCGGAAGCGGATGGCATCGAGGGCCGAGGGCGGATCGATCGGGAATGCTTCCCGCTCGTACCGCTCCACCAGGATGGCCAGCACCTCCAATTCGGCCACCTCCGGAGTTCCCTCTTCGGAATCCATCAGTTCATCGATGCGGGCCAGCGCTGCGTTATGATTCTCGGGCGTCTTGATCGGTCGAATGGTCATGGCTCACACCGTTGTTGCGTCGATTTCATCGTATCGGCATGTGTTCCGGCGAACCGGAGGCGAGCGACCTGGGCGACGCAGTTGAATTGCACGATCAGCCGATACCGATTGCCGCACATGTTGGAGACGACCCTATTGGAACGTTCGCTCATCTGCGCCTCCGCGTCGCTTTCGGCCTGCACGTCGCCGGATGAAAACAGACGCTAAAAACGACCTTAACGTTGGTTGCTGCCCGCATTAGGATCGGCCTTTTGGTCAGCAGGGGTGAAGCAGGTGAAGGTCCACGAGGTATCGTTGCTCAAGGTCGTGTTGGTGCCGATCCATCGTGAAGGCTGGCGCTTCATCGCCATCTTCGCGGTCATCGCCATACTCCTCGGCCTGCTCTGGGAGCCACTGGGCTATATCGGTGCCCTGCTGACGGCATGGTGCGCCTTCTTCTTCCGCAACCCCGATCGCATCACCCCGGTCCGCGATGGGCTGATCGTTGCCCCGGCCGACGGGCTGGTGCAGATGATCGGCATGGCGGTGCCGCCGCGCGAGTTGGACATGGGGCCCGAGCCGCGCATGCGTGTGTGCATCTTCATGAACGTCTTCAACGTGCACGTGAATCGCGTTCCCGCCTATGGCCGCATTCTCAAGCTGGCTTATCGCCCGGGCAAGTTCGTCAACGCGTCGCTCGACAAGGCCAGCGAGCACAACGAGCGCATGTCCGTGCGCATGGCCCTCGACGATGGCCGCGAGATTGCCTTCGTGCAGATCGCCGGGCTGGTGGCCAGGCGCATCAAGTGCGATCTCGTCGAGGGCCAGCAGGTGCGGGTCGGCGAGCGCTTCGGCCTCATCCGCTTCGGCAGCCGCGTCGACGTCTATCTCCCAGAAGGCGCCAATCCGTTGGTCATCTGCGGCCAGCAGACCACCGCCGGCGAGACGGTGATCGCCGATCTCCATTCGAACGAGCCGCCGCGCGACGGCGAGGTCCGCTAGATGTTTCGGCCGAAGCGCGCGTCGAAGATCGCGGGACTATCGTTCAACAGAATGATCCCCAATATCCTGACGCTGCTGGCGCTGTGCGCGGGTCTCACGGCGATGCGCTTCGGCCTCGATGGCAAATGGGAGCAGGGTGTCGTCGCCATCTTCATCGCCGCCGTGTTCGATGGCTTGGACGGCCGCATCGCCCGGTTGCTGCATGGCACCTCGAAATTCGGCGCCGAACTCGATTCGCTGTCGGATTTCGTCAGCTTCGGCGTCGCGCCCTCGATGCTGCTGTATTTCTGGACCATGGAGGGGGCTGGCGGCTTCGGCTGGGCTCTGGTCCTGCTGTTCTCGGTATGCGCGGCGTTGCGCCTCGCACGCTTCAATACCATGATCGGCCAGCCCGATCTGCCGGCCTGGGCCTACAACTTCTTCACCGGCGTGCCGGCCCCGGCCGGGGCGGCGCTGGTGCTGTTGCCGATGATCGTCACCTTCCAGTTCGGTTCCGGTTTCTTCGACCGGCCGCTCGTCGTCGGCGTATTTCTGATCGGCGTGTCCTTCCTGATGGTCAGCACCATTCCGACATTTTCGTTCAAGCGCTTCCGCGTGCCTATGCGTTTCGTCTTGCCGTCCATGTTGTTCGTCGGGCTTTTGGCCGCCTTCCTGGTGACCGAACCCTGGGCGACGATCGCGGTGCTTCTGGTGCTTTACCTGATCAGCATTCCCCTCAGCATCCGCCGTTTCGCCCAGCTGAAGCAGCAGGCGGAGGCCCTGCGGACGGAATAGGCGCCGCGCAGTGTGGTCGCAGCGCCACACCTGTGTGAATTCTGCACTAAGGCCATTGGCCAGCCTTGGCGCCCCGTCGCCTTTGCGTTATCAGTGGGTTCATCCATTGGGTAGACGCTCTGCGCGAAAGGTGAAGAAATGAAAATCATCCGCGGACTCGTGGCGGTGAGCTTGGCAGCGGGTGTGGCGCCGGCGGCCTATGCGCAGGACGGCGCGTGGTACCTGGGAGCCCAGACGGGTGTGAACCTGCTCAACGATGCCGACACCAGCTTTCCCGGCACGTCGAGCGAATTCGAATACGACCCCGGCTTCGGCCTGCTGGGTCAGGTGGGCATGCCGCTCGGCGATTTCCGCGTCGAGGCCGAAATCGGCTGGCGCCGCAACAGCATCGACGAGTTCGCTGGTGCCGGCATCGACGGCGATACCAATCTCTTCAGCTTCATGGCCAACGGCTATTACGACATCCCGCTGGGCTGGCGAGTGACCCCCTATGTGGGTGCCGGTGCCGGCGGCGCGGTCGTCTCGGTCGACGCCGACGGCATCGTCGACGAGTCGGAAGTGGTCTTCGCCTACCAAGGCATTGCCGGCCTGTCGTACAAGATCAATGACGAGTTGGCCATCAAGGGCGACTACCGCTATCTCGCCACCGAGGACTTCACCGTCGATGGCGTCGAGAGCGAATACGAATCGCACGCCTTCATGGTCGGCTTCACCTATTTCTTCGGCGCCGCCGCCAAGCAGCCGGCTCCTGCGCCGGTGGCACAGGTGACCGCGCCGCCGCCGGCGCCGGCCCCGGCCCCGACCAACTACCTGGTGTTTTTCGACTTTGACCGGGCGGACCTGACGCCGGAGGCCCAGGACGTGCTGCGCAAGGCCGCCGATGCCATCAAGACCGGCCGGGCCGCCCGCGTCACCCTCGTCGGCCATGCCGACCGCTCGGGCACCGACAGGTACAACATGGGCCTGTCGCAGCGTCGCGGCGAGAACGTCGAGACGTTCCTTGCCGGCCTTGGTGTCTCCAACGACGTCCTGGACGTGGTCGCCCGTGGCGAGACATCGCCGCTGGTGCCGACGCCCGATGGTGTGCGCGAGCCGCAGAACCGCCGCGTCGAGATCGTGCTGCCTTAACGGGCGCGACCTGGCCAACAAAAACCCCCGCGGGTTCCGCGGGGGTTTTTCGTTGCCCGTGCTGCCGGCTGAGGCTCAGGGGCGGATGCAGCCATCGCCGGTGGCGTCGCTCCTGGCCGCGAAGGTCTCGAGTTCCGGGCGCTTGATGGTCAGCACCTGCTCGAATACCGGCACCATCCGGTCGCAGTAGCCGCTGACGCCCATGCTGCGATGCGCGGCCTCATTTGCCAATGCGGTGATGTAGCGGTCGAAGTATCGGGCTTGGCCTTTTCCGTACCGGCGCGTGAAATAGCCACGCAGCGTGCTGGCATTCTCGGCCAGATTCTTGCCGAATTTATGGACGAAGGCGTTGTAGCGTCCGGCGAAATCGAGGCTCGGGTCCTTGCAACTGAGCGCGGCGACCATGAGTTCGGTCTGGAGTTGCCTCACCTGGCTGGCACGGATTTCCTTGTTGGTGAAGCAGGTCGGGGCGGCGGCGGCGGGTCCGCCGATCATGAGAGCGATGACGAGGGCAGAGACTATGGGCTTCACGATGCAACCAATGACCACGTTCGATGCTGGCGATAGTGATGGCGGCCAAGGCAAAGATCAAGGCTTCGCGCTCGGTGCGGTGCGCTGAGACATGCCGAACCTATTCGTCGACGCCGACGCCTGCCCCGTCAAGCAAGAGCTCGTCCGCGTGGCCGAGCGCCACGGCCTGATCGTGCACATGGTGAGCAATCGCTGGGTGCGTGGCGATGCGCATCCGCTCATCCAGCGCGTGGTGGTGGCGGACGGCCCGGACGTAGCCGACGACTGGATCGCCGAGCGTATCGGCGCGGGTGATATCGTCATCACCGCCGACATCCCGCTGGCGGCGCGCTGCGTTGGCAAGGGGGCGCGGGCGCTCACCCCCACAGGCCGCATTCTCGACGGCAATTCGATCGGCTTAGCGGTGGCCACGCGCGATCTCATGACGAATTTGCGCGATATCGGCGTCATCACGTCCGGGCCGGCCGCATTTTCCAAGAAGGATCGCTCCCGGTTTCTCGATGCGTTGGAAGCCACGATCCAAGCCATTGGTCGGGGAGGCAAATAGCGCCCATAGCAGGGTTGCCCTTCAATCGGCATTGTCCAATATTTCAATCGCAAAAGCCGATTGATGGAGGTCGCCGTTCGTGGAGCGCTTGGTCGTCGTGTCCAATCGGGTGAGCATTGCGGGCGACACGGCCGCCCGTGCCGGCGGATTGGCGGTGGCCATGCGCGACGCGCTGAAGCAGCAGGGCGGCGTGTGGTTTGGCTGGAGCGGGCGCATCAGTGACGACGCCACCCCGCAGGTCCGGGTTGCCGGCGCGACCACCTACGTCACGGTCGATCTCAGCGCACGCGAGCATCAAGACTACTACTTGGGTTACGCCAACAGTACCTTGTGGCCGTTGTTTCACTACCGGCTGGGGCTGATCGAATATCATCGCCACTGGTTCGACGGCTACATGCGGGTCAACCAGCGAATGGCCGCGGCCCTGCGACCGTTCCTGCGCGACGACGACATCGTTTGGGTACACGACTACCATCTGATCCCGCTGGGCCGCGAGTTGCGCCGGCTGGGGCTGCGGTGCCGCATCGGCTTTTTCCTGCACATACCGCTGCCCGCCGCCGAGGTGCTGGTCTCGGGTCCCGGTCACGATACCCTGGTGCGTTCGCTTTGCGCCTATGACCTGATCGGCTTTCAAACCGCCAACGACGTTCGTGCCTTCGCCGACTACATCGTTCACGAAGCCGGCGGCCAATTCGACACCGCCTGCTCGATGGCCAGCGCGTTCGGCCGCAATTGCCGAATCGGCGCCTTCCCCATCGGCATCGACACGGCGCAGTTCGCCCGCGAGGCCGAGGCGGTGGCGAACTCGCCGGAGACGGGCCGTCTCAAGGATAGCCTCAGGGGGCGCGGCCTGATCATCGGGGTCGATCGGCTGGACTACAGCAAGGGCTTGCCGAATCGGCTCGACGGCTTCGCCAGGATGCTCGAAGAGCATCCGGAGCACCGCGGGCGGGTGGCGCTGATGCAGATCACGCCGCCATCCCGTGAGGGCGTCGTGCAATACCGGCGCCTGCGCAAGGACCTCGATCGCCGTGCCGGTGAGATCAATGGGCGCTTCGCCGAATTCGACTGGATGCCGGTACGCTATCTGAATCGCAGCTTTTCGCGCAGCTCCCTGGCCGGCTTTTATCGACATGCCCGCATTGGCTTGATCACGCCGCTGCGGGACGGCATGAATCTGGTTGCCAAGGAATATGTGGCGGCCCAGGATCCCGCAAATCCCGGCGTACTGGTGCTGTCACGCCACGCCGGAGCAGCGCGTGAACTCGATGCGGCACTTATCGTCAACCCGCTCGATGCCGATGACCTGGCGGACGCGCTGCACATCGGGCTGACGATGCCGCTGGCGGAACGGCAGGAGCGCTGGCGGGCGATGATGGCCGGCCTGAGCGTCAACACCATTGCCAACTGGCGCCGCGACTTCCTCGCGACGCTGCGCGATTGCCCGGTATCTCCCCCCGTACCCCTGGCAGCGGTTGGCTAAATAGCGCACGAAGCGAGGTTACCACTGTTGGCGTATTGCCGCGGCGGTGGGACTATGCGCCACTACCGATAGACCGGTTGGAACCCTAGGGATGTACAAGGCGCCTGCCATTTTCGGCCCCGTCCATGGCGGACTGCTGCTCGCCGTCATGGTAGGCCTGTGGCTGTTGGCGCAGGTTGATTTCCTGTATTTTCATGCCTTTGCCGAGATGGCCAGCATCGCCGTCGCCGGCGGGCTGTTCCTGGTGGCCTGGAACACCCGCCATTTCATCGCCAACGGTTTTTTCGTCGCCATCGCCGTCACCTATTTCCACGTCGCCGCCTTCGATCTTGCGCACACGCTCACCTACCGCGGCATGGGGCTCATCAACGATGGCGGCAACGCCAGCATCCAGTCATGGGTCGTGGCGCGCCTGATCGAAGCGACCATGCTGGCATTGTCTTTCGTCTTCCTGCGATGGCGGATTGGGGCGGAACGCCTGCAACTGGTGCTCAGCATCGCGTCTGTCGTGTTGTTCGGGACGATCTTCACCGTTCCGTTGTTCCCCGACGCCTATGTTCCCGGCCAAGGGATCACGAGCTTCAAGATCATCGCCGAGTACGTGGCCACCCTGCTGTTCGGCATTGGCGCGATCTTGGCGATCGTGTCGCGCCGCTATTTCGAGCCCGCCGTGTGGAAGTGCCTGCTAGCGTCCTTCATATTGCGCATGTTGTCCGAGCTGGCCTTCACCAACTACGCCGACCTGTTCGACGACATGGTGATCGCCGGGCATCTGCTGAAGGTGGCCGGGTTCTATCTATTCTATCGGGCCACCGTCACCATGCTGCTCACCCGGCCCTATCAGAGCATGTTCCAGGACATCGCGGCGGCCCGCGACGCGCTGCGCTATACCGAGCAGCGCTTCCGCCTGTCGATCCGCCCGGCGCCGGTGCTGGTGTTCAGCCAGGACTGCAGCATGCGCTATGACTGGGTGTTCAGCGGCGACGCCATCGCCGGCCGCATTCCCGCGGTGGGCCAGACCGATGCCGACTTTCTCGGCGAGGAGGACGCCAAGGCCATCGGCGACATCAAGAGCGCGGTACTGGCAAACGGCAAGGGTATGCGCCGCCAGATCCGCCTGGGTCGTCGCCGTCGCCGTTTCTTCGACCTCACCGTCGAGCCGTTGCGCGATGACAGGGGGGCGATTGCGGGCCTCATCGGCACGGCCATCGACGTCACCGACTTGATGATGGCCCGCGCCGAGGCCGAGCGGGCCAATCAGGCGAAGTCCCGGTTCCTCGCCTCGGCCAGCCACGACCTGCGCCAGCCTTTCCAGGCCATGCGCCTGTTCCACCACATGCTGGCCTCTCGGCTGCGGGACGAAAGCGGCCGTGCGATTGCCGCCAAACTCGACGAGGCGATGTCGGCCGGCGAAGACCTTTTGCGTGCGTTGCTGGACGTTTCGACCCTCGAGGCCGGCATGCTGCGGCCGAAGATCCTCGACTTTCCCGTGAAAGACGTGCTGCAGCAGATCGCCACCGAGTTTGAGCCCCAGGCGGCGGCCAAAGGGCTGCACCTTCGAGTCGTTCCCTGTACGGCGATGGCGCGCAGCGATCCAACGCTGCTGACACGCATGGTCCGCAACCTCGTGACCAACGCCTTGCGCTACACGCACGGCGGCGGCGTGCTGGTGGGGTGTCGTCGCGCCGGTGACGGCCTGAACATCCTCGTGTGCGATACGGGCATCGGCATCGCTCAGGACCAACTGGACGTCATCTTCGACGACTTCTACCAGGTCGGGAATACCGAGCGCGATCGCGAGAAGGGGCTCGGGCTGGGCCTGCCCGTCGTGCAGCGCGTCGCCCGTCTTCTGGGGCATCGGGTGACCGTGCGTTCGAGGCTGGGGCGGGGCTCGTGCTTCACCATAAGGCTGCCGACGGTCGGCAGAGCGGCTGGCGAGACGCCGGCCATCCACTCCGTCGATGTTTCCCGCCGCGAAAATTGATGAAAGTCAAAGCGAGCGGCGGCCGGATCGGCTATATGGGGACGGTTCTCCTGCGTAAACGTCTGGAGGGCCGGAACTCCGGCCCTTCTTTTTTTGTGCGCCCAGCATGGGCGTAAAAAAGGCGGGCGGCTTACAGCGCGCCCTTGGACTTCAGCAGGGACTCCAACTCGCCGGAGGTGTGCATCTCGCGCACGATATCGCAGCCACCGACGAACTCGCCCTTGACGTACAGCTGGGGAATCGTCGGCCAGTTGGTGAACTGCTTGATGCCATCGCGCAGGCTGGGGTCGACGAGCACGTCGATACCCTTGAACTTGACCCCCACCTCGCTCAGCACCTGAACGACGGCGGCGGAAAAGCCGCACTGCGGGAACATGGGGGTGCCCTTCATGAACAGCACCACAGCGTTGTCGTTGATGTCCTGCTGGATGCGGTCGAACACGGGATTGCCGCTCATTGATGGTCCTTTTTGTCGAGTCCTGTGCCGCTGCCATGCCGGCGCGGTCGGCGCATTATATTAGCGGTACGCTCAGGAATAGCAAGCCATGGGCTGCCGCTGCGCGCGGAGCCTCAGTCGAACTTCGGCGCGTCCTCGGGCAGGGCCGTCTGCAAGGCCAGGGCATGCAGGTCGCCCCCCATTTTGCCGCGTAAGGCGGCGTATACCATCTGATGCTGCTGCACCCGGCTCTTGCCGCGGAAGGATTCCGACACGACGAGGGCGGCATAATGATCGCCGTCGCCGCGCAGGTCCTCGATGATCACCTGGGCGTCGGGGAAGGCTTCCCGGATCATCGCCTCGATGACGCCGACTTCCATTGCCATCGTGGTCTCCTCGATGTTGTTGATCTGTCCAAAGACTACGCCGGTGGAGCGCGGAGCTCCAGCTCCGCAAAACACAGGCGGAGCTGGAGCTCCGCGCTCCAAATCATCCGACGATCTCGGTGGTGCCCATGTAGGTTGGCAGCCAAGCCTCGTTGGCCCGCCGCAACTCGGTAACGGCGATGGCAGCGGCGCCATCGATGACCAGCGCATCGCCAGCGGTGACGCCGATGATGCGGGCGGCGACGTCGGCCTCCTGCGCCGCCTCGATGATGGCGGCGGCCTGGGCGGGCTGGCAGGTCAGCACGTAGCGGCCCTGATCCTCGCCGAACCACCAGGCATGGGCCGGCCCATGCGGCGGATGGTCGAGGCTGGCGCCGATGCCCGCGGCCATGGCCATCTCGGCCAGCGCCACCAGCAGGCCGCCGTCGGAGACGTCGTGCACGGCGGTCACCGATTCGTCGGCGATCAGGTTCTGCACCAGCTCGCCGGTGCGGCGCTCGCGGTGCAGCGCCACCGGCGGCGGCGCGCCGTCTTCGCTGCCGCAGACCTCGCGCAGATACAGCGAGGCACCCAGCCAGCCGCGGGTCTCACCCAGCAGGATGATGGTCTCGCCGGCGCGCTTGAACGCCAGGCTGGCATGCTTGGTCACGTCGGCGATGATGCCGACGCCGCCCAGCGCCGGGGTCGGCTGGATCGGCTGGCCCATGGTCTCGTTGTAGAGCGAGACGTTGCCGGAGACGACCGGGAAGTCGAGGTCGCGGCAGGCCTCGCCGATGCCGCGGATGGCCTCGACGATCTGGCCCATGATCTCGGGCTTCTCGGGATTGCCGAAATTGAGGTTGTCGGTGATGGCCAGGGGCTGGGCGCCGACGGCGCATAGGTTGCGGTAGGCTTCCGCCACCGCCTGGCGACCGCCCTCGTGCGGGTCGGCCTGGACATAGCGCGGCGTGCAGTCGGTGGTGATCGCCACGGCCTTGTTGGTGCCGTGGATGCGCACCACCGCGGCGTCGCCACCGGGGCGCTGCACGGTATCGCCCATGACCATGTGGTCGTACTGTTCCCAGATCCAGCGCTTGGAGGCGAGGTCGGGGCAGGCGAGCAGGGTCCTGAGCGCCTCGAACGGCGCTACAGCCTTGACCTCCTCGGCCTTGACCACCGGGCGCTTGGTCGGCGCCACCCACGGCCGGTCATATTCCGGCGAGGCCTGGGCCAGCGGGTCGATCGGCAGGTCGGCGACCACCGCGCCGTGGCGCTTCAGCACCATGCGGCCGGTGTCGGTGAGCACGCCGACGATGGCGAAGTCCAACTCCCACTTCTCGAAGATCTTGCGGGCCATGCCTTCCTTGCCCGGCTGCAGCACCAGCAGCATGCGCTCCTGGCTCTCCGACAGCATGATCTCGTAGGCGGTCATGCCGGCTTCGCGGATCGGCACCTGGTCGAGGTCCATCTCGATGCCCAAGCCGCCCTTGGAGGCCATCTCGAACGAGGACGAGGTCAGGCCGGCGGCGCCCATGTCCTGGATGGCGACGATGGCGTCGGTGGCCATCAGCTCCAGGCAGGCCTCGATCAGCAGCTTTTCGGTGAAGGGGTCGCCGACCTGCACGGTCGGGCGCTTCTCTTCGGAATTGGCGTCGAACTCAGCGGAAGCCATCGTGGCGCCATGGATGCCGTCGCGCCCGGTCTTCGAGCCGACATAGACCACCGGATTGCCGATGCCGGCGGCGGCCGAATAGAAGATGCGATCCTTGTCGGCCAGGCCCACGGTCATGGCATTGACCAGGATGTTGCCGTTGTAGGAGGCGTGGAAATTGGTCTCACCGCCCACCGTGGGCACGCCGACGCAGTTGCCGTAGCCGCCGATGCCGGCGACGACGCCGGCCACGAGGTGGCGGGTCTTCGGGTGGCTGGGATCGCCGAAGCGCAGGGCGTTCATGTTGGCGATGGGGCGCGCGCCCATGGTGAAGACGTCGCGCAGGATGCCGCCGACGCCCGTCGCCGCGCCCTGGTAAGGCTCGATGAAGCTGGGGTGGTTGTGGCTTTCCATCTTGAAGATGATTGCCTGGCCGTCGCCGATGTCGATGACGCCGGCATTCTCGCCCGGGCCCTGGATGACCCACGGCGCCTTGGTTGGCAGCGTCTTCAGCCACTTCTTCGACGACTTGTAGGAGCAGTGCTCGGACCACATCACCGAAAAGATTCCCAATTCGGTGATGTTCGGCTCGCGGCCGAGAATCTCGAGGACCAGCTTGTACTCGTCCGGCTTGAGGCCGTGGGCGGCAACGACTTCGGGCGTGATCTTGGCGGTCTCGGTCACGGGACTAGCTCCGACGGGGCTGGCGCGGGATGGGCAGTAATACGAGGCCGGGCCGTCCGAGGCAAGGGGCGACGACTGATGTGCCTCATGCGAGACATGGACGCTCATCCGCCGAGTCGCCATCTGCCAAGGAGGCCTCACTGCAGTCGAGGGGACTCGCATGGAATATCAGGATTGGCCGCTGGGCGCGGTGCCGGAGCGCAAGGATGCCATGGACCCCGGCGTCTACGCCGCCATCCGTCGCCGCGCCTACGCCATCTGGGAGGAAGAGGGCCGGCCCGAGGGGCGCGATCACGAGTTCTGGCTGCGCGCCGAAATGGAAATCCTCGGTCAGGCGCCGCCGCTGGCTTAGCCCCACGTGCGCCCTGCTCTCTAGCTTTGAGCGTGTGATTCCGTCATCCCCGCGGAAGCGCACTGCTGTCCGGGATTTTTCCATTACCGTTGTTTTCGTCGCTCCCGCTTTCGCGGGAATGAGGGCTCAAAAAAACCTCGAAGAGCGGAACGGGCACAGCGTGGCGGGCGCGCCAATCATGTCTGGCGACGTTGGCTTCCCAGCAAAAACCGCGGCTGTGTCTGCCGTGCAGCGGCTCGCGAAAGAAGATTACGGACAGCAGTGCGCTTTCGCGGGAACGACGAAACAGCTGACTAATTCCTTCACCCGCTCCGTTGCGGGCGGTGACGCGATCCTATCAGGAGGCATCGCGGCGACGGCGTTGGCATATCGACTGGTCGTGGTTACCCGGAACATTAAGGACTTCCCCGACGTCGAAACCCTAGACCCCTGGGGGGACAGCGCGACATGACGATGCGGGTTGCGAAGTCTAGGCGGCGAGGGCGTCGACCAGGCCGGCGAACATCGGCTTGCCGTCGGTGCCGCCGAGCAGGCTCTCCGCCAGGCGTTCCGGGTGGGGCATCAGGCCGAGGACGTTGCGGCGCTGGTTGAACACGCCGGCGATGTTGTTGCGCGAGCCGTTCGGGTTGGCCGCGGCGTCGACGACACCGTCGGCGCTGCAATAGCGGAACGCCACCTGACCTTCGCCCTCGATGCGTGCCATCGTCTCGTCGTCGGCGAAGTAGTTGCCGTCATGATGGGCGACGGGGAAGCGGATCACCTGGCCGGCGGCGTAGCCGCGCGAAAAGGCAGAGTTGGTGCCCTCGATCTTCAGATGCACGTCCTTGCACACGAATTTCAGGCCGGCGTTGCGCATCAGCGCGCCGGGCAGCAGCCCCGCCTCGGTCAGGATCTGGAAACCGTTGCAGATGCCCAGCACGTGCACGCCCTTGTTGGCGCGCGCCTTGACCTCGCGCATGACCGGCGAATGTGCCGCCATGGCGCCGGCGCGCAGATAGTCGCCATAGGAGAAGCCGCCGGGCACGACGATCAGGTCGAGATCGGGCAACTCGGCATCGCGATGCCAGTGCATGACCGGCGTCGCGCCCGTGGCGGCCTCGACGGCCACGGCGACGTCACGGTCGCAGTTGGAACCGGGGAAGACGATGACGGCGGCTTTCATGACATACACCCTCGCACGCGGCGTCACCGGCCGGCCCGGCGGCGCGGGCCATATGTACGATGCGGGGCGGGGGCAGGGCAAGGACAGACACGCATCCGGTCAGCGAATGTGGCGTGCGGCCGGCTCATCTCCCGCATGGCGATCCTGGAAGAAAGGGTGAAGGCCGATCGTCGGCATTGCGTCGAGGCCGCGATGCTGCTCCCATTGTCGGCAGCCCAACCGGAGATGTCGATATGAGCTTCGATGCTACCGACCCCCGCCCCTACATCCCGGCGTTGCGCCGCCTTTACGCGCCGCTGGCGTTCCTGGCTTGGCCTATCGTACGCATCACGACGGGAGCGCTGCTCATCCCGCACGGCTGGGGCAAACTGTCGGGCGACATGACCCAGGTCGCCGTCGGCTTCGGCAAGGCGGGCCTGGAGCCAGCGCTGTTCTGGGCCTGGTACATCGCCTGCCTGGAGTTCTTCGGCGGCATTCTGCTGGTGCTGGGACTGTTCACCCGCCCGGTGGCGGTGCTGGTGGTCGGCTTCATGGCGGTGGCCGCCTTCTACGTCCACTGGCCGAGCGGCTTCATGTGGACGGCGCGCGGCTACGAATACCCGCTGATGTGGGGGCTGATGGCGCTGGCCGTCGCCATCAAGGGCGGCGGCCCGCTGTCGCTGGACCGCCGCATCGGGCGCGAGATCTGAGGCGCGACGCGCCTCAGTCGGCGAGGTCGATGGTGTAGTTCTCGATGACGGTGTTGGCGAGCAGGCCCTTGCACATCTGCTCGACCTGCGCCTGGGCCTTGGCGCGATCGGTCTCGGCGATGTCGAGTTCGATGTACTTGCCCTGGCGCACGTCGTTGACGCCGCCGAAGCCGAGTGCCGCCAGCGCGTGCTGGATCGCCTTGCCCTGGGGATCGAGGACGCCGTTCTTGAGGGTAATGTGAACCTTGGCCTTCACGTCGCTTCTCTTCGTCTGATGCGGAACCGGCGGGGCGCGGCGCGCCCCGTCACTGCGGCGCGCCCCGTCACTGCAAGGTGGCGGGACCCTTCATGTCGCGGGGGCCGCCCTCGGGCAGGATGCCCAGGCGCCGCGCCACTTCCTGATAGGCGTCCTCGACATTGCCGAGGTCGCGGCGGAAGCGGTCCTTGTCCATCTTCTCGTTGGTCTTGATGTCCCACAGCCGGCACGAATCGGGGCTGATCTCGTCGGCCAGCACCACCTGCATGTCGTCGCCGTTCCACAGCCGGCCGAACTCGATCTTGAAGTCGACCAGGCGGATGCCGACGCCCAGGAACAGCCCGGTGAGGAAATCGTTGATGCGCAAGCTCAGCGAGACGATCTCGTCCAGCTCCTGCACGGTGGCCCAGCCGAAGGCGGTGATGTGCTCTTCCGAGATCATCGGGTCGCCGAGCTCGTCGGACTTGTAGCAGTACTCGATGATCGAGCGCGGCAGTGCCGTGCCTTCCGAGATGCCGAAACGTTGCGCCAGCGATCCGGCGGCGACGTTGCGGATGATCACCTCGAGCGGGATGATCTCGACTTCGCGCACCAGCTGCTCGCGCATGTTGAGGCGACGCACGAAGTGGGTGGGGATGCCGATCTCGCCCAGCTTGATCATCAGGTGCTCGGAGATGCGGTTGTTCAGCACCCCTTTGCCGGTGATGATGCCCTTCTTCTTGTTGTTGAAGGCGGTGGCGTCGTCCTTGAAATACTGAACGAGCGTGCCCGGCTCCGGCCCTTCGAACAGGACCTTGGCCTTGCCCTCGTAGATCTGCTTGCGTCTGGCCATCGGTTCATCCGGCTGCGAAAGCGGCAAAGGCCCCGCGCCGCCGGCGCGGGGGGCCGCCTCTGGTGATCGAGTGCCTGATATAGCAGGCCCGTTCGGTCAGCACAATCGCGCGGGTTGCTTGCAGGTTGCTTGCCTTTGGCTTAGCCGTCTCCAGGCCGTCGGCGCGGTGCAGCGCGGGGGAACTACCAGGTCCGCGCGCCACCACGGACTCATCCAACGGGTAGGCCACCTTCCTCATTGGACCAACTTTAAGAAATTTTCCAAATAACGGGGGTAACGGATTGCCGCCGCGCATCGAATCTAATTGGTGAATGCTGTTCACGGAGACCGATCATGATGCGTGCAACCATGCTGACCCTGACCGCCGTCAGCCTCGGCGTGGCCGCTCTCGCCGCGACGGCGCAGGCGGCCGGTTATTCGTCCACGGCCCGCGAGGGCTACTATTACGACCAGGGCGCTTACGTGCCGGCGCGACCCGCCGACCGATTGCAGCGCCTTGGCGAGATGCCGGCCGGCGAGTACCGCGCCTTCGTGCCGGAGCTTGCCCAGAGGATCCCCGAAAGACCGGTGCGGCGCGCTCTCGATCCGGGCGACCGGCTGCTCGATTATCACTACGACCAGGGCCGCTACGTGAAGGCCTTTCCTGAGTGACGGCGCATGGGCCGCGGGCCTTCGGACGTCTGAAAACCCGCGGCCGTTTTCTCTACGCCAACGGTTTGGCGATGGCGCGGCCGCACAGGGCGGCAAGCGCCGACAGGCCTGCCACCGTGCCGACCTGCCAAACCAGCACCATCAGTCCTGCATCGGTGGGATGAGACAGGCGCAGTCCGAAGTGGCCGAGGGCGGCGGCGGCCAGCGCACCCAGGAAGACCGTCAGCCGCGGCTGCAGCACGGCGCCGCGGCGGATCAGCGTCACCATGATGACGGCTGGAGCGGCGCCGATGACAGCGATTGCCGGAATGCAGGCGGGATCGGGCCGAAACTCCATACCGGCGGCACCGAAAAGCCGCCACTCGCTCCAGCACTGCTGGCCGATAGCCGCCATCCAAACACCGAAGGGTATCAGCGGCACCGCCAGCTTCCAGCGCGGCTCGCCCGGCACCACCGCGCTCAGCGTCGCCCAGGCCGCCGACACTGCCGTCAGCAGTGCCGCCGACACCTGGATGATGAAGAGCGGCTCGGTTGTCTTCGCCGCCAGGTCGGGACGGATTCCCGCCGCCCAGGCAATCAGCAGCACCGTCGGCAGCGTCGTCGCCAGCCAGAACAGCAGTCGATACTCAGGTCGCGGCAGCCGCCGCACCGGCTGGGCGCTTTTGGCCAACTCCTCGATGAGGCGCTTGGTGTCCATCAGTCCTCGTCCCTGCGCATCGTGGCCCGCAGCCTCTTCACTGCCCGGTGCACAGCCACCTTGAGGGCGGTGACGCTCATGCCGCTGGTGGCGGCAGCCTCCTTCAACGACATTTCCCGCAGCTTCAGCATCTCGATCGCCCGCCGCTGACCGGAGGGCAGGTCCGACACCGCCCGGCGTAACGCGTCGCCGTCGGCCTGGCTCTCCGAGGGAGATTTCGCCGCGATCTCGCCAAAGGTTTCTTCGAGGTTGCCGACGGCGAACTCCGCGACGCGCCGGCCGCTGCGCCGCGCCGCGTCCGCGACGCGGTGGTGCACGATCGCCATCAGCCATGGCATCAGCGGCCGCGCCGGATCATAGGTGTGGCGCACCGCGTGGATCGACAGCAGCACCTCCTGCACCACGTCCTCGACGTCCTCGGCGGTGCCTCGCCAGCGCCGCGCCACCACTCGCCGCAGGACCGGCTGCAGCTCCTGCAGCAGCCGGCGGTAGCTGGCGCCGTCGGCGTCCTGGGCGGCGGTCATGAGGCGGCGCCATTCCGCCTTGTCGTCGCGATCCGCTGCGGTCATGCATCCGCCCGGTTGGTTGCGCGAGTCGAACGATGACTCCGTGGCGGCGGCACGGCAACCATGCGCTCATGGGGTTGTTCAAGCGCGGCCAGCCGATTGGCCTTGCTGCTTATTCGTGCGCGAGACCGCGGCGCTATGCAGTGACCGGCTGAAATGGCGCGTCGCCGGGCGCACCGGCGGCGAACAGCACGGCCGGCGGCTCTCCCAGGCGATCCGTCGAGGGCAGGGCGACGAGCGTGCTGCAGACGGTGCCGAAGCCATCGGCGCGGCAGAACCGCATGCCGCGGCTGTCGGTGCCGCCGCCCGCCGCCAGCAGTTCCTGCCACGCCACCCAGCCGCCGGTCTCCGGCGTGGGCGGCTCGGCATCACGGAACTGCGGCAGGTAACGTGCGATCCGCTGATCCGTCCCGTCGTTGAGCTCATGGGCCGCCAGCATCGACAGGCCCTCGGGGATGTCCAGCACCTCGATGGCGCCATGCCCCTGGTTGCGCAGCCAGAAAGCGTCGCGATTGTCGGCGACGATCATGTTGAACGGGCGAAAAGCGGTGCCGTTGAGATGCTTCAGCGCCGCCACCGCCTCGACGGCATCGGCGTGGTCGAGCGCCTCGAGCGGCAGCTCGCCTCGGCTCCGCTTGTCGGGCGCCGGGCCGAGGGTGCCGCGGCGGTTGAGGATGGCGGCGACGACGCCCGCATCGTTGATGCCGAGCCACGTGCCGCCGGCGGTGAGATCGCGGCCGGCGATGACCTCCGGCCGGTCGGGCCAGTGCCGTGCCGGGGGCAGCCACGGCCGTTCCATCATTTCGTCGCGGTTGGCGGCGATCAGCAGCGGCCACGGGTGATGAGGACGGCGAAGCAGGACGATGGTGCACATGCGGTCGGTTTCCATTCAGCCGCGGAGGGCTGCGACAATGAGATCGGCATCGAAAGCTCCGTTGGCTTTTTCGCCGGGGGCCTTATCATAGTCGAAGAACAGACATCAGGGGCACCATGACGAACGCGTTCGACGACCGTGAAAAGGCATTCGAGGCGCATTACCGGCTCGACCAGGAGACCCAATTCAAGGTCAAGGTGCGGCGTAACAAGCTGCTGGGCTTGTGGGCGGCCGAGCAGATTGGTTTGGCCGGTGCCGAGGCGGAGGCTTATGCGCGGACCGTGGTCGAGTCCGATTTCGAAGAGCCGGGTGACGACGACATCGTGCGCAAGGTGGTCGGGGACCTGCGGGCGCGCAGCATCGCGATCGACGAGGAGCGCATCCACAAGCAGCTCCACAAGCTGGCCGCGGTGGCGCGCGAGCAGGTGGTGGGCGAGATCGGCAAGAAGGGCTGACCGCCCGCCGGCTCTGCCGGCGCATCCACACATCGTTGCGAAGCGTGGAAGCGTCCTCCGGGCTCCTGTCCGGGGGGCGCTTCGCGCGTTGGCTTAGGCGCCGAACACCCTTCGGAAGATGGTGTCCACGTGTTTGGTGTGATAGCCGAGGTCGAATAGCGCCTCGAGCTGCGCGGCCGGCAGGTGCGCCGCCACCTCCGTGTCCGCCTCGAGCAGGTCGAGGAAGCGGCCGCGGCCGTGCCACACTTCCATGGCGTTGCGCTGGACGGCGGCGTAGGCGGCCTCGCGCGACATGCCGGCCTGGGTCAGCGCCAGCAGCACCCGCTGCGAGAACACCAATCCGCCGAGCTGGTTGAGGTTCTTCTCGACCGCCTCGGGATAGACCACCAGCTTGTCGATGACGCCGGTCAGGCGCACCAGGGCGAAATCCAGGGTCACGGTGGCGTCGGGGCCGATCATGCGCTCGACCGACGAATGCGAGATGTCGCGCTCGTGCCACAGCGCCACGTTCTCCATCGCCGGCAGGGCCATGCCGCGCACCAGGCGGGCGAGGCCGGTAAGATTCTCGGTCAGCACCGGATTGCGCTTGTGCGGCATCGCCGACGAGCCCTTCTGCCCCGGCGAGAAATACTCCTCGGCCTCGCGCACCTCGGTGCGCTGCAGATGGCGGATCTCCACCGCCGCCCGCTCGATCGAACTGGCGATGACGCCCAGGGTGGCGAAGAACATGGCGTGGCGGTCACGCGGGATGACCTGGGTCGACAGCGGCTCCACCGCCAAGCCCAGCTTTTCCGCCACATACTGCTCGACGAAGGGGTCGATGTTGGCGAAGGTGCCGACGGCGCCGGAGATGGCGCAGGTGGCGATGTCGCTGCGCGCCGCCACCAGGCGCTCGCGGGCGCGCTGGAATTCGGCATGGAAGCCGGCGAATTTCAGGCCGATGGTCACCGGCTCGGCGTGGATGCCGTGGCTGCGCCCCATCGCCACCGTCATCTTGTGCTCGAGGGCGCGCCGCTTCAGCGCCGCCAGCAGGGCGTCGATGTCGGCCAGCAGGATGTCGGCGGCCTGGGTCAGCTGCACCGCCAGACAGGTGTCGAGCACGTCCGACGAGGTCATGCCCTGGTGGATGAACCGCGATTCCGCGCCGACATGCTCGGCCAGCTCGGTCAGGAAGGCGATGACGTCATGCTTGGTGGTGCGCTCGATCTCGTCGATACGGGCCGAACGCGCCGGCGTGTAGGGCTTGTCGCCCTTGGCCCACACCGCCTTGGCCGCCTCGGCGGGGATGACACCCAGTTGCGCGAGGGCGTCGCAGGCATGCGCCTCGATCTCGAACCAGATGCGGAAGCGGTTCTCGGGTTCCCAGATGCGGGTCATCTCGGGGCGGCTGTAGCGTGGGATCATGATCCTGGTCCTTCGGGGGCAGACTTGCGCAGCCGCGGTTATGGCAAAAGCCGCCGCCTTTTGCAAAGCCCGCGGCCGAACAACGGTCTTGACGAGGTAACGGCTTGGCCGCAGCATCGCGCCGCGTATGTTCCGGTTTTTCTATAGAGCCGGATAGTCGTTCAAAATGATGGCGTTAGCGCGGAGGCTGGGGCGTGATCACGGGGGGACTGGAAAGGATCGGGTTGTTTTCCGGGCTGCCGCCCGAGGCCATCCGCGAGATCGAAAGCCTGTGCCACTGGCATCGTTTTGCGGCCGAGGACGAGGTATTCGACAAGGACTCTGCTTCGCTGGACGTGTACTTCGTGGTCCAGGGGGCGGTGCGCATCATGAACCAGCTCGATGGCGGGCGCGAAGTGACCTTCGCCAATATCTCGGCAGGGAATTACTTTGGCGAACTTGCCGCCATCGATGGCCGGGGGCGGTCGGCGCGGGTCGCCGCGGCAGAAGACAGCATCCTCGCCAGCCTCGACAGTAAAGCCTTCATCGACGTGATGATGCGCCATCCCGGCATCGCCTTGCGCGTGATGGACCGCTTCGTACGCATCATCCGCGCCCTCGACGGCCGCGTCTCCGACCTCAGCGCGCTCACGGAGGTGCAGCGCGTCTACGCCGAACTGGTGCGCCTGGCCCAGCCCGATCCGCGCCGCCCGGGCGGCTGGTACATACCCGATCTGCCCAATCACAAGGAGATCGCCAGTTGGGCGGGTACGGCGCGCGAATCGGTGGCGCAGGCCATCGGCGAGCTCGCCCGGCAGGGCGTCGCCGAGCGGCGCAGCATGAACATCGTCGTCCACGACTGGGCCCGCCTGCAGGAGATGGCGCGGGCGACCGCCGAGAGCTAGCTCCGCAAGCGCCACCGCACCAGGGCCGCTCCGAGCCACAAGCCCGGTGGCAAGGCCACGATTTGCAGCGCCAGCAGCCGCTCGGCGTCAACGAGGGCGAGCGGCAAGAGCACCGCCATCCCCAACAGGCAGAGGGCAAAGAAGCGGGCTTGGCTGGCCTGGCGCCGAAAGGCCAGGAACGCACCGATGATGGCCAGCACGGGCAGGCCCATCGTCCAGGGTTGCGGCACCGTCGCGGCCAGCACCGGCCGGAAATCAGTTGCGGCCGCCGGCCACAGCAGAATCGCTGCCGCCGGCACGCAGCTGGCGGCGATCGCCGCACGGAACGACCGGCAATAGACGCAGTCCACCGGCCATCGTCGATCCAGCCATTCCAGGCTGAGCATGACGAGCGCCCAGGCCGCCGGCAGCATTGGGGTGGCTGTGGCCGGGGCGGCAGGCAGCATGGCGGCCGTGGCCACCAGGCCGAGCGCGGCGCCTTGCCGCAAGTGGGCGCGCTCGCCCTCCCAAATCCACGACAGCAGCAGGCCGCAGCCGGCAAAGGCGGCGATGGCCCACGCCGCCGGCCCGAGGCGCAGGGCGCCACCGACGATCACGCCCAGCGTCGCGCCGAGCCACCACGACCGCTGACCCCGTGCCGCCGCAGCCAGCAACGTCAGTACCGCGGCCAGCACCAGGTCGTAGGGGTGTGGCGGCCCCAGCGACGCGAATATCACCGCCAAGGCGGCGGCAGTCGCCAGGATGGACCAACCGCCGAAGGATGGCCGCAGCAAATGCGTCAGCATTACGACAATTACACCGGAAATCAGGGGCGAATACATCGCGTTGCGAAGGGCTCGTGGCAATCTCGAAAGGAATACCATTTTTGTATGAAGCCAATTGAGTTTTTCCCCAAAGGGGGATTAAATGGCGCTCGCATGGGTAAGAGCATGCCGCCTCGACGCGGTGGCCAGAGATTAGGCGAAAGTCCGGAAAATACCGGCCCTCGACCCAAAATGCACGGTTAGGAGATGACATGGTCAAGGTAATCAACAAGTTCTTCAAGGACGAGTCCGGCGCGACCGCCATCGAGTACGGGCTGATCGCCGCCCTGATCGCCGTCGCCATCATCACGGCGGCGACCACCGTTGGCGACGATCTGGCGGGGCTGTTTGAAGAGGTGGCAGGAGAGTTGAACACCGCAACGAATTAAAGCGAGCGAGCACAGCCAGAAAACCCCTTTGGAGTTGCGCTCCAAAGGGGTTTTGTTTTGGTGCGCCAGGCATGGCGCGTAGCGCCGTGACTGGCGCTGTCTTGGCCGCTGTGGTGGCGGTCAAGGTGACTTGGAGGTGAAAGTCCTCTGCGGGCCCTGGTGATGGGAACCGCTAGATGTTTAGTCCCGGCATTTGATGGTGCGGATCGAGCCTGAAGCGTTTGGGTTCGGTCGTCCAGGCCTTGCAGATGAACTCGTAGGGTGTGAGGCCCTTCAGCGTCTTCAGCCGCTTCGC
>JAKFEE010000047.1:0-29153 GCA_036675815.1 Rhodospirillaceae bacterium
GGGGTTTCGCACCCTGTTCCTCGCCGGCGAGCGCTCCGATCCCGACACCATCAACTGGGCGGTCGAGCACCTCAAGACGCCGGTGATCGACCACTGGTGGCAGACCGAGACCGGCTGGGCCATCGCCGCCAACTGCATGGGCCTGCACGCCTTCCCGATCAAGCCGGGGTCGCCGACCAAGGCGGTGCCGGGTTGGGACCTGCGGGTGCTCGACGACGCCCACAACGAGGCGAAACCGGGGCAGGCAGGCGCCCTGGTGGTGAAGCTGCCGCTGCCGCCCGGTGCCCTGCCGACGCTGTGGAATGCCGACCAACGCTATGTCGACAGCTATCTGGCCGAGTTCCCCGGCTACTACAAGACGGCCGACGCCGGCTTCATCGACGACGACGGCTATGTCTACGTCATGGCCCGCACCGACGACGTCATCAACGTCGCCGGCCACCGCCTGTCGACCGGCGAGATGGAGGAGGTGCTGGCCAGCCATCCCGACGTGGCGGAGTGTGCCGTCATCGGCGTCGGCGACCAACTCAAGGGCCAGGTGCCGCTCGGCTTCATCTGCCTCAAGGCCGGGGTGACCAAGCCCGAGGACCGGATCATCCAGGAAGTGGTGCAATTGGTGCGCGAGCGCATCGGGCCGGTGGCGGCGTTCAAGACCTGCACCGTGGTCAAGCGCCTGCCCAAGACCCGCTCGGGCAAGATCCTGCGCGGCACCATGCAGAAGATCGCCGATCGCCAGACCTACACCATGCCGGCGACCATCGACGATCCCGCCATCCTCGACGAGATCGACGAGGCGCTGAGCGGGATCGGCTACGCCAAGGCCAAGGGCAACGGCTGAGGCGGGCGAGTTGGGCATCCCAATTCCGTCACTCCCGCGAAAGAGCGTGTGAAGGAATTGATCATTTGTTTCGTCATTCCCGCGAAAGCGGGAATCCATTCGGCCGACTGCACGACCTGCGGTGTTCTGGCCGGCATCTCGCCACGGGATTTCGATGCTGGAGCGCAGGCGGAATGGACCCCCGCTTCCGCGGGGGTGACGGAGAAGGGATTCCTTTTGGGCCGTCGAGTGATGTCCGTCACCGCCCTGCGGCGGGCGGCGCGGCATCCTGGCGGGCAATCCCAGGGAGGCGATGGCGATGGTGAATGCTGCTGGGCTCGCCCTGATGATCGGCGTCGGCCAGGTGGTGTTTCAGGCCTATCTCCTCGTCGAAAACGGCTATTGGTCGCATTTCACCATCGGCGACCTGCTCGCCGATCTCGGCCTGGTGCCGAGATACATCCCGGTGATGTGGGGGGAGCGCCTGGTCGAGTGGCTGCTGGATCGGGAACTGAGCTTCGCCCTGATGGCGTGCGGCGGCACCCTCATCCTGTGGCGGCCGTTGGGCCGCGCCCTCGATGCCAGCCGCGCCGGCCGCGACCTGCGGCAATTGCGCCGCGAGCATGCCATGGTCGGGGATCGGCGGTCGCCGCCGGACGCCGATCCCGAGTTGCCGGCGCGCTAGATCGCGCCCCAGGGCAGGATGTAGGGGCTGCCCTCGTGATCGCCCCGCAGCACCCGGATCCCGAACACCGCCTGGCAGAGGGCGTCGTCCAGCACCGCGGCCGGCGCTCCCTGCGCGGCAATGCGGCCCTCGGCCAGGATGCAGACGCGGTCGCAATGGCGGGCGGCGAGGCCCAGGTCGTGCAGAACCACGACCACGGCATCGCCGGCGGCGGCGCGGCGGCGCAGCAGGTGCAGCACCTGCCACTGGTGCGTCGGATCGAGATGGGCCACCGGCTCGTCGGCCAGCACGATGCGCGCCCCCACCGCCAGGGCGCGTGCCAGCAGCACCCGCGCCCGCTCGCCGCCCGACAGTTGCGTCACCGGCCGGTCCGCCAGATGCCGAACGTCCACCGCGGCCAAGGCGGCGTCGACGGCCGCGGCGTCGGCGGCGCTCGGCCGCTGGTTCGGCGCCAGATGCGGCAGCCGCCCCAGCGCCACCACGTCGCGGGCCGGCAGCGGCCAGTGGGCCGTTGCCCCTTGCGGCAGATAGGCGATCTGCCGCGCCCGCTGCGCCGGCGGCAAGGCCGCCAGCGGCCGGCCGTCGAGCAGGACGCGTCCCTGGCAGGGCAGCAGGCCGGCCAGCGCCTTGACCAGCGTCGTCTTGCCGGCGCCGTTGGGCCCGAGCAGACCCAGTACTTCACCAGCCCCGACGCGAAGGTCGACGGCATCGAGCACGCTCCGGCGATGCAGCCGCACGGTCACCCCTTCGGCGGTCAACAGGGTCATGGTTCGCTCCAGCGGGTGCGCAGCACGAGAAACAGGAAGAACGGCGCGCCGACCAGCGAGGTGAGCACGCCCAGCATGAGCTCGCTGGCGGTCGGGATCAGGCGGACGGCGATGTCCGCCGCGGTGACCAGCGCGGCGCCGCCAAGGGCGCTCGGCAGCAGCAGGCTGGACGGGCGATGCCCGGTCAGCGGCCGCAGCAGGTGCGGCACGACCAGGCCGACGAAGCCGACGGCGCCGACGGCGGCCACCGCGGCGCCGACCGCCATCGCCGTTCCGGCGATGACCCGCAATCGCAGGCGATCGACGGCGATGCCCAGGCTGTGCGCGGTCTCCTCGCCGAGGGTCAGGGCATCGAGCCCGCGCCCGGTGGTCGCCAGGATCAGCCAGCCGGTGGCGGCGAAGGGCAGGGCCAGGGCGACGTCGATCAGGCTGCGGTCGCGCAGCGAGCCCATCAGCCACAGCACGATCTCGCCCAGGGCGAAGGGATTGGGTGACAGGTTCAAGGCCATGGCGGTCAGCGCCGTCGCCAGGCTGGACAGGGCGACGCCGGCCAGGATCAGGGTCAGCGTGCCGGCGTCGCGCCCGGCCAGGGCCAGCAGCAGCAGCGTCGCCAGCCCGGCCGCCGCCATCGCCGCCAGGGGCAGGGCAAGCGGGAAGGCGGTCGCCCAGCCGAAATAGAAGGCGATGACGGCGCCCAGCCCGGCGCTGGCCGAGGTGCCGGTCAGGCCGGGCTCGGCCAGCGGGTTGCGCAGCAGCCCTTGCAGTGCCGCTCCCGACAGGCCGAACGAGGCGCCGGCCATGATGCCGATCAGCGCACGCGGCAGGCGGATTTCCTGCACGACGATGACGACGCGCTCGTCGCCGAGGCCCAGCAGGGCCAGCACCACCTCGCCGGCGGGAAGCGGCGCGACGCCGACCAGCAAGGATACCGCCATCAGGACGGCGAGCATGGCGGTCATCGCCCCGAGAAGGCCACGGCCGTGCGTCATGGCGACTCCTGGGCGCTCCGCGCCGCGGCGATGTGCTCGGCCGCCGCGACCAGCGGCCAGCCGCCGCAGCTCCACAGCCGCATCGGCACCTCGATGCGCGGGATGTCGGCCATGAGCCGCCGCCCCGCCGGATGACGCAGCATGGTCTCGCGCACCAGCTCGCCGCCTTGGTCGAAGTGCGAGGTGAGCAGGACATCGGGCGGCGACAGCACCAGCGTCTCGAGATCCAGGCTCATCCAGCCGCGGCGGCCCATCGCCGCCGCATGGTTGCGCAGGCCGGCGGCGCGCAGGGCGGCGTCGATGGCGGTGCCGGCACCGGCGCTGCCGCCGTCGGGGCGGAGATACAAGGCAGCGGGCGGCGACGGCGGGGCCGCCGGCAGGGCGGCCAGGCGCCGCTCGAGATCGGCATTCAGCGCCGCCGCCGCTGCTGGGACGCCCAGGGCCGCGCCCGTTTGCGCCAGCGCCGACGTCACCGTGGCGAAGTCGTCGGCATGCGGCACGCGCACGACGCGCATGCCGATGCGCCGCACCAGGTCGATGGTCTTGGCGTCGCCGAAGGCATCGGCGACCACGGTGTCGGCGCCCGACATCAGGATGGCCTCGGCCGAGGGGCGCAGGGCCGGCAGCGTCGCCGCCGCCGCCGCCACCGCCGACAGCGCCGGGTCACGCGCTTGGTGCGACAGCCCGACGATATCTTGCCGGGGCACGAGGGCGACGACCGCCTGATCGGCGCACAGCCCGACCGCTGCGACGCCGGCCGCCGCCGGCGTGGGCTGCCCCCCGGACAATGCCAAAGCTGCGGCGATCGCCAACCATCTCATGCCCTCGAGCCCCTCGCCTAGTTTGCGACCATGCGCACTCTCCCACCTCTTTCGTCATTGCCGGGCTTGACCCGGCAATCCGCCCCCCGGGTCAAGCCCGGGGGTGACGCGGCGAAAATGCTCTAGAACGACACCCCGACGCGGCCGATCACCGTGCGCCCCGGCTGGGGATAGGCGTTGAATGCCCCGGGAGTGAATGCACTGGCGATGCCGTAGTCGAAATACTCCTCGTCGAACAGGTTTTGTACCGCAATCGACCAGTGCGCCGCCTCGATGGCGCCGCCGAGGCGCAGGTCGAACACCGTGTGCGCCGGAATGCGCCCCTGGCTGTTGGCCTGGTCGTTGTCGAAGCGGCGCGGGCCGATGTAGCGGGCATCGGCGTCGACCACCAGCCACGGCCCCCAGACGTCCCACGACACCCCGCCGCCGGCCGTCCAGCGCGAGACTAAAGGCACGTCGTTGCCGGAAAAGTCGCCTTCGCGGAAGGTGGCGCGGGTGTAGGCGACGTTGCCGCGCACGCGCACCGTTTCGAGCACCTGCCACGTCGCCGCCGTCTCGACACCCCAGCGCCGGGTCGGGTCGAGGTTGACGTTGGTGAAGGTGGCCGGGCTGAAATGAATCTCGTTGTCCAGTTCCATCAGATAGGCGCTGGTCTGGTAGGTGAACGGCCCCCAAGCGCCGCGCAGGCCGGCCTCGATGTCCTGCGACGTCTGCGTATCCAGCGCGAAGGTGGTCGGCGTGCCCCAGGGCGCTTGGCCCACCCGCTCGTCGACGTTGGGCAGGCGAAAGCTGCGGCCGACTCGGGCAAACAGGGTCGCGTACGACGCCAGCCGATGTTCGATGCCGAGGTGCAGGGCGTAGTTCCACTCGGAATCGTCCAGCGGCAGGCCCTCCTGCAGGAAGGCGCCGCCTGGCGCGGTCGGGTCCACCCGGTCGCGCGCCGACAGGTCGAGATACTGGACGCGCGCGCCGGCCGACAATTGGGTGTCGGGGCCGATATCGACAGTCTCCTGCGCATAGAAGGCCGCGGTGGTCTGATCGATGTCGTAATCGTTGTGCGGCGCCAGTCCCTCGCGCAGCTTGCGCTCGGATTCGTACTGGGTGTGGTAGACGTCCATCCCGGTGATGGCGTGACCAGACGCGCCGAACACGCCGTGGTGGATGTTGAGGCGCGGCGTCAGCGACAGCGTCGTCATGGTCGTGTCGTGATAGATGTCGAAATCCGGGCCGAAGGCGCTGAAAAAGGCCGATTGCTGCGCCTTCCAGCGCACACCTGCATCGAGTACGAGTTCCACGGCGTCGCTGAGGAAACGCGAGCCGCCCACGGTCGCATTCAGCCCTTGCTTGTCGGCATAGTCCAGCGGCGTGTCGGTGCCGTTGCGGTCGGCGATGAGCTGATTGATCGGCGGAATCGCCGTCGGGTCGACGCGGCGCGCGCCGGGCAGGCCGAGCTCCTGGTCGTCGGCCGACAGGTTGAGATAGAGGTCGCCGCGCTCGTTCGATTGCCGCACTTCGCCCATGATGTTGCGCTGGCGCAGCTCGTTGTTCTCGCGCCAGCCGTCGGACTTGGCGTAGCCGGCGTGCAGGGACGCCACGATGTCGCCGACCGGCTGGCGCACCGAGGCACTGGCATCGCGATAGCCATGGGAACCAATGCCGGCCTCGGCCCGGTAGGCCGGCGGCAGGTTGGCCCCGGTCTTGGTGATGATGTTGATGGCGCCGCCGACGGCGCCATCGCCGTACAACACCGCGCCGGCGTTGCCGCGCACGATCTCGATGCGCTCGATGTTGTCGAGCGGGATGGCGGCGAAATCGACGCCGGCCAGATCGATGTCGTTGAGGCGGCGGCCGTTGACGAGAACCAGCGTGTTGGCGGTGGCGGCGGCGCCGAAGCCGCGCATGTCGACGGTGTCGCGGGCACCGTCGCCGAAAAAGCTCTGCAGCTGGATGCCGGGTTGCCGCGCCAGAACCTCCTGCAGCGTTTTGCCCGGCGAGCGGGCGATGTCGTCTTCGGTGATGACGGTGGTGGCGGCGCCGGTGACCCCTTCGCCGAGGCGGCTGGCGGTAACCACCGCTTCCGGCAGCACGGTGGGCTCGGCGGCGCCGGCGGGATTGCCGGCGGCGATGGCGGCGAGGCTGCCGCATAGCGCGGCCTGGAATAGGCGATGTGACATTGATGTCCCCCAAACGATACCGGCGACGGCCAGGGCAGCCGCAGCCGGAGCTCATGATCCGTGGGGGCGGGCATGCCGCGTCCCGAACGGGTCGACGATGGACGTCACCGCGTTCGGAGGAACTCCGATCGTCCGATGCACCCCGCTCGGCCGAATGGGCGACGGCGTACGGCAGGTCTCCTGGCTTGCGGATCAACGCATCCGGCCGGCCTTCCCGGGCAGGTGCCCAGTGGCCATGGTGGTCGGCGCTCTCCGCTCACAGTTGCGGGGGCAGCCGCGGCATTGCCCAAGGGGCTCACCGCGTTCCCTTTTCACCCCTCGGCCGAGGCCTCGGGGAACCGTTACGCGGGGCCGACGATGCCATTCGACTCCAGCCATGTCAACCGGGTGACCCGCCGAGAAGGTTCATCGCGAATGAGCGGGGATCGGCCCAGCCGTCATTCCCGCGAACGCGGGAATCCATTCCGGAGGCGGTCGACCCGATGGAAGCCGCGCCGCGACAGGCCGAGAGACCTCGGGATTGGACTCCCGCTTTCGCGGGAGTGACGAAGGCGTGTGTTGCAGGGAAAAAAAAGCGCCGCAGGAGCGGCGCTGTTCGGAATGGCCCGGCCTACTCGTGGGCGGCTTGATGGCCGCCGCCGGCAATGCTGGGGCGGCGCGGGGCCAGGGCCACCGCCTTTTCGAGGTCGGCCTCGGTGCACAGGCCGAGCGTCACCGGATTGCGCGGCTTGATGTTGGCGGCGTTCCAGTGGGTCTTCTCGCGCACCGCCTGGATGGTCGCCTTGGTGGTGCCGATCAGCTTGCACAACTGGCCGTCGGTGAGTTCGGGGTGGTGCTTGAGCAGCCAGGCGATGGCGTCGGGGCGGTCCTGACGTTTCGACACCGGGGTGTAGCGTGCGCCCTTCGGCTTTTCCGGCAGCAGATCGCTGACCGAGATGCGCAGGCGCGCATTCTGGTCCTGCTCGCAGCGCTCGATCTCCGGGCGGGTCAACTGGCCATTGGCCACGGGATCGAGGCCGACGATGCCCCCGGCCACCTCGCCATCGGCGATAGCCTGCACCTCGAGTTCGTGCATGCCGCAAAATTCGGCGATCTGCTCGAAGGTCAGGGTGGTGTTCTCGACGAGCCATACGGCGGTGGCCTTCGGCATGAGCGGCAGGGCCATGAATCCTCCTTGCTGGTCCGGTGGTTTCTTCTCGACCAGATGACGCCGCGGATGCGGCAGCGAATTGCGGGTGAGGCAGTCCTTATGCCCGAGCTTCGCCTTTTGGTCAAACGTCCGCAGGAGCGAGCACGTCTAAGACGATCTTGCCGATATGCGCGCTGCTTTCCATGAGTTGGTGCGCGGCGGTGGCCTGCGCCAGGGGGAAACGGGCATGGACGACGGGGGCGATGCGGCCGGCATCGAGCAGCGGCCATACCTTCTCACGCAGCTCGCCGGCGATTCGCGCCTTGGTCGCCACCGATTGCGGGCGCAGCGTCGAGCCGGTGAGCGTCAGCCGCTTGAGCATGACCGGCATGAAGTTGAGCTCGGCCTTGGACCCGCGCAGGAAGGCGATGTTGACCAGCCGCCCGTCGGCGGCCAGGCACTTGACGTTGCGCGGCAGATAGTCGCCGCCCACCATGTCGAGGATGACGTCGACGCCCTTGCCGCCGGTCTCGGCGGCGATGACCGCGACGAAGTCCTCGGTGTTGTAGTCGATGGCGCGGTCGGCGCCCAGCCGCTGGCAGGCTTGGGCCTTGTCGGCCGAGCCGGCGGTGGCGAATACCCGCGCGCCGAAGGCCTTGGCCAGCTGGATGGCGGTGGTGCCGATACCCGACGAGCCGCCGTGGACCAGGAAACTCTCGCCCCGCTGCAGGTGGGCGCGCTGGAACACGTTGTGCCAGACGGTGAAGAAGGTTTCGGGCAGGGCTGCGGCGCGGGCGAAGTCGAAGCCCTTGGGCAGCGGCAGGCAGGATGAGGCGGCGGCGGTGCAGTATTCGGCATAGCCGCCGCCGCTGACCAGGGCGCACGCGGCATCGCCCAGGGCGACGCCGTCGACGCCGTCGCCCAGTGCCGCTACCGTGCCGGCGACCTCGAGGCCGGGGATGTCCGAGGCGCCGGGCGGCGCCGGATAGTGTCCCTGGCGCTGCACCACGTCGGGCCGGTTGACGCCGGCCGCGGCGACGCGGATCAACACCTCGCCCGGCTGTGGCCGGGGCACGGGGCGCGTGGCCGGGCGCAGCACCTCGGGCCCGCCGGGCTGGCTGATCTCGATGCAGGTCATGGTCGCCGGCAGTGCCATCGTCTCGCTCTCGCCATCCACAAGGGGGCGACAGTCTGGTACCTTCGCCGTTGCGTGACAAGGGAGAGGACGGATGGACTGGGATGATCTCGAACCCAAGAACAAGCCGAAGCCCAGGAAGGACCTTCAGCCGTTGTCCGTCGAGGAACTGAGCGAGTACATTGCCGCGCTCGAAGCCGAAATCGCCCGCGCCCGCGACATGATCGCCGCCAAGCAGAAGGACCGGCTGGGGGCCGAAGGCTTGTTCAAGACGAAGTGATCAGCAAGGAGAAGGCCATGCTCAAGGGAAAGAGGGCTCTCGTCACCGGATCGACCAGCGGCATCGGCCTCGGTATCGCCCGCGTGCTCGCCGCCCAAGGGTGCGATCTCATGCTCAACGGCTTCGGCGAAGCGCAGGCCATCGAGACGCTGCGGCGCGACATCGGCGAAAGCAGCGGCGTGCGGGTCGAATACAACGGCGCCGACATGTCCAGGCCCGAACAGGTCGCCGCCCTGGTCGCCGATGCGCAAGACAAGCTGGGTGGCGTCGATATCCTGGTGAACAATGCCGGCATCCAGCACGTGGCGCCGGTCGAGGAGTTTCCGCCGGAGCGCTGGGATGCGGTCATCGCCATCAACCTGTCGGCGGCCTTTCATGCGATTCGCGCCGTGCTGCCGGGCATGCAGCGGCGCGACTGGGGGCGCATCGTCAACATCGCCTCGGCGCACGGGCTGGTCGCCTCGGCCAACAAGTCGGCCTATGTCGCGGCCAAGCACGGGCTGGTCGGATTGACCAAGGTGGTGGCGCTGGAGAATGCGCAGCGGCCGATCACCTGCAATGCCGTCTGCCCCGGCTGGGTGTTGACGCCGCTGGTGCAGGCGCAGATCGATGCCCGCGCCAAGGCCACCGGGATCTCGGTGGACCAGGCGTCGCGCGATCTCCTGGCCGAGAAACAGCCGTCCCTGCGCTTCACCACGGTCGAGCAGTTGGGCGGCGTCGTCGCCTTCCTGTGCAGCGAGGCCGCCGCCAACATGACCGGGACGCAGGTGCCGGTCGACGGCGGCTGGACATCTCAGTAGGCGACGCCGTAGAGCCAGCCGGCAAAGATCACCAACGCCACCAGCCAGACGATCACCACGGCGACGGCTCCGGCCATGCTGCGCGGTTGCTCGGCCTGCGCGTCGGCGCGGCGGCGGAGATCGGCCATCACCTCGTCGGGAACCAGCCGGATGACCAGCAGCAGGCCCAGGGGCACGATGACCAGGTCGTCCAGATAACCGAGGATGGGGATGAAGTCGGGGATCAGGTCGATGGGGCTCAGGGCGTAGGCGGCGACACAGGCGGCGAGCAGCTTGACGGGAACCGGCACGCGGGGGTCGCGCGCCGCCAGCCACACGGCGACCGCATCGCGCCTGATGACCCGCGCCCACCGGCGTAACCGCTCCACCTTCGCCTCCCATGCGAAAGCGCCCGGGCTCTTGCCCGGGCGCCCATTGCGACCTGCTTGATCAGGCCGCGTTGTTTTCGATCACCTTCGCCGCGGGCGTCTTGCTTTCGATCTTGATCGAGCGCGGCCGCAGGGTCTCCGGAACCTCGCGGACCAGATCGACGTGCAGCAGCCCATTCACCAGATTGGCGCCGACGACCTTGATGTGGTCGGCCAACTCGAAGCGGCGCTCGAACGAGCGGCCGGCGATGCCGCGGTGCAGGTACTGCACGCTGCCGTCCTCCTTGCGTGCCTTGCCGGCGACCACCAGCGTATGGTCCTGGGCCGTGATGTCCAGATCGCCCTCGGAGAAGCCGGCAACCGCCATGGTGATGCGGTAGTTGTCTTCGCCAAGCTTCTCGATGTTGTAGGGCGGGTAGGACAGGGCGGACTCGTCGAGCCGCGTCGCGGCGTCGAGGACACGGGCCAGATGATCGAAGCCGACCGAAGAGCGGAACAGGGGCGACAGGTCAAAGGTACGCATTTCCATATCCTCCGTGAAGCAACATGGGATGGGAGCATGTCCATCGACCACGCCCCCATTGCCGGATGCGCGGCTCCGGATCGGCAACCGCGCGTCATACGAGTTAGAAAGGGGTAAGCTCGAGTCAAGGGCGGCTCCCGGTCTGCTCCGGCCGTAAGGCGCGTTGAAAGCCTTGCCCACCGACCACACGTCCCTGTGGACAGGCCTTGGGAGCTCGAGCATGCGGTCAACGCTGGCGACGACCTATCGGGAAACCCTCGATCTGATGATCCAGGCACGCAACTACCTGACCTACGTCCACGGGCGGGAGCGGCGTCAGGCCGGCGATGACGCGCGGCTGACGATGTCGGTCGAGGCGCTTCGCGTGACCTCGCGGCTGACCCAAGTCATGGCATGGCTCATGGCCCGGCGCGCCGTCCAATCGGGGGAAATGACGCCGGCGCAGGCCCGCGACGAGTTCGGGCTGTCGGCCCAGGGCGTCTGCCTGGACACGGCCCACCATGACGATGCCGCCTTGCCGCAGGGCCTACGCGAGCTGATGGGGCGCAGCCACCATCTCTATGTGCGAATATCGCGCCTGGACGGCATGCATTAGACGGACACGGAGCGCGGAGCTCCAGGTCCGCAAGTGTGCTGCGGAGCTGGAGCCCCGCGCTCGGGGGGAACACTCATGCGGTCGGCGTCAGATTCCAGCCCGACGACAAGGCGATGCGCACCGCCTGGGCGCGGTTCACCGCGCCGATCTTGCGATAGACGTTGCGCAGATGGATCTTGATGGTGATTTCCTGCAGGTTGAGGCAGCGGGCGATGTCCTTGTTGGTGCGGCCTTCGATCAGCAGGCCGAGGATCTCGCGTTCGCGCGGGCTCAAGGTGTCGAGCGGAGTCGGCTTGCCGTTGGCACCGAAGCCGTTGGCCATCGCCGGCTCCTCGGTGGTTTCGGTCAGCATGAAGGCCGGAAGATACTTCTCGCCGGACAGCACTAGGCGCAAGGCGTTGACCAGGGCCGTGCCGCTGATGGTCTTGGGGATGTAGCCCGAGGCGCCGGCGCGCACCGCCGCCATGACGTCCTCGCGGTTGATGTGCCCGGTGAGAATGACCGCCGGCACCCGCGGGAAGCGCTCGTGGAAGGTCTCCACGCCCCGCAGCCCGTCCATGCCCGGCATGCGCAGGTCGAGCAGGACCAGCGCCAGGGATTCGGCCGTCTCGGCGTGGGTGATCGCCTCGGCCAGCGAGGCCGCGTCGAGGATGTCGACGCCATCGCCGAGTTCCTGCAGGAATGGCCGCAGGCCCTCGCGCACGAGGTTATGGTCGTCGGCCACGATGATCTGCATTTTACCAACCCCCGCCCAAGCCCGAGTGCAACAGCGCGCAAGACAATCATAGTCCGCCGGGGGGAGGGGAACAATCGAGCCTTTTGCCCGATGATACCAATGCGTTTGTTGGCTACGCGCGGATGAACAGCTCGATGGTTTCGGCCAGCATCTGCAGGCTGACCGGCTTCTTGACGACGACGGCCAGTTCATCGTCGATCTCGTTGTCGCTCAGGCGTTCGGTGACCCCCATGTGGCCGGTGACGACGATGATCGGCAGCAACGGGTCGAACTCCCGCAGGCGGCTGATGAGTTCGCGGCCGTCGCCCCGTGGCATGCGCAGGTCGGTGATGACCACCGCGGCGGGATCGTCCTGGAACCGCTGCCAAGCCTCGCTGCCGTTCGAGGCCGTGGTGACGCGATAGCCGTGCTCGCGCAGATAGCTGGCCATGGCCTGCGCCGCCTCCTCCTCGTCGTCGACCACCAGCAGATGATGCTCCTGGCCGCACCATGCCGGGCCCGACGCCGACCGCGGCTCGTCGTGCTTGGGCGGCGGCGAGGCCGCCACCGGTGACTTCGACAGCGGCAAGGTGACGACGAAGGAGGCGCCTTCCTTGTTGTTGCAGGCGTCGATGCGCCCCGACATGGCGGCGACGATGCCGAAACTGACCGACAGGCCGAGGCCGGTACCGCGCCCGACCTCCTTGGTGGTGAAGAACGGCTCGAACAGCCGCTGCACGGCCTCGGGCGGCAGGCCGGTGCCGTTGTCGGAAATGGACAGCCATATCAGGCCCAACTCGTCGCTCGATGTCGTGACCACCTCGAGCCGGCCGGCGAAATCCTCGAATCCCGGTTGAAGGCGTTTGTCGCGCACCGAATCGCGGGCGTTGGTCAGCAGGTTGAGTATCACTTGCTCCAGTTGAACCGGCCGGCCGACCACGGGGCAGGGACGTTGCGCATAGCTGACGGTGAGCGCGACGTTCTCGCCGGCCAACTGGCGTTCGAACAGTTCGATGGCCTGTCGCACCGCGCTGCTGGCGTCGAACACCTCGACGGCGCCGGTGTCCTTGCGGCTGAAAATGCGGATGTGGTCGATGATCTCGGCCATTCGGCTCGTCTGCGCGGCGATGAGCTGGAACTGCTTTTCCTTGTATTCGTCGCTGGCGCGGCCGCGGCCGATCAGCATGAGCGCGCCTTCCGAGGCCATGCGGATGACGTTGAGCGGCTGCGACAGCTCATGGGCCATCCCCGCCGCCATCTCGCCCAGGGTGGCCAGCTTGGCCGTCTGCACCAACTGGTCCTGGGCCTGGCGCCGGTCGGTCACGTCGCGCACCACCAGCAGTCGGGTATCCTGGCCGTGATAAGCGATGTCGGCGGACGTCACCTCGGCGCTGAACGGTTCGCCGTCCAGCCGCAGCATGCGCTCTTCGATCAAGGTCTCGGGGCAGGACGCATCCTTGCCGTCCCCGGCAACGGCGCGATCGTCGGGGTGGATCAGATCGGTCAGGGCGCGCCCCAGCAGCGCCTTGTCATCCCCGGCGCGGAAGATGCGGTTGGCGGCGGCGTTGGCGAAGACGATGCGCCCGGCGCGGTGGGCGAGGACGGCATCGGGCGACAGCTCGACCAAAGCGCGATAGCGCTCCTCGCTTTCCTTCAATTCGCTTTCGGCGTGGCGGCGTTGCTGTTCGGCCCTCAGGGCGGTGATGCCGTACGAGAGATTGCGCGCCAGATCCTCCAGCAGCTGCAACTCGTCCTGGTCGAAGGCATCGGGCTCCGGGGCGTAGATGACGAAGGCACCGACGACCTCGTCCTGCAGGAACAGCGGCAACGCCGCCACCGAGCCGAAGCCGTGGCGCAGGGCCGCATCGCGCCAGGGGGCGAATCCGGGGTCGGTGGCGATGTCGCGCGCGACCTCCGGTGTGCCGTTGCGGATGGCTGTGCCCGCCGGGCCGTGGCCGCGCTCGCTGTCGGCCCAGGTCACCTTTGCTTCACCGACGAAATCGAGGCCAATTCCGCTGCTGGCCACCGGCTCGATGGTCTTGTCGGCGTCGTGCCGCTTCCATCCCACCCACGCCAGGCGGTAGCCGCCGACCTCGACGGCGATGTGGCAGGCATCGTCGAGCAGGTGCTGCCGGTCGGTGGCTCGGATGAGGGCGCCGGTGATGTGCGTGAGCGCCGCCATGGCGCGGTTGACATGGCGCAGTCGCCGATCGAAGGCGGCGACGGTGTCGGGTGAGCCGGCCGCATTCGCGAACGTGGGCCAAGCCCTGGGTTGTTCCATCCTCACGACCCTCTTTCCGCCATACGCTTATAGATAAGGGTAAAACCACGAGCGGCGAAGCCTATCCCAATGCTCAAGCCGCCGCGATACGCCGGTATAAGCGCTGGAGCCTATCGATCGGCACCCTCATCGCCCTTTCGCGCACGAGGCCGGGCGCACTATCATGGGGGCATGGCTGGATTAGGTGAAGCTGCCTCGGCGCTGCTCGGCCCGTTCGATCCGCCGCCGGTAGAGATGGTCAATCCCGAGGGGCGGGCGCCGCTGGTGCTGGTCTGCGATCACGCCAGCAACGCCATCCCGCATGGCTTGGCCGGCCTCGGTGTCTGCGACGGCGATCAGTGCCGGCACATCGGCTGGGACATCGGCGCGGCGGCGGTGGCGCGGGCCCTGGCCTTGCGTCTCGACGGCCCGGCGGTGCTCGCCGGCTATTCGCGCCTGGTGATCGATCTCAATCGCCAGCCCGGCGACCCCACCTCGATTCCCCACGAGAGCGATCGCACGGCCATTCCCGGCAATGCCGCGCTGTCGGACGAGGCGGTCGAGGCACGGCTGCAGGCCTTTTTCTGGCCGTATCACCACACCATCACCGAGATTCTCGGCCGGCAATGGCGGCACGGCGGCACGACGCCGGCCCTGGTCGCCGTCCACAGTTTCACGCCAGTGATGAACGGCTTTGCCCGGCCGTGGCACGTTGGCGTTCTGTGGAATCACGATCCGCGCATGGCGGTGCCGCTGATGCGCCATCTGGCATGCATCGACGGCGTGGTCGTGGGCGACAACCAGCCCTATTCGGGGCGCGAGATCGGTTACACCGTCGAGCGCCACGCCGGCGCCGCCGGCCTGCCGCATGTGTCCATCGAAATTCGGCAGGATCTCATCGCCGACGCGGCGGGCGTCGCTTGGTGGGCCGATCGGCTGGCCGCGGGGTTGTCGGCGCTGCTGGGCCGGGCCGAGTTGCACCGCGTGGAGCCGTATTAGCGTGGATGATCCCTCGTTCAGCCTGGGCATCGAAGAAGAGTATTTCCTCGTCTCACGCGAGTCGCGCGACGTCGCCAGCGCGCCGCCGGCGCGGATGCTGGCCGAATGCCAGGACCTGCTGAAGGGGCGCGTCAGCCCGGAATTCCTGCGGGCGCAGATCGAGGTGTGCACGACGGTGTGCACGGATGTGGCCGAGGCACGGGACCAGCTTGGCACGCTGCGCCAGACGGTAGCCACTGTGGCCGCCGGCCACGGCCTCGCCCCGGTCGCCGCATCGACCCATCCCTTCGCCCAATGGGACGAGCAGAAGCCGACCAAACGCGCCCGCTACAGCGATCTCGCCCGCGACCTGCAAGGGGTGGGGCGGCGGCTGGTCATCTGCGGCATGCACGTGCATGTCGGCATCGAGGACGAGGAGCTGCGCATCGACCTGATGAACCAGGTCGCCTATTTCCTGCCGCATCTGTTGGCGCTGTCGACGTCCTCGCCCTTCTGGCGCGGCCGCGACACCGGCCTGAAGTCCTATCGCATCAGCGTGTTCAACGAACTGCCGCGCACCGGCCTGCCCGAGCGTTTCGAGAGTTGGGGCGAATACCGCCGACAGGTCGGCCGGCTGCAGCGCGCCGGCCTGATCGAGGACGGCACCAAGCTGTGGTGGGACGTGCGCCCGTCCTGGCGTTTTCCGACGCTGGAGATGCGCATCACCGACGTCTGCACCCGCGTCGAGGACGCCATCGCCATCGCCGCCATCTATCGCTGCCTGCTGCGCATGCTCTATCGCCTGCGCCGGCACAACCAGCGCTGGCGCATTTATGCGCGCATGCTGGTCGACGAGAACCGCTGGCGCGCGCAGCGCTACGGTATCGACGAGGGGCTGGTCGACTTCGGCCGCGGCGAGGTCGTACCTTATCCGCTGCTGCTCGACGAATTGCTGGCGCTGATCGCCGAGGACGCCGCCTTCTTCGGCTGCGAGGCCGAGGTGGCGCACGCCCGCACCATCCTCGACCGCGGCTCGTCGAGCCATCGCCAGCTTGCCTGCTACCAGGCCGCGCGGGCCGGCGGGGCCGACGAGCGCGGGGCATTGTTGGCGGTGGTCGACCTGCTGATCGCCGAAACGGTGGCGGCGCCGTAGCCCTCAGCTGGAGCGCGGGCCTCCAGGTCCGCACGCGGCATGCGGAGCTGGAGCTCCGCGCTCCGGAGCCTCACCACACTTGCAGCGAAACCGGGATGCGCAGCAGCGCCCGAACGTCGGGGGCATCCTCGGTGACCCCCAGTTCCAGGCTGGTATTGGCCGACACGCGATCGTTGAAGCGATAGGAGAAGCCCAGCATCGAGGCGCCGATCTGGGCCGAATCGGTGGAGACGGTCTCGCCGTCCAGCTCGGTTTCGGTTTCGAAGACGAAATTGTGCTTGTAGCCCAGGGTGAAGGACAGATCGTTGTTGATGGCGAAGCCCATGCCGAGGCTGAGGTTGATCGAATCGCCCAGATCGACCTCGCCGACTCGGGTCTGGCCGAAGCTCTTGTCGACGTCGTAGGGCGGAGAATAGGCATAACCGACCGAGGCGAAGAGCACCGCCGGGTCGCTGGGATAGATGGCGCTGACGGTCCCCTCGTAGATCCAGCCGCCCGAACCGGTGGCGATGCCCTGGACGACACCGTCGTCATCGCGGTCCACGTCGTAGGGGCCGGTGCCGGTCGGGGCGGTGATCTTGAGGCCGGCGATCAGCACCGGCCACCCGTTGTTGCCGCCGTTGATCTGATAGCGCAGGCCGAAATCGACGTCGCCGATGTCCGACCCGTCCAGGGTGCGGGTGCGGATGACGTTGACCTGCTGGCGCGGCCCCTGATCTTCGAACCTGTCGTGGCGATAGGTATAGGGCACGCGGACTTCGGCCTCCCAGCGCGGGGTCAGGCCCAGGCGGCCGCCGATGCTGCCGGTGAGGGAACTGCGCTCGACCTTCGACGCTTCGACCAGGCCGATCTGGATGCCGGGAACGATTTCGACGCCGCGATAGATCAGGCTGTTGGACGTGGAGAGGCTGTATTCCACAGTCGGGTCGACGATCAGCGTGCCCGCCGGGGTCAGCAGGCTGGCGAAGTCCGGCGAGGCGACCGCCTCCGCCCCGACCACCGCCTCGGCCCGCTCCTTGTTCTGCTGAGCGCTGCCGGCTTGGCCGCCGCGCAGATCGGGAGAGGGAAATGGCACGCCCGGTGCGGCGATCACCACCGGCGCCACCGTGGCGGCGCCGGGGCCTGCCGCGCTGGTGACGCCGGCACCGCGTATGGCGTCCAGGCCCGCCGTCGCGGCAGCCAACTCGGCGTAGCGGCGGCGCAAGTCGTCCACCTCGCGTTTCAGCACCTCGATTTCCTGCCGCTGCGCCAGGACTTCCGCCGCGCTCGGTGACTGTTGGGCGCACGCGCCCAGGCTGGACAAGGCGGTGCTGGCAATGGCGGCGTTCAACAAGCGGCGGCAAGGCAACGAGCTGCCGTGGACCATACCATTCCCCCAGTGTCATTCCGTAAGCGTCGCGGACCAACACTATGGGATCAATTGTCGCACACCTGAAACAACCCGTTCGTTAGTAGCTTAACCAGTTCGGCCTGGCGTCTTGTCCCGGTCTTCTCGAAAGTGCGCTTGAGGTGTGTGCGCACGGTGGTCAAGGCCACCCCCATCCGCCGCGCCGCTTCAACGAGCGTTGCGCCCTGTACGAGATGGGCGGCCAAGCGGGCCTCGGCCGGGGTGAGGCCGTGAAGCTGGGCAACGCGGCTGGCATCGACGCTCCAGGCGTGGTCGGGATCGCTGACGAACACGATCACCGCGGATGCAGGCGCGCGCGGCGTCGATGCCGCTGGGCAGGCCAGAAGCGACAGCGGCCGTTTGCCCGCGCGCCGCGACAGGTGCGCGATCGCCGTCGCCGTCGTCCCGGTGGCGAGGATGGCGCGCAGCCGGCGCGTGTCGTCGGCGGTGAGGGCGGCGAGGCCATGACGCGTCAACTGCAGGCCATCGCGCGCCCGCAGCAGATCGCGGGCATAGTTGTTGGCGGTCAATACGGTATGATCGGCGGCCACCACGATAATGCCCAACCGCAGGCGGTCGAGCGCCGTCACCGCGGCCTCCCACAGCACGCTGCCGACGTCGACGTTGCCGCCCGGTTCCGGCGGCGTGGCGTCGGTCGGCGCGGGATCACCCGATTCATGCCACGACCCGCCCAGCAGATGCATCACGCACTCCCAAAGATGGAGGTTGCGTCATATATGCGGGCTTGCGTCCCGAACCACAGTTCCCCGGATCGCCATCCGCCTCACTATTTCGTGCGGCCATATCGCCGATGGGATAGCGGATGACCGCGAGCACGACTCATCCGAAAGACCACGATCGGCGGCAAGGGCGACGGAGCAGCACGACAACCCTGTCAGATCAATTGCTTGTTTGGCGCCGTGGCCCACCTTCGAACGATTTTCGCCGATCTCCAATGGACAAGTCCTGCATATGGGGGACGCGCCCATCGGCGGCCTGCACGACTCTGCCTTCACTGACGGGCCAGGTCCTCATCGCACCGGTGGGACGCATGCTCGGCTGCAGCGATCGCCATCATTCCACGAGGGATTCACATGAAAAGCAAACTGCTCTCCGGCATCTCCGTCGCGGCGCTCGGCTTGGTTCTGGCCAGCGGCGCCTCGGCCGAGGCCATCAACGGTTCGACCGTCGCCGACAACGGCGGCGTCGCCGTTCCCGTCACCGACAGCCTCAACGGCAACAGCCTGTCGTTTGCCCACACCACGGACAACTTCGACGACCACAGTGTCAACGACAGCTACAACGCCATCACCCGCTATGTATCGACATCGCGCCAGGACCTGAGCGGCACCGTCACCAACAACACGGTTCGCCGGCCCGGCAGCACCGGCGGCATCAGCTTCAACGGCGGTGCGTTCTCCGGTTTCGGCGGCATCAACACCGCGGGCATGAATACCGGCCTCAACAGCTTGAATCAGGCGGCGACCAGCATTTCCGCCAATGCCAACGTGTCGTTCGACTAGCACGGTCACGGCGACTCGGCGGCCTCGGCCGCCGAGTCTCACCGTCGGCGACCGGGAGGGGGCACAATGGGACCAAGCAGGAAATGCGCCGTGCTGACGACCGCCTTGCTGTTCACCGGGATGGCCCACAGCCATGCCGGCGAGACCGGCATTCCGCTCGACCGGGCCGAGCTGGCGGCATTGAGCGGTGGCACCGCCGGCGGCGATCATGATTTCCACACCATCCAATCGCTGGATGCGGTCAATGCCGGGAACAGCGTCCGCGGCGACACCATCGATTCCGGCATGATCACCATTCAGGACAATGGCCTGAGCGGTTTTGCCGGCATCGGCAACTTCGTCATCAATTCCGGCCACAACAACAACTTGCAAGGCACGATCAGCGTTACCGTGATTGTCCCGGAGGTGCGCCCGTGAAGGGAATGCCCGCGGCCTGCGCGGCGCTGATGGCACTGTTGACGGCATTGCCGGGGCAGAGGGCCGAGGCCGATCAGCAGTTTCTCGCCGGCCCCATCGGCCCGGTGCGGGTGCCGGTGACCAGCTATCGCGACATCCCGTTCCGCACCGTGGTCCGCCAGCAGTACGATTTCAGTTGCGGCTCGGCGGCGGTGGCCACCTTGATGCATTACCACTACGGCCGCCCCATCGGCGAGGCCGAGGTGTTCCAGGCGATGTTCGACAAGGGGGACCAGGCGCGGATCCGCCGCGATGGCTTTTCCATGCTGGACATGAAGGACTACCTGGATGCCGCCGGGCTTGGCACCGCCGGCCTCCGGCTGAGCGTTGCCGACCTCGCCGACCTCGGCCTGCCCGCCATCACCTTGATCAACATAAACAATTACAAGCACTTCGTCGTGGTCAAGGGACTCCGGGACGGCAAGGTGCTCGTCGGCGACCCCACCTTCGGGCTGCTGACCCTGTCCACCGACGACTTTCAGAGGATCTGGAGCGGCATCGTGCTGGTGGTGGTGGCCAAGGGCCAGCAGACTCAGGGCAAGGAGAGTTTCAATCGCACCGCCGAGTGGCAGGTGCGCCCGCGGGCGCCGCTGGGGGCGGCGGTCGATTCCACGGTCCTGGCCGGCTGGACGGCGACGGTGGCGGCGCCGGTGCAGATTCGCCCAACCTTGGATTTCGCCCAATGAGCCGCCGGCCATGCCTCGTCGCCATGCTGGCCTTGGCCATGGTCGCCCCGGGATCGGCCGTGGGCGACGATGCGACGCAATACCAGCCGCTGCCGGCCGCGGCGCTGGCGGATTTGCGCGGCGGCTTCCTGCTGCCCAACGGCAGCGCCGTCAGCATCGCCGCCGACCTGCAGTCTTATGTCGACGGCCAGAAGGTCCTCGACAGCCGGCTGGTCCTGACCGACACCGGCTGGGCGAACCCGGCCGGGTCCGCGACACCCGAGTTGCCGGCCAGTCTCGGTGGCCTGCAGGGCCTCGCCGGCCGCAACGTCGCAGGGGTCGGCGGCAGCACGACGCTGGTGCATGCGCTGCGCGACAGCCAGATGCTCAACATCGTGGTCAACGATGCGATGGGCCGCACCGTCGCCCAGCATCTCGGGGTCGAACTGCGGCTCGACAACTACTGGGAGATGCGCGAGGCGTGGCGCAACGACCTGCTGGCCATCCGCCTCGCCGATCCCGGCCGCTGAGCCGGAGTTGAACGTAGAGGAGGCGGACCTCCAGGTCCGCAAAAAGGAATGCGGAGCTGGAGCTCCGCGCTCCAAGTCAGGCCGTGGACACGCGCTCCCTACGCCACGTGACCGTGGCAGTGCTTGTATTTCTTGCCCGAACCGCAGGGGCAGGGGGCATTGCGCGAGACCTTGGTGCCGGTGGCCGCGGTGGCCAGCGCGGGGTCGCCGTCGCCGTGGTTGGCGAAGGCCGGATCCTCGCGGGTCTCCTGCATGTGCGTGGTGCGGCGCTGGGCCTCGAGCTCCTCCGCGGCCGGCTCGCCGACGCGCAGCTCGACATGCATCAGCACGCTGGTGACGCGCTCGCGTAGATGGCCGAGCATGGCGTCGAACATGTTGAAGGCTTCGCGCTTGTACTCGTTCAGCGGGTCGCGCTGGCCGTAGGCGCGCAGGCCGATGCCCTGGCGCAGATGGTCGAGGTGGAGCAGGTGCTCCTTCCAGGTCTGGTCGAGCAACTGCAGCAGCAGGCTCTTTTCGACCATGCGCATGACGTCGGGGCCGTACTGGGCGGCCTTGGCCGCGATCTTCTCGTCGGCGGCACGGATCAGGCGAGCCTTGATCTCCTGGTCGGCGATGCCTTCTTCCTTGGCCCAGTCGGGGACCGGCAGGTCGAGGCCGAGGACGCGAAGCGTCTCCTCGTGCAGCGCCTGCGTGTCCCACTGCTCGGCATAGGCCTTCTCGGGAATGCAGCGGGCGACCATCTCCTCGATCACCTCATGGCGCATGTCCTCGATGGTCTGCGACACGTCGGTCACGTCCATCAAGTCTTTGCGCTGCTCGTAGATGACCTTGCGCTGGTCATTCATCACGTCGTCGTATTTGAGCAGGTTCTTGCGGATGTCGAAGTTGCGCGCCTCGACCTTCTGCTGTGCCTTCTCCAGCGCCTTGTTGATCCACTTGTGGACGATGGCCTCGCCTTCCTGCAGGCCCAGCTTCTGCAGCAGGCTGTCCATCTTGTTGGTGCCGAAGATGCGCATCAGGTCGTCTTCCAGCGACAGGAAGAACTTCGATGCGCCGGGGTCGCCCTGGCGACCGGAACGGCCGCGCAACTGGTTGTCGATGCGCCGGCTTTCGTGGCGCTCGGTGCCGATGACGTACATGCCGCCGGCCTCCAGCGCCATCTGCTTGAATCCCGCCACCTCGTCGCGGATCGCCTGCTCGCGCCGCTGGTGTTCGGCCGCGTCGGTGAGGTCGCCCAACTCCGCCTTGATCCGCATCTCCACGTTGCCGCCCAACTGGATGTCGGTGCCGCGGCCGGCCATGTTGGTGGCGATGGTGACGGCGCCGGGCACGCCGGCCTGGGCGACGATGAAGGCTTCGTGCTCGTGATAGCGGGCGTTCAGCACCTGGTGCGGCACCTTGGCCTTCTTCAGCAGGTCCGAGAGCAGTTCCGACTTCTCGATGCTGACCGTGCCCACCAGCACCGGCTGCTGGCGCTCGCGCGCCGCCGCCACTTCCTTGATGATCGCCTCGTGTTTCTCGCGCGCGGTGCGATAGACCTCGTCGTCGTGGTCGATGCGCGACACCGGCAGGTTGGTCGGGATGTCGACGACTTCCAGCGCATAGATCTCGGCGAACTCGCCGGCCTCGGTCAGCGCCGTGCCGGTCATGCCGGCCAGCTTGGGATACATGCGGAAGAAATTCTGGAAGGTGATCGAGGCCAGCGTCTGGTTCTCGTTCTGGATCGTCACCCCTTCCTTGGCCTCCAGCGCCTGGTGCAGGCCTTCGGAATAGCGCCGGCCCTCCATCATGCGGCCGGTGAACTCGTCGATGATGACGACCTTGTCGTTCTTGACGATGTAGTCGACGTCGCGGGTGAACAGCTTGTGGGCGCGCAAGCCCTGGTTGGCGTGGTGGACCAGCGAGATGTTGGCCAGATCGTACAGGTTGCCCTGGGTCAACAGCCCGTGGTCGCGCAGGAGCTGCTCCATGTGCTGGTTGCCGACGTCGGTCAGGGTGACCGCCCGGTGCTTCTCGTCCTTCTCGTAGTCATCCTCGACCAGCAGCGGGATGAGCTTGTCGACGGACTTGTACAGCTCGGAATTGTCCTCGGTCGGGCCCGAGATGATCAGCGGCGTGCGCGCCTCGTCGATGAGGATGGAGTCGACCTCGTCGACGATGGCGTAGTTGAACGGCCGCTGCACCATGTCTTCGAGGCGGAACTTCATGTTGTCGCGCAGGTAATCGAAGCCGAGCTCGTTATTGGTGGCGTAGATGATGTCGCAGTTGTAGGCCTGCTGGCGCTGATGATCGTCCATGCCGTGGACGATGACGCCGACGCTGAGGCCGAGGAAGCGATAGACCTGCCCCATCCACTCGGAATCGCGCGACGCCAGGTAATCGTTGACGGTCACCACGTGGACGCCGTCGCCGGGCAGGGCGTTGAGATACACCGCCAGGGTGGCGACCAGGGTCTTGCCTTCGCCGGTGCGCATCTCGGCGATCATGCCGCGGTGCAGGACGATGCCGCCCATCATCTGCACGTCGAAATGGCGCTGGCCCAGGGTGCGCTTGGCCGCCTCGCGCACGGTGGCGAACGCCTCGACCAGCAGGTCGTCGACATCCTCACCGTCGTGCAGGCGCTCGCGGAACCAGCCGGTGCGGGCCTTCAACTGCTCGTCGCTCAAGGCCTCGAGCTCGGGCTCGAGCGCGTTGATGGCAGCGACGTTGGTGCGGAGCGTCTTGATGAAACGATCGTTGGCGGTTCCGAAGATCCGCCGGGCGATGGCGCCGAGCATTCAGAAACCCTCAAGAGGTGAGATGGGGTCGGGCAGAGGCTCGACCGTTGCGCGCGGTCCACAGATAGAGTCCGGCCATGGCTCTGTCAACGACGGCCCCACGCCAGACGCCGCCTTAATCCCTCTCCCGCGAGCGGGAGAGGGGGTTCGAAAGCGGGAATGATTTTCCGCATTCAACGCTCCGCCAGGTTGGCGCGGACATGGGCCAAGAGACCGCTGGCCGCCGCCGTGCACAGATCGAGCACCCGTTCGAAGCCGTCGTCCTCGCCATAATAGGGGTCGGGGACCTCGGCGGCGCCGGGTTCGGCGGCGAAATCCATGAACAGATGCAACCGGTGTTGCCGCGCCGGCGGGCACAGCCGCTGCAATTCCCGCAGATGGCCGCGGTCCATCGCCAGGATATAACCGAACTCGTCGAAGTCCTGGGCGCACAGTTGACGGGCGCGCAGGCCGCGGATGTCGATGCCACGGGCGCCGGCGGCGCCGCACGAGCGTGGATCGGGTGGCTCGCCGACGTGATAATCGCGGGTGCCGGCGGACTCGGCACCAATCAGATGATCGAGACCGGCATGGCGGGCGAGTTGCCGAAAGACCCCCTCGGCCGTCGGCGAGCGACAGATGTTCCCCGTACAGACAAAAAGCACCTTGACCAAGAATGGCGCCTCCCGATTAGCTGTGTTCCGCTTAGCACACCACCAGACAAACCGATAGATGTCCCGACCTCCGATCCTGATACTCACCGGCGCCGGAATTTCCAAGGAATCGGGCCTGTCGACCTTCCGCGAGCCGACGGCATCTGGGCGCGGGTGCGCATCGAGGACGTCGCCACGCCCGAGGCCTTCCGGCGCGATCCGGACCGCGTCCACGCCTTCTACAACGACCGCCGCCGCGGCCTGCTGTCGGCCGAGGTGCGACCGAATGCCGCACACGTCGCCCTGGCCCGGCTCGAGCGCGAATGGCCGGGCGAAGTGCTGGTGGTCACCCAGAACATCGACGACCTGCACGAGCGCGCCGGCGCGATCAATCTCGTCCACATGCATGGCGAGCTGTTGAAGATCCGCTGCGAGGGTTGCGGCGACGTCACGGCGTGGCGCGACGACCTGTCGATCCGCACCATGTGCGCCGTCTGCCGGCGCAGCGGCGGCCTGCGCCCGCATGTGGTCTGGTTCGGCGAGATGCCGCTGGCGATGGAGTGCATCTACGCGGCGCTGGACCGCTGCGCCACCTTCGTCTCCATCGGCACCTCGGGCAACGTCTATCCGGCCGCCGGCTTCGTCGCCCATGTGCGGGGGCAGGGCCGCGCCCGCACCGTCGAGCTCAACATGGAGCCGTCGGAAGGCGCCAGCCTGTTCGCGCAGGCCGAATACGGCCGCGCCAGCGACATCGTGCCGGCCTGGGTGGAGCGGATGCTGGCGGGGTGACTAGACGGCTGACTCCCCCTCGCTATTGGCGCGATCGGCAAAGTCGCATTTCGGATCTGAACAACCACCGAACATAGTTAGGGTGTCCGGAAGCCCTTGCTCAAGCCGGGGTGGTGATACTAAATGCGATATTGAGCCTATGAGCCGGCGTGCTAAGCTGTTTGAAGGCATCCGAAACAATCCAAAGGACGTTCGTTTTGACAGTGCGTGCAAGGCGGCGGAGGCTATCGGCTTCGCGCACTCCGGCGGCCAAGGCTCCCACCGCGCATACAGCCGGACCGGGGAGCCTGTCGGCTCAACTTCCAAGACCGGAACGGAAAAATTCCGCCCTACCAAGCTCGGCAACTAATTGAGATGCTGGATAAATATCAGGATGAATAACCTGGAACGCTATCCCTTGGAGGTGTTCTGGAGCGATGAGGATGAGGGCTTCATCGCTACCGCTCCCGATCTACCGGGCTGCTCGGCATTCGGCTCATCCGGCGAAGAAGCGTTGGCCGAACTGAAAACGGCAATGCTGGCGTGGATCGAGGCCGCCCAAAAGGCCGGCAACCCGATTCCAGCGCCGTCGCGCAGGGCAGAAGAAAGCCAGTATAGCGGCAAATTTCTGGCTCGTGTTCCAAAATCCCTTCACAGGCAGTTGGCCGAAGCCGCGAAGCAAGAGAGCGTTAGCTTAAACCAGTACGTGGTTTTCCTACTCGGGCAGGCTTGCGCAGCAAGGAGTATGGCTTACGCTCAACCCTATGTTGCTTCGGCGACTGCATTTGGACAGTTGGAGAAGAGCCTTGCTCTCGAACTCAGCACTAGTGCTGAGCAAGCGTATCTCGGGTTTGAAATCCCGAAGAAATTAAGCGTCGTGAACACAGGTTCTCACGGCTTCTTCCAGTCTAGGACAGCACATGGCTGAGGCTACTCAATACACCTTCGAACTAACTGAGGTGACAAAAGTCCTTGTGAAACAACAAGGGCTTCACGAAGGGAAATGGATGCTTGCCTTCGAATTTAATATGGGGGCAGGGAATGTTGGCCCAAATCCCATTGAGGCGAGACCATCCGCTTTCATTCAGATTGCCCGTTTGATGCTGGTGAAATCTCCGGCAGACGCCCCTGATGACGCGCCTCTGGTCGTTGATGCTGCGGTTGTTAATCCGCGCCCCGGCAGTACTCGGAGCAAGAAATAGCGGGTCCACAATGTCAGGGCCACGGCCAACGCGACGTCGTATTCGCTGTTGCCGCCTTCGTACCGCTTCCATCCGCTGGCCGCGATGGAGACTTGGAAGGCTCCCGGATCAGCACGTCTATCGGGGGGAGGTCCCCGAGCGGGCAGTTTCGAGCCTCGTAGCCACGGCCCGGACTTAAACCCCGTGCTCCCACGCCATGACGGCGGCGAAGCCGAGCAGGATGGCGCCGGTGGCCCAGGAGATGGCGCGCTGCACCCGCGGGCGCGACAGCCAGCGCCGCGCCCATTCGGCGGCCATCGCCAGACCCGCCTGCCAGACGACGTTGACGACGACCAGCGTCGCGCCCAGGGTCGCCAGCTGCAGCGGCACCTGGCCGCGTTCGGGGCGCACGAAGCCGGGCATCAGCGCCAGGAACAGCACGATGACCTTGGGATTGAGGATGTTGGTGATCATGGCGTCGCGCAGGGCCTTGCCGGCACCGATGCGGCCACCATCGTCGCCGCCGGCCGCCGTGACGCCGGCGCGGAAGCTCTGCACGCCCAGCCAGGCGAGATAGGCGGCGCCGGCCAGCGCCACCGCCTGGAACAGCGCCGGCACCGAGACGATGAGCAGGCTGAGCCCGGCCACCGCCGCCGCGGTGTGCGCCGCCAGCCCCAACTGCACGCCGGCCACCGTGGCCATGCCGACGCGCTGGCCCGAGGTCAGGGTGTAGCGCAGGATCAGCATGGTGTCCGGCCCCGGCGACACCACCAGGGCGGCGGCGGCGAGGACGAAGGCGCCGAGGGCCGGCGGATCGACGGCCAGCATTTCCGCTCCTGTCAATACAGCCGCTGGCCGCCGTCGACGAAGACCTCGGTGCCGGTGACATAGCCGAATTCGTCGGAGCACAGGCGGTAGACGACGGCGGCGACGTCGTCGGGGCTGCCCATGCGGTCGAGGGGGATGCGCGGGATCAGCGCCTCGTAGTCGGCCGAGATCATTTCGGTCTTGATCTCGCCCGGGGCCACGGCGTTGACGCGCACGCCGAGCTGGGCGAACTCCACCGCCATCTCGCGGGTGAGCCCGGCCAGCGCCGCCTTCGACGTCGAATAGGCCGAGCCGGCGAAGGGATGGACGTAATGGCCGGCGATCGAGGTGATGTTGCAGATGGCGCCCTTGCCGCGGTGCAGGGCGCCGGCGAAGCCGCGGGCCAATTTCAGCGGCGCGAAAAAATTGAGCTCGAACACCTGTTTCCAGCCGTCGATGGTGCCGTTGAGCACGCCCAGGCGCTCCTTGAACGACGTCTTCGGCGACACGCCGGCATTGTTGACCAGCGCGTGCAGCGGCCGGCCGTCCAGGACGTCGCCGGCGGCACGGACGAAGGCGTCGAGGCTGGCCGGATCGGCGAGGTCGGTGGGAATGTGGCGGACCCAGTTGGGGTCGACGCGGCACTGCGCCGGCACGTCCTTGCGGGCGCAGGTGATGACCTGCCAGCCCTCGCGCAGGAAGCGCTGGGCGGTGACGTGGCCGATGCCCTGGCTGGCACCGGTGACGATGGCGGTCTTGCGCGCGGGGTCCATGGGCGGAGACTACGGCAAATCAGGGCGTGCTGCCAGATGCGGCCAGCGCCGGAAATCGTCACCTCATCTGCGTCGGGGCGAAAACGGGCACCGGGAGGCCGGTGGGCCGGCGCCAGGAGGTCGCGACCGCTGGTGATCACGGCATCGGCGCGGCCAGCCCGCGCCAGTTCCAGGAAGGGTCGCCCCGGCTACGCCGATCGCCTCAGCTCATAGGGGCGAATGAGGCTCTCGGCCGGTATGCCCCAGTGACGGTGCAGTTTCCAAATCATGTCCGTGGTCAGCGGCCGCCTGCGCGACATCAGTTCGCTCGCCCGTGAGCGGGACCCAAGCAGCACCGCCAGATCCTTTTGCTGCAGCCCCTGCGTTTCCATACGATAGCGTATCGCCTCGACAGGGTCCGCCGCCTCGATCGACCAGTGCTTGGATTCGTAGTCGGCGATCACCAAGGCCAGCAGCTCGAAGTGATCCGCTTCGGCCGAGCCGGGTTCCGGCTCTTGATCGAAATAGGATTCGATCTCGGCCAAGGCCCAGTCATAGTCGGCCTCGTTCCTGAGTGGGCGGATATCCATCAGATCGTCTCCGCGTTGATCCTGTCGTACTCGGCATGCGTGCCGATGAATTTCACCAAGGCGCGCTTGAAGCGATAGGAAACATGGACGACCAGGCGGTACTTGTTGCCTCCCAGGTCGAACACGACTCTGTTGTCGGCGATGAAGTCCACCGTCGTCCCGAACTCACGTTTGATGTCTGCCGGCGACGTCCACTCGCCGTGGCTGGCCATCCCGTACCAAGCGCGGATCGGGCCTTCCGTTTGCGGATGCTTCGCCCAGAATTGGCGAAGGGTGCGGAGCGCCACAATCTGCATCGCCACAGTATAGTGCGTTCCCGATTTGGGAACAAGAGGCGCCGGAGTGCGGTGGCGCACCTCTCGAGATCGCCGTCGATGCGACCGGCGGCGGCGATCTCCACCGCGCCGTCATCCGATTGGCGGATCGTCACGCCTTCGCGCGTCTGCAATTCGGCGAGCACCGCTGGCATCGCCGTCAGCGTGTTTGAAGATCGGCTTCGGCTGGTCGCCGGGCCGAAGAGGCCCCTCTCGGCGCCAAACGAGATGGACGGTGTGGCGGCGTATCCCCGTCCGCCGTCAATTCGCCGCAACAAAGAACCTTGTCGCCACCCTTGTCCCGACATCATCGTCGCCCCCGCGAAGGCGGGGGTCCATTGACTCGGGCCTTTGGAAAATGGATCCGCTTTCGCGGGAATGATGTGAAAGGGGGGCCAACGGTGGCCGGTCAGGCCCCGGCCGGATTGACCAGCGCCGTGTCCGCGGCCGGCATGTCGCGCAGGCGCACGCGGTCGCCCTCGACCACCGCCTTGCCTTCGGCCAAGAGGCGCAGGGCCAGCGGGTAGATGCGGTGCTCGACCTCGAGCACGCGGGCGGCGAGGCTGTCGGCGGTGTCGTCGC
>JAKFEE010000051.1:0-29094 GCA_036675815.1 Rhodospirillaceae bacterium
GCGACGACGGTCTCGCGCAGATCGTCCAGGCTGGTGGTCTGGCCGATGTTGCGGATCATGAACTCCTGGGCGCGCTGGTCGATGAAGCCGCCGGTGGAATTGCGGGCGAAGTTGGCCAGCGCCACCTCCAGCTCCTCGAACGAGACGCCCAGCGCATGCATGCGCTGCGGCATCGCCGGTCATGATGGTGACGGTGGGGGCCGGTTGAGGTCGGGAAAGACGTCGACGGGCAGGCGCCCCAGCACGAACAGCCGCTGGCGCAGCACAGTATGGCGCGCTGCTCGCTGCGCTCCACGGCCGTCAGATTGGGCTCGATCACCGCCAGCACGTCGCCGCGCTTCACCGTCTGCCCCGGTACCGGAAACGGGAACGCGGGATCGGAGATCACCCAGGCCTGCTACGCCGGCTGGATGCGGGCGTAGCCGGCGGGATCGGGCACGACGCGGCCGACGAGGCGCACCGTGTCGGCCACCTCGCGCGCCTCGGCCCGGGCCGTGCGAACCTGCAGCAGGAATTGCGACTCCTTGGGCATGACCACCGCCTGCCCGTCCGCCACCGTCAGGGGCGCCGCCGGCGCGGGGCCATCGCCGTGGTCTTCGCCGGCGTGCGCAAATGCCGAACCCGCGGCGATGAGGCTGAACAGCACGATGGCGGCGCCCGCGGCGGCGCGGCGGCCGAGAATCATCGTCGCGCCAAGCAGCGCCGCCACGGTGGCGCTGCCGCCGGTCAACCAACGCCGCCAATCCGCGAGCAGCGCCATTGTATCCGCCGCTTCCGGCTGCTCGGGGGTCATCGCCGCGGCGGCGCCGGTGACCAGCAGCAGATCGTCGCGCCCGGCGGCCGACACGGTCAGGGTCAGGTCGATCGGCTGGCTGGGCATGTCCCAGGCGAGGCGATACACCCCCGCGGCGCCGCTCGGCTCGGCGCGTAGTGCCGTCTTGCCGGTGTCCACCTCGATGGTGGCGTCGGCGATTGGGTCATTGCTGTCGATATCGGCGACATAAACCAGGGTTCCGCCGTCCCTGGCGGGTTTCAAAACGACCTCGAACACCTCGCCGCTGCCGGCAGCGCCCGGCTGGGCGCCGATGCCGGGCGGCGGTGGTTGCGATGCGTCGTCGTGTCCGGAATGGGCCTTGGCGGCCGTGGCCGCGCCCGACAGGGCGGCGGCAAGGGCGGCCACGGCAACGAGCAGTTGCCGAGGGTTCATCACAATCCTCGCGTGCCGGCAGGGGCGCCGGCGTCAGTCAACGGTCAATCTGGAAAAAAGCGCGGGAGCGTGCGGCGAGGCCGCAGTCGATCAGGCGCGCGGCGGGCGCAACGGCGGCAGGAAGGCGCCCGAATCCGGCATCTGGTCGATGGCCGGCGCCGCGTCATCGCGGACGAACGTCAAGACCAGCGCCGTCCCGGCACTCATGCTCAGGATGGAACTACAACTCGCGGGCTGACAACGACAGTCGTCGCCGCCGGCCGCTGGTGCTTGATGGTGGCTGGCATCCAATGGCGCCTGGGATGCGCTCATATGCTGGGCATGATCGCCCATGTGCTGCTGATGCGGCTCTTCGTGGCAGAGGTCCGTGGCGGCAGGGGCGGCCGTCGGCTGATCCGCCAGTCCCTGACCCGGCAGGCCGAGCAGCAGACTGGCCGTGACGGCGAGGGCAACCAGGAATTTGGCAAGAAGGCCGCGCATGGGAACAAGTGTTAGCTATCCGCCCGGCCTTCGTCAACCGACGCTCACGAGGCAATCACGAGGCACCGCGGCGCACCGCCGGCCCGGCGCCGCGCTCGAGGTGGTATGCGGCATTGATCAGGCCGACATGCGAGAACGCCTGGGGGAAGTTCCCCAAGAGCCGGCGCCGCACCGGGTCGTATTCCTCTGACAACAGCCCGACGTCGTTGCGCAGCCCCAGCAGCCGTTCAAACACCACCAGCGCCTCGTCCCGGCGCCCCACCAACGCAAGATTGTTGACGTACCAGAACGAGCAGGCCAGGAAGACGCCTTCGCCGCGCGGCAGGCCATCGATCGAAGGATCGGTCACGTAACGCGCGACCAACCCGTCCTGCAGCAGGAAGCGCTCGATGGCCGCAAGGGTGCCGCACACGCGGGAATCCGCGGGCGGCAGGAATCCGACCAGCGGCATGAGCAGCAACGAGGCATCGGGCACCGGGGCGCCGTAGTACCAGACGAACGAGTCGATCTCGGAATTCCAGGCGCGAGCGCAGACCTCCTCATGGATGGCGCCCGCCAGCGCCCGCCAGCGTGCGACCGGCCCGTCGAGTCCAAATCCGGCCGCACTCTTGATGCTGCGGTCGAGAGCAACCCACGCCATCACCTTGGAATGGGTGAAGTGGCGGCGCGGCCCGCGCACCTCCCACAGACCGTGGTCGGGTTCGCGCCAGTGCCCCTCGAGAAAATCGAGCAGGGTCTTCTGCAGTCGCCATGCGTCCTCCTCATCCTCGCCGTCGGGATCGCGCTCGCGGGCTTGGTGCAGGGTGTCCATGACCTCGCCGAAGACATCGAGTTGCAACTGGCCGCGCGCCGCATTGCCCGTTCGCACCGGCCTGCTGTTCTCGTAGCCGGCAAGCCAGCCGATTTCCGTCTCGCTCTGGTCGCGTTCGCCGGCAAGCCCATAAAGCACCTGCATCTGCGCCGGATCGCCGGCAATGGCCCGCAGCAGCCATTCGCGCCAAGCGGCGGCCTCCTCTTCGTAGCCGGATTCGAGAAGGGCCAGCAGCGTGAAGGTCGAGTCGCGCAGCCAGCAGTAGCGATAATCCCAATTGCGCACGCCGCCCAATGTCTCAGGCAGCGATGTCGTCGCCGCGGCGGCGATGCCGCCCGTCGGCCGATAGGTCAGCGCCTTCAGCGCCAGCAGCGAGCGCATGACCGCATCGCGGAACTTGCCGCTGTAATGGCAGTGCCCGGCCCAGCGTCGCCACCAGGCTTCGGTGGAGGCCAGCAGGGTGATGGCATCCTCATCGTAGGGCATCCGGAGATGCGATGGCAGCCACGTCAGCTTGAACGGCACGACCTGCCCGGCCGCCACCTCGAATTGGCCATAGGTATGGAAATCACGCCCATGCAAGGGCACGGGGGTATGCACCTCCAGCAGGTCTGGCCCGGCGATCGCCCGCATGCCTCCGGCGCGGCGACGCACCCACGGGATCGTCCGGCCATTGTTGAAGCGGATGACGATCTCGGTGCGCATCGCGACCCGGCCATGCCGGCCGATGACCAGCCGGACGAGGTCGTGGACGTCGCCCTCGACACAGATCGGCATGAAGTCGACCACGGTCACCGCGCCGTCGTCGGTGTCGAAATCCGTCTCGAGCACCAGGGTGTCGTCCCGATAGCGACGCGCGGTGCGCCGCACCTGGCCTTCCGGCGCGACCAACCATCGGCCGTTGTCGGGCGTACCGAGCAGATTGGCGAAGCAGGCGGCGGAATCGAAGCGCGGCAGGCACAGCCAGTCGATCGACCCGTCCACGCCCACAAGCGCCGCGGTGTTGGTATCGCCGATCAGGGCATAGTCTTCGATCCGCAAGGCCATGGCGACAGCACTCTCTTGGTGACGTCAGGGTCAACGGCCAAGGCAGATGCAAGTTCCGGAAGGCCGGAGCGGTGCGCGGTGCGGCATTCCTGGCGATAGACTGCGATGATGAAACAGCGGAGGGACGCTGCGGGGTCCGCACCGCTCTCTATGCCAGTCCCAGAAAGACCATGATGGCCCGCTCCAGTCGGACCATGTGCTCCGATTCCAGGATCCCAACGCGCTCGCCCAGTCGGCCCCTCGGGACGGTCGTTATTTTGTCCACCATGAGTCGTGAGGTGGCGCGCAGGCCGTTCCGCTGCGTTGGCTCGACGACCAAGCGGAACAACGGCGCCTCGGTTTCGTCCCCGGTGAAGACGCAGACCGTCAAAGATGCCGTCGCGTCGAAGCGGTCGTCCTGCACGATGACGACCGGACGCGGCTTGCCGACGTAGCCCACCCCGGACACCGTCCATATCTCACCGCGGTTCACCCGCCTCGTCCTCGGAGACGGCGTCTATGAACGCCTGGTCCTCATCGGCGTGGCGGCTGCGGGCGACGGCCAGCGACTGCCGGTGTGCTTCGACGGCGAACGCGGCGCTGCGCGTATCGGGAACCCAAATTTGAACAGGCCGCAAGCCATTGGCGCGCATACGCTGGCGATAGCTCCGCACCTTGTCGCGCGAACTCGGCCTGCCGTTGGCAGTGGCCATCCCAGACCTCCATGCCGGTTACATGTAACCTATGCCTCCGGCGGAGGCGAGGCAAGGAAGATGGGAGTAGAGAAGGGTTTGATCCCGCTGTCGTCGAACGGAGCACATTCGACAGGGGAGAAATTGGCGGGGGGAACGACGCCGGAATCAAGCCTTCTCTGGTCGGTGCGCAAGCTCATGCGTTTGGACAAGGAACCGCGTTCCCGTCACCCTTGTTGGCAGGCAGGAACGGACGGCGGCGGTAGGGGCTTCCCGGTGCCGTGCACACCTGCCCAAGAGCCCCCGGTCACGCCGAAGCGGATGGAGACAGCTATGGCCGACGACCGTGGCAGGAGGACCCGAGATGAACCCCATCGGGCCACGGCAGGGGCGACACTCGGCAAAGACGATGGTGAACTCCCGGCCGAGGCACGCTCGACCGACGGCGCCGAAGGCGAAAAGCGGGACCTGGTTCGCTTCACCCGCCGCGTTCTAGTGTTCCTTCTCTTGGTCGGCTTGGCGGCGGCGCTGTGGCAGATCGCGTCACTTCTGATCCTGGTCTTCGGCGGCATACTGTTTGCCGTCGTCCTAAGGCGCCTCGCTCATCTGCTGGCTCGTTGGACCCCCTTATCTCCGGGCGGAGCACTGGCTACGGTCCTGGTGCTGCTGGTGGCGCTGCTGGTCGGCGCCGGTTGGCTTTTCGGCCAGCAGATCGCCGCCCAGGCCCAGCAACTGAGTCAAATCCTGCCCAAGGGCATCGATCAACTGCGTCAGTCGTTGCAGGGCAGCGGGCTGAGCGGCCTTCTGCCAAGACAGACCGGCGGCAGCGGGGGCGGACTGCTGGGCAGCGGCCTCATCTCCGGAATAACCGGCGCGGCCTCGATTCTGGTCGATGCGCTTGCCGGGATCCTGGTCGTCGCCTTCACGGCCATCTATCTGGCGGCTTCGCCGGGGCTGTACCGCCGTGGCTTGCTCCTGCTGCTGCCCAAGAACCGCCATGAGCGGGCAGGCGACGTGCTGGACGCGACGGGCCGGGCACTCTGGCTGTGGATGGTCGGGCAGTTCGTCTCGATGCTTACCATCGGCGTACTGGTGACCCTCGCCCTGTGGCTGCTGGGTGTGCCGATGGCGCTGGCCCTTGGCCTGATCGCCGGCGTGCTCGAATTCATCCCGATCCTCGGCCCGTGGCTGGCAGCGGTTCCCGCACTGCTGGTCGCCTTGACGACGGGAGGCATGACCGTGGTCTGGGTGGCGCTGGCGTATCTCCTCATCCAGCAGATCGAGAGCTATGCCGTCACGCCGCTGGCCGAGCGCTGGGCCGTGTCGCTGCCCCCGGCCTTGACCGTGGCGGCCGCGGTTGCCTTCGGGTTGCTGTTCGGGTTCATTGGCCTGCTCTTCGCCACCCCCATCGCCGTCGCAGCCATTGTGATCATCCGCATGGTCTATGTCCGCGATACTCTCGGCGGAACGCCAAGCCCCTCGAACATGCCGGGGTGAAACGACTTGGAACCGCGATCCGGTTTGCCCGTTTGCACCCGTTTCCGGTGAGGACCGCCATGGGGGTTCTGGCCGCAGCGGGCGGGCCATCACGGCTTCCTCTGCTGTTGACTCCGTCTCGGAGTGTTACATGCCGGAAGACGTGCATCTTCCGCCGCTGAAGCAACAAGGAATCCTTTCACGGCCACCCGGCACCATGGACGAGGTGATCCGCGCCGCCATCCGCTGGTTCGACATGTGGCTGCCGGACCGACCTGCGGAGAGGCTCTCAGCCGCCCACTCTCGCCTGCGGTGCCATATTAAGTTGCGCGCGCCGAAGAATTCATGCTGGACAACATGGAAAAGTCGGTCACCTTGAGCGACGTCGTCGCCGCTTCGGGCGTCAGCGAGCGCACGTTGCTCGTCGGATTCAAACGTTTCCGCGACGCCTCCCCGATGCAGTTTCTCAAACAGCGCCGGCTCGAGATGGTCTGCGAGGATCTGCGGCGGAGCGGCCCCAGGTAAGCGGCGCGCCGGAGAGCGCGTTTTTGGAAATGGCGGAGGGAGTGGGAAACGCTCTCGGCTGGCCGAAAATCCGGGAAAGGTGCGGCTTTCGGCGCCCGCTCCACGGGTCCTCTGGGACTTCGTGGCCAAGGCGTTTCGGGTGGCCGCTTGGCCGGCGCCCTTCTTTACAGTTACGTACTTTCTAAGCCTCGCAGGTCTTGGCCACCTAGTGCTCAGGGGCTGGTCGGCCAACGTCGGTTTCCGCTCGGTGAGGTGCAAAGTCATGTTCCTGGACTACTTTGCATTGGGCGTATTGATCTTCGTAGTGCTGACCTTGTTCTACGGGATCATCGCGATCCACGACATTCCCTATGAAATCGCCAAGCGCCGGGATCACCCGCACCAGGATGCGATCCATGTCGCCGGCTGGGTCAGCTTGTTCACACTGCACGCAATTTGGCCGTTTCTGTGGATCTGGGCCATGCTCTATCGCCCCAGCCGCGGCTGGGGCTTCCGCGAGGGCAGCGCCGCGGCGCCGCCTGCCGCGACCGAGGCGGCGACCATCGCCGATCTGCAGGCCAGGATAGCGCGGCTCGAGCAGCGGCTCTCGGAGGAGGCGCGCTGATGGATCTGCTGCTCATCCTCACCTACACCGCCATCGCCTACGCGACCTTCAAGATCTTCAAGATCCCGGTCAACAAATGGACCGTGCCGACGGCTATGCTGGGTGGGATCGTCCTGATCGCGGGGCTGATCCTGATGATGAGCTACAATCATCCCTTCACCACCGACGCGCGGATCTATTTCACCACCACCCCGGTGCTGCCAACGGTCCGCGGACGGGTGGTCGAGGTTCCGGTGAGCGCCAACGTGCCGCTGAAAAAGGACGACGTGCTGTTCCGCATCGACCCGCGCCCCTTCGAGTATGCGGTCGAGGCCAAGCGGGCGGCGTTGGCCGAAGCCGAGCAGAATGTGCTCGAACTCGGCGCCGCGTTCGGCGCCGCCACTTCTGCGGTGGAGGAGGCATCGGCGGCGCGCGATCGCGCCAAGCAGGCGTTCGACCGCTCCTACCAGGCCAACGAGGCCGCGCGGCAAGCCGGGAGGCCGCTGCCCATCACCGAACTTCAGGTGGAGAACCAGCGTGGCGTCTACATTGGCGCCGAAGCGGCGGTGATGACGGCCCTGGCGCGGGCGGAACAGGCGCGGATCGCCTACGAGGCCGAAATCGGCGGCGTCAATCCCACGGTCGCGCGCCTTCAGGCGGAGTTGAAGGACGCCGAGTACGAGTTGGACCAGACCACGGTCCGCGCGCCTGCCGACGGCTATGTGACGCAGTTGTTCCTCCGCCCGGGCGCGATGGCGGTGCCGCTGCCGCTCAGGCCGGTCATGGTCTATGTGAACAGCGAGGACATGGTGTTGGGGGCCGCCTTCATCGAGAACTCGCTGCAACGCGTCATCGTCGGCGATGAGGCCGAAATTGCGTTCAAGGCCGTGCCCGGACGGATCTTCAAGGGCCGGGTCAAGGCGCTGGTGAACGTGATCGCGCAAGGGGAACTGCAACCGACCGGAGCGCTGGTCGACCCGTCGGCGCCGGAACGCCGGCGTCCGGCCCTGGGGATTGCCATGATCGACGTCCTCGACGACATCTCGGCCTACCAATTGCCGGGCGGAATCAGCGCGGAAGTCGCAATCTACACCGCCCACTTCCATCACATCGGCGTGCTCCGTCGCGTCCTGTTGCGCATGAGCAGTTGGATGAACTTCGTCTTCCTGGTGCACTAAGGCGGCCGGCGGCGGACCGGCGCCGGGAACCCATACCCCGATCATATACTCCGGCAAGGCCCGGGCATGGCCGAACATGAAGTCCATCAGACAACGAGCCGCAGCGTCGACGTCATCGCGGTCGATATCGCAACCAGGCTGGGCCTGATCGCCCTGTTTGCCTACTGGTCGATCGTCGTCGTTCTTCCATTTCTCAACCTCGTCGTCTGGGCGGTGATCCTTGCGGTCTCGCTGTACCCGGTGCATCAATGGCTCACCGCCCACCTGGGAGGGCGGGCCAAGCTGGCGTCCGCCGTCATCACGGTTCTCGGGCTCACAGTCGTCCTCGGCCCGGCGGCGGCGCTTTCGCTCAGTCTGGTCGAATCCGTGCAGGCCTTGATCGTGGGACTGCGGGACGGGACCCTTAGCGTACCGGCGCCCTCGGAAAGCGTCCGCACGTGGCCGCTCATCGGCGAGAATGTCTATGATTTCTGGGCTCTGGCCGCTACGAACCTGCAATCCGTGCTCAGCGCGCACCGACCATTCCTTGTCAGCACCGGCGGCACGCTCCTTGGCACCATCGCCAGCGTCGCGGGTGGCGTATTTACGATCGCGGCCTCGGTGCTGATCGCCGGCTTTCTATATGGTCACGGCCCCGCCCTTGCCGAAGGCGCCCGCCGACTTGCCAAGCGGGTGGTGGCCGATCGCGGCGAGGCCTTCATCAACCTCACCGGTGCCACCATCCGCAATGTTTCCCGCGGCGTGGTCGGCGTCTCGGTACTGCAAGCCCTGTTGGCGGGGATCGGCCTTCTCTTCGCCGGAATCCCCGGTGCGGGGCTCATCACGGTCGGCGTCCTGATCTTGAGCATTATTCAAATCGGACCGGGGCTACTGCTCATACCCGTCACCATCTGGGTCTGGGTGGCGATGGACGCGGTGCCCGCCTTGGTATTCACCCTTTACATCCTGCCCATCATGCTCATCGACAACGTGCTCAAGCCCATCGTCATGTCGCGCGGGCTGCGCACGCCGATGCTGGTGATCCTGATCGGCCTGGTCGGGGGTACGCTCACCCATGGCCTCATCGGCCTGTTCCTCGGTCCCATCGTGCTGGCCGTCTTCTACGAACTGCTGACGGCGTGGGTGATGATGGACGATGCGACCGTCCCCACGACGGTGGGAGCGCCCTTGGAGCGCCAGTTCACCGAATCCGTGGCCGGCGATGCCGGACACCACGGGGATCGGCCGTCACCAAGCCCATGACGGCACGCGCCGGCGATGATTTGCCGGCCCGCATTAAGTTAACCCGTGTTAATAGCGGCAGCTCAGTCCCGGCGGATTATGACTATCGTCAAGGCCAGGCTCCCCTTGACGCCCCCCATCGTCGGGCCGGCGTGGAGCCGTCGGTGGCGAAAGAACCGGCCCTTCAGCGCTCAATCCCGGAGTGGAACATAATGGACGCTGCCACTATGCCACGCCCCGCCTGTGCGCCGGACGCCGTGTTGCAGCAACTCGAATGCATCCTGCGCTCTGCCGATTTCGACGCCTCGGAGCGCAACCGTCGCTTCCTTCGCTATGTCGTCCAGGAGGTGCTGGCCGGGCGAGGTGAACGCATTAAGGCCTACAGCATCGCGACCGCGGTCTTTGGCCGCGACGCCAGCTTCGATCCGCAAACCGATGCGATCGTCCGCATCGAGGCACGGCGGTTGCGGCGCTCGCTGGAGCGCTACTATCTTACCGGCGGCAAGCATGATCGCGTCTGGATTTCGATCCCCAAAGGCGCCTACGGTGCAAGATTCGAAGCGGGGTGGCCGCCCCGTGCCGGCGACTCGGGTGCGGAGCGGGCGTCCGCAAGCCCACACGGCCCGGGGATCCTGGTGCTACCCTTTGACGAAGATGGTGCCCCGGCAGCCTTGACAGGCTTTACACGCGGTTTCACGCGCCACCTCGTCGTCAGCCTGACACGCTTCACCGACCTGTTGGTCTTCGGCCCGGAAGCTCCGCCGTGCGCCGACAACGACGCCGACCGCCATCTCGCAGATTCCCAGGCCTGTTCTTGCTTCGATTATGCCCTGAGAGGCGGCACCACGCTGTCGGACGATCACTTTACGGTCGAGGCGTTGCTGGTCGATGCGCGCAGGGGGCGGAATGTGTGGGCGGCAAACTTCGAGCGCAGCCTCGATCCTGCGGAAGTGTTCACGACACGAGATGAGGTCGCGACCCGTATCGCGCGTATCCTGGCCCAGCCTTATGGCGTCATCTTCAGCGATGCGGCGCAAAAGCTCGAAGGAAGGCGGCCGGAGAGCTTGAACGCGCAGGAATGCGTGATGCTGTTCCACCAGTATTGGCGCTCGCCCAGCCGCGAGAGTCACGAGTGCGTGCGGGCCTGCCTCGAGCGAACGGTCGCCCACGACCCCGGCTATGCCCAGACGATGGCCTGTCTGTCCCTGGTGTATTCCGACAAGTACCAGTTCGGCCCCGATAGACAGGGAAATGGCATTGATCCGCTCGAGCGGGCGCTGAACCTCGCGCACCGTGCCGTTGAACTCGCGCCGTACTCATGCCGTCCCCACCAGGCACTGTCGCTTGCTCTTTGGCTATCTCACGATCATTCCGGCAGTCTCGATGAACTCGAGACCGGCCGCTCGCTAAATCCGGACGACACTTTGATCCTGGCGGAGCTTGGCCTGCGCCACGCGCTGCTGGCACAGTGGCCCCAGGCGGTACCGCTTCTCGAACAATGCTATGCCCGCAACCCGCTGCAGCCGGGACGATATCGCCTCGGATTGGCTCTCTTCCACTATGTGCACGGGCATTATGATCGTGCCCTGGTCGAAGCCAGGAAGATTGGCATGCCGCATACCGTGTGGGGACACGTCCTCGAAGCCATCGCCGCAGCACAGCTTCGCCGCCAAGACGAGGCGCGAGCCGCGGTGCAGCGGATATTGGCCATCGATCCGGCCTATGCGGATCGTGCGGCGGCGGACTTGCTGAAGCACGACCTCTCTCTCGATCTGATCCAGGCGATCCTGGACGGGTTGCGCAAGGTGGGCCTGTCGGGGCGGGACTGGAGCGCCATGGCCGGCTGCCATCTGCGTGTCGCCATGTTTCGACCTCAGTCGATGATGTGATAGCCGCCATCGACGTATAGGGTTTGTCCGGTAATCAGGCGGGCGGCGTCGTGGGCCAGGAACGCGGTGGCGACGCCGACGTCGTCGATGCTGACGAGGGCGCGCGCCGGCGCCTTGGCCTGCGCCTTGTCGAGCAGCTCGTCGAATTCGGGAATGCCCGACGCGGCGCGCGTGGCCAGCGGCCCCGGCGAGATCGCATGGACGCGAATGCCCTTGGGGCCGAGCTCGGCGGCCATATAGCGCACGGCGCTCTCCAGCGCGGCCTTGGCAACGCCCATGACGTTGTAGTTCTCCACCACCATCTGCGCGCCGTAATAGGTCATGGTGAACAGGGTGCCGCCGTTCGTCATCAGCGGCTCGGCCAGATGCGCCATACGGATGAACGACCAGCAGGACACCTCCATGGTGCTCAGGAAACCGTCGCGCGGCGCGTCGGTGACGCGGCCCTGAAGCGTGTCCTTCGGCGAGAACGCGATGGAGTGGACCAGGAAGTCGAGCGTGCCCCAGGTCTCGCCGATGCGCTCGAACACGGCCTCGAGCTGGCCGGGGACGGCGACGTCCATCGGCATCAGGATCGTCGCCTCGATCTCGCGCGCCAGCGGCTCGACATGCGGCTTCGCCCGTTCGTTGAGATAGGTCACCGCAAGCTCGGCGCCGAGGGCGCGGAAGGCTCGGGCGCAACCCCAGGCGATGGAGTGATCGTTGGCGATGCCGACGATGAGGCCCCTGCGGCCCTCGAGCAGCTTGGCCTTGGCGCTAGGGATGGACATGGCTCGGCTCCGGTGGTTCCACGGCCTGGGTGGGGCGGGTGAGGGCCAGGGTGTGGCGCGCGATCATCATCTCCTCGTCGGTCGGGATGACGTAGACGGCAACCCGGCTCGCCGCCGTCGAAATGCGCGTCGCGCCGCGCTGGTTGGCGTCGGTATCCAACTCGACCCCCAGCCATCCCAGTTTCTCGGCCAGGCGGGCCCGGATCGGCGGCGAGTTCTCGCCCACGCCGGCGGTGAAGACGAAGCCGTCGAGCCCGCCGAGGGCGGCGGCAAGCATCCCGGCATTCAGTCCGGCGCGGTGGACGAAATGATCGATGGCCAGCGCCGCCCGCGGGTCCTGGCTGGCGAGCAGGTCGCGCATGTCGTTGGAAATTCCCGACAGGCCCTTGAGTCCGGAGTCGCGGTACAGGAGGTCCGATACGGCATCAGCCGTCATGCCCTTCTGCGCGATGAGATAGAGCACCACCCCGGGGTCGAGCTGCCCGGGACGCGTGCCCATCGGCAGGCCGTCGAGCGCGGTGAAACCCATCGTGCTCTCGACACTGCGGCCGCCCTGCATTGCGCACATCGAGGCGCCGCTGCCGAGATGGGCGACGATGACCCGGCCATGCGCCATCTCCGGCGCCACCTCGCGCAGGCGTTCGGCGATGTATTCGTAGGACAAACCATGGAAACCGTAGCGGCGCACGCCTTCCTCGTAGAACCGACGGGGCATGGCATAGCAGTCGGCGATCTCGGGATGGCCACGGTGGAAGGCGGTATCGAAACAGGCCACCTGGGGGACATCGGGGTCGATCTGCATGGCCAGGCGGATGGGCGCCAGGTTGTTGGGCTGGTGCAGCGGGGCCAGTGCCTCGAAACGCGCGAGCGCCTCGAGCACCCCGACATCGACCCGCACCGGCTTGGCATAATCCGGCCCGCCATGGACGACGCGGTGGCCGATGGCGCGCAACTCGACGCCGTCGAGGGTGCGCAGCCAGCCGCGCGTCTCCCTCACCGCCGCCGGCAGGTCGGGAACGGCCTCGGCGGCGTAGGCGCGATCGACCAGGGTGGTTCCGTCCGGTGACGCGGCGCGCAGCCGGGGATGGACGCCGATGCCATCCATCTGGCCGCGGAACCGGCGCACCAAACCGCCGCTTCCGATGTCGAAGATCTGGAACTTGAGACTGGACGAGCCGGCGTTGACGACGAGGATGGCGTCCATGGCATCAGGCCGCCACCACGCTGGTCACCCGTCGCCGGGCCGCGGCATACAGCGAGGCGACCGCGCACGAGGCCAGGCGCGTGCGCACGGAATCGGCGCGCGAGGTCAGCACGATCGGCACGCGGGCGCCGAGAACGATGCCGGCGGCGTCGGCATGGGTGAGGAAGGTCAGGTTCTTGGCCAGCATGTTGCCGGCTTCGAGGTCGGGCACCAGCAGAATCTGCGCGTGCCCGGCCACCGGCGAGGCGATGCCCTTGATGCGGGCGGCTTCGGGGTCGATGGCGTTGTCGAAGGCGAGCGGGCCGTCGAGGACGCCGCCGGTGATCTGGCCGCGCTCGGCCATCTTGCACAGGGCCGCGGCCTCGATGGTCGACGGGATCTTGGTGGTCACCGTCTCCACCGCCGACAGGATGGCGACGCGCGGCTCACCGAGACCGACGCCGCGCCACAGGTCGATGGCGTTCTGGACGATGTCGCGCTTGGCGTCGAGGTCGGGGAAGATGTTGACGGCGGCATCGGTGATGAACAGCGTCTCGGCATGGCCCGGCACGTCCATGACGAAGACATGGCTGATACGACGATCGGTGCGCAGCCCGGTGGCCGAGGCGGCGACCTCGTGCATCAGTTCGTCGGTGTGCAGGCTGCCCTTCATCAACAACTCGCCCTTGCCGGCGCGGATGAGCGCGACGGCCTGCGCCGCGGCGGCATGGCTGTGCGGAGCGTCGACGATCTCGCGCCCGGCAAGGTCGATGCCGTTCGCCGCCGCGACCGCCCGGATCGTGGCCTCGGGGCCGACCAGCACCGGCACGATCAGGCCTGCCTCGGCAGCCTCGATCGCGCCCGTGAGCGACGCGGCATCGCAAGGATGGGCGATGATGGTCACTGCCGGTGCAACCTCGCGCGCAGCGGCGATGAGACGGTCGTATTTGGACGGCGTGGCCGCCTGGGTGGCGGTATCAGACATCGCGGTGGCTCCCTGTCATGGCCGCTCGATCATTGCGGTCGCCGTTGCCACGACTTCGGTTGGCCGGGCGCGCGGCCGATGGCCTGGATAACCTCCGCCTCGGGTGCAGCCGGCCCCTCCTTGGCGCGCCTGCGGCCTGCGCTGGATTTGGCCGAGGATATCGCGCTGGCGCCCTTGCCACGGCCGCGCGCGGCCGTGGCCGTGGACGCCTTTTCGATAGCGAAGAGATCGGCGATCTCGGCAAGGCGCTGGGCGGCGCCGTCGGTGACGTCGCCCCGCGCGCGAAGGATCTCTTCGACGCTGGCGAGGGCGCTCTCGCGGGCACGGGCATCGACCGGCAGCAGGTCCGGGATCGCGGCGACGGCGGCGGCGGAGTCGATGACAAGCATGAAATACTGTTCGCGCATCATCGCCTTGAACTGCGCCAGCGGCATGCGCGCCGCGCCCTTGGCCTGACGCATGCGCCGGATCGCCTCGAACCCGCGTTCGTCGGCGCCGCCGCGCGCCATGCCGACATAAAGGAGGGCGCGGGCCATCGCCTCCGGCAGGCCGCCTTCGGTCATGCGCAACCTCAATTCTTTGATGCGCGCCTCGACCAGTTCCCGGGTCAGAAGGCTTTTCGCCGCGTGGCGCGGCGGGTGCGCGGCCCCGGTATCGATGCCCAGCGCCGCCTGCAAGGGCGGCGCGCCGTAAACGGCGCGGAACGTGTCCTCGGCCACCCGCTCCACCGTTTCGCGCCAGCCATCCAAGGCACTGACGATCTGCTGCGAGACCTGCTCCTGAAGGCCAAGGAACACATTGTCCGGGGACGCGGGCCGGCGCTCCTCGCGTACACGCGCGGCGGCGTCTTCGACCCAGGCCATTGCGGGATTGGCTCGGCCGAACATCGCGAACTGCAGCCGGAGCGGATGCAGGCGCCGCAATGCTTCGGCCATAGGCGGCGTCACCATCGCGCGCACCGCCGGCTGCACGAAGGCGCGGTAAAGGGCAAGGTTGATCTCCGAAAGCCGTGCCGCCGAGGCAAAGCGGCGCTCGTCTTCGAGGTCATTGCCCCCAAGCGCGCGAATATCATCCAGGGTCCGCTCTTCGCAGCGCATGATCCATTCGCCCGTCACCAGCTCGGGATTGAGGGCGGCCGCGCCTTTCGGTTCCAGCACGGCCTCGTACAGCCCCGGCGGCAGCACGTCGATGAGATCGATATTGCTGGCGAACTCGCCGTGCTCCTTCCGAGCCACCCCGGCCGAGACGAAAATGCCGAGATGTCCGATCTTCTCGTGGATCGTGTAGACGATCGTCTGGCCGTGCGCGCGGATGTGGTCGACGTCGTCGTAGAGGTCGAGGATCCAGTCGAGCGCCTGCTGCGGCGGCGTGATGTTGTCGCCCTTGGAACAGAAGACGAGGATGGGCGAACGGATGTTACGCAGATCCACGGCCATGCCGTCGCCGGTGCGAATCTCTCCTGCCGCCAGCTTATTGCCGACGAAGAGTTCATCGACGATGAACTGTATTTCCTCGGCATTGAGAATGGTGTGGCCGCCCCACCAGCGTTCAAAGCCGAGATAGCGTTCGCCCTCGGTGTCGATCCTCGAGTAAAGATTGTATTGCTTGCTCCACAGCGTGTTGGCCGGGTTCTGGTTCTCGAAATTCTGCACCAGCCAGGCACCGTCGAACTTGCCCTGGCCCAAATCCGAGGTCAGGGCCGTCAGCCAGCTGCCCCCCAGCAGGCCGCCCGAGTAGCGCATCGGGTTCTTGCCGCGCACGCCGGCCCAGTATGACAGCGGCGAGCCGGCGACGATGATCGGCCCGAACAGCTCGGGCCTGATCGCGGCCAGCATCATCACCGCCCACCCCGCTTGGCAGTTGCCGATCACGCAAGGCTTGCCCTCGGCCTTGGGATGGAGCGCGATGACCATCTCGAGGAAGGCCGCCTCGGCGCAGGCGACGTCCTCGATGGTCTGGTCCAGCATCGGCTCCGGCAGGAAACCGATGAAATAGCACGGGTGCCCAGCCTTCAGCGCGACGCCGATCTCGCTGTCCGCCTTGAAACCGCCGATGCCCGGGCCGTGGCCGGCGCGCGGGTCGACGATGACGAACGGCCGCTTGACCGCGTCGATGACCACGTCGCCAGTGGGAATGATGCGCGCCAGGACATAATTGACCGGACGGTCGAGGGCTCGGCCGTCGCAGACCAGCTCCGCGCCATAGCTGAGCACATGCGGCGCCTGACGCGCGGCGTGCTCCTGGTACTGGTCGGCCCGCCGGCGCATGGCGTTCAGATAGAGCACCGATCGTTGCCACGCGTCGGTCCAGTACTCGATGGCATCGCCCAAGCCTGGCAGGCCTTGTCCCGAGCGTCGCCATCCGTCGCGCCAGAACTTGACGGCGTACGCCACGGTAGGCATGGCCCCCAAGGGCTCCTGGTCCGACATCGGCAATAGCTCCCGTCTGGGAATCCGTCCGCATCGACGGTGCCGAATCGAGGCCGTCGTTCCAAGCGCGCTCGGGTGTCTTACCGTTACGTACGTTCTCCCGCGCCTAGCGGAGGGCCATGGTTAAACGCTGACGAAGCGCCGCGGGCCAGCCACGCAGGCGCATGGCCGAAAAGCGCGGGAGCAGACTATGGCCGAAAACAAGCAGACCGATTCCGCGACGCGCGTGCCGAGCGCGAGCGAGCTTCGCATGAAGATGCTGGAAAAAGAGATGCGCGCCATGGAGGAGAGCCGGAAGGCGCGCGAACGAGCCCAAGAGGAGCATGCGAAATTCACCGATGGCTTTCTCAAAGGGCAGGTGAGCGAGGGCGAACGGGCAAAGATCCGCCAACTGGTGATGAACGCGGTGGCGCAGGGGCATATGGAGGCGATGGTGTATAGCTTCCCCTCCTCGCTTTGCGCCGACGATGGGCGAGCTATCAACAGCGGTGACCGGGACTGGCCGAAGACCCTGCAGGGTAAGGCAAAGCAGCTCTATGACCGCTACAAGGAGTTCGCTCAGCCGCAGGGCTACAAGCTCAAGGCCATGGTCATCAATTTCCCAGGCGGCGTACCCGGGGACATCGGCTTTTTCCTGAGCTGGGGCGACTAGCGCAGGCGCGCACACGAAGACGCGCCCAAGAAGAAGAAAGGCGGCATTGATGAACTGGCTGATACGACTGTCGCTGCCCCTACTCTTCATTTGGCTGATGCTGGCAACGCCGGTGGCCGCTGCCGAGCAATCGCCCGCCGATGCCGCGCAACCGGCCACCGGACAGGAGGAGTCGGAGCCCGCGCCCATCGACGACGAAGCGCTGGATGTCCTCATGCACATGGCAGAGACCCTGGCGCAGGCGCAACGCTTCAGCGTGACTTTCACGGCCGGCTACGACGTGGTGCAGGAGGCGGGGCAGAAAATCACCTTCGGTGAGCGGCGCTCGATCCTGCTGGGCCGCCCTGACCGCCTCAGGGTCGAGGCGCAGGAAAGCGATGGCCGCCAGAGGCTGGTGACGTTCGACGGCACCGCCATCACCGTGTTCGATCCGGCCGAGAACGTCTACGGGCGGATCGAGAAGGCGGGTAGCGTCGATGACGCCGTTCGCCACATCGTCAGCGAGATGAAAGTGCGGCTGCCGCTGGCGCTGCTGCTGGTCAGCACGCTGCCGAGCGAACTCGAGCGGCGCCTGCAGTCGCTCGATTATGTCGAACGCGATGTGCTGACCCCGGTGCCGACCGACCATCTGGCCGGCCAGACGGCGGATGTGGATTTCGAGATTTGGGTGGCCGCCGAGGGGCCGCCTCTACCGCAGCGCGTGGTCGTCACCTACAAGGCGGAAGAGGGCGCACCGCAATACCGCGCCGCCTTGACGGATTGGAACCTCGATCCCGCAGTGCCGTCGGCGCAGGTTGCTTTCGTTCCGCCCGAGGGTGCGCAGCGTATCCCGTTCCTGGTCAACGTCCGCCGGCCGGGGAGCGACGCGCCGTCCACGCCCGGCCCGACAGAAGGAACACCAAAATGATGTCCCGATCGTCGCGAATGATCGGCTCGATCTTCGCCTCGCTGCTGACGGTGGCGTGGCTGGTCCAGGACGCCGATGCCCAACGCAGGGGCAGCGGCGGTGGCGGCGGGCGCAATTTCTCCCGCGCGGGACCCGCGGCGGGCGGCGGCTTCTCGTCGCGGGCGGCGCGGCCTGCGCCTTCTCGCCAGGCCGGGATGGCGCAGCGGCAGGTGCAGCGCCCGGCGCAGATGGCACAGCGGCCCCAGCGCCAGGCGGGGGCCGGCCAGCGTCCGGCCCAGCGCCCGCAGACGCAACAACTCGCCCAGCAGCGCCCCCAAGCGCAACAACGTGCGCAAACATCGCAACGGGCCGAACAGCGCGCCGCGGGCCAGCAGGAACGCAGCGCCCGGCAAGGCGAGCGGGCGGAACAGCGCGCCGCCGGCCAGCAGGAACGCAGCGCCCGGCAGGGCGAACGGGCGGAACAGCGTACCGCCGGCCAGCAGGAGCGCACCGAGCAGCGCACCCAGGGCCAGCAGGAGCGCACCGAACGGCAGGCGGAGCGGCAGCAGGGCTCTACCGAGCGCACCGACATCCGCCAGCAGGAGCGGAGCGAACGGACCGAGGCTCGTACGGGGGCGGCAGCAGATATCGCCGACGACTGGGACGACCATCACTACGACTGGGATGATGATAATGACGAATTGGGGTGGGCCCTGGCGGGCGCGGCGGTGGGCGCCACCGTCGGCTATGTCGCAGGCACCGCCACCGCTGCGCCTACCGTGGTGACCACGCTTCCCTGCACGCCGAACGTCGTTGCGGTCGAGGGGGTCAGCTATTACGGGTGCAACGGGTCCTGGTACAATTACAGCTATGTCGAGGGCGAACCCTCTTACGTCGCCGTGACCGCGCCGCCTGGCTACTGAGTCAACGCAGTCACCGCCCCGCACCATCTGACACCGCCGACGATGCGGGGCTGGCCACCGTGGGCGCCCTGGCGGCGACGGGCGCCGCCTTACCGGGCGCCGCGCGCGGACGCCAGTTGGGCCGACCCCATGGCGTCGCGGAAATCTTGGGCGCTTTCGGTTATGGCCGCCTGCTGTGCCGCCTGGTCGCTGATGGTGGCGCCGAGGTCCAGGGCGCCTGGCGTCTTCGAAGTCACGAAGGCCGCCAACAATTCACCGGTCTGCGCGTCGTACAGTTCGCCCTTGTAGGTGACGGAGCCGGACAGCATCGGCGACTGGCCACCTGCCAGCAGGTTGCGCGTCACGCCCAGTGGCAGGACCGAGGCCGCGGTGGCCGCCACCGGCACGTTGCCGCTCAGTCCGGCCAGCGTCAGGTCCAGGCGCGCCGTGTTGGGGCCGGGCGTCGACGTCACACGAAAACGCTGACCCAGCGCCCGCTGGTATTCCTGACGCATGAATTGGGCCATGGCCTGGCGGTCGGCGGGGCTGGCACGGCCGTAATCGGAATCCGGCCCCTCATACATTTTGACCGGGCTGACGATGAACCGGGTATAGCGCGCCGCATCCAGGCCGGGCTTGCGCCAGACGACGGCGCCCGGGACACGCGGCGATGATTGCATCGCCGGCCCCGCGGCGGTCAGGCCGCGCGGTGCATCGGGGCCGCTGGTGCAGGCCGTCAGTGTCACGATCGTCAGCGCACAGACCGCGCCATGCCACATTCCACGCAAGCCAGCCATGGTTCATCCCTCCCCTCGAAGCGCCCGTAATGACGTGCCCCTTCGATATTGGCGATCCGCGCCGGACATCAACCAGTCGTCCCTTACGGGCCGCCGCCTGTTCGATGGGTGATCCCAAGAAGAAGCAAAAGCCGGCGCGCAGGGCGCTGCTGAGGTTCGGCAGAATCCGGCCGCCCGTCCCTCTTTGCAACGCCGCCGTTAACCTGCGTTAGTGGCCATAGGCGGCGCCCGTCTAAGGTGGAATGGCGCCGACTATAGCGCCGGCGCTTCGAAGCTCTAGCCGCGAGACAGGCGATGAACCAGTTTGGTGCGCGGTCCTGGTTGATCCTGGCGGCTCTTTGCCTGCTCATGGCGGCGTGCTCGTCGCTGACCCGCCAGAACGCCGTACCGGTCGCGGCCGAGGACCGGGCCATCGTCCTGGGGTTGCCCCAAATCCGCTATTGGGGCGATGGCGATGCGCAGCGGTTCAGCCGGGCCATGGTCGACGCCTTCGACCGCGAAGTGGCATGGCGCCGCGCCACCGGCCGGTCGCGGACCTTGCCGCCGGCCGAGTTCCTGGCCATCTCGGGCGGCGGCGAGAACGGCGCCTTCGGCGCCGGCCTGCTGGTCGGCTGGACCGCCCACGGAACCCGGCCCGAGTTCAAGGCAGTGACCGGGATCAGCACGGGCGCGCTCACCGCTCCGTTCGCGTTTCTGGGGCCGGCCTACGATCGCCAGCTCGAGGAGGTCTACACCACGCTTTCGGCCAGGGACGTCTTGCAGCCGCGCGGCTATCTCGCCGTACTGTTCCAGGACGCCTTAGCCGACAACTCACCGCTGCGGAGGACGGTCGCGCGCTATGTCACCGCCGAAATGCTCGATGCGATTGCCGCCGAGCACGCCAAGGGACGCGTGCTGCTGATCGGCACCACCAACCTTGACGCGCGCCGGCCGGTGATCTGGAACATCGGCGAGATCGCCGCCAGCCGGCATCCGCGAGCCCTGGAGCTGGTGCATGACATCCTGGTTGCCTCGGCGGCGATTCCGGGGGCGTTTCCACCGGTGATGATCGACGTCGAGGCCAACGGCGCGGCCTATGAGGAGATGCATGTGGACGGCGGCGCCAGCGCGCAGGTGTTCGTCTATCCGCCGGGGCTGGAGGTGGGCGCCCTGTCGCGTGCTCGCCGCATCACCCGCCAGCGCAAGCTCTATGTCATCCGCAATGCCCGCCTCGATCCGGATTGGGCCGAGGTCGAGCGCAGCACGTTCAGCATCATGAGCCGGGCGGTTTCATCCCTGATCCAGACCCAGGGCCTCGGCGATCTCTATCAGATCTATCTCACCACCCAGCGCGACGGCATCGACTTCAATCTCGCCTACATTCCAAAGACCTTCACGACACAGCTCCCGCAGCCGTTCGACACCGCCTATATGCGGGAGCTGTTCCAGGTCGGCTACGATCTCGCGGTCACAGGCTACCCCTGGGCCAAGGGGCCACCGGGCTACGGGCGGGCGGGCGCACCCCGGCAGGCGTTCGGGAGTTAGCTAGACTAGATGTTTAGGCCCGGCATGTGGGGCCGCATCCCGGGGTTGTCGAGACGATCGTCGATCCGTGCCTGTTCGCGGCGGTGGTGATCTTGCCGGATATACTGTTTTTCGGAGAAACAGTACTCAAAGAGCACTGGCGGAGTGGAGGCTATCCGAAAAAAAATTCTCCCTACGGAACCTGTGATACTTGCCAAGCGCAATCTTTCCAAAGAGAGGGGAGGGCATACTTTGCCCTCCCCTCTCTGGGTCCGCCCCCCTACGACGCGTACTGGGATGTTGCAGACCCTTGCCCCGGCGATAGCGCAGTCCGCGCCTATCCGATCTCTGACTCCGTTGTGTTCGTGAAGGAGTTTACCCTCAGTGTCCTACCGCCGCTCGTAGACCTTGGCGCCTAACGGCGTGCCGAACAGGGCCACGTTGTAGGGCGCATTTTCGCCCGTCTCCATGCCCGGCGAGCCCTGCGACATGGGGGGACGGCGAGACCCTTGGCTTGCGGCCGCTCGGCCAGCAGACGGTTCACCGCCTGGGCTGGCACATGCCCTTCCAGCACGACGACTGAGTATCGTCAAGATTGTAGACCGCAACCTCGAAGCCGGGCTGGCGCATGTGATCTACCCAGCCGGCGCAACAGCCGCAGGTGGGCGACTTCCATACGGTAGCTTTCCGGGCCTCGGCTGGCCCACCCGTCGCCGCATACACGGCGCCGCCAACTGCTAACACCGCCGCTGCGAGGCATCGACACCCTCGATTTGAGCGCGGAAGCACCTGCCCCGCATCTGCCTACCCGTTTTAGGCCGCCATTGTTACGGGGCTTTGCCCATCGACGAGATATTTGTGACAAAGTGTGACACGCTCACCCGCCGCAACACTCGGCTACATTTTTCAGCGGGCGGGACCTTGTTCCGCCACGTATAGTAGCTGCATGGAAGCATCGCCGCACATCCTCTTAGTCGATGACAACCGGGAGATTCGCGATCTCGTCGGCAAATTCATGACGCAGCACGGATTTCGCATCACCGCCGTCCCTGACGGCAAGGCGATGCGCCGCACCTTGGAGACGGCACGGATCGACTTGGTCATTCTCGACCTGATGCTGCCCGGCGAGGACGGCCTGAGCCTTTGCCGGTGGCTGCACGCCCAATCGTCTTTGCCGATCGTCATGTTGACGGCGATGAGCGAGGAAACCGATCGCATCGTCGGACTGGAAATGGGCGCCGACGATTACCTGCCCAAGCCGTTCAACCCGCGCGAATTGCTGGCGCGAGTCAAGGCAGTGCTGCGCCGCAGCCAGGCCGCCCCGGAACAGGAGGCGATGGAGAAAGCCACCGTCTACCGCTTTGCCGGCTGGAAGTTCGACGCGGCGCGACGCGAGTTGGAGGGCAGCGACGGCGTGGTGGTGCCGCTCAGTTCGGGCGAATACGAGCTGCTGATGGTGTTCCTGCAGCGGCCACAGCGGGTGCTGAACCGCGACCAGCTCTTGGACCTGGCGCGCGGGCGCGCCGCCAACGCGTTCGACCGCTCCATCGACACCCAGGTCAGCCGCCTGCGCCGCAAGATCGAGGACGACCAAAAGGAACCGAAGCTGATCAAGACGGTGTGGGGCGAAGGCTATGTGTTCACTCCGGCGGTAACGCGGGAATGAGGCTATTGCCGCGGTCGCTGGCTGGCCAGACGGTGTTGGTCCTGCTGATCGGCCTAATGGTGTCGCATGTCGCCAGCATGCTGACCTTTTCCCATGAGGGGGGCAGTTCGCTCGGGGCACTTAGCAGTCGCAGCATCACCGGCCGTATCGCAGAGATCGTCCATGTGGTCGAAGGCAGCCCACCAGAGTGGCGGTCGGCGCTGCTGAAGGCTGCGGCGGGGCCGGGCCTTGCCGTGATGGCGGCCACGGAGCCGCAGGTGCGGACGGCAGCCCAAACGTCGGATGAGGCGGCCATGCGGGCACATATCGAGGGGCTTGTGGGTCGGCGGGCCGCAGTGCGGCTCATGGATCCCGGCGACGCAGATCGCCACCACCATCCAGGCCTCGCCCTTCCCGACCTGCCAGGGGGGCAGGTCCTAGAGGCGGATATCCAACTTGTCGACCGCACCTGGCTACGTTTCGAGGCGGCGGTCCCCAAACGGGCATTGCTGTGGTCGCTCGAAGCGCTGCTGTCGATGGCTCTGATGACGACCGGCGTGCTCGTGGCGGCGTTCTGGGCGGTGCGGCAGCTGACCCGCCCGCTCGCGACCTTCGCCCAAGCAGCGGAGCGGTTGGGCAAGGACGTCGGTGCGCCACCGCTGCCGATCGGCGGGCCGACGGAACTGCGGCAGGCACAGGAGGCGTTCAACCGGATGCAGGAACGGCTGCGCCGGCTGATCGAGAACCGCCTGCAGATGGTCGCCGCCATCTCCCACGACCTCAAGACGCCGATCACGCTGCTGCGGCTGCGCGCAGAGTTCGTCGAGGACGACGAGGAACGCACGAAGATGCTGGCGACCCTCGATGAGATGGAGGCCCTGGTGCGCTCGACCCTCGCCTTCGCCCGCGAGGAGGCGATCCATGAGCCCCGCCGTACCGTAGACGTGGCGGCACTGGTCCGGACCGTTTGCGACGACCTGGCCGACGCCGGTGCCGATGTGCAATGCGACACCCCCGACAAGCTGGCCCTCGAATGCCGGCCGCTGGCCCTCAAGCGGGCCTTTCAAAATATCATCGAGAACGCGGTCAAGTTCGGGCACCGTGCTCGCGTCACTGTTGCCGCCGATGACCATGTTGTGATCGCTGTTGACGACGATGGGCCCGGCATCCCCGAAGACGAGATGGCGCGCGTATTTATGCCGTTCTACCGGCTCGAACACTCGCGCTGCCGCGATACAGGGGGAGTGGGCCTGGGGCTCGCGGTGACGCAATCGATCATCAACGCCCACGGGGGCCATGTCCTCCTGGAGAACCGAATGGATGGCGGCCTGCGGGTGACGGTAGAATTGCCGAGATAGCCTGCCGACGCCAAATGGGCTGATTATCCCCGGGTGTGGCGTTACAAAAAGGCCACCGCCGCTTGTGACAACGATCAGGGCGGAGCGGCTCGCCCGGCGGCTGAATAGCGCCGCGATAGACCAAATCAGGAAATTTGAATAGGTTCTGGACGGGCGGCTTGGCTGCGTTTGCAGAGCCGCGCCACCCAAAAGAGGTGCTGGGCTGGCTTCGCGATCTCGGGCGCGCTGGGCACGAAGTACGGATTGCCACCAATGACCGGAATCGCAGCTCAACCGTGGCGCTTGGCCGACGGCCGCCCAACGATGTTGCTGGTGCAGGTCGGAGCGGCCGACTCGGCCCCACACGCGACCGTCCACCGCTCTTGGACCGACACGGGCTGATCGTCGGCCGCCGCGGGTGCGTCCGTCAGCACCAAGGCGCTGGCCACGATGAAGCTTGCCTTCAAGCGCCGGCATCCCGTCCCACGGCTTGGCGCCACGCGGACTTCGCCAAGGCGAGGTCGCCCATTGCCTCGCGCTCGGCGGCCAGGAGGTCGGCCCAGCGCCGCTTCTCCTGAATCAGGTCCGCCGCCGAGAGCTCCCCCAAGCCGTAACTGCGTTCGGACAAGCGGAGGCTGTGCTCAGCTATGGCGAGCGCCTCTTTGGCATAGGTCCACCGCTCCCATGCCGACTGCCAATCTGCTTCCACTTGGCGCAGTTCGCGGACGCCCTGCAACACCGCCTGCCGGTATTCGGTCTGCGCACGAGCGTATTCCGCCGATGCCGCGGCCCGTTCGCGCTGATTGCGCTCCACCACCGGAATGGGGATGGTGACCCCGAGCGTGACGGTGTTGTCCCAGTCGCTGGCGAAGTCATCGCGTTTGCGGGTGAACGCCAGCCCTACCTCCGGGTTCGGCCAGGCAGCCACGTCCTGCACATCCAGACCGGCCCGCCCGGAGCGGATCCTCTGCTTGAGCAGCCTCAGGTCGGGGCGATCCTCCACAACCGACTCCGGGGCCGGCTCCGGCGGCGCCATCGGCTGCGGCGCTTCCAGCTCGGCGGCAGGCTCGCCGACGAGTTCGGCCAGCGCCAGGAGCGCCCGCCGCACCTCGCCCTCGGCTTTCACCGCGGCCTGCCGGTCCGCCAGGGCCTCGGCCCTGACCTGCGTCGCCTCGACGGGCGCCGCCTCGCGAGCCCGCACCTGCCTATCCGCCAAAGCGGCCAGATCCTCGGTGCGGCGCGCCCGCTCGGCCGCGACTTGTGCTATCGCGTTGGCCTGCCAGACGCGCCAGTAGGCGTCACGCACCGCGCCGGTGAGCAGCCAGCGCGCCGATTCGACGTTGAGTTCCGCCTCGCGCAGCCTCTCCGTGGCATAGGCCTGACGGCGGGAGCGTTGACCGGCGATCCAGATTGGTGTGTTGAGCGAGACCACCCACTGCCGCTCTCCGTCGTCGCGGCTGAGGCGGTCGCTCTCATGTTCCACGCCAATCCGGGGGTTCTCCGGCAGCAGGAACTCGGCTTCCTCTGCGATGCCGCGTGCCGCGAGGATGGCTGATTGCGCGGCTTCGATCGAGGGGTGACGCTGCAGCGCAAGCGCAACCGCCTGGGCCTCGCTGAGGGGAGCGGCGCCCGCCGAGCCCGCCGCAAGGACGAAAAGCGCAGCGGACGCCAACAAGCCAGGACGCCGCATCGCTCAATGCCCCGCGTGATGGCCGGAGGCACCCGTCGCGACCGGCTGCACCGCCGCACCGGCGGTCTTCGGCTGTTGTGCCAGCGTCGCCGCTGGCCACGAGGATTTGAAATAGGCGATCACCGCCTGGATCTCCTGTTCCTTCAGCACTCCGGCGAACGGGGGCATCGGATCCGCCCCCTTGCGGATGGACTCGGCCAACTGCAGATCGCTGTGGTGCCAGCCGTGGCCGGTGGCGTCGAGCGGCGGCGCCAGCTTGTCCGCGCCCGCCGGCGGCTGCGACTGCCAGCCCTCCTGGCCCTGCAGGTTGGCGCCATGGCAGGCAACGCAGTTGGCGTCATAGACGGCCTTACCCTGGGCGACGACGGCGGCCGGCGGCGCTTCTGCCGGCTGCAACGCCGGGAAGCGCGCGCTCATGGCGTGGCCGTCGCTGGCCTTGAGCACGAGGATGGTGGCGGCGAGTTCGGTACCGGCCGGCAGGCTGCCGGTCAGCTTCGTCCCATCCGGGCTCAACGCCACCTCGGCCTTGCCGCCGGGCGCCATCACCACGGCCTTGCCGGAATAGCCGGCCGCCGCCATCGGCTGGTTGTGTTCGTTCTTGAGCAGCACCTCGAGGGCGGCGCCGCGGGTGACCAGCTCCATGCGGTGCCCGTGTGCCTCGGCGAGGCGGCCGCCCTGCTCCGCCGCCGGCGGATGGTCGGCCAGCGCCGGCAGGGTCGACGCGCCCAGCAAGGCGATGCTCAGCAGAGTCTTGTTCATGCGTTTCTTGCTCCTCATTCGGCCGGCGCCGGCACGGCGGCCGCGGCCATGTGGGTCTGGCAGGCGTCCCGGCCGAACAGCCAGAACACGACGGGGGTGACGATGGTGTCGAGGACGGTCGACGAGATCAGGCCGCCGAAGATGACGACGGCGACCGGGTGCAGGATCTCCTTGCCGGGATCGCCGCCCGACAGCACCAGCGGCACCAGGGCCAGCGCCGCCACCAGGGCGGTCATCAGCACCGGCGTCAGCCGCTCGAGCGAGCCGCGCACCACCATGTCCTTGGTGAAGCCCTCGCCCTCGTGCTCCATCAGGTGCAGGTAGTGCGACACCTTCATGATGCCGTTGCGGGCGGCGATGCCGGTCAGGGTGATGAAGCCGACCAGCGATGCCACCGACAGCGTCGCATCCGACAGCCAGATGGCGGCGACCGAGCCGATCAGCGCCATCGGCACGTTGGCCATGATGATCAGGGCCAGCCGGCTCGACTTGAAGTGGCTGTAGAGCACCAGGAAGATCGCCGCCAGCGACAGCACCGCCAGCATGGCGATCAGCCGGCTCGCCTCTTGCTGGCTCTTGAACTGCCCCTCGTAGGACAGGAAGTAGCCGGCAGGCAGCGCGAGTTCCTGCAGGCTGTCCTGCACGTCGGCGATGACGGCGCCGATGTCGCGACCTTCGGTGTTGGCCAGCACGACGATACGCCGCTGCACGTCGTCGCGGTTGATCATGTTGGGGCCGCTGGTCTCGACCACCTCGGCGACCAGGCCGAGCGGCACCTTGCCGGCGGGGGTGTCGACGAGAATGCGGCGGAAGTCGCTGGTATGACTGCGCCAGTCGTCGGCGAGGCGCAGGACGACATCGAAGGTCCTTTGCCCCTCCAGCACCTGGCTCACCACCTTGCCGTTGAGGGCGGCCTGCAGCACCTCGGTGAGCTGGTTGACGTCGAGGCCGTACTTCTTGGCCTCGTCGCGGTCGAGGCGGATCTGTACCTGCGGGATCAGCACCTGCTTCTCGACCTGCAGGTCGGCGATGCCGGGCACGCCGGCCATCAGGGCGCGGGCCTCCTCGGCCTTGGCGCGCAAGGTGCCGAGGTCGTCGCCGAAGATCTTGACGGCGATCTCGGCGCGCACGCCCGACAGCAGGTGGTCGAGGCGGTGCGAGATGGGCTGGCCGATGTTGACGGCGATGCCGGGGATCAGGGCAAGTTGCCGGCGCATGTCGCCGAGGATGTCCTCGCGCCGGCGCTCGGACGACTTCAGGTCGACGTCGATTTCGCTGTAGTGGACGCCCTCGGCGTGCTCGTCGAGTTCGGCCCGGCCGGTACGCCGCCCGGTGGAGAGAACCTCCGGCACCTGCAGCAGCAGCTTCTCGGCGATGGTGCCGATGCGGTTGGATTCCGACAGCGCCGTGCCGGGTGGCAGCAGCACGTTGACGGTGACCGTGCCCTCGTTGAATGCCGGCAGGAACGACTGGCCGAGGAACGGCACCGAGGCACCGGCAACCAAGACCATCAGCACGGCCGGCAGGATCACCGTCTTCGCGTGGTCGAACGACCAGTGCAGCAGGCGGCGATCCCCGGCCTTGAGATGGCGCACCAGCCAAGAGTCGCGGTGCGCCACCGCCTTGGCCTTGGGCAGCAGGTAATAGCACAGCGCCGGCGTCACCGTCAGCGACACCAGCAGCGAGGCCAGGATCGACACGATGTAGGCGACGCCCAGTGGCGAGAACAGCCGCCCCTCGATGCCGGACAGGAAGAACAGCGGCACGAACACCAGCACCACGATGACGGTGGCGTAGACGATGGAGTTGCGCACCTCGGACGAGGCGTCGCGGATCACCGCCACAGCCGGGCGCGGATTGCCGGCGGCCCGGTTCTCGCGCAGGCGGCGGAACACGTTCTCGACGTCGACGACGGCATCGTCGACCAGTTCGCCGATGGCCACCGCCAGCCCGCCCAGGGTCATGGTGTTGATCGACAGGCCCATCCACTGGAAGACCAGGGCGGTGACGACGATCGACAACGGGATCGCGGTCAGGCTGATGAGCGTGGTGCGCACGTTCATCAGGAACAGGAACAAGACGATGGTGACCAGGATGGCGCCGTCGCGCAGCGCCTCCTCGACATTGTCGACGGCGCGTTCGATGAAGTCGGCCTGCTTGAACAGGACGTGGTCGGCCTTGACGTCGGCCGGCAGCGTCTTCTGCAGCTCGGCCAGGACGCGCTCGACCTCGCGGGTCAGGGCGACGGTGTTGGCGCCAGGCTGCTTCTGCACCGCCAGGATCACCGCCGGCCTGGCGTTGACCGAGGCGTCGCCGCGCTTGACCCCGGCGCCGAAGCGCACCTCGGCCACCTGGGCCACGGTCACCGGCGCCCCCTGATTCCAGGCGACGACGGTCTCGCGCAGATCGTCCAGGCTGGTGGTCTGGCCGATGTTGCGGATCATGAACTCCTGGGCGCGCTGGTCGAT